>NCHQ01000029.1 GCA_002281855.1 Rhodospirillales bacterium 24-66-33 | reverse complement strand
CGCAACCCGCTACGACAAGCTCGCCGCCAACTTCCTCGGCTTCGTAAAACTCGCAAGCATCATGCTTTGGCTCAAATAGGATTTGTCACCACAGCCTAGTGCAGCCTGCGCCGGTCCCGCACCGGCGCCGCTGAGGCGGTTGACGTGGCGCGGTCGGTCGCGACCGGCGGCACGGGGCCGGAATGGTGGCTTGCCATGTGCCAGCCGTCGGCCAGGCGCACATAGAGGTTGCTCGCCATGAGCTGGCCATTGGGCAAGATCTCGCGGCAGATGACGAGGGCAAGGCCCGGCCGGCCGACGACCCATTCCTCCGTGCAGCGCACGCGCGGCGCCTCGGGGTGCTTCATGATGGCACGCCAACTCGCCATGATCTCCGCCCGATCGTGGAGGGGAGCCTGGCCCGGATGCAGGCAGATGACGGAGCCCGTAGGGGCCCAGATCTGATCCATGGCCGCGGCGTCGCGATCGTTGAAGGCTTTGTAGAAGGCACGGTTGGCGGCCAGGACGGCGTCGCGTTCGTCATCGTCGAATTCCGCCAAGAGCGGCGGCAGGCGTGGTGGACGGCGGGGCATTCGACCCTCGAAACTCACGGGTTGCGCGGCACAGGATTAGCCGACAGAGATGAGGCATCCAACCGTCGAGATGATGATGTCCATTCCCAAGCTCGAGTTCCCGCCATTCCATCTCCCCGCCGAGGCCGAGGCTTTGCGCGGGGAGGTTCGCGCGTTCCTCAAAGAGACGCTGCCCAATATCCAGTCGGAAGACCGCTTCGCCAGCTGGAACACGCCGTCGCCCGAGTTCAGCCGGGCGCTGGGCGCCAAGGGCTGGCTCGGTATCACCTGGCCCAAACAGTATGGCGGCGCCGAGCGCTCCTTCCTCGACCGCCTGGTCGTGACCGAGGAGCTTCTCGGAAACAGTGCACCGGCTGGTTCGCACTGGGTCGCCGATCGCCAGTCGGGACCGCTTCTGCTGAAATTCGGCACGGAACAGCAGCGGCAGGCCATCCTGCCGCGCATCGTGCGCGGCGAATGTTACTTCAGCATCGGCATGAGCGAGCCCGATTCCGGCTCCGATCTGGCCTCCGTGCGCACCCGCGCCGAGCCGGTGCCGGGCGGCTTCCGCGTCAACGGCACCAAGGTCTGGACGTCCGGCGCGCATCGCAACCACTACTGCATCACGCTGGTGCGCACCTCGGGACAGCATGGCGACCGCCACAAGGGGCTGAGCCAGCTTCTGGTCGACCTCAAGACCCCGGGCGTCACCATCCGGCCGATCATCAATCTCGCCGGCCGGCATGACTGGAACGAGGTGACCTTCTCCGACGCCTTCATCCCCGAGGATTGCCTGATCGGCAACGAGGGCGACGGCTGGCTGCAGGTCACGAGCGAGCTGGCTTTCGAGCGCTCCGGTCCCGAACGCTTCATGCAGAACGTCTACGTGCTGCGTGAACTGGTACGGGTGCTCGGCCGCCAGCCGTCCAAGCGTGCGAACGCCATCCTGGGCCGCCTGATCGCGCGCCTGTGGACCCTGCGGCAGATGTCGACCGCCGTTGCCGGTATGATGCAGGGCGGCAAGTCGCCCGCCATCGAGGCGTCGCTCGTGAAGGATCTCGGCACGATCTACCAGCAGGACCTGCCGGAGATCGCGCGCACGCTGGCGGAATCCGACGCCACGACCGAGGACGATCTCGCCGACTTCCTCGACGTCGCGCAATACGCTTCGATGATGGCGCCGAGCTACACCATCCAGGGCGGCACCACCCAGGTCCTGCGCGGCATCGTCGCCCGCGGCCTCGGACTGCGCTGAAGGAGAAAGATCATGGACCGCGATACCCGTGACATGCTGCTGGAGACCGCCAGCCGCTTCTTCGCCGAGCGCGCCGGCAAGGACATCGTGAACGGCGTCGAGAAGGGCGTTTGGCCCGCCGATCTCTGGAGGGAGATCGAGGAGATGGGGCTGCCGCTGATCGCCGTGCCCGAAGAACAGGACGGTGTGGGCGGAACGTTGGCCGACCTGATGGCGCTTCTGCGTGTCGCTGGCGAGTATGCCGTGCCGGTGCCGGTCGCCGAGACCGCGCTCGCCAACCTGCTGGTCGCGGCTGCGGGCGGCAAGCCTGCCGGCGGCCCGTCGACGGTCGCTCTGGGCGAGCTGTCGCTCCAGGGCAACCGCGTCTCGGGCAAGGTCGCGCGCGTACCCTTCGCGGGCGTTGCCGAACGCTTCGTCGCGATCGTGACGGCGGGCGGCAAGTCGACGCTCGTCGTCGTGCCGCGCGACGCGGTCGCGATCGAGGATGCGCCCAGCCATGCCGGCGAGCCCTACGGCACCGTGACCTTCGACGGCGCGACGCCGGAATTCTCCGGCGCCTCGCCGGTCAGCGCCGGGCGCGCGCTCGAACTCGCGGCACTCGCCCGCGCCATGCAGATGGCGGGCGCCGCGGACAAGGTGCTGGTGACAGCCACGGAATACTGCAAGCAGCGCGTCCAGTTCGGGCGTCCCATCTCCACCTTCCAGGCGATCCAGCACATGCTGGCCGAGCTGGCGAGCTACGTCGCTGCAACCATCGCCTCGGCGGAGTCCGCGTCGCGCGATGCCGACGAGGGCGGGCTGGAGAAGGGGGGCAGCTTCTCGATCGCCGCCGCCAAGACCCAGTGCTCCGACTTCGCGCACCGGATCGCGGCCCTCTCGCACCAGTCGATGGGGGCGATGGGCTTCACCCATGAGCACATCCTGCATCACTATACGCGCAGGCTCTGGGTGTGGCGCCGCGACTTCGGCAGCGAAACCTTCTGGGGCGAGAAGATCGGCGAATCCTTCGCCAGAGCCGGCAAGGACGAGCTGTGGCCGGCGCTGAGCGAAAGCCGCTACGCCGCCTGAGGCGGCCCGGTTCGCCTCTGCCAAGGGCAAGCAGGGTGGAATAGCCGCCGGAGGCAACCCCGGCGGCCGCGCGCCATTCATTCTCCGAGGTCTCGAATCGGAATGAATGGAGGTGGGAATGGCACGCCATGACCCTCGGCGCGACGCGAAGCAGGCCTATGGCCGCGACCGTGATTCAGATCCCGGCGCCGATCGGCACCGGGAGTATTACGACCCTGACCATGTCTATCGCGGCGGTGACCGCTTCAACAGCGGCTACGGCGCCAGCTGGCAGAGTCGCCGGGTCTTCGACTCGGCTGCCCATGATCTCCCTCCTGACGGGAACCATCGCGGCCGAGGACCGAAAGGCTACGCGCGATCGGATGGGCGTATCCGCGAGGACCTGTGCGACCTGCTGACCGACGATCCGCATGTCGACGCGAGCCGCGTGGAGGTACTGGTGAGGGACGGGGACGTGACATTGAGCGGCACCGTCGACAGCCGCGATGCCCGCCACCATGCCGAAGACCTCGCCGATCGGATTCGGGGGGTAAACCACGTCGGCAACGATCTGCGGGTTGCCGGGAGGGCGGACCTGATGAAGGCGTCGACGACACCGCTGTTCAGGCGCACCGGCGCCCGAGCGCGGTGAGCGGCTGCCGCTCACCATCGATCCGGCCGGCCGCTTCGGCATGGCCGCCCCTTTATATTCATTCGGAAACAACGTAGGCCTCCCGCATGGATAAAATGTGAATCCTCTGGAAGATCGATATATTCAATGAGATATATCGAGCCGGTCTGGAAGTGGAGGGTTTCATGCTGGGTACTCGTCGGGCATTCACGTCGGCTCTTGCGGCAGCTGCCTTGGTCATGGGTTCGGGCGGGTTCGCCCACAAGGCAGCGGCGCAGGGCAAGTATGTCGTCATCCTCGCCGCCGCCAGCCTCAAGAACGCGCTGGACGAGGCCTCGGCCGCCTGGACCAGGCAGACCGGCAAGACCACCAGGATTTCCTATGCCGCCAGCTCTGCGCTGGCCCGGCAGATCGAGGGCGGCATTCCGGCCGACCTCTTCATCTCGGCCGACGTGCCGTGGATGGACTATGTCGCGGAGCGCAAGCTCATCAAGCCGGCCAGCCGCTCGAACTTCCTCGGCAACGAGATCGTCCTGATCGCCGGGAAGGCCTCGCGGATCGATCTCAAGATCGACAAGGGATTCAACCTGCGTGGCGCGCTGGGCAATGACGGCCGCCTTGCCATGGCCAATGTCGATGCGGTGCCGGCCGGCAAGTATGGCAAGGCGGCGCTGGAATTTCTCGGCGTCTGGCCGTCGGTCTCCGACCGCGTGGCCCAGGCCGAGAACGTCCGCATGGCGCTGACCCTGGTCTCGCGCGGCGAGGCGCCGCTGGGCATCGTCTACAAGACCGACGCGGCCTCCGATCCGGCCGTCCGCATCGTCGGCGCTTTCCCGGCCGCTTCGCATCCGGCCATCATCTATCCGATGGCGCTGCTGGCCAGTTCGAGCAATCCGGATGCACAGGCCTTCGTCGACTTCCTGAAGACACCGGCGGCCCAGCCGTTCTTCGAGAAGCAGGGCTTCACTGTATTGAAGTAGCCCCGGCCGCGTCGTTGCCGACGAGGAGCAGGGACCGTCCCAGCTTCTCGGCGGCCGAGGCGGGCAGGGAGAATCCGACCGTGGCGGGACCAACTGCGACGGCGAGCAGCGTTTCGCCCCCCGGCAGGCCGCCGACGCTCAGCGAATCGGTCGGCACCAGCGAGAGCTTGGCGGGATCGGACAACTCATGCTGGGGCAGGGCACGGCCCAGCAGGAGGAGGAGCGGCACCAGCCGCTGCAGGTCCGCGGCCGGGATGGTCAGGGTGGAACGCCTGCCATCATGGCCGAGCAAGGTGAGCATCACGGCGTTGTCCTGCGCGAGCAATTCGCCGGTGACCTCTGCGGCCTGGCCAAAATCGATCCGCGGCTCTCCGTCCCTCATCAACTGAGGGCCTCTAGTTGAAGGTTGCGCGCGGCTGAGCGAAGTCGATCCCCACCAGCGAAGTCGCCAGCCCGCCGGCATCCTCTGGTGTCAGGGCGAAGGAGACCTTGAACCCGTCGGGCGTGTTCATCGTCAGGATGGTGCTGGTGCTGCCGGCGGCAGCCTCGAGCGAGAAGCCGCCCATCGGATAGACGACCTTCAGCGTATCGTCCTTGTAGCGGGCCTTCAGCGCCTTCTCGATCACATGGGGCAGGGTCATCAGGAGCGCGCGCAGGCAATCGACCGGCAGAATTACCGAGGCCGGCTGGCCGTCGACGCCTTCGAAGCCGAGGCGGAACGAAACGCCCGTCGGGTCCACCTGACAGTCCGTCAAACCCTTGCCGACGATCTCCATGACCGACCCCTCGCTGCCGTGAATGACGCTATATCCATTAAGATATAACGCACGATGACGCAAGCCGCCCGCCAGGCGGACGTCGCCGGGAATTCTAGTGGAGCTTGGTGTCGGGCGGGGTGAGCAGGCGGGCCAGCGAGCGGATTTCCGGCGAGGAGGCGCCGTAGGCCCGCCGCTCCATCTCGCGATAGAGGCGGACGATGTCGTTGCCGGTTTCCGTGACCGACGTGCCGCCACCGCCACCGCCGCCGGTCTGGGCGGTCACCACGGGCTCGCGGAACATCTGGTTCATCTCGTCGACCAGCAGCCAGGCCTGGCGATAGGACATGGCCAGCGCACGACCCGCGGCGGAGATCGATCCGGTCTCGTTGATCAGCTCGAGCAGGCGGACCTTGCCGGGGCCGATCGAGCGGTCGCCGCCGAAATCGATCCGCAGGTGCAAGGAAGTCTTGTCGGCCGGCTTGGCCGCGGCTTTGGCTGGTCGGCGTCCCATCCGGGAATTATGCGGCGGGACTGGTAGCAAGACCAGACGGCTCGCGCAGCTGTGCGACGAGCTGGTCGGCGATGTCTGCGGCCTGGATCCGGATGTCGGGGATCGCCACGATCTCGGTGTAGCGCCCACGCGTCGGCGGTCCGAGAACGAAGAGGTGCTTCGAGGGGATGCCCGCCTGGGAGATCAGCGCTTCGTCCTCGGCAATGTCGAGGCCCTGGTTGAGTGGATCGGGTCGCAGCAGACCGTCCTTCACCAATTGCGCGTGGAGGGGCAGGCGGACGTCGACCTCGTTGCGCGGGCCGCGGCAGTCGACGACCCGGTCGAAGCTGCGCGGCTCCCGCTCGGTCGAGCCGCGACGGATGATGGTGACGTCGACCTTGTCGTCCGTCGTGCGGCTGATCTCGATGCGCCCCGAGACGATCGAGAGCTGACCGCTTGCCCTGGCGGCATCGATCTGTTCGCCGATGTGCGGCGCGACGCGATGGCGATGGATGTCCCACCATGGACGCAGATGGCGCAGGAAGCGCCGCCGCTGATCGAGGTCGAGCCCGTGCCAGAGTTCGTTGTTGTGCGGCCGCAGGAGCTGCATGAGGCCCGGCCAGCCCAGGCCGGCCCGCAGCTTGGCGCGGAACCGGGCGGTGCGTTGCGACAGGCTGCCGGTGAAGAGATCGCGCGTGTCGGCGTCGGGCGTGGGGATCGGCGCCGGCGGATGGTGATGCGGCACCAGCCCGCGCCGGGACAGGGCGACGATCGGCCCCTTGTGGCCGTGCTCCATCAGCGAGATCAGCACGTCGATCATCGTCAGGCTGGTGCCGATCAGGAGGATGGACGCATCGGGGGCAAGGCCCGCGACGGCCTCTTCGCGCCACGGATTGCCGTGATAGGCGCCGGAATCCTTCGAGGGCGGGCGATGCCCGGTCGCCAGGACGGCCCTGCGGGCGAACAACGGGACGTCCTGCCCGGAAATGTCGAGCGAGACGCCGTCGGGCCTCTCGCGAACGGCGGTGACGTCCCCGATGACGATCTGCAGCCGGCCTGGCGCGCGTTCCAGCGACTGGGCCAGCAGATCCTGGAGGTACCGCCCGTAGTCGGCACGGGGCACGAAGTCCGTGGGGCCCAAAGCGCCGCCGTCCCGTGCCAGCCACTTCACGAAATGATCGGGCTCATCGTCGAGCGCCGTCATGTCGCTGGCGCGCACGTTCAGGAGGTGACCCCGACAGCGTGTCGAGTAGGCCACCCCGAGGCCGGGAATGTCGCTGCGATCGATCAGGGCAACGCGGAGCTTGCTCTTGCGCACGAGCTGGGCGGCCAGCAGCACGCCGCTGGCGCCGCCGCCGACGATTGCGATGTCGACGGACGGGGTCTGGCGTTCGGTATGCTGCATGAGCGAAGTATGGCGGTGTCGCGTCCTGGATGCCAGCGACAGGCGGTGCGACCGCTGGGCGCTGCCGAGCGGCCGGCGCGTGCACCCGCGCCGGCCGCGCGATCGAGGTTGAAGCGTCAGGCGGCCTTGTAGCCGATGACCGCCTTGGTCTCGAGGAACTCCTCGAGGCCCCACTTGCCGTACTCGCGGCCATTACCCGACTGCTTGTAGCCGCCGAACGGCGCCGCCGTGTCGCCCATCGGATAGTTCACGTGGACGTTGCCCGCGCGCATCTGCGCGGCGACCTTGCGGGCATGCTCGAGATCGGTGCCCTGCACGTAGGCGGCGAGGCCGTAGATCGTGTCGTTGGCGAGACGGATGACCTCTTCCTCGTCCTTGTAGGGGAGGATGCAGATGACCGGCCCGAAGATCTCCTCGCGCGCGATCGTCATGTCGTTGGTGACGCCCGCGAACACGGTCGGCCGCACATAGTAGCCGCGGTTCAGGTTCTCCGGACGGCCGGGGCCGCCGGTCACCAGTTCCGCGCCCTCCTCGATGCCCTTCTGGATCAGGCCCTGGATCTTGTTGAACTGGGATTCATTGACCACGGGACCGAGCCTGGTGGTCGGGTCCTGCGGATTGCCGACCACGAACTTCTCGGCTGCCGCCTTGGCGATCCGCTTCACCTCGTCGTGGCGGTCCTGCGGCACGAACATGCGGCTGGGCGCCGTGCAGGACTGGCCCGAGTTCACCATCATGCTGTTGATGCCCTTGGTGACGGCCATCTGGAAGTCGACGTCGGGCAGCAGGACGTTGGCCGATTTGCCGCCCAGTTCCTGGGCGACGCGCTTGACCGTGACGGCGGCCGCCTGGGCCACGCGGATGCCGGCGCGGGTCGAGCCGGTGAACGACATCATGTCGATGTCGGGATGGCTCGACATCGCCTCGCCGACCACGGAGCCGGCGCCCTGGACCATGTTGTAGACGCCCTTGGGCGTGCCGGCGGCGTGCATGATCTCGGTCCAGACGAGGGCGTCGATCGGTGCCTCTTCCGACGGCTTCAGCACCATGGTGCAGCCGGCGGCCAGCGCCGGCAGGACCTTGCAGGCGATCTGGTTGGTTGGCCAGTTCCATGGCGTGATGAGGCCACAGACGCCGATCGGCTCGCGCGCAATCAATGTCGTGCCTTCCACCGTCTCGAACGGATAGGTTTCGAGGACCGAGATCATGCGCTCGAGATGCGCCGTGCCACGGCCCGCCTGGATGGTGCGGGCGAACTCGAGCGGCGCGCCCATCTCGCGCGAGATGGCGTCGCCGACATCGTTCCGGCGCTTGTTGTACTCGGCCAGGATGGCGCGCAGCAGGTCGAGGCGCTCCTTGCGGCTGGTGCGGGCGAACGACGGGAAGGCGGCCTTGGCGGCAGCCACGGCACGATCGACGTCGGCGGCGCTGCCGACCGAGATCTGGACGTAGGCCTCCTCGGTCGACGGATCGATGACGTCGAGCAGGGCGGGCACGATCGGGTCCACCCAATTGCCGTCGATGTAGAAATGCTTCGCATGCTGCATGGTTCGACCCTCTGGATTGCTCTCAACGTGTGCCTGTCGATGTACGACTATCGATATATAATTAAATATAACGCGTGCAAAGGGCGGGACGAGCCGGCGTCCTGGCCACTGTCTTATTCCGGCTCGATGCCGGCGATCTTCATCATCTCGCGATAGAGTTCGATCTCGGCGATCATGATGCGGCGCATTTCGTCGGGGGAGCAGGGCGCGATTTCCGACCCGCCCTGCGCCTGGCGCTCGACGTAGAGGGGATCGGTGATGGCCCGGAGCATGGCTTCGCGGAGCTTCCCCATGACCGGCTGGGGCACGCCGCGCGGCATGAGGATGCCGGTCCAGGTCATCAACTCGAAGTCGGGAATGCCCTGCTCGATCAGGGTCGGGATGTCCGGCGTGAGCCTGTAGCGGCCACGGCTGCCGACGCCGAGGCAACGCACGGTGCCCGCCTTGACCTGGGGCAGGCTGGTCACCGGGTCGGCGAAGCACATCTGGACGTGGCCGGCGATCGTGTCCTGGAGCGCCGCCGGCGTGCTCTTGTAGGGGACGTGGACCATGTCGATGCCTGCCTTGGCCTTGAGCAGCTCGCCCGAGATGCGGGTCGAGGCGCTGCCCGAGCCGAAGTTGATGCGGCCCGGCTGGCGCTTGCACAGCGCCACGAACTCGGCCGCCGTCCTCGCCTCGACCTTGGCATTGAGGATCATGAATACCGGCGCGCGGCCGATGATCGTGACCGGGTCGAAATCCTTCAGCGGATCGTAGGGCAGGGACTTCATCAGCGCGACGTTCGACGCCGCCGCGGTGTTGGAGCAGACGAAGATCGTCTGGCCATCAGGCTTGGCCTTGGCCGCGACTTCGGCCGCGATCGCGCCGTTGGCGCCGGGCTTGTTCTCGACGACGGCCGGCACGCCGAAGGCCTTGTTGAGGCCGTCGGCGACGTTGCGTGCGCTCTGATCGGTCGCCGACCCTGGGCCGAACGGCACGATGATACGAATCGGGCCGTTCGGGAACGTATCTGCCTTCGCCGCGCCACCGAGCGAGAGCGCTGTTGCGCCGGCGATCAGGGAGCGGCGACGCATGGTGTGCGTCTTTCCTAGCGGCGCCACCAGCCGCGCTTGGGCTTCTCGGGCGGCGCGTCGATCACGGGGACCGGCGGCGGCGCAGGCGCGGGTTCCGGCTCGGGAACGGGCATCGGCTGCGGGGCCGATGCGACCACGGGCTCGGCGCTCATTTCAGGTGCCGGCGGAGGCGGCGGCGCCGCTTCCACGTTCACCGGCGGGCCCGGATCGTAGGGCGCACGCTCGACCGGCATATGCTCGTCAGGCAGGGCTTCCATCGGCACCGGCGGCGAAACCGGAGGCTCCTGGCTGCGATCGGGTTCGGCCGTGTCGTGGCCGTTCGAGGCCCGTGCCTCGTCCTGCCCGTCGGCTTCTCCTCCATCGGTTTCCATGGCGGATGCCTGGCCTTCGCCCTGCATCGGCTCACCGTCCTCGTTGTCGCGGCGCCGGCGGCGTCCGCCCCGGCGGCCCCGACGGCGGCGGCTGCCGCCGCGGTCGTCGCCGTTGGCCTCGCCTTCCGGCCTCTCACCGTCGGCATTGTCGGCGCTCTCGTCGTCGGCGCGGGCGACATCCCGCTCCGCGTCCTGGCCGTTGTGCTCGTCGCCCTCGGCCGCGCCGTTGAGGCGTGGTTCGTCTGAGGAGGGCTCCTCGCCCTCGCGGGTCTCTCCGGCGGTCTCCCGGCGACGATCGGAGTCGTCTCCGTCCTCGCGCGAGCCGCCGCGCCGGCGGCGCCGCCGACGACGACGGCTGCGGCCGTCACCTTCCTCGCCGGCGCTGCGCTCTTCGTCACGCTCGCCGCGATCCTCGCCCTCGACGGCCTCGCCGCGGTCGGCTTCGTCGCTCGACACCTCGTCGCCCGACGTCTCATCGTAGCTGGCACGCGCCAGTTCGGGGACGGGACGGTCGACGCTGCGATGATCCTCGCGGCGCGAGCGCACGCGCTCGATCTCGCAATCGGCGGCATGCAGTTCGTCGTCGGCTTCGATGATCACGGTGAAGCCGTAGCGATGCTCGATCTCGGACAGCGAATGGCGCTTCTGGTTGAGCAGATAGAGCGCGACGTTCGGCGGGACGCTGACGGCGATCTCGCTGGACCGGCGGCGCACGCCTTCTTCCTCGATCGCACGCAGCGCGTGGAGGGCGGCAGACTCGAGCGAGCGGATCCGGCCGCTGCCGGCGCAGTGCGGGCACACCTCGGTCGAATGCTCCAGCAGACTGGGACGCAGCCTCTGGCGCGACATTTCGAGAAGGCCAAATGCCGATATGCGGCCGATCTGGATGCGTGCGCGGTCCGTGCGCATCGAGTCCTTGACCTTGTGCTCGACCTGACGCTGGTGGCGCGTCTCCTCCATGTCGATGAAGTCGATCACGATCAGGCCGGCGAGGTCGCGCAGGCGGACCTGGCGGGCGATTTCCTCGGCCGCTTCGATGTTGGTGCGAACCGCCGTTTCCTCGATGTTCCGTTCCTTGGTCGAACGGCCCGAATTCACGTCGATGGCGACCAGCGCCTCGGTCGGATTGATCACGATGTAGCCGCCGCTGCGCAGCTGCACCGTCGGCGAATGCATGGCGTCGAACTGCGATTCCACCTGGTAGCGGTGGAAGAGGGGAATGGGCTCCCGGTAAAGTTCGACCTTGTTCGCCTGATGCGGCACGAGCTGGCGCATGAACTCGGCGGCGGCCTGGAAGCCAGCCTCGCCCTCGACGAGGACCTGCGCGATGTCGGTGTCGTAGATGTCGCGCAGCGACCGCTTGATCAGGTCGCCTTCCTCGTAGATCAGCGCCGGCGCAGTCGAGCGCATCGTGATCTCGCGGATCGAATCCCAGAGGCGCGACAGATATTCGTAGTCCCGCTTGATGTCGATGTTGGAGCGCTCGAGGCCCGCGGTGCGCAGGATGACGCCCATGCCCTGCGGCACTTCGAGGTCGGCCAGAATCTCCTTCATCCGCTTGCGATCGGACGGATTGGAGATCTTGCGCGAAATTCCGCCACCACGACCGGCGTTCGGCATCAGCACGCAGTAGCGGCCGGCCAGCGACAGGTAGGTGGTGAGGGCGGCGCCCTTGTTGCCGCGCTCTTCCTTGACGACCTGCACCAGCAGGATCTGCCGGCGCTTGATGACTTCCTGGATCTTGTACTGGCGGATCGGGTTGCGGCGGCGACGCTCGCGCGTCTCGCGCTCCTCGACCACCTCGTCGCCGCCCAGCGTCTCGACCGTGACGTCGGGCTGCGGCGCCTCGGCCGGATCGGTCGACTCGGACGATGAGGCCTCGCCGGTGAGTTCGGCCGCCTGTTCGGGCGCTTGGTCCGAAGCCTCGGCGAAAGCGGTCGTATCGCCTTCGACGGTGGGTGCGGCCGCCGGCTCGGACACCGGTGCTTCGGCCGTCTCGACGTGAACGGGCCCGTCGAGCCGCTCGACCGGGATTTCTGCAGCCTGGGCCTGTGGCTCGGGTTCGCTGGGGGGCGCGGCTTCGGCGACGATGGGCTCGGCCGCAGGAGCGGGCTCGGCCGCAGGAGCGGGCTCGGCCGCAGGAGCGGGCTCGGCCGCAGGAGCGGGCTCGGCCGCAGGAGCGGCCTCGACAGCCGGGGCCTCAGGCGCCGGCGCTTCCGCGGTAACGACCTCGCTGGCGGCAGCTTCCGCGGCGGGCTCGCGCTCGGGAGCGTCGCCAGGGACCTCGTTGGCAGGGGCTTCGTCAGGGACCGCCGCCGTGATGAAATCGTCCGCCGCGGCTTCGATGATATCGGCGCGCGCTTCTTCGATGTCGGTGCGATCGATCCGGTTTCTCCGGCGCGGTTCCTCGTCCTCGGCTTCGGCGTGCAGGCGATGCTGCTCGGCAATCAGCCGTTCGCGGTCGGCGACGGGGATTTGGTAGTAGTCCGGATGGATTTCCGAAAAGGCGAGGAAGCCGTGACGGTTCCCGCCATATTCGACGAAGGCCGCCTGGAGCGAAGGCTCTATGCGAATGACCTTCGCGAGGTAGATGTTGCCCTTGAGGGGCTTCCGGCTCGCAGTTTCGAAGTCGAATTCTTCAAGTCTCGTTCCATCGACCACAACGACCCGGGTCTCTTCCGGGTGACTTGCATCGATGAGCATACGCCTTGCCATGGGCTCGCTCCGAGGCGTCCGATCCCAACCGGTGCGAGCGACCGGCGGCCATGCCGCCTCCGTCGTGCGAGGGGAGCGCCGCGTCATCGACCCGTCGAACGGCCAACTCCGGCCAAGACGGGGAAGCTTCGCGCCGCCGGACCACGACTGGGTCCTGCCAACCTCGAGTTTCCTGATAGCCACCGCCTGCCTGACAGTCTCTCCGCAGACCGGCCGCGCCCCAAATTTCGAAGGCGCGAGCCTGGCCTGGCTCGGAAACTGCCGTCGGAGCGCGACCCTAAGGCGCGCTACGAACGACGGCGACTGCTCGCGTACGCAACATACGGGGTTGGAAAGGGGCCGACAATCAAAAGATTGTGTCCCTTGAATTAGATCATTTAAGCTATTGAAATAAATTGATATTACAGCCCTTCTTCTGGTATCGCTTTAACAATATTCGAATCATTTTCATCTCTTTCTCATTGGCGTTTGCCATGTCCGACTTCCGTCGTCGCCATCTGCTCGCCGTTCTGGCCGGCGTGAGCGTGCTTGGAATGGGTGCTCGCGGTGCCCTGGCCGCGCCGTCCAAGCGGCGGCCAAAGTCGGTCGCCAAGCCGACGCCGGCGATCCCGATGTCCAAGCCCAAGCTGGTCTTCCTGGATCCGGGCCATGGCGGGCGCGATCCGGGGGCGCTGGGCGTTCGCGGTACCCGGGAAAAGAGCGTCGTCCTCGCCATCGCCCGCGACCTGCAGCGCGAACTGCTGGCCGGCAATCGCTATCGGGTCCTCTTGTCGCGCAATACAGACAGCTACGTCGCGCTGCGCGAACGCGTCGCCCGTGCGCAGGCGGCCAGGGCCGACCTGTTCCTGTCGCTGCACGCCGACGCGCACGGCGACCGGGATGTCCGCGGGGCGTCCGTCTACACCCTGTCGGAAGAGGCGACCGACCGTGAAGCGGCGGCATTGGCTGCGCGCGAGAACCGCGCCGGCGCTGCGCTTTCCGGCCTGAGGCTGTCGGACCAGCCGGACAATGTCGCGCAAACCCTCGTGGCCATGAGCCAGCGCGGCACGGTGAACGATTCGCGGCGGCTGGCCGACACGGTCGTGGCCACCTTCGCCCGCAATGGCGTCCGGCTGCTGCCGCGCACCCATCGTCAGGCCGGATTCGCCGTGCTCACGTCGCCCGACATTCCCGCCGCACTGGTCGAGCTGGGATATCTCTCCAATCCGCAGGACGAAAAGCTGTTGACCGTCCGCCAGCACCAGATCGCGCTCGCCCGGGCGCTGCGGGCGTCCGTGGACGCCTATTTTGGGGTGGTCGCCACAAGAAAGGCATAAGTCTGGGCGACCGTGCGAGATTGAAGGCCCTCCGGGCGCCGCGTAGAAAGTGACCGTGCTCAACTTCATCAAGATCTGTCTGGCTTTCGCCACCGCCGCTCTCATCGTCGGCACCGGCACCGTTGCAGGCCTGTTCTGGCATTTCAGCCATGGGCTGCCCGACCACAAGCAGCTTGCCGACTACCAGCCGGCGACACTCACCCGGCTCTACGCCGCGGACGGCAAGCTGCTGGCCGAGTATGCGCGTGAGAAGCGCGTGTTCGTGCCCGTGGACGCCATGCCCAAGCGTGTCCTCGAAGCCTTCGTGGCGGCCGAGGACCAGCGCTTCTTCACCCATCCCGGCATCGACTTCATCGGCGTCATCCGCGCCATGGTGGCCAACGTCGCCAATCCCGGCAAACGGCCTGAGGGCGCCTCGGGTCTCACCCAGCAGGTCGCCAAGAACTTCCTGCTCACCAATCAGGCGACGCTCTCGCGCAAGATCCGGGAGGCCATCCTCGCGTTCCGGATCGAGGAGACCTATTCCAAGGAGCGCATCCTCGAGCTCTACCTGAACGAGATCTATCTCGGGGCGGGCAATTACGGCGTGGCCCAGGCCGCTCTCAATTACTTCGACCGATCGCTCGACGAGCTGTCACTGTCCGAGATCGCCTATCTCGCGGCCCTGCCGAAGGCGCCGAACCGCTACAACATCGTGCGCAACGAGAAGGAAGCCTACGCCCGGCGTGACTATGTCCTCCATCGCATGGCCGAGGACGGCTACATCACCGCCGCCGAGGAGCAGGCCGCCAAGGCCGAGAAGCTGCAGTATCGCCGCCGCAGCACGACCGAGGTCGCGCAGGCCGATTTCTTCGCCGAGGAAGTGCGCCGCAACCTGATGGCGGCCTATGGCGAGAAGGGCCTCTACGAGGGCGGCCTGACCGTCAGCACGACCCTCGATCCCGCCATCCAGGCCACCGCCGACAATGCGTTGCGCGATGGGCTGATTGCCTATGACCGCCGCCACGGCTGGCGAGGGGCCTATGCCAAAATCCCAGACATGAGCGTCTGGGAGGAGGAATTCGCCCGCCTCGTCCAGCGCCGGCCGCTCGCGGGTCCGGCCGCGTGGCAGCTCGCGGTCGTCAGCAAGGTCGAGGCGCAGTCGGTGCAACTGGTCGGACTGCCGGATGGCGGCGAGGGCACCGTGCCCTTCGCCGAGATGACCTGGGCACGGCCGACCCTGCAGAACCAGACGGTCGGCGGCGCGCCGCGCAGCCCGCGCGACGTCGTGTCGGTGGGCGACGTGATCGTCGTCGAGAAGGTCGAGAAGCCGGCCGGCGCCAACGCCAAGCCCTATCCGCCCAACACCTACGCGCTGCGCCAGGTGCCCAATGTCGAGGGTGGCGTGGTTGTGATGGACACCCAGGCCGGCCGCGTGCTGGCCATGTCGGGCGGTTGGTCCTACGGGCGCAGCCAGTTCAATCGCGCGGTCCAGGCCGCCCGCCAGCCGGGGTCGGCCTTCAAGCCATTCGTCTACCTCGCGGCCATGGATGCGGGCTTCACGCCGGCCTCGATCGTGCTCGATGCGCCGTTCGTCTACGACCCGGGCTACGGCCAGCCGCTGTGGACGCCGAAGAACTATGGCGGCGACATGCTGGGGCCGACGACCGTCCGCCGCGGCCTCGAACTGTCGCGCAACCTGATGACGGTGCGCATGGCCCAGCAGGTCGGCATGAAGCGCGTGGTCGAGGTCGCCAAGGAGTTCGGCGTCACCAATCACATGGGCGCCTATCTGCCGATGGCGCTGGGCGCCGGCGAGACGACGCTGCTGCGCATGACCATGGCTTACGCGATGCTGGCGAACGGTGCGCTCGAGATCACGCCGTCGCTGGTCGATCGCGTGCAGGACCGCAACGGCAAGACCGTCTATCGCCACGAGCCGCGCACCTGCCGCGGCTGCGGCGAGGCGGCGGGCAGCGGCAACTCGCCCGCGGCGCCGGAACTTGTCGATTCGCGCAAGCCGTTCCATGACCCGGCCTCGGTCTACCAGGTCGTCAGCATGATGCAGGGCGTCACGACCCGCGGCACCGCCGGCCGCCTGGCTGCGCTCGGCCGTCCGATCGCCGGCAAGACGGGCACGACGAACGACGCGCACGACAACTGGTTCCTGGGCTCGACGCCCGACATCACCATCGGCGTCTATATCGGCTTCGACGAGCCGCGGACGCTGGGCGGGCAGGAGACCGGCGGCGGCAACGCCGCGCCGATCTACGAGGCGATCGCCAAGGAGATCTTCAAGGGCAAGCCGCCGACGCCGTTCCGCGTGCCGCCGGGACTGCGCATGGTCCGCTTCAGCTACGAGGGCGGCACGATCGACGAGGTCTTCAAGCCGGGCACCGAGCCGGGCTCGGAAGGCTTTATGGTCACACCGCTTGACGGATCGGCCCCTTATTCCGCTATAGACCCCACGCAGGGTCCGCAGCAGGCGGGCAGCCCCCGGCGTCCGGGTCTCTCGGGCACCGGCGAGACCTATTAGTCAGTTCGAAACGGATCCGTAATGCGCGCCGAAGCCCAAGCGATGGTGAACGAGATCGAGGAGTCGCTCGAACTCCTCAGGAGGCGTCTTTGACTACGACCGTGCGGTCGTACGTCTCGACGAACTGAACGCGCGCGCCGAGGATCCGGCGCTATGGAACGATCCGAAGGAAGCCGAGAAGGTGATGCGCGAGCGCACCAAGCTCGAAACATCGATCGGTGCCATCAGGCGTCTGCGCGCGGCAGTCGACGACAATGTCGGTTTGATCGAGATGGCCGAGGCCGAGAAGGACGAGGCCACCATTGCCGAGTGCGAGAAGGCGCTGCGCGAGGCCACGGGTGAGGCCAAGGCGGCGCGCCTCGAGACGCTTCTCTCCGGCGAGGCCGACGCCAACAACGCCTATATCGAGATCAATGCCGGCGCCGGCGGCACCGAGGCGCAGGACTGGGCCGAGATGCTGGCGCGCATGTACACGCGCTGGGCCGAGCGGCGCGGCTACAAGGTGAGCTGGCTCGAGGAGAGCGCGGGCGAAGAGGCCGGCATCAAGTCGTGCGCCTACAAGGTCGAGGGTCCCAACGCCTACGGCTGGCTGAAGACGGAGAGCGGCGTCCACCGGCTGGTGCGCATTTCGCCGTTCGACGGCAATGCGCGGCGGCAGACCTCGTTCGCGTCGGTCTGGGTCTATCCCGAGGTCGACGACAACATCGAGATCGAGCTGGTCGACAAGGACCTGAGGGTCGACACCTACCGCGCTTCGGGTGCGGGCGGTCAGCACGTGAACAAGACCGACTCCGCGGTGCGCATCACCCATCTGCCGACCGGCATCGCCGTGGCCGTGCAGCAGGAGCGCTCGCAGCACCAGAACCGGGCCAAGGCGATCCAGATGCTGAAGGCCCGCCTCTACGAGGTCGAGCTGCAGAAGCGCGAGGCCGAGCGACTGGAGGCCGAAGCCAGCAAGACCGACATCGGCTGGGGCCATCAGATCCGCTCCTACGTGTTGCAGCCCTACCAGATGGTAAAGGACCTGCGGACCAACGTGGAGCGGTCGGACCCCCAGAAGGTGCTCGACGGCGACCTCGACGAATTCATGGCCGCCTCGCTTGCCGCCCGCGTGGGCGAGGGCAAGGACAAGGAAGCCGCGTAAGGAACTGGAGCCGACGATGCCGGGTATGTGGTTCGTGTTCGAAGCCGAGTATGAGATCGAGGACCGCCGGGCCAACTGGAACAAGCCGGTGCTCGAGACGATCGCATGGCACGGGCCCTACGCGACCGAGAAGGAAGCCGACGATGTGGCTCTCGCTCGCATGTGGTCCAAGATCGACCTTTACGCCCACAAGGCGCGCACCGTCGACATGACGGTCAAGGTCTGACGCTTCATCGGAGCGCGCCGCTCCAGCGGCGCTCATAGCCTTGCCAGGTTGAGGAAGCTTGGGCGCCACACGAGTTGCGCGCTCCCATTGCATCTCACTGCGTCGAACCTAGCTGGTCCGTCGATTGCATCTCCGCCGGGATCAAGGGCGGAGGAAATTCTTGGCAGCGTCGCGGTTCCATCTCGGCTGGTTTCTCGGCAACAGTTTCGGCGTGCACGGCTGGAACCAGCCCTGGTCGGGCATCGATGCGCGCGAGTGGGCGCAGCCCGATCTTCACATCGAACTGGCGAAGGCGCTGGAGCGCGCCTGCTTCGACTGCCTGCTGCTCGAGGACTCGGTCTTCGTCCCGGACAACTACGGCGGCTCGATGGATTTCTATCTCAAGCGGGCCCTGCGCGCGCCGAAGAACGATCCGCTGCCCCTGGTCCCGCTGATCGCCCAGGCGACGAGGCATCTCGGCATCGTGCCGACCATTTCCACCAGCTTCTATCCGCCGTTCCTGCTGGCGCGCCTGATCGCGACGCTCGATTTGATGTCCAACGGGCGCGTCGGCTGCAACTTCGTGACCTCGACCGCGGAGCGCGCGGCACAGAATTTTGGCCTCGACGCGCATCTCGAACACGACCTGCGCTACGAGATGGCCGACGAGTTCGTCGAGCTGACGACGCAGCTCTGGTCGTCATGGGACGCCGACGCCGTCGTCATGGACGAGAAGGGCGGTACGTTCGTCGATCCGGCCAAGGTGCGGGCGATCGACTTCAAGGGACGCTTCTTCTCCTCGCGCGGACCGCTCAATACGGCGCAACCGCCGCAGGGCCGGCCGGTGCTGGTGCAGGCCGGCGGCTCGCCGCAGGGCAAGGCCTTCGCCGCGCGGCACATGGACATCGTGATCGCGGCGCTCGGCACGGTCGCGGAGATGAAGGCGTTCCGCGACGACATGCGCAACCGCCTTGCCGCGGAAGGCCGTGATCCCGACAGCTGCAAGGTGCTGTTCGTGGTTGCACCGACCCTGGGTGAGACCGACGCCGAGGCGCAGGATCGCGTGCGCCGCCGGCAGGCGCAGCGCGAGGCCGCGCCGGAAGTGACGCTCGCCATGATGGGCAGCCTGACCGACATCGACTTCTCGACCTTCGATCTCGATGCGCCGCTGGCCGAGCTCACGACCAACGGCCAGCAGGGCACCCTGAAGCGCTTCCTGGCCCAGGGGCGCACGCTTCGCGAGGTCGCGAGCAACTACAGCTTCGGCTTCGAGCATCCGGTGGTCGGAACGACGCAGCGCGTCGCCGACGTGATGGAGGAGGCAATGGAGCAGGTGGGCGGCGACGGCTTCATGTTCAGCGGCCCGCTCAGCCGTCGTTACGTCTCGGAGATTACCGACGGGCTGGTGCCGGAGCTGCAGAAGCGCGGCCTGGTTCGCACAGCGTACGCGCACGCGCATTTCCGCGACAATCTGTTTGCTTTCTGAAGGCGCGACGGCACTCTCGATCGAAGCATCGCCGGAGTCGCCTCATCGCCAACCCTCTCTACGTCGCGCTCGGCACCATGACGGTGCAGCAGACTTTCGCGACCCTGGGGCGGTCGACGGTTCCCTTGATCGCGGCGGCCATCGTGGCCGATCTCGGCATCGAGGCGGCGCTGGTCGGCGTCTATCTCGCGATCGGTTCGGTGGCGGCCTTTCTCACGACCCTGGGCTGCGGCGGCTTTATCCTGCGTTACGGCGCGGTGCGTATGACCCAGGTCGGCATGGCGGCGCTGGGCATCGGGCTTGCCGTCACCACGCCGGGCTGGCTGCCGCTGTTTGCGGCGGGGGCGTTCATCGGCGGGCTGGGGCAGGCGGTCTCGACACCGTCGAGCTCGCATCTGCTGGGGCGCTTGGCCCCGCGTCACCTGGCGCCGCTGGTCTTCTCGATCAAGCAGTGCGGCGTGCCGGTCGGGTTGATGCTGGCCGGTGTGGTGGCACCGGTGCTCGTGGTCGAAGCCGGTTGGCGAGTGGCGCTGCTGGTCATCGCGCTGAGCTGCTTCCTCATCGTGCTGGCGCTGCAGCCGTTGCGCGCCGGCTTCGACGCCGATCGCAATCCGGCGCAGCCGCTTTCTCCGGCCGATATCCGTGCCAACGTCGTTTCCGTCCTGCGCGATCCGGCGCTGCGCATGATGTGTGTCGCGATGTTCAGCTTCGTCGGGCTGCAATCGCTCTTCACCGGCTTCTTCGTGCTCTACCTGGTGCGCGGCCTGGGCTACGACCTCGAACGCGCCGGACAGGTCTTCGCCATCGCCATCGTAGTGGCGGTGCCCGCCCGCATCGGCTGGGGCTGGCTCGCCTCGCGTTTCGTGCCGCCGGCAACGCTGCTCGCCTTCCTCGGGATCGGCATGGCTGCCGCCGCGGTGCTCACGGCCTCGATCGATCCCGCCTGGCCGACCTGGGTCGCGGCGACGATCGCCACCGCGCTCAGCGTCACCGCCGTGAGCTGGCACGGCGTGCTGCTGGCCGAGGTGGCGCGGCTGTCGCCGGTCGGCCGGATCGGCGCGACCACGGGCGCCGTGCTGGCCTTCGGCGATGCCGGCGCGCTGGTCCTGCCGCTGCTGTTCAGCGCGGCCCTGTCGCTGACCGGAGGCTATGCCGGCGGCTTCCTCATCGGCGCGGCGCTGGCCTTCGGCGTCGGCCTGTTCGGCCTGTGGCGCCGGATCAGCCGGCCGCGCTAGGCGCGACCGCGAGCATCCTCGACGGGGCGTCCGGCGTTGTATGTCCATGCCCTCGACCGTCATCCGCTCCTATCACTACGACCGCCGGCGGCGGGCGCTCGACATCGTCTTCCAATCGCGCCGCCGCTACAGCTATCGCGACGTGCCGGAAGAGACCTACGAGGCGATGAAGGCGGCCTTCTCGAAAGGCGAGTTCTTCAACCGGCACATCCGCGATCACTTCACGTTCGAGCGCACCGGCGCGGAGCCCCTGTCTGGCCTCTGACGTCTGGCCTCTCCTGAGGTTTGGCGTCGCTCAGCCTGCCTTCTGTCGGGAACGCCCTCCGGCCCCTATACTCGTGACCGGTGCAGGAGGGCAGGCCATGAACGAGCCAGGTGTCAGACAGTACGACCGCAGCGCCGAGGACGTGGGCAACGTCGTGGCGCTGGAGCACGTCAATCTCGGGGTCGCCGACCAGGGGCTGGCCACGGTCTTCTACATCAGCGGCCTCGGCTTGACGCGCGATCCCTACATGATGACTGGCATCGACAATATGTGGGTCAATGTCGGGCGGAGCCAGTTCCACCTGCCGACGATGGCCCGGGCGCAACGGCTGCGCGGACGGGTGGGCCTCGTGACCCCCGACCGCGAGGCGCTGCTGCAACGGCTCGACCGGGTGAAGGGCCTGCTGGGCGACACGCATTTCGCCTTCGCCGAGCGCGAAGACCATGTCGAGACAACCTGTCCCTGGGGAAACCGCATCCTCTGTCTCGAGCCGTCGGCGCGCTTCGACGGGATGGTGCTGGGCATGGCCTATGTCGAGTTCGACGTGCCGCCCGGGACGGCCGGTGGGATCGCCGGCTTCTATCGCGAGGTCTTCTCGACCGCCGCGCGCGTGGAGAGGGCGGGCGCCGGGACGGCCGCACACGTCTCGGTGGGCATCGGGCAGGAGCTGATCTTCCGCGAAACCGATGCCGCAACCGAGGCCTATGACGGGCATCACATCCAGGTCTATGTCGCGAATTTCTCCGGACCTTATCGGGGCTTGGTCGAGCGCGGCCTGCTGACCGAGGAGAGCAACCAGCACCAGTACCGCTTCCAGCACATCGCCGAGCCGGCCACCGGCAAGGCGCTGTTCGAGATCGAACACGAGGTGCGCAGCCTGCGCCATCCGATGCATGCGCGACCTCTGGTCAACCGCAATCCGCTGCAGACCAATCGCAGTTATGTGCCCGGCCGCGACGGCTGGGTCCCCGAGCCGAAGGCCCCCGATATGGACGACCCGCGAGTCGAGATGCGCCGCAAGCGCTTCGAGGAAGCCGCGCGCCGGGTGGCCGGCTGATGGCCGGACTCATCGGACGGATCCTTGGTTTCGGCCTGCTGGGCCTGATCGTGACTCCCATCGTCGTGACGATCACGGTGCTGACCCTCGCACACCTCTTCGATCCAAGCTGCGGGACGCCGGGCGACTCGGGCGGCTGTGAGATGGGCGCGGCGTCCATGGGCATTTTCTCGGCTCTGCCGGGCCTGGCGATCGGCGTCGCCTTCGCCCTCTACCGTCATTTCCGCGCCAAGCGCGCGACGCCGCCCTCGCCACCTGTCGTGCGGCCGTGACGACGGTAGACTCTTCGGCCTTCGACAAGCTCCGGGGCCGCATCCAGGCGTTGCGCGCCAAGACGATCGACAATGGCTGCACCGAGGGCGAGGCGCTGGCGGCGGCGGCCAAGGTGGCCGAGCTGCTCGACCGCTACGAGCTATCCTTGAGCGATGTCGAGATTCGCGAGAGCCAGTGCGAGGAGCGGGTCTACGAAACTCATCTCAAGAAGCGCATCCCGATCGACGAATGCATCGGCGCCATCGCCGCCTTCTGCGATTGCCGCGTCTGGCGCGAGAAGAACGCGGCCGGCGAGGCGCGCTACGTCTTCTTCGGCCTGCCCGCCGATGTCGAGGTGGCGCACTACCTGACCGAGCTGATCGACGGCGCTGTCCGGGCCGAACTCGGCCGCTACAAGGTGTCGGCCGACTACAAGCGCTTCCGCCACCAGGAGCGGCATCTCGCCAACGCGTCCTTCACTCTGGGCATGTGCGCGTCCATCGCCGACCGGCTGGTGGCGATGAAGGCGGAGCGCGATGGCGTGATCCAGAGCAGCGGCCGCGGGTTGGTCGTGCTGAAGGCCGCGGTGGTCGAGAGCGAACTGGCGAAGCTCGGCCTGAAACTGCGCACCGTCGAGGCCGGGCCGGGGCGCTTCATCTCGCCCGACGCCTATGATGCCGGCGGCGCCGCGGGCGGCGCCGTGCCGCTCAATCCGGCGATCCGCCGGAAGTAGCGGCCGACGGGTCAGCCGAGATAGGCCTTCACCAGACGCTCGTCGGTGAGGAAGGACTGCCATTCGCCGGGGCCGATCTCGTGGACGATGCTGCCGACCGACATGACATAGGCGCGGTCGGTGATCTCCGAGGCGATGCCGACATTCTGCTCGATCAGCAAGAGGCCCATGCCGCGCTCGCGCAGCGCCTTGATGACCAGCAGGATGTCCTTCACGACCTTGGGGGCGAGGCCGGTCGAGGGCTCGTCCATGATCAGCAGATCGGGCTGGAGCAGCAGTGCGCGCGCGATCGCCACCATCTGCTGCTGGCCGCCGCTCAGCAGCTCGACCGGCGAGGCCATGCGTTCCTTCACGACCGGGAACAGGTCCGTCACTTCGTCCCACGAGAAGCGCAGGTCGGCGCCGCGGACCTTGCGGCCGACCGTCTCGGCCAGGATCAGGTTCTCGCGCACCGACAGTTCGCCGAACAGTCGCCGGTTCTCCAGCACCACGGCCAGCCCGTGTTTGGCCAGGTCGTGCGCGGGCGTGGCGGTGATGTCGGTGCCGTTCTTGACGATGCGGCCGCCGCGGGCGCGCAGCAGGCCGCAGACGGTGCGGACGAGGGTGGTCTTGCCCGCGCCGTTGGCGCCGACCAGGGCCACGGCCTCGCCGTCGCCGACCTTGAGGGAGACATCGCGCAGGACGGTGAGGGCGCCGTAGCCGGCGGAGACGGAGGTCACTTCCAGCACGGTTCAGACCCCGAGATAGACTTCGCGGACCCGCGGGTCGCGCTGGATGGCGGCCATGTCGCCGCTGGCGATGATCTCGCCGAAATAGAGCGTGTGCACGGTGCGGGCGACGGTCATCAGCCCCATGTCGTGCGAGACGAGGAGGATGGTGATGCCTTCCTGGTTCAGCCGGACGATCCAGTCGCGCAGATCGTCGATCTCCTGGACGTTGAGGCCCGAGGAGGGCTCGTCGAGGAGCAGCAGGCGCGGCTCGCCGGCCACGGCACGGGCGATCTCGAGGATGCGGCGCTGGCCCGCAGTCAGGCTGGCGGCCGGCAGGTCGCGCAACGCCGTGAGGTGGAAGCGTTCGCAGGCCGCCTCCGCCCGGTCGCGGATCTCGCGCATCTGGCCGCGCGCGGCCGGGGTGCGCAACAGGTCCTGCAGCATGGTGGTGCGCGTCAGCTTGGTGCAGCCGACCATGACGTTCTCCAGCACGGTCATCTGCTCGAAGACCTGCGGCGTCTGGAAGGTGCGCACGAGCCCCTGCAGGCCGCGCTGCTGGATCGTGTCGCGCCCCAGCACGGCGCCGCGATAGGTGACGGTGCCGGCGAGCGGGCGGATGTAGCCGGTCACGATGTTGAACAAGGTGGTCTTGCCCGAGCCGTTGGGCCCGATGAGACCGATGATGCCGCCTTCGGGCACGTCGAAGGTGACGGAACGCAGAACGGAAAGTCCGCCGAACGAATGGCCGACCTCCTTGAGGGCGAGGAGGGGCTCAGCCATGGCCGCTGCCCCGCTTGGCGAGCCGGGTCCGCAGCTTGCCGAAGGCGCCGACCAGCCCCTCGGGCATCAGGACGACGACGGCGACCAGCGCCAGGCCGAACAGGATCTGGTGGATGTCGCCCAGCTTGCTCAGCAGCTCGGGCAGGAAGGTGACGAACAGCGCGCCGACAACGATGCCGGGGATCGAGGTCGCGCCGCCGATCACCGGGATCAGCAGGAAGCTGATCGATCGGTCGACGGTGAAGCTCTGCGTGCTCACGAACGAGGCGTGGTGGGCAAACAGGCTGCCGGCCAGGCTGCCGAACAGGGCGCAGACGACGAACACCCTGGTGCGGAGCGCCTGGAGATCGACAGAAAGGGCCGCCGCCGCGGTGCTGGAATCGCGCATGGCCCGCAGCATCAGGCCGGTGCGGCTGTCGACCAGGTTGCGCGCCACGGCCATGCAGGCGAAGGCCACGATCCAGACGAAGAAGTAGTAGCGCGAGGGCCGGTCGAGCAGGAAGCCGAACAGGTCGAGCTTGGGGATGCCGCCGATGCCCAGGGTGCCGCCGGTCAGCCAGTCCCATTCGAAGAACAGCGCGCTGGCGATGGCGCTGAGGGCCAGGGTGCCCAGCGCCAGGAAGTAGCCGGTGAGGCGCAGGATCGGGCGGCCGATGACATAGGCCAGCGCCATGCTGATGACGGCGCCGACCAGGAAGCCCACGACGCTGGGCAAGCCCATCATGACGGTGCAGTAGGCGCTGGCATAGGCGCCGAGCCCATAGAAGGTCGCCTGTGCCAGGTTGACGATGCCGCAATGGCCCAGCAGCAGGCCGATGCCGAGGCCGGCCACCGTGTAGATGCCGGTGAACACCAGCAGGTCGGCCATGTAGCGCGGCACGATGAAGGGCAGCACGGCCCAGACGACGAGGCCCGTGGCCAGCCAGAGGAGGGTGCGCGGGTTCATGGGCTCAGCCTCCCCGGCGGCCGGCACGGCCGAGGATGCCCTGCGGCATCAGGATCATGATGATGATGAGCACGGAGAAGGCGACGACGTCCTTGTAGCTCGACGAGATGCCGATGATGGCCAGCGACTCGACCAACCCCAGCGTGAGGCCGCCCACGGCGGCGCCCAGCGGGTTGGTCAGCCCGCCCAGCACGGCGGCGGCGAAGCCCTTGAGCGTGAGATTGAGACCGAGCTGGTAGTCGACGCCGATCAGCGGCGTCACCAGGATGCCGCCCAGCGCGCCCAGCAGGCCGCCCAGCACGAAGGTGAAGGTGCGCATGCGCGCCACGTTGATGCCGGTGGTGGCCGCGCCGTCGGCGTCGATCGAGGCCGCCATCATCGACAGGCCGATCGTGGTGCGGTGGTAGAAGGCGCGCAGCGCCAGGGTGGCGCCGATGCCGATGGCGATCAGCCACAGCGCGTGGAACTGGATGACGGCGTCGAGGATGATCAGCACGCCCTCGCCGCCGAGCGGCGGCAGCAGGTGGCCGTCGCGGCCGATGAAGAACAGCACGCTGGCCGACAGGGTGAGGGCGAGACCGATGGTCAGCAGCAGGAAGCTGTCCTCGCTCGCATTCTTCTTGGCCATGTAGCGCACGAACGCGACCTCGATGAAGGCACCGACCAGGGCGCCCGCGACGGCGCCGCCGGCGATGGCGGCGGCATAGGGCCAGCCCGTCTTGGTCAGCAGCAGCACGGTGGTCATGGCGCCGATCACGGCGAACTCGCCCTGCATGGCATTGATGACGCGGCTGCCCTTGAAGATGGCGGAGAGGCCCATGCCGACGAGCGCGTAGACGATACCGTTCGTCACGCCCGCGAAGAGGGCCTGCAGGACCAGGCTGAGAGTCATGAAGGAATGCTTCCGCCGACAAGAAGGCGCGGCGCAGGACTCCGCTGAGAGGCCTGCGCCGCCGGGACCGCTACTGGGCGACGCGGAAGGGCGTGCGCGTGTACTTGCCGCCGACCAGCTTCGAGAAGACGAAGCTCGAGATCGGAATGCCCGTCATGTCGTCGGCCGAGAAATTGTAGTTGGCCAGCACGCCGCTGTAGGGCGCCTTCATGGCGTCGCACAGCTTCTCGCCGGTGGCGTCGGCGCCGGCCTTGTTGAGGGCTGCGGCGATGATGTGGGCCGCGTCCCAGGCCGCCGCCTCGTAGTTCTTCGGCGTCGCGTTGTAGGTCTTCTTGTAGAGCTCGACGAAATCCTTCTGGTGCGGCAGCGGATCCTCGCCGACCACGAACTCGGGAATCACGATGTTGTCGGCGGCCGGTCCCATCGCATTGACGTATTCGTAGGACGAGGAGCCGATCGCGGCGATCACGGGCTGGGCGATCTGGATCTGCTTGACGTTGCGGAACGGCGTCGCCGAGGTGGCGATGATGAACACCGCATCGGGCTGGGCGGCCTTGACCTTGGCGGCCTGCGTCGTCGTGTCGGTGGCGCCGATCTCGAACTTCTCGACCGCGACCAGCTTCACGCCGTACTTGTCGGCGAGCGGCTTCAGCTCGGCCATCACGACGTTGCCGTAGCCCGCGTCATGCAGCACGCCGACCTTCGCGGCCTTGATGCTCTTGGCATATTCCAGCAGCGCCATCGCGTTGAGCCGCTGCGGCGGCAGCACGTGCGCCACGCACTTGCGCTCGCGCTCGACCGCCGGGCCGATGCCGGTGAAGGCGATCTGCGGGATCTTGTTGGCGTGGGTCACGCCGCCGACCGCGACGGTACTGGCGGTGAGGGAGGGGCCGAGCAGCGCCTGGACCTTCTGTCCGAAGATCAGGTCGTTGGCCTTGCTGAGCGCGGTGTCGGGATTGGACGCGTCGTCCTCGACGATGAACTTGATCGGCCGACCCTTGATGCCGCCCTTGGCGTTGATGTCCTTCTCGGCCAGCAGCAGGCCGTTGCGCTCGGGCACGCCGAGGCCGGCGCCGGCGCCGGTGACCGAGACGATCGCGCCGATCTTGACCGGCTCGCCCGAGGTCTGGGCCTGGACGGCGAGCGCCGACAGGCCGACCAGCGCCGTGGCGCCGGCCAACTTCGCGATGAACGATGACACTGACATTCTTCTTTCCTCCCACTCGTTGATCTTCTTATGGCGTCGTTGCTTCAGAGCAGCGGCGGTGGCCCGGCCATGCCGAGTGCGTGTTGGCCGAACAATGCACCCTGAACGTCGGTCGAGAACATGATGTGCGCGTTCGCTGCGTGCGCATCGCGGAACAGTCGCTGCACCGGGCCGGCGAGGTGGAGACCGCCCGATCCGGCGATGCCCATCAGGATGTCCACTGCCTCGAGGCAGAGACGGGCGGAGAAGAAGGCGTCGCGCCGGTAGCGCAGCTTGTCTTCGTGGGCCGCATCGGCGCCGGAGCGCGCCACTTCCATCGCATGCTCGCAGGCGCGGCGCATCAGCATCTCGGCCGTGTCGATGCGGACGCTCGCCTCGGCGACCTTGATCTGGACGGGCTGGCTGGCACCCACCGGCTGGCCGGTCGTGGTCGCGTTGCGCTTGCGGGCCGTGCCCACCACCGTTTCGTAGGCGCCGCGCGCGCAGCCCAGCATCACGCCCGACAGGACGTAGGGGCCGAGGGCCAGCATGGGCAGGCGGAACAGGGGCGAGGGATTGACCGTCGAGCCGGCATGCGCCTTGCCGTTCATCGTCCAGGCCGAGATCGTGCGCACGTCGGGGACGAAGAGGTTCTTTATCTCGACGTCGTTCGAGCCGGTGCCAGACAGACCGACGGCATGCCAGGTGTCGATGATCTCGTACTGCGAGCGGTGGACCAGGGCGAAGCGCTGGTCGACGGGCGGGCCGTCGTCGCGCTCGCGCACCATGAAGCCCAGCATGTTCCAGTCGGAATTGTCGACGCCGGAGGAGAGCGGCCAGCGGCCCGAGACCTCGTAGCCGCCCTCGACCTTGCGGCCACGCCCGGCCGGGAAGACGAGCGAGGTGGCGATCAGCACGTCGGGCGAGGCGTCCCAGATCTCGTCCTGCGCCTCGGGATGGAAGTAGCCCAGCATCCAGTGATGGCTGCTGAGATTGCCGAGGTTCCACGCGGTCGAGGGGCACACACGCGCGATCTCCGCGCAGGTCTCGACCAGGATGCCGACATCGAGATCGGCGCCGCCGACCCGCGCTGGCTGGACCATGCGGAACAGGCCGGTGCGGTGGAGGTCGCGCTCGGTGTCGTCGGGCAGGCGGCGCAGTCTCTCGCATTCCCCGGCGCGCGCGGCGATCGCCGGCACCAGCGCGCGGGCGCGGTCGAGCATCTCTTGATAGGTGACGCCCGTGAAAGAGACCGGCGTGTTGGGCAACGTCGCCGACGGTGTCCAGTCGGCGGCCCGCTTGGTCCGCATATCGAATTTCCTCCCGGCGCCGCGGCGCTTGTTCTTGCCGCAACGATGCTTGTGTCGCGCTTGCAGGTCAAGCGACCTAATTTGTTGGTCGATTGACCATGTCGTGCGCGATCACGATACTTCGCGTCAATCAGACAGCGCTCGGGAGGAGCAGAGATGGCGATCAAGGTGCTCGAACTTCATCATCAGGGCGTGCGGATCGACGCCGACGACAAGACGATCGAAGACCTCAAGAGTTTCTACAAGGGCGTGCTCGGTCTCGAGCATGACACGGGTCGGCCCAAGATTCCGGGCATTCCCGGCATGTGGATCAACATCGGCGAGGTGGGACAGATCCACCTGATCGGCGGCGACCTGCCGTCGCGTTTCGCGCAAGGGCCGGGCAAGGATCCGACCGTGCCGCACGTGGCGCTGGCCGTCGAGAACATCGTCGAGACCAAGGCCGAGCTCGACCGGCTCGGTGCGGACTACTGGTCGCTCAAGGGCGCCACGGGCCCCGACGCCGAGCAGCTCTTCCTCAACGATCCGTGCGGCAACATGGTGGAGCTCCACCAGTTCGACAAATGCCGCTGCCGCCTGAAGAGCCGCGTGAAGACGGCGTAGCTTCTCGGCTCGGAATTGCCCCGCGTCACCTCATCCTGAGAGTCTGGCCGGAAATGAATTGAATCGATTCAAGCACTTGCCTCATCCTGAGGAGCGCCGCGAAGCGGCGCGTCTCGAAGGATGGGCAACAGGCAAGGTGCGCGTCCCCCCCTTCGAGACGCGCTCCCGCGGAGCGCTCCTCAGGGTGAGGTCGTGTTTGAGTTACCGACGAAAGTGGGAAAACCTCTAACGCCCGACCGGCGCGGCGAGGCCTGCACAGATGAACGGCACGATCTCGCGGATGGCGGTTTCCATGTCCGCAGGATCGCAGCGGCCTTGGGAGATCGACTCCAGGCGGCCGGGCTGCAGCAGCGTCCAGACGTAGGCGCCCATCATGAAGTAGTAGCGCCAGTAGAGCGTCTTGGCCGGGATCTTCGGCAGGGCGCGCCGGATGGCGTCGACATAGAGCGCGTTGGTCTCGTCGTAGATGCCGGCGCGCACGAGGCTGGCGGTATCGTCGGGATCGGTGAAGAGGCGGGCGTGCATTTGCATCGACGCCCGGCGCCCGCCGGCCCGCGGCTCGGCCATCAGCAGGGGACGGACCAGCGCATCGACCAGCACGTCGAGCGGGACGATGCCGCGCGGATAGCGGGCCTTGGCCTCCAGCAGGAGCTGACGCCGCCGCTCGGTCACTTCCTTGCCGTGCCGCGCCACCACCGCCTCGAAGATCGCGCGCTTGGACTCGAAGTAATAGTGCAGCTGCCCGACGTTCACGCGGGCGCGGCTGGCGATCGCCCGGGTGGTCGCGCCGCCATAGCCGACACGCCCGAACAGCTCTTCCGCAACGTCGAGAATGCGTTCCGGCAGGTTGGGACGGCTGGCCTTCTTGCGCCGCGGCGCGGCGGCCTTCGGCTTCTTTACGATTGTCTTTCTCGCCACGACACACCCTGCTCGAAATCGTCGGGCATCTCATAAGGGCAAGCGGGATGGTTTTCCATGCCGGCTGCAGAACCTTGTCGCCGCATGCTAGAAAGCAGCCATGAAAACCAAGCTCCTCGGCCGCACCGGCATCCACGTCTCGCAACTCTGCTTCGGCACCATGTCCTTCGGCGGCGACGCCGACGAGGCCACTTCGGCCTCGATGTACAAGGCGGTGCGCGACGCCGGCATCAACTTCTTCGACACGGCCAACGAGTACAACAAGGGCAAGTCCGAGGAGATCCTGGGCCGGCTGGCGAAGGATCATCGCAACGACCTGGTGATCAGCACCAAGTGCTTCAACAAGACCGCGCCCGACGTGAACGCGGGTGGCGCCAACCGGCGTCACGTCGTGCAGGCGGTCGAGGCGAGCCTGCGCCGCCTGCAAACCGACCGGATCGACGTGCTGTTCCTCCATCGCTTCGACCCGGTGACGCCGATCGACGAGATGATGCGCGGCCTCGAGGATCTCGTGCGTTCGGGCAAGGTGATCTATCCCGCGGTCAGCAACTGGTCGGCCTGGCAGACCCAGCGCGCGGTCGACATCCAGGAGCGCAACGACTGGGCGCGCCTGCAGGTCATCCAGCCGATGTACAATCTGGTGAAGCGCCAGGCCGAGGTCGAGCTGCTGCCGATGGCGGCGGCCAACGGCATCGGCGTCATGCCGTACAGTCCTGCGGCGGCCGGTCTCCTGTCGGGCAAGTATTTCGGGCAGGCGTCCGGCCGGCTCAAGACCAACAAGATGTACGAGGCGCGCTACGGCGAGGAATGGGCCTTCGAGACGGCCGAAAAGTACGTCGCGCTCTGCCAGCAGAAGGGGCTGCACCCGGTCAGCGCCGCCATCGCCTGGGTGGGGGCGCATCCCGCCATCACCGCGCCGATCATCGGCGCGCGCAATCTCGACCAGCTCAAGGACTCGCTCGCCTCGGTGAACGTCGACATGACGCCGGAGCTGCGCGCCGAAATCGCCGACCTTTCGCGGACGCCGCCGCCGGCCACCGACCGGCTGGAAGAGCAGAAGGTCGTGAAGGCCTGAGAAGGCTCAGCCCGGCTCGAGGCCTCGTGCGCGGAAGAGGGCCTTCGCTTCGGGCGTGCGCAAGCTCTCGATCAGCGCCCTGGCCAGCACCGGCTGGGCGCTGTCGGCTGGAATGGCGGCCACGAACACCGTGACCATGTGCAGAGCGCCGGGCAGGGGCCCGACGATCTCGACGCCGGGAACATGCAGCAGTTCCGGCACCTGCTGGACCGCGAGGTCGGCCTCGCCGGTCGGCAGGAACATGCCCGAGTAGCCCGAGGGTGGCGGGAATTTCGTCTTGGCGTTGATCTCTGCGGCGATGCCCATCCTCTCCAGCAGCTTCGCGAAGTAGATGCCGCTCGCGCCGCCGGCCGCGGGATCGGTGTAGGAGATCGCCCTGGCCTCCAGCAGCGCGCGCTTCAAGGCATCCGGCGTGGAAATGTCGGGCTTCGGCGCGCCCGCTCGCACCGCAATGGCGGTGGCTGAGCCGGCGATCACGGCATCGGACCCGGCGACGATGCCGCCCGAGGCAAGCAGCGTGTCGGTGACCGCACGGTTGAGGATCAGCGCGTCGGCCTTCTCACCGCCCTGCAGCCGCTTCAGGAGCAACGGCGCCGTGGCCCAGGTGACGTCGAGCCTGCAGCCGTGCGCCTGCTCGAAGCTGGGGATCAGCGGCTCGACGACGCCCTGGACGGCGATGGCGCTGAAGAGCTTCATGGAGACCCCGGTCGGTCGCAGACGTCGATCCATTCGGCGTTCACGAGAGCTGCCATGCGCTCCGGCGCGATGCGGACGGCCGAGTTGATCGAGCCGGCGGCGGGTACGACTTCATCGAATTCCTTCAGCGAGACGTCGCAATAGACCGGGAGCGGCGTCGTCAGGCCGAACGGGCACACACCGCCCACCGGATGGCCCGTGAGGGAGACCACCTCGTCGGCGCCCAGCATGCGCGGCTTGCCGCCCAGCACGTCCTTGATCTTGCGATTGTTCAGCCGCGCATCGCCGCACGTCACGATCAGCAGCGCGCGGTCCTTGATGCGCAGCGACAGCGTCTTGGCGATCTGCGCGGGCGCGACGCCGTGGCCCCGTGCCGCCATCTCGACGGTGGCGGTGCTGGCCGCCAGCTCGACGACCTCGAGATCGGGGGCATGCGCCGACAGGAAGGCGCGCACGGCCTCGACGGTCATGCCGGCTGCGCGGCGCGGCTGGCGCGGAGGTGGTCGCGCTGGGCTTCGAAGCGCGTGGCCAGATTGGCCTCTGCAACGTCCTCGAGCCTGCTCTGGAGGACCCAGCCATGGCCAAAGGGATCGATGATGCGCACGACCTTGTCGCCCCAGTAGGTCTCTTCGGGACCTTGACCCGGGGCAAGAGATGTCGCGCCGGCGGCCAGGGCGCGGGCGAACACATCGTCCACGTCGTCGACATAGACGAGCAGGAAACCCGAGGAGGCTCCGGCGGAGAGGGGCGAGCGTGGCCAGTCGGTCCGGGGCGCCTCGCGCCAGCGCGGATTTTCCTTCGTCACGATCAACCAAGCCCCGGCGAGCCAGAACTCGGTACCGAGCGGTTCCGGACCCGGCGGTTCGCCTGGGTTGTGCGAGAAGCTGCGCCGGATCTCCTCGGCGCCGATCACGTCGCGATAGAAGTCGGCGGCGGCGGCCACGTCCTGAACGATGAGGCTGATGCCGATCTGTCCGACCGACTGCTTGCCCTTGACGGCCATTGCAACATCCTCCTGCGGAGAGGGGTGAGCGTGGCGTCGATTCTTACGGGATCGATGCCTGAATCGCGCTGTGGGAATCATACCGCATGGTGAAGGGGCGGCCCGAATTCCCATGACAAATGCGGAGGCGGCGGTACCGTCCGCCAACTCACCACGGGAGAAACGTATGCCGACGATCGACGCCCAGGTTCACTGCTACGAGCGCAATCACCCGGGCCGCCCGTGGACGGCAGTGCTTGCGGGCCCGCCCGAGGTCACCGCCGAGGACATGATCAAGGCGATGGACTCGGTCGGTGTCGACGGCGCGCTCCTGGTCTCGGTCTACACGATGTACCGCTGGGACGAGAGCTATGCGGTCGGTGTCCAGAAGGCGCATCCCGGCCGGTTCGGCGTCATCAAGCCGGTCAATGCCAACGATCCCGGGGTCGAGGGCACGATCGCCGACTGGGCGGCAATGGACGGCACGGTCGCCATCCGCATCATGTTCACGCCGGAGATTTCGACCGACGCGGCCGACCCCGGCATCAACCGCGTGCTGGCCGCCGCCGCCAGGCACGACCTGCCGGTCAACCTGATGGCACGCGGTCGCCTCCCGCAGGTGGCGGAGCTCGCCAAGCGCAATCCGAACACGACGCTGGTGATCGATCATCTCGGCCTGGAACAGCCGATGGCGCCGCCGGCCCCGAAGGAGCCGTGGCACGAGCTGCCGCAGTTGCTGGCCTTGGCGGAGCACAAGAACGTCGTCGTGAAGATCACGGGCGCCTGCACGCTCAGCCACGAGAAGTTCCCCTTCAAGGACATCTGGGATCCGCTGGGCCGCATCTTCGACGCCTTCACCCTGGATCGCTGCATGTGGGGCACCGACTGGACCCGCGCCGTGGCGCTGCTCACCTACAAGGAGGGCGTCGACGCCTTCCGCGTGACCGACCGCCTGTCCGACAGCGACCGTGAAATCCTGATGGGCGGCTCGCTGCAGAAGATCTACGGCTGGTCGCCGTCGAAGAAGTAGGCTCGTCGGGCTTCAGGGAAGGGCCAGGCCGCCCTTCCCGAGAGGCCGCTGCATCAAAATCGAATCGACCCAGCGGCCGAACTTGAATCCGACGGCGTCGAGCTTGCCGATCTGGCGGAAACCCTGGCTGCCATGCAGGCCGATCGAGCCTGCATTGGCGCTGTCGCCGATGACGGCGAGCATCTGGCGCCAGGGGCCGCTCTCGCAGCGCCTGATCAATTCGGCCAGCAGCTCGCGGCCGATGCCGTTGCCGGCGAAGCCGTCGCGGACATAGACCGAGTCCTCGATCGTGTGCCGATAGGCCGGGCGCGGGCGGTAGAGCGAGGCATAGCTGTAGCCCACGATGCGGCCGTCCAACTCGGCCACGAGATAGGGCAGCCCGAGCGCCAGCACACTTTCGCGGCGGCCGATCATCTCGGCGACAGAGGGCGCATCCTCCTCGAAGCTCGCCAGCCCGTGCAGCACATGGTGGGCGTAGATTTCCCGCACGAAGCGCATGTCGCCTTCGCGGGCGTCGCGTACATCGACCGCCGACCTAATCATCGTTCCTCCCGATAGAACCTGCCCGCGCGACAGGCCGATGTCCGACAGCAGCCGGTCGTCCAGATTGCGCAGCGCCTCGCGCTGGCGGAGGCGCGACCAGGGCGAGCCGCCGATATAGCGACCGATCTCCATGACGATGTCTCCAAACCCGTTGCGAAGCGACATGGGCGCACCCTGCTGCAGATGGAGGCATAAGGAAAATCTTGTTATTTTATGAAAAGCATAAGCAGGAATTTGGAATGCGCGGCCTCAATCTCGATCACGTCAACGCCTTCACCGAGGTCGTGCGCCTGGGCTCCTTCTCGGCCGCGGCGTCGCATCTCAACCTGACCCAGCCGGCGATCAGCCAGCAGATCGGCCAGCTCGAGAAGCGGCTGGGCGTGCGGCTGCTGGAGCGGCTGGGTCGGCGCGCCATGCCGACGGCGGCGGGCAGCGAACTCCTGGACCATGCGGCGCGGATCGACGGCGCCGTGGCGTCTCTGCTCGAAGCGCTGGCGCGTTTCGGGAGCGGCGAGGTCGGGCGGGTGCGTCTCGGCACCGGCGCCACGGCGGCGATCTTCCGGCTGCCGCCGCTGTTGCGCGACCTGCGCCGCCGGCTGCCGGAGCTGGAGATCACGATCGCCACCGGCAACACATCGGACATCGTGAAGGGCGTGCAGGACAATGCGCTCGATATCGGCCTGGTGACGCTGCCCGCGAGCGGGCGGGGCCTCGACGTGACGCCCTTGCTCGACGACGAGTTCGTGGCGGTGACGGCGCGCGATGGCGTGGCGCTGCCGCGCCGGGTCACGCCGGCGATCCTGGCCCGCCTGCCGGTCATCATGTTCGAGCCCGGCGGACACACGCGGGTGGTGGCCGATCAATGGTTCTTCCAGGGCGGTGTCGAACTGAAACCCAAGATGGCGCTGGGCAGCGTCGAGGCGATCAAGCGGCTGGTCGAGGCGGGGCTGGGCTGCGCCATCCTGCCGGCGGTCGCCGTGCGCGAGGCGGCCGACCGCGCCAACCTCGTCGTGCGGCCGCTCTCGCCGCGTCTCTACCGCAAGCTCGCCATCGTGATCCGGCGCGACAAGGTCCTGCATCTCGGCCTGCGCGAGACGATTCGCGCGCTGAAGAGCCTGAACCGCAAGGGGGCCGGAAGCGGTCGGCTAGCGGGCCGTCAAAAAAGCCGGAGTCCAGGCGAACAAACGAAATAAGCGAAATAAACGAAACAAACGAAGCCGGAATCGCAGCCCCTGAATCAGGGGCGTGGTGACCGTTGACGGGCCGATTTTGCCCGCCGGTACGTCTGAAATCCTATTTCAACGGCCTGCTAGAGCGCCTTGAGCGCTTCCTGGACTTCTTCCACGTGGCCGGCGACCTTGACCTTGCGCCAGATCTTCCGGACCACGCCGTCCTTGTCGATCAGGAAGGTCGCGCGGTCGATGCCCATGTACTTGCGGCCGTAGAGGCTCTTCTCGATCCAGGTCTCGTACTTCTCGCAGACCTTGCCGTCCTCGTCGGAGACGAGCGGGAAGTTGAGCTCGTACTTGGCCTTGAACTTGTCGTGGCGGGCGACGCTGTCCTTGGACACGCCGACCACCTGGGCCTTCAGCTTCTTGAAGGCCGCCGCCCCGTCGCGAAAGCCGCAGGCTTCGGTGGTGCAGCCGGGCGTGTCGTCCTTCGGGTAGAAATAGAGTACCACCGGCTTGCCGCGCAGGTCCGACAGCTTGAGCGTGCCGCCCCCATCGGTCGCAGCGGTGAAATCCGGGGCCTTCTTGCCTTCGACGACGCTCATTTCCTGCTCCTCGCTTGCCAGCCAGCTGCCAGGGCCGGCGCCTCCACGACGCGCTCGTATATAGCACGCACCGTTTTCGATTCGGTCTCGATACGCGCCCGCAGGGTCGCCAGATCTGTCGCGCCTTCGGTGGCGGCGATCAGGCGCTGTTGTCCCTCCGGCGCCTTTGTCTCGTCGAAAGCGGCCTCGTCGCCATTGAGGGTGAGGCGCAGCAGGCTCTGCACGTCCGACAGCAGGGTCCGCGTGGCGCGCAGCCGGTCGGCGTCCGCCGGGTCGATGAGCCCCGCCGCCGCCATGCGCCCCAGCATCTCGGCCGGATGAGGATCGAGGATGCCGGGGTGTTCGCAGGCGTGCCGGAGCGCCAGGTACTGCGCCACGAAGTCGATGTCGAACAGGCCGCCGGGCAGGTGCTTGAAATCCCATAGGCTCTTGGCCGGCGCATGCTGGGCGATGCGGTCGCGCATGTCGGCGACGTCGCGGACCAGCGCCTGGGAATCGCGCGCGCGGCAGAGCGTGCGCTTCACGATGTCGGTCAGGCGCGCGACCAGCGCCTCGGGCCCATGGATGACGCGCATCCGCGTCAGGGCCATGTGCTCCCACGTCCACGAGGACTGCGCATGATAGGTCTCGAAGCCGGCGAGCGAGTTGGCGAGGGGGCCGGAGCGGCCCGACGGCCGCAGGCGCATGTCGACCTCGTACAGCGCCCCCTCGTTGGTGTGGGCGGTCAGCGCCGTCACCATCTTCTGGCTGAGACGCGTGTAATATTGGATGGGCGACAGCGGCCGGGCACCGTCGGATGCCTCCATGCCGTCCGGGATGTCGTACACGAAGATCAGGTCGAGGTCGGACGTCGCGGACATTTCACGGCTACCGAGCTTGCCCAGCCCCAGCACCGCCAGCCGCTGGCCCCGGAAGCCGCCATGGGCTTCCGCGAACCGCTTCTCCACGCGGTCGCAGAGGGCGGAAATCGTGGCGGCGGCGATGTCGGAGTAGGCGAGGCCTGCCTGGGCGGGCGTGACGATGCGCTTCAGCTGCTGGACGCCGACCTGAAAGCGTCGGTCGTTGGCCCAGCGGCGCGCCAGGTCGAGAATGTCCTGTTCGTGGTCGACCCGGGCGAGCGTCGCAGCCAGTTCCGCGGTCATCTCCGACGCCGGCGGCAGCGGCCCGTAGAAATCGGGCGAGAGCACCGAATCGAGCAGCAGGGTGCGGCGCGCGAGGTGGGCTGCCAGGCCCGGCGCGCTGCCCATGATCGTTGCCAGCAATTCGAGCAGGGCGGGATTGGCCTTGAACAGCGAGAAGAGCTGCACGCCCGCCGGCAGGTTGTTGAGGAACAGGTCGAAGTTCAGCAGGGCCTGATCGGGGGCGGCCGTGCCGCCCAGCTCCTTCAGCAGGCCGGGCATCAGCTCGGTGAGCAGTTCGCGGGCGCGGGCCGTGGCGGTCGAGCGGTAGCGGCCATGATGCCAGCGTCGCACGATGCCGGCGGCCGCCGAGGCATCGCGGAATCCCAGGGACGTCAGCGTCTCGAGTGTGCCGGGATCGTCGTCGGTTCCCGTGAAGACCAGGTTTCCGCCCGGGCCGGCGAGGCTCGGTGCCTCCTCGAAGAGCTTGGCATAGTGGCCCTCGACGAGGCGCAGAGTCCCCAGCAGGGCGGCCTGGAATGCCTGCGACGTGTCATAGCCGAGGAAGGTTGCGACGGCGGCGACGCCCGCTTCGTCTGCCGGTATCGAATGGGTCTGCCGGTCGTCGATCATCTGCAGGCGATGCTCGACCCGGCGCAGGAATCCATAGGCCTCGATCAGCTCGTCCGCCGCTTGGGACGTGACGTGGCCGGCGGCCGCGAGCGCGAGCAGGGTGGGGCAGGTGGCGCGCAGCCTGAGGGTGGGGTTGCGACCGCCGAAGATGAGCTGCTGGGTCTGGGCGAAGAATTCGATCTCGCGGATGCCGCCGCGGCCCAGCTTCACGTTGTGGCCCAGGACCTTGACCGTGCCGCCACCGCGATGGGCGTCGATCTGTCGCTTGATCGAATGAATGTCGTGGATCGCCGCGAAATCGAGATGCTTGCGCCAGATATAGGGCGTCATGTCGGCCAGGAAGGCCGCTCCCACGGCCTCGTTGCCGGCCACCGGATGCGCCTTGATCATGGCGGCGCGTTCCCAGTTCTGGCCGACGCTCTCGTAGTAGAGCTCGGCCGCCTGGACCGACATGGCGAGCGGCGTCGAGCCGGGATCGGGCCGCAGCCGCAGGTCGGTGCGGAAGATGTAGCCCTCGGCCGACGTCTCCGACATGAGCTGGACCAGCAGGCGTGCCGCCCGCACGAAGTGGCGCGACAACTGCTCGTTTCCGGCCAGCGCCGGTGCATCGCGGTCGTAGAAGAGGATCAGGTCGATGTCGCTCGAGTAGTTGAGCTCGCCGGCGCCCAGCTTGCCCATGCCCAGCACGGTGAAGGCGGCTGCCTCGGGCTTTCCGCCGAGGGAGAGCTGACCGTCGCGCTCGAGCTGGAGGAGGATCGAATCGGTAAGCGCGCAGAGGCAGCCCGACGCGAAGTCGCTGAGTTGCCCGGTGATCCGGTCGAGCGGCCAGGCTCCGGCAATGTCGGCGACGGCGACGGCGAGCGCCACGCGGCGCTTCAGGCGGCGGAGCCGGGAGGCGATCTCGGCCGGTGCCGCGCCCGTGCCGGCGTCGCTTTGTGCTGCGGCGAGTTCGGCCATGAGGTCTGCGGCGGCGGCGTCCGGTCCATGACGCCATAGATCGGTCATAAAATCCGGGCTCTGTAGCGCCGTTTCCGTCAGGTAGGGACTGTTGCCGAACAGGGCGTCGAGCAGTGCGATGGCCGCGGGATCGTCGGGTCGTGGGGCGCGTTCATCCCAGCGGGCCCAGGCCACGGCCAGCCGCTCCGGGTCGTGCGGACGTGGAAGGCGGGCAGTCGAAAGCCAAGACATTCAATGTGTCGACGGGTAAATTCTCATTTGCAATGACACGCTTGCCCAAGCGTGTCGCCATCGTCAAGAAACGGAAGAGTCGAGTTTGGTCAAGCGGACCTGTCGGGTAGTTCTGCGTGTTGCGGTCATTATGGTGCTCGCCGTGACCGCGCTGGTGGTCGTCGCCGCCCTGCGGCTCATGGCGGGGCCCATCGACCTCGATTTCTTGAAGCCGCGCATCGCCCGGCTGATCGACGCTCCGGGCAACGACATCCATCCGGATTTCGATCGGATCTTCTTCGAATGGAGCGGGATCAGCCGGCCGATCCGTCTGGCCTTCACCGGCCTGCGCTTCACGAACGCGCAGGACCAGGTGATTGCTACTGCGCCCGAGGCGGCCCTGACGTTCGAGCCGCGCTCGGTCGTGCAGGGCATGCTCCTGCCGACCTCGATCTCCATCATCCGGCCGGTCATCGAGGCGGATGTTGCGCGCGAGGACGGGGCTTTCAAACGCATATTCACGTCTCCGGAAGGCGGCGCCCAAGGCGAGGCGATCTCGATCCTGGTCGACCAGCTGCTGGCAGAGCCCAACTACGAGTCGCTGATCGGCCAGCTCGATTCGGTGGTGATCGAGCGGGCCAACGTGACGATCCGGGATCTGAAGACGGGGCTCAGCTGGAATGCGCCGGATTCCCGGGCAGAACTCAGGCGCGACGCCCTGGGCGTCTCCATCTCCGCCAACGCCCGTTTCGCCGGCCATGGCGATCCGCTCGATCTATCCCTGTCCGGCGTCTACGCGCGCGACCGCAGCCGCATTTCCCTCGAGGCCAAGGTCTCGGGCTTCAAGCCCTGGATCTTTGCTGATCTTTCTTCCGATCTCGCCATCCTGCGCGGCGTCGACCTGGCGCTTTCGGGACGGCTGCAGATCGAAGGCACGGGCAACGGCGAGGTCAAGACCGTCGCGGTCGACATCGACGGCGCCAATGGCAGCGTGACCCTGCCGGGCATCCTGCCGGTCGCGCATCAGGTGCGCTCGATGGGCGCGCGGTTCAGTATCGACAATGTCGCGCACACCTCGAAGATCGATCGTGTCGACTTCGATTTCGGGGCGGCGAGGGTGGTCGTCACCGGTGCCGGCCACCGCATCGCGGACACACGCCACTTCGCCGGCCGCGCCGAGATCAGGCAGATCCCGGTCGACAAGCTCGGCGACTACTGGCCGCTGGAGTTCGCCGAGGGCGGCCGCAGGTGGGCGATTGCCAACATCACGGCCGGGACCGTCGACGTCGCCGCCGAATTCTCTGCGAGCGCGCCGGTCGACCACATCGCCGATATCAAGGTCGATGGCATGGTGGCCCTCCTCGAATACGGCGGCCTGACCGTGCGTTACATGCCGCACATGCCCGAGATGCAGGACGTGTCCGGGAAGGCGCGTTACGAGAAGGGCAACCTGCATTTCGACGTTGCGCGCGGCGGCGCGGTCAATCTGACGGTGGCCGACGGCACCATTGACCTGACCGGGCTCGACAAGCCCACGGGCCAGATGGCGGCGATTCGGCTGCCTATCTCCGGTTCGGCGCAGGACGTCATGCGCTTCCTGGCACGGCGGCAGCTCGGCCTGCCCAAGGAAACGCTCTACGACCAGCGCCGGCTGGGCGGCCAGGTGGCGGTCGACGTGTCACTGGGCTTCCCGCTCATCGACGCCTTGACCGTCGAGGAGATCGAGGTGGCGGCCGACGCCCGCCTCACTTCGTTCTCGCTGAAGAACGTACTGGGCAACGTCGATCTCACGGACGCGACGGCGCGCTTGAAGTACGGCAATTCCGAGCTGAGCGTGGTCGGGCAAGGCAAGCTCGATGGCAGCACCGTCGACGTCACCTGGCGTGAGATGTTCGCGGCCAAAGCTCCGTTCCGCCGGCGCTATGACGTGAAGGGCACGGTGCCTGCGGGATTGGTCGAGAAGGCCGGCTTCCCCTCGGTCGAGCCCTTTGTCACGGGCCCGATCGGCACGACCCTGCACTATCAGGTCGCGACCAACGGCACCGGCGAGGTCGGCGGCCGCTTCGACATGAAGGCGGCGAAACTGGCGGTGACGCCGCTCGCCTGGAACAAGGAGGCCGGCACGGACGCGCTTGCCACCATGACGCTGAAGCTCGCCGCCGGCGGCAAGGTCACGACGGCAGACTTCGATGCCCGCGGCGGTGGCCTGCAGACCAAGGGGCAGGTGCGCTTTGGGACGGATGGCAGCGTGCAGCAGATCAGCGTGCCGCAGGTCAAGCTCGACCAGACCGACGTGGCCGTCGACTGGCGGCGCAGCCCGGACGGTGTCGACATCGCTGTGAAGGGCCAGTCCCTCGAACTGCAGCGTGTTCGCGACATGCTGAACGCAAGGAACGAGGTCGCAGCGCACGAGCCGAAGGGTGCGGCCTCGATCTCGCGGCAGAGCACAAGGGCGACGATCCAGCTGCAGAACGTGATCGTGAAGCGGGGATCCCTCGGTTACCTGAACGGCCGGCTGGAGATGAGGGGAGAGCGACTCGCCTCCGCGGATCTCACGATGGGCGGCGGCAAGGGCTCGACCTTCCGGGTGACGCCTGGCGCGCAGGGGCGCACGCTGTTCTTCTATGTCGCCGATTTTGGCCAGTTGCTCACCGAGGCAGGCTGGATCGACGGCCTGGTCAACGGCTACCTGCACATCGAAGGGAAGTTCAACGATACCTGGGCCAACCCGCCGCTCGAGGGTACGCTGAAGATGGGACCGTTCCGCCTCCAGCGCGTGAACGCCCGCCGCGACATCGGCACGCTCAACTCGGCGATCGACGGACTGAACAGCGCCGGCAATGCGTTGCAGCAGTTCGACAGCCTGAGCGCCAATCTGACGAAGAGCGGCGACAGCATCCAGGTGCGCAACGGGCGCACCAGCGGTCAGTCGATCGGGCTGACCACCCAGGGTGTCATCGACCTGGGCAACGATACGGCGCGGCTCAACGGCATCGTCGTGCCGGCCTTCGCGCTGAACAATCTCCTGTCGAACGTGCCGCTGCTCGGGCCGCTGCTGACCGGCGGGAAGGACGGTGGCATGTTCGCCGTCTCCTATCAGCTCTACGGTCCGTTTGGTGACCTCAAGACCGACGTGAACATGATGTCGGCGATGGCGCCGGGTGCGCTGCGCGATCTGCTCAATGCGCCCGCCAACGCCGGCGGGGCGCCCAGCCCGCCCGTCGGGTCACCGGATGGGCAACGCGCGCCCTGACCCGGGCTAGGCGGCGCGCACCAGGACGTGGCGCTTGCGGCCGGCCGACAGCTTCAACGTACCGTCGGAGCCGAGATCGGCTTCGGTCACCATCACCGAGTCGTTGGCGATCGGCTTGTCGTTCAGTCGGCCGCCGCCGCCCTTGATCAGCTTGCGGGCCTCGTTCTTGCTGTCGGCAAGGCCTGCCTCGTGCATCAGCTCGAACGCGGCGATTCCGGCTTTCAGCCTGGCGAGCGGAAGCTGGACGGTCGGCAGCGTGTCGGCCTTGCTGCCTTCCTCGAAGGTGCGGCGCGCCGTTTCGGCCGCGCTCTCGGCGGCCTGGCGGCCGTGCGCGAGCGTGGTCACCTCGGTGGCCAGGATCTTCTTGGCCTCGTTGATCTCCTGGCCCTGCAGCGCTTCGAGGCGCGCCACCTCCGACAGCGGCAGGTCGGTGAACAGCTTCAGGAAGCGCCCGACATCGGCATCCTCGGTGTTGCGCCAGTACTGCCAGAAATCGTAGGGCGAGAGACGATCGGGATTGAGCCACACGGCCCCCGCCGCGGTCTTGCCCATCTTGGCGCCCGATGCGGTCGCAAGCAGGGGCGACGTGAGCGCGAATAGCTCGGCGCCCTGCATGCGGCGGCCGAGATCGGCGCCCATGACGATGTTTCCCCACTGGTCGGAGCCGCCCATCTGGACGATGCAGTCGTGGCGCTTGTTCAGCTCCACGAAATCGTAGGACTGCAGGATCATGTAGTTGAATTCGAGGAACGAGAGCGGCTGGTCGCGTTCGAGCCGCAGCTTCACGGAATCCATGGTGAGCATGCGGTTGACCGAGAAGTGCCGGCCGACGTCGCGCAGCAGCGGGATGTAAAGCAGGCCGTCGAGCCAGTCGGCATTGTTGGCCATGACGGCATCGGTCGTGCCCTCGCCGAAGGTGAGGTAGTTGGCGAAGCTCTTCTTGATGCTCGCCATGTTGGCGTCGATCTGGGCCGTGGTGAGCAGCTGGCGCGTCTCGTCGCGGCCCGACGGGTCGCCCACCTTCGTCGTGCCGCCGCCCATCAGCGCGATCGGCTTATGGCCGCTCTTCTGCCACCAGCGCAGGAGCATGACCTGAAGCAGATGGCCGACATGCAGCGAATCGGCGGTGCAGTCGAAGCCGATATAGGCGGTGCGGACGCCGCTCGACAGCAGCTCGTCGAGGCGTGCGGTATCGCTGCACTGATGCACCATGCCGCGCTCGTGCACGATGCGCATGAAGTCCGACTTGAAGTCCGCCATCTCGCCGTCCGGCCGTTTGTTCCTGAAGGGCGGCGGGTGTAACACATTCCCGCCATGCCATCATCTCCTCTGCGGGCGCTCGGCCTGATGAGCGGCACCTCGCTCGACGGCGTCGACGTAGCGCTCATCGAAACCGACGGCGAGCGGATCGGGGCCTTCGGCCCCAGCCTGACCGTTCCCTATGACGACGAGGTGCGCCGCACCGTCCGTGCGGCCTTCGGCGCCGGGCAGCCGTCGGAGGCGACGCGCGCCGCCGAACGGGCCGTGACCGCCGCGCACGTGGCGGCCGTGCGCCGCTGGGCGAGCGAGCGGGGGATTCCCCTGTCGTCCGTCGACCTCGTCGGCTTCCACGGCCAGACCATTACCCACCGCCCCGAGAATCGCTTCACCTGGCAGATCGGCGACGGCGCCGCGCTCGCGCGGGAGTTGGGCGTGCGGGTCGTGAACGATCTGCGGGCCGCCGATGTGGCGGCGGGCGGGCAGGGCGCACCTCTCGTGCCGATCTATCACGCCGCCCTGGCGGCGGACCTGCCGCGGCCGCTCGCCGTGGTGAACGTCGGCGGTGTGGGCAACGTGACCTGGATCGGCCCCGACGGAGCGCTGCTCGCCTTCGATACCGGCCCCGGCAACGGCCCGATCGACGACTGGTGCGCGCGTCGTGCCGGTCAGCGCTACGACAAGGACGGGGCGCTGGCGGCGGCAGGCAAGGTCGACCGCGGCCGGCTGCAGCGTTTTGCCGAGCACCGCTTCTTCTCGAAGGTGCCGCCCAAGTCGCTCGATCGCGGCGACTTCAACGATGTGTGGGCCGATGGCCTAAGCGTCGCCGACGGCACCGCGACGCTGACCTGGGGCACGGCAAGGGCCATTGCGCTCGCCGCGCGGCATTTTCCGGCCCCGGTGTCGCGCTGGGTGATCTGTGGCGGTGGCGCACGCAATCCGACGCTGCTGCGCGCCATCGCCGAAGAGACGGCGGCCAAGGTGCTGACGGCGGCGGATCTCGGCTGGGATGGCGATGCCCTGGAGGCGCAGGCCTTCGCCTTCCTCGCGGTGCGGTCCCTGCGAGGCCTGCCTCTGACCTTTCCCGGCACCACCGGTGCCCCCCGTCCGATGACGGGCGGGCGCCTCAACGAGCCATAGCGGGCAGCCCCGGTCAGGGCTCCTTGTTGCTGGTCGCGCGGCCCGGCGGATTGAGCAGGCTCTGGGCGACGTACTTGTCGACTTCGACCGCAAGCCTGTCGAGCGCGTCGTGGAAGAAGTGGTTGGCGCCCTTGATGGTCCGCGACTCGACGGTGATGCCCTTCTGGAGCGAGAGGCGTGCCACCAGCTTCTGGATGTCGGCCTGCGGCACAACCTCGTCCTTTTCCGCGCCGACGATCAGCCCGGACGAGGGGCAGGGTGCGAGGAAGGCGAAGTCGTAGGAGTTGGCCGGCGGCGCGACCGAGATGAAGCAATCGATCTCGGGGCGGCGCATCAGCAGCTGCATGCCGATCCAGGCGCCGAAAGAGTAGCCGGCGATCCAGCACGACTTGGCGTTGGGATTCATGCCCTGCAGCCAGTCGAGCGCCGCCGCCGCGTCGGAGAGTTCGCCCATGCCGTTGTCGAACCGGCCCTGGCTGCGGCCGACGCCGCGCGTGTTGAAGCGCAGCACCGAGAAGCCGCGATTCACGAACACGTGGAAGAGCGAAAAGACCACCTTGTGATTCATCGTCCCGCCATATTGCGGGTGCGGATGCAGGATCAGCGCGATCGGCGCGCGTTCTTCCTTGCTCTGGTGATAACGACCCTCGAGACGCCCCTCGGGGCCGGTAAACATCACGTCAGGCATCGAAACTCCGGTTCTTCACCTTATTCGACCCTCCGGTCGTAACCCGATTCGGCGGCGGATTCGGGGGGATTCTTGATACTTGACCAACCTACTGGGATTAATTAAATCCGAGCTACGCAGTTGGTCTTGCCCAGAGCCCCAGTCTGGGGCGCTGGCATATCGTAGTAACGCTTTGGTTTTCAAGAACTTTAGGCGTTTCCATAGCGAAGGACGGCCGATTTAGGCCGTGAGGAGGATGCTGTGAAGCTCAGCACCAAGGGACGTTACGCCGTCATGGCGATGGTCGATCTGGCGCGCCATGCACAGGTTAAGCCGGTTTCCCTGTCCGATATCGCAACCCGGCAGGAAATCTCCCTGTCGTATCTGGAGCAGCTTTTCGCCCGGCTGCGTCGCGCCGGTCTGGTCAAGAGCGTGCGCGGCCCGGGTGGCGGTTACCGTCTCGCGAGGGGCTCGGCCGAAACGAGGGTGTCGGAAATCATCCTGGCAGTCGACGAGCCAATCAGCGCCACCCGCTGCACCGAGATGGGTGCCACCGGCTGCCGTGCCGACCGCAGCAAGTGCCTGACCCACGATCTGTGGGAGGAACTCGGCAACCAGATCCATCTGTTCCTGAGTTCGGTCACTCTGCTCGACGTGCTTGAACGCAAGCTCGCGCCACGCCTGATCGAGGCGCCTCCGGTCGCAACGTCCGACACGATGGCAGCGGCCAGCTAGGCCGGCCCGTCGCTCGCGTCGATCTCATGCGCCCCATCGCCTACCTGGACCACAATGCCACAAGCCCTCTGAGGCCGGCGGCTTTCGACGCCATGGCGGAAGCATTGCGAGCGGGCGGCAATCCCTCTTCGGTTCACGCGTCGGGCCGACGGGCGCGGGCGATCGTCGACAAGGCGCGCCGCGAGGTCGCCACCCTGGCCGGCGCCGAGCCGTCGGAGATCGTCTTCACCTCGGGCGGCACGGAAGCCAACAATCTCGCTCTCTCGGGCGCCGGGCGGCGCCGCGTGCTCATTTCCGCCGTGGAGCATGACAGCGTGCGTCGTGCCGTGCCGCAGGCCGAAGTACTTCCCGTCGACGGCGAGGGCGTTCTCGACCTGGCGGCCCTGGAACGCGCGCTCGCGGCGTCGGCCGAGCCGGTCGTAGTGTCGGTGATGCTGGCCAACAACGAGACAGGCGTGCTGCAGCCGATCGCCGAGGTGGTGCGCCTCGCGCGGCGTGCTGGCGCCCTGGTGCATTGCGATGCCGTTCAGGGCGCCGGCAAGGTGCCTGTCGGTCTGCGCGATCTTGGCGTCGACTATCTCAGCCTTTCCGCCCACAAGATTGGCGGGCCGACGGGGGTGGGAGCCCTCGTGGTACGCAAGGGCGCGCCGCTGACGGCCGCTCTTTGCGGGGGAGGACAGGAATCGAATCGCCGCGCCGGCACCGAGAATGTGGCGGGTATTTCGGGCTTCGGGGCCGCTGCCGTTCTGGCCGCGCCGGGGCAGGATCTGGCGGCGTTGCGCGACGGGCTGGAATTGTCTCTTGTCCAGATTGTGCCGGCCGCCAGGGCTTTCGGTGCGGGGGCGCGGAGACTGAGCAACACGAGCTGTGTTCCCATGCCGGGTGTGCCGGCCGAGACCCAAGTCCTGGCACTCGATCTTGCTGGCGTCTGCATCAGCGCGGGCGCGGCCTGTTCCTCGGGCAAAGTTCAGCGATCGCCTGTCCTGGAAGCCATGGGTGTGCCAGCCGCGGACGCGGACTGCGCGGTCCGAATCAGCCTGGGCTGGAACAGCGGATCCGCCGACATCGAACGCTTGATCGCGGCATGGCAGAACCTATATATCCGAGTACGACAGTCGGATATTTTCCACACCGATTCTAGGGCCAGGGCAGCGTAGGAGTAAGCAGGGGTTAGCATGACAGCCATTACCCAAATCCGGCGCAACGACCAGCCGATCTACCTCGACTATCAGGCCACCACGCCGATGGATCCGAGGGTGCTCGAGGCGATGATGCCGTACTTCACCCACAAGTTCGGGAATTCGGGCTCGCGCAGCCACGCCTATGGCTGGGAAGCCGAGGAGGGCACCGAGAAGGCGCGCGCGCAGGTCGCGAAGCTGATCGGCGCCGACGAGAAGGAAGTGATCTTCACCTCGGGCGCCACCGAGTCCAACAACCTCGCCATCCGCGGCGTGGCCGAATTCTACAAGGACCGCAAGAACCACATCATCACCACGGTGACCGAGCACAAGTGCGTGCTCGATACCTGCCGCCATCTCGAGCAGCAGGGCTTCGAGGTCACCTATCTGCCGGTCCGGCAGGACGGTCTGCTGGATCTCGAGGTGCTGCGCGCGGCGATCACGGACAAGACAGTGCTGGTTTCAGTCATGGCCGTGAACAACGAGATCGGCGTGATCCAGCCGTTGGCCGAGATCGGGAAGATTTGCCGTGAGAAGAAGGTGTTCTTCCACACCGATGCGGCCCAGGCCGCCGGCAAGATCCCGCTCGACGTCGAGGCGCTCAACATCGACCTGATGAGCATTTCGGGCCACAAGATCTACGGTCCCAAGGGCATCGGCGCGCTCTACGTCCGGCGCAAGCCGCGCGTGCGCCTGGTGCCGATGATCGTCGGCGGCGGGCAGGAGCGCGGCTTTCGGTCCGGGACCCTGCCGACCCCTCTGTGCGTCGGTCTGGGCGAGGCGGCCGAGATCTGCATGAAGGAGATGGATGTCGAGGCGAAGCGGCTGAAGAAGCTGCAGGAGCGCATGCTGAACGGGCTGCGTGCCAAGCTTACGGACATCGTGGTCAACGGCGACCTCGAGCAGCGTATCCCCGGCAACCTCAACATCAGCTTCGCGTATGTGGAAGGCGAATCGCTTATGATGGGCATCAAGAACCTGGCGGTTTCGTCCGGTTCGGCCTGCACCTCCGCCTCGCTGGAGCCCAGCTACGTGCTGCGGGCGCTCGGCGTCGAAGAGGAGATGGCCCACACCTCGCTGCGCATCGGCCTCGGCCGTTTCACGACGGAGCACGAGGTCGACACAGCGGTCGACGAGCTGGTGCGCCACGTCAACAAGCTGCGCGAGATGAGCCCGCTCTGGGAGATGGCCCAGGAAGGCATCGATATTAAGTCCATTGAATGGGCTGCCCACTGAGGCTTCGTCTCCTGGGGCGCCGCAACGGAATTTGAGGAGAATGTTATGGCTTACAGCGAGAAGCTGATCGATCACTACGAGAACCCGCGCAACATCGGCTCGTTCGATAAGACGGCCGAGGATGTCGGCACCGGCCTGGTCGGCGCGCCCGCCTGCGGCGACGTGATGAAGCTGCAGATCAAGGTCGGTCCGGACGGGCTGATCGAGGACGCGAAGTTCAAGACCTTCGGCTGCGGCTCGGCGATCGCCTCGAGCTCGCTCGTCACCGAGTGGGTGAAGGGCAAGACGATCGACGAGGCCGAGACGATCAAGAACACTGACATCGCGCGCCATCTGGCGCTGCCGCCGGTGAAGATCCACTGCTCGGTCCTCGCCGAGGACGCGATCAAGGCGGCGATTGCCGACTATCGCGCCAAGGCGACGAAGAAGGCCGAGTAGCTCATTTCGGAGCCCAGCGTATGACCACGACCAGCGAAACCACCAAGCCGGCGGCGCCTGCCGCGCCGCGGGTACGCCGTCCGCGCCCGCAGCTGATGACGGTGACGCCGCTCGCGGGCGAGCGCATCAAGGGCATGATCGAGGGCCGGGGCAAGCCGACGGCGGGCATTCGCATCGGCGTTCGGACCAAGGGCTGCTCGGGCCTCAGCTACACGCTGGAGTTCGCCGACAAGCAGGAGCCGATGGACGAGGTCATCGAGGCCGCGGGCATCAAGCTGCTGGTCGACCCGAAGGCGTCGCTGTTCCTGATCGGCACCGAGATGGACTACGAGGAAGAGAAGCTGAAGTCGGGCTTCGTGTTCCGTAACCCGAACGAGAAGGGCCGCTGCGGCTGCGGCGAGTCCTTCCACGTCTGAAGATCATGGATCATTTTGCGCGGCTGGGACTGCCGGCGGCGCTCGATCTCGACGCGGCCGCGCTGGACCGGGCCTATTTCAGCCTCCAGCGGCAGTGGCATCCCGACCGGTTCGTGTCCAAGCCGCCCGAGGATCGGGCGCGGGCCTCGGCCGAGGCCGCCTCGGTCAATGAAGCCTATCGCACGCTGAAGGATCCTCTGAGCCGAGCCTTCTACATGGCCGGTCTGGCCGGCGTGGACCTGCCAGGCGACGGCAAGACGATCGACGATCCGGACCTGCTGATGGAAGCCATGGAGGCGCGCGAGGCGCTGCACGACGCGGCCACGCCGGAGGCGGTCGACAGACTGGCGGCGCAGGCCCGCGAGGACGTGCAGGAGGCGCTCGCGGGGCTGGGCAGTTTGTTCTTGGCAAACGACAGGGCCGCCCTCAGAAAGGCGCTCCTTCGCCTGCGTTACCTCGACAAATTCGCCGAGGAAGCGCGGGCACGACGCATGAATCTTGATCGGTCGAACGCATGACCTTGCTGGAGATCCACGAGCCTGGCGAAACGCCTCTGCCGCATGCCGGCGAGGGCTCGCTCGCGGTCGGCATCGATCTCGGCACGACCAACTCCGTGGTCGCCATCGCCCGCGACGGCAAGCCGGCGGCGCTCCATGACGAGACGGGCAGGGCCCTCGTACCGTCGGTGGTGGCCTATCCCGAGGCGGGTGGCGTGCTGGTGGGAGACGAGGCACGCGCCTTCACGGCCCGCGAGCCGCGCAACGTCGTGGCCTCGATCAAGCGTCTGATGGGCCGTGGTGCCGGCGATCTCCATGCCGTTGCCGGCGTACTGCCCTACGAGGTCGAGCCGGGAACCGGCGAGACCGACATGGTCAAGCTTCGCATCGGCGGCAGGGCGCGTTCGCCGGTCGAGATTTCCGCCGAGATCCTCAAGGCGTTGCGGACTCGCGCCGAGGCGGCCCTCGAAAAGCTGGTCGAGCGCGCCGTCATTACCGTGCCCGCCTATTTCGACGATGCCGCCCGCACCGCGACCCGGGACGCGGCGCGCGTCGCCGGTCTCGAAGTCCTGCGGCTGGTCAACGAGCCGACGGCGGCCGCGCTGGCCTATGGCCTCGACAAGGGCTCCGAGGGTCTCTACGCGGTCTACGATCTGGGCGGCGGTACCTTCGACTTCTCGCTGCTCCGGCTGGAGAAGGGCGTGTTCCAGGTGCTCGCGACCGGGGGCGACACGGCCCTGGGCGGCGACGATTTCGATCGTGCCATCGCCGAGCGCCTGCTGGCGGAACGCAAGCGCGATGGCTTGGCCGACGAGGTCGACGAGACGGCCGTGAAGTCGGCGCTGGCGCTGGCCCGGCACATGAAGGAACAGCTTTCCGACCGCGACCAGACCTCGGGCCGGCTTGAGATTGCCGGCACGCCGTCGTTCCATGCGCTGACCCGCGCCGAGTTCGATGCGATGGTGGAGGCTTCCGTCGCCCGCACCGTGGAGATATCCCGCAACGTGCTGGCCGATGCCGGCATGGTCGCAACCGAGATCGAGGGCGTGGTTCTGGTCGGCGGCTCGACGCGCGTGCCGTTGGTCAGGGCCAAGGTCGCCGGGATGATCGGCAAGCCGCCGCTGACCGACATCGATCCCGACGAGGTCGTCGCGCTGGGCGCGGCGCTGCAGGCCGAGGCCTTGACCGGCGGCGGCGACACGCTGCTGCTCGACGTCACGCCGCTGTCGCTCGGCCTCGAGACGATGGGCGGCATCGTCGAGAAGATCGTGCCGCGCAACACACCGATCCCGGCGCAGCTCGCGCAGGATTTCACGACCTACGAGGACGGCCAGGGCGCGATGGCCATTCATGTCGTCCAGGGCGAACGCGAGATGGTCGCGGACTGCCGCAGCCTGGCCCGCTTCGAACTGTCGGGCATTCCGCCGATGACCGCCGGTGCGGCGCGCATCCGCGTGAGCTTCGCCGTCGATGCCGACGGGCTGCTCACGGTCTCGGCCGAGGAGCGGACGACCGGCGTGGCGCAGCGGGTCGAGGTCAAGCCGTCCTACGGCCTCAGCCACGAGGACATGGCCGACATGCTCTACGACAGCATGGACAATGCCGAGGCCGACATGAACCTGCGCCTGCTGACCGAGGCGAGGGTCGAGGCACGGCGCGGTCTGCTGGCTTTGGACGCTGCCCTCGCGAAGGATGGCGGATTGCTGTCGGCTGAGGAGCGCGCGGCGATCGACGCGGCGCGGACGCGGCTGGAAGCGGCGATGGAAGGCGAAAGCCGGGACGAGATCAATGCGGCGGCCGAGGCGCTCGAGACGCTGTCCAAGCCCTTCGCGGAGCGGCGGATGGACCGCGGCATTCGCGAGGCGCTGTCGGGCATGTCGATGGGCGACCTCGAAAGCCGGGTCGGCGACTAAGCGGAGCGAGATCGGGACATGCCGAAGATGACGTTTATCCTGAGGGACGGGACGCGCAAGGAAGTCGACGCGCCGCTGGGCCTCTCCGTGCTCGAGATCGCGCACCGCAACCATGTCGACATCGAGGGGGCGTGCGAGGGCTCGCTGGCCTGCTCGACCTGCCATGTCGTGGTCGAGGGCGTGTGGTTCGAGAAACTGGCCCCCGCCAGCGACGACGAGGAGGACATGCTCGACCTCGCGTTCGGTCTCACACATACCTCGCGTCTGGGGTGCCAGATCCGCATGACGGAGGCGCTGGACGGTCTCGTCGTCAAGCTGCCCGCGGCGACCCGCAACATGATGGTCGACAAGTAGGAGAGGCCGATGGCCCGGAAGCTGCGCTGGACCGACGTGCAGGACATCGCGATCGAGCTCGAGGAGCGGCATCCCGACGCCGACAACGTGAACCTGCGCTTCACCGACCTGCATCGCTGGGTGATCGAACTCCCCGATTTCGAGGACGATGCCGGGCGCTCGAACGAGAAGATCCTCGAGGCGATTCAGGCCGCGTGGATCGACGAGCGCGACTAGCGTTGGCGCTTGCCAGACGCCGTAATTTGGCCGGAAATATGGGCGACACACGATGATCCGGGAGGGGTCCCCATGATCGCGACGAGAGTGCGTCCGCTGCTGCTGCCGCTGGTGCTGGCAGCGGGACTGGGCGCATGCGCGTCCAACGCCGTGCAGCCCGGCATCGTGAGTTCGACGGCGCCGGTCTATGGCGGCCAGGCGAGCGTGCCTCCGCCACCGGGGGCGCCGACGCAGGTCGCCTACAGCACGCCGGTCGGCGGCCCGGGTCGTGTCGTCTCCATTCGCGAGGTCGGGTTGGCGGGCGCCGGCGGTGGGTCCGGCAGCGGCAACGGCGCGCTCATGGGCGGCCTCATCGGCGGCGGCGTCGGTGCCACGATCGGGGCAATCACCAGCCAGACGGTGGGGGGCGGCCTCGTCGGCCTGCTGCTCGGTTCGGTGGGAGGCGCGATCGCGGGCACCATCGCCGACGGACAGCGCAGCGGTGGCCGGGGCATCGAAGTGACGGTGCAACGCGACGATGGGCAGAGCGTGACCGTTGCGCAGCGCGACGACGGGGACGTCCAGCTCGGCGACCGCGTACAGATCGTGCAGGACGATCGCGGCGTCGCACGCGTCGTGCGCGATACCTCGCGCAACTTGGATTGAATTCCTCACGTTCGTTTTGATCGAGAGTACGAAAGGTGTCTCTTCAGATGTTCGGCAAATGGCGCGTCGGCCTCCTCGTTCCAGCCGTCCTCGCAATGGGGTTGAGTGCCTGTAACGGCACCAGCGGCGCGGTTCAGCCCGGCGTGGTCAACACCTCCGCGCAGGGCGCGACCTACCGCGGCGAGCAGGGACGGGTGGTCTCGATCCGCGAAGTGCAGGTTCGCGGCAACCGGGGTTCCGGCGTGAGCGACGGCACGCTGATCGGCGGCGGCCTCGGCGCCGTGGGCGGAGCCGTGGCGGGCGGTGCCATCACCAATTCGGCGGGCGGCGCCGTGGTCGGCGGCCTTCTGGGCGCCATAGCGGGCGGCATCGCCGGCACGGCGGTCGATCAGAACGCACCCCGGCGCGGCATAGAGATCACGGTCCAGCGCGACGACGGGCAGCGCGTGACGGTCGCCCAGCCCGACGACGGCGACATCCAGATGGGCGACCGTGTCGCCATCGTCTACGACCGCAACGGCGTCGCCAAGGTCGTCCGCGACACCGGCACCCGCCGCGACTAGCCGCGGCTGGCGGGGGCAAGGAGCGAGGCCTATATAGGCCCCGCCATGTCCCGCTCGTCCTTCCTCAATTCCCTCGGTATCGACAAGGCGCCCGCGGACACCCGCGTGGTCGTCGCCATGTCGGGCGGCGTGGATTCGTCGGTAACCGCGGCTCTGCTGAAGGAGCAGGGCTATGACGTCGTGGGCGTCACCCTCCAGCTCTACGATCACGGCGTCGCGATGGGGAAGACGGGGGCCTGCTGCGCCGGCCAGGACATCCAGGATGCACGCCAGGTCGCCGAGCGCCTGTCGATCCCGCACTATGTGCTCGACTATGAGAGCCGCTTCCGCGCCGAGGTGATGGAGTCCTTTGCCGACGCCTATGCACGGGGCGAGACGCCGGTTCCGTGCATCGCCTGCAATCGGACCGTCAAGTTCCGTGACCTGCTGCGGACGGCGCGCGAGCTGGGCGCCGAGGCTCTGGCGACGGGCCATTATGTCCGTCGAGTGATGGGCCAGACAGGCCCGGAGCTTCATCGCGGCGCCGACCCGGCGCGCGACCAGAGCTATTTCCTGTTCGGCACGACGCGTGAGCAGCTCGAGTTTCTGCGCTTCCCATTGGGCGATCTGCCCAAGAGCGAGACGCGTGCGTTGGCCGGACGTTTCGATCTCGCGGTCGCCGACAAGCCCGACAGCCAGGACATCTGCTTCGTGCCGCAGGGAAACTACGCGTCGGTCGTCCAGAAGCTGCGACCGGAGGCCGTGGAACCCGGCGACATCGTCGACATGGCGGGCAACTTGGTGGGCCGTCACGAGGGCATCGTGCGGTACACGGTCGGCCAGCGTCGCGGCCTGGCGCTGGGCGGACGCGACGGCACCGACAATGATCCTCTCTATGTCGTGCGCCTGGATCCCAAGGCGCGCCGTGTGGTCGTGGGCCCGAGGGCGGCGCTCGGCCGTGACGAGATCACGCTGTATGACGTGAACTGGCTGGATGCTCCTCACGAGGGACGTCTGCCGGTGCAGGTCCGCGTGCGCTCCAGCCAGTCCCTGCGGCCGGCCGAGATCGAGCTGACGGACGAGGGGGCGGTCGTTCGCTTTGCCGAGCCGGAAGTCGGCGTGTCGCCGGGACAGGCCTGCGTGGTCTACGACGGCGCGACAGGCAGCCGCGTGTTGGGCGGCGGCTTCATCCGACGTTCGCCATGAACCTGTAACCGCCGCGTCACCGGTTGCCCGGATAAGGCCGGGCATGACGAGCGAACTCCCCCAGCGTCCTTTCTCGCGTCGCGATTCCCTCGCCGCGCTCCTCTTGGCGTTTTCGGCGGCGGCTCCGTCCGCCGTGCGGGCCGACACCTATCCCGCCAAGCCGGTCAAGCTGATCATTCCCTATCCGCCGGGCGGCGGCACCGACATCACCGGCCGCGCGATGGCGGCGCGCCTGTCGGACGTGCTCGGCCAGACGGTGGTCATCGAGAACAAGCCCGGCGCCACCGGCATGATCGGCGCCGCCAGCGTCGCGAAGGCGCCGGCCGACGGCTACACGGTCCTGTTCGGCGCGGCGAGCGAGATGGCGATCAACGCCAGCCTGTTCAAGAACATGAGCTACGACCCGCGCACCGACTTCGAGCCGGTGACACTGGTGGCGACCTTCCCGCTGGTCTTCGTGGCACCGGCGACCACCAAAGCGTCGCTGCAGGAGCTGATCGAGGCCGCCCGCGCCAAGCCCGATACGGTCAGCTACGGGTCGATCGGCAGCGGCAGCCCGCAGCATCTCGCGGCCGAACTCCTGTCGAGCATGGCCAGGGCCAAATTCCTGCACATCCCCTACAAGGGCTCGGGCCCGCTGGTGCAGGATGCCGTGGGCGGACACATTAACATGGCCGTGAGCAGCGTGCCCCCGGCCGTGCCGCTCGTCCGCTCGGGCAAGCTGCGCGCGCTCGCCGTGACGTCGGCGGTCCGTTCGGAGGCTTTGCCGGACGTGCCGACCATGGCCGAGCTGGGCTTTGCCGGCTACGAGTTCAACACCTGGGTCGGAGTCGCGGTGCCGAAGGGCACCTCGAAGGAGACCGTCGACAAACTGCGCGTTGGCCTGGTCGGTGCGCTTGCGGCCGCAGAGGTTCAGAGCGCTCTGCGTGACCAGGGCGCGGTGCCGGTCGGCTCTACGGCCGAACAGTTCCGCCAGTTCGTGCTGGACGAAGTCGCGAAGAGCGACCGCATCGTTTCGCAGGCAGGCATCCAGCCGGAATGACGATTCCCCGAGGGCGGGCATGGTCTATCATGGTCTCATGAACGCTTCCCGGCACCGCAGGGCGATCCTGATCGTTTGCGACGGCCTCGGCGCCGAGTGGGTCAGCGAAACGCACACGCCGACCCTGGCGCGCCTGCTGAAGGGGCATCGCTGCGCCGGCGACCATCGCGCGGTCTTCCCCTCGGTCACGCGCGTCTCCGCCGCCTCGATCGCGACGGGCTGCTTTCCCGGCCGGCACGGGCTCGAAGGCAACCAGATGGCGCTGGTCGAAGCGGGCCGGATCACCGTCCATAATGTCGGCGCGCCGTCCTTCCGCGAGACCATGCGCCGCGTGACGGGCCGCACCCTGCGCGTGCCCACCATGGCCGAGCGGCTGGCGAGGTCGGGCGGCCAGATTGCCTATTCGAACGTCTCGCCCGGCGCGGCCTATTTCCTCGATCCCGATCATTTCGGCACGGTGCTGCATCGCGCCGGTTCGTTCGGCCCCGGCGGCGCGCCGCTCACGGGAGACGCCCATCTCGACGTGAGTCACGATCTCGACGGCGACATCGAGATGACCCGGCGTTTCTGCGCCGAGGTCGTACCGTGCGATGGATTCCGGCTGGCCATCCTGTGGCTTGCGAATCCCGACCTCACCCTGCACCACGAGCCGCTGGGATCGCCCGCGCACATCCATGCACTGGCGGTCACCGACCGGCTGGTGGCGCAGGTCATCGAGACGGTGGAGGCGCATCAGGACAGGTTCGACACGCTGCTCGCGGTCGGATCGGACCACGGCCACGAAACCATCGGCCGCTCCGTCCATATCGGCAACTGGCTGGCCGGGAACGGCCTTGAGCCCGAGCTGAAGGACGGCCGCATCGGCATCGCGTCGCAGGGCACGTCGGCGCTGATTTACGCGGTCGGCGCGGCCAGGGCGGCCGTCGAAGGCCTGCTGCCGAAGATGCGCCGCGAACCGTGGGCGGGCTCGATCCTGACCGGCGAGGCGCTGGCCGCGACCGGTCTGACGGCCGACTCGCTCGTGGCCGCCGTGGACACGGCACGACACGACGAGACCAACGACCATGGCGTCCCCGGCACGCGCTGGCTGGTCGAGGACGGCGAGGGCACGCCGGAAATCGGCTGTGGCCATCATGGCGGCCTGGGACCGGCCGAAACCCGGCCGTTCCTGACCTTCATCCATCCCGAATTCGGCCAGGGCGAAGCCGGCCGCCCGACCAGCCTCGTCGACATCGCGCCGACCATCCTGCGCTTCCTGGGAGAGGCGGTGGACGACATGGACGGCGCCCCGCTCAGCGCATAGTTCTGTCGGCCATGCATTGGATCATCCAGAATGCGATGCGGACCGAGCCGGGCGTTCGCGAACTCGCCGAGACTCTGCCCCGCCTGGGAATCCCGCACAGCTTCCATGACTTGGGCGATGATTGGAAGCTCGTGCCGGAAGTGAACCCGGCGGGAGATGTCGTCGTGATCGGCGCCTATGCAATCCGCCACGAAGCGCGGCGAAAGGGCTGGGTACCTGGCGTGCTGGAGGTGGAGCACGACCATCTCGCCTATGTTCGCAATTGGGGCGACGCGATGCTGAACGCGGCGGCTGCGGTATGGCGCTTCGCCGACGTGCCGGTCTCCTCGCTGCCTGCCCAGTTCTTTTGCCGGCCCGCCGAGGACAACAAGCTTTGGAAGGCCGGGCCCACGAGGCGGGGCGAGTTTCTGGAATGGCACACCCAGGTCAGGAAACTCTGGGACGATCCGGACGTCGAGCCCTCCATCCAGCCCGATACGCGCATCGTCATCGGTCCGTTGAGAGAGATTGCCGAGGAGCATCGGTTCTGGATCGTCGACGGTCGAGTCGTCACCAATTCCCTCTACAAACGCGGTGAGCAGGTCATCTACGAGAACCACAGCGATCCGGAGGTCGTCGCGTTTGCGGAGAGGCTTGCCGCTCATCCCTGGCAGCCGCAACGGGCCTACGCCCTGGACATCAGCATGGGGCCAACCCGTGACCTGCACGTGATCGAGGTCAACAATCTGGGCTCGGCCGGGCTTTACGCCGCCAATGTCCACAAGCTGGTCGCGGCGATCGAGATGATGGAGTTTTAGGAGGAAGTGTCCCTGCGAGTCAGGAACTCGCCATTTCCGGCCTATGCGTCCTGTCGGGCCCGGAATCGAGAGCGCCAAGGGGACCACTTTCCTTGACAGATTACGCCCCCGCCGCATAAAAGCGCCCACCCATGGCTGGGTAGCTCAGCTGGTTAGAGCACGGCACTCATAATGCCGGGGTCGGCGGTTCAAGTCCGCCCCCAGCTACCAACCCCCTCACCAACCGATTGAAATCATTACACAATCGGTTGGTGGGAGCGGGTGGGTCCCGGAGCGGTGGGAGCTTTTCAGCGCTTGAAGCCCAGCAAAGGCGCCGCATGGCCGGCCAATTTCTTGCGACTCGCGCGCTTCGTGTAGCGGTTGGCTTCCTTCTCGGTCTCCCAGCCGAACAGCGCCATGAGCTGCCGATCCGACGCGCCGCCCTCGGCTACAAGTGTGGCGGCCGCTTTTCGCAGGCCGTGAGCGGCTAGTCCGACCGGAAGTCCGGCCGCCTTTACCCAGTCCTGGAACTTGTTGCCGAAGCCGTTGACGGTGAAGGGGACGCCGCGCTCAGTGACGAGGTATGCGAACGGACCGGTGATCGCCCTGCTGGCGTCGAGTATCTCGCGAAGCGGATCGATAATGGGAATGTCGCGCACCTTGGGCGTGGCGCCCGCCTTACGGCTGCCCTTGGCCTCGGTGAAATGCAGCCAGCCATCTCGTTCGTGCTGAGGGCCGAGCTTCACGACGTCCGAGCGGCGGACGCCGGTATAGAGCAGGAGCGCCAAGCATAGCCGAGCTTGGGTGCCGATCGGATGCGCTGCCTCGAATTGATCGATATGAGCTGCAGACCAGGTCTCGAAACCGTCGCCCGGCATCTTCAGGTAGTCGACCTCAGCAGCCGGATTGCGCGCTCCGGGCTTCTTGGCTTTCACGGCCCACTTGAACAGACGCCGCAGCGCCTTCACTCGATTGTTGGCCGCGCCGGGCAGTTCGAACTTCTCGTCACGGATCTCTTCGACGTGTCGCGGCTCAATCAGCGCGTAGGGCAGGGCGCCGCGCTCCTGGCCGGCCTTCGGTGTCTTTGATCTGCTGACGTCCTCGAGGATGAGTCGGTTCTGGCGCTGGGTATTCTTGTCCAGCATGCGGAAATTCGCGCTGGCGAAATAGTCGAGGCAGAGGGCCCGGAACGATGCTGGCGCGATCTCCCGCGCGGACTTCGGGGCGGCGGCATCGCTCGCGACCTTGGCGGCCTCGATCTCGGCCGCGAAGGCTACGGATCCTGGCTCGGCGCGCAGCCGGATCTTCGGCCGGCCCTTGCGCCAGTAGTAGAGCCGCACGTTGCCGTGCCGGTCCGTGTCGGCCACGACGTAGGGGATATTGAACTTCAAGACGCCCCGCCTCAGTCCCATGGATTCGAGACCTCCTCACCGTCCGTCGGGAGCGCGTCGAATGCAAGATCGAGTTTCAGCGTGTCCCAGACCCGGCGGGCATCGATGACCTTCGCGCGAGGCATGCGTCCGTCGCCAACCATCTCGTCGAACTTCCGGACGCTGACCCCGATGTAGACCGCTGCCTCCTCGCGCGACAGGCCGCGGCGGGGCTGCGACGAGCGCCGCAGTTCGCGTCCAGGCGAGAGGGGCTGGTGCGCCGTCATGGCTCCACGATATCCGGAAACGACCGCGCCTGCGGTGTCATGCGCCAGGTTCGCCCTCGTCGAATTCCGCTGATAACCGACTGCGCGACCCCGTACTTGCGCGCCAGATCGCGGCCAACACCGAAATATGGTTCGGTCGCGCGAATCGCGATCACATCGGCGAATGTCAGCTTGGCGGCGGGATTGTTCTCGCCTATCGCGTCCGTTCCATGTCTGTGTCTGTCTTTCGCGTTCTCAGTGGGCGTTGCCCACCTGAGGTTCTCGGGCCGATTGTCCGACGGACAGCCATTGTCATGAGCTGAGTGATGCTTTGGAGATGGAGCCGGTCCATGAAACGCCGCGCAGACGAGATTGTTGATTCGTCGACAGGCCCGCTTGCCGTTTCGCCAAAGCTCAACCCTGGCGTACCCCAATTCGTTGAGCGTGGGCGTCAATACTGTGCCCGCCGACACGCGCCGGCCGACCTTGTCGCGTCGGACTCGCCCGTGGCTAGAAACCGAATAGGCGGGGAAACCGGCCACCGGGCGCCATTCCTCTGGCAGCTCGGCGTAGGGCCTGCAGCCCATGGCGATCATCGTGGTGGCGGTCATGCGCGCGACCCCGTCCGCCGATCCATCTCGTCGAGCGCCTTGGCGCACGGCTCACACCCTGGCGACGTGCCGGGCTGCCATTCGCGGTGGCACTGGTCGCAGATGAAATAGGTCCCGTCTGGGGAAAGCCGTGGTGACGACGGGTAGGTCGGCGGCCGAACAACGATGATCAGCCCGCAGCCGCAATCCGGCCAGCCGCAGTCCATAGGCGGATCGCCCATGCCGGCTTGGCAGGTCCGCTCGCGGCAACCGATGTCCGCTGCAATCATCGCGCGCTCGACCCTGCGAGACGCCATGTCGCCCAAGACGGCGCCGATCTCGGCTGGAGACATCGGCACGCTGACGAGCGCGGAGCCGTCGCGCTTCGCTAGATGGGCCGCGCTCTGCAGTTGGATGCGGGCAGACCCGAGAACGGCACGGTTTGCCGCCCTTGTGAGTTCGTTCACGGCCAATCCTCCGGGTTCAAGACATCACCGGGCAGCAACGCCGCCTCCGCGCCGGCCCGCGTCAGATGAAACAGCACGTCGCCCGGCAGCAGGTGCTTGTTCTCCCGCCGCCATGCGTGACCGGTCACGACCATCGAGATCCAGTCGCCATAGTCAGGATGCCCCGGGCCGGCGACGAAGTGATTCCGATGGCTTATCAGCCGCGTCGGCCGCAGACCCAGCGCGTGGCGGGCGAGTTCGATTTGGTGCGGGGTCATCGGTTCGCGATCTCCAGCAGCACGTCGGCGTGGCACGGCGCGCCTGGCTTGCACCAGCAGGCGAGGTTCTTTCCGCCGAGCGCGCTCTTGATCTCTTCTCGCGAGGGCGCGGCGCCGGCCTTCACTGCCGGCCCGAGTGTGACCTCGCCGCCGGGTCCGACCATCTTCGGCTGCAGTTCGTGGCTGACCGTCTGCCGCCCATGTGGAGGGTCAATCCAGTCGCGGAAGGCACGCACTGACGCTTCCTGCCGGCCGGCGGGATCGGCGCGGCAGCCAAAGGACAGGGCGGCCCAGCTATACTCGGAACTGCGGAAATCGAACGGATTGCCCCAGCGGGTCGAGCGGTCGACCTTCACGGCGTTCGCCGGCATGCGCCAGCCCTTGGCGCGCGAGAGTTGGATGCGGACAGGTCGGTCGCTCATCTCGGATTCTCCGCGTTGAACTGCTCGGTGGCCCTGAGGATGCGCTCCCACGCGGCCGGCTCCTCGACTGACAGCCGATTCGCAGCGACCGAGTTCGCGCGCCACCACGCATCCCAGTCCGCCGGGTCTTTCCAGTGGCCGACCTGCGCCATGACGGCGGGGTTCGGGCGAGGATGGGCGGTCACGTCGGAAACTCCCGGTGCAGCTTGCCGTCGAGCTCGGCGCCGGCCGCCTTCTTGCCGACGCGATAGGTCGTGCAGGGGTGCAGCTTGTTGAAATCGGCCCGGATGGCGTCGCCGCGGCGGGCGCCGTCAGGCCAGGCCAGGTCGGACATGCGGTAGTGCGCACCGTCGGTGCCGATCGCGTGGCATTCGGCCTTGCGGGTCGGATCGACCGGACCCCATTCGCCCCACTGCTTGAAGAAGTACGCAATTCCGGCCGCGGCGCATTGGTCGCGCAGATCGCGTGCCCAGTCGGGATGCATCGGCCGCGCGCGCGGGCCGCTCTCGCCGCCGGCGATGACCCAGTCGAGGCGATTGAACCGCCCGTCGAGCGGCCGCATAAATCCTTCGCTCCGGGTCCGCGGTATGGCTGTCAGATCGATCGCGCCCAGCAGAGGCTCGGCCGAGATGAAGCGCTTGGCTGCCGGAGTCGCCAGCAGGTGCGGGATGCGCTCGTCGGCGCGCGCCTGGTCCTCGGTCGAGACACCCAGCCAGACGTTGGGCAGGGGCAGTTTTGTCTGCCAGTTTCCGCCGTGCTCGATCTTCGATCCGAGTGGCGTGCCCAACAGTGACCACGTGGCGCCATTGATGGTTGCCAGTCGAAGCGGGTGCGCGAAATACTCCCGCATCCGCTTCGCCCGCTTCGTCAGCACCTGGAACGTGTGCTGCGGGCAGAGCGCCATGACGGCTAAGATGCGGTCGATGGTCTCGTCGGCGACGCCCTCGTGGAACAGGTCGGACATCGAATTGACGAACACGCGGGCGGGCTTCCGCCACCGCAGCGGCGCCATGAGGATGCTGTCCGGCGCCGTCGCAACCTTACCGGTCCACACCGCGCCAGCCTTGGTCTTCATGGTGAGCCCGGCATAGTGCGGCGCGTGGCCGGCCGTGCCGTTCATGCCCTCGATCCGGTGCGCCATCTTCATGGCGTAGCAGTTCGTGCAGCCAGGTGAGACGATGCTGCAGCCCGCGACCGGGTTCCACACCTTGTCGGTCCACTCGATGCTGGTGTCGCCCATCTACCCCTCCGTCCGCATGTTGAGGCCGTCGACCTCGAGCGGGAGCGTGACCAGCCGGCGCGCGCTCTTACTCATATCGGCAGCACCAGCGCCGTCTTGCCGGACTTGGCCGCGACCTTCTCGATGCACTCGCGCGAGCATGCGAGCTGCTCACCGTCGTCATCCTTGCGGCCGAACCAGTGGCTCGGCTTGAAGATCCCGCCGGGCCAATGCTCCGCAGGCTCTTGCTTGCCGCAGCCGTCGCAGATGCAGACGATGGCCATCAGGCCGGCTCCTTCGGCATTACCGCGATCGTCAGCGGCTCGGCCGTGAAGAACCGCTGCCCCTTGCCGGCGACCGGCAGGACGGTGAGGTAGTTGAAGCCCATCTTGCGCCCCAGGGATCGCCACGCCCGATTGGCGTTCTCCTGCGGGCTGCTGGGCATGCCGGCATTGAGCGCGATCAGCGGCACCGGCTTACAGGCGTCGAGGATATTCGCCAGATCGGCCTCGGCCATCTCGTATTCGCGGCGGTCGCTCAACGGTCGCCCTCCCAGCCCACCGGTCGCTGAAACCCCGCCGCGCCAGCATGGCCACCGCCGCCATAGGCCTTCGCGATCTCGGCAACATCGACGCCGCCTTTGCGGGACCGCAGCGAGAACACGCGAGCATCGCCCTTGTCGTAGTAGGCCGCGGCGAACGGGGCGCCCTCCGCAAGCTGGCCGGCGGCCTCGCTGGCCATGAAGTAGGGCAGGTTGACCACCGGCACCTTGTGGCCACCGATCACCATCTCGCGGGTGGCGAAGCCCAAGAATTCGCCGATGTCCTTGAGCATCTTGCGGTCGATGGCGTTGCCGGCCGTGACCATCGCGGCGCGACCCGCTTCGGTTTCGGCTTGCTCTGCAAGGTGATCCCAGACGTCGAAGTCGTAGGGATAGCTGAACAGCGTGCCGTTGATGGCGCGACTGTCAGGAAAGGCGAACCGCCAGAGGTCGCGGTCCTCGATCCTGTCGATCAGGTGCGGGCGCCGGGGTGAACTGCGGAAAAAGTAATCCCACGCCATGCCGGCTCCACTGCGCGCCATATCGAACTGCGCGTAGATGCTGGGCTCCGGAATATTGTCGGTACCGTCCCGATGCACCGATTCCAGGTGGTCCCACCACACTGCCTGTGGCTTGCGATAGCCGGCGAGGTCCGCCTCGGCAGTCTTGTGGTGATCGAGGATCAAGATCGATCGACAGGCGCCACCGTCGCGGTAATGCATCTCGTCGATCACCGGCCGCTTGTAGGAGAAGTCGACCATGATGACATCACGGCCGCGAACATCGGGTGGCGCCTGGCCGTAGACGCCGGGATGGAAATCGACCTCGCCGCCGAAGAACTTGCGGATGACCCAGGCGGCTCCGAAGCCGTCGAGGCAGGGCGAGTGATAGATGCAAAGCGGGCGGGACATTCGACAATTCTCCCTCTGGGTGGACGACCGGCCCGTTGAGCGAGCCGGCCGGGTGGTGGTTACTTGTCCTGCAGCGCCAGGGCTTCAGGCAGCTCGGCCTTGCGATCTCTGAAGGCCTTCATCGTCTCGTCCTTGCGCTGCTGACCCAGCTTGCCGAGGAATTCCCTGTGCTCGGCCTCGATGTCGTCGACCTCCGACTTGATCTCGGCCATCGCGAGGAGGTCGTGGATCGCACCGAGCTTCGCCTGCTGGCCGACGATCGTGTCGGCGAGCTTCCACGACTTCTTGATCTCGCCGGTCTCGGCGTCGTGCGGCGGCTCAGCGTCGCTGACGTTGGCGGCCGACTTCGCGGTGGTGCGATGCGGCCCGTCCTTCGTGAAATCGGTGCGCTTCGGCTCCGGGGGGCTCGACGTCGTCGCGCTACCCTGTTCGGTGATGTCGACGATGTCGGCGGCTTCCTCGGCCATGACCAGGCCGCGCAGCACATCCGGGAAGGTGTCGCGGAGACACCAGCCGCGGGCGCGCATCTGCAGCATGCGCTGCGGCGTCGACGACCATGGACCGGCCTTGCTCCACCATCCGGCCTTCTGGGCCTGGGCGCGGGTGATGGTCTGCGTCCGCCATTCGTTGCCGCCCTTCCGGCGCGCGCTGCAGGTGGCCGCCCAAGGGACACCAGCATCGTCGAATTCGATGCTTTCCTTGTGGTCTCCGTAGACCGGCTTCGAAATCACCAGGGCGAGCATGGCGTCGCCATAGATGCTCGGCATGTTGTTGATGACAGCGATGGACTGCATCGCCTGCAGCGGCATCAGGCCGACTTCCATGCCGTGCATGATCGCCACCGTCGCCTTGGCCGGCGTGTTGAGCGACTTCGGCACCATCTCGGCCTGGCAAAGGATCGTGGCGAGCCGCCAAACCTGGTCGATGTTCTCCGGGATGATTGCGCCGAGGCTGCCGCCGGTCGCGAGCGTCGGCAGATCCTTCTTCTCGACGACATCGGTCTTCGGGGGCGGCGGCGCTTCCGTGCGGCCGATTTGGCTGGTGTCGCTCATGCTGGCTTACTCCTGGGGTTGGACGACTTAGAAGGGGATCTCGGTTTCGAACGGCCTCGGCATGTCCGGCAGGACGATGCGCTTGCGCTTGATGGCCTTGGGATCGATCGCGTCGATCGCTGAGCGCAGCGCGCTGGCGTATTCGGCCCACTCGGCGATCTTGGCTTCGGCGGCGGCGAAATCTGAGCGCAGGCTGGTAGCGCTCACGCTCAACTGATCCAGTCGCTGCCGCAGATCGCGGGTCTCGCGCTCGATTCGATCTTTGCCGGCAGCAGCGACGGCCAGCGATTCAATCCGCCGGACCAGAAGCACCATGGCGTCCTCGCTGCAGATGTTCATTGCGCGCGCTCTTCCTTGACGAAGCGGACGCCCAGCGGGGCTTTGCTCTCGTCCTTCGCGATGCGGGCATCCTCGTTCGCGGCCTGCAGCACCGCCGCCAGCATCGCCTTGCGCACCGTCGGATGCGCCCGGTAGCTGTCGATCGCCGCGGTCTCGTCCTCGATCACGGCGCTCCAGTAGGTCCGCAGCGTCATGGCGCGGCTCCCCGCCACACCGGTCCGGATCGCGGCGGTCTCGGTCTTGCGGGCGGCGAGACGTTCCGCTTCCTTGGCCGCCTTGTTGGCCTCTTCGGCGGCCGCTGCAGCCCGCGCCGCAGCTTGGCGCTCGGCCTCGACGCGCTCCAGGTCGGCGGCGGCTTGACCCTCCGCGGCGACGCGCTCGAGTTCGGTCTGATCCTCGGCGGCGGCGGCACGTCTGCGCTCTTCTTCCTCGGCAGCCAGCCGGCGGCGTTCTTCGTCGAGGCGGCGTTGCGCCTCGATACGCTCACGCTCGATGCGTTCGGCCTCCTCGCGCTTTCGGCGCGCCTCGGCTTCCTGGGCTGCCCTTTCGGCGGCGATCCGGTCGCGCTCTTTCACCAGCCATGCGCCGGCCAGCGTCCCGAGCCTGGCGACGGCATCATCGACGCTCGCTGCCGGCGCCTTGTACTTCGTGGCCAGTTCGGCGATGGCGTCGTCGAGGGGCTTGCGCTCAGCCTTGGCGCTGGCGACCAGCGCTTTCTTGGCGTCCTTGAGCTTGGCGACGAGTTCGTTGGCCTCCTTCGCCATGTCGGCGTCAGTGATCTCCGGCCGCTCGTCGACCCATTCGGTGGCGTTTGTCACAAGCTCGGCGGCGCGCTCCAATTCGACCTTGCCGGGCGGGTTGTTGTCGCCGATGCCGCGGCTGTCGGCGATGTCAGTTAGCGTGTCCATGTCTGTTCCTTCGTGATTGATTGAGCTACCGCACCACGCTGTCGGTCTTCGGGTAGATCCTGACGCCGGGAATTTTCAGGGTGCACTTGCCGTCGATCGTCGCCGCTCGCACGGCGCTCGCGATGAGGCCGTCATCCACCCGGCAATACTGGCGCGGCACCGCGTCGTGGTCGGTAACCTCGTGCTCGTAGACGGTGCGCAGCGACGCGATGGCGCCGAGATCGGTGCGGGTGCGGGACATGTCGGCCTGTGAGGCGCCGGCGGCCCTCTTGGTGGCGTTGGCGCGCTGCGCGGCTGCGGCGGCATCGTCTCGCGCCTTGTCCGCGATCCTCTGTTGCTCACGGCGCTCCTCGGCCAGGCGGATGCGTTCCTTCGCTTCTTCCTGGGCCACCCGATCCGCCTCGGCCTTGGCTTCCGCGGCTTCGCGGCGGTTCTTTTCCTTCGACTCTTCGATGGCGCGCTGCGCGGCTTCCTTCTCGGCCTTGGCCTTGTCGGCGGCCTCCTTGTCCTTCGCGGCCTTGGCTTCGGCGAGCTGGCGGGCCGCTTCCTTCTTGGCCTCTTCAGCGCGCCGAACCTCGGCGGCCGCTTCTTCCTTGCGGCGCTGCTCGGCCTCGCGGGCCTCACGTTCCTTGCGCTCGGCCTCCCTGCGGGCGGCTTCCTCGGCGGCCCTGGCCTCGGCGAGTCGCTTCTCCTCGGCGCGCTTGAGCCGTTCCTGTTCCTTGCGGGCCTCCTCCGCAGCGCGGGCTTCCTCCTCGCGCCGGCGCTTCTCCCGATCGGTCTTTTCCTGCTGATAAGGCGTCAGATACTCGGTGTTCATCCTCTTCTTGAGGCCGTCGACCTTGTCGCTCATGGCCTTGAAGAAACCGTCCGTGGCGGCGATCAGGGCACGGTGCGGTTCGTTCGCCTCAAGGCGGCAGACCTCGGCGTTGCGCGAGAACTTCGTGCAGACCTTGATGGCCTCGGTCAGCTTGGCCTCGGCGTCATCATCCATCGCAGCCGGCAGCCGGTCGGCCATTGCCATGATGTCGGCGAAGCGCTTGGCGAGGTCGGTATAGGTGTCGCGGAGATGGACGCGCAGCGCCTCGATCGGATCCGGCGGATTGTTGCCGCCGATGCCGTGCCGGGTCGCATCATCGGAAAGCATCGTGTCTGTCACGTCGGGCATCGCTGGCGCTCCTAGAAGGGTAGGGGGATCGTGTTGAAGTCGACCGCGCGGCGCGGTTCGGCCTTGGGATGGTTCGGCGCGTGCTCAGCGGCCCACGCCTGGTGCGCTACGAGGTATTGCCATTCCGCCTCGGTCACCGGCTCGACGGATCGCAGCAGGACATCTTCGACCTCGACGGGAACGGCATCGGTGCCCAGCATCAGCACGGCATGCGACGTCGTCTCGGCGCCGACCGAGACCTGCCAGCGAGGACTGCGATCCAGCTCCTCGCCATCGATGACGGGCGGGCCGAAGAACATGCGCACGCCGATGAATGGACCGGCCTTCGCGAGACGAGCACGAAAGAAGTGGGGCCTCATCGCGTCGCCTTCCTTGCCGCCATGTCGGCATTCCAGTTCTTGGCCGCGCGATCTCCGCTGACGGAATTGACGCCCTTGGTGCCGCAGCTGGGGCAGACGTACTGCATGAGGTTCGACCGGCTACCCATGCGCCGTAGTGTCGGGAGTCGGTCCGTCCCGCAGTGGCAGCGATGCACCTGGGCGGACCGCGCTTCGGTAGTGATGCCGCCGCTCACGCCCGCACCTTCGGCGGCTTGAGGTCGAGATACTTCAGCCCGCCCGGGTGCACGCCATCAGCCGGCAGCTGGACCAACGTCTCGAACTTGTCGCGACGAACGGCGACAACCAGCGGGCCAACGGCGCCGTCGAAGTCGACGCAGAGCACGCGGTAGGGGAAGCCGTTGGCGGTGAGGCCGGTGTCGCCTTTCGTCCACCCGGTCATGGCGTCACCAGCGCGGCGCGGCCGATGTCCGTGCGTCGGAAACTTCCGGGCGGCCCATACTCGATCGCGCCCTTGTCGCGGAGCGATTGCCGGATCTCGAACTTGATGACGCTCCGCAGGTCCGACGACTCGTCAGCGATCATGTGAAGGGCGGCGACCTCCTCGGGTGTGAAGGCGACGGGAATGCTCAGCGCGTTGATCGCGGCCGTGTAGTTCTCGACCTCGACGCCATCGACGAAGAAGCGATCCTCCGTCTTGCCGCGTTTGTCGCCCTGACGATACCAGCGCCGGATCATCTTCAGGCGCGGCTCGCCGATGGCGCGATAGCCGTAGCCGAAGAACACCGCGCCGCCGTTGTAGTGGCTGCCGTCCTCTCGGAATTGATGGGTCATCGCCGCTGCCTCCGCTCGATGATGCCCCACAGCTTGGCGGCGCTCGCGTCATCCGCCCGGATGAACCAGCGGAACGGATCGCGCGTGAACGTGCCCCAGGCATTGTGATCGCCGGCCTTGATGACGCCGGCCGCTTCGAGTTCGTGGCGGTCGATGCTTGTCAGGATGCGCAGCGCGTTGTGGAACTCGGCGAAGGTCATCGGTCAGCCCTCATTTCGGCCGCCTGCTCGCGTTCACCAGCCAGGTCGTCCAGTGCGTTTTCGACCGCCTGCGCATGGCCCTCATCGCCCAGCAGCCACGCCTCCGCGATGGCATCGAGGCTCGACTGCTCAAGGTGTCCGAACACGCCGGACGTCGGGTGTTCCTTGCCGTCGATCAGCTGGACGCACGACACGAATTCGATCTCGTCGGGGCTCGCTTGCTCGCCGCCGCTGGCATATGTCGGACCGGTTGCGGGTGAGCCCGGCAGGAACGTGTAGGTGATCCGCAGATCAGCCTCGGCCCCGAGGTCCGGGTCGCCCATGCCGAGGCAGGTGTCGATCGTGTGCCGGCTCATGCAATCACCACTTCGGACAGGTGGTCGTGTAGCGCCCGGATTTCGTCGTCGGTCGGGCGCTCGTTCAGCGCCAGCAACAGGGCGCGGGGCTCATCTGCGACGCGGCCGACGCCACGAACGCGGAGCGGGACGGAGAGGTCGCGGGGCGCCTCGTGGATCGCCGGGACCTCGCCAAGCGCCAAGCGCGCCTGCGATGTGAAGTCCCGAATATCGGCGTCGGTGAAACCGAGCTTCTTGGCGAGCCTGGCCGTGCACTCGACCTGCGCTTTAAGCGCGGCCTGCGTGGCGACGAGCGATTCGACGACGCGATAGGCGACTTCGCAGGAGACCAGCACGCGGCCCTTGCGGTGCTCGTCGACGATCTTGCGCGCGGCCGTTAGATCGGGAGCGCTCATGTCCATATCCCCTTCATCAGGTGCTTAGGCGTCGTGCCGAACGCGAGGGCGATCTTCTCGACGTCGTGCATCATCAGGCGCTGGCGGCCGGTTTCGAGGTTGGCGATGCTGGCTCGGGACAGACCGATGCGGACCGCAAGCTCTTCCTGTGTCCAGCCGAGCGTGTTGCGCATCATTTCGACCTTCGCGCCGAGCAAACGATAGACGGGCTGCATGGGCTTGCTCATGCCGAATCTCCGCAACCAAGCCGCCGCCGCTCCAGCGCCCCGAACATCCGCCCTGCCTCACATGCGATCGCCGCATTCTTCGACCTGCAAAGCCTGCGGATGTCCGGGCGAAGCGCCTCGGCGGCGACCGGGTGGCTGGCGTTGAGACGCGCGAGGAAGAGGGTCTGCGTCTCGGCGATGAGGTCGCGGTCCGGCGTCATGGCTTGGTCACCCTCTCGCACTTGGTCCGCGTCCCGCTCGCGACGACAATCGCAACGCCGCGGAGGTCCATGTCGCAGGCGATCTTGCTGACCGGCACGCCGCGCGGGCGACACGGTTCACCCGGCGGGCAGACCACGACGATGTGGGTCCGTCTCTCTTCGGTGGGCTCGTCGAGCCCTTCCTGTGCAGCGCGACCGGCGCGCGGGGCGAACGTCGTGATGAGGATCACGCCGGCCAGCGCCATTGCCAGGCTGAGGTAGAGCGCGGAGCGGGCGGAGGTCATGACGACGCTCCCTGCTTCCCGACCAGCGCCTCGAGCAACGCCTGCCTGGCCTCCGCCTTCTCGCGCCGGGCATCGGCAACGCGCGCAACCGTTGCGCGCTCGTATTCGACGGTTGCCTGCTCCAGCCGGTCGAGCATCTGGCTCGCCTTTTCAGCATCCAGTGCCATCGCTCACTCTCCGATCAGCATTGAGAAGAAGCCCTGCAGGCCGAGCGGCAGGACGATCATGTAGAGGGCGATAGAGACGACCTCCCAAAGGGCGTCCCAGATCATCAGTAGGCCCGCCGCGACTCGGCGCGCGCCTCTTCAGCCTCGTCCGCGCGGGCGGCCCAATCGTCCATGGCCTGCTCGGTGGCCTGCGCCTGGCCTTCGTCGCCCTGCAGCCATGCCTCGGCGATGGCGTCGAGCGACTGCTGCTCAAGGTCACGGAACGCGCCGTAGGTCGGGCTCTCCTTGCCGTTGACGATCTGGACGCACGAGACGAATTCGATCTCGTCGGGATCGGCGGGCTGTCCTCCGCTGGCGTACGTCGGCCCCTGCTCAGGGGCGCCGGCCTGGTACTTGAAGGTGATGCGCAGATCGACCTCAGCGCCGATGTCGGGATCGCCGCAGCTGATGGTGGCGTCGACCTTGTGGGTTGTGGCGGGCATCACGCAGCCCTCGCTGCTGCGTCAGTGCAGACCTTGTCGGCGTGGTCGGCGGCTTCGATGAGCGACTTGCCCAACCTCCGCGCATCGGCCGAAGTCATGTTCAGGTTTTGGCTGAAGTAGGCCACCTGCGTGTCGGCGTGTTGCACGCCTGCGTAGATACCAAGGGACACCGACACATCGGCCAAGGGTGCGCCCCAAGCTTGGATGTCGCCGACGCTGGTGCGGCGGAGAATGCGGTTCGGGTCGGGCGTGTAAATGTCGGGCATATCTCACACTCCTGCTTTGGAGAGGGCGGCGCGGGCGCGGCGTTCAGCATCACGGAGCCCGTAGGACAGCAATCGGTGAAGGTTGGCGACACCGTCGGCCGCGCTGCCAAGCTCGTTGGCGGCAGCCTTCAGCGCCTCCCGCATCGGCTGATACGCCTTCGCCGCAGCGACAAACGCCTCGTTGAACTCGACCTCCCGCTTGATATCCGGGTCGGCGATGTACGGGCGGAATATCTTCAGGCCTTCCTCGGCGAGCGCGATTGCTTCGGCGAGGATCTTGGGGTCGGGGGCGGTCGTCATGCCGACACCGTCGCCGCCGCAACTGACAGCACCTTCTCGGAAGCCTCGGCCGCCGGCTCCAGCGCCGCCCTGCAAAGCCGCAGGGTCCGCTCGATGGCCTCGCAGCGATCCACGATCGCGCGGCGCCGGAAGTCGCCCTTCACATGCTCTGCCGCACGACGCAGCTCGTTGGCCGCCATCTCGAGTTCGAATTCCAGCCAGCCGATGCGGAAGTGTGGGTCGCGCATGCGCTCGACGGCTTCGGCATCTGCCATCGGAGCGCCGCGCGTCGAGAAGCCCGACGGATAGACGACCGGGTTGGCCCGGGTCGCCGAGTACACCACCCGCAGCTTCGGTGTGGCCGGCAGCCGGACCGCCATCGGCAGCGTCCGCTCCACCGACAGGTGCGCCACACGAACCGTGCGCGGACCACGCCCAGCATCGGCGTCGAACTGGACCGAGGCCATCGGGGCCACATCGCTGTCGACTAGGCCGACGACCTTCCCGCGACCGTAGCTGACGGCGCCGTGGTGAATGACGGTCGCGCCCTTGATGATGTCGGACATGTTGCCTCCCGGAGCGATGGACCGGCGTTGGGGGCGCCGGTCCGCTGTCTCGCGCTCTCCGGGTGCGGCCCGGCCCGTGTCGGCGAGGGTGCCGAACGGTGACAAGATGTATCCAATATTTTCTGCGGTCAATGGAAAAGTTACAAGATGTCACCGCAGTGAACAAAACGCAGCCGATCTGCGGTGACATTTGGCCGTAGATCACGCTCGCTCATCCCTCGGAATGAGCGAATCGGTGCCGCAAAAAACTGTGGCAGATCAGCGATTTACAATGACGCTCGCATCTGGTGCAGATGATCCAATACGCTCGCGCAGAAGGCGCCGGGTGCGGATGGCGGACGTTCTGCAATGATCTGGATTGTGACGCTTTGGTTGCCGCTTTGTGCGCTCGTTGGCTGGCTTGCTGGTCAGAAAGGACGGAGCGGGGCGGGCTTTTTCTTTCTCGCTCTGTTCCTCTCGCCGCTGGTCGGCCTACTGGCGGTTATTGCTGTGCCGCGGATCGAGCAGCGGGCTCGCGCAAATGGCCGCGACTTCATCCTCTGCCATTCCTGCAACCGGCCACGCCGGGTCGACGCCTACGCCTGCCCGCATTGTGGCTCGGTCAAGCCGGCCCCACCGGCGGCACCAAAGAAGTGCCCGCTGTGTGCGGAGATGATCCAGGCGGAAGCGTTGAAGTGTCGATATTGCGGGGCCGACCAGCCAGACAGCGCGGCGCGGGCATCTTCAACAACAGGCATCCTTCAGCCGCCGACGATGGGGTATTGCCCGGGTTGCCGAAAGCCAAGGGCCAGCAATGTTGGGAAGTGCGTCTATTGCGGCGACGCCACCGAAGTCACGCCCTGAACGTCAAGCGGACTGAAGACGCAGCAAAACCACTTGGCCTTTGTAGAATGTTTACGCCGCTTCCCTAGTATCGGCACGGTTGCGGCGAGAGATCTTGCCTGTGACCAAAAACTCGATGGGCAGTCGCAACGCCAGCGATAACCTTTCCAGCTTGTGCAGGGGGAAACGTGTCAGCCTTTTACCTTCGATCTGCTTCATGTTCGACGCTGGAATGTCCAGCAGCTCCGCAAGGCTGGCCGCGCTTAGCCCAGCGGCCTCCCTAGCAGCCACCAGCCGATCGCGAAAGGCGACGTAGTACGCCGTCGCCGCTGGATCGGGCGGAGCTTTGGGTTTTTTCGTCGGCCGTTTCGCTGTCGCCATCTACATATTGTCGCCTTAAGCGCCGGTCCTGTAAGGCTGTGAGATGTCACCTTGTGACATCGTGTATTTCCGCACTTGAAAAGGTGACAAGATGTCTCCATAGTTCGGCCTATGGCAAACGCTCCCCTCGACCGCGACGTGCTGGCAAGCATCGGCACCGACGCGCTTATCGCCTTCGGTTACACCGAATTGCAGATCAGGCAATGGCGCCGCCGTGGCGTGTCCTGGCAGGAGCGGGCGAAGGTTCAACGGCTGGCAACCGAGCGCGGCGTTGAAGTCCCGCCCAACTTTCTGGAGAAGCGCCGGCCCGCCCCGGCCCCAGCAAAGCGAGCGGGCAAGCGGACATACCGCCGAAAGGCTGCCGCGTGATCCCCCGGCGTCTGTTCCTCGCTGGTGCCGCTGCGCTTCCGCTTGCTGGGATCGCGGCGCCGGCGTTGAGCGCCAGCGCGCTGGGATGCGTCGCGCTCAACGACAGAATTGTTAGTGACGACAATCCGGCCCTGAGGGTGGCTAGGCTGCTGATTGACCGCTTCGGTGTGGACTTCAGGCGCGGGATCGATTTCGAGTCCTTCATCTCGGCCATCGAAGCGAGCGACCAGCCCGTCGCGCTCGCCGGCGGCGGCACGGAGCCGCGCTACCGCATCCATGGCGACCTCCCGGCATTCGAGACGCCTCTGGACGAACTGACCGCGCTTCTTGGCGCCATGCAGGGCACGGCGACGTTCAACGGCGAGCGTTGGTTCATCGCTGCAGGGGTCGCCTGATGGACCGCGACATCCGCCGCACCGGCTGGCTGGGCGCACCGCCTGCGACGCACATCTACGGCGAAACTGTCGTCGGGAAGGCGGTTTTCGATCCGCGCGAGGCGCCGCCCGATCAGGAGTTCTGCAAGAGCTACGCGCCTCCCGCGTCCGTGCTTGCGGTCATCCTCGCGGCGGCACTTCTCCCGGCCGCCATGATCGCGATCTTCGCTTGGTTCCGCTGGGTATCGGGGGCTTGCTGACATGAACGCCATCACCCGCCGCGCCCTGGTCGATCCCGCCGCCCCAATATCCGGAGCGTCGGAGGAGACGAAAGAGCGCACCGCCCGCAATCGCCTCATCGCGCGCGGCGTCATCACCGGGCGGGAGCCGTCCAAGCTCGACGTGGTGGCACGGTATCGCGGCAAGCGGGCGATCCTGACCATGCCGGCGGACGGGAAGGGCGGCGCCTGATGACCGAAGCCGCCACCCCGAAGCGCGACGGCCGCCACGACCGCAAGGCCCGCAGCGCCGCGCGCATCGTCCAGGCCTGTCGCGACTTCATGCAGACCGGCTGTTTCCAGCCCTCCATGCCGGCCGTCGCCCGAGCGGCGGGCTGCTCGCACCGGAACCTGTTCGAGCTCTTCCAGACCAGGGAGAAGCTGCTCCTCGAGGCTCTGCGCGATGAGGAAACCCGGAGCGCCATTCTCGCCGCCGTCCTGAAGGACAGCCTGCCGCCGCAGACCGAGGGTGACCGCACCCGGCTGCTGCAGGCCATTGTGCTGGGGAGGGTGTAGATGTCCTTCATCCGCCAGCCCTCCAGCGGCCACTACGAAGACCTCGTCGCCAACCGCGCGCGCGTGCTGGCGATCTGTCCGCCCTCGCATCGTCGCCGGATACTCGGCCAGGCTCCGCGCTACCGCCCTGCCAAGACGCACGAGATCGTGGTCGACCTCAAGACTGGTGATCGGCAGGTGGTCAGCGGCCCGACCGTTGCGCAGCGGGTGATGCGCGTCGTGAAGCCGGCACCGCCACCCGTCCCGGCGCCAGTCGCGATCCAGCCGATCCCGCGAAACATCCTGAGTACCATCGTCGATGCCGCCGCCGAGGCCTTCGGCGTCACTGCCTATCAGCTCTACAGCGCCGCGCGCCACAAGCCGTTCTGTCGCGCGCGCTTCGCCTGCTACTGGCTGGCGTCCACCCGGCACAAGCTCTCGCTGCACCAGATCGGCAAGCCGATGATGAAGGACCATTCCTCGGTCCTCCACGGCATCCGTCGCGCCCGCGACCTCTACGAACACGATGAGGGCTGGCGCGCGAAGTTCGATGCCGTCGTGGCCATGCTCGACGGGGGCGCGAAGTGACCGGCCGAGACGGCAAGCGGGGGCATGGGGCCTTTCGCCGTCTCGGCCGTGCGCGGCGGGGATGCCGCGGTCTTCATTCGATATTGGCGAGCGACGGTCCCTTCCTCTTCCCCGAGGTTGACCCGTTCGCCCGCGGCGGTCGGTGTGTACGTGCCGGCCGCCGCACCTTCTTCGTATGCGGGGCGCTCAGCGTCGCCCGCGGAAACTTGAGCCTCGCGAATCGCCCTGAGCCTGCCAGCCGTGCGCTTCGTGAGGTCTCCAAGAGAGACCCAGTGATTGGTCGTCTTCATGTCCATCAACATGGAGCAATCGATGACCGGGTTTCCGAACAAGCGTTCCGAGTTTCAGGAGAAGTCTGCCGTGAGTGCGACCGTTAGAGCGCGCGACATGCTTTGCGATCTGTCCGGCCCTCGCGGCTGGAACGACACGCGCGAGTCCTGGCTCTCCCGTGGAGCCCGCCGCGCCGGGCTGTCCCTCCGCCGAGCGCGGGCAATCTTCTACCAAGAACCCATAAGGCTTGATGCCGATGAATATCTCGCAATTGAAAGGGCTCACCAGAATGCCCATGCGGCTGTGGCGACGCTTCAATCATTGGCGAGCGATGCGGATTTACGCCCAGGTCAAGCGGATGCCGCATCGGGCGAGGGAGCTGACGGCGAAGGCCGACAGGCTGATCGGGAAGAATGTCCGGCCGCCGATGCCGCTGTTCGATCACGATAGCGAGCGCCGGTGATGCAGACCGCGACCCCCGCCGATGTCCTGGCCAACGAGGCCGCCGGTTTCCTCGCGAACGAGCGCCTGATGTCGTTCAGCGGCAGGGCGGCACGCATGGCGACGCGGTCGGCGCTGGCCGAACTGGCTCGCGACCTCGGTATCCCCGAGGCCGACATCGAGGCCGCCGTGGACCAGGCCATCAAGACGGCGGACGAACGATGACGACTGCCCTGCGCAAGCCCGCCCACGTCATGGCCGCGGAGCGTGAGGTCGAACGCAAAGCCGAGGAGGCCGCGCGACTGCAGGAGCTCTACGGCGACCTTCTCCCTGACGTGCAGGTCCTGCGGAAGCGCGGCTTCGTCGTCACGCGCGAGGGCGGCAAGTTCATGGTCGGCAACAAGCTGCTCGACCGGGCGGGCGTCCGTGCCATGGCCCGGCGCGAGGGTGGTCTTGCCGGGATGTCCTTCCCGAGATCGCCAACCAAGACGGTCACCGGCTTGAAGATCGGCGCCACCGTCGCGCTGGCACCGAAGAAGCCGGCCACCTCGACGCCGCTGCCGACGACCAAGGAAAAGGTGCTTTCCGGCGCGGCGGCGACCGCCAAGGCGAAGGCGGCCCAGCACTCGGCCGACCTTGGCACCAAGCCGCGCGTGGTGTGGCTCGATCTGGGCTTGCTCACCGTCGACAAGACCTATCAGCGCGAGGTCGGAAAGGCCGGTATCACGCACATCAACCGCATCCTGCTGGCGTTCAATTGGAACTGCTATCAGCCCATCGTGGTCAGCGAGCGCGACGACGGCACCTATGCCGTGATCGACGGGCAGCACCGCCTCGAGGCGGCGAAGAAGCACCCGCAGATCGACAGCCTGCCTTGCTACATCATCGAGGCGCCCGACGTGGCGAAGCAGGCTGAGATCTTCGTCGCCGTGAACAGCCGCCGCATCGGGCTGACAAGCCTGCAGCAATTCCATGCCGCCGTTGCCGCCAAGCAGCCCGAGGCTATGGAAGCCTTCGGTGTCTGCCGCAATGCCGGGGTGACGATCCTGAAGGCGCCGCCGAGCTACGACATCCCGCCGAAATCGGTGCTGTCGCCCAACACGCTGCTGAAGATGCTGCGCCAGGTCGGCCGGCCGGCCGTGGCCACCGCGATCAAGCTGCTGGCCGAGACGCATCCCGAAACGCTGAACGCCTTCCGGTCGCCGACCATCGCCGCGCTCTGTCGCGTCGTGGCCGACCCCAAGATTGATGCCGCCAAGGTCCGGACCGTCCTCGCCGCGACCGATCTCGCCAAGTTCTACGACGACACCCGCAACGGCCGCGTCACGTCCGGCGGCACGCTCGAAACATCGGCCGAGCGGGTGCTCCGGGAACGCATCGCTAAGCATCGTGAGGCCACCACCACCTAAGCGTCCGCGTACCCGCGCGCCGGCAACGACTGGCGGGCGGTTTCCCTCTCTCAACAACGAACGGATCTGACCTATGGCACGCAAGCCGAAGAACCGCCGCGAAGAGAACCTGTCGGACTTCGCGGGTCCGAACGCCGATCAGGAGGCCATCGAGACGCTCGCGAACGCGGCGGCTGCGGCCAACAAGAAGACCAAGGGCAAGAACGTCGGCGAGGCTTCCGATGAAACGGTCGGCATGCACGTCAACCTCATCAAGGCTGCTGAGATCGAATGGCGCGAGCTGAGGGACAAGGCGGCCCAGGCTCAGGGTGTCCTGCGCAACCGGTACAAGGTCGCCAAGGGGGACGGCGTCGATGTCGACAGCCTCAAGCTGGCGTTCCGGATCAGCGAGCGGTCGACGGGCGAGGTCATCGCAGAACAAAGGAACCTCGGGCGGTACCTCAAGATCATGGGCAGCCCGCTCGGCATGCAGTGGTCGCTCTTCGACGAGCCCGATGCCGACGGCGCCACGCTCGACGCCACGGCGCGCGGCGAACAGGACGGGCGGGAAGGCCTCGACCGCACCTCCAATCCCTACGCGCCGGGTTCGGGTGACTGGTTCGCCTACAACAATGCCTGGCAGACGGCACAGGACAAGCTGGCCGAAGGTCTGGGCCGCGGCAACGACGCGAGCGGAGCTGCGGCGCACTGATGCTCCTGCTGGCCCTAGACCTCAGCACGGCAACAGGATTCGCCCTGATGGAGCGCGGCAAGCCGCCTCTGCTGGGCACTTTCCTGTTGCCGAAGGTGCCGCCGGGTGACAACGCCCGCCGGTATGCCGCGCTGTGGCGGTGGCTGCACGACATGCGGGCGACCCACGGCTTTGATGCGATCGCGTGGGAGAGGCCCGTGGTGCCGATCCGCGCCGGCAAGACCGATGCGCTCGACGAGCTCGAATTTCTCATCACCTTGGCCGGCATCTGCCGCCTCTTCGCCGGCGAACACCACCTGCCGCATACGCACATCGCCTGGCAGGACGTGAAGATCGCGCTCACTGGCAGCAAGTTCGCGAAGAAGCCGGACATGATCGCCGCAGCGATGAAGATCGGCTGGAAGCCTGCCGACGATCATCAGGCCGATGCGGGCGGTGTCGGCGTCGCGGCGATGGCCATCCTCAATCCACGCTCGGTGCCAGCATGAACGACGCCGCCGCCAGCTACTTCGCCGCGATCAAGGCGCGCCGGCTGCTCGGGCTGCTGCGGGCGGAGTTTTGGGCGCAGCCGGAAGACGACTTCGACTTGGTCTTGGCGTGCGCGCTGATGAGGGGCGGGAAGTGAATGGCCGCGATCTACAACGACACCGAGCGCTTCGCCTGCGACTGGCTGCAGCACCTCATGGATGCCGGCCTGATCATGCCGGGAAAAATCGATGACCGATCAATCGCCGATCTCTCGCCAGATGACCTTACCGGGTATGAGCGGGTCCATCTCTTCGCCGGCGTCGGCGGATGGGATCTCGCCTTGCAGCTTGCCTACTGGCGAGAAGGCCCCGTCTGGACCTGCAGCTGCCCCTGTCCGCCGTTCAGCCAAGCCGGCAAACGTCAAAGTTGCCAGCGATGCGCGGGCGCGAACCTTGTGTGGTGCCCTCGACGAACTGGTTATTGCATATGCGCAGATTGCGGCCACGCATGGCTTGCCGACGGCCGCCACCTATGGCCGGAAGCCTGGCGCCTCATCGCACGATGCCGCCCGGCTCGCGTCTTTGGAGAGCAGGTTGCAAGCCCTGACGGACTTGAATGGCTCGCCGGAGTACGCGCTTCGCTGGAAGTCATCTCCTATGCTCCTTGGGGCACCGATTATCCGGCTGCGGGCGTCGGCTCGCCGAATATCCGACAGCGCATTTTCTGGCTGGCCGACGCCGATGGCGGGCTCGCCGGGAACGGACACGTACAACCCAGCGGGCAACACGGACAGCAGCCGCAAGACGGTCGAGTTGGTGGGTTGGCCGACTCCGGATGCTCAAGCCTTCAACGCGAACTCGAGCATCGAAAAGACCGATGCTCGGATCGAGCGGCTGAAGGCGAAGGGGATCAACGGCAATGGCGCGGGATACACGCTGGGCTCGGCGGCACAGCTGGTGGGATGGCCCACGTCCCGAGCGACGGACGCCGAAAAGAACGTCCGCACTCCGGAGGGGTCGCTTCGGGAGATCGAGCGCAAGGGCGGGCCGCAGGACTTGTGCCAGGCGGCGAACCTGACCGGCTGGTCGACGCCGAGCAGCCGCGACTGGAAAGACACCCCGGGCATGGCCACAACAGCGGTCAACCCGGATGGCTCGACGCGGAACCGGGTGGATCAGCTGCCGAGGCAAGCCCTGCTGGCTTCTGGTCCAGCTTCGACATCGTCAACTGCACCGACGGCAAGGCGCGCCGCGTCCCTCAATCCTCGCTTCTCCGGCTGGCTGATGGGCTATCCGACGGCGTGGTGCGAGGCTGCTTTGAAGGTGCCGAAGGCTTCCCGCTCGCGGAAGGCGCTGGCAACCGCGTCGGCCGGCTCCGTGGATACGGAAACGCCATCAATCCCTACGCGGCGGCGCGGTTCATCCGTGCGTGGCGCGAAGTGAGGGCCGCCGCATGATCACCTCGGCAGCTTGCGCCTCACCGATGCCAGCGCCAGCCCGCGCGCCTTCAGTAGCGTCCGGAGCTCCGGCCAGACGCCGGCCGGGATCTCGTTCTGCCCGGCATCCCATCGCCGCACGGTGCGGTCGGATACCTTCAGGTCACGGGCGAGATCGGATTGCCATCGGGGTCCGTACAGAGCCTCGCCAGCCGCGCGGAGAGTGGCGCTCACGGGCGGAACCCCGGCATGAAGGGGATGCCGCTCGCGAGGACTTCCGCGATGGCATCCTTGCGGCGCCGCCACGGGTTTCCCCATGCGCGGTCGGCGAGCATCGTGCCGCCAAAGCTGCAGCGGATCACGCGCGCCTTCCAGCCGAGGCCGTCGTCGTTCGTTACCACGGCGAAGTCGTCGCCGGGGTGCTGGGCATGCTCGGCGCGCATTTCGCCCTCGCCGAACTGGCGGTCGCGGAAGATGTGGAGCAGGGCCGGCGGGCCAAAGGTCTCGGCCTCGGCCTCGGCTGGCGGCTCGCGCTTGGCGAAGAACGCGTTGAACGCTGCCGCGCGCTCATCCGCCGTCATGCCCTCCCGATTCACCGTGGCGATGAAAATGGCCTTGTTGGCGGCCACCTTGTCGGCGACTGCCTTGCTGCGGAAACGCGACGCGCCGACTTTGTAGGTCTTCAACATCTTGGGCCTCCTGCCCGGTGCTCGGCGGGCCTAAGTGCCCATCCGTGTCCGGAATGTAGGACACGGAAGGACCGGGCGCAAGAGGTGCTTTCTGCCCGACGGCGCCGTGGGACCTGGTTCGCGCCGGTCCTGCTGCAGTGGGCCAAGAACGCCCGGCGACGATCGAACGAAGCCGCACAGCGCGACCTGTTCGGGAGAGCGACATGATGCAGGTCGCCTTGCCTGACGCCTGCGTCTGCGGTCGCCCGCGCCATCGCGGCATGTGTTCGGAGCGTTGGGCGCTGCGCCGATCGGGCGAAGGCGCGCCGCCGCGGCCGAAACTGAAGCACTCCGCGCCGGGAGCGCCTAAGCGCCGGTTCACCGAACACACCCCGCCGGGCGCGCCCTACACGCTGGCACCGGATCATCCTGCCGTCCGGGAAGCGCGCACGCTCTTTGCGGCTCGCCGAGTCCGGGCCGCCCTCCAGGAGCGCCTCCTGAAGTCGGCGGAGCACAATCGCAAGATCGGCGGCTCCGTCACGAAAGGCCACTTGCGAGGCGTCAAGGTCTTCACGCTGACGCTCGAGGAGCGGGCGACCTGCCCGAAGACCTGCGCCAACTGGCGGGACTGCTACGGCAACAACATGAACTGGTCGGCCCGCATCCAGGTCGACGGCGACCTCATGATCCTGCTGTCCGCCGAGGTGCGGAAACTGGTCGCCGTGCACGGACGCATCCTGGTCCGGCTCCATGTGCTCGGCGACTTCTTCTCCACGCCCTACGTCGCCTTCTGGCATGCGCTGCTGCACGCGCTGCCTGGCCTGCACGTCTACGGCTACACGGCGCGCAATGGATGCGCCATCGGGCGCGAGATCGAGCGCATGAACGAGCATCCGCGGTGCTGGATCAGGTTCAGCGGTGGCAGGACAGGGCAATTCCGGGCGCTGACAGTCGACACAGTCGACCAGGCCAGGGAAGCCGGCGCCATCGTCTGCCCGGTCCAGACCAACCGAACCGACTGCTGCGGTTCGTGTGGATTGTGTTGGCAGTCGCCCCGCGCCATCGCCTTTTTGAAGCACTGAAATGCGCATTCATCCAAATGGCCATGTGCCCAAAGCGCTAGTGGATCCTTCGGCACCTCTGCCGTGGAACCTTCGTCGCTGTAAGTGTGGCGGCCTGCGTGATCGTCGCGCCAAGGGCTGCAGACTTTGCACTCGCGTCGGAGCGACGAAGCGCTGCCCGAGGTGCAAGACGACGAAGAACAGGGTGCATTTCTGGTTCAGGAAGAATGGGCGCTGCACGTCCTACTGCAAGGTGTGCGCCTTGGCGATAAATAGAGGTCGCCGACTGGCCGGCAAGAGGCCGCCGCGGGACTACAAACAGGTCGCGGCACGCATCGCCGTCAGGCGCGAAAATTCGACGTATCGACTAATCGAGCGGCTTCGCAATGTCGCGCGAGTGGCGATCAAACTCAGCGGCGGCAAGAAGTCTGCGCGGACCTTTGATTTGTTGGGCTGCACCGCAGCCGAGTTCCGGGCCCACATAGAGCGGTTGTGGTCGCCAGGCATGGCTTGGACAAACTGGGGCCGCACTCGATCGTGCTGGCAGTTGGATCATATCCGGCCAATCGCATCCTTCGATCTCGCAGACGCGCGGCAGCAGGCGGCGTGCTTTCACTTCACGAACTACCAACCCCTATGGGCACCTGACAACGCTCGGAAAAAGGCGGCGTGGAATGAATAGAAGCACCTGCGGGCTTTGCTGGTCGACCCCGAAACCCATCGCGTTCTTGAGGCATTAGATGGACCTGCTGTCGCTTCCTCGCGTCGGCGAATACCGAGTGATCCTTGCGGATCCGCCATGGCAATTCGAGAACTGGTCGGAGGCCGGCGATGAGAAGAACGCCGCTGCGCACTACGATTGCATGTCTCTCGACGAGCTGAAGGCGCTACGGATCGGATCAGGCCTCGACTTCGTGTGCGCACCTGATTGCGCGATGTTGATGTGGGCGACGTTCCCGCTGCTGCCTGAGGCACTGGAACTTCTCGACGACTGGGGCTTCGCCTACAAGTCCGGCGGCGCGTGGGGAAAGCTCACAAAGCACGGCAAGGTAGCGTTTGGTTCTGGCTATCTGTACCGATCGGCCGCCGAGCTCTGGCTCTTGGGCACGCGCGGATCGCCCGCGGTGCGCAGCCACAGCGTTCGGAACCTCATCCTCGAGAAGCGGCGCGAGCACTCCCGCAAGCCCGACCGGATGTACGACGACGTTGAGGCGCTGTTCGACGGGCCGTACCTCGAGCTGTTCGCGCGAGCGCGCCGACCCGGCTGGGATTCGGCCGGCCGGGAAGTCGGCAAGTTCGATCAGAAGAAGGCCGCGTAGATCATGGCCCGCATCCGCACCATCAAGCCTGAGTTTCCGCAGTCGGAGAGCATGGGCAATGTCAGCCGCGAGGCTCGCCTTCTGTTCATCCTGCTGTGGCCGCTTTGCGACGATCACGGGAAGGCTCGCGGATCCTCGCGATTGCTCGCGAGCCTTCTCTACCCCTACGACAAGGACGTTCCGGACCTCATCGACGACTGGTTCGACGAGTTGGTGCGTGAGGGCTGCGTCATTCGCTACGAGGTGGCAGGCGCCCAGTACGTCAAAGTCGCTAAGTGGTTGGAACATCAGAAGATTGACCGGCCGTCCGCCAGCAAGTTCCCCGATCCAGATGAGGGCTCGATAATTGTCGCGAGGCCTCGCGAGCGTTCGTCGTGGGATCAAGGATCAAGGATCAAGGAAGGGACCAAGGACCGGGACCAAGGACCGGGACCTGTTTCGTCATCGACCGGACCCGATCGGCCGACGCTTGAGCATGAACCGGCTGCGCCGGCCGGCGCTGACGCGCCCCGAGAGAGCGAAGGCGCCGAACCGGGATTGCCGCTGGAACCCAGCCAGACCCGCGAGAGCCAGGTGATCGATGCCTGGAACGCCGCTGCCGACATCGTGAACGAGGAGCTTGGCCACACCGAGTGGTCGAGGGTCATCAGGCCAACGCCGGAGCGAAAGCAGCTGATCAAGAAACTGCTGAAGGTGCACAGCATCGAGGACGTCGATCGTGCCCTGGACCACGCCATGAGCGATCCCTGGGCGAGGGGAGAAACCCAGCGCAGCGCCGATCATGTCAGCTGGCGGTTCAACTTCGACTACTTCGCGAAGCTGGAGAAGTTCACGCGCTTCCTCGAGGCGCCGAAGAACGGGGCAACGCAACGCCGACCGCCGCTACCGACAACCGGCCGCATGGCCGCGCTGGCTGCTGTCCGAGAACGCCTCAGGCGAAAGGAGAACCTGGCATGAGCACGAGCCTGCCCGCGAAGCTGACCGTCGCACTGCCGGCGACTGTGGCGACCGCTATCGTCTGGGCCAAGACATCGGTCTTTGGCGCCGATGGCCAGTTCGACGGCGTCGCCATAGCCGACGCATCGATCACCCCCGGCGCCAGCATCACCGATCTGACCGCGGCGCTTGCCGCCGTGGAGCGGTCGCTGCTGCCCTGCGCCAACGGTGACGTCGTGATCGAGGCCCTGGGCGCGATGTACGCCACCCGCCGTAGCCGGCCCGGTCAGCAGATCGACGAGGAGGCATCGCTGCAGATACTTGCCGAGCGAGTCCACGGCTTCCCCCGTGACGTCCTGGTCGAGGTCGGAAACCACTTCATCGACAGCACGCCCTGGATGCCGGCGGTCTCGGAATTCCTGCAAATCGCCGAGCGCAAGATGCGGCCACGCCGGGCGCTGAAGAAGGCGATCGAGGAGGCGATCGCACGGGCATCGGCACCGACTCGCGTCGCGCTCCCGGCACCGTCACGCCCGGCGACCCAACGGGAGCGTCTGGCAACGGCCGTCGTGCTGCGACGCCAAGCCGGCGACGATCGCACCGCGGCGCGGTTCGAACTGCAGCTGGCAAAGCTGGAAGGCCGCGAGCCCAGCGGATGGGCCACGGACGCCGTCGCCGCACAGGTCGCGGAACACCTGGCGAAGGCCGCCGAGTACCAGCGCCTCGCCGATGAGGAAGCCGCGAAGGCTGGACCGTCGCCGAGAAGCGAGACGCAGCGCACCCTCGACGAAATGGCGCAGCAGCGGCGCGACGCCATGCTCGGGGGCGAGCGCGGAAGCGAGGCAGCATGAGCGCGAAGATATCCAAGGCCGTCCGCGATGCCATCGCCGACCCGTTCGCCCTGGGTGACGCGCAGTCGGAATGGACGCTGCCCGAGGTGCTGCCACCGATCGCGGAGCTTCGGGCTGCGCTCGCGGCGCTTCGGGCCGATCTGGAACCGACCGCGCCGAAGGACGCCCGCTGGTGCCTCGGCAAGATGCGGCAGCGGTTCGGAATCGGGACCGCCGAGATCGATGCCGCGGCCTGGCTGAAGGCGCTGCAGTCCTTCCCGCGGAACATGATCTTCGAAGCGGTCCGGATCGTGGTGACCGACGACAAGCGGCCGACGCTGGAGAGTTTCACCCGACATCCCGGGCTTGTGCGCCGCCAGACCGATCTGGCACGCGCCGAGGCGATCCTGGCCGCGCTGATAAAACCTAAGCCGGTGGCGCCGGTCGAGCGCCCGCCGGCTGCGGTGAGGCTGCGGCAGTGCCGGGATGCGGCGCTGAGCCGGCGTGACGCCGTGGCCGCAGCGAAGTGGGCGCGCGAGCTTGCTGCAGCCGAGGGCAGGGAGCCCCAAGCCTGGGTGGTCGAGAGCGAAAAGCCAGCCGTGGCGCCTGCAGTCGATCAGGCACCGGCCCCGGCGATCGAGCCCAGCGCGCGGAACAAGGTGCTGATGCTGAGGGCCCGGGCGCGGTGGTGGCGCAAGAACCGGCTCGACCCGCACGCCGCGCGTCTCGAGGCGGAAGCCGACGCCCTCGACCCGCAGCACATCGAGGAGCCCATCGGCGAGGACTACGAGCAGGGAGCAGCAGCATGACGAAGCGCAACGAACGGACGTCACCGCGGGTGGTCAAGGTCGCGGCGAAGGTGCTGGCGATGCAGAACGATCTGAACCTGGAGCTGTACGAGCATCCGCATGGGCATGGCGAAGCGGAGGGCGCGGTGATGACTCGTAGCGATGCGGGCGACCTCACATTTTCCGGGCCTGTCATGACTGCTGAATTGGCAAAACCAAGGGTCGACATGACGCGCCTGCCGTCCGATCCGAAGCAGCTGGAGAAAATGGCGGAGGAGCGCGTCGACATGATGAACTCCGGCGCGCAGTTCCTGCCGATAAACCTGGGGCTTGAGATCGTCGTCCTGCGCGCCCTTGCCGACGCCTATCGCCGCATCGAGGCGCTGGAAGCGAGGGTAGGGCGATGATCGTCGTCGGCTTGGCGTGGTTCTCGCTGTGCATCGGCGTTCCCATCATCATCGCGTGGGCGTCGGTAGACGCATTCACGGGCGCTCAAACCCTCACGGCCGACAAAGGCGCGGCCGTTATCGGGGTCAGCTTTGTCACGCTGTGTGTGGCGTTCGCAGCCATGGTGGTCTGTGACGGCACAGCGGGTGACAGGCATCGCCGCGAGCGCGGATGGACATCGAAGCCACCGCCTCCTGCGCCGCGCCCGACATGGTCGGAGAGTCGCCCGGTGACTGGATGCGGCGCGCCACCCAATCCGCCGAACAAAGGCAGTGGTGCGCAAAATCCCAGAACGCCGAACAAAGCGGATCTTGAGTGCGACGTTCTGCGGATTCTCATGCAGATAGCTGACGGTGGAGACGCCCGGCTCAATTCTGCCGGAGCGCAGTACCTTCTCGACGTGCTGAGGCGCCAATGAACCGCCACCGCTACCGCGAGCACCGGATCCCGACATCGCTGGAGCGCCATCTGCCTCGACAGCCGGTGTCTGGCGAGACGCTGCGACGGCTGGTCGCCGAGGCGCGCGAGGCCGGCGTCATCGTGTTCCTGAAGTCGGAGCTGGCTGAATTGGCGCCGGTCGATCGCGCCGTCATCGAAGCGGTGGCGCAGCGGTTCGCGAAGGGGAGAAGCTGACCATGGCGAAGCCCAAGAAGTCGAAGAAGATCAAGAAGCGCTTCGGCCGCGATGCCCTCGACTGGCAGGAGAGGCACAGTCCCACGGTCGAGATCGCGGTCGATGACCCCGAGGCCACGCGGAAGACCAGGCGCAATCTCACCCGCGTCCGCCAGTCGGAGGCATGGCGGCACAACCGACTCACCGGGATGCAGCGCGACGCCGAGAAGGAGATGGAATTCGCTTGGCGCCAGCGCACGGCTGGGCTCGGTGCTGCGTCATCACGGTACGGCGAATCGCGTGGCGCCAGTAGTCGGGCCGATCTCGGCTCCAGCATCGATGCGTCGTGGCGGGAATGGGTTGCGCTGGCACATCAGCGGCGGATCATGATCGATGCCGTCGTCGACTGCCTCGCTGAGCCGAAGTCGTTGGCCCAGATCGAGCGAGATCGTAGGATGCGGCGAGGGCAGGCGTTCGACAACTACGTCGCCGGGCTCGACCTCTGGTGCGAGGTCAGGGGCTGGACGCGGGGACCGAGGATGGATCGTGGGCCGCATCTCCTGCCGGAGTCGCCAACTACATCTTGACAAACCGTGTAAGCTGACCCCCTTATATGTGCCATTATCGGACTAAAGGTCTGAGCAGCGCCCGCACGGTTCTTCCGTCGCGGGCGTTTTCGTTTGGAGCGTCCCAATGGATTGGACCGACGCCCTCATCCTCGCCGGGGTGCTGCTCGGGTCCGTCGCCGGTCCGGCCCTGCTGGCGTGGAGGCGGCGCAAGACCTGGCGCGCGATCCGCTGGATGCCGATCGAGGACGCGCCCACGGACAGGCCGGTGCTGCTGAGCGATGGTGTCTATGTTGCCGCCGGGTATTGGGCCGACGAGAAGCGGGACCGCATCGATGGATGGGTCGAGGCCGATCTCAGCCGCGGCAGTTGGGCGAAACCGGCGGCGATCCTGAAGGCGACGCACTGGGCTGAGATGCCGGGTCCGCCGGTGGTGTGACGATGCCGACGATGCCACCGCGCCACCGTCCACCAGGTATGCCGACGAGGGAGCAGGCTGAGGCGAGGCGCAAGGCGGAGATCGACAAGCGCAGGCCGTCACCGGCTGAGCGAGGGTATGACGCCGCATGGCGGCGCTGCCGGAAGAAGTTCATCGAAGCGCACCCGGTCTGCTGCGTTCCCGGCTGCGGCAAGCCGACAAGTGACGTCGATCACATCAAGAGCGTGCGTGAGCGACCTGACCTGCGGCTATCGTGGTCTAACCTCAGGCCGTATTGCCATGCCCATCATAGTCAGCGCACGGCGACTGAGCAGGGCTTCGCGCGAAGGGGGCCACGCGAACGGCTTGCATGAAGCCCCCGGGGGGGCGTTTGGTATTTTACACGCTGGGAGAGAGTTTACCGCATGTGAGGACAAAGTTTCGCACGGACGAGATAACAAAACGGGATTTTTCACATGAGACCCGGCCCCAAGGGCAACTCCCCAGAGGCGCAGCGCGCACACGGCGAGACGCGCCCATCTCGGGCCGTGGTGGCGCTCTATGCCGACCACGCCTCACGTCCCGACCCTGAAGACCTGCCACCGCCGCAGGGCATGTCCGCCGCGGCCAAGAAGGTCTGGAGCACGAAGGTTTCCCGCTATCGCCAGCGAGGCCAGAAGGTCCAGGGCTTCGAGGATGCGCTGCGGCAGTACTGCGAGCTCGAAGTCCGGCTGAACAAGATGTTCAAGGGCGACTCGCCCGTGAACGTGTCGATGGTGAACACCTACCGGATGTTCGCGGCTGAGTTCTACGACACGCCAGCGTCGCAGAAGGTATCCACCAATGCCAAGCCACCCGGCAACGCCTTCGCCAGGAACGGGCGGCCAACCGCCGGAGGCTGATTACCGGGACTATGTCGCGGTCGGGCGGAAGTATGCCGAGGACGTCGTCGCCGGCCGCATCGTTGCCGGCAAGTGGGCGCGGCTCGCCTGCAAGCGCCACCTCGACGACATGAAGCGAACCGACTGGGCCTATCGTTTCGACGCCTGGCACGCCGCCGACATCTGCGATTTCATCGAAAAGCTGCCGCACGTCGAGGGCCAGTGGGAGACGCCGAACATCAGGCTGGAGCCGCCGCAAGTTTTCATCCTGACGACTGTCTTCGGATGGCGACGTGCTGACGGCTACCGCCGATTCAGCACGGCCTACATCGAGGCCGCCCGGAAGTTCGCGAAGTCGACCCTGACCGCCGGCGTCGCGCTGTACTGCCTCTGCTGCGAGGGCGAGTCCGGCCCGCAGATCGTCATCGGCGCCACCACGGGCGAACAGGCCGGCAAGGTGTTCGGCCCCGCCAAGCGCATGGTCGAGAAGACCCCGGACCTGCAGGAGCACTTCGAACTCGGGACCTATGCGCGCTCGATCGCCTGCAAGCAGAACGGCGGCTTCATTCAGCCCATCAACGCCAAGGGCAAGACACAGGACGGCTGGAACCCGCACCTCGGCATCCTCGACGAGCTGCACGCCCATCTGGACCGCGCGCTCTTCGACGTCATCAAGTCGGCGTTCGGCGCCCGCAAGAATCCGCTGCTCTGGATCATCACCACCGCCGGATTTGACACCAACGGCGTCTGCTATGAGCAGCGGGCGAGCGCGACGAAGATGCTAGAGCGCGTTGTCGCGCTGGATCACCTGTTCGCGATGATTTTCACGCTCGACGAGGAGGACGACCCATTCGACGAGCGGGTGTGGGTGAAGGCAAATCCGATGATCGGCATCACGCCGACATGGGAGACGATGAGGGCCGTTGCCGCTGACGCGAAGGTGTCGCCCCGCGAGGAAGGCAACTTCAAGACCAAGAACCTCAACATCTGGATGAATGCGGAATCGGCCTGGTTGTCCATGCCGCGGTGGAACGCATGCGCAGATGAGGCGCTGTCCTGGGAGGAATTCGAAGGGCGCGACTGCTGGATCGGCTGCGATCTCGCCGACAAGGACGACATCACGGCGGCGGTTCTGGCCTCATTCGACGATGTTGGCCGCCTGATCTTCAAGCCGAAATTCTGGCTACCCGAGGCAGTGTTGAAGTCGCCGGAGCACGGCGAGGGACGCGGCTCGGGTCAGTACCGGACGTGGTCGCGCGGCGACGATCCGCCGATGACGCTGACGCCTGGCGACTGGGTCGATCACGGCGAGGTCGAGAAGACCGTCCGCGAGTGGATCGCGAAATACTCTGTGCGGCGCGTGACGTTCGATCAGTTCGCGGCTGGCCAGCTTATGGCAAGCCGACTGAACGAAGATCTTGCGACGCCGGATCGCCCGCTCGCCTACATCTTGCCGAAGAACGCGAAGAACACGACCGACCCGGCGAAGGACCTCGAGGCCCGTGTGAAAAGCGGTCCTTCACGGCTCCGGCACGACAACAATCCGGTGATGAACTGGATGGCTTCGAATGCCTGCGTCTCGCGCCGGCGCGACGAAACGATCCTGCCGATCAAGGAAAGCCAGATGTCGCCGAACAAGATCGACGGCATCGACGCGCTGATCAACGCCATCCATCCGGCGACGGTGCTGACCGAAGAGAAGCCGAAGCCGTCGTACCAGATGATTATCCTCTAGCGAGGCGAACCGGACGGCCCACAGCCGCAGAGTGTATAAACAGAGCGGGCCGAAGTGGTGCGTCAACACCGACTCCGACCCTGACCAAATCAACCTGGGTAAGAGGTCGAAATGGCTGAGAACAGCGGTACTCCCGCGTCGCGGGAGGCGCAACCGCCGCCAAATGCGAGCGGCATCTACGAAATTGTCAATCTGGCCAACGGCAAGCGATACATCGGCAGCGCGGTGAACCTTCGCAGGCGATGGAGCGCCCATCGCGGCGCGCTGAAGGCCGGCAACCACGTCAACATTCACCTCCAGAGATCGTGGAATGCACGGGGTGCTCAAGCTTTTGTCTTTGCGGTGGTTGAGTATTGCGACAGAGCGGACCTCATTCGGCGAGAGCAACATCACATCGACGCTCTTAGGCCAGAGTACAATCTCTGCCCAAGGGCAGGATCGACGCTCGGTGTTCGGCGATCGGCAGAGCAGCTATTGAGGGCGAGCGCCGCGCATCTAGGAAAGAGACATTCGGCCGAAACGCGCGCCAAACTTTCGGAAGTGCAGCGCGGCCGGGTACATTCGCTGACAACCCGCGCGAAAATGAGCGCTACGGCCCTCGGTCGAAAGAAGTCGGCAGAGACGCGCTCCAAAATCAGCGCCGCTGCTCTCGGCAGGATTATTCCCATCGATCAGCGCGCCAAAATTGCCGCTGCGAAACGTGGACGCGCGCACTCCGCCGAGACGCGCGCAAAGATGAGTGCCTCAGCGCTTGGCAGGAAGAAATCCGAACAGACGCGCGCGAACATGCGTGCGGCGTGGCAGCGCCGAAAGGCCGCCCGACTTACGTAATCTGGAGGCCAGCATGGATCGACCGGTATGCGTTGCCTTGCAGGTCAAGGCGATGAACGAAGACGCGCGCCTGATCGAGGGGTGGGCGACGCTGGCTGAGATGGACCGCGTAGGCGACGTCGTGCTTCCGCGGGGAGCGAGCTACGAGCTGCCGCTGCCCTTCCTTCTCGACCACGACCACCGCAAGGCCGTCGGCGAAGTTGATCGGGTCGAAGTGTCGGACAAGGGCATCAAGTTCTGGGCGCATATCAAGAAGATCGCCGAGCCCGGCGAGGTCAAAGACCTGTGCGACACCGCCTGGTCGCTCGTGAAGAACGGGCTCCGAAAGGCTGTGTCCATCGGCTTTTCCGCGAAGGACTTCGACATCCTGCCCAACGGCGGGCTGAAGTTCACTTCGTGGGAATGGCTTGAGCTTTCTGCCGTCACAGTGCCCGCGGCTCCGGGCGCAAGAATCACAAACATCAAGAGCGTCGCGCCTCAAGACAGGTTCACCACCATCAGCGCCGACATCCAGAATCCGAGCGATCGCGAACCCGCCGCGTCCGGCAAGACGTTCGCGACTGTCCGGCTGCAAACCCCTCCCGCGTCCGGGAAATCGGCCACATCCAGCAAGCCCCAGGAGGGCAGTCCTTTGAAAATTTCGGAGAAAATCTCGCGCTTCGAAGAGAAGCGCGCCGCCAACACCGCGCGCATCGCGGCCATCCACGAGGAGACCGACGAGTCCCTCAACGACGCGCAACTCGATGAGATCAAGGGCCTGGAGGCCGAGATCGCGACCATCGACCGCGACCTGCCGAGCCTGAAGCGCGTCGAGGCCGACTTGGCCAAGAATGCCAAGCCGGTTCCCCGTACCGCGGGCATCGGTGACAACGGCGGCCCCGCTCTGCAGCCGACTGTCGGCGTCTCCGTCAAGCAGGTGCCGAAGCCCGAACCGGGTATCCGCTTCGCGCGGTATGTCCGCTGCATGGCGATCGCGCACAAGGACCACGTCGATGCCGCGCGCCTGGCCGAGAACCTCTACGGTGAGCGCGACCCCGTGGTGGTCGGCATGGTCAAGGCCGCAGGCACCGCCGTCGGCGCGTACAACGGCACCACCGACTCTGCTCTGATCGGCAATGAAGGCGGCTTCGCCGACTTCGTGGAGTTGCTCCGCAACCGATCCATCGTCGGGCGGTTCGGCCAGAACGGTATCCCCGCCCTGCGCGGCATCCCGTTCCGCGTGCCGCTCATCAGTCAGGTGACGTCCGGCGGGGCGTACTGGGTCGGTGAGGGTGACGGCAAGCCGGTCGTGAAGGGCACGTTCGGCCGCACCGAGCTCGCGCCACTGAAGATCGCGGCCATCTCCGTGGCCACCATGGAAGTGCTGCGCGACAGCTCGCCGGGCGCCGAGCGGCTGATTCGCGACGACCTTGCGGCCTCGATCGTCGAGCGCATGGACTTGTCGTTCATCGACCCGACGAACAACGGCTCGGCCGGTGTGTTCCCGGCATCGATCACGTACGGCGCCGAGGCCATCGTGTCGGAAACCTACTCCGATGCCGACGACATCCGTACCGATGTTCGCTCGCTGATGCAGAAGTTCATCGATGCCAAGAACCCGCTTACCACGGGTGTCTGGGTGATGTCGGCGAGCAACGCGCTGGCGCTGTCGATGATCAAGAACGCGCTGGGCCAGGCGGAATTCCCGGCCATCACGATCAACGGCGGCATGTTCGAAGGTCTGCCGGTGATCGTGTCCGACCACATCGGCAGCTATGTCGCTCTGGTGAACGCCAGCGACATCTGGTTCGGCGACGAGGGCGGCATCCAGATCGACATGTCCGACCAGGCGTCCCTGCAGATGGTCGGTGGCGACGATGACGGGTCGACCCAGAACAGCATCACACCGGTGGCGACGTCGATGGTGTCGCTGTGGCAGACCAACAGCGTCGGCATCCGTGCCGAGCGCACGCTCAACTGGTTGCGCCGCCGCACTTCGGCGGTGGCCTACCTCAGCTCCGTGACCTGGGGCGGTGCGGTCAACGCATCCTGATCCTGAGTGAATGATGCGGGCGGCGGCTTCGGTCTCCGCCCGTCTTTCCCTCGCCTCCGGAGATCACGCTTATGAAAATGCGAGCCACCAAGCCGCTGACCTATCGCACCCGCAGGCTGTTGCCCGGCGACGTCTTCGAGGTCGAGCGCAACAAGGACGCCCGCGTGCTGCGCGCCATTCGGAAGGCCGAAGATCACGTGGAGATCGAGGATTCGCCGATGCAGGCACCAGTTCCCCCGCCCGTCGTCGAGGCCGCCGTTCCGCCGCCCGAGGACCTCGCCGCGATCCGCGCCGAATATGAAGCCGCAGTCGGCCGCAAGCCGTTCAACGGTTGGAACACCGAAACCCTCCGCGAGAAGATCGCGGCGCACAAGGCGGACGATCAGTCGTGATCGCCTATGACGAGATCCTCGATGGCCGCCGCACGACGGTCGTCGTGAACGAGCGCGGTGACGAGCTCGACCGCTATGCCGGCGTACCCCTGTCGATCCCCGTCGTGACGCCCTTCATCGAGCCCGGCGTCTACGTCTCGACCCATGCCGCACTGGGCCGCGTCCCTTTGGCGACCGCCGCCAATCGCCGGCCGGTCCGCCAGCCCACCGCCGGCCGTATCGGAAGCGGCACCGTCATCGGCGACTTCGCCGTGCTCTACGCCGGCACGTTCATCGGCCGCGACTGCCAGATCGGCGACCACGCCGTTATCCGGGAGGATGTTCGGCTCGGCAACCGTGTCGTGGTCGGCACGATGGTTGACCTGCAATACAACGTCTTGGTGGGCGACGACGTGAAGTTGCTGAACCAGACGCAGATCACCGGAAATAGCACCATCGGACGCGGGTCTTTCTTTGGACCGGGTGTGCAGTCGATGAACGACAGGGAACTATTCAAGCACGAACCCGAAGATTACCAAGACCGTGGACAGGTCGGCATTACTGTCGGCGAGTATGTCCGCATAGGTGGCGGCGCCATCTTGCTGCCCGGCATCACTATCGGCGCTCGTGCAGTCGTCGGCGCTGGGGCGGTTGTCACCCGCGATGTTGCGGCCGGCGAGACTGTGATGGGCTTTCCGGCCCGGCCGCGAGGGTAAATAAAACGTTGCGTTGCGGCGCGTGGCGAAGAGTCGAGTCGCGGCGCGGCGCGGTGCGTGGCGAAGCGCCACGGGGCGCCACGATGCGAAGCGGTAGCTATACCTTGAGCCTTACCCCCGCTCCCCCGTCGCGGGTTTGGCCTGGATCGAGAAACACGACGCCGGCAGCCTCCAGAGATTGCTTGATGGCGAGGAGGCTTCGGGTGTGCATATTCGGCATCTCGTCCGCCGATTCAGCACGTTGGAGCGCCGCGTAAGACACCCCGCAGTGTTCGGACAATTCGCGGCCGGACCACTTGAGCAGAGCGCGCGCGGCGCGGATTTGAGCGCCGGTAAGCATGGCGGCAAGGTTCACGGCAGGGGCCTTGGAGGCAACACTTTTTTGCATCGGCATTGATAGGCATTCCGTGGTGTTCTGTAGTGTTATAATCGAATAAGCGGACAAAGCTATCGTTTCTGCTTGCAATATACGCCAAAAGGAGGAATATTCCAACCGTCTCATATCCTTAAAGGAGGACGGTTCGTGAAAACCCTCATCGCAAAGCTGCGCGGCGTCTCGCCGTACTCTCAGTCGAGGCACTACATTCGGGAACTGGAGCAGGGCGAGTCTCAGGACGACAACTACCGCCGGACGTGGCGGGGGCACCTGCATACGGACAACGCCGGCATGGTGTTCATTCCGGCCAACTCGCTGAAGAACTGCTTGTCGGACGCCGCCAAGTTCATGAGCATCTCGGTGCCGGGCAAAGGCAAGGCGACCTACACGAAGAATTTCGAGGCCGGCATCATGGTCGCGCAGTCGGCGCCGCTGGGTGTCCACAAGGACAAGGTCGACTTCGAGGCGCTGTTCCTGCCGAGCGACGGCCGGCGCGGCGGGCCCAAGCGGGTCATGAAGTACTACCCGATCATCCCGGAGTGGGAGACGGAGGCCGAGTTCATCATCGTTGATGAGACGGTCCTTCAGTCGTCAGTCAAGGATAAGACGAGGACGGTGTTTCAGGAGGTGCTGGAAGGCGCCGGCCAGTACATCGGTATCGGGAGGTTTAGGCCGCGGAATAATGGATATTATGGCCGATTTTCGGTAGAAAGCGTCAAAGAGGTCTGAGGATTTCGCCGCGCCCCGCAGCGCAACGCAATGTGGCGCTACGCTACATGGCTCAGCGCTTCGCGACGTACCGCCGCGCATCGCGTCGCCCCGCCGCGCTCCGCCCCGCAACGCAACGATTGTTTAAGAGAATTTCGCCGCGACGCCCCGCTTCGCACCGCAGCGCGCCGCACCACAACGCTCTGCCCCGCCGCGTAGTGCGCCGTAGCGTCTCGTCCCGCAACGCATCGATTGTTTTAGTCATAAGAGAGAACTTCCAACGCGGCGCACCGCGGCGTGCCGCAATGTGGCGCCACGTCCTGCTTCGCGGCGCATCGCATTGCTACGTGGCGCGTTTCTCCGCACTGCTACTCGGCGCATCGCACCACAACGCAACGCATCGATTGTTTAAGAGAATTTCGCTGCACCGCTCTACCGCGCACCGCATCGCGGCGTTCCTCTGCGCTGCTCAGCGCCGCGCTGTGTAACGCATTGTATCGCAGTGCCACGCGCCGCAACGCCCCGCAACGCATCGTCCTATCCTCCAGCAATCAGGACCCCATGACGAAGCCCCGCTTTGAGGCATCTCCGGATGTCGAGACCTGCGCAGACTTCCTGCGCGACAACAAAGGCCGCGAGCTGATCAGCTACGCATCAATTGCCGAGGCTACCGGCCGCGAAGATATCACCGGCAAGAGCCGCCACGTTCTCGCGTCGGCTCGCCGCATCCTTGAGCGTGAAGGCATCATATTCGTGGTCGAGACTGGCGCGGGCCTGAAGCGCGCGAGCGACGCGCAGGTGGCGACGTTGGCGACCAGCGAGCCCATCGTGAAGACCCGCCGGATCGCGAAGAAGGCGAAGAAGCGCCAGTCCGCGGTCAACGTCCAGAACCTGACCGGCGAGCAGCGCATGGCCTTCTGGATCGGCAGCGCCATCCTTGGCGCAATTGATCAGGCAGCCAGCCGGGCATTCAAGAACCGGGTCGAAAAGTCGGCCAATGTGACCGACGGGCCGATCCCGATGAAACAGACGCTCGACCTGTTCAAGAAGATGCGGACGACAAGGAAGTCGCTGCAGTAGGTTAACAGCGCCGCGCAACGCACCGCTTCGCACCGTAGCGTGCCGCCGCGCCACGCGCCGCTTCGCATCGCAACGATTGTTTCGATAATTTCTGCCACGCATCGTCCCGCACTTTATCGCGGCGCGGCGCGGCGTGTCGTTTCGCAACGCAACGCTACGTATCGACCAGTGAGGCCCGCCAGTGAGCAATCTGACGGTCGCTTCGTTTTGGGTTTATCGCCCCGAGGAACACCCTCACGCGGCAAACTATCCGGCCATGCTGGAGATACTGCAGCGGTCATGTGACCGGCTCGGCGCCCGGCATATCCTGCTGACAGACCACGCCACGGCCGACGCGGGCCTCGTCCCGGTTGGAATAGAGCACTACGCCTCGGACCTCCCGAGGAACGTGATGCAGGCGACCACTCAGGCGCAGGCGCACTTTCTGGAGAACGCCCCGGCGTGGTTTGGCGATGTCCTGTTCGTGGGAGCTGACTCGATCCTGTTGCAGGACCCGAGGCCGCATCTGCCGGATGCCGACCTGTGTGTGACCTCGCGTCGACCGCGCCCGCACCTCGACGCGATCAACAATGGTTTCATGTACATCCGGCGGCGAGCGCTAGGTCAGGTTTCCGCCCTCTACAGGCGCGTCGCTGATCGCTGCGGGACTGAGTGGCGCGACGACCAGCGCGCCCTGGTGGTCGAACTCGATCCGGTCCCGATGCCACCCGTCATCGAAGAGCGCGCCGGTCTCCGCGTCGCGTTCCTGCCGATGCGCCGGTTCAACGACTGCCCCCGCTGGCCCGGCGATCCCTGCAAGGATGCCGTCCTGCTGCACTTTCGGGGCCGCCAGCGGAAAAAGATGATGTTCGCCTGGGCGAAGAGACAGGGGCTATTCTAATGCCGAAGCCAAACACCAATAGGTACGAGGATTTGGGCGACGGCAGCACAAAGCTTGTGCTTGCGTCGGGTGCGGCGTTTGTGATCGACACCGAAGATGTCTCGATGTTGCGTGGGTTTGGCTGGTGCCGCGACGTGACGGGCTACGCCAAGGCCAGCTATCGCGAGGACGGCAGGACCAAGCATGTCTATCTCCATCGCATGCTGTGTCGCGTGAGTGTTGAAAGGCCTCGCGTTGATCACATAGACGGAGACCAGAGCAACAACCGTCGGAGTAATCTGCGGGCTTGCACCCAGTCCGAGAATCTCTTCAACCAGAAAATCAGCGTCAGAAATCGATCTGGTGCTAAAGGCGTCTATGTCCGACCGAACGGGCGCTTCGCCGCTCAAGGCGCTATGCACGGAAAGCACTATCACCTCGGTCTCTTTTCCACTCTGGAGGAAGCTGCCGCTGCTGCGGCGAGGTTTCGCGATGACAACCATGGCGAGTTCGCGAGACACGCATGAAGGACACCGTCGTTGCGTCATTCTGGTGCCACAGGCCCGCCGATTTCCCCGATGCCGCCGATTACATCGGCATGCTCAAGATCCTCGACCGGTCCTGCCGCGCCGCCGGCATGCGCCACGTCGTGCTGACGGATTTCAAGTCGTCGCAGATGCTGCCGCAGGGCCTGGAGTTCTTTGCCACGCAGCTGCCGCGCAACCTGCTGCAGGCCACGACGGCGGCACAGGCCGAATGGGTGCGCGCGACCCGCTACCCGGATGACGACACCGTCTTCGTCGGCGCCGACTGCCTCGTCCTTCACGACTTCCGGCCCTTCCTGCGGCCGGCCGATCTGTCGATCTGCACCTTCCCGCACCGCAAGCTCTGGATCATGAACGGGTTCATCCATGTCCCGGCCGCCAGCCGCGAAAAGCTGATCCCGCTGTTCGATCGCGTCGCCCACGGCACCCGCGCCTTTCCGGCGAAGACCTGCGACGACATGGCGTCATGGGAGCGGGTCCTTCGCCCGCGGCCCAAGGATCTCTGGGGCAAGGAAGAGCGCCACGGCCTGACTGTGCGCTTCCTGCCGGAACCGATCTGGAACGAGCGGCCGCTGTCGGCAGAGGAACCCTACGCCGAGGCGCATGTGCTGCATTTCCGGGGCGCGCCACAGAAGGCGATGTTCTTCGAGTGGGTGAAGCTGCACCGGCCGGAACTCGCCGCGGCCTGATGCTGACAGCGATTTCATGGCTCTGGGCCCAGCCCGGAGGCCGGACCACCTACGCCGCGCGGCACGTCAACGCCTGGGCTGCGATGGTCCGGCGCCATCTGACGCTCGAGCATGAGATCGCGGTCGTCACCGACATGCCGGCCGGTATCGATCCCGGCATCCGCATCATCCCGCCGCCGGGCGATTTCGAGGATGTCCGTCTGCCGACCTGGGGCGCGCGGAAGCCGCAGTGCCTGCGTCGACTGGCGATGTTCGAGCGCAGTGCCGCCGACTGGCTCCACGCCGAGCGCGTCGTTTCCATGGATCTCGACTGCGTCATCGCCGACTCGCTCGACCCGCTGTTCGATACCGACGACGACTTCCGCATCGCCAAGGGGACCGCGACGAGCCGCCGCTACAACGGCTCCCTGATGATGTTGCGGCTGGGCGCGCGGCCGCAGGTGTTCGACACCTTCACCCGCGAGAAGGCAGTCCTCGCCGGGCTGAAGCATCTCGGCTCCGATCAGGCCTGGATTGCCTCGGCGATCCCGAACGAAAAGACCTGGGGCGCGGCCGATGGCGTCCGGTTCTGGACGCCGACGCGACGGGTGACCGAGGCGCGTGTCGTGTTCTTCGCCGGTGCCGTCGGCAAACCCTGGGAAGTCGACGACCCGCTGGTCGCCCGGCACTACCCGGCAATGGAAAGGGGCGCGCATGTCGATGCTTGATCGCGTCCGCGGCCTGTTCCGCAGGAAGACCTACCAGATGCCGAGCAGCAATGGCGGCTGGTTCCCGATCATCCGCGAGGCCAAAACCGGCTACTGGCAGCGAAACATCGAGGTCAACGCCACGACGGCGGCGAGCTACTACGCCAACTTCGCCTGCGTCACCCTGATCGCGCGCGACATCGCCAAGCTCTCGGTCCGGCTGATCCAGAAGACACCGGACGAGATCTGGATCGAGACCGTGAACCCGGCTTTTAGCCCGGTGCTGCGGAAGCCGAACCACTACCAGACCCGCAATCAGTTCTGGGAGTCGTGGTTCCTGTCGAAGCTCGGCAAGGGCAACACCTATGCGCTGAAGGACCGCGACAACCGCGGTGTCGTTGTTGGCCTCTATGTCCTGGACCCGACGCGCGTGCAGCCGCTCATCGCCCAGGACGGCAGCGTGTTCTACCAGCTGTCGACGGACGAACTGAACGGCCTCCCGGAGCAGGTCACCGTACCAGCCACGGAGATCATCCACGACCGCTTCAACTGCCTCGGTCACCCGCTGGTAGGTGTGGCACCGATCCATGCCGCGGCCCTGGCGGCGACGCAGGGAATCAACATCCAGCAGCAGTCCGTCCGGCTGTTCCGCAACAACGCCAATCCCAGCGGCATCCTGACGGCGCCCGGCAACATCAGCGACGAGGACGTCGAGCGCCTCAAGACCGAGTGGGAGAAGAAGTTCAGCGGCGAGAACTATGGCCGCGTCGCCGTCTTGGGTAGCGCCCTGAAGTTCGAGGCGATGTCGGTGACCGCCCGCGACAGCCAGCTCGTCGAACAGCTCAAATGGTCGTCCGAACAGGTTGCCGCGGTCTACCACGTCCCGGCCTTCATGATCGGCGCCGGCGCCGAACCCAACACCGGCAACGCCCAGGAGCGGACGCTTCGCTACTACACCCAGGCGCTGCAGTCGCTGATCGAGGAGGCGGAAAGCTGCCTCGATGACGGTCTCGGCCTCGGCGACAAGCCCGATCTCGGCGTCGAGTTCGATACCGACAATCTGCTTCGCATGGACACCGCGATGCTGATGGATGTCCTCGAGAAGGGCCGCAACTATCTGAAGCCGAACGAGGGCCGTCGCCGTCTCGGCCTGCCCAAGGTCGCCGGCGGCGATGCGGTCTATCGCCAGCAGCAGGACTTCTCGCTCGAGGCGCTGGCGAAGCGCGACGCCCAGGAAGACCCGTTCGCGACGGAGAAGCCGCAGCCGGAGCGCGATCCGCCGCCCGATGTGGACCCGCCGGAAGATCCGGAACTCGACGATGACGACGCGAAGTCTCTCGCCGCCTGGCGCCTGGAAAAGGCCGTCGGCGCCCTGATGGAGGCCGGACGATGAAGCAACGCGATGTCCTGATGCTCATGGACGGCATCGCGCCTTCCCTCGTGGCGCTGTTCGGCAAGGCCCTCGCGCCGGTGCTGGAGCGTCTGGCGGCGGCGGAAAAGGAACTCGCTGCGGCGAAGGCCGCGCTGGCCGGGCCGCCGGATGTCGATGCCGTGGTCGCGGCCGCCGTGCGCAAGGCGATCGGCGACCTGCCCGCGGCGCCGACCGTCGAGGAGATCGTGGCTGCGCTGCCGAAGCCGCCGACGGCCGAAGAGGTCGCCGCCCTGGTGCCGACGGCCGAGGCGGGGAAGAGCGTGACCCTGGACGATGTCCGCCCGCTGGTCGCCGAAGCGTTTGCGGCCGCCCCGCCTGTTCCCACGGTCGAGGAAGTCGCCGCGCTGGTGCCCGTCGCACAGGTCGACCCCGAGGCCGTCAAGACCGCCGTCGCCGAGGCCATGGCTGCGCTGCCTGCCGTTCCGACTGCCGAGGAGGTGGCCGCCTTTGTTCCGGCCCCGGCGCCAGGCAAGGACGCCGATCCCGAGACCGTCAAGGCTGCCGTTGCAGAAGAGGTGGCCCGCCAGATCGCGGACCTGCCGCCGCCGGCCGCGCCTGCCGAACCCGATCTCGAGGCCGTGGCCGCCGATGTGACGCGGCGCCTGGAGGGGGCGATCAAGACCGAGATCGCAACCACTGTCGCGGCGCTACCGCAGGCCCCCGCGGCCGAGGATGTGGCGGCTCTGGTCAAGATGCCGACCGCCGAGGAGGTCGCCGCTCTGGTGCCTCCGGCGGAACCCGGCGCGCCCGGTTTGGACGGCTCGAGCGTCTCGGTCGACGATGTCCGGCCGCTGATCGAGGAGGCCGTCGCTAAGGCCGTCGCCGAGATCCCGGCCCCGAAGGATGGTGTTGGTCTTGCCGGCGCCCTGATCGATCGCGACGACAATCTCGTCCTGACCCTGACCGACGGCGCCACGAAGTCACTGGGTGTTGTCATCGGCAAGGACGGTGCACCCGGCCGGGACGCCTTCGGCCTCGACGACTTCGAGGTCATCGACGGTGATGACGCCTTCACCCTGCGCTTCGTCCGCGGCGATGCGGTCAAGGAGTTCACGCTCGCGAAACCGACCCTGGCCGACCACTACCGCGGCGTCTGGAAACAGGGCCCGCACAAGGCCGGCTCCATCGTGACCTGGGGCGGCTCGATCTGGCTGGCGAAGCGCGACACCGAAGACCGGCCGGAATCCAGCGACGCCTGGTCTCTCATCGTGAAGAGGGGTCGCGACGGCAAGGACGGTGAGGCCCCCAAGGGCCCGGCCAAGGTGAAGCTGTGAGTTCCGACCGTCCGACCTTCGCCGTCACCACGGCCGCCGACGCCGATGCGCGCCGCTTCGTCGACCTCGATACCGTGCGGGCGCTGAGCGGCATCCCTTCGACAGGGTCCGGTGCCCTCGACGACGACACCCTGGGTCTGCGGCTCGACGCCGTGCTGGCTTCCATGGCCAGCAGCTGCCGTCTGGCCCGCTACCGGGCGCTGCCGCCGACCTTCGCGCAGGAGGAGGTCCGCGCGACCTGGCCGGCCTTCGTGGTGAGCGACTACGGCGCCCGCGGTTTCACGCGCGGTCCGCAACTGATCCTGCCGTGGCGGACGCCGATCACCGCCGTGGAGATCACCGAGGCCGGGGCAGAACTGGAGGAGGGCGTCACCTTCCGCGTCTTCGGCGCCGGGGTGCTGGAGCGCATCGGGGCGGAATGGTCGCTCGACGAGATCGTGGTCGACTACACCGCGGGCTGGATCGCCGATGATGACGAGAACCCGCCGCCAGCCGATCTGGTGCAGGCCATCGCCGACCAGGTCCGTCTGGCGCATGCGCAGTCCTCGGTGAACCCGCTGCTGCGCAACGAAGACCTCCCGGGCATCTGGTCCGGCAGCTTCAACACCATCGGCGGCGACGCCATCGATTCCTCCGGCCTCGGTCGCCCGCTGCTCGACATGCTGGAGCGCCTCGGCCTCAAGGCGCCACCGGCCTTCGCCTGATGTCCGACCCCTACGCCTTCGCCCGTGACCGCACCGCGGGGGCCTTGTCGCGTCTCAACACCGGCACCGTGACCCTGACCCGCGTGACCCGCGCCGACCTCGATCCCTCGACGCCGTGGCAGCCCGGCGCCGTGATCTCAACCGCCGTCTACACCCTGGATGCCCGCGCCGATGGCACCGCCGGGGAATATGCCGACGGCACCACCGTACTCGCCACCGACCGCATGGTCATCGCGTCGCCCCGGGCGACGCTGAATGGCACCGTCGTCGATCTGGTCCCGCTGATGACCGACACCCTCGCGATCGATGGCGAGATCAAGACCATCAAGAAGATCGACGCCGTTCCTGCCGCCGGTCCTGCGGTTCGTTATCACATGTTCATTTCTTCGTAGGAGGGAGCCGCCATGGCGATGGGCTTCACCGATGCCGTCGCCAAGTTCGCGCGCGACGCCGAGCAGGCCGAAACTGATGTCCTGCATCACGCGCTGCGCGGGCTCGACCAGGCCATCGTCGACAAGACTCCCGTGGTCACGGGAAATTTGCGGAACTCCCGCACGGTCTCGACCCTGGGCCCGCCGACCATCGACTGGAAGGTCAAGAAGTTCCGCGATCCCGATGACGCCATCAACAATGCCGTGGCGGGCGTCGAGCTCGGGCAGACGACGTGGCTCGGCTTTCGCGCCCCGTACGCGCACAAGATCGAGCCGGAGCGCGGCATGCTGCGGCTAGCGGCCCAGCGCTGGCAGCAGATCGTGGCCGATGCCGTGCGGGCGGTGAGGGGCGGGCGATGAGTATTGAAGCAAGCATTGAGGCCGCTCTGTTCGGCCGCGTCGTCACCCTTGATCTTCTCGGGGATCCGCCGCTGGCGTGGCCAAACAAATATTTTAAGCCAAATGGCCCGTATGTCCGGATCGATCATCTCCCGAACAGCACCACCAGGCTGTTCATCGGATCCGTCGCCCCACAGCTGTGGCAAGGCATCCTGCAGCTCACTGTTGTGACTCCGTTGAACGGAGGCGCGACCACGGCGACAGAACTGGCCGGCGGCATCGCCGAGCATTTTGACGCCGATCTCGCGCTTTATGGCGACGGCGTAAAAGTTCGCATTCAGAGGGCGCCGGACGTCATGGCGCCCGTGAAGGCTGACGCAACATGGAGTGTCCGTGTTGACGTCTACTACGATTGCATTGCGTCGATGGTTGACCTGTCCACTTTTGCCCAGCTCGACTTTTCCCTCTCCAGAAACTCCCAGTATCTCCCATTGATCTGAGGTCGCCCCGATGACGATCAACGTAAAAGACGCCACCGGCGCCACGCGGGAAATATCGACGATCGACGACCTGCTCGAGTTGTTCCCCGCCGCCCTCACGGGCTCCGGCAACCTCAAGGTCGCCCTGGTTGAGAGTACGGCGCCGCAAAAGGTCATCGGCCAAGCTACTTGGACAAAGACAACCATCACGCTGACCGGCAACTCGGATCAGTTGCTTGCCGCGAATGCCGCCCGTGTCGGCTTCATTGTGGTCAACCGGGTCGGCAACGCTCAGATCGATGTCGATATCGCGGGCGGTACCGTCGCCGCCAACACGGGCCGGCCGATTTTCGCCGGCAACGACTATTTCTTCACCGGAGTTTACTGCCCGACCGGGATTGTCACCGTGAAGGGGACGAACGGGCAGATTGTGAATGTCTGGGAGGCTGTGTGATGAGGCGCTTTCTTACGGCATTCGCCGCACTGCTCGCTTCGGTCTCGCTGGCCTATGGGCAAGGCGGAAGCTCGGTCATTACCACCTTGCCACTGGAGACCGCCGTCACCGGCATCCTGTCGCCCGCGAACGGCGGCAGCGGTGTCGCCAACAATGCCGCGGCGACGCTGACCCGGAGCGGCAACCACGCGCTCACGATCACGACCACGGGCATCACCGGAATCACACTGCCGACCTCGGGTACGCTCGCCATCCTTGGCGCCAATACCTTTTCCGGCACACAAACGTTTCCTGTTGGGACGCCCGACGCAAAGCCGTTGATGTTCGGCGCCGCCGGCGGCCTTTACCTTTCCGACTACGGGTCGACCGCGAACGTCGCCCTTGGCTCTCGGTCTCTGCTAGTCGATGTCGGCACCGGCTCAAATGTCGCTATCGGTGCTCAAACACTGGAAGTGGCCACCACCGGGCACACCAACACCGTAGTGGGCGCGCAGGCCGGCGCAAAGATCACGACCGGCATCAGCAACGCCAGCTTCGGCTACAAAGCCGGCGGCCAGATTACGACCGGCAACTACAACACCTTCGTCGGCAACTATTCAGGCAAGGGCGGCGAGGTCACGCCAGTCGCCCTGACGGGGGATGGCAACACCTGCGTCGGCGAGGCCTCTTGCATCAACGTCCAGGGCGCCGCCGCGGAAAACACCGCGGTTGGGCTTAACGCCGGCTTCGGCATCACGACTGGGTTCAGAAACACGGCCATGGGGCATGTGTCTCAGAACGCTCAGGCGGCTGGCCAATACAACACGTCTTACGGCGCGCTGTCTTACCAATATCCAACGGGCGGCAACTACAACACAGCCCTCGGCCCGATGGCGATGGCGGGCAACGTCGGCACGCCCCTGTCTACGGGGCAGCAGAACGTCGCGGTTGGATATCAAGCCCTCGTGAATGCGCAGGGGGCCAACAGCTTCCTCGTCGCCATCGGCGCGCAGACGCTACAGTTAAATACGAGCGGTACGGCGGCTGTCGCCGTCGGCTATCAGGCATTGAACGCCAACACGACCGGAGCCGACAACACCGCGTTGGGCTACCAAGCGATGAAGACGGGAGCTACCGGCGTGCAAAACACGGCGGTCGGTTCCGGCGCATTGGGCTACGCCGCCCTCACCGGCTTCAACAACACCGCGTTGGGCTATCGCGCCGGACAGAACGCCACCGGGGCAGATCGCAACGTGCTTATCGGGGCATCGGCGGGCAATCTGCTGTCGACCGGCGACAACAACACGCTGCTTGGCAGTGACGTCGCGCCCACGCTGACCACGGGAAGCAACAACATTGTAGTCGGCCGTTACGCTGATGTTCTCGCCAGCAGCACTGCAAACTTCCTGAACATCGGAAATTTGATCTTCGGCACCAGCCTGCCAACGAGCACCACGCCGGCCGGCAAAGTCGGCATCAAGACGAGCGCCCCCAATGCCGACTTCGAGGTGAATGGCGTGCTCGGCATCACCACCCTCACGACCTGGGTGAATAATCAGACCTGCACGGCCGGACAGATCGTATGGGACGCCAGTTATCTCTATGTCTGCACGGCCGCCAATACCGTGAAGCGCGCCGCGCTTTCGACGTTTTAGCCACCGAGGACGCCAGCATGATCCGCACTCTCGCCGCGATCCTTGTCGCGCTCGCGTTTCCGCTTGCCGTCGCCGCGCAGCAACAAGCCGAAGATCCGAAGCTGTCGATCGCCCGCGAACTTCTCAGCGCACGCGATGCGCAGATCATCGCCCTGGGCGCCCAGGCCATCACGCTCGACGCCAAGGTCAAAGAACTGACCAAGGCGCTTGAAGAAGAGAAGGCCAAGGCCAAGCCGCCGGACGCGCCCAAGGGCTGACGCGCTCAGATTCACCAACATTCCCTGCTCCGACAGGGATCAACCGCCCCGCTGCCGTGCGGGGTTTTTCATGCCATGAAAGGAAGACCCCAATGGCGGTAAGCAAGACTGCGGGCGCGCGATTCTACATCGGCCCGGTTCTCAATCCCGACACGGTCGGCGCGCTGTCCGAATCGGCGGCGCTCGATTATTTCGAGCTGATCTCCAGCGGCGATTGGGATGAGGTCGGCGAGATCGAAAGCTTCGGCGATCTCGGCGACAATTCCGAGGTGGCGACCTTCGCCTCGGTGGCCGATCGCCGCGTACGCAAGTTCAAGACCACGCGCGATGCCGGGACCATGACCATCGTCTGCGGCAAGGACGAACTCGACGACGGCCAGCTCGCCATGATCGCGGCGGAAAAGACCGACTTCAACTACGCCTTCAAGCTCGTCTACAACGACGCCGCCGACGGAACGGCATCGCCGACGACGGACTATTTCGGCGGCATGGTGATGTCGCGCCCGTCCAACATCGGCGGCGTCCAGGACATCACGAAGCGGACGTTCAACCTCGGCGTGAATACTTCAATTTATACTGACCAGACCGATCCCACGGGATCGTAAGTCAGTTACAATGAGCGAGGCCGCCGGGTGCTGGAAACACTCGGCGGCCTCTAACCACTCCAACCTGCGCAAGAGGCTGAAATGGCTGCATCCCGTTTATGTGCAATCCCGAATTGCGGCAAGGCGGCTATCAAGCGTGGCTGGTGTGGCGGTCACTATCTGAGATGGTACAGGCATGGTGATCCGCTGTTTGACCGGCGCGGCCGGAAGAAGTGGCTAGATCTCCACGCGGTAGCGTGTTCGGAAAAGGATCGATGCTTGGTGTTTCCATTTGCCAAGATGGCCAATGGATACGCTCAGATGTCTCTGGGCGGCAATGTCGAAATGCTCGCGCATCGGTATGTCTGCGAGAAAGCCCACGGACCGCCGCCCAGCCCCGAACACGAGACCGCCCATTCCTGTGGCAATCGCCCCTGCGTCAACCGCTGGCATCTCCGGTGGGCGACAAAGGTTGAGAACGCAGCCGACAGGATGCTGCACGGCACTGACCCGCGCGGCGAGAAGAACGGCCACGCCAAATTGGCGCGATCTGCCGTGGAAGAGATCATAAGCCGACGAGGCATCGAAACCGGCAGATCGTTGGCCAAGCGCTTTGGCGTGACGCCGACACAGATCAGCAACATTCAACTGCGGAAGCAGTGGGTTTACCCAAACTGATCGACCTCTCTCGCGAGAGACGGGGCCGTCGTTCGCCGGGGCGACGGCCCCAACCCGGCATCCGGCATTCCAACAGGGCGACACAATGGACCTCGACGATCTCGACATGCTCACCGAGTCGGTGATGACGGTGCACAAGGGCGGCCAGCCGACGGATGTCACCTTCACCTTCGCCGGCCCCGGCCACGAGCGCGGCGTGGCGCAGACCGCGCGCATCGGGCGCGAGGCCACGCAGCGGAAGAAGCTGATGCAGCAGGCCCAGGTCAACGGCAAGAAGTGGGTGGCGCCGGAGGAGAACTTCCTCGAGGAAAACATCGCCTACGTCATCGAGCGCATGATCGGCTGGTCCGGCCTGACCATGGGCGGCGAGCCCTGGCCCTTCACGCCGGATAATGCCCGCAAGCTGCTGGGCGATCCCGGCCGGGTCTACATGGTCACCCAGGCCATGGACTTCCTGCTCGACGACAACTCTTTTACGAAGCGCTCGCCGAAGGTCTGACCGCCTACGCCGAGCGCTATTTCCATCTGGCGGAGGCCGACGGCACCGGGCAGAGCCGCCACGCCAGATTGGTCGCCCGCCGGGAGCGGGCCGAAGCGAAGGGCGCCGCGCACGTGCTGGCCGAGATCGAGGCCGAACTACAGCTGCCGCCGTTCCCCGATGAGCTGTTCTACCTCTGGCAGACCTATCTGCGGCTGAGACGGCGGGCGCCGGCGGGGTTCGCCGGCCCGCAGCCCGTCGGCTGGCAGGATATCGACGCCTTCACGCGGCTGTCCGGTGTCCGGCTGGCGCCGTGGGAGATCGGCGTCGTGGAAGCGCTCGACGAGATCTATCTGCGGCCGGCATCGAAGCCGGGTCCACCCAGCGGCCAGGCCGCGAGGGTTTCGGCGGCATCGAGCGACGGCGCCGGCGTCCGCGCCATCCTCGGCGGGATCGGCAAGCGGCGGGTCTTCAAACGAACCAAGGGAGAGGCCAGTGGCTGAAGTCGCGAGTCTGTCGCTTGAGGTGAAGTTCGAGTCCGCGCGGGAGGCCACGGCGGCCTTGCGCGAGATGGTGCCCGCGGCCGCTGCCGCTGAGCGAGCGGCCCAACGTTGGGGCACGTCGAATTCTGCCGCGGCCCGGGCGACGGAAGACTTTTCCAAGCGCGTCCAACGCACGATCCGCGACCTCGAGTTCGAACGCCAGCAATTGACCCGCAGCGCCCAAGCGCAGCAGCGTTATGCCATCCTCCGTCGCGCTGGTGTGGCTGAGGCGTCCGCCGAAGGCCGGGCGATCATGGCATCCGTTGCGGCACTGCAAGCGCAGAAGGCGGCCATCGAGTCCAACAATGCGAGCCGCCAGCGCGCCATGCTGCTGGCGAATTCCGGCAAGGGCGCAACGGGGCTTCCGCTCATGGGCGGTGGATTGGGTGGCCTCGCCGCGACGGCCGCCGGCTACGTGAGCGCACGGGCCGTCGTGGAAGCGGCCGATGCCTATACTCGCTTCACGAACCAGCTGAAGGTCGCAGGCGTCGCCGGCAGCAACATGGACGAGGTGCAGTCGGCTCTGTTCGCGTCTGCCCAAAAGAACGGCGTCGAGATCGAGGCGCTGGGCAAACTCTATAGCCGGGCCTCTATGGCGGCCGGCGAGCTCGGGGCCGATCAAGGCAAGCTGCTGCAATTCACGGACGGCGTGACGGCGGCCCTTCGCGTGCAGGGCGGCTCCAGCGAGTCCGCGTCGGGTGCCCTGCTGCAGCTCTCGCAGGCGCTGGGCTCCGGAATCGTCCGCGCCGAGGAATTCAACTCGATCCTTGAGGGTGCCTATCCCATCGCGCAGGCGGCGGCACGCGGTATCGACGGCATGGGTGGCTCGGTGGCCAGGCTCCGCGCCGCCGTTGCCGACGGACGGGTGACTTCGCAGCAGTTCTTTGCCGGCCTTCTCAAGGGCTTCGAAGAAACGAAGCGGCAGGCCGAGGGGATGAGCCTGACGGTTGCCCAGGCATCGACCAACCTCGAAACATCGTGGATCAAACTCATCGGGCAGGCCGACAAGCTGCTCGGCATTTCGCCGACGATTGCCTCGGCGATCGGCGGCATCGGCTCTCTCATGGAGACACTGGCGGCGAACACCGAGCGGGCAAACCGCGCGCTCGCCGGCCTGCCGAAAGACGCCTCCTTCCTCGAAAAGCTCGACGCCATCTTCGGCGGTCGATACGGCCACAACACCATGGGAGGGCTTCGCCTGGAGACGCCCGCCGAGGCGGCCGAGCGGAGGCTGGAGAGCCTGAAGCGTGAGTTGGCCAGCGGCAACCCTGCGAACGAAGGCCGCGAGTCGGAGATACAGGCCGAGATCGACAAGTACACCAAGCTCGCGCAGGTCATCCCGGAGCCGGACCCGTTCAATATGCCGCCGGTCGTGGTCGGGGCGCCGCGCGTAGGCCCGTCGGCAGCCACCGGCAAAAAGGGCGGCTCCGACCCCTACGCCAAGGCCATCGAATCCGCCCGCGAGTACGTCCTGACCAAGAAGGCCGAGACCGCGGCCGTGGGCGAAACCGTGCTGGTCGCCGCCCGGCTGCGTCACGAACAGGAACTGCTGAACAAGGCCACGGGTGACGGCAAGACGCTGTCCGAGGCACAGAAAGCGGCTGTCCGCGAGATGGCCGGCGCCATGGCCGAGGCCGACAATGCGCTCGCCACGGCGAAGTTCATGGACGACGCCAAGACCAAGTCGGCCGACTTCATTGCCGCACAGGAGATGGAACAGCAGGCGCTGTTCATGTCGGCCGAAGCTGCCGATGCGCTGCGGTTCTCGACGGAGATGCTGAACGAGGCCCGCCGCGCCGGCATCGAACTGACCCCCGACCAGGTCGACGCCATCAAGCAGTCGGCCGATGCGATGGCCGCCGCGAAGGCCCGCACGCAGCAGCTGGGCGAGATGGTCGGGCTCGGTCGCGAGGTCTTCAAGGGCTTCTTCTCCGACATGCGCGAAGGCCTGATGAATGGCCAAACGGTGTGGGAAGCCTTTGGCAACGCCGCCATGAACGCGCTGAACCGGATCGCGGAAAAGCTGATCGAGATGGCGGCGGCGCAGCTATTCGAAGCCGCCTTCCCGGGTGGTGGCAGTGCCGGTGGCGGCCTCGGCGGGCTCATCGGCTCTATCTTCGGCGGTGGTGGTGGAGTGGCCGCGGGATCTGGCTTCACCTTCGCCCACGGCGCCGCCTTCCATCACGGCAACGTCGTCCCCTTCGCATCGGGCGGCATGGTCACCAGCCCGACGATGTTCCCGATGTCCGGCGGTCGGCGCGGCGTCATGGGCGAGGCCGGCCCGGAAGCGATCATGCCGCTGCGACGCGGGCCGAACGGCAGCCTCGGCGTCCAGATGCACGGCGGTGCTGCAGCCAATGAGAACACCACCGTGATCGTGAACCAGACCGTGCACGTCGGTGAGTTCGTCACCACCCAACAATTCGCCTCGGGGATGCGCAACGTGAAGAAGTCTGCCGAAGAGGGCGCGCAGGCCGCGCTCATCAACCGCCGCAAGCGTGGCGGCCTCGACGATGTGTTCCGCTGATGGCCATCACCTTTCCCCGCGCGTTCCTGACGCATCGCGGTCCGTCCGAGATCACGATCCGGCAGAGCAACGTCGTCGGCATGAACGTCTCGCCATTCTCGCTGGTGCCGCAGGTCTACGAATGGCCCGGCGCCGAGCGGTGGGAGGCCGACATCGGCTTCGACCCCATGGACCGCGCCACGGCCGAACCGTGGGTGGCGTTCTTCACGTCGATGCGGGGGCCGGTGGGGTCCTTCACCATGGGCGATCCGGCCGGGGCCTCCCCGCGCGGGACGGTTTCGGGATCGGTCACCGCCACGGGCTCGGTGCGATCGCATACGATCACGCTGAGCGGCGGCACCGGAACCCTGCTGGCCGGCGACTGGATCAGCTTTGGCTCGAGCCGGTGGCTGCACAAGGTCATGGTCGACGTCACCCTGGGCTCGACGCCGTCCTGCGAGATCTGGCCCTCCTTGCGGGCGGCGCTGTCGTCCTCGGCGCTGACCTACAGTGGGGCCAAAGGCCGCTTCATGCTGACGGAGACGCCGCAATGGACCATCGGTCCGGCTAGCGTCTATGAGCGGCTCACGATCAAGGCCATCGAGGACCTCCGGCCGTGAGTCGCAGCCTCACCACTGACATGGCGAACGGACTGCAGGCCCCGGTCGTCCGGCCGATCCTGCTGTTCGAGCTCGAGTTCTCGACGGTCCAGTATCTCTGGACCGGCATCGGCACGCTGGCATGGAACGCGCAGAACTGGCTGGGCCTCGGCAACATGCTGGAGCTGTCCGCCGTCGAGGAAACCGACAGCATCGAGGCCCGCGGCTTCATGCTGAAGCTGTCCGGGGCGCCGCCGGACCAGATCGAACTGGCGCTGGAGGAGCTGCAGACCCGGCGCTACGGCATCATCCGGCTCGGCCTGCTGGATGCGAGCGGCGCCATCGTGTCGACGCCGAAGATCATGTGCCGCGGTCGCCTCGACGTCGGCGAGATCGACGACAGCAACCCCGAGAAACCGATCATCTCGCTTCAGTACGAGAACGAGCTGATCGACTTGGAGCGCGCCCGGGAGTGGCGCTACACCGATGAGCACCAGAAGCTGCTGCACGATGGTGATGCCAGCCTGCGGTACATCTCGCGCTATGCCGATCTGGTCATCTACTGGGGGCGGGGATGAGGCGCATCGAGGGCTGGGAAAAGCGGCTCGCGGCCTACCTGCTGGCGCGAAAGAACATGCCCTTCGAATGGGGGCCCAACGACTGTGCGACCTTCATGTTCGGCGCCGTGGCCACGATCACCGGGCAGGAAATGCGGCCGGTGTCCTGGTCGTCGGCGCTGGAGGCGATGCGGGTCATCGAAGAGGACGGCGGCCTTGGGCAGGCAGCTTGCGCGCCACTGGGACGGGCTTCTCAGAACTGGCGCGAGATCCGGCGCGGTGACGTCGCGCTGATCGATCAGGACAGACGGCCGGCAATCTGCGTCTGCACCGGGCAGACCCTGTGCGGTCCGGGTCCGAACGGTCTGGAGCATGTTCCGCTGGATCGGGCCGTTAATGTCTGGAAGGTGGGCTGATCAGTTCAGTTCGAGAACCCGCTTGCCGGCGGCGATTCCGGCTCGCCCTGCCGCGGCGTCGACCTCGTTAAGCGTGCAAGCGATCTTCCACCATTCGGTCCCGAGATCGACATAGCGCGTCTCCCCGGCGGCGAGATTGAGAACCAGCGACGGCGTCGCCTCGCGCCCGCCCACGCACCGCAAATCGTACTGGCCAGGCAGAAGCTCGACGCGGCTCCAACTCATGGTGCCGAGCTGGGAGATCGTCGTCCGTCCGGCGAGCACCGTCCAGACGATCGGCTGAGGCTTGTCCGCCCTGAAGACATAGAGCGCCGCCTTGCCGGGTGAGGGTGCCGCGAGCTGACGACCCGCCGCATCGGATGCGGCGTCACTCATCGGCGCCCGCCCTTCGAAAGCCTCGGCGCATGACGCCAAGGCAAGTGCGGCCAAGGCCGCCGCAAGAACTTTCAGCATAGAGCGAGCATAGCCATGCACCATGGGCTCATCAACGGCAGGTCGGCATGCGGCTGACCGGCTCCCTTGCGCTCGCCCTGGTGTTGGTGGCGGGGCCCGCGCACGCGGACCCGATCACCGTCGCCATCTTTGGAGCGGTGTTCGCGGCAAGTTTTTGGGGTGCCGTAACCAGCTTCGCGATCGGGACCATCATCTCGATGGCGATCTCGTTCGCCGTCAGCGCCCTCCTGAAGCCCGCCAGCTCTGCCCGCGGCCAGACCTTCCCCGGTACCAGCCAGCCCGTCATCGACAACAAGATCAACGTCCGGCAGCCGACGGCGCCGCGACAGGTGATCTATGGCGAGGCCCGCGTCGGCGGCGTCTTCGGCTTCATGCACACCACCAACAGCAACAAGTATCTCCACTTGATCGTGCTGATGGCGGGGCATGAGGTCCACCAGTTCGCCCAGATCTGGATCGGCGACGAAGCCTTCGTGTCCTATGAGAACGCCGGCTCCGCGGCCCCGGGCGATCTCGTCATCGACTCCAACGGCTTCGTGCCGTCGCCCAGCCAGTTCGCCGGCAAGGTCAGGGTCCGCCCGTTCAAGGGTGCGCCGGGCCAGACCATCGACGCCGATCTGCTGGCCGAATGCAGCGCCGTCCTGACTTCGGCCGACACCTTTGCCGGCATGTCCGGGCTCTACGTCCGGCTGGAATTCGATCAGGCGATCTTCCGCGACATCCCGAACATCACCGCCGTGATCAAGGGCAAGAACGACGTCTATGACCCCCGCACCGATACCACGGGCTGGTCGGTCAATTCGGCGCTCTGTGTCGCGAACTATCTCTGCGATCCGACCTATGGGCTCGGGGTCGATTACGCGACCGGCATCGACGAGGCCGCGCTGATCGCGGCGGCAAATGCCTGCGACGAGCAGGTCGAGCTCGTGGCCGGCGGTTATGAGAGCCGGTTCGAGACCTATGGCTCCTTCAAGTCCAGCGACCAGCCAAAGGAAGTGCTGGGGCGGTTGGTCGGCGCCATGCGCGGGCATGCCCCGTTCGATGGCGAGCGCTGGCGCATCCTGGCCGGGGTCTATCAGACGCCGACGATCACGCTGACCGCCAACGATCTCCGCAGCGGGCCCAAGATCCAGACGCTGACCTCGCGGCGCGACCGCTTCAACGCCGTGAAGGGCGTCTACATCGATCCGGTCCGGTTCTGGCAGGAAGCCGACTTCCCGCCGATCGTCTCGGAATCCTATGCCACAATCGATGGCGAGGCGATCTATCGCGACATCATGCTGCCGTTCACGCGGGCGGCGTCGATGGCGCAGCGCATCGCCAAGATCGACCTCCTGCTGAGCCGGCACGAGCTGCGGGTTTCGCTGCCGTGCAATCTCTCGGCCTGGCGGGTGCAGGCCGGCGATACGGTCTATCTGACCTACGAGCGCTACGGCTGGACCGACAAGGTCTTTGAAGTGCGATCGACCTCGTTCGCGGTCGAGGATAATGCCCTCGGCGTCGATCTGGAGTTGGCGGCGACCTCGCTGGAGGCCTACGACTGGGCGACCTCCGAAGAGGTGCCGGTCGATCCCAACGACGGCACCAATGGGCCCGACGCCAACACCGTGGCGCCGCCGACGAACCTGACCGTGACGGAGGAGGTCTACGAGACGGCACCGGGCCAGGGCGTCAAGAGCCGGCTGCTGATCGACTGGGACCCGTCGCCCGATGGCTTCCTGATCGGCTACCAGGTCGAGATGAAGCTGCAGTCGGTGACGGATTGGGACCAGACCCACATCCTCGGCCGCACCGCCACCACGGAAACCCACTGGGCTTCACCCAGACGGCCGGCGTCTCCGGCTTCACGACCTTCGAATGGGATGCCGCGGTCGACGAGCGCGCCCGCAACGGCACCGTCGAGATCCGCTTCGAGGCCGTCACCACGGGCGCCACCTGGGCCACCGCGACGACGATCTTCACCGGGGCCGGGACCACGACGAACGCCGCGCTGCTGACCGAGATCGGCACCTATCTGATCAAGTTCCGGTCGGCCACGGGCGTCTATTCGACCAACGCCGCTGTGGTGGTCATCACGACCAAGGAACAGCCGCAGGTCGGGGTCGAGATCGTCGACGAGATGCCGACGGCGGACCTCTACGACGGCCGCATGGTCTATCTCACGACCAATGACGGCGACTTCATCGCCGGGAAGCTCTATCGCTACGATGCCAGCATCCCCGGCTGGACCGCCGCCGTTCCTGCCGAAGATATCACCGGCCAGATCACCGACGACCAGATCGCCGACATGGCTGCAGCGAAGCTCACCGGCGAGATCGAAGAGACACAGATCGCCGACGACGCGATCTCGACGCCGAAGCTGCAGGCCGGCGCCGTGGTCACCGCCAAGCTCGCGGCCGCGGCCGTCACGGCGGAAAAGATCCTGATCGCCGACTACACGAACTTCGTCGAGAACTACAGCTTCAGCCTCGGCGATGCCGGGTGGAACCTGCGGGCGAACTCCGCGATCACGGCGGGTAACGGCTACAACGGGTCCGGCTACCACCTCCTCATCAACACCGGCTTCTCGTCCGGCATCATCGAGAACGGCTACGTCTTCACGGTGACGCCGGCGCAGGTCTACGTCCTGAAGGCCGTGGTGCAGCGGCTCTCGACGCCGAATGTCGGCATCAATGTGAAGCTGAAGTTCCTGAATGCGGCGGGATCGGAGGTCTCCGGCACCGGCAACGTGCTAACCTGGACCTCGGCCAGCAGCAGCTCCTACAGCGAGCAGGTCACGACCTCGGCGAACATCGTCGTGCCGGCCACCGCGATTCAGGCCGTGGTGCAGGTCTACAAGTCGTCGGGCTCCAATCTCTCCGGCGGCACCTATCGCATCGGTTCGGTCTCGGTCCTGAAGAAAGGCGGCGGCGAGGTCATCGTCGACGGCTCCATCCTGGCGGCGAACATCGCGACCAACGCGATCACCGCCGACAAGATCACGGCCGGTGCCGTCACCGCGGCGAAGCTCAGCGTCTCGACACTCTCGGCGATCACGGCCGACATGGGCTCCGTCACGGCGGGCACCGTGACCGGTGCGATCCTGCGCACCAGCAGCGGCAACACCCGGATCGAGATGCGGGGCGACGGGCTGTTCCCGAATGCCATCACGCCCTACGTCAACATCGGCGGCGTCTCGACGCCCGTAGCGACGTTCGGCGGCGATATCACGACCGGGCTAGGGGTGCTGCAGATCGCCGGCAGCCTGCCGATCTCCTACCCGATCCGTGCCGTCAACGAATCGACCACCGGCGGCGGCGGCGGCGACGGGGGCGGCGCGGCGAAGTTCCAAAGCACCGGCGGCTGGACCATCGAGGCGACGCAGACCACGGCCGGGGCCGGCTCGCCGTTGCCGAACACCGCGATCCGCGGCGCCAGCTCGACCGGCGGCACGGCCGATATCGGCCGTTCCAGCGGGTCCGGCAGCTGGTCGGTCTATGCCGTCAGCGGCACCGGCTACGGTCCTTTCACCGGGGCGCACGATGGCCTGCTACCGGTCGCCGTCGAGCCGGAAGTCGGAGACCTGCTGGTCGATGACGCCGTCGTGGCGAAGTCGATATCGGATGTCCTCTGCACGATGACGCTGTCGGCTTCGGCGAACCAGGCTGGCGTGCTGGGCGTCTTCGTCAACCGCTACGCCCCGATCGCCGAATGGGCGCCGGCGGCGATGACCGAAGCCGACGGCATCACGCCGGTGACGGAGTGGGCGTACTACCTCGCCACGCACGATCTGGTCGTCATCAACGCCGTGGGCGAGGGCAGCGTCAATGTCTGCGGCCAGGGCGGCGACATCGCCAAGGGCGATCTGCTCTGCGCCTCCGAC
>NCHQ01000028.1 GCA_002281855.1 Rhodospirillales bacterium 24-66-33 | reverse complement strand
ATCTGCTCGTCCTTGAACCTCGACTTCCGCATCTCTGCCTCCAATACGGAGGCCACTCTCTCAAGTTATCCGTGGTTCGAAAACCCAGGGGCAGGTCAGTATGTAAGTATCGGATGCAAAGCGACTGCGGTCCCTTGAAGAGGAGAACTGCAAGCTGAAGAAGCTGCTGGCCCAGGCGATGTTCGACAATGCCTTAAAGGATATCGCCTTAGGGAAAGCCTTGAGGCCTACGGTAAGGCGCCGGGTTGTAGACCGCATGCGAGGGGTCCACGGGGTGAGCCAGCACCGGGCCTGCGGGCTGATCTGGGTGGACGTGAGCTGCTGCCCATGCCGGGGGTCGCGACGGGCCAACGGTAGTAGTACCCTGCGCGAACGACTATGGGGCCTGGCGGGGAAGCGGCGGCGTGGGTGACGGCGGGCCTTGGGTGCTCGTGCGCCGATCGTCGTGCCGCAGGAACTGAACCAGCGTTTGTCGCTCGACTTGGTCAGCGATCAGTCGGTCAACGGACGGTGATTCCAGTTCGCCAGCTATGAAATGCTCGGCGTAAGCGAGCTCGACCCTTGGAATGTCGCTGGGCGTCGGCGACCACGCGGCATAGACCATTCTCGATAGGTCGAGGATGAGCCGGGTGACTTGATCGCTCGGCGTTATCCAGCGCCGCCTGGCGGGCGGCCCTCGGGAGCGCCGTGTCCGCCCAACGAAATCCGGCGTTCGCGGGCCTTCCGGCCGGGAGCCCGAACACGGCATGATGCCGACGACATCGAGACACCAACAGACACCGGGGACTGAAATCATGCAGCGGCTCAAATTCGGCGCCTTCCTCGCCCCGCACCATCCGATCGGCGAAAATCCGATGCTGCAGTTCCGGCGCGATCTCGACCTCGTCGAGCAGCTCGACGGGCTGGGCTACGACGAGTTCTGGTGCGGCGAGCATCATTCGAGCGGCTGGGAGATGATCGCCTCGCCCGAAATGTTCCTCGCGGCGGCGGGCGAACGCAGCAAGCGCATCAAGCTCGGGACCGGCGTGATCTCGCTGCCCTACCACCATCCCTACAACGTCGCCCAGCGCATGGTGCAGCTCGACCACATGACCGGCGGCCGGGCGATCTTCGGCTCCGGGCCCGGCGCCCTGGCGTCCGACGCGCACACGCTCGGCATCGACCCGATGCTCCAGCGCGACCGCCAGGACCATGCCATCTCCGTCATCCGTCGCCTCTTCAAGGGCGAGAGGGTCACGGACAAGACCGACTGGTACACGATGCAGGATGCCGCCCTGCAGCTCCTGCCGCTGCAGGAGGACATGCCGTTCGTCGTGGCCTCGCAGGTCAGCCCCTCCGGCATGACCCTGGCGGGCAAGCACGGTATCGGCATCATCTCCATCGGCTCGATGTCGAACGAGGGACTGCTCGCCCTGCCGACCCAGTGGAAGTTCGCGGAGGATGCCGCGAAGAAGCACGGCCAGACGGTCGATCGCAGGAACTGGCGCGTGCTGCTGAGCTGGCACGTCGCGGAGACGCGGGAGAAGGCCCGCGAGGAAGCCCGTCACGGCCTGATGCGGTGGCACAACGAATACATCGTCGGCACCCTGCAGCGTCCCGGTGCGGCGCCCTTCAGCGATCCGGACGATGCGGTGGACAAGACGGCGTTCACGCCGGGTTCCGCCGCCACGATCGGCACGCCCGACGACCTCGTGAAGGTCATCAAGGACGTCTATGCCAAGAGCGGCGGCTTCGGCACGGTCGTGGGCTTCGTGCACGATTGGGCCAACCCCGAGAACACGCGCCGCAGCTGGGACATGGTCGCACGCTATGTCGTCCCGGAGATCAACGGCTACGTGGCCAAACTGCGCGAATCGCAGAAGTTCCTGATCGCGAATCGCGGCGTCTTCGAGCGCGCGCAACAGGCGGTCATGGCGAAGATCATGCAGACCGACGGCGGCGCCGAAGCCCTGAAGGTCACCAAGTCGCCGCGCTTCGCAGCCGCATCGGCCGCGGTCCCGGACTTCGAGAAGGAGAACGCGCGCTGACAGGACGAGGGGGCGGCGCCGGAAGGTGTCGCCTCAGTTCTGCTGCTGCCGCCAGACGACGATTGAGCTCATCGTATAGTTGAAGGTGGCGCCGACGATGACACCGGCGATTCCCGCAATCCACCAATCGTTCGACACGAACAGCCACGACGCCACGCCGATATTGGCCAGCGCCCCCACGCCACAGACGACGTAGAACTTGAGCAGGCCGGCCAGGGCGGCCATGCCCCGCAGTTTCATGTCGCTGTAGGTGAGCTGGTTGTTCACGAGGAAGTTCGACGTCATGGCGGCGACGGTCGCCAGAGACTGCGCCGTGTCGAAGCCGAATCCGGCCAGCATTCCGGCCCGTAGGGCGAGAAGGTGAATCGCAATGCCGGTGGTGCCCACGATCATGAAGAACAGGAAGCGGACCGAGACCGTGCCGCCCGTCATCCGGTGCAGCAGGAGGCCGAGGAAGTCGAGGATGGCGCGCGCGTCGAACTTGGACCGCCCTTGCTGGCGGGAGCGGAAGCGATAGGCGACCTCCGCGATGCGTGCCTGTCCGCGGGTGCTGGCCAGGATATCGAGCAGGATCTTGAAGCCCGACGGGACGAGGCGGGGCGCCACCGCCTCGAAGACCTCCCGCTTCAACGCGAAGAACCCGCTCATCGGATCGGAGACCTGCCGGCCGATGATGATGGTGGCGAGGCGGGCCGCGAAGCGGCTGGCAAGGGCCCGCCGGGCGGAGAATCCGTCCTCGCTGCTGCCGTCGCGCACGAAGCGGCTTCCGATCACGATCTCGGCTTCGTCGTCGCGCAGCTTCGCCACCATGGCGGGAAGAATCGTTTCGTCGTGCTGCAGATCGGCGTCCATCACGGCGACATAGGGGGCGGCGGAACTAAGGGCGCCCTCGATGCAGGCACCCGCCAGACCGCGCCGGCCGACCCGGCGGATACACCGCACCCGCGTATCGTCCCGGGCGAGTTGCTTGGCGACTTTCCAGGTCCCGTCCGGGCTGTCGTCATCGACGAAGACGACTTCCCAGGGAATGCCGGTCATCGTCCTGTCAAGCAGGTCCACGAGCCGTGGCAGGTTCTGCGATTCGTTAAAGGTCGGGACGACGACCGAAACCGTCGGGGAGAAGGAGTGCATCCGGGGTCAGTATATTGTGGAGGCAGACCCGGTCCCAATCCGATTTGCGGGGACGGCGTCAGGCATCGACCCTGTCGAACAGCCGGCAACGATGCTCGGCAATGGCCGAGGCCGCGCCGATCACGATGATGTGCTTCCTTGAGGGGGGCGATACAGGGTTTCTGTCCGTGTGCAATGGCGTCCCGACCGCCGAGGGTCCGGCAAAAGCGCGAGACAACGGGCAACAAGCGCTCCGCGGGCGCAGAAGTGGCTGGGGGACCAGGATTCGAACCTAGACTAACTGGGTCAGAGCCAGTTGTTCTACCGTTAAACTATCCCCCAACGTGCCGAGCGGCGTCGCCGGGCGCCCGATTTAGCGATGGCGGGCCGGATTGGCAAGCGGGGCCTCGCCGTGGACCGTTTCCTCAGTTACCATTACTCTAAGGAAAGAGTTGTGAATGACCGGGGAATCCACGCCCAAGGGAGGCTGGCACAGCGGTCGATTTGCGCACACGTTCGCTGCCATCGATCTCGGCACCAACAATTGCCGGCTCCTGGTGGCGAAGGCATCGGTCGAGGGTTTTGAGGTGATCGATGCTTTTTCTCGCCCCGTACGGCTGGGCGAGGGGGTGGCGCTCAGCGGTTCGCTGTGCGGTGAAGCCATCGAACGCACGCTGCATGCGCTTGGCGTCTGCGCGGCCAAGATCGAACGCAACCGCGTGACCCGCGCCCGTCACATTGCGACCGAGGCCTGTCGCCGCGCCGGCAACGCCGAGGACTTCCTCGGCATGGTGAAGGCGCGTACCGGCCTCAGCTTCGACCTGATCCAGCCTCCGGAGGAAGCGAGGCTCGCCCTGGCGAGCTGCGAGAATCTGCTGGATCCCGAGATACCCTATGCCCTGCTGGTCGACATCGGCGGCGGCTCGACCGAGGTCAGCTGGATCAGGGTGAGGCCGCGCCCGGGCCGCCCGGGCTGTGCGACGACCGAGTTGCTCGGCATGACCTCGGTGCCCTGGGGCGTCGTCACGCTCACCGAGTCCTGCACCCGCGGCCAGCCGCGCGGGCGGCCGCTGAGCCAGGCCTGCTACGCCGACATGGTCGAGAGGATCCGCAGCGACCTGCGGCCCTTCGGCGCCCTGCACCAGATCGGTGCGGCGATCGAGCGGGGGGAGGTGCAGATGATCGGCGCCTCGGGCACGGTGACGACGGTTAGCGCACACTATCAGGGCTTGAAGCGCTATAACCGCACCCTGGTCGACGGTTCGCGGATCGGCCGAGAGGAAATTTTGCGTATCTGTGAAGAGCTTTCCACGATGTCGGTCGACCAGCTCACCCATCTGCCCTGCATCGGCGACGATCGCGCCGACCTGGCGCTGGCCGGCGGGGCGATCCTCGAGGCGGTCTGCCGGCAATGGGCGGCGCCGGTCGTGCGCGTGGCCGACCGTGGCCTGCGCGAGGGCGTGCTGATGGACCTCATGCGCCAGGCCGACCGCGAGGCCGACCAGCTCTGCCGCCGGGGCGGCTGACCATGGCAAAAGGTACCAAAGGCAGCGTCCCGACGGGCCGGCGCGCCACGGTCCGCGTGAAGACGGCGCGCGGCCGCACCGTTTCCTCCCAGCGCTGGCTGCAGCGGCAGCTCAACGATCCCTATGTCGAGGAAGCCAAGAAGCGCGGCTATCGCTCGCGCGCGGCATTCAAGCTGCTGCAGATCGACGACCAGTTCCATTTCCTGAAGCCGGGCGGCCGCATCATCGATCTCGGGGCGGCACCGGGCGGGTGGACGCAGGTTTCGGTCGAACGGGTGAGCTCGGGCAAGAACAAGGGGATGGTGATCGGCATCGATCTCACGCCGGTCGAGCCGATCGCGGGCGCCACGGTGCTGGCCAAGGACTTCTACGACGAGGACGCGCCCGCGCTGCTCACGGAGCTGCTGGGCGGGCCGGCCGATGTCGTTCTGAGCGATATGGCCGCGGCGGCGACGGGCGAGACCCAGGTCGACCATATGCGCATCATGGGGCTGGCGGAGGCCGCGCACGACTTCGCCCGCGGGATCCTGAAGCCGGGCGGCGCCTTCGTCGCCAAGGTGCTGCGCGGCGGCACCGAGCGGACGCTGCTCGACCGGCTGAAGAAGGACTTCGAGAAGGTGCGCCATTTCAAGCCGGAGGCCAGCCGGGCCGATTCGGCCGAAATGTATGTCGTCGGAACGGGCTTCCGCGGCTAGGTTTCGCCGCCCCGTTCCAGGCGGTCCCTTCCCAACAGGAGAAACTCCCATGTCCCTCGGCATGTACGGCGCCTCTATCCCCGTCTATCAGCGCCAGCTCGGCGCCCTTGCGAAGGTCCTCGAGAAGGGCTCGGCCTGGGCGGCGGCCAGGAAGGTCGACGAGGCCGTGCTCGGTGCGACCCGGCTGACGCCGGACATGCTGCCGTTCACCCGCCAGGTGCAGATCGCCTGCCGCTTCGCCGAGGAGAGCGCGGCCCGCCTCGCCGGCGCCGAAGTGCCCGCGCCGCATGACAATTCGGAGAAGACCCTGAGCGAACTGCAGAAGCGCATCGCTTCGGTGTTGGCTTATCTTCAGGGGTTCAAGGCGGAGCAGATCGACGGCAGCGAGGGTCGCGAGGTCGTGCTGACCATCGCCGGCACTCCGCTGAAGCTGAACGGAGAGCAGTATCTATTGCACTTCGCCCTGCCGAACTTCTATTTCCATTGCACCACGGCCTACGCAATCCTGCGCCAGTCCGGTGTCGAGATCGGGAAACGCGATTTCCTGGGCGCTGCGTAGGGTTACCTGTGCATAACGGACACGCGCCATCGCACTTGGCTTGCGCGCGGCAGTGTGTATAACGGCTCGCCAACCCGGCGGCCCTCTCCGAGGGCCGCCGTTTTCATTTCTCCTTCATGGAGGTTGGTATGCAGATTCAGGAAGCGCTCACCTTCGATGACGTCCTCCTGAAGCCTGCTGCGTCGTCGGTCCTGCCCGGACAGACCGACACCCGCACGCGCCTCACGCGGACCATCGAACTCAACATCCCGCTGATGTCGGCGGCGATGGACACCGTCACCGAGTCGGGCATGGCGATCGCCATGGCGCAGGCCGGCGGTATCGGTGTCATCCACAAGAACCTCGAGCCCGAGGCGCAGGCCAACGAGGTCCGGCGGGTCAAGAAGTTCGAAAGCGGGATGGTAGTGAACCCGGTCACCATTCATCCCGACCAGACGCTGGCCGACGCGCTGGCGCTCATGGAAACGAACCAGATCTCGGGCATTCCCGTGGTCGAGCGCGGCAGCGGCAAGCTGGCCGGCATCCTGACCAACCGCGACGTCCGCTTCGCCACCGAGAGCGGCACGCCGGTCAGCACCCTCATGACCAAGGAACGCCTCGTTACCGTGACCGAGGGCGCCACCAAGGAGGAGGCCAAGCGGCTGCTCCACCAGTTCCGGATCGAGAAGCTGCTGGTGGTCGACGCCAACTACCGCTGCATCGGTCTGATCACCGTCAAGGACATCGAGAAGGCCAACAAGTTCCCGGGCGCCAGCAAGGACGAGAAGGGCCGGCTGCGCACCGCCGCGGCGACCGGCGTCGGCGAGGACGGGCTGCGCCGCGCCCAGCTGCTGATCGATGCCGATGTCGACGTCATCGTGGTCGACACCGCGCACGGCCATTCGCGCGGCGTGCTCGAGGCCGTGACGCGGGTGAAGAAGCTCAGCAACTACACCCAGGTGATGGCGGGCAACGTCGCCACCCGCGAGGGCGCGCAGGCGCTGATCGACGCCGGCGCCGACGCCGTGAAGATCGGCATCGGCCCGGGCTCGATCTGCACCACCCGCATGGTGGCCGGCGTCGGCGTGCCGCAGCTCACCGCCATCATAGAGGCGGCCGAAGCCTGCCGCGCCGCAGGCGTTCCCGCGATCGGCGACGGCGGTATCAAATATTCCGGCGACCTCGCCAAGGCGATCGCCGCCGGTGCCGACTGCGCCATGATCGGCTCGCTGCTGGCCGGCACCGACGAGGCGCCGGGCGAGGTGATCCTCTACCAGGGCCGCTCCTACAAGTCGTATCGCGGCATGGGCTCGATCGGCGCCATGGCGCGCGGTTCGGCCGACCGCTACTTCCAGCAGGAGGTGCAGAGCACGCTCAAGCTGGTGCCCGAGGGCATCGAAGGCCGCGTGCCCTACAAGGGCGCGGTGGGCAGCATCCTGCACCAGCTGGTCGGAGGCCTGCGGGCGGCCATGGGCTATACCGGCAACGGCACGATCCGCGAGATGCAGAGCACTTGCCAGTTCCTGCGCATCACCGGCTCGGGCCTGCGCGAGAGTCACGTGCACGACGTCGAGATCATGCGCGAGGCGCCGAACTATCGCGGCGGCATGTAGCCCTGCTTGAGCGCCTCGGCGATCCGCTCCGCCGCGATCCGGTGGCCGAGCGGGCCGGGGTGCGAGGTCCGGAACATCGCGGCATAGCCGTCGCGCTTGACGGCCTCGTCGAGGGCGCCGAACAGGTCGAGGGCGCCGAGGCCGGCGGCGCGCGCGCAGTCCAGCACGATGCCGGAGACGCGGCGCTGCTCGCGCGCATAGTCGGCGTTCTTCCAGACATAGGGATCGTACTCCGCCACCACGAGCGTCGGCACGCCGAGGCCGGCCAGCCGCTTCAGCAGCGGACAGGCCATGGCCTCGCCGGCGCCGCGCGGCAGCACGCGGACATGGTCGATCGACCATTCGTACTGCCAGCCTTTGTGGCGCAGGATCGTGTCGACCAGCACCGACCAGCCGAACAGGCGCTGCCAGAGGTCGAGGCTGGCTGAGGGCGCAGGCGAGGGCGGCACGGGGACGTTGCGCAAGGTGAGCGTCTCGCCGGCTGGTTCGAAATAAGGCTTCTCCGCGCCCCATACGCGTTTCATTTCGCTGCGCCGCAGATCGTCGGCGATGAAGACCAGCACCAGCGCGGCCGGCTTGACCTCGCGCACCTGCTGCTCGGCGCGCAGGACGATCTGGTCGAGCCCGTAGCCGCTCACGCCCGCATTGACGGTGCGGCGGCCGATCAGCGGCTGCAGCAGGGCCGCCCAGGTCTCGTGGTCGCTCACCTCGTCGCCATGGGCGTAGGAATCGCCCACCACGAGCACCGGCGGCTCGGCCAGCACAGTGCCGGCCGGGGCCGGGGTGAGGCGGTGGCCGTACAGGTCGTAGGTGACGCCGTCCGCCGAGAAGCCCGGCCGCAGGACGAAGCCCAGCTCGCTGTCGCGCTTGAGCCGCCCGGCGCCGGCCTTCAGCGTGGCCTGGCGCTCGGCGAGGATGATGTTGGACCAGTCGAGCAGCGCCGACGGACCGCGCCACAGGCGGCAGCCCACTTCGAGCATCAGGAGTGTCACCAGGACCGAGCCGAGGACCAGCGCGGCCCTGCCGAACATCTCAGTTGCCCTTGTCGCCGAGGGCGCCGGCGATCAGCCGCGCCATCAGCGCGTTGCCGGCGGCGTTCATGTGCCACAGCACGTAGAGGTCGCGCGGCCGCGGCGTGGCGGCCTGGGCGTCGTAGGTGTCGAGCGTGGCGAGGCCGTTGCGGCGGGCGCAGTCCAGCAGGCCTTCCGTCAGGCGGCGCTGTTCGGCGGCGAAACGCGGATCGTCCCAGACGACGGGATCGTAGGCGGCGACCAGCAGCACCGGCGCGCCGCTGCTCTTTTCCAGCCCGGCGAGCCGCGCGGTGAGTTTGCAGGAGATCCGCTCGCCCAAGCCGGCCGGGTGGACGCGGATATGGTCGCCGAACCAGTCATGCAGCAGGTCGAGCCGTCGCATCAGGAAATCGAAGGCATAGGAGTAGCCAAGGGTGCGCTGCCAGAAGGTAAGGGTCGTCTCGGCCGGCGCACGCGGCGGCACCGGCGCGTTGCGCAGCCCGAGCCCGTCGCCCTCGAGGTCGAAGTAGGGCTTGTCGGCGCTCCACATGCGCCGCATCTCGGTGCGGCGGATATCGTCGGCGATGAAGGCGACGACGATGGCGCCCGGCCTGTGGAGCGGCGCCAGCGCCTCGGCGCGCAGCACGATCTGGTCGAAGCCGTAGCCGCTGACGCCGCCGTTCAGCACGCGCCGGCCGGTGATCCGCTGCAGGTCGGCGGGCCAGCTCTCGGTGTTGCCGACCTCTTCGCCGAAGGTGAAGGAATCGCCCACCGCGAGAATCGGCGGCTTGTCTCCGGCGGGCGCGGCGCCCGTGCTGCGCAGCCCGTCGCCGTCGATCGTGATGCCGGGCGCCGCGTAGCCGGGGCGCGGCCGGTAGCCCAGGCGGTCGTCATGCACGGAGCGGCCATCGTCGCGCTCGGCCAACACCTTGCGCGCGTCGAGCACGTAGTTCGGCCAGGCGAAGAGCCAGGTCCAGCTTGAGGCACGCACGCCGATCTCTATCAGGCCGAGGCCGATCACCACCGAGACGAGGACGAGGACGGTGCGGCGGAGAAGCTCGGAGCGCGGGCGTTGCGCGTCGGGCGTATTCATCGTAGCGGCATGCTTTGACAAGGAGACAGACGTGACACCGGGCGCGCGGGTGGCGGCCACCATAGAACTCCTCGACGAAATCGTCAGCCATAGCCTCATGGGTGAAAGAGGGCGGCCGGCCGATCTCGTCGCCAATGCCTATTTCCGGGCCCGCCGCTTCATCGGCGGTGGCGACCGGCGGGCCGTGTCCGATCGCGTATGGAGCATCCTGCGCCGCTACGGGCAGCTCGCCTGGTGGCTGGAGCGCACGCGCCATCCCGATCGCGGGGCGCGCGCCATCGTCGCCGCCGACCTGATGCTGGTCGAGGGGCTCGACATGGCCGGGCTCGAAGCCATGTTCGACGGCGGCACCTATCGCCCGTCGCGGCTCGACGAGGCCGAATATCGCGCGCTGCGCCAGATGGAAGGCCATTCGCTGCCGCATCCCGAGCAGCCCGACTGGGTCCGCCTCAACGTCCAGGAATGGGTCGCGCCGCACTTCCAGGAAGCCTATGGCGAGGGCTGGGGCCGCGAGATCGCCGCCCTCGAGACGCCGCCGCCGGTCGACCTGCGGGTCAACCGGCTGAAGGCGACCGTGGAGCAGGCGCGCGAGGCGCTGGCGCGCGACGGCATCGACACCGAGCCGATGCGCTATGCCACCGATGGCTTGCGTCTGCGCCGGCGGCTCTCGGTCGTGAAGGGCGACGCCTTCCAGAACGGGCTGGTCGAGATCCAGGACGAGGGCTCGCAGCTCGTGGCCGCCCTGGTCGATGCCCAGCCCGGCATGCAGATCGCCGACTATTGCGCCGGCGCCGGCGGCAAGACGCTGGCGATGGCCGCCCGCATGAACAACAAGGGCCGCGTCGTCGCGATGGACGTGTATGAGTCTCGCCTCGACCGCTCGGCGCAGCGGCTGCGCCGCGCCGGCGCCCACAATGTCGAGCGCCGTGCGATTGATGCCGACAATCGCAAATGGCTGAAGCGCCAGGCCGGCGCCTTCGACCGCGTGCTGGTCGACGCGCCCTGCACCGGAACCGGCACCTGGCGGCGCAATCCCGACGGCCGCTGGACCCTGCGGCCCGAGGATCTCGCCGAACTGGTGCCCAAGCAGGCCGCCATCCTCGACGCCGCGGCGAAGCTGGTGAAGCCGGGCGGGGGCCTGATCTACGCCACCTGCTCGGTGCTGCCGGCCGAGAACGAGCACCAAATCGGCGCCTTCCTGGAGCGCCACCCCGAGTTCGAGGTGGTGCCGGTGGCCGCGATCTGGCGCGAGGTGCTGGCCAGCGAGCCGCCGCCCGAGGTCGAGAGCGGCCCGTACCTGCGCCTGTCGCCCCTGAAGCACGGCACCGACGGCTTCTTCGCCGCCGCCCTGGTGCGCAAGCCGGCCCAGAAGGCTGCCCCCGAGGCCACCCCGGCGGAAGGCGTCCCCGAGGCGGCTGCGGAAGCGCCGGAGGCACCCGCCGAGGCGATCGAATGATCCGGATTCGCCGGGCCGCCCGCCAGGACGCATCGGCGATCGGGCGGGTCCATGTCGAGACCTGGCAGGCGACCTATGCCGGCCTGCTGCCCGACGCCATGCTGGTCGCCATGTCGGACGTGCGCCAGTCGGCCTGGTGGTCGCAGCTCCTGCAGGACCCCGGCGAAGCGCGCGGCGTCTTCGTGGCCGACGACCGCGACATGGGCGTGGTGGGCTTCGGCAGCTGCGGGCCGGTGCGCGATCCGCCGGAGGGGCTACCCCAGGGGCTTGACGGCCGCGAGATCCGGGTGGGCGAGGTCTACACGCTCTATGTCGAGCCCGATTTCCAGAATCTCGGCCTCGGCCGCAAGCTGCTGGGCGCGCTGTTCCGCCAGCTCAAGGCCGACCGCTGCGACACCGCCATCCTGTGGATGCTGGCCCGGAACCCGACCCGCTTCTTCTACGAGGGGCTGGGCGGCGAGCGGGTGGGCGAGCGGGTCGACACGATGGGCGGCACCGACGTCGACGAGATCGCCTACGTCTGGCGCGACCTCGGCGCCCCGCTGATCCGGCGCAGGCTGGCGGCGGAGGGGTGACTGTCCCACCTGCACCACCTCATCCTGAGGAGGCCGCGCACGTCTTCGGCGCGCTCCTCAGGATGAGGTGGTTGGTGTGAATTCGGAGTGGTCTTTACGGTTGCTGCCCCGGCCCGTCACGCTTATATCGCCCCATGACCGACCGTTTGCTGATCGTCGATTTCGGTTCCCAGGTTACCCAGCTGATCGCCCGCCGCGTGCGCGAAGCCGGGGTTTACTGTGAAATCCTGCCCTTCCAGTCCATCGACGACGCCAGGATCAAGGCGTTTGATCCGAGAGGCATCATCCTCTCCGGCGGCCCGGCCTCGGTGACCGAAGGCCAGTCGCCCACCGCGCATCCCGCCATCTTCAAAGCCGACGTGCCCGTCCTGGGCATCTGCTACGGCGAGCAGACCATGGCCAAGGAGCTGGGCGGCTCGGTCGAGAGCGGCCATCACCGCGAGTTCGGCCGCGCCGAGGTCGAGATCAAGGCCTCGACCCGCCTGTTCGACGGCGTGTGGGAGCCGGGCGACCGCAAGCAGGTGTGGATGAGCCACGGCGACCGCGTGACCAAGCTGCCGGCCGGCTTCTCGGTCGTCGCTACCAGCGAGAACGCGCCCTTCGCCGCCATCGCCGACGAGAGCCGCGGCTATTACGGCGTGCAGTTCCACCCCGAGGTGATGCACACGCCCGACGGCGCCAAGCTGTTGCGCAACTTCGCGCTGAACATCGCGGGAGCAAAAGGCGACTGGACGATGGCCGCGTTCCGCGAGCGCGCCATCGAGCAGGTCCGCGCCCAGGTCGGCAAGGGCCGGGTCATCTGCGGCCTGTCCGGCGGCGTCGACTCAAGCGTCGTGGCCGTGCTGCTGCACGAGGCGATCGGCGACCAGCTGCAATGCGTGTTCGTCGACCATGGCCTGTTGCGCAAGGACGAGGGCGAGCAGGTCGTGCGCCTGTTCCGCGACAGCTACAACATCCCGCTGATCCACGCCGACGCCTCCGAGACCTTCCTGAAGGCGCTGGCCGGCGTCACCGACCCGGAGAAGAAGCGCAAGACCATCGGCGCGCTGTTCATTGACGTGTTCGAGGCCGAGGCCAAGAAGATCGGCGGCGCCCAGTTCCTGGCCCAGGGCACGCTCTATCCCGACGTGATCGAATCGGTGTCCTTCACCGGCGGCCCGTCGGTGACGATCAAGAGCCACCACAATGTCGGCGGCCTGCCCGAACGCATGAACATGAAGCTGGTCGAGCCGTTGCGCGAGCTCTTCAAGGACGAGGTGAGGGCACTCGGCCGCGAGCTGGGCCTGCCGGCCGACCTGGTGAACCGCCACCCGTTCCCCGGTCCGGGCCTGGCCATCCGCATCCCCGGCGACATCACCAGGGAGAAGCTGGACCTGCTGCGCGAGGTCGATGCCGTCTATCTCGACGAGATCCGCAAGGCCGGCCTCTACGATGAGATCTGGCAGGCCTTCGCGGTGCTGCTGCCGGTCCGCACCGTCGGCGTGATGGGCGACGGCCGCACCTACGACCAGGCCTGCGCGCTGCGGGCTGTCACCTCGACCGACGGCATGACCGCCGACTACTACCCGTTCGACCACGCCTTCCTGGGCAGGGTCGCCAACCGCATCATCAACGAATGCCGCGGCGTGAACCGGGTGACCTACGACATCACCAGCAAGCCGCCGGGGACGATCGAGTGGGAATGATTTTGGCCCATCCGGACGTATCCGGAACTACGCTAGGATACGACACAAGCCATTGAAAACAAAAATAAAATCCTTCTAAGACAGTCAGCATCTATCGGTACGCAGAGTTTGGCTCTGGCGGCCTGCCTGACGGACCTCCGGTATATTGCTTGGGCGAGTTTTTCAAAGTACCGTCACGGTCAATGAGGCTCGTGACGGTACTTATTTTTCTTTAAGTCATTGAAGATAATAGAAATTATCTGCCACGAACCCTCGAAATTGTGCTGACGGTACTTTTCAGGAGGCAGTAAGGATGCTGACGGACGTCGCCCTCAAGGCATTGAAGCCAAAAGAGAAAATCTACAAGATTGCGGACCGTGACGGCATGTATGTGCGCGTCATGCCCAGTGGCGCGATCTCGTTTCGCCTGGACTACAGGCTCAACGGCCGTCGGGAGACCGTCTATCTGGGCAGGTACGGACGCGACGGAATCTCGCTCGCCCGGGCCCGAGAGAAGTGCATCGACGCGAGGCGCGCCATTGGCGAAGGACGGTCGCCGGCGATAGAGAAGCAGCGCGATAAGCGGCGCCTGAAAGAAGCGAAGAGTTTTGGCGAGTTCGGGGAGAAGTGGCTCACCGCCGCGCCGATGGCCGACAGCACGCGCGCCATGCGGCGTTCCATCTTCGAGCGAGAGCTTCTGCCGGTCTGGCGCAATCGCCTCCTCACGGAAATCACGCCCGACGATCTCAGAACCCACTGTGGCAAAATCGTTGAACGCGGTGCCCCAGCGACGGCTATCCATGTGCGAGATATCCTGAAGCAGATTTACGGATTTGCGATCCTGCACGGTGAGAAGGTCGCCAACCCGGCCAACGAAGTTGGGCCGGCATCGATCGCCACCTTCGTGCCGAAGGACCGCTCGCTCTCGCCTTCCGAAATTCGGGTGATGCTGAAGCAGCTCGAGCACATCGCCACGCTTCCCACGATCCGTCTGGGAATGCGGCTCTACCTGCTCACGATGGTGCGCAAGAGCGAGCTGCAGGACGCAGTGTGGGACGAAGTCGACTTCGAGAATGCGGTCTGGACGATCCCGAAGGAGCGGATGAAGCGCTCGAAGGCGCACAACGTCTACCTGTCGCGTCAGGTGCTCGACATCATGATCGCCCTGAAGACCTGTGCAGGAAATTCAAGATACCTTCTGCCGTCGCGGTACGACGCCGATGCTCCGATGTCGCGCGCAACCTTCAATCGGGTTACCTACGCAGTCGTTGAGCGCGCGAAGGCGGAAGGATTGCCCCTGGAGCCGTTTACGGTTCACGACATGCGGCGGACAGGTTCGACTCTGCTGAACGAACTCGGCTTCAACAGCGACTGGATCGAAAAGTGCCTAGCGCATGAGGACGGGCGCTCGTCGCGTGGCGTCTACAACAAAGCCGAATATGAGGTGCAGCGTCGGCATATGATGCAGGAGTGGTCGGACATCTTGGACGCCTGGGTCGATGGCAAGAAGTACGTGCCAACGCTCATCGCGCCGTCGATTCCGATCTTGGAGCTCGATCCTGCTCTTTGACCGGACGGGCTCGGCGTTGTTTCACGTCGGGACCGGGCGCCCGGAGAATTGGTTTTGAGCGACGGGCCGCGAGCCATGCCTGAACCTCGCCCAGATCCCAAACCACGCATCGTGGGGTCAAAGCGAAGCGTCGCGGAAATTCCCCCCGCTGTTCCATTTCATAGATCGTGCTGTCAGCTAACGGCACCATCTCACGCAACTGCTGTCGTCTAATCGTTCTTCCGATGTGTGTGTTCGCCTTCGCGTTCATGTTGCAACTCCTCTTGATGGGCGGGTGAGGAGATAGAAAACAATAGATCGCGAACGGTGGAAGCCCTCACGTTGAGCAATCGGGAAATAGAGGGCTATAGCGTGCACATAGGACGGTGACGTTTTCGTTGAACTAGGTGCGGCACAGGTGCGTGGATCACGGAAATCGGGATCTGTTGAAGCACCGGACTACAGCAACGGCGCCGCTTTTTGTAAACGCGGCTCCCTTCAAAATCCAGTTCCGAGAGGAGTGCCGGTTCGACCCCGGCCACCCGCACCAAAAACCCAGAATGATCCATTGCCAAGGTTGGGTCGTGAGTTCGAATCTGAAGCTGGTCCAAGGATGGGGTGCAGTTCAAATTGAATTACTCTTCGGCCCTACAGATTTGGGCTTCATCTGGGGAATGCGGGCTTGTTGGATCCGGACGCCGCAGGCGGGCTTTTCTTCCAGGCCTTCGCGGATAACGCCTTTTCGTAGCCAATCGCGAATAGGCGCCGCATGTATTTGGTATTGAATGGATCACTTATTGCGTAAGGAACGACCTCATCGAGGTAAGTGAGATTGAAGTTGATTCCTGTTCGCTGCGTCAAAGTGTATGTCGCGTTGACAGCAGACCGTGCATGCGTCTTGATGAGAGTTGAATAGGCTCTGCCAGCGATCGCCAATGTATTGGCTTCCACGACCTCGAACTCCGGATCGAGCATATTGTTGAGAACGATATAGAGATCGACTCTTTCCGATTTGATTTTCGGATTGATGTGTGTTGATGCCAGAAGGGCTTCGGGTGCTGTAAACAATTGTGTGGTGGCGCCACCGTCGGAATGCATTTCCTGAAACCGTTTGCCGTTCACTGTCACTTCAATCATCACTGGCGGGAACACGGCGGGGATACTGGCCGAGGCGATCAGCACGTTGCGGAAGAGAACTAACGCCTGCTCGTGACCGCGCGCGGCGATTGCGCCCATGTCCCAGATGACGGTTCGCTGTGCATCCAGATTGGTTGTGACCACAAAAAGACGGCGCCCCTTCGAATGCTCGGCCGCAATTTTCCGGAGCATGTCGTCGGTGGCGTAGCGTTCCACCAGACGCCGCAGCGGCGCTGGATCCGAGAGTGCGGACCCCAGAAGTCCAATGATCGGTCGGGGCCTGACAAGTGTCTCGGCAATTCCGCTCGTATATAGCTCGGTGAGAGTGGGATCATAGGACGATCCGAGAAATGCGAATGGCGCAATGAGCGCCCCGGTACTCACACCGCTGACCACATCAAATGTTGGCCTCGTTCCCGCCGTTGTCCATCCGGTCAGAATCCCGGCGCCGAATGCGCCACCGGAACCGCCCCCCGAAAGCGCCAGATACGTGATGCGGCCCGATCGAATTGGTGGCTTGGGCATTGGTCCACCTGGACCGAATTCATCCGCAGAGCCATCGCCCCAGAACCTGATGCCGGAGAAGCCCTCGATCTCGGCAGCGTTCTGATCTTTTTCCGTAAGCGCCGTACGGGGCAGGCTCGCGCAACCACTCATGACGATCATCAGAATGACTATCAAGGGAGAGACGCGTGAAGATCGACGTAGAGAAATCCCCTCCGCTTTTCGTCCTGCAAACAAAAAAGGCATTCACAAACCTCGTGACTTCACAGTGGGCGTTAGCGTTCCAGGGTAAAAACAGTTGTGCCATCTCTTGAGCCGACGAAGCCTTTCTTGGTGGGAATCAGAATGACGCAACGCTCAGACATCAGGGGCATGGGCTTCAGACACATGCCGTCGGCAGTCGGTCGCCATTTCGGGGAGAGCTGTATTGGCCCACCCGTCATTAGACCTGTCCCATCTGCAAAGAGGACAAGAGAGGTTGTGCGGCCATCATCCATGAGCATTTGCCAAGGACGTCCGTCGGCGACCCTGGCCGCCAACGATACATTGGGACCGGATTCGCGTGCTGATGCTGCGGTAGATTGCATTATCGCGGCAGCGATCATGAGGAGCACCCACGCCGCACTTCCAAAAGTACCGACATTTGAATTGAGCGATGATGAGCGAACTAACGGACCTGTGCCCACGGCTGCGAACTCCTTTGCTTTGATGATCATGACGAGAGACGAGCCGATCGTGCGGTCAGCGCCCGGTTCTTGACTAAAGTTTCGAAGGAGCCTTCATTGCCGACATTGCGGCTACTGCGACGACTATCCAGAACAGCAATCTGATTGCCATCGCTCCGATAGTTCGTATCTCGAATGCTCCGCCGCTCAGGACGTAAACACCAAATGCCGCTGCAATGAGAGCCGTCGATGACGCGAGAAAAATGGATGCATAGACAGCCCAAGGCCTGCGCCGCAGGAGACCCACTCCGGCCAGGATATAGACGAAGCCCGCGAAGAAATTGAACCAGAGGACAAAGGGCACCGCATTGCCGACGGCGGCGCGCGCCTGCGGGCTGCCGAACAGGGCCTGCCCCCCGGAGAACAGGGTCAAGGCACCAAACGCTATTGCCGCTATTGCCAGCCACTGCATAACGCGATGTTTGTTCATGGCACTTGCTCCTCTGAATTCGACCTGCCGATTCGCTAAACTCGCTTCCATTGGACGAGAACGCCGCGCTCATTCGAACCCGATGCCTTCGCCAACTTCCTCATCGGTCTTTCCGTCCCGGATGTGGTAGATGCGCTTGAACGTCGGGATGATTTTTTCGTCGTGGGTCACCACGATGATGGCGGTCTGACACTGCTGCGCCATTTGATTCAGGATGCGGATCACGGCGAGTGCCCGGTCGCTGTCGAGTGGTGCAGTAGGTTCGTCGGCAAGGACCACCGGCGACCGGTTTTCCCAGCGCGCGAGTGATGGAGACGCGCTGCTGCTCGCCGCCCGAAAGTTGGGACGGCATAGCGCGAGCGCGATGGGTGACATCCAGCGCTTCTAACAATTCCCGCGCGCTGTGGCGGGACTCGGCATTGGATCGCCAGCCAGCATAGGCAACAGTGCGACGTTGTCGGTGACATCGTGGCCCCTGAAACCCAATCCGGGCGATGACACGGGGGCGGTGCCGTTGCATGAGTTGCTGTCCCATCCCGTTACGCACCGGTCTGTGCTGAAGGTCGTTGCTTGCCTGCAGCCTGGTCGCGCGCATCCGCTGTGGCTGTGTGGGCGTCCCAGCCCCCACCCAGCGCCTTGAAGAGTGCGATCAGTTCGATGGCGGTGGCGGTGTGAGTACGGACGTAGGCATCTTCGGCGTCGCGCACGACGCCCTCTTCGGCCAGCAGGTCGGTAAGCGCGATGTCGCCAACCTTGAAGCGCGTTTGTGCGTGAGCGTAGCTGCGGCGCGCTGCTTCCAGCGCCACACCCTGACGCTGCACCGCGTCCAGAGCCAAGTAGTAGTTGCTCAGCGCGCGCTCGGCGTCACCCAGGGCCGTCAGTACGGCTTGCTCGTAGGCGAGTGCGGCCTGCTGCTGCCGTGCCTCACTGGCGCGGATCTCCGCGCGCACGCGACCGCCGTCGAACACGCGCCAGGAGATCAGCGGCATGATCGAAAAAGCCTGGCTGGCGGGATCGAACAGACTACCCAAGCCCAGAGACTGGAAGCCGCCGCTAGCGCCGATCGACAGCTTCGGGAACAGCTCCGCGGTGGCCACGCCGATGTCGGCAGTGCTGGCAGCCAGGCGGCGTTCGGCAGCGCGTATATCGGGCCGGCGGCGCAGTATGTCGGCGCGTTCGCCCAATGGTATCGGAGCCAGCGCGACCTCGGGCGCGGCAGTGTTGAGCAGCGCCAACTCGCGCTCCGGCGGTGCACCGAGCAGCACGCCGAGGCCCAGCGCGGCTGCGCGCAAGCGTGCGCGGATATCGGGCAGGCCGGCATCGGCGGCGGCGAGACGCGCTTGCGTGGTGTCGACGTCGGCCTGCGCCGCGTCACCCAACGCGAAGCGCCTGCGTACGAGATCCAAGGTCTGTTGCAGGGTCTGCACCGAGGCCTCACGCGCGGCCAACTCGCGTTGGGCGCCTCTCAGCGTGAGGTAGCTGCGCGCGACCTCGGCGGTGACGCTAATGCGCACGCCATCCGCGTCATCCTGCGCAGCCTGCATACTGGCCCTGGCACTTTCGACTGAGCGTCGGGTTTTGCCGAACAGATCGATTTCCCAGGCGGCGTCGAAGCCGGCGTCGTAGATCGTCTGGTCACGCTCGAGTCCGGGAATGGAGCCGATTGGCAGCGGCCCATTCTCGCTCTGCCGACGTTGCGTCACGCTGCCGCTGGCATTGACGGATGGCGCGTAACCACTAGCGGCGCGATCGCGCAGCGCGCGCGCCTCGCTGATGCGCGCCTGCGCTTGGCGCAGGTCGAGGTTGTCGGATAGCGCCGTGCCCACCAATCGATCCAGCGCGGGGTCGCCCAGTGATGTCCACCAGGTTGCCAAGTCGATCTGCGCCTGCTCGTCATCGGTCGGCTGTGTCCAGCCGCGGCCAGTGTCAACCGCTGGCGGCTTGCGGTAGTCGGGGCCGACGGTACAGGCATCGAGCAGCAGTGCGCTCAGCGCGGTAACCGCTGCGCGAGTTCGAAAATTCGATGAACGTATCATGGCAATTCCTTCATCAATAGCCGGAGTCGGTCACTGGAGGCGGCTGCGGACCAGCAGAGTTGCCATCGTCAGCGTGACCAGCGCGATCACCGACAGCGGCCAGGTGTTGGCGAGAATGTCGGCAGGCGGCATCGCCTTGAGGAACGTGCCATCGACGATCACCAGGAAGTGGGTGAGCGGAATCATCTGCGCCCCCCACTGCAGCACCTCCGGCATGTTTTCCACCGGCGTGGCGAAGCCCGACATCAGCACTGCCGGGACACCGACCGCGAACGTTCCGAGGATAGCCTGCTGCTGCGTCGCGGAGACCGAAGAGATCATCAGGCCGATACCCACCACCGACAGGATGAACAGCAGCAGACTCGGCAGCAGCAGCCAAAATGAGCCGGTAAAGGGAATACGAAACGCAAACGCTCCCGCCGCGATCATCGCCAGCCCTAGCACGGCGCCGATGGCAAGTGCGGGCACGGTTTTGGCAACAATGATTTCCAGTGTGGTGGTTGGTGAGACCAGCAACTGGTCGAAGGTGCCCAGCTCACGTTCGCGGGCGATCGACAGCGCCGTGATCATCAGTGCGCTGAAGAAGACCAGAATGCCCGACAGGCCCGGCACCACGAACCAGCGATAGATCAGATTGGGATTGAACCAGTTGCGGACGACAACCGGTGACGCGCGCGGCGTGTCCTTCCTGGCGGCGGCGCTGACATCCGCCGCGATGGCGCTGAGATAGCCGGCCGTGATCTGGCCGGCGTTGCTGCGCCGACCGTCGACGATGACCTGCGCGGTTCCGGTTCGTCCGGCGGCAATGTTGCGTGAAAAGTCCGATGGAAAATCGATCGCGGCAATCACCTGGCGCCGGTCGATCATCCCGCGCAACTCGTCGGGACTCTGCACGGTATACACTTTGTTGACGAACTCGGCGGCACCGACGCGGGCCTCCATTTCGTACGACCAATGACCGGCATCATGGTTGTAGACGGCAATATTCGCGTTGCGTACTTCCAGGGTGGTGGCAAAGGCGAAGACCAGCAGCTGTATCAATGGCGGTGCGAACACCACAAGACGGCTGCGCGGATCGCGCAGGGTACTGAAGAACTCCTTGACGATCTGCGCGCGGAGGCGAGCATTGGCGAATGTGTTGAACAGGCGGCGCATCACTCAGTCCTCCAGGTTCTTACGTGTCTTGCGCTTGGCGATGATGAAAAAGAACACGCCAATCGCCGCCATCGCCGCCAGATTCGGCCAAAACACCGCCCAGACGTCGCCCGCCAGGAACACGGTTTGCAGTGAGGAGACGAAGTAGCGCGCCGGTATCAGGTAGGTGATGGCCTGGATCCACGTCGGCATGGCGTCGATCTCGAACAGGAAGCCGGAGAGCAGGAAGGACGGCAGGAAGCCGGAGAACAGCGCGATCTGCGAGGCGAGGAACTGGTTCTTGGTGACCGCCGAGATAAGCAGGCCCTGGCCAAGCGCGGGAATCAGGAACACCGCCGACAAGAGCAGCAATGCCAGCAATGAGCCGCGCAACGGTACGTCGAACACGAAGATCGCAAGCGCCGCAGAGCCTAATGTCGCGATCATACCCAGGACGAAATAAGGCATCAGTTTGCCGATTAGGATCTCCACCACCGAAGCCGGGGTCGACAGGACTGCCTCCATCGTCCCGCGCTCCCATTCGCGCGCGACCACCAGCGCCGTAAGCATGGTGCCGATGATGGTCATCACGATCGCGATGGCGCCAGGCACCAAAGAACGGCGGCTCTCCAGTTCGGCGTTGAACCAGAAGCGCGGTTCCAGCTCGATGGCCGCTGTCGGTGCGCCGCCGCTGCGACCCGCCCCCCAGTTCTGCACCACGCCCTGCGCATAGCTGGCGACAAAATTGGCCGTGTTCGGCTGCGAACCGTCGGTGATCACCTGTACCAGTGGTTGCGGTACGGGAGACGCCAGCCGGCGTTCGAAATCCTGTGGAATCACGACAAAGCCGCGCAGCTTGCCGGACACCACCTGGTCGGCAATCTCGCGGCGGTCACGTGCGGGCGTGACTTTCAGGTAGCGGGTGCCGGCAAATGCGGCAGCCAGCGACTGTGCGGAGGCAGAATCGGATTCCAGCACCACGCCGATGCGCACTTCACGCACGTCCAGCGACACCGCATAAGCGAACAGGAATAGCAGCACCACAGGCAGCACGAAGGCGATCAGGATAGTGGACGGATCACGCATCGCCTGCAGGCTTTCCTTGCGCACCAGCGCGATCAGACGCCGCCAGTCGAATTTGTGGCCGGCTTGTTCCCGGCTGGCCTGTTCCCAGGAGGTTTCGCCTGCGCGAATATCGGTGATTTCACTGTTCATGCCGCCGCCTTGGCGTCTGCGCGCGCCTGGTCTTCCATATCCGCCGACTCGACCAGATGAATAAAGGCGTCCTCCATCGTCGGATCGGGGTGCTTGTCGCTTCTGGAAGCGCGCTTGAGCGCGTCAGGCGTGTCGAGGGCGATCAGCTTCGCGCGGTACATTAGTGCCACGCGGTCGCAGTACTCGGCCTCGTCCATGAAATGGGTGGTGACCATCACCGTCACGCCCTTGCGGGCCAGGCCGTTGATGTGGGTCCAGAACTCGCGCCGGGTAATCGGATCGACGCCGGAGGTCGGTTCGTCGAGGAACATCACCGGTGGACGGTGCATTAGCGCACAAGCCAGAGCCAGGCGCTGCCTGAAGCCCAACGGCAGCGCGTCCGGCGAGGTGGTGAGGTATTGCTTCAGGTCGAAGGTCTCGATCATCTCGTCGATGCGCTCGCGCTTGATAGCGCCCTCCAACCCGTAGACGCCGGCAGAAAATTCCAGATTCTGCTTCACCGTCAGCAATCCGTACAGGGAGAACTTCTGTGCCATGTAGCCGAGCTGGCTCTTGGCCGCTCCCGTGGCGCGGCGCAGATCGAGTCCGACCACGTGCGCCTCGCCTTCGGTCGGTTTCAGCAGCCCACAGAGCATCTTGAAGGTCGTCGACTTGCCGGCGCCGTTAGGCCCGAGCAGTCCGAAGATCTCGCCCCTCTGGACCTCGAAACTGACGTTGTCGGTGGCGGTGAAATCGCCGAAGCGCTTGGTCAGGTTCAGACAGGACACCGCGATGTCCGAATCGAGTTTGACCTCGTCCATACGTTCGGCCAGGGCCGAAGTGCCGCCGGGACCGCCGCCGAGCAGATCGATGAAGGCGTCCTCGAAGCGCGCCTGCACGGGCTCGAGTTTCGCACCGACCTCATCGGCCAGCGCATCAACCTCTTCGCGTCCGGCATCCTCGCGCAATACCACGCGTACGGAGTCACCCTGGATCACGCCGTCGCCGACGGTGCCAAGATTCAGTGCCCGCGACAACACAGCGCGGCGCTCGTCGCTGACTCCTGTCAGGCGGAAGCTGCGCTCCTTAAGGCGATCAGTGAGCTCTTGCGGCGGGCCGTCGAACTCGAGTTTGCCTTCGTTGAGCAGAAGCACACTCTCGCAGCGCTCGGCCTCGTCGAGATAGGCTGTCGACCAGACCACGGCCATGCCGTCATCGGTGAGTTCCTGCACCATGCGCCACAGATCCTGGCGGCTGACCGGATCGACGCCGACGCTGGGCTCGTCCAGCAGCAGCACTTCAGGTTTCGCCATCAACGCGCACGCCAGTCCCAGCTTTTGCTTCATGCCGCCGGAGAGCTTGCCCGCGAGGCGTTTAGTGAACGGACCAAGGCGGGTGAAGTCGAGCAGGCTTTCGAAGATGTTGGTGTGTTGATCGGCGTCCATACCGCGTAGTTGCGCGTACAGGCGCATGTTCTCCATCACCGACAGATCTTCGTAGAGGCCGAAGCGCTGCGGCATGTAGCCGCTGACGATATGGATGGCGTCATTGTCCTTGACCACGTCGAAGCCGGCCAGTGTGACGCTGCCGCCGTCAGGTACCAGCAACCCGGTCATGATCCGCATCAGCGTGGTCTTGCCCGCGCCGTCGGGTCCGACCAGGCCGGTAAGGCGACCGTAGTGGATCTTGGCGCTGAAGCCACGCAGGGCCTGAACCTCGCCGAAGTGCTTGGCGACGCTCTCGATGACGACGGCAGGGGCGTCCTTGCCGCGTCCGCGCGGCGTATCGATGGCGGTGTGCGCACTCATCTCATTTACCTTGAGCGCGTTTGTCGTCGGTCTGGGCAGTGTCGACATCGACCGTCACCGGCATGCCCTGACGCAGGCCCTCGTCGGCATCGGTAATGACCAGGCGCAGCCGGTAGACCAGATCGGTGCGTAAGTCGGTGGTCTCCACGGTCTTGGGGGTGAATTCCGCACGTGGCGAGATGAAACCGACCTGACCGTGATAGACTTTGTCGGGTGAATCGGTCTGAACGCGCACCGGCGCCCCCGGCGCGATGCGGCCGAGGCCAGACTCGCTGACATAGGCGCGCACGTAGACCGGGTCTCGCAAGCTCAGAGTGTAGACGGGCGTGTTGCTCGCCACCATGCTGCCAGGTTCGCGTACCCGTGCAATCACGGTGCCGTTGCTGGGCGCCACAAGTTCGGTGTCTGTCAGCGCAATGCGCGCCTGCGCCAACGCTGCCTCGGCCACGGCTACTCGCGCCACGCCAGCAGCGATGTCCTCGCTGCGGAATCCATCTTTGGCCAGCGACAGTGCCGCCTTGGCCGAAGCCAGGTCGGCCGCGGTCTGGTCGTGCGTCGCCCGTGCGGCGTCGACGGTCCGTTGGCTGCTGGTGCCCGATTTGAGCAAGGTATTCTGACGGTTGAAGTTGCGCTCGGCTTCGCGAAAGGCCGCCTGGGTCTGGCTCACGCGTTCCTGCGCCTGTGCAATTTCCTGGGGCCGGTTGCCACTACGCAACTTGTCCAGGTCAGCCTCCGCTGCGCGGAGTTCGGCCTGTGCCGCAGCCTGCTTCTGGCGATAAGGCTCGGCGTCCAGCCGGGCCATCACGGTGCCGGCGATGACCGCGTCGCCCTCATCGAGAGCCATGCTCACCATGCGTCCGGGTTGTCGGAAAGAAAGTTCTACTTCACGGATGTCGACGTTTCCGTACAGGCGTAGCACATCGGGATTGCTGCGGTCGTGCATCAGCCAGAGCAGCGACAGGCCACCGACGGCGATCGCGGTGACGGCGAGCGCTATCCAGAGAATCTTGCTAGTGAGGATGCCCGGAGTTTTCATCGTTGGGTCCCCATTCGGGACGACTGCCCGACCTTGGTCGAGAACCGATCGTGGTCGAAAAGCCAAGTTGGACGACTGACGTGCACTTGTGTCGAGGCGCGTCCGCTCTTGCGCTGATGGCGCGAACCAGCGGGCGTGAGGCGGGAGTCGATGGTCACAGCTGTCGATCTTCGGCCGGGCTGGGTCCGATCTTGTAGGTATAGGGACGGCAGTTTCACTGCACACTCCTGATCGCGCGACTGTAGATGGCAAAGATCGCCGGTGCCTGTGCACGTATCAGGTCTGTATTTCCAGCCAGCAACGACTGCATCACCAGCCCTTGTATAGTGCCAATGAAGAGCGTGGCCGATGCGGCGGTATCAACCTCGCGCGCCAGTACGCCCTGAGCCTTGCCCGCTTCGATCAGAGTGACGAGTCGCTCTCCATAACGTCCGATCAGCGCTCGTGCCATGCGCTTGGCGGCTGTATCCTCGGCACGCTGCAGTTCGCCAAATATCATGCGCGGTACCCCGGGATGTGCGGCGACGAATTCGATGTGGGTCATGAACACCGCTTCCAGGGCCGACAGCGGCGATCCCGCCGCCTCTATGGCCCGATCGACCCGCGCCAATAGACGCTCGGCGACCCAGGCGATTACCGCCTCCCAGATTGCATCCTTGCTTGGGAAATGACGAAACAGCGCCCCCTGCGTGAGGTTCATTCGCTTGGCGATGGCGGCAGTTGTGATTTCGCTTGGATTCTGTTCGGCGGCCAGCTCGACAACCGTCTCCACCGTGACGGCCCGACGCTCATCGGCTGGAAGGTTTCTAGGCCTGGATGGCATCGCGTGTCCCCTCGAAATAGATAGTAATTGATTACTCACATAATGCGTCTACATTGAAATGGCAAGGCTGGTCTGGGGGGATGCCACGTTCGATTTTGGAGAAGGGGAGCAGTGTTGCCCTTTTGAGCAGCAGGCTCGCCGCAAGCTCAAACGCGGAAGCGTACGCAGCCGCGTGGTTGGAGAGCCGTCCACAGCATCAGCGGCAGAATTTCAATCTGTCGCATCTGCCAATTCCGCTACGTCCGCCCTCCAACAAAGGAAGAAGGTCCCCTGACAATCGAGCTGCGCCATCTTCGCTACGTTATTGCGGCTGCCGAGCGTGGAAGCTTTCGAGGTGCGGCGAGGGCGTTGGACGTTCAGGAATCTGCCATCAGCCGACGTATCCGGGATCTGGAAGACGAAATCGGGGCGGCTCTTTTCATTCGCCATCACGGCGGCGTCAATCTCACTCATGCAGGCCAGAGGTTCCTCGTCCGCGCGCGCAAAGCCATCAGACAGGTAGGTCATGCGGCGATCGACGCGGGGGCATTTGGGCGCGGCGAATCGGGCGTCGTGCGCATCGGCATATTCACGTCCCTCGCATCGGGTTTCCTCGCCGACCTGCTTCGCGCCTATGTGGCTGGGAATCCGGGCGTTCGCCCGGATATCGTGGAGGGTGGGCCGAGCGATCATATTACTGCGATTCAACGGCACCAAACGGATGTAGCGTTCCTGACCGGCGAGCCGGTCGCAGACGAATGCGATAGGATCCACCTGTGGAATGAGCGGGTCTACGTGGCGTTGCCGAGCAATCACGAATTGACGCTAAAGGATGAAATTTCCTGGGCCGATCTTCGGGAGCGGCACTTCATCGTCAGTGAGGCCGACCCCGGACCCGAGATTCACGACTATCTGGTCAAGCATCTCGCCGAGTTGGGCCATCATCCGAGCGTCGAGCGTCAGGGTGTCGGCAGGGATAATTTGATGCACTTGGTCGCCATAGGCCGGGGTCTCACCCTGACCAGCGAGGCGACCACGGCCGCGCGCTTTCCAGGTGTGGTCTACCGGCCGCTGGCCGGCGAAATCCTGCCGTTCTGCGCGATCTGGTCGCCGCAGAACGATAATCCAGCCCTTCGGCGGCTGTTGAGCCTTGCAAGGATTATGTCCAGCGTGGCAGGCCATCACCCTGACGGTGAGATCAGCAGCTAGTCTTTCGCCTGTCCAGGCGTCGGTGTCGGCTGGCGACTATTTTGAGGATCACGCCGCGCTTTCGCAAAACCTCGATCCGTCGCCATGAAGCGCTCGACCATGGGTGAGATCAACTTGACGGGATCGCCGACCGGCCGCCCTGTCTCGCGCGCAAGCACCTCCGCATAGGCGACAAGCTCGCGGTGGACCGCCGCCGGCAGTTCGACCGCGACCTTGACCGGCTTGTCGTCGGCAATAGCCCCAAGTTTCAACTTCGTCATGGATCATCCTCCATAGGGTTCAAGGACGAGATCGCGAGTGACGATCACGCGCACCGGAAAGCCGGGCCTGATGGTGAGCGTCGGGGCGATGTTGAGCTGGCGGCGGACGATCTGTTGGCCAGCGTCGTTGATGGTTTTTTGACCGCCGTCGCGAATGGCCTGCACGAGACGGTCATTGTCGTCAGTAGCCAGTTCCGCGCCGACGCCGAGCAGCGTCGAGAGCGCGGCCGCCTTGGCGAGATCCCACCAATGATAGTCGACACCATCCTCTAGGCCGGCATAGCCCTCAGCGTCCGCGCCTGGCTGGCGCTCGAGCACGATGGAGCGGCCATTGGGCAGGATGAGCCGGTTCCAGACCAGCAGAACCCTACGTTGCCCGAAACCCACGCTATTGTCGTACTGACCGATCAGGCGCGTCCCCTGGGGCACGAGCAGGATGCGGCCGGTCGGGCTGTCATAGACGTTCTCCGTCACCTGCGCGGTAATCTGACCCGGCAGATCGGACCGGATGCCGGTGATCAATGCGGCCGCGATGACGGCTCCCGCCTGCAGGATGTTGGGCGAAGCGGGCGCAGCCACGCGATCCGGCGAAACGGTCCGACGATCGACGGCGGCGTTGAGGAAGGCGAGCTGACGATCCTGCGCCGTGGGCGTCGCCGGCTGTGGCGCGAGCCCGAGGCTGGTGAGATCAGGCGTTGGCGGGGGCGCCGTTGCCGCGGACCCCGCAGCGCCCGCCGACGCGGTGCGGTTTTCCGTTCCAGAAAACAGCCGGCTCGTCCGGGCAGTCTCGATCTCCTGAAGCCGCCGCTGTTCCTCGGCACTGATACCCGGGTTCGGCGTCGCAATGCCGGGCGCCGGCACCGGCTGGCCGCGGTTCTGCGCATCGAGGATCGGCCGGCCGAGGTCGCCCGGAAGTGGCGGTCCGAGCCGCGGCACACCACTATAGTCGCGCGGTAAGCCGGCCAGGCCGTCGGCGGTGGAGCGGTTCTCGGTCGAATAAAGCTCCTTTGTGGAGCCCCCGCCATCGCGGGTCTGAAGCGCGTAGATCAGCGCGCCGCCAAGGCCGACGCTGGCGACCAGACCAATCCCGGCCAGAACTTTACGCGACAGCCGCGTGACGCGCGGCGCGTCGGCGCCAAGCCGCATCGGGGTGACCGCCTTGATGACCGATCCGGAGAGCGGCGCGTCCTCTTCCTCGTTCCGGGCCTCGCTGTCGCTCACGACGCCGGCCTCCCGTCAGTGCGCACGATCCGGATGCGGCGCTGTGAATCACCATTGCCGAAGCGCAGCTCGGCGGCGGCGAACAGCCGATCGACGATCATGTGATTGCCGCGAACGCGGTAGTTCACCAGCTCGGACGTGTTGCCCTCTGGGCCGACGATGAACAGCGGCGGCATCTCGCCTTGGGCGATGCCGCGCGGGAACTCGATGAACACCTGCCGGCCATCGTCATAGGCGCGCAGCGGCCGCCACGGCGCGCGATCGCCTTCGATCGTATAGCGGAAGTTGATGTTGGCGAGATCGACGCCGGTGGCGACAGGCCGCGCAGCCTCGGCTTGTGCGTTCTGACGGCGCAGCGCGATCAACTGGTCTTGCGGATACTGCCAGGAGACGGAGGCCATGTAGGTCCGCTCGGTCGAACGTAACTCCATGTGATAGGTGCGCAGGTTGGTGTTGATGACGAGGTTGGTCATCAGGTCCGCGCGGGACGGCTTCACCAGGATGTGGACCTGCCGGCTCGCGCCGGCACCGCTTTCGGTATCGCCGATGATCCAGCGCACGGTGTCGCCGGCGGCGACCGGACCGGCGCCGACGAGCTGCTCGCCGGGCTGGAGCGCGATGTCGGTGATCTGACCGATGGCCGTGTAGACTTGATAGAGCGCGCCGCCCGTGAAGGGATAGACCTGCATGGCGTTAATGAAGCCATCCCGGACGGGCTGAATCCGTGCTGCCGCATTGGCCTGGTTTACGCGGGTCGCCGGATCGGTGGGCTCCGGCGTCCGGCGTGATGCCTCGACCGGCTTCATCTGGCCCGGGAGCGGCAGCGGGCGTGGCAGTTCGACAATGGTGACGGGCACCGGAGGATCGGCCGTGATCGCCGCGGGCGCCGCATCGTCGTAGGAGATTTCCGGTGGCTTGTGCATCGTTGCGCAGCCGGCGAGCGCCGTCGCCGCGAGCAGGACAAGCGGCAGCGCGGATTTGCGGAATGTCGGATGTGCGATTGAGAGTAAGGCCGGGTTGCCGGCTTTACGGAAAGACGGCTTCATTGCCCAAGCTCCCGTGACCAGTTGATGGCGTTGACGAAGATGCCCAGCGGATTCTTCCGCAGGCGCTCAGTGTCGCGCGGCGGCTGCACGACGACGGTGAGGATGGCGGTCCAGCGGGAGGTTTCTGCGAGCGAGCCGTCCTGGTATCGACGCTCGGTCCAGGCGACGCGGAAGCTGTCGGGTGACGCCCGGATGACGCTGGAGACGTCGACGGCGATCTGCTGCTGGCCGACCTTGGTGAAGGGATCGTTTGAGCGTGCATAGTCGTTGAGCGCCAGCGCGCCTCGGTCCGTCGTGAAGTCATAGGCTCGAAGCCAGTTCTGCCGAACGATGATGGCGTCGGCCGGGATCGAGCGGACCTGCTCGATGAAGCGGGCCAGGTGCCACGCGATCTGGGGATCGGTCGGGCGATAGTCCGCGACGGCGGGCGCTACCGCCTGCGACTGGCCGAGCCGGTCGACCTGCACCACCCAGGGAACGATTGTTCCACGCGCCGATTGCCAGACCAGCGCCGCCGCGAACCCGCCGGCGAGAAGCAGCGAGCCGAAGGCCATCAGGCGCCAGTTCTTCGCCTGCACGCGGGCTGAGCCGATGCGGTCGTCCCAGACCTGGGCGGCCTTCTGGTAGGGCGTGTCGGGCTGGGGCGTCTTGCCGTAGTGGGTCGAGGGTCGTTTGAACATCAGCGGTCACTTTCGGAGAGGTTGACGGAAGAGCCGCCGCCATGGGCGTCGCCGGAGCGGACGGCGTGGGCGGCTGCCTGGACGCCGTGGGTCATGCTCTGGGAGCGTTTCATGCGTTTTGCCCAGGCGGGCGGACCGCTGGCGGCGGAAGAGGATGAAGCGGCCTCGGTGGCGTCGCCGCCGATCGTGCCCATGGTCGAGGACCCACCCGTCGCCTCGAAGGCGGACTTGGCGCCTTCGGAGAAGCTTGAACTCATGCTCGCGGCGGCGCGGGATGCGGCCCGGCGAAGCGGCGAACCCGCCGCACTGGCTCCAGCGCGGGCAACGCCACCAAGACCTGAGGCGACACCGGCCGCGCCAGACTGACCGGCCGCGCCAAGGCTGTAGGCCGTGGAGGCTCCGCCCGCGACTGCCGCCCCGCCGCGTGTGGCGGCAGCGGCGCCGCCCGCCAGAGCAGCGCCGCCGGATGCGACGGCTCCGACGGTGGCGGCGCCCGCGGCGACCATGCCACCGGCAGCCAGGCCGGTCCCGACAGCAGCTCCGGCGCCGAGTTGCGGGCCGCCGGAGACGAGACCGTTGGCGATACCTGGACCGAAGATACCGAGTCCAAGCAGTGTGAGAGCGGCGAGCACGATCGCCATCGCCTGGTCGATGGTCGGCGTTGCGCCGCCGAAGCCGGCGGTAAATTCGGAAAACAGCGTCGAGCCGATGCCGATGATGACCGCGAGTACCAGCACCTTGATGCCGGAAGAGATGACGTTGCCCAGCACCCGTTCGGCCATGAAGGCGCTCTTGCCGAAGAGGCCGAACGGTATGAGGACGAATCCGGCGAGCGTGGTCAGCTTGAACTCGATCAGTGTCACGAAGAGCTGGATCGCGAGGATGAAGAAGGCGAGCAGCACCAGCGCCCAGGCGAAAAGCATGCAGGCGATCTGGATGAAGTTCTCGAAGAACGACCAGTAACCCATCAGGCTGGAGATCGACTCCAGCAGCGGCCGCCCGGCGTCGAGCCCGGTCTGCGCCACCTTGCCGGGCCGAAGGAGATCGGCCGTGGTGAAGCCGGTGCCGGATGCCTTCAGGCCGAGGCCGGCGAAGCTCTCGAAGATGATCCTGGCGAGGTTGTTCCAGTTGCCGATCAGGTAGGCGAAGACGCCGACGAACAGGGTTTTCTTGACCAGCCGCGCGAGAATGTCGTCGTCCGCGCCCCAGCTCCAGAACAGCGCGGCGAGCGTCACGTCGATGACGATCAGCGTGGTGGCGATGAAGGCGACCTCGCCGCTCAGCAGGCCAAAGCCGCTGTCGATGTAACGGGTGAAGACTTCGAGGAAATGGTCGATGACGCCGGTGCCGCCCATGATGTTATCGGGCCTCGCCGGGTTCGGGCGCCATCACGGGGGCTGTTTCCTTGCGGATAGGATCGTCTTCGGCTGGCGCGGTGGTGGCTGAACTCGCGGTCGGCCGGGGCGACTGCGGGGACTCGGGCAAGCGCTCGGCGGGGCGAGCGGCGGCGGCGAGGAAGCGCTCGCGGTTTCGGGCCCAGGCGTGCAGACATGCCGTGTCGCGCGTGCCCGCCTCGCCGAGGAACTGGCAACGGATCAGCTCGTCCCGAAGCGGATCGACCGAGGCGCTCTCGGTTGGGCGCGCGGACGGGGAAGCCGGCGCTTCTTCCTTCCGGGTCAGTTCGATCGCGGTCGCCGTGATGGCGACTGCGACGAACACGACAGCGCCGAGCCGGGCGAACATCTTTCCGTTCATCGCTCCGCCCTCAGTTGCCGTTGTTGAACATCTTGGCGTTGCCCGGCTGGTAGCCGGCGCCGGGCGTGAGGAAGCGCCGGCGCTGCTCACGGCCCTGTTCGGCCGCGGCCGCCTGCTCGGCCGATTGCAGCGACTGCGCGCGCCCGTTCGCCGCGACGACCGCGGTGAGGTCGGCGAGTTGCTGCGCCTGGAGAGCGAGGAGCTGGTTGCCGGCCTGGCTCGCCTGCAGCGCGCCGGTCGCGCCCTGGCTCTGGCCGATCAGCGCCGACATCTGCGTCCGGTTGGTGTCGATGTTGCCGACGACGCCGGCCTGCACCCGCATGGCGTCCTGCAGCCCGCCCACCGTGTTCTGCCAGCGCTCGCGCGCCTGGGTGATGAGTTGCTGATCGGTCGCCGAGAGCGAGGCGTTCCCGTAGGTCGTCTGGAACGCCCGGTCGATCTGCTGGACGTCGAACGCGATGCTCTGCGCTTGGGCAAGGAGCTGCTGCGTCCGCTGCACCGACTGCTGAAGCTGTTGGAGCGAGGAAAAGGGCAGGCTTGCGAGGTTGCGGGCCTGATTGATCAGACCCTGCGCCTGGTTCTGCAACGCGGTGATCTGGTTGTTGATCTGCTGCAGCGACCGCGCCGCGGTGAGGACGTTCTGAACGTAGTTCGTCGGGTCGTAGACGACCCATTGCGCGGCTGCGGGCTGGACGAAGACCGGCGACAGAGCGGCTGGAAGCGAAAGAATGGACGCGGCGAGAAGCGCCGCGCGGGAGCGACGGACGATCATGACGATATCTCCAGGTTGGTGAGGTCGGGGATCAGGTCGGCGGCCCAGGCGACGTCGCGGTGGCGCAGCCAGGCGGACAGGAACTCGTCGCGGCCATGCTCGGCCATGATCCGCGCGATGGCGGTCTGGTCGGTCTTCGACGAAGCCGCGCAGAGCGCCAGTGCGACCTCGCCCAGCCCCAGCTCGAACAGCCGGTTGCCGCGGCGCGACTGGCAGTAATAGTCGCGCTTGGGCATGGCGCGGGCGAGGATCTCGATCTGCCGGTCGTTGAGCCCGAAGCGCCGATAGATCGCCATGATCTGCGGCTCGATGGCGCGTTCGTTCGGCAGCAATAGCCGGGTCGGGCAACTCTCGATGATCGCGGGCGCGATCGCCGAACCGTCGATGTCGGAGAGGCTCTGGGTGGCGAAGATGACACTGGCGTTCTTCTTGCGCAGCGTCTTCAGCCATTCGCGGAGCTGGCCGGCGAAGCCTTCATCGTCCAGCGCCAGCCAGCCCTCATCGACGATCAGCAGCGTCGGCCGGCCGTCGAGACGGTCCTCGATGCGATGGAACAGATAGGCGAGAACGGCCGCGGCCGCCCCGGTGCCGATCAGGCCCTCGGTCTCGAAGACCTGGACTTCCGCTTCACCGAGGCGCTCGCTTTCGGCGTCGAGCAACCGGCCATAGGGACCGCCGACGCAATAGGGTTGCAGGGCGCGCTTGAGCGTCTGCGATTGAAGCAGGACCGACAGGCCGGTCAGGGTTCGCTCGGCGACAGGCGCGGAGGCGAGCGAGGTCAGCGACGACCAGAGATGCTCTTTCACCTCAGGCGTGATGGTGATGCCTTCGCGCATCAGGATCGCGACGATCCAGTCGGCGGCCCAGGCGCGCTCGGGCGTGTCATGAATACGGGCGAGCGGCTGGAGCGAGACGGAGGTTTCCGCGCCGTCAGTCAGGCCACCGCCGAGATCGTGCCAGTCGCCGCCCATGGCGAGCGCCGCCGCCCGGATTGAACCGCCGAAGTCGAAGGCGAAGACCTGCGCCCCGGCATAGCGACGGAACTGGAGCGCCATCAGCGCCAGCAGCACCGACTTGCCGGCGCCGGTTGGGCCGACGACCAGTGTGTGACCGACGTCGCCGACATGAAGCGAAAACCGGAACGGGGTCGAGCCTTCGGTCTTGCCGAAGAGCAGCGGGGGTGCTGCAAAATGCTCGTCCCGTTCCGGCCCCGCCCACACCGCAGAGAGCGGGATCATGTGGGCGAGATTGAGCGTCGAGATCGGCGGCTGCCGAACATTGGCGTAGACATGGCCGGGCAGCGAGCCGAGCCAGGCGTCGGCGGCGTTGATCGTCTCGGGCATCGCGGTGAAGTCGCGGCCCTGAATCACCTTCTCGACCAGACGCAATTTCTCGGCGGCGATGCGTGGATCGTTGTCCCAGACGGTGACGGTCGCGGTCACATATGCTTGGCCGGCATAATCGGCGCCGAGTTCCTGCAACGCCATGTCGGCGTCGGCCGCCTTGTTGGCCGCGTCGGTGTCGACCAGGGCCGAAGCCTCGTTGGTCATCACCTCTTTCAGAATCGCGGCGATCGACTTGCGCTTGGCGAACCACTGCCGCCTGATCTTGGTCAGCAGCCTGGTGGCGTCGGTCTTGTCGAGCAGGATGGCGCGGGTGGACCAGCGGTAGGGAAAGGCCAGCCGGTTGAGGTCGTCGAGCAGACCCGGCGTTGTCGCCGTCGGGAATCCGACGATGGTCAGCACGCGGAGGTGGGCGTTGCCGAGGCGCGGCTCGAGCCCGCCGGTCAGCGGCTGGTCGGCGAGCAGCGCATCGAGATACATCGGCGTTTCGGGCACGCGCACGCGTTGGCGTTTGGTCGACACGCACGAGTGCAGATAGGTCAGCGTCTCGCCGTCATCGAGCCAGCGGCATTCCGGCATGAAGCCTTCGACGAGCTGGAGGACGCGGTCGGTGCGGTCGGCGAAGCCGCGCAAGATCTCGTGGGGATCGACGCCCTTTTCGGCCTTGCCCTCGTAGAGCCAGGTCTCGGCGCGGGCCGCATCCTCGGCCGGCGGCAAATAGACGAAGCTGAGAAAGTAGCTCGACTCGTAGTGCGAGGCATCTTCCTCGAAATCGGCCTTGCGCTCAGCGTCGACCAGGGCCGATGCGGCGTCGGGGAAGCGGCCGGCTGGATAAGCGTCCACGCCATGGCGCTGCGCTTCGACGAAGATCGCCCAGCCGGAGCCGAGGCGACGGAAGGCGTTGTTGAGGCGTCCGGCCACTGCGACCAACTCGGCGGCGACCGCGGAATCGAGGTCGGGCCCACGAAAGCGCGCCGTGCGCTGGAGCGATCCGTCCTTGTTGAGCACGACACCGTCGCCGGCGAGCGCCGCCCACGGCAGGAAATCCGCGAGGCGGGTCGAGGTGCGGCGATATTCGGCAAGGTTCATCATGGCATGCCCCTCAGACGCTCAGATGGCCGGGGATGCGCAGATGACGGCGCACGACATCGACGAACATTGGGTCGCGCTTGGCCGCCCAGACGGCGGCGAAGTGCCCAACCACCCAAAGGCCTAGGCCGACCAGCCAGAGGCGCAGGCCGAGGCCGAGTGCCGCGGCCAGCGTGCCGTTGAGGATGGCGATGGCGCGCGGCGCTCCGCCGAGCAGGATGTGCTCGGTCAGCGCCCGGTGAACCGGCACGGTGAATCCGGGGACCGGCTCTTCTCCGGCAAACTGGGCCATCAGACGAGCGCCCCGCCGCCGAAGGAGAAGAAGCTCAGGAAGAACGAGCTGGCGGCGAAGGCGATCGATAGCCCGAACACGATCTGGATCAGCTTGCGGGCGCCACCCGACGTGTCGCCGAAGGCGAGCGTCAGGCCGGTGATGATGATGATCATCACGGCGATGATCTTGGAGACAGGGCCTTCGATCGACTCCAGTATCTTCTGAAGAGGCGCTTCCCACGGCATGGAGGAGCCGGCGGCGTGAGCGGCGGGCGCCAGCATCATGCTGACGAAGGTGACAGAGGCGACCGTCGCGATGTGACGACGAAGGCGCAGAGCGTGACGGATCATGAAGGATCTCCTGATTGGACGGGGGCTGCGGGGATGACGCGGTAGTCGCCGTCGGGACCGAGGCCATCGACACGGGCGAGTTCCACGAGGCGGCGGTGCGAGCCGCGGCCGGCGAGGACGGCGACGAGATCGATGGTCTCGGCGATCAGCGCGCGCGGGACCGTGACGACCGCTTCCTGAATCAACTGCTCCATCCGGCGCAGCGCACCGATCGCGGAGCCGGAATGGATCGTGCCGACGCCGCCGGGATGGCCGGTTCCCCAGGCCTTGAGGAGATCGAGGGCTTCCGCGCCCCGGACCTCGCCGATCGGAATGCGGTCTGGACGCAGGCGCAGCGACGAGCGCACGAGGTCCGACAGCGAGGCGACGCCGTCCTTGGTGCGGAGCGCGACGAGGTTCGGCGCGGCGCATTGCAGCTCGCGGGTATCCTCGATCAGCACGACGCGGTCGTCGGTCTTGGCGACCTCGGCCAGGAGCGCGTTGGTGAGCGTGGTCTTGCCGGTCGATGTGCCGCCGGCGACCAGGATGTTTTTGCGCTCAGTGACCGCGATGCGCAGCGCCTCGGCCTGGCCCTCATTCATGATGCCGGCGGCGACATAATCGTCGAGCGTGAAGACGGCGACGGCGGGCTTACGGATGGCGAAGGCCGGTGCCGTGACGACGGGGGGCAACAGCCCCTCGAACCGCTCCCCCGTCTCGGGCAACTCGGCCGAGACGCGAGGGCTCCCGGCATGAACCTCCGCGCCGACATGGTGGGCGACGAGGCGGACGATGCGTTCGCCATCGGCCGAGGACAGCCGCTCACCCGTGTCGGACAGACCTTCGGAGAGCCGGTCGATCCAGAGTCGCCCGTCCGGGTTGAGCATCACCTCGACGACGCTGGGGTCTTCCAGAAACCGGGCGATCGCGGGGCCGAGGGCGGTGCGCAACATGCGCGCGCCTCGGAGTGTCGCCTCGGATTGCTGGTGAGAAGCCGCCATGTCGTCCCCTTGCGTTCAGGAACCGTTTGGCCGGCCCTGGATCGGGGATCAGTAGAAGAGGCAGGAAATGGGGCGTTGCAACAACCAGAGTATGGTCGTCGTAGCGTGGCGTGGAAATACAGGTGAACGGCGGAACGACCGAATACTTGAGATCGATTGAATGAAGACTATTCGGCCTCGTCGGCGCCGGGAACGTCTTCGGAAATCTCCTGCCGGAGCTTCGGGCCTTTGGCGAGTCGGCGACCGAGCGCGACCACGAAGGCGTCATAGCGTTCGCCGGCCTTAGCGCGGGCGGCGGCCTGCGCGGGTTCCGGCAGCGGCGGGTTGGTGGTTAGCCAGAACCGCACGAACACGGCCAGCGTCTCGACTGAGATGCCGAGGTCGCGTTCCATCCGGGTCATGCGGCGGTCGAGCTGGTCGAGGCGCTTGGTGGTCGCCGCTTCTTGGCGATCTGCGGCGTCCGGCGACAGGAAGGACGCAATGGCCGCCTCGGCGATCAGCGAGCGCGACTGATCCCGCCGCGCGGCGTAGTCGGCCAGGTTCTTCATCACGTCGGGGTCGACATAGACGGACAGGCGCTGTTTCTTCGGGGTCTTGATCATGGCCGGCCTCACAGATCGACGCCGTCGCCGGGATCGAGCGACGCCTGACGGGCGACCTGGCGCATGGTCCGGTCCATCCGGCTGATGCGGGCGGTGTCGTCCTCTATGTCGTCGGCGGGGTCGGGTGAGAACTCGTTGTCGATCGGCTCCTTCTTCTCGACGGTCTTCGCCTTATTCAACTCGGGCTGGTGCCGACGCTCCGAGTCCGTGGGATCGTCGTCATTTTCACGGGCGTCTCGTGGGTGCTGCTCTTCGATCTTGAGATGCGGTGGCAGCGGCAGCGCGCTCCAGTCGTCGGGTCTCGCGTTCTTCGGTTTGGTGAGCACGGGCGGGGGCAGGATGCGTTCCTGGAGTCTCGCATCCTCGTAGTAACGCGCCTTCTTCGCCAGGATCGGCGGGGCGCCCGCCACCATGACGATCTCGTCCGCGGGCGGAAGCTGCATCACTTCCCCCGGCGTCAGTAATTGTCGCGCGGTTTCCGAACGCGAGACCATCAGATGACCGAGCCAGGGCGAGAGCCGATGGCCGGCATAGTTCTTCATCACCCGCATCTCGGTCGCGGCGCCGAGTGCGTCGGACACCCGCTTGGCGGTGCGCTCGTCGTTGGTCGCGAAACTCACTCGGACATGGCAGTTGTCGAGGATCGAGTTGTTCGGGCCATAGGCCTTCTCGATCTGGTTCAGCGACTGCGCGATCAGGAACGCCTTCAGGCCGTACCCAGCCATGAAGGCCAGCGCGGACTCGAAGAAGTCGAGGCGGCCGAGCGCCGGAAATTCGTCGAGCATGAGGAGCACCCGATGCCGATCCGCCTTTGCATGCAGATCCTCGGTGAGCCGTCGCCCGATCTGGTTGAGGATCAGACGGATCAGCGGCTTGGTGCGGTTGATGTCGGACGGCGGCACGACGAGGTAGAGTGTGGTGGGGCGCGCGCCGCCGACAATATCGCTGATGCGCCAATCGCAGCGCCGCGTCACCTCGGCCACCACGGGATCGCGATAGAGGCCGAGGAACGACATCGCGGTGGAGAGAACGCCGGATCGTTCGTTGTCGGATTTGTTCAGGAGCTCACGCGCGGCGCTGGCGATGACGGGATGCGTGCCGGCTTCGCCGAGATGCGCCGTCTTCATCATGGCGGCGAGCGTGGATTCGATCGGGCGCTTCGGGTCGGAAAGGAATCCCGCGACGCCGGCCAGCGTCTTGTCGGTTTCCGCGTAGAGGACATGGAGGATGGCGCCGACGAGAAGCGCGTGACTGGTCTTTTCCCAATGATTGCGCTTCTCCAGCGAACCCTCGGGGTCGACCAGGATGTCGGCGATATTCTGGACGTCGCGTACTTCCCATTCGCCCCGGCGCACCTCCAGCAAAGGATTATAGGCCGACGATTTCGCATTGGTCGGATCGAACAGCAGAACCCGGCCGTGCTTTGCGCGGAAGCCGGCGGTGAGCTGCCAGTTCTCTCCCTTGATGTCGTGGACGATGGCCGAGCCAGGCCAGGTCAAGAGCGATGGCACCACGAGGCCGACGCCCTTGCCGGATCGGGTCGGCGCGAAGCAAAGCACATGCTCCGGCCCGTCGTGACGGAGATAGGCGCGATCGAGCTTGCCGAGCACCACGCCGTCCGGGCCGAGCAGCCCCGCGCCCTTCACCTCGTCGGGGCGAGCCCATCGCGCCGAGCCATAGGTCTGGACGTTCTTCGCCTCGCGGGCGCGCCAAACCGACATACCGATGGCGACGGCGATCGAGATGAAGCCGCCTGACGCGGCGATATAGGCGCCCTCGATGAAGATCGACGGCGCATAGGCGTCGTAGAAATACCACCACCAGAAAAACGCCGGGGGATAGTAGACCGGAATCCCAACCAGCCTGAACCATGGCTCGCCGAGCTGCGGCTGGAAGCCGAGCTGCCAGGCCGTCCACTGCGTCGCGGCCCATGTCGTGAACAGCACGATCAGGACGACGGTGAGAACTTGGCCCCAAAGGATTTTGGTCGCGGACATCGTTGTCGGTCCCTTCTGTTCAAGATGACGGGCGGGCTACAGTCCCAGCCCGCGTTTTCGGCCGAAGCTCCAGTCGATGCCGCCGTCGCCGCGGGCGATGCCGGAAACGTGGCGACCGAGTTGCTTTTCGAGTGAAGGTGACCAGGGCACGAGCTGGAAGCCGAGCCCGTCGTCGATCATCGCGTACCGGCCGGATGCGAGCGCGAAACGCTGCCGATAAGTGCCGGCGACATACTCACCATTCGCGGATCGGCCGAGCGTCCGTCCGGTCTCGGCGGCAAGCTTCTCGCCGAGGGCTTCCACATCGCGGCGACGAAGCGTGTCGATGAGGTTGCGCGCGAAGATCACGCTACGCCCCTGGCGCTCGGCGAAACCCTGTTCGATCAGATGCTCCGCGCGTCGATCCAGGGCGCCGCTCACCTCCGCGCCGAATCCCCCGCCGCCGAGCGCTGTCGGCTCACGCGCAATGGCCTGCCGATCCAACCAGGTCGCGCCTGTCGCAGAAATCTGCCGTTCGATGGAGAGGTCGGAGCGGACTGCGAGCGCCACGCGTCGTCGCCCCTGTGCATCGTCGAACTTGCGCAGTTCGACGATGGAGCCCGGCGCACTGTCGCCAGCGGCGTCGAGGTCGGGCAGCTTGATGTGATGGGTGCGGCCATCGACGCCGTCGACCACGGCATAGGCCGTGCCCTTCAATTCGTCATCAAGGCCACGATCGACCAGACGCCCGATAACCGGATCGTCGATGCTCTCGCCGGCCAGCACATAGCTCGACGCACCACGTTCGATGCCCCGCTCGGTGAGCCCGCGATGGATGCGCTTGATGATGTCGCCGCGCTCGCCCAATTCGCGTAGCGTCGCCTCGGCGTTCTCCGCCATCACCCATTGGCCCGGGCCGATCTGGTCGGCGAGGCCGAGGGATTCGAGCTTGCGTAGCCGGCCGACCTTGAGCGAATGGAATTCGTCGGGCTGGCGATCAGCGCGCGGGGCGAGATCGACGACGCCGGTGCGGTAGCTGTCGCGCGCAAGCTGGCGGTCAAGATTGGTCCAGCGCTCGCTATCGATCTGGCGTTCGAGTGTCCGTCGGATTTCCTGATCGGTGCGCGGACCCAACTCCTGGGTGATCAGATCCTGGGCGCGAGCCCGCATGCCCTCCTTGATGTAGTCGCGGGAGATGACGAGGTCCTGGCCATCATCGGCGCGGCCCCGCACGATGACGTGGATATGCGGATGCTCAGTGTTCCAGTGATCGACGCCGACCCAATCCAGTTTCGTGCCGAGATCCTTCTCCATCTGACCCATGAGGTCGCGGGTGAAGGTCTTGAGGTCCGACATCTCCACCGCATCCTCGGGCGAGACGATGAACCGGAAATGATGCCGGTCGTCCTCACCCCGCTCCGCGAAATCCTTCGCATCGACGTCGTCGGCTTCCGGGCCGAACAGATGGGCCTTCTCTCCATCACGGGTGACGCCCTCGCGCTTCAGATACCCAAGATGGGCGGCGAGCGGCGCGGAACGGGCGGAATGCCGGACCACGCGGGTCTTGATGACGGCGCCCCGCGAACGGCTGGTCAGCAGCCGGTTGGCCTGGACGCTGGCGCGCACGCCACGTCCGAAGCGCGAGCGATTGCCGGAGGTGATCTTGCCGGAGCGGGAGACACGGCCGCCGGCCTTCTGGGCAGCGGCGAGCGCCTGGGCGATGAAGGGCCGCGCGCGCTGATTGCCGGACGAGCGGATGCGGCCAGGCCGGATGCGGAAATCGTCCTCGCCGCTCATGGCAAGGAACCCGCACATCGTGCGAAAGCCCTGAAATCCTTGTGAAAACGCGGAAGCCGCAGGCTGCGCCAGTCAGGCGCGCCTCGCGAGATCGTCGCGTAAACCCTTGAAAACACACGACCGAACCAAGGCGCACCTCGCGCCCTTTTATCCCGCCATCTCCCGGTCGTGTTTCCAGCCTCCCACCTTCGCACCCTCCATGACACGCCATGACACGCCGGACTTCGAACCACAGGTGATACCCTCATCGCGGACCTTCCTCGACGGATCGCGCGACGAACAGGCCGTTTGACCGCGGCGTGATGGCGGAATCATCGCGAACATGTGCCGTAGACAGATCGTCGCCGGATTGACGATTGGGCTGCTCAGGATCGGCGGTCGATGGGCGTTCGGCCTGCCCGACGAAGAGCGGCGCGCGTGTCCACGAAAGCGGGTCGGCGACAGCGACCCTGATAGCGCCGGAAAGATCTTCACCGCCGACAAAGGGCGCAAGCGCGGCGACATAGGCGCGTGTCTCGGCCGGCAGCGCGCGGCCCGTAGCGAGATATTCCTCGTAACGCCCGGGCCCAGCATTGTAGGCGGCCAGGAAGCCGGGCGATCCATAGCGGTCGTGCATCTCGCGCAGATAGGCCGTGCCCCCAAAGATGTTGTCGCGTGCGCTATAGGGATCGCCGCCGAGCCGATGGCGGATGCGCAGCTCGGCCCAGGTCGCCGGCATGATCTGCATCAGTCCCATCGCGCCTGCGGGGGACAAAGCCCGCATGTCGCCGTGGCTTTCAACCCCCATCACCGCGCGAATCCAGCCCTCCGGAATACCGAAACGCTGCGAGGCCTCGGCAATGATCGCCGCGAAGGGGTCGGCGGTAGCGGCCCGTTCGATCGGGGCACTCTGCGCGAGCGTGGCAGCAGGCAAGGCGGTGATCGAAAGAAGGCCGGAAAGGAGAAGGAGGGCGGAACGGCGGGCGACCTTGGGACGGCCGGCGGCGGAGCGGTGGCGAGCGATCGGCATGGCGTCACTCCCGCTCGCCGCGCCTGGGCGGACGATTCCAGTGCAGCGACCACGATGCTTTGTCGGCGTCGGATCGGAACAGGTTGGCGTGGATCGGCTGCATGAAGACGGGATCGTCGAACAGCAGCGAAACGTATTCGCCGGCCTTCTCTCCGGTGCGCTTCCAGGCGGCTCCAACCTCTGGGCCGACCTCAGCGCCATCGCCGTCGTCGCCGAGATGAATGCGGTAATCCGGCGCGTTCTCGGCATCCGATGGATCGGCCGGAACGAGGGCGAGCTGCACGTCGAGGGTGAGTGTGCGGACGCGGCCGGAATATCCGGACTTCGTGCGGGTGAACTCTCCGATCTGTGGCATCTGGTGGTCCTTTCTGCGGTGGGGTTGATGTGATCCGGCGCGATCAGTGGGTCGGAGCGCGCCATTCGTAGCGGCCGGTCCCGTCCTCGTCGGTCCAGAGCGGGGTGGCGCGGCCGATGATCGAGCTGGTGTGAGTCGGCCCGAAGTAGCGGCCGTCGAGGCTGTCGCGGACGTCCCAGTTCATGAGGAAGACCTCGCCGCTGAGGATGCGGCGGCAGCCCCGCCAGACCGGCAACGGTCGGCCGAGCCGGTCGCGTTCGAGCGCCGTACCCATCTCGTTGCCGTCGACGGTGATGGCGCCGCCGGTGCGGCAGACTTCCTGCCCGGGAAGGCCGACGACCCGCTTCATCAGCGGCACACCGAGCGGCAGGTATCCGCGTTCAGCCAGGAAGCCAGCGAGCGGATCGGGCGCGTCCACGGCGACCAGGTCCGTGACTTCGAGGTGCTCGGCCGGATGGATCGCATAGAGGCCGATCGGCGTGCTGGCCGACGCGTTCCAGATCAGCTTCGGTGCGACATGGACAAAGGACAGTCCACCGATCGCGAGCACGCAAAAATACGTCGTCATGACGTAGCCGAAGCGGGTCATGGCGCGACCCTCCGGCGCTGGAGCCAGGCGTCGTGGCGCTCGCGGGTGTAGGCGCGCGGCTCATGGCCGGCGCTCAGACGGTTGTGGACGTGTCGCCAATGATCGGGCGCGGCGTCGATCGGATCGATGCCGAGCGCCTCGATGGCGTCGATGAACTGCAGCACCCGCTCGACCTTCGGCCAGCCCTCGACCTTGAGCAGGATGTCACCGCCAGGTCGGACGAACGGCAGCGTCTGAAACGGCTCGCCAGCTCGAACCGCGCGCACGATGTCGATGCGCGAGATGACCGTGCCAAAGTCGTTCGCAGCCCAACGGACGAAGGCGAAGGTCGTGTTCGGGGCGAAGCCGACGATGCGCCTGCGGCGGTCGAGGATCTGTTCGTGAACCTCGCGGCCGAACCTGATCCAGTGCTCGATCTTCTTTTCGAGCCACGTCAGTTCGACGAATGTGGTGAAGGGTGCGGCGACGGCCGGCAACGGGCCGCCGCGCACGCGGGGGGCCGCGTTGCCGGTCATGGAGTGTCTCCTTGGCTCTCGGGAAATTCGCGGGCGAGCAGGTCGCGCAGCATGTCGGCGACGGTCTGACCGCGCCCAAAGGCGGTGATCTTGATGCGGCCGCGCAACTCCGGCGTGACGTCGATCGTCAGCCGGGCGGTGAAGCCGGAGGCGTCATCGCTTCGACCCGGCGCCGTCCCGGATTCCTTGATCCAGCCCTCGGCGGTGCCGGGACGTGCGGCGAAGCCGCGCTTCGGGGATCGCCCGTTCATGGCGCGATCCTCCCGACCTCGGTGGCGAAGGCAGCGATCTCGCGTGCCGCTGGGCTGTCCTCGTCTGTCTCAAAGACGAGGCGGCCCGATCGCGCGGCATCAGCGAAGGCGACGCGCTGGCCGATGGTCGTGGCGAGCACGGGCGGATCGTGATCGGCCAGGGTCTCGGCCGTTTCGCGGGCGATGACGGTGCGCGTGGCGCAGCGATTTAGCACGAAGCGGGCGGCAAGCTCCGGACGGTAGATCCGCGCCTCCCGGATCAGCGACAGCATCTCGGCTGACGCCCAGCCATCGAAGGGCGACGGTTGTACGGGGATCAGCGCGAGATCGGCGGCGAGCAGCGCCGAGCGCATCAGCCCGGCGATGCGGGGCGGCCCATCGATGACGACGTGATCGGCGTCCCGCGCCAACTCGGGCGCTTCGCGATGCATCGTGTCACGCGCCAGGCCGACGACGCCGAACAGCCGCGGCAGACCTTCATGCGCCCGCTGTTCAGACCAGTCGAGCGCCGAGCCCTGCGGGTCGGCATCGATCAGCGTGACGCGCTTTCCCGTTCTGGCCCATTGTCCGGCGAGGTGCAGCGCAAGCGTCGTCTTGCCGACGCCGCCTTTTTGATTGAGGAGGGCAACGATCATTGTGCCCCCCGCGGTTTGCGGTCGAAGGGCAGTTCGGGAAATACCGGGGCATCGGGGTGCGCGGCGCCGGATTTACTGAAAGACGCGGCGTGCTTGAGTTTGCCCGATAGCCTCGATGTTCTGGCGTTACTGCCACCTTCGGCGGAGTTTTCAACAACGCCGCGCGCTCTATAAGAGTTAGATTCTGTGTTAGATTCTAAGTTAAGGGCGCGATTTTCGCTTGCTGTCGAAGGGCTTAACCCTTGTTTCGGTTCCCGATAGCACGAGCCTCGGGTTCCCGATGGCACGATAGTGCGGGTTCCTGATAGCACGAGGCCGCCCACAGGTTTTCCACAGGGCGATGGCTCGAAGGCGAGCAGCACCCGGCCACCGATCTCGACCTCGATGAACAGGGTGTATCCGGGCAGCGGCTGGCGGCGGACGATGTCACGCAGCTCGAAGGCAAATCGCTTGAAAGGCGAGAGGCTGCCGGACTTCAGGTAGAGGTGGCGGAAGTCGAAGCGCCAGCCGGCGCGCTGGCGGCCGCCATGCTTGCGCACGATCCGATAGAGCCAGCGATCGAGCCCGCCCGTCAGCGAAAAGTAGTCGCGGTCGATCGTGAGCACGAGGGCATCGTCGAGAACTGCCTGGTAGAACCAGTCGGGGACGATCAGTTCGATGCCGGCGGGACGGCCGCGCGGGTCCGTGCGCTCGACCCATTCGTTGATCCAAGAGAAGCGGTGCCGGCGACCCTCGGCGGGTTGGCGGATCGTCGTCGCCACCGTTGTCGATTGCAGGCGATCGAGCGCCGCCTTGAGGCGCTGGTAGTCGCGAGCGCCAACGCCACGTCCGATGAAGGTGAGGATTTCGTAGGGTGTCGCCGCCATCAGGCGCGAGGTGCGTAGCCCGGCGTCACGCGCCTCGACGAGCTGGCTCGCGGCCCAGATCAGGATATCGGCGTCCCAGATGGTCGCCATGCCGTGATCGGGCACGGCCTCGACGCGGATGGACACGTCGCCGGCGACGAAGTCGATCGGCTGGGTCCGATGGGATTTGGAGAGGCTGAAGAAGGGATAGGCCATGAGATCCTGCGCGTCTCTGGGTGCGAGATCGCCGCCGCGCGCACGGAACAGTTCAAGCTGTCCGCGTTCCGACAGGGGGCGATGGCGCACCGGCATTGAGGGAACCGCCGCGACGGTCAGCGGGCGTGCCGGCCGGCAAACGCGGGCGGCACGGTGCCGTGGCGTTTGGCGGGGAGGACATTGCCGCGAGGATCGGAGGTAGAGGTGACGGCGCCCCGGTCGGCCCAGGCCTGCAGGTCGTCGATCGCGTAGACGACGCGCCCTCCGAGCTTGCGATAGCCGGGGCCGGTCCCATAGGTCCGATGCTTCTCCAGGGTGCGGCCGGACAGGCCCAGGAAACGGGCGGCTTCGGGAGTACGCAGGTAGCGTGGCGGCAATCCGGTGAGATTGGCGGACATGATCGGGCCTCCGTGGGGTTCGTTGAGGCCGCTGGCGATCAGCGGCGGACGAAGGTCACGGTGGCGAAGAAGCGCCGCGCGGGGGGATGGCGAAGAAGGGTCAGCTAAATTCGCACCCCCTGGTCGAGGCGCGATCCGTGTCAGGACTTGCGGCGATGGCGCAGAAGTTTGCGGTAGCCACCGGCGATCATGGCGAGGCCGTCCTTGACGAGGTCGATGGTGCTGTCGCGCAGGGCCGAGGTCTTCCAGGGATCAGCGGCTATGCGCGATGCGCCGAAGATGATGTTGGCGATCTCGCGGTAGCTCGCCCCGTTTGTACTGCCATCGACGGCTTGCAGCATGTGACGCAGCCTTCGGCGCTGTTGGGCTGTCAGGCGTGTATCGGGGAGGAAAGGGCGGCTGTGCAGCACGCGCCAAAGCCGCGTAACGGCGTCGATGCGATCGAGGCCGTCGGCGTCGAGCGGAACAAGGGCCGCGAGCGGCTGATCGGGCCGAGCGCCGCCGATCAGGAGAACGGGGATCGCCGCGGCGCCTTCACCATGGATCATACTCAGCCCATCTTCGCTGAGGCGCGCGCTCGCGAGATCCAGATCAGTTGGTGCAGCGCCTTGCATACCCGGCAATGGCGGGATCGCGGTGAGCATGACTGTGCCCGGATCGGCTTCCGGCGCCCAGAACACCGTCGTTTCGTTGGCGCTGAAAGTTGGGCTCACAAGGAAATTGCAACCCCCAGCGCATCCGCACCATCTTCGTCAGGCGCTGACGGTCCGTGTCGAGGCGTCCGACTTCAGCGTAGTCGCGCTGATAGTCGGCGTTGCGCCGCAACCATTCCCAGGCGAGATCTGGGGCGACGAGATCGTCCACAAAGTCGTATGTCGGTGACGACCTCCATCGGGATGTATCCAGATTCATCGCTATCCTCCAGGCTCGCATGTCGCGCGCATGCTTGGCTGGATACGATTGCCGGTTGAGTGCGCTCCGTGAAGTCCCTCAGACGGCACCGGGCGATGCCGCGGCGGCATCGCCCGGATCAGTGACGGCCTTCTTGAACGAGCTGACGATAGCCGCGCTCGGTCATCCAGCGGGCGCGGGCGAGATGGGTGTTGTGGATGAGACGGGCGCGCTCCGGCTCCCGGTCAGGGTCGATGCCGAAGAGGACAGGCACGGCCTCACGCCAATCCGCACCGTCGGCATCCGCGTCGAGCAGGCGCAGATAGAGTTTCATATGCGCGCGATCGTAGCTTGTGAGCGCTGGGCTCTCCGGTGGATGGTCCAGGAACGCTTCTTGTGTCACGCCGATCCCCCGCAGCTAATCATAACTGCTTCCGCATCCATTGTTAACCATATCGGGTTTGGCGTGCAGTGAAAGGTTCGGCAAGATATCGCGTGATGCGCGGAGCATCGCCACGCTGGTCCGTGCGAGAGGCTAGGAAGAGCTGAGGGAATCCACCTTCGAACGAACAAGCATCACTCCTTCCCCCTGGTCGGAGGACAGGAAGACGATGCCGTTGCCCTCCAGCGTCCGGCGTACCTGATCACGCGTTGTTTCGTACACCTTGACGTCGCTTTCCGACTCAAGGCGCTTCAACGCAGTCAGGGATACCAGGGCCTTTTCAGCGAGCGTCTCCTGCGTCCAACCAAGCAACGCGCGCGCGGCCCGTGTCTGTCGGGCGGTGATCATGCATGATCACCTCCTACAAACCCAAATGCGCACGCCAGAACTACGGCTAAAATAGTCGTTCTTGGTCGATTTGGCGAGAGGAAAGTGCTGCGCAGAAAAGGTGTTTGGCGAATCATGGCCGAACTGATTCGGTCGCCCGGCAAAGAGCTTGGCCCCGCCCGGGTGTATCCGGGCGGGGCGTTGCTGTGGCGGCTTATTCGCCCCGGCGGCTGGGGCGGGACCAGATGAGGCTGTAGCCTTCGTCCTCGTCGTCGAAGAGGTTGGCGTAGATCGGAGCATTGAAGCTCGGATCGTCCAGCTTCACACCCAGATAGTCGCGGCCCTCGGTGGAACGCTTGGCCCAAGCGGCGCCGATTTCCGCGCGGCCCACGAAGATCCGGTGGGAAGGGGCGTTCTCGCTGGCCTGGCTGGCCTCGGGGACGATGCGGACGCCCTTGGCCTGGACGCTGAGGGTGACGATCTCGCCGGCGAACTCGTTGGTGCTGGTCTTCTTGAAGGTGCCGATGGTGGCCATGATAAGTCTCCGTTGCTCTCTGTTTCGAGCCCGCGCCCATCGCGGCCTCGATGGCGATCGGCAGGCCGGAGGCGATCGACGGCGCATCGCTTGCGACCGCAGCGTCAGCGGAGGATGGCGACAGGCGACTTTCTTGCTTCGCGAGGAATGACGGCGCAGCCGGCAGGGGAAGAAAGTCGATCGGCGCCGTTGCGTCATAGGCGATCGAGGCTTCAGCCGTCCTTCGGCCAGATCAAGCCGTTGAGAGGCCGCAGGGGAGCGCGCGACCCGACAGAGGACCGTCAAGGGAGACTTGGCCCCCAACCTGACCGAAAGCAGACCTGGCACGCGGCGCGCGTTGGTGATGCACCGGCTCCCGCCGGAGCCCGCGCCCGCATCGCCCTCTATCCGGCCAGCGCGTCAGACGCTCCCTCGTACCGGGTTGGTAAGCTGGGCACGATGTCGTCGAACGGCCAGGCTTCTGCCTCCACCACTTGCCGCGAAGGTGAAATGTGAAGCGGGTTCGAATCCGAGCTTCAATGCGCCGACAACCATTACGCTTCCCAGGACAGGATGATGCGGCAGCACGCCTAGTCTGGTTGCGCCCGTCGCCAGGATTGACGATCAGCGCCGTGCGAGCGCGTGCCCAGATACCTCGGGCGGGGCCATCGCGACCAGGCGCGTCCAGGCTGTTGCGCCAACGGCGACCGCGCCGATCACCGAGAAGGCAATTTGCCAGCCTTCGGAGGGCATGGTGAGTTTGGTGAGGCCAAGTGTGGCGTGATAGCCGGCGACGGCGGCCGGAGCCGCGAAGGCGAGGGCGATCGCCAAGCGGATCCACACTGAACGCACGGACGTGAAGATGAACTGGGCCGCGCCCCCCGTCACCCCGGCCGCAAAGGCGCCGATCAGCACCCCGCCAATGGGTCCGGCGCCAGCATCGTAGGCCCATAGGCCAATGGTGACGCCGGCAAAGAAGGGCAGCGCGTAAACGGCGAGCGTGAATAGAAGCCAGCAGAAGAAGCCGATGCCGGCGATTGAAGCAAGAATACCGAGGGCGATCATGATGGTGGTCTCCGTGACAAAGGTCGAACGGTTGCGCCTCCACCACCACCGCGGCGCAATGCTGAATATAGCCGAAGATGAGCGGCGGCGGGAGCGGAAATCCGATGGACTTCCGCTTCCACGCGAGGCCGGCCCCGGTCAGGGGGCGAAAGGATCGAACTCGTGCACGATGGCGGCTGTATCGCCGTCGTACTCGTTGGCTGGCATGACGCCGAGGCTACCGTCGCCGGCCTGAAAGATGATGATGGCGACCATGAGGGTGGTGGCGAGGCTGAATGCGAAGGCGTGTGCGTCGTTGAGGGACATTGTTCCGGCTCCTGTCTTGGAGGCGGGGGGCCATCCCCCGCGCGACAGGCGCCCGATGTGTCCAGCCGAGGGCTGCAATCACCGCAGGGGCGAAGCCTCAAGGCCGCACGCTCGCGTAGCGGACCCTTTACGGGTTGATGGCGTCAGGCCCTCGACTGGATCAAGGATCAGCGCATTTGGAAGCGGGGGTGGTTTTCCGTCCATCTCAGGAGCCTTTGGGCAGGCCCTCGACGATGCTTCAGTCGGGAGCTGACTTGTCGCGCTCTTGGTCGTGATGCCGCCGTCACGGTTGACTACAGTATCGGCAAGAACAACGGCAGACAGGACGAGTGATGACAAAGCGATATGAGAAGAACGACCTGCCGGTGGGCCAGGTGCGGCGCTATCTGGAACCGGGTCCGATCGTGCTGGTCTCGTCGGCGTGGGAGGGAAAGACCAACATCATGACGCTGGGCTGGCAGACGGTCATGGAGTTCACGCCTTCGCTCGTCGGCTGCATGATCTCGAGCGGCAATCACAGCTTCCAGATGATCAGAAACAGCCGCGAATGCGTCATCAACCTGCCGACGACGAAGCTCACGGACACGGTGGTCGGCATCGGCAATACGTCCGGCGCCGAGATCGACAAGTTCACGGAGTTCGGCCTGACGGCCGAGGACGCCCATGAAGTCGGAGCGCCGCTGATCCGCGAATGCCATGCAAGCTTCGAATGCCGCCTGCACGATGGTGCGCTGGTCGAAAAATATAACTTTTTCATCTTCGAAGTGGTGAAGGCTCATGTCACGGCGTCGCCGAAACATCCCGAAACGCTACACTACACTGGTGACGGCGTGTTCATGGTGTCCGGCAAGATCATCAGCCGCCGGTCGCAGTTCCGGCCTGAGATGTTGTGAGATGACGGCGCTCACGCGCCGCCTCCCTTCGGGCGGAAATCGAACAGCTTGATGCCGAGCTTGCGGGCTTTGTCGGCGAAATTGTCCTGGATGCCGGTGCCCGGGAAGACGATGACGCCGATCGGCAGGACGTCGAGCATGGCATCGTTGCGCTTGAACGGTGCGGCCTTGGCGTGCTTCGTCCAGTCGGGCTTGAAGGCGACCTGTGGCACTTTGCGCGTGTCGGCCCACTTCGCAGCGATCAGTTCGGCGCCCTTCGGCGATCCACCATGCAACAGGACCATGTCGGGATGCTTGGCGTGGACCTTGTCGAGCGTCTCCCAGATCAGCCGGTGATCGTTGACGTCGAGTCCGCCGGTGAAGGCGACCTTCGGGCCGGTCGGAAGCATCACCTCGGTTTCTGCCCGACGCCTGGCGGTCAGGAAGTCGCGGCTGTCGATCATCGCCGAGGTCAGTGCGCGGTGGTTGACCTTTGATCCGGAGCGCGGCCGCCAGGATGAGCGGGTGTGGCGCTCGAATTGCTCGGCGGCCTGGTCACGCATCAGCTCGAAGGCGTCGCGGCGTTCGAGCAGGGTCTGTCCCTCCGCGATGTGGCGCTCCAGCTCGACCGATTTCACCTCGGAGCCATCCTGTTCGCGTTGGCCGCGACGTTGCGCCTGCTCGTTGTCGTCCAGCTCGCGTTCGATCCGGGCGGTGGCGCGGTGGAAGAGATTGACGGTCGACCAAAGGATCTCGTCGAGGTCGGGTTCGAGGCGGGTTTCAGCCATGCTCGTGATCAGGGCGTCGAAGATATCGGCGATGGCGCCGGCGACGATGTTGCCCTCGGGGAGCGGCCTCGGGTCGGGTTCGTCCTGAAAGGGGCGGTAGCCGTAAAGCTGCAGTTCGGACAGGAGGTGGTCGGTGGGGGAAGAAGCGTGGTGAGGTTCGTAGGTGTCGTCGAGATCGGCTGTCATGGGGCTCGTCCTTCGTCGGGTGACCGCGACCGCCGCGGCCTTCATGGCGACGAAAGGCGGCGGGCGGGCTCGACCTGCACCCGGAGCGACGCGCAGGGCCGGAGCGTCAGCGGAGGATGGCGAAGGCCGGCTATTTTGTTTCGCGCTGCAAAGCCCGAAGCCGGGGTCCCCGCGCGGCTCGCCGCGTGGGGTGGAAAGGGCGGCGGAAAATAGCCGGGCGCAGCCATTGCCGGTCGGGACCGTTTGCCGCCCCGATCGCCCTCTCAGAAGGCCGTGGTCGCGGCTCTTTCCGATGGCAGGTGGGGGGCCCATACCGATGCGAGACACCGGCCACGACCCTCACTTCACGTCCCCGCTTCGATCTATGCCGCCATCTGCATGAAGCGGGCGACGTCTTCCGGTGCGATCTGAACCCGCACCGCCGCCCGAAGCGCATCGATGCCGAGCGTGCGGAGATCTTCGTTGAAGTCCCCGAGCCGTGGCGACAGGGTGATCGCCTCGATCCCGACCGCCTGCGCCCGTTCGACCAGGCTCGCCATCGCGTTGTCACCGGCCAGATCGTCGTCGCGGGCAATGTAGAGCCGTCGCAGCGTCGCCGGGAACAGGATGGCGGCGAGATGTGCGGCCGAGAGCGCCGCCACCATCGGCATGTGGGGCAGTGCCATTCGCAGCGACAGCATGGTCTCGATGCCTTCCCCGGCCGCCATGACTTGCGTAGCGCGGTCGAACCGGACGGCGTTTCCGAGAAGGTCTCCCATTGCCCGCCTCGGCGTGTCGATCGGCGCCTTGCCGCTTCCGTCAGGCGACAGCCAGGTGCGGTGCGCGCCAGTGATCCGGTTGTCGAGATCGGTGACGGACGCGATCATCGCCGGCCAGGTCTCGGTTGGGCTGTAGCTGTCCGGGCGATAGTAGCAGCGTGGATGGAAGCGCAGGGCTCCGGTTCCGTGCAAAGCCGTAATGCCGCGTTTGCGCAGATACGTCTCCACGATGGTGCCCGTAATCGGCTGCGACATGGAAACCAGCCGCCGTGCTGATTCCGGCGATCCCGCCGGTGCGGATGATGGCCGGGGCCGGGGCCGCGGCTGAGGGTCGGGCTCGGGTTGGGGCAGGCTGAGGAAACGTCGGGCCTCGTCGGCGACGTCCTTGAAGTCGAGCAGGCCACAGCTCTCGCGGATAACGTCGAGCAGATCGCCATGATCGCCGGTGGCGGCGTCGGTCCATTTGCCGGCTGCGCCCTTGCCGGACTCGGTGCCCTTCAGCCTGACGAACATCGAGCGGCCTGGATTGTTCTGGACGTCGCCGACCAGCCAGTAGCGGCCCTCGCGCCGACCGTTGGAGAGATATTCGCGGCAGACGGCCTCGGCGTTGCGGCCGAGACGTTGCGCGAGATCGGAAGCGTCACGGGCCATTATACCGCCTCCCGTTCGACGATCTGCGCGAGCGGATAGCGTTCGAGCACTTTCGCCAGAATGGCGGGGCCAGCGGCGTCGGTCGGCACGAACATGCGCAGCTTCCAGGAGATGATCTCGTGGAACAGGCCGTAGGTGCGCAGGCGGTCGCGCATCATGTCGGTGAAGCCTGACAGTTCGATCCGGTTCACGCCCATGACACGGACCCGGCGAAGCTGGAGCCCTTCGGCGAGATCGAGAATCGTCTTGCCATCCATCAGCGCCGTGAAAGCGTCTTCGGGGCTCAAGGTGCTGCTGCCCGCTGCGGTCGCACCCGCGACCCACGCGGATGAGACGCGCCGGCCGACGATGCGTTCGCCGGTGTCGGTCTGGAGCCGATAGACGCGTGTCGATTCATTCGGCAGGCGTTTCCAGATTGGCAGCAGCAGCCCGGAGACGACGTGGATGACGCTGTCGGTAAACGTCGGCACCTCGGCCAGTTCCACCTCCCAGGCGCGAGCGAACACCTGGCGGTCGGCTTCGGCCCAATGGGTCTGCGGCATCATCGCCAGCGGCATGGCGGGATGCTCCATCGGTCGGATGAGCCGGACGCGGCGTTCGACCTCGCCGTCGTCGAGCATCAGGCTGCTGGTCGGAACCTGCACGGCGGCGCGGCCCGACTGCCCATTGATGAGCAGCACCGCTCGGGGATCGGTGAGGTGGTTCAGCGCTTCGTCGAGCGTGACCGGTCGGTTGCGCTCGCGCTGGGTGATGGTGAGAAGCCGGGTATCGGCGGAGGTGCCCGGATGGGTGTAAATCGCCTGACGGTCGGTGACGACGAAGCTCTCGGCGTTCAGGGTCTCCAGCCCGACGTCATAGACGCCCGCCGCGATAGCCCCCTCGATACGAGAGGACAGCAATTGCTCGAACGCCGTGAACAGGATGTTCTGCAGGTCGATGGTGAGAGCCAGCAACCGGTTGAGGAAGATCGTGATTGGCGGCAACTCGTCCTTGATGCCGCACGAATCCATTAGCGACAGGCCGGTCGCATCCTCGAACATCTCCAGTGAGCAGCCCTCGACCTTGCCCCGGACCAGCAACAGGTAGAGCTGGCGCAGAGCGTCGCGGGCATAGTGGCTCTCCAGATTGTCCTCGGGCCGGAACAGGCCCTGGCCGCCGGTCTGGCGCTGGCCCTTGGTGATGGCGCCGAGGGTGTCGAGCCGACGGGCGATGGTCGAGAGGAAGCGCTTCTCGGCCTTGACGTTGGTCGCGATCGGCCGGAACAGCGGCGGTTGCTGCTGGTTCGTGCGATTGGTGCGACCGAGACCCTGGATGGCGGCGTCCGCCTTCCACCCCGCCTCGAGCAGATAGTGAACCCGCAGCCGGCGGTTCTTCGCCGACAGCTCGGCGTGATAGCTGCGCCCGGTGCCACCCGCCTCCGAAAACACGAGGATGCGCTTGGCATCATCCATGAACGCCTGCGTCTCGGAGAGATTGGCGGAGCCGGCGCGGGTCTCGACCATCAGGCGGTCGACGCCACCGGCGCCGGTCTTGCGAATGATGCGCCGCGAGCGACCCGTCACCTCGGCCACCAGATGGGTGCCGAAGCGCTGGACGATCTGGTCGAGCGCGCCGGGAACCGGGGTCAACGACGCCAACCGCTCGATCAATCGGTCACGCCGGGCGACAGCCTCGCGGCTCTCGATCGGTTGGCCGTCGCGATAGACCGGCCGCGATGACAGCTTGCCCTCGCTGTCGGTGAACGGCTCGTAGAGCTGCACCGGGAACGAATGGGCGAGATAGTCGAGGACATACTCCCGCGGCGTGATGTCGACTTGGACGTCGCCCCAATCTTCGGTCGGGATCTCGGCCAGGCGCCGTTCCATCAACGCCTCGCCGGTGGAAACGATCTGGATGACGGCGGCGTGGCCTTCTTCCAGATCGCGCTCGATCGACCGGATCAACGACGGCGTCTTCATGCTGGTGATCAGGTGGGAGAAAAACCGCTGCTTGGCGCTTTCGAAAGCCGAACGCGCTGCGGACTTGGCCTGCGCATTCAGGGTGCCGGTCGAGCCGGTGATGTTGGCCGCCTGCATCGCGGCATCGAGGTTGTTGTGGATGATGCCGAACGCCCCGGCATAGGCGTCATAGATGCGGACCTGTTCGTCCGTCAGCGTGTGCTCGAGCAACTCGTATTCGACGCCCTCGTAAGAGAGTGACCGAGCCGCGTAGAGGCCGAGCGCCCGGAGATCGCGCGCGAGCACCTCCATCGCCGCGACGCCGCCGGCCTCGATCGCCTCGACGAACTCGGCGCGGGTGGCGAACGGAAAGTCCTCGCCGCCCCACAGGCCGAGGCGTTGGGCATAGGCGAGATTGTGGACCGTTGTGGCGCCGGTCGCCGAGACGTAGACGATGCGTGCGTTTGGCAGGGCGTGCTGGAGCCGAAGGCCCGCGCGTCCCTGTTGCGAGGCGGCCTGGTCGCCGCGCTCGCCCTTGCCGCCGGCGGCGTTCTGCATGGCGTGGCTCTCGTCGAAGATGATCGCCCCATCGAAGTCGGAGCCCAACCAGTCGACGATCTGCCGGACGCGCGAAACCTTCTCATCGCGCGCGTCGGACCGCAGCGTGGCGTAGGTGGTGAATAGGACGCCTTCCGCCAGCCGGATCGGTGTGCCCTGGCGAAAACGCGAGAGCGGCGTGACCAGCAGGCGCTCCATGCCGAGCGCCGACCAATCGCGCTGGGCGTCCTCGATCAGCTTGTCGGACTTCGACACCCAGACGGCGCGGCGCCGGCCTTTCAGCCAGTTGTCGAGCAGTATGCCGGCGACCTGGCGGCCCTTGCCGGCGCCGGTGCCATCGCCCAGGAACCAGCCGCGACGGAAGCGGACGGCGTTCTCGGCGTCGTCGCGCGCGGCCGAGACGAGGTCGAACGTCTCATCCACCGTCCATGATCCGGCGAGATGACCGGCATGGGCCTCGCCTGCGTAGATGACGCTTTCGAGCTGGGCGTCGGACAGCAGGCCGTCGCTGATGACGACGGGTGGCAGGTGCGGCCGATAGGTCGGTGTCGGCGGCGCGACCGAGGCCATGGCCGCCGATTGCACCAGCTTTGTGGGGTGAACCTGAGAGCCGGGAATACGGATCGCCTGCAATCCGTATTCCTCATAAAGCGCCTCGGTGATTCCGCCATCCTCGACCGGCTTCCAATCGACGGTCTCATAGGCGAGTTCGACGCCTTCTGGCTCCGCCGTTCGCGCTGTACCGGAGGACGGGCGCATCGCGTAGGCGCGCACGGTTCGAGGGATAGCCAAGCCGACAACCGGCGCCACGGTGGCGGCGAAAGGCAGCCTCGGCGGGACATGATCGGCGACCCAGCCGAGAAGCGTGGCGACGTCGGGTGCGACGCCCGGTGAAGTCGGGAACACGCTCGCATTGTCGGCCGGAGCCTTGTCGATCACGGTCAGGCGGGTGTCGATAGTGGTGCCATGTTTGGCGTAGACCGCGCCATCGATCGCGGCCGAGAACACGACGCGCCCGCGCTCCTGCAGCCGAATAAAGGCGTCACGCCAGGAAGGATTGTCGGGGGAAAAGCTCGCCCCGGTGATGGCGACCATGCGGCCGCCATCGGCAAGGCGCGACAGGGCCGATGCGACATGGCGCGAAGCGGCGTCCGCCATTCTGCCCTCGACATTGGCCATCACCGAGAACGGCGGGTTCATCAGCACGACGCTGGGCGTGACGCCGGCGTCGAGATGGTCGTCGATCTGCGCCGCGTCGAAGCGGGTGACGCCGATGTTCGGGAACAGGTGGCCGAGCACGCCGGCGCGTATCTCCGCCAGCTCGTTGAGGACAAGCGATCCACCGGCAAGCTCGGCCAAAATGGCGAGCAGGCCAGTGCCCGCCGAAGGCTCAAGCACGCGGTCGGCCGGTGTGATCGCGGCGGCAACGCTCGCCGCGAGCCCCAATGCGATCGGTGTCGAGAACTGCTGGAACGTCTGGCTCTCCTCGGAGCGGCGGGTGTGGGTGGGGAGAAGGCCCGCCAGCTTGCCGAGCATCGGCAACATGGCTGTGGGCGACGCGGCTTTGGCGCGGATCGCCGGGCCAAACTTGCGCAGGAAGAGGACCGTCGTCGCCTCGCAGGCTTCGTAAGCGGTCTTCCAGTCCCAGGCGCCGGACGCGTCGGAGGCGCGGAAAGCGGTCTCCATCGCTTTACGCAGCATGGCCGCGTCGATGCGACGGCCCTGTTCGAGATCGGGGAGGATGAGCCGAGCGGCTGCAAGAATGCGAGCGGCGGGGTCAGTGTCGTCGAGCGCCGCGGGAAGGCGCGCGGCCGGAATGGCGGACGCGGCAGTGGAAGAAGTCATCATGGTGTGAAGCCTTGGGAGAGCGGGGACGGATCGAACCGCGGGGCGCTCTCTCTCGACCCCGTCGGCTCAAACCCGTCCCGGCATCCCTCTTCCTCTCAGGCCGCGGCCCTGACGCCGCGCCACCACGCGATCCGCTCGTCGCGGCTGGCATTGGCGAGCCGGCGCAGCAGGTCGCCGTGGCAGGCCAGCGGCGCGCAGAAGCAGACGAGATCGCGACCGCGCAGCTCGTCGAGCGCCCGTAGCAGATGATGCTGATCGGCAAGCCAGCGCTCGTGCTTGGCGATGACGGTGGCGCGATCGCCGTCGGGGCCGATGCGGAATGGATTGCCCCACTTGCTGCCCCGGCCGATGTAGACGGCCCCGGCAGGCACGCCGACCTCCCGTTTGTTCAAAACCCTGCACATCGCTGTCACCTCCGATCCCATTGCGGTGACCTGTCGGCCGGGCGCGGTCAGGCGGTGTCGGTCACGCGAGATCGGATGGGCGATGCGGTAACGGCTTGTCCGTTGACCGGCATTGCGCCGCGTCCAGACAAGAGAGCCGTCATGGGATCGGAAGGGAGGCGAGCGTCAGGGCGAGAACGATAAGCGGCGTGCTGGACCAACGGCTATTTCTGTCGCGGGCGCATGGCGGTAGAGTCGGGCCTTCATCGCAAGGCACGCGCTTTATCCTGCCCTCGGCTGAGTTGCGTCCGCCCATCGAGATAAGGCCAGTCGCAAGGAGGCGGACTATGAAGGGCAGCGTGATCGCAATTGCCATGGTGGCTCTGGTGATAGGGTTCGGAGCTGGATTTGCTCTACGGCCCGTCCTTGCGCCGGCGGGAGTATCGGCAGCGGCAGCCGCCGGCGTTGCGCAGCCAACGGAAGAGGAAGCGATTGCGGCGGTTCGGCGTCACAAGCTGTTCACGGGCACGTCGCTTACCAGCGCGACGCTGAAACTCGGCGACTGCTCGCCCGGCGGCGTCGGGCCAGGCGTCACCTGCATGACGCAACTCACGATGGATGCCAGCAAGCCCAACGCGACGCCGCAGAACCGCCCCGTCGGCTTCGCCCGCGTCAATGGACAATGGGAAGTCGCCGTCTGGTAGCCGGTCAGCCGGGCGCGGCGCCGTTGATCTCGCCGGACGGCTTTGGCGGACGATAAGCGTCGTAGGGATTTCCGTCCGCGAGATGGCCGAACGGTGTGAACACATAGTCGCCGTCGTCCCGACCCACGGCGCAGATCACATAGCGCGGCTCGCAGGTCACGGCGTCCGTGCATTCCATCAGGGCGAGACTGCCGTCTTCTGCCGCGCGCAGCAGGGTGTTGAAGTTGGCGCGGGCATGGTGAGGGATGCTCATGGTTTTCCTCCCTGTCCTGCGTCGAGCATCTCGGCGAGCCAGCGATGTGTGCTGATCCATGCAACAGTCTCGCCGACTTCGAGATCGAGCACATGCGCGCCGCCTGCGAAGACGTTGACGCGCGGGCGCGAGCATGTGTTGGACCATTGAAAGCCCCAACGGCCGGTGAGGCCGAAGGTCTTGGCGCACACCAACACGAAGTCGATGACACGCTGGGGATCGCCAGTTGCCTCGTCCCGCATCCAGAGCTGTGTGCCGCCATGCTCCGGCTGGATCGAGAGGAGGAAGCCGTCGGACTGCGGGTCTTCCTCTGCGCCCTCCAAGGAAAGCGCATTGTAGAGATCGAGGGCGCGAGCAGCGTTGTCGGGTGTGCCAACATCGAGCAGGCACGAGAAATGGGTGAAGTAGTCAGCCATCTGAGGGCTCCTGAAACGTCGAAAGCCCGGCTGATCCCTGTCACGCAGGGGGCCGGGCTTTCTGATCGATCTGGTGATGAAAACGAATGCGGAGCGGCCGGAGCCGCCCCGCACAAGGCTACTCGGCCGCGATCATGCGGGCCGGGTCGTCCTCGGTCTCGACTGCCGCGTCCTCGTCATCGCTGGCGAGGAAGTCGGGCAACGCCCCGGTCTCGCCAGTCGGCGTATCGGCAGCGGTCTCGATGTCGGCCAGGCGCAGCGGCTCGGGCAGCCAGCCGGTGCCGTCGAGCAACCGTTCGGCCTCCCGCGCCATGTCGCCCTTCTTGAGGTGATCGATGAGCTGGGCCGACTGCTCGCCCTTCGCCTCGCGCACCGCTTCGAGAATGCGGGGCTTGGTGACGCGGCTAAGATAGTTGTCGACGGTCGGCCGCCACCCGGCGTCGACCATGTCGAGGCCCACAGCGCGCGCCAGGCGATCGGCGTGCTTCAGGCGGCGTTCGAGGCCGTGCTGCGAAAGCCCGGCGCCGCCGTAGCGGTCGACCTTCTCGTAGAGCGCGTTCACGCCATAGGAGACGCAATGCGCGAGCAAGGCGGAGCGACTGGCATCGTCGAGGCCGACCAGCCAATCCCACAGCGCATCCTCGTCGGCGGGCAGATCGGTCTTCCAGTCGTCCTGCCGCGCGGCGATGGCCTTTGCGGACGGGCTGTCCTTCAGGTCGGCGGCCTGGACGGAGAAGAAGACGTGCCGAACCGAGGCCTCCAGGCATCCGCCCGAAGACGAAGTACGCTGGAAGGTGTCGAGCACCAGCTTGTGCAGCAGTGCCGTCAGGGCAACGTGCGGATTGGTGGCGAGGGCGTCGCGCAAGGCCAGCGTCCGATGCGCGGTCAGCTCGGTGACCAGACGCTCCGGCAGCGGCTTGATGACGTCGTCATCGTCGTCCTCCGGCTCGACCTGGCCGCCGATGGTGATGATCGCGCGCTGGACCATCGGCGTTGACGGGTCGGATGCCTCGGGCGTCGCGCCCTCGGCTTCGGTATCGCCTTCGCCATCCACCGTGACCGGCGCCTCATCCTCGGGGCGAACATAGCCGCGATCGACCGACAGCTTGCCATCGCCGTCGATGCTGACGAACACGCCGGCGCGGGTGATGTCGCTCGGGTCGTACATGACGGGACGGCCGTCGAAGGCGGCCAGCGCCGTCTCGATCTCGCCAAGCCGTTCATCGACTCCGTCCGGCAACTCGTCGGCGCTCTCGTATTCGGCTTCGAGCTTGGCGTATTCGGCGTTCAGCACCTCGATCGTCGCCTGTTCCTCGACACTGAGATCGGCGGTCGTGCCGGACAGCTCGCGGAGGCCGTTGACGTGTCCGTAGGGCGTCTCGACCGCGACCGAGATCCACTTCCAGCCTTCGGTGCCGATGGCCTCGGCCTCCACCTTCAGCTTGTCGGCGACCAGACGGTCGAGGAGTGCGACGTCCTCCAGCCAACCGCCATCATCGTTCTGGAAGAGATCGCGCATGATCACGCCGCCAGCCTCGGCATAGGCGCCCAGGCCGACGAACTGCGCGCGCTTGTCGGAGGCGCGGACCGTCGTCTCCGTCAGCATCCGGCGGATCTGATAGGCCTCCTTGCTATAGGAGCGCTGGACCACCTCCCAGACTTGCGCCTGACGGGCGTGGTCGTGGGTGACGGTGAACGCCATCAGTTGCTCCAGCGTAATGCCGTCCTCGGCGTAGAGGTCGAGCAGGCTCGGAGCGACGGCGGCAAGGCGCAGGCGCTGCTTCACGACATTGACCGGGACGAAGAAGGCCGCGGCGATGTCCTCGTCGGGCTGACCCTTCTCGCGCATCGCCAGGAAGGCACGGAACTGGTCGAGGGGATGCAGCGCCACACGCTGGACGTTTTCCGCCAAGGAATCCTCCTCGGCCGAGGTGGCGGCATCGGCGGCTTTCGGGATGCACGGCACTGGCGCGGTCTTGGCGAGACGCTTCTGCTTGACGAGGCGTTCGAGCGCCCGGTAGCGGCGACCGCCGGCCGGGACCTCGAACATGCCGGTCTCGGCACCTTCGGCATCGAGCACCGGCCGGACGTTGAGGCCCTGAAGCAAGCCGCGCCGGGCGATGTCCTCGGACAGCTCCTCGATCGAGACGCCGGCCTTCACGCGCCGGACGTTGGACTGGCTGAGCACCAGCTTGTTGAAGGGAATGTCGCGCGAGGACGACAGGGTGATTTTCTGAACGGTAGTAGCCATCGGGGTAGTCTCCGCGACGGGCGCCGAGAGACTCTCTCTCGACCTTCAACCCGTCACGAAAACCCGTCACTCCTCTCCCTCTCATGGCCGCAGAACCGGGAAGCCGGAGACCGGAGAAGCGTATTCCCGGCTCCACGCTTCGGCGTAACCCCATCACGCCGCCTCCCGCTCGTCGTCCGCCGATGTCGCCGTCACCTGTCGGTCGATGCCCGGCTGGAAGCCGAGGATGAATTCGGCGGCCTTTGACGCGGCGCTGGCGGCGCGGACAATGGCGCGGTTGTCTTCCCGCAGGACCTCCAGCCACGAGCCGATGTAATCGGCATGGCGCACGGTCGGCACGATGGACAGTGAGGCGCAGACGAAGGCGCCCGCCATCTCCGCTACCAGCTCCTCACGGGCGTAGGATTTGGAGCCGAAGGAACCGGCCATGTCCCGGCCGAGCCGGGAGGGATGGCCTGACCAATGCCCCAGCTCGTGGAAGGCGGTGCGGTGCCAATTGATCGGTTCGAAATAGGCGGCCGGCGGCGGGACCTGCACGAAGTCGTGCGGTGGGCTGTAAAAGGCGCGGCCGCCGCCGATGCGGAAATCCGCGCCCGTGGCCCGGATCAGCGCCTCGGCTTGCGGCTCGATCATGCCGGGTGGCGGCGGCGGCGCGACGGCGGCGATCTCCTCCGGCAGGTTCTCGCACTGGTCAGTGTTGAAGACGGTGAAGCGCTTGAGGAACGGAATCGCCTGCGCTTCGTCGCCGTTCTCGCGGGCCCGCTTCTTCTCGTCGTCGGGGATGAAGCGATCGGCATAGACAACGGTCGTGCCGCGCTCGCCCTTGCGGACATTGCCGCCGAGCGACAGGGCCTGGCGGAAGGTCAGCCAGCTCTGGCCGGCAAAACCGTGCTCGATGACCGCGCCCCAGAGGATCAGGACATTGATCCCGGAATAGTGCCGGCGGGTCGATGCATTCTGCGGCATGGCCAGCGGCGCCTTCGCCGCCGCGGTGCCCCAGGGCTGGACCCAGGGAATCCGGCCGGCCTCCAGCTCGGCGATGATCTTGCCGGTGATGTCGTCATAGAGGTTCGTCCGGTCGGAGCCGGAACGGGGATGGGTGGACTGTCTGGACATCGCGGTTCTCCGCGACGGGCGCCGGAAGCCACTCTCCCGATCCTCAACCCGTCACGGCAAACCCGTCCGCACTCTCACTCTCGATGGCGCTGAAGGGCACGAACCCGCGAAGCCGGTGGTGGCCGCGCGGCGTTCGGCGGGGCGTTGCGGGGCGGCAGGCCCCGCAGAAGGGGTCGGCCGAGACCATGGCTCGGGCGCAGGGGAAGGCTTTCCCCACAAATGGCACGTAGTTTCAAGGGCGAGCGCCATTCTCTTGCGGGTGATCCCGGTGTACTGTCGAAAATAATAAAAGGGGGGATACGCGCGTGGAAGGTGAAGCAGAACCGGCAGATACGCCGGACGCATTTCTTAAGGCCTTGGGAGAAAGCCTGAAAGGAAAGGAAGGCGTCGATGTCGGCTTGGCGGACATCCTGAAGACGCATATTCTGAAAGTAGCGCCCGCGCAGAACGCCGTCGCTCAGGCCAAGGACGCTATCCTAAAACTCGCAGGCGAACGTACCACACCCCCGAAGTCGGAGGTGGCCGATGGCTGACCCATACTTTCTCCAATCCTTGGGCCTTGCCGGGTTCCGCGCGTATCTCCAGCCGAAGACGTTCGATTTCAGCAAGAAGCGTTGCCTGGCGATCTTCGCGCCGAACGGCAGCGGCAAATCCAGTGTCATCGATGCGCTGGAATTCATGTTTTCGGAGGACGGAACGCTCGAAAGGCTCGGTCAGCGCACCGGTAACAACCAGGCCGGGCCAACGGCGCTAGCGCACAATCTGGCTGAGGAAGCGAAGATCCCGCCGGCGGTTACGATCGGTGTCATCTCGGGCAAGGATGCCCTCAACGGTAGCCGTTCAGCGACAGGCCCGAAGCGGTCGATACCGGCAATGGCCACCACTGTGAAAGCCTGCTTTACCGTTTCGCCGATTATCCGCGGGCATACGCTGCGCACCTTCGTCGAAAACCACAAGCCCGAACAGCGCTACACCGACGTCGCCAATTGGCTGCAGCTTGGGCCGCTGGCAGACGTCCAGAAGAACATTCGGGCGCTTCGCATGCAAGTGAAGGCGGCGGCGGAGGAAGAGACGGCGCTGCAGCGCGTCGACACCCAGCTTGCCAAGGAGACGGCCCAGGTCGTGAAAGCCTGGGATTCGGCGGCTGTGCTCGTTCACGCCGATACGTCGATCCTGGCGCCACTCGATCCGGCGCTGGCGCTGGCGACGCTCGCGGCTGATGATTCGGCCTATCTTGAGCTGCAGGCGCGCGCCAAGGCCGAGGAAAACAAGCTCGGCCTCGCGAGCCTGCGCCAGATCCGCAATGCGGCTGCAGCTCTGTGGGCGGAGGTGACGGACGCGGAGAGCGGCGAGACCGTCGTCAGTGGTGCTATTCCGACCTTTGATGCGGCTGTCGCGACGCTGTCGGCGGCGGAGAGTAAGGAAAAGGAGGAACGCGGTAAGGCGGCGAGCACCGTGTTTCAGGCTTTGTGGAAAGCCGCAGAACCGCTTTTCGCCGAAGGGGTGCCGGCACTTGACGTTTGCCCGGTCTGTGCAACGCCTGTCGCGGACACGGCTTCGGGCAGCGCTGAGACGATCCGGGAACATATCGCCACGCATCTCGAAGAGCTGGCCGATTACGCCGCCGCCAAGAAGGCGCTCGACGAGGCCAAGACTGCGGCGACCAAGGCCCATACCCAGTTGGTGGCGGCGCTTCCGGGGCTGATTGGCTTCGGTGCTGGTGACGCGGCATTGAAAGCCGACCTGATCGCGTATCAAGCGGGCATCGCCGGCTGGCCACAGGCCGCCGCCGTATCGGCTTCGGCCGATATTGTCGCGGCGATCGCCAAGCTGCTCGCCACGCTCGATCAGGCCATCGTCGACATCGAGTCGAAGCAAGGCGACCACACCTATATCAAGGCCAAGGCGAAGATCGATCGGCTGCTGGAGCTACAGTCCGAGCGGGACCTTGCGCTGCGGACGCGAGATGAGCTGGGGAAACTCTCCGACGCGTTGACGGCGCAGGCGACGATCATCTCGGCCGAGATCCGCAAGAAAGTACAGGCCCTGCTCGACAAGCTTCAGACGCCGATGAACGACATCTACAAGCTGATCCAGGGTGCCGGCGCCGCGCCGATCCGGCTGGAGCTGCCGGCAGAGGACGACACGAACCAGCAGCGGCTCAATCTCCTGATCGATTTTGCCAAGAACCGCGCCAGCGTGCAACCGGGAGGCTATCTGAGCGATTCCCAGATCCATTCGGTGGCGCTGGCGCTGCGGATGGCAGCGATCAAGCAGTTTAACGCCGGTGCACCCATCCTCGCGCTGGACGATATCGTGACCTCCTATGATGCCGATCATCGGCGTACCATTGCCGGGCTCATCGCCACCATGTTTGGCAACTGCCAGATCCTGATCACCACCCACGACGAGCGGTTTTTCAATTATTTGAAGGATCAGCTTGAGGCGAAAGCGTGGCACTTCACTCGCATCATTGGCCTCGACCCGGCCTACGGGCCGCGTTTTGCTGACCACAAGGTAAGTGACGAGATGATCGAGGCGCGTTGGGCGGAGGGCCAGTCGGCAGCCAACGAGATGCGCCAGGCGGAGGAGGAATGGCTTCTCGGCATCTGCCGGGATTTCGGGGTCAGCGTCCGCATCCGACCGCTGGAGAAGGCCTATTCCTACGAACGCAGCGAGTTGGCCTCGGCGCTCGGCGGCCTGCTCAAGGATGCGAAGCTGGTGCCGGCGCCAGTACCGGGGGTCAACAACCGGTTCCTCGACAGTTTGGTGAAGGGTGAAATCGAGAATTTCGGCAGCCACTTCCAGGATGGACTCTATGGCGAAGGCTCGATTGGCGACGAGAAGGCGCGCTGGGAGGAATTCAAAACCTTCCGCAGCCAGTTCGCCTGCAAGAAGTGCAGCCGGACCAAATTCCAGCGACCCTTCACTTTGAAGAAGCCGGTTTGCGCGCATGACGGCTGCGAGGCGCAGTTCGAGTTCGCGGCAGCCCCGGTAGGAGCGGTTTGAATGGGCGGACGTTCGAAACCTGTAGAGCTGCCGACGCGCAGCTTCGAGAAGCAAGGCGATGCCACGGCATTCTTTAAGGCCATGCTGAATCGGTATCGGCCCGGTGAGCGGGTGAGCGACGAAGACGGTCTCGACGTCGCGGCGCTTCTCGAACGCCATACGGAATACGTCGTCAAGGTGGGCTGTGGCGTCAGCCATTTTCAGGTGATGATGACCGAGCACGGGACGCAGTGCTTCCGGATCATCCGCACCGATGGCAGCGGCACGGATTTCTCTTATCCGCATTGCATCTCGCAGCGGCCGCCCAGCCGTAAGCAGGAGGTCGCCCAAGCGTTTCGACGTGCGGTGCGCTTCGATCTCTACAAGGCCCGCGACAACTTCTTCGCCACCCACAGCGGTTCTGACGGTCTGGTCTCCTGCGCCGTTACGGGTGAACGCATCGCGCGGGACGAGGCGCATATGGATCACCGTCCGCCAATGACCTTCGAGGTGATCGTGACGACGTTTCTGTGCGGGCGAGGTCTGTCGCTCGACGATGTGCCGCTCACGACAGGCAAGGATGATCAAGTGTCGCCCGAGGTGACGGATGATGCCTTGAGCGAGGCGTTCCGAGCCTATCACGCTGGGATCGCGCGGCTCGATTTCGTGCGGAATACGGTCAATCTGGCCCAGGCCAGTCGGCATCGGCTGAAGGAAGGACGGATCACGTTGACGGGATAGCTGCTGCCGGCCACGAGAGTTTCGCCGCGCTTTCTCTTCTCATCGATGCAATGAGAAAATACGAGATCGGCGGCGAGGCGGTCGTCTTCGGGCAACTCTCGCCCAAGCGTCGAGAAGGATACCGTCGCTGATCTTCGCGTCGTCTTGATGCCGCTGGTCGTCGGGTTGAAGGAGGAGCGAATTTGGCCGCCGAGCGGGACGTGGTCGCCGGGAGCAGCAATCGATGAGGCATACGGGACGACAAATCACTCCGTCCCGTATGGCGCGATTGACGAAGAAAAGAGCCTTGACCGCGGTCTCGAGGGGGAAAGTATGGATAAGAAGCACTTTTATCGCGTGGGCAACCATTCGGGCGCCTGGGACGATCTTCCGACAGATCCCGATGAACTGGACACTCTCACCAATAGTGCTCGGAAGCATATTGAGCCATGGCTCTCCGCTGTTTTCCAAGCGGAACACCTGAATCTGCTGCTTGGTAGCGGGTTTACTACAGCAGTCGGTTACATCGCGGGTGTTGGCGCCACGGGAATGGCCAAGGTTGCGTTTGGAACGACGTATGACGCTGCCATCGACGCCCATGCCCAGGCCACAGCGACAGCCATGAAACGAGGCGTGGCAAATATCGAAGATCAATTCCGGAGTGCGCTTGCCTTACTTGATGGTCTGGGAGTTATCGACAAGGCAGCGGAAAAGACCCTCAAGGATGGCATCGATGCCCAGATGTCCGGCTTCCTCACGTCACTATTGAAGACGGAAAGCGGGATTGTCGCTGGAAAGGACCCGACCTCAAAGGATGCTGCCCAAAGCGTTCTGCAATCATTCCTGCTGAGTTTTGCGAGCCGCGCTGCGTCTCGCGAACGCTTGCATGTCTTCACTACGAACTATGACCGCCTGATCGAACATGGCTGCGATTTTGCGGGCCTTCGGATCATCGACAGATTCGTCGGCGCTCTGAATCCGATCTTTCGGGCGTCGCGTGTTGAAGTTGACGTACACTACAATCCTCCCGGCATTCGTGGCGAGCCACGGTTCATGGAAGGCGTCATTCGCCTGACCAAACTGCACGGCTCATTGGACTGGTTCTTCGACAAGGGAGAACGACGGATCTATCGAAAGGGAATCCCGTTCGGGGCGCCTGCGGATCATACCGACATTCCCAAAAAACCCGTCGATACGGTCATGATCTATCCGAATCCTGCAAAGGACATCGAAACGACCCAATATCCCTATGCGGAGCTATTTCGCGATTTCGCGGCTGCGGCTTGCCGACCTAACGCGGTTGTCGTGACATATGGCTATGGCTTCGGCGACGATCACGTGAATCGAGTGCTACTCGATATGCTCACGATCCCATCGACCCATTTGGTGATCATGGCCTATGCGGCTGACGATCGTCTCAAAGCATTCGTTGAAAAGACGCGCGACGCGCAGGTCTCGTTGTTGATTGGGCCGCATTTCTCGGATCTTGCGACTTTGGTTACAAACTACCTGCCGAAACCGGCGCTCGACTACATATCGGGCCGAATGACAGAATTGTTGAAGCATCGTCCAGGCGACCCGAAAGCCAGCGACCCGCCTGCTGCACCGCCTTCAGCCTCTGCAACCAGCCCGGTATGAGGCGCTCATGACAACTCCAATCGAACGATTGTCGGGTCTGGTTGTCGGTGTCGTCGAGTCGGTCGCGCCTGACGAAGTTCGGGTGCTTCTCGAACTGGACGCTCCACACTCCACGGCCTTGAATACCGGAGTGCCGGCGGGGTTTCCGCGTCTAAATGGGTATGTGCTCATCCCAAATGAAGCTGGTGCGACGGTCGCCTACATAACCTGGATTGGGATCGAACGCTCTCCTTATCCCAAGCGTGCTGGCCTGAAAGACTTCGGCCTGATTGATCTTCCTTTTCCGCTCCGGAAAATGTCGCTGTCTCCAGTGGGAACGCTGACATCCCGACGCGAGCGCGCGTCGGGAATGACCAAATACGAACTCTCCCGTGGCGTCGTCGCGTTTCCGTCAGTGGGAGACCAGGTTCTTATCCCGACGCCTCCACAGGTCGAAGCGATCGTAGGTGCGAGGGACGATGACAAGAGAGTCAGAATTGGCTCCTCTCCAATGGCATCAAATGCAGCCATCATGGTCGACCCCGACAAGCTTTTCGGTCGGCATCTGGCAGTATTGGGAAACACCGGAAGTGGAAAATCATGCACCGTAGCTGGCCTAATTCGATGGTCTATGGAGGCCGCAGAGAAGGCCATTAAGGATGCCGGTAAGACGGGGGCGCCCAACGCGCGGTTTATCGTCCTCGATCCAAATGGCGAATACGCCAGGGCCTTCGCTGATCGGGGAGACGATCTGCGATTGTTTCGTGTTCCGCCCGTGGCAGAAGGAGAGCGGCCCCTCGACGTCCCTGCGTGGCTCTGGAGTGGGCACGAATGGACCGCCGTCGCTCATGCCCAACCCGGCGCGCAACGTCCGCTGCTGATGCAGGGACTGCGAGAGTTGAAGGCCGGCCAGACGGAAGGTGTGCCGAGAGAGGCGACGATCCGCCGCTATCTTGGTTCTTATTCGATTCGAATATCGGCGATGTTGAACACCGGCACCCAGGCCTTCGCGGGAGCTACAAAAGCGAGATTCGAGTGCGCGCGGCTCCTTGGGACGATCGCGTCAGATTGTTCCCAGTTTGGCGGAGAGGGTCTGGATACGGCGAGTGACGCACTTGCTGCAATTGCAACCACGATTACGGGAATTGTCGATAGCCGACGATCAGGAAATTACTTCAACGATTTCGCGATTTCCGATCTGGAAACGATCCGCAGCGCACTGGACACGCTGGCTCAGACTCTACCGGATATCGGCCCTGCAACGCTCATCAGCGAGGACGCGCCACAGTTCTTTGATGTCAATATTCTCGCCGAACATCTAGACCGAATGGCAACCGAGCAAGGGGGAAACCTTGCCGGGTTTATCTCGACCCTCGGACTCCGAATTCGCGGAATGCTCGCCGACCAGAGACTTGGCGCCGTGATTGGGCGCGATCCGCCGACGTCCTTTGAAGCCTGGTTGAAGGACTACGTGGGCGACGATGGCGCGAGCAACGGGCAGATTGCGGTTGTCGACCTATCTCTCGTTCCATCCGAAATCGTCCACATCGTCGTTTCCGTTTTGGCTCGGCTGATCTTCGAATCGCTCCAGCGGTATCGCCGCGGCCACCCGAATGGCCAGACCTTGCCGACCGTACTCGTTCTGGAGGAAGCCCACACGTTCGTTCGGCGCGGTAAGGACGATGATGGTCCTGCCTCATCTCCAACCCAACTGTGCCGCGAAGTGTTCGAGCGTATCGCCCGAGAGGGGCGCAAGTTTGGGCTCGGGCTGGTGCTTTCGTCCCAGCGCCCATCGGAGCTCTCTCCGACGGTGCTCGCCCAATGCAACACGTTTCTGTTGCACCGTATCGTCAATGATGCTGATCAGAATCTCGTCGCGCGCTTAGTCCCCGACAATGTGGGCGGACTGCTGCGCGAGCTACCGAGTTTGCCGTCCAGGCAAGCTGTTCTTCTTGGCTGGGCCGCGCCGATCCCGGTTCTGGTAGAGGTGGATGAATTGCCCAATGCGCAGCGACCGCATTCGGCAGATCCGGATTTCTGGAACGTTTGGACGCTGGCCGAAGAGCGAGGCGTCGATTGGGGCGCTGTTTCGAAAGCATGGTCGGGCGCTACTCCGGTGCAAAAGCCGGAGGAGGAATGATCCGTATTCTGCACACGGCTGATTGGCATATCGGTCAAACGCTGCGCGGTTTTTCTCGCGAGCATGAGCACCGCAAGGTGTTTGAGCGGCTCGAAGAGATTGTCGTGGAGCGGGATGTCGATGTGCTCGTCATCGCCGGCGATGTATTTGATAGTCAAAACCCTTCCGGAGAAGCGCAACAGCTCTTTTACAATACGCTCGTGCGGCTAAGCCGCGCACAGCCGCGCATGGCTACGGTGATCGTTGCCGGGAACCATGATGCCGCTGGTCGGTTAGAAGCGCCGCGGCCTCTGTTGGAGGCATTCAACATCCGCGTCGTGGGCAATGTTCGGCGGCATAACGGGCGGATCGAGGCAGCACGGCATCTCGTACCTATCGCTGACGCAAGCGGTGCGGTGGCTGCTCATGTGCTGGCGGTCTCCTACCCAACCGCAGCGTGCCTCCCAAATTTGACGCGGCTGGATGGCCAGGCGGGCTCGCCCGTCATCGCCGGGGTGCGGAGTCTCTACGCGGAATTGGTCGATACGCTACGGGGGCAACTGGATGGTTTGCCGTTCGTTTTGACGGGGCACCTGCATGTCGCGGGCGGCATCGAGTCGGAGGGCGCCGAGCGCCGAATCCTGGTCGGTGGTCAGCATGCCGTGCCGCACGACGTATTCCCTGCGGAAGCGAGCTACGTGGCACTCGGCCACCTGCACAAGGCCCAGGCCATCGGTCGCGATACCGTTCGATATTCGGGATCACTGATCCCCTTGTCGGCGACGGAGCAGCCTTACGCGCATGGCGTCACGCTTGTGAGTATCGATGGCACACAGGTCGTATCCGAGCATATCCCGATCGACCGACCAGTTCCTTTCCTCCGCCTTCCGGTGGCGGGCGACATGCGCTTGAGCGAACTTGGCGATCATCTGACAGCGATGGACCTCTCATCGGACCTGCCGCTTCACGAACGGCCATTTGTCCAGGTCAGGCTTACCCGCGAAGGGTTATCGCCTGGGTTCAGAGAGGAGGTCGACCGCATTGCCGAGAGCTTTCCGGTGCGCATCGTCGATACCCGTGTCGCAGCAATACCCGGGACGTTAAGTGACGTGCTCCTCGCCGATCCTATGCTCCGGCTGGCGGAAAGAGATCCGGAGGATCTGTTCAAGCTTGCGTTTGAACGCGCGTTCGGCGTCGCGCCGGATGCCGCGCATCTGGATGTTTTCCACCGAGCGCGGGCGGAGGCATAACCCATGCGCATCTTGGCTATCCGCGGCAAAAATCTGGCAAGTCTTGCGGCTCCGTTCGAGATCGATCTTGCGGCAGGCCCTCTTGCTGGTTCCGGCCTTTTCGCCATCACAGGCGAGACCGGCGCCGGGAAATCCACCATCCTCGATGCGTTGTGCCTCGCGCTCTATGGCGAATATCCGCGCGTCTCCGTCAACCGTCGGGAAAATACCCCCGACCCCAGCGGAGAAGCGATTTCGATTCATGATGGTCGGGCAATCCTGCGCCGAGGCGCCGGCGGCGGATATGCCGAGGTAGATTTTGTCGGGCAGGATGGCGAGCGCTACCGCGTCCGCTGGGAGGCCAATCGCGCGCGGGGGCGGGCAGATGGACGGCTTCAGAATGAGCAGCGCGCGCTGTATCGACTTGACGACGGCAGCGCCGTGGCGACTGGCAAGACTCAGGTCCGCGAGGCCGTGGAGGCGAGAACCGACCTCACATTCGATCAGTTCCGGCGAACGGTGCTCCTCGCACAGGGCGAGTTTGACGCCTTCCTGCTCGCCGCAGAGAGCGAGCGTGCGGAATTGCTCGAGAAGATCACAGGCACCGAAATCTACGCAGCGATCTCGGTTCGCGTTCATGATGGCACAGAGGCACGACGAAGAATTGTCGAGCAATTGGAGCAGCGCCGAAACGACGTCGGACTTCTCGATGACGAAGCCAGGCAGGCGGTGCTGGACGAGCAAAGTCAGCTTGCTTCGACCGTCGCTCAGAAAAGCGCCGAGCGTGATCAACACAACGGACGGCTGGATCATTTCAAGCGTGTGGCCGCCGCTCGCAGCGATCTCGCTCGGGCTGAGGCTCAGGCGGTCGCAGCGCGGACGACACGCGAGGCAGCCGCCGATGAGTATCGGTCTCTTGCCGAATTCGATCTCGTCGAGCCACTTCGTCCGCTGGCGGTTGATTTGCAAAATGCGCGGCGGACGGCAGCGGAGGCCAAGTCCCGTCTCGACGGCTTGCTTGTTGCACGCGAAAAAGCACGGACGCTAGACGCTGCGTCTGCAACACAACTGACGGACGCGGCAACCGCCAATGTAGCGGCTGAAGACGTCCTCAAGAATTTCGGTCCCCTTTGGAGTGAAGCCGAAAGGCTCGATACGGAGCTGGCGGCAGCTCGGACCGAGTTTAATGATGCGATGGAAAAATCGCAGCAAGCGGAAGCGACGCTGCGCGATAAGGCCGATGCGCTGGCCACGATTGATCAGGCTCTTGGTCAGACATCAGAGTTGCACCGTACGACGGCCGCGCAATTAAAGAATCAATCGGATCGCATTCTTCTTGCCGATCGTCTCAGCGATGCGATGGACTTGTTGGCGAAGCGGGGTGCGCTCAAACAGGACCATGCTACAGCCACGTCAGAGGCCGTTGGAGCGGAAGAAACAGCTACGCGGTTGCAAGGTGAAATAGCCGCGCTGTCGGAAAAGCTCACTGAGGATCGCGGACGAAGAGATGGCCTCAATCGCGATATCGGTGATCGTCGAGACGGTCTCGCCGGCATCGACGAGGCGGCGCTCCACGAACGGGATATCGATCTGCAACGCGCGCTTGAGACTCTGCGTGAGGCAAGCACCGTCTGCGAACAGCTCATCCGGGCGTCGGCAGATCTAACACGCCGGGAATCGGAACACACGCTAGCGACGCAGGAGGTAAGCACGGCGGAAAGCCAAATCGTTGAAGCCGAAGCCGACCAGCTCCGCGATCGGACTGCGCGAGCGGAAATCGTTCCAATCGCAGAACTTGCCGATGAGGCGGTCTCATCTGAGGCCATCCATCTGCGCAGCCTGCTGGCCCCAAATTTAGCCTGTCCAGTGTGCGGCAGCCCTGACCATCCCCATCTTGCACACCCCAGCGCGCTGAACGAAATAGCGACTAGGCTTCGGCGCCGGCGCGATGAACTTGACACGTTGCTGACTGCGACGGGACAGCGTTTGGATGCTGCCACACGCGCGCTGTCCGCCGGAGAGGCGCGCCAGGCTGAGACCATTCGCGGAATCGATGTGGCGCGGGGACAAGTTTTGGCTGCCAAGGGCGCTTATGGCGAACAGTGGCCGTTGTTGAACGATCTCTGCACGAAGGCTCAGATCGCGGGGAGTGTACCTCCCGGTCTCGATGACCAGGCTGCGTCGAAACTGGCGGCCCTCATCGCAGTCGCGATCGCAGAACGGCTAGCCATTGCGTCTCCGCTCGCAGACGCCCGGCGTCTTCGGACAGAGATCGACAGTTTGCAGCGGGAGCACGACGCGCTCGGTGAGGCGATCGAGACGATTACGCGGTCTATTGACCAAAGACGTCCTGATTTCCACGCTGCGCAATTGAAAGCAACTGAGTACACAGTCCAGGCGGCAGGCCTTGCTGAGCGCCTCATTTCCATTCGCCGTGAAATCACGCCATTTCTTGCTGCTGCAGGTCTGGCCGTCGATGACCTCGATGTCGATCCCACCGGCGTTAGCGTTACGCTGTCGATAGTCGCGACGGAGTATGCCGGCCTCCGCGCGCGGGTTGGCCAACTTGAAATGACGCTCCAGCATCTGGCGCCCGAGCGTGCAGCGGCGGGCGCCTCGCTGGAGCACGCGCAGGCGCAGGTGACGGCGGCGGCACTTCTTCTCGATCAACGTCGCATGGCCGAGGAAGAGAAGGCGCGTGCCAGAGCTGAACTCCTCGAAGGCCCGCGCGCGCGCGACGAAATCTGCCAGCGATACAGCGTTCCAGGCGGCCGGCGCTCGTTGCGACGAGGCCGCCGCTGGATTGGAGACCGCCAACGGCCGTAACGTTTTAGCCGAAGAGGCATTCAGCGCGGCCTGCCTAGATATTGCTCGCTCGTCGGATCAGGTTGCCGCGTTGATCGCAACCGCCCCGGCATTGAGCAGAGCGTTACGGGGCCGAATTCAGGAAATCGACCGAGGCGTGAACGATGCCGGCACCGCAGTGCTTACGCGCCAGAATGACTTGCACCGGGCGTTGGAAGGGTTCGATGAGACCACCGATGCCGAGGCGTTGGCCGCAGTCATCGCGGCGTTGGCAACTGAAATTGGAGACTTGCAACAACGGACAGGTGTACTTGCCGCTGCGCTCGCGCGAGACAATGAGGCGCGCCGCGCCGCCGCAAACCTATCTGCGGAAATCGACACTGCGAAAGCGGAACTCGCAATTTGGCAGGCAGTCGACGATGCCGTCGGCTCGGCCAGCGGTGATCGTTTCCGTCGCTTTGTGCAGGGCATCACGCTCGACCACATGGTGCAATTGGCGAATGATCACCTCCATGCATTGACCCCCCGCTATAGGCTCGCACGGGGGGCCGCGTCCGATCTCACGCTGCACATCATTGATCGCGACATGGGCGACGAGGTCCGCGGGACCCGGAGCCTATCGGGCGGTGAACGTTTCCTTGTCTCGTTGGCGCTTGCGCTCGCCCTGTCAGGTCTCGAAGGCCGATCGTCCTTTGTCGATACACTGTTCATCGACGAAGGCTTTGGATCGCTTGATGCCGAGACGCTCGATTTGGCGGTGGATGCGCTCGAAACCCTACAGGGCAGAGGTCAAAAGGTTGGTGTCATCACCCATGTTGCCGCCATGATTGAGCGGATCGCTGTGCAGGTCCGCGTGGAAAAGCGCGGCGCAGGACGATCGGAAATTCGCGTTGCTGATGGGATGGGAGTGGCATAATCCGGTACAGCTGTAGCAAGAACCGGGAGCACCGACGTTGACAGACGCTCCATCGACAGCAACTTGCGGGGATTTCTGACCAGTGCACCGTTATTTAGGAGAGCAATGCCTATCAAAGAAATCACTACTTATCTGACTTCATACCAACAGGTTAAGGGAGAAGTTTGTTTCATTACTTCATGCAGACGCTCTGAGGAGTGTATCGGGATTAAGGATTGCCAAGCACCTTCATGGCGGCGGTCTTGGGATCTCCGTAAAAGATCGGATCGACGTGCTCCATTATGTCGGAGCTGACATCCAAGAAACTTCGCTTGTTTTCGATGGGGATGAGCGCACGCTTTGCCCCATTGTCCTTCGCGACCTGGAGTGGCTCCGTGAGGGATCGCAGTGGTTTAATATTTCCCTGCACACTCATGTCCCCGAGTACGAGCAGCGCTGGACTGACGGGCGCTTTCCGAAGCGCCGAGTAGGCCGCAACAAAAAATGCGATCCCAATCTCGGCCCCCACACGATTGCCCAATAGGTCAATCACCTCGACATGCATGTCCGATGTCTCAAGGTCGCGCGCAATGCCGAGCTCTGCTTTCTTCGCCTGGACTGTGGATCGGCGTGGAAAAGCCTTTTAGACGCCGATTGACAGACAGGCCGCGCGTGGAGCGGTCGCTACGGTGATTTGGCCCTATCTTGTGGCGCTGACCGTCTATAGCTAACGGGAAACCGAGTATTATCCCGCATTTCAGATGCGCGATAATACTTGACTGATCGCCCAGAGATGTGCGATTAACGCGCATCTGAAATGCGGGATAATCCTGTGGCCATCCACCTGGTGGGAGAAACGATCGATGCCAAGCGGGCGCATCAGCGCGCGCAGGCCGGAGAGCTGGCCCAGCTCGTCCGGGGCGTCTATGTCGATCATGACGGCGACGCAGAGGCAAGCATCCTGGGGCATGCCGTCCGCATCGCCCATTATCTATACCCCAACGCCTATCTCTCTTCCGCGAGCGCGGCTCTGCTCGCGCCCACGCCAGACGGGCGCCTGTTCATCAGTGGTCGCCGCAACCAGCGCACGCGGTTGCGCACGCTTGAGATCGTTCAGAACCAAGCCCCGGCGCACCCTTCGACGGCGATCGCCGTGATTGGCGACGATCTGGGAGAGCTGCGCGTCGCCGCGTCATCACCACGCCAACGCTTCCTCGAAGCCTTCCGCCTGCGAAGCGAACACGCCAGCGCCGTCACCGTCGAAATGCGCGCCCAGATGGCCGCCCGGTTGGTCGAGGAGCACGGAACGTCACGAGCGGCGGCCGACGCCGTCTGGGCGCTGGCGCGCGAGAATGAATGGTACCGCGAGGGGGAGGGCGCCGAGCGCTTCCTGTTGGCGCAACCCGGCACGGCCAAGGTCCCCGTCAACAAGGCGGCGCTCGATCTTCTGGTCGCGTGGCATGGCGAACCTTTAGGCCGCCTGATCCATGACGGTTTCGAATGGCGCTGGAAGGCTCAGAGACGGGTTGGTCCGGCGCTGGTGCGCGAGACGACGCCGGGCAAGCTGCCGGCGTTCATCGAGTCGCTGCTGCCGGAGGGCTGGCTTGCCCAGGTCCTCCATGAACGCGACGAACGCGAGGCGCTGCGGCGTGGCCGACGCTATATGTCCAACATCGTTATCGTCGAGGACCGCGACGAACTGGCGGCATTGCCCGCCGATGTGCTCACCACCACGCTCGCCAGCTACCTCAATGCGGGCCGCTTCACAGGCGCGTATGCCGGACCGGCGCGCGGCGAGATCGAGGAGACCTTCGAGCAGAACCTGGCGCGCATCTTCGCGCGCGCCGAAACGCCACGCCTATCGGGCGTCCAGATCAAGGCGCCGATGAGCCTGACCTCAGATGGCGCTCTCGTTCCGGCCATCGACCAGCCCTTCACCCACATTCTCAAGCCTGCAGGGACGGCGGGATTCGAAATGCTGCCGATCGTCGAATGGCTGTGCCTGGAGCTTGGACGCGCGGCCGGGTTTGAGGTGCCCGACGCGGCCCTGATCGAGATGCCCGACGGCATGTCGCCAGCCCTGGTGGTCGAGCGGTTCGATATCCGGCGTGGCCCTCAGGACGACCGTCGTCTGGCGATGGAGGATTTCTGTTCCATCCTGGACCTTCCAGCTTCGGCAAAATATGATGGCACGATCGAGCGCATGGCGCGGGGCCTGCGCCCGCTTTCGACCGATCCTACCGCCGACATCGACACCCTGTTCCGCCGCGCGGTCTTCGCTTGGTTGATTGCCGACGGCGACATGCACCTGAAAAACCTCGCGATGCTCAAGACGGCGGAGGCGGAAGCCAAGGCCTTCACGACCGTGCGTTTCGCGCCGCTCTATGATGCAGTCACCACGCGAGTCTTTCCGGGCCTTGGCGGTGATCGGATGGCCCTGAAGCTGAACGGTAAGGATGACCGTCTGACGCGCCAGGATTTCCTCACGCTGGCCCGCACGATCGGTCTGACGGTCGGGGACGCCGAGGCTGCGATTGTCGAAATTGCCGGGCGACTTGCCGAGCGCGCCGCGACGCTTAGCCTGCCTGCATTCGCGGCTGAGCCCGAGGCGGCAAGGACCATGCACGACAAGGTAATCGCCCTCGTCGGTGATCGATGCGCGGTCTTTGCAGGCAACGCTGAGGCTACAAACTCTCCAGGTAAGAACAAATAGGGGGGTGACATGATTGAAGGAACGATACGTTTAGCCCCGCGCGAGGGTGGCGAAGTCGGGATCACCGCCGCTGTGTACGCGCAGCAGCGCTTCAGCGCCGAGGGGCGAAGAGGCGTACAGCCTGTGGGCTTGATGGCTTTGGGCTGGCACGAGGAAGCACGCCGCATGAGGAGCTCGTCAGAAAACGAGATCGCTTCAGGGTGGCTCTGCCTATCGAGGGGTGTCTTCTTACTCTCTTGGCAGATATTCAATGAATTCGTGCAATACGAGTATTGCGGAACAATAAGAAATAATAGTGATGGCGAGGTAAGAAATGAAGGCATTTGAATTCGACCATCGCCTTATCGATTCCTACGCCCGCTTCTCGCGGTCGTTCAGCACTATTCGATCTGCGGACCTGAAATCCGAACTTGATCGCCAATACGATGCTGGACGCTTCTGGCCGGACGCTCTGCTCTCGCTCAATCCTAGATACCTTCAAGGGCGCACCGTTGACGATCTCGTCGCCTCGGGTGATCTCGACGACGCGACCGGAAAAATATTCCGTTTGGGGCAAACGCCCTTGCGGTTTTATCGCCACCAAGCGCAGTCCATCGCAAAGGCCCGAGCCGGTCAGAGCTATGTCGTTACAACCGGAACCGGCTCGGGCAAATCGCTCTGCTTCTTCGTGCCAGTGGTCGATGCGATCGTCCGCGCGCGGAAGGCTGGGAAGCCACGCAGGACCAGCGCCATCATCGTTTATCCGATGAACGCGCTGGCCAATAGCCAGCTTAAGGAGATCGAGAAGTTTATCGCCCAGTCCGGTCTTCCAAGCGAACTGCAGCCGGTCGTGCGGCGCTACACCGGCCAGGAAAGTCAGGAACAGCGGCAACAGATTGCAGACAATCCGCCGGACATTCTGCTGACCAACTTTATGATGGCGGAGCTTCTCCTGACGCGGCAGGACGCACTCGACACTAAGGTCATAGAGAACGCAAACGGTCTGAATTTTATCGTTCTCGACGAACTGCATACGTATCGCGGCCGCCAAGGCGCCGATGTAGCTATTCTCGTCCGCCGCCTTCGCAACCGCTGCGCACCAGATAAGGCGCCAATCTGCATCGGAACGTCAGCCACCATGGCGAGCGAAGGTTCCGATATCAACCGCGCGCGGGCCGTGGCGGATGTCGCATCGCGCCTTTTCGGAACCCCCATTGGGCCGGAATCCGTCATTGATGAGTCCCTTCAACGCGCGACGGATGATCTGCTGAAACTCGACGACGTGCGGCCGAAGCTTGCGCATGTCCTGACATCTGCGCTTCCCGACGTGCTGACAGATGAGGTCCTGCAAAGCCACCCGCTGGCAGTATGGACCGAACTCGCGATCGGCCTGGAGGACGCGCATGAACTCAAGCGCAAAAAGCCTATCCCGTTCGAAGAGGCCGTTTCACTACTATCAAAGGACAGCGGCTTAGATTTCGAAGCTTGTCGGAGTGGCCTCGAAACATTTTTGACCCGCATCAGCTTGCCGGAAACGGAGCGTGGCGGCTCAGCCACCGGCGCATTCCTCGCGTTCAAGCTGCATCAGTTTTTTGCCGGCGCGGGAGAGATTTTCACCACACTGACCGAGCATCCCAGGAATGTTTTATTTGAAGGCCAACTCGAAGACCCCAGTGCCCCGGGCCACCGCCTCTATCCCACTCGGTTCTGCCGCGACTGCGGCCATGAGTTCCACGTTGTCGCAAAGACAGAGGACATCGACGGCATTCGCTTCCTACCTAGGAACATCGACGACACGCCGCTCGACGAGCAGGAAGGGGACATCGCCGGCTACCTGACACCTACTGGCGATGGTGACTCCGATTATGCCTTCACGGGTGAGGTCGAAACTTATCCCGAGGAGTGGCGTGAGGAGCGCAACGGCATCGAACGGCTCCGGGCCAACAGGAAGCGCCGCGCGCCGCAGATGGTCACGGTGGCCTCGGATGGGCGCTACAATTCATCGGGGAAGAGTTTCTGGTTCATACCGGGAAAGTTCGGCTTCTGCCCTTGCTGTCTCGATCAGCCGCATCCCAGCATGCGGGAGCGCAGCAAGCTTGCTGGCCTGTCGGGCGAAGGCCGCAGCTCGGCCACCACACTCCTCGTCTCCACGGCCCTCGAATGGATGAACGGGCGCGACAGTGGCGTTCCCAAGGAAAAGCGCAAGCTCCTGGGCTTTACGGACAACCGGCAGGACGCCGCGCTTCAAGCGGGACACTTCAATGACTTCCTGTTCGTCAGCCTCCTGCGCGGCGCGATCTTGCGCGCCGTTCTGGATGCCGGCGAGGATGGCATGACTGAGGACGAATTCGGTCTGCGGGTGGTAAAGGCGCTTGGATTCACCGCCGGCAATAAGGATGCGCGGATTCACTGGATGTTGGATTCCGGGGCAGGCGCTGTTGTCCGCGAGGACGCCCAACGCTCACTCGCCAAGGTTCTGGCCCATCGGTTTTGGACAGATCTGCGACGGGGTTGGCGCTACACCAATCCCAGCCTTTCGGTCCTCAAGCTCATTGACGTTGCGTTCATTGGGCTTGATGACATCGCGGAAGACACAGAGCGCCTCGCAGCTATCCTGCCTGATCTCGGGACGCTCGACGTGCCGGCGCGCAAAACGACGCTGAAGCTGCTACTCGGTGCCATGCTTGAGGGCCTGGCCGTCGGAACCGAAGCGCTCGATTTGACGGTGCTCGACAGCGTCGCTCAAAAGTCCCGAAATCTCCTGCGAACCCCTTGGGCCATCGACGCAAAGGAGACGCCCAGAAGCCGCACGACCCTATTTCTGCAAGTTCCAGGCAAGGATCGCGTGGGACTACGGGAGGAACAGACCATTATCCGCGCCGGACACAATTCCCGTATCGGCCGCCTCATTAATCGCAAGAGCGCCATAGGGACTAAGCTTGGAAAAGCAGATTACCTGACGGTGATGACTGGCCTGATGGAGCTCTTGGCTCGTGAGGGGCTGGTGTCACGCGTCGATATAGAGGCGGACCTGCAGGGTTGGCGTCTGTCACCTTCAGCGGTTCGTGTGGTTCCGGGCGAAGCCGTTCGGACGGGGGAAGCGCAGGGGAATCGCTACTTCCATGATCTCTACAATGCGATCGCCGCCGACCTGAAAGCGGGCCATAGCAGTTACTGGGGCCTCGAAGGGCGTGAACATACGGCGCAAGTGTCCCAGAGACAGCGTGAATGGCGGGAGTGGCGCTTCCGCTTTGAAGAGGATGATCAGGAGAATCTCGCGGAGAATGCTGCTGACCTTAGGGCGGCAGGAGAGTCAGAGCAGTTTCTGCCCGCCTTGTTCTGTTCGCCAACAATGGAACTTGGCGTCGATATCTCGGCGTTGAATGCTGTCTATCTGCGAAATGTCCCACCAACGCCTGCGAACTATGCCCAGCGCGCCGGCCGCGCCGGTCGCTCCGGGCAGGCCGCCGTCATCGTGACCTATTGCGCCGCTCAATCGCCGCACGATCAGTATTTTTTCGAACGGCGCAGCGAGATGGTGGCAGGCGTCGTTCGCCCACCGGCGCTCGACATTACCAATGAAGAGCTCGTGCGCTCACATCTGCACGCTGTCTGGCTTGCGGAAGCAAAGGTCGCCCTGTCGCCAGACATCCCAGAAATCCTGGATCTGAAGCGGGCGGACTATCCGCTGAAGCAGGAGATCCACGATGTCATCAACCGGCCGACGCTTGTGAGTATAGCACGCCTCCCTATGAAGCGCGTTCTCGATCAGATACTTGCTTCAACGGAGGGCCGAAAGCCGGTCTGGATGGGTGAGCCGGATGACTTTGCGTCTGACGTCGCCCAGCGAGCGCCCCAGGAGTTTGATCGCGCCTTCGATCGTTGGCGTGAGCTCTACAACTCCGCTCGTACGCAACTGATGGAGGCCAACGCCCGGTCTGAAATTACCGGCCTTTCGGGCGCCGACCGTCGACGCATCAAGGCCGCCCAGATGCAGGCGAGCGATCAGATCACCATTCTCGAACAGGGCAAGGCCTCGAACGGCTCGGACTTCTATTCCTACCGCTATCTCGCGACCGAGGGCTTCCTGCCAGGATACAATTTCCCACGCCTGCCGCTCTACGCCTTTATCCCTGGAGAGGGAAAAACTGGCTCGTTCCTCCAGCGCGCCCGCTTCCTCGCTATCTCCGAATTCGGGCCACGCAGCCTGATCTATCACGAAGGCCGCGCTTACAGGGTCATGAAGGCGAAGCTGCCGCCGGAAGTTCGTACGGGGGACGGATCGGAACTCGCCACCAGGGACATCTTCATCTGCTCGAACTGCGGCGCCTGCCATGACGGTGAGGTTGAGCGCTGTCATGCCTGCAATACCGCCATGGCGGGCGAGGTCCCCGTCCAGAGGACGCTGAGGATCGACAACGTCGAAGCCGCGCCCGTCGAACGGATCACAGCAAACGACGAAGAACGCGTCCGGCAGGGTTTTGATATTCAGACCGTCTTTTCCTGGCCGATGCGGGACGGCCGGATTCAGATAACCGAGGGCGACTTCCGCTGCGACGACGTCTCGGTCCTTACACTGCAGTATGCCAACAGCGCCGAGATCAGCCGGATCAACAAAGGATTGAAACGGCGAGCCAATCAGACCGTCTTCGGTTTCTATATCGACCCGCGCAGCGGCTACTGGACCAAATCGGAAGACGAAGATGCGGATGTCGAGGTGCCGCCGGATGTTGTGAAGCCGGTTCGGATTGTTCCCATCGTCCGTGACCGGAAGAACGCACTTCTCCTCCGTTTTAGTGAGCCCTCGGCTTATGCAGCCGAGACAATCGCGACGGTTCAGCATGCCCTAATGAGGGGCATTGAGGTCGTGTTCCAACTGGAAGAAGGTGAGATCCTGGGTGAACCTCTGCCCGCCCGCGATAACCGCCGTGCCATTCTCGCCTATGAAGCCACTGAGGGTGGTGCCGGGGTGCTCAGCCGGCTGGTCGCGGAACCGCAAGCCCTTGGCAAGGTCGCCCGAGAAGCGCTGATCCTCATGCATTTCGAGAAGGTCGATGATGCAATCGCAGCGGGCGATGCCAAGCTGCTTGTGAGTCGCGATGGGGAGGCCTGCGTCCGCGGGTGCTATCGCTGCCTGCTCTCCTATTTCAACCAGCCCGACCACGAACTCATCGACCGAACGAGCGACGAAGCCAAACAGATGCTGGTCGATCTGGCACGGGGGCAGATCGTGCTCGCCGCCAATTCAAGCAGGCCAGTTGAAGGCGGGGGATGGGAGGATGTGTTCAAAGAGGTAGGGCTTCCGGCTCCCGATGCCTCTGCCGTCAGCTTTTCCGGTCAGGAGATGACCTTCGCCTGGAGAAGTCACTTCGTCGCCGCTTGCATCGGTCCTCCGGACAGGGCAACGCGCGAGGCAGCAGAAGTCAAGGGCTGGACGCTGTTCGAATTGCAAGGAACCGTCACTGCGGGCGTCCCCGACGCAATGATCTCGATGCTGGGGGGGATTATCCGATGACGGTGAACTTTGCCCCCGGAGATCTGGTCCGCGCCCGTGGGCGTGAGTGGGTCGCGCTGCCGTCCCCGCAAGATGGCATTCTGGCGCTCCGCCCTCTCTCGGGCAGTGAGAACGACATGGTAGTTCTCGACCCGGCGCTTGAAATTCTGCCGGTTGAACCCGCCCGTTTCGATCTTCCTGCAGACGCAACCGCAACCGTTCAGGCGAAGGCAGCGCTGCTCGCGGATGCGATGCGTCTGACATTGCGCCGTGGGGCGGGACCGTTCCGGTCCGCAGCGCAACTCGCCTTTGAACCGCGGACCTACCAGCTCGTCCCCTTGCTGATGGCCCTTCGCATGCAGGTGCCTCGTCTCCTGATCGCTGATGACGTTGGGATCGGGAAAACAATTGAGGCTGGCCTTATCCTGCGTGAACTGATGGACCGGGGCGAGGTTGATGCTTTCTCCGTGCTGTGCCCTCCGCATCTCGTCGAGCAGTGGGTGGGCGAGCTAAAGATGCGCTTCGGAATAGAGGCTGTCGCCGTGACTTCGGGCAGTGCTGCCCGCCTTGAACGCGGCCTGCCTCTCGCGCAGACGCTCTTCCATGCCTACCCTTATACTGTCGTCAGCCTCGATTACATCAAGGCAGAAAAGCGCCGCGAGGGATTTGCCCGTGCATGCCCTGACTTTGTGATCGTCGATGAGGCCCATGCCTGCGTGGGCACTCACAAGGGCAAGCAGCAGCGGTTTGAGCTGCTCTCCGGGCTGGCTCGCGATCCGGAACGGCGGATCATCCTTCTCACCGCAACGCCTCATTCGGGCGACGAAGAGGCGTTCGGTCGCCTTCTCTCGCTCATCGAACCGTCCTTCGGTTCAATGAACTTCGATGATGCCCGATATCGCGAGCGCCTCGCACGGCACTTCGTGCAACGCCAACGCATTGATCTTTTGTCGAGGGAATGGGACGAAAACCGCGTCTTTCCGAAACACGAGACAACCGAGTTCCCCTACCGGCTGTCGCAAGCCCATCTCGATTTTCAGGAAACGGTTCTGGACTACTGCTTCGGTGTCGTCGCTCGGGCAGGGTTCGGGCAACGCGACCGGCGTCTGGCCTTTTGGGGCACACTCGCCTTGATGCGCTGTGTGGGCTCCTCTCCCGCGGCAGCCTTGAGCGCTTTGCGGAATCGCATGTCCAATGAGAGCGACCGTCTTGAACCTCAGATCTACGACGAGGATTCTGATGACGAAGACGCCGTGGATATCGAACCCAGTACCGGCTTTGAGACTGATCCAGCGCTTCTGGCTCTGGTAAGGCAAGCAGAGGAATTGGTCCACAAAGCCGACCCGAAGCTTATAGCACTCATCGATGCTCTGACGCCGCTGATCAAGAAGAACGCAAACCCGGTAGTCTTCTGCCGCTACCTGGCTACGGCAGAACATGTCCGCGATGGCCTTCGCAAGGCGTTTCCAAAGCTGGTCGTCGAAGCGGTGACTGGGGTTCTAACCCCGGACGAGCGCCGCGATCGCGTGGCCGACATGGCGCCTGCCGATGATGCAAAGGACAATCAGCGTATCCTTGTGGCGACAGACTGCCTGTCGGAAGGGATCAACCTTCAGCAGCTCTTCGACACGGTCATCCACTACGATCTGTCGTGGAATCCCACCCGACATCAGCAGCGCGAGGGCCGGGTGGATCGCTTCGGTCAGCCGGCCGAACTCGTCCGGTCAATCATGATGTTCTCGCCTGACAGCGCCATCGACGGCGCCGTGCTCGAGGTCATCCTCAGGAAAGCTGAAGAGATCCGCAAGGCGACGGGCGTGACCGTGCCGTTGCCCGACGAACGCGGCCCGGTCACCGATGCACTGATGGCATCAATGATGCTGCGCCGGGGCGGAAGCCGACAATTGGCCCTCGACCTGCGCCTTGATGATGGGACGAAGGCCATGGAGGCGCGTTGGCGTGATGCCTCAGAAAGCGAGAAAAAATCCCGCGCGCGATTTGCCCAAAACGCAATGAAGCCGGAGGAAGTGGCCCCCGAATGGGAAAAAGTCCGAACCCTGCTCGGATCGCCTGAAGATGCGAAAATATTCATTGAAAGAGCGATGTCTCGCTTCGGGGTCCCGCTTGAACCCCGAAAGTCCGTCCTCATCGCCCATGTCCATGCGCTGGAAACAGGCCTTAGGGAACGGTTGAACCAACGCAATCTGAGCGGCTCGGTTCGCCTCGCGATGGTCGAACCGGCGCCATCGGGAACGGCGCTGGTGACAAGGACGCATCCCTTGACGGCGACACTTGCGGAGGCGCTGGTGGAAGCCTCGCTCGATCCAGAGGCGCTGTCAGGTCTAGGGATTGGCCGGGTTGGCGCCTGGCCGACGACAGCGGTCCAGCAGATGACGCGCCTGGTTCTCCTTCGTATCCGGTTCAAACTGACAGTCCATGCCCGAAAGGATCGCCTGCTTCTCGCCGAGGAAGCTGCCCTTGTCGCGATGCAGGGCGGAAAGATCGTGGAGAGCGGCGAGGCAGCCCGGGCGATCTTGAACACGCCCGCCGCCGCTGATCTCGCAACATCCGCCCGGGACAGAATCATTACCAAGGCGATGGAAGATCTGCCCGGCCTCCTTGCAGGCCCCCTGGCTGAATTCGTCCGATCCCGCGCCGAAGAGCTCATGCGGGATCATGCTCGTCTGAGAGCAGCGGCCGGATCCGCCTCGCGCGTCACTGTCGAGGCAGTCTTGCCGCCCGACGTGATCGGCCTGTTTGTTCTGATGCCGAGCGAGGCCTGATCCATGGCCCGTAAACCCGTCACAGACATGTCAGCTTGGCCGTCGCTCAGCCTCGAAGGCAATCTCATCGCGCCCGCCATGGTCGCCACCATCGATCGTCGTGAGTCCGCAGAGCAAAAGGAGCCCGACTACCGCATCCGCAAGGGCCTGACGCTTCGCGAGGAGATCTCGACTGCCTTTCGCGTCGGCCAATCCCATTTCGACGCGTTCGCCAAGATCGAGCATCCGTCGGCCGAAGCGACCCGGCGCTTTGTCCGCGCGTTCCTGCAGGAGACATTCGGATTTGACGATCTCGCCGCAGCGGATGGCGCTCTTTCCTTCATCGCTGGCGAACGGGTGCCGATCGTGGTCGTGCCCCCCTCCGACGAAAAGCTCGACCGGCGCAGCCCGACGCTTTCGGTGGATCGGTCTCGCTCCCCGGCCTTCGCCCTTCAGGATTACCTGAACGAGCATGAGGAGACGCTCTGGGGCCTCGTGACGAACGGAACGCTGATCCGCCTGGTGCGCGACAACGCATCGCTGACCCGCCCGGCCTACATTGAGGCCGACCTCGCCCAGATCTTCACCAACGAGGATGCCGCATCCTTCGCCGTTCTATGGCTTCTGATCCATCGCAGCCGGTTCGGCGTCACAGGTGCCCCGGCCACAGACTGCGCGTTGGAACGCTGGCGGGACGCCGGGTCGCGGGAAGGCGAAGTCGCCCGTGATCGTCTCGCCGCTCAGGTCCAGATCGCGCTCAAGGTGCTTGGCTCGGGCTTCCTCGAGGCCAACCCCGACCTCGCCGCCAAACTGAAATCCGGTGAGGTCAACCTGACCGACTGGTTCAATGAGCTTCTGCGCCTTGTCTACCGCCTGATCTTCCTGATGGTGGCGGAGGACCGGAACCTTCTGCACCCTGAGAAGGCTGCAGCGGCAGCGCGCAAGCTCTACGCCGATGGCTACAGCCTCGCCGCCCTTCGCGCTCAATGCTATCGCGCCGCCTCCTGGGACAGGCATCACGACCGTTACGAAGGCATTAAGATCGTTTTCCGCGCCCTTGCTCATGGGCAGGACGCACTCGCGCTCCCGGCGCTCGGCGGGCTCTTTTCAGACGACAAGCTGCCGCATCTCGAAACTGCCCGCTTGCGTAACCGCGCCTTCATGGAGGCGCTCTACCGCCTCGCCTGGCTTTCCGACAAAACCGGCATGGTTCCGGTGAACTGGCGCGCGATGGAGACCGAGGAGCTGGGCTCGGTCTATGAGTCGCTCCTCGAACTCCAGCCGCAGTTGGGCGACGACGGCAAATCTCTGGTCTTCGCCTCCGAGGCTTCCGAGCAGAAGGGCAACCAGCGCAAGACTACCGGCTCCTACTACACGCCGGACAGCTTGGTTCAGGCGCTGCTCGACACCGCGCTCGATCCCGTCCTGGACAGAACGGAGGCTGAGGCGGACGATCCCACCAAGGCGCTCCTGAAACTCTCGATCATCGACCCCGCCTGCGGCTCGGGTCACTTCCTGCTGGCCGCCGCTCGCCGGATCGCCACACGGCTTGCCCGTATCCGGGCCGATGGCACGCCCGCGCTGTCTGATTTCCGCCATGCGCTGCGCGATGTCGCGCGTTCCTGCCTGCATGGTGTGGACCGCAACCCGATGGCGGTGGAGCTGACCAAAGTCGCGCTGTGGATCGAGACTGTGGACCCGGGCCTCCCCCTGGGCTTCTTCGACGCGCAGATCCGCTGCGGCGATGCGCTGCTGGGCATACTCGACCTCAAGGTGCTGGAGGATGGCATCCCCGACGCCGCATACAAGCCGCAGACTGGCGACGACAAGGATACCGCGAAATTCTACGCCCGCGCGAACAAGGATGCGAAAGCTGGCCAAGGACGGCTGGATTTTACCGGAGGTCGATCCCGTCTGCCTGCAATCCGGCCTATTGCTACCGAATACACCGGCTTTCGTGCGCTGAGCGAAGATACACTTGAAGATATCATTACCAAAGATCGCCGCTTCCGCACGATCCGTGAAGGGGAAGCCTTCCACAAGGCCGAGACAGCTTGTGATCTGTATATTGCAGCCTTCCTTCTGCCGAAGACCGGCGGGCCCCCGAGTTCGCGTGGAGCGCGGTTGGTTCCAACCACGTCCGATGTCTGGCAGGCACTGGACGACGGGCAGGTCTGGGGGCCAATCATCGGGCAGGCCACCATTGCACGCCGTACTCGTGCATTCCATTGGCCACTGGAGTTCCCGGATGTCATGCAACGAGGCGGCTTCGACGTGGTGTTGGGTAATCCGCCTTGGGAGGTGATGCAGCTCTCTGACAAGGAATATTTTGCAGCAATACATCCTGAGATCGCCTCGCTCGCCGGTTCTGCCCGCAAGAAGGCCATTGATAGCTTGGCGCGTGAACAGCCAGAAGCTTTCGCAGAATATCAGCGCGCCATATACGCTTCTGAAGCTTTGAACGAGTTTGCTCGAGAATCCGGGCGTTTCGATCTGACCGCAAGAGGAAAGGTCAATACGTACGCACTATTCGCGGAACTATTTGCAAAAATTACCAGACCGAAGGGGCGCGCCGGGTTAATTGTACCAACGGGCATCGCAACGGACTCGTCAACAGCACAATTCTTCGCGTGGCTGATGGCAGAAAAACGCCTCAGTAGCCTTATAGATTTTGAGAACAGAGACCGCCTCTTTCCGGAAGTCTATTACCGCGTCAAGTTCTGCTTGATGACCCTTGGCGATAATGAAGCTACCGCGCACTTTGCGTTCTTTTTGACAAACCCGGCACAATTGGCTGATCCTGAGCGCAACTTTACCCTGACGCCCGAAACCATTGCGCGACTGAACCCGAACAGCCGTACGGCGCCAGTCTTTCGTTCCCGCGCCGACGCTGAACTGGCCGCGAAGATTTACTCCAAAGTCCCCGTGCTGATCGAGGATGCCATCAGGTCTGCTGGAAATCCCTGGGGTATTGCCGCGAGGGTGCAGAGAATGTGCGATGAACCGCAGTTTCCCTTAGGTTATCGTTGCCGACCCTTCGGGTTGGAAACTCTCCGAGAATGTCATCGGAGCGCGCGAGTTCGAAGCCGGCGGGATCGAGCCATCGAATGAGTGCGCCATCCACGCGAGAAGGGACTCGGAGGGATTCGGCTTCGTGATGTTGCTGATGATGTTGGTATCGAGCAGGTAGCGCATCAGATCTCGACTTTACGTCCTTCTTCGCGGGGACGGTTGAGATCGAGATCGGCGCCAACAAGCGGAGAGCGGCGGAGCGCAGCCAGGATACCGCCTTTCTTCGGCGGCTCACCGGCAATGGTCTGGCTGACGGCCGCACGGAGGCGCGAGGCGTCCGGGCCGTCTTCTGCCAAGCGGCGGGCCAATGATCGGATGAGGTCGCGATCGGCATCGCGACCAAGCACTTCGAAGCGCGCCAGACCGCGCTCGCTTAGCCGAGATCGATAGTTTTGGATGGCGCGTTTTTGCGAGCTACCCACGGTAACCTCCGGATTATTTCCAGTAATATAGCCAGAGGATCGCGTTTTAGCAAGGCCTGATTGGCCGCTCAGTGGCTCGCCTGCTGCCGGATGGCATCGGCCTGCGATGCGTGATATTCTTCAGGTGACGGTACTTTTGAGGCGCTTCGAATACGCCGGTTGGTGCCGCGATGTGCAAAAATCGTCCGACTGGCCCCGATAGTTGGCGAAGCCTCAAAAATATTTTTCTGGCGATTTTCTCTTTAAAATCAACAGCGTAACTTTCTGACGGCCTCGGTGTCGGAATTTTCTCGCTGACAAAAGAAATTATCGAGTGATTTCAATTAGTTATATGCTGTTTAAACAATCGAGTGGGAGTGACGCCCCGTGGGCGTCATCCCGAGCCGAGCACCGACCTCACCCTGAGGAGCGAACGCAGTGAGCGTCTCGAAGGGTGGGCACGCGCATGGCGTCTGTTGCCCATCCTTCGAGACGCGCCGCTTCGCGGCGCTCCTCAGGATGAGGTAAGTGCTTGAATCGATTCAATTCATTTCCGGCCAGCCTCTCAGGATGAGGTCGTTGCGGTCCACGGATCGACCACCACAAGACCGGCCGCCTTGAACGCAGCTGCGTCCCGCGACGCCACCGCGAAATCATGAGCGGCCGCAATGGCGGCGATCTGGGCGCCCGGCGCCGGAAACGCGCTGCCGGCCGCGCATGCCCAGAAATGAGAACCATTCGCGGCGGATTCGAGGGTGCGGCATCGGCTTCGAATGTTTCGTTTATTTCGGTTATTTCGTTTGAGACGGTGGCTTTTCCGATTTACCCCGCAGAAGGGCTCTTGTTTAATATGCAGGGTAATCATTGAAATATAATGATTTACCCCGCATATTTTCATATGCCGAATTTGCAGGGTAATCTATGGCGCTCGAAGCGTTCTCCGACGAGCAGGCGCGGGTCATCGTCAATCTCGAACAGGCCTATCAGGTCTGGATGGAGACGCTGCGCACGCTGAACGACATCCCCTACAACATGCGGATCAAGGAGGTCTCGGGCCGGGAGTATCTCTACGAGGTGACGGACCGGGCCGGCAACATGAGGAGCAGGGGACCGCTCGACCCCGACAAGCAAGCCGAGTTCGAGACCTACAAGACCGAGAAGGCCGAACTGAAGGACCGCCTCGCCCAAAGCAAGAAGACGCTCAAGGAGCAAGCCAGCCTCTACCGCGCGCTGCGCCTGCCCATGCTTCCCGCCGAAGGCGGCAAGATCCTACGCGAGGCCGATCGCATGCGGTTTCTGGGCGAGCAGGCCATGGTCGTCGGCACCAATGCACTCGTCGCCTATGCACTCGAAGCCAATGCCTTCATCCGCGATGCGCCGGATTCGACACTCGACTTCGACATGGCCCTGACCGCGACCGAGGCGGACACGACCCGCCCGACCTTGTGGAAAGTGCTCAAGGAGGTCGACATGACCTATACCGTCAACGCCGAACGTCCGTTCCAGGCACGCAATGCCAAGGCCTACGAGGTCGAAATCCTCTCGGCGCCAAGCCGGATCGGCGGGCAGCAGGCGCGCGACAAGCCGCGCCCGGTGGCGCTGCCGGAACAGGAATGGTTGCTGAACGGCCGCCCGATCGATCGGGTGGTTGGAGTGTACGGTGGCGAAGTCGCGCGCATGATCGTCCCGGACCCACGCTGGTTTGCGCTTCAGAAACTGTGGATGGCCGAAAAGCCCGGGCGCAATCCCCAAAAGAAGCCCAAGGACCGCAAGCAAGGCATCGCGCTGCTCGACGCCGTTCGGCAAACGATGCCGCACTATCCGCTCGATGCGGCCTTCTTTGGTGAACTTCCCGAGGCCCTGAAGCCGCATTTCGAGGATTGGGAGGCTCGAGGGCCGGGCCAATGATGGCGAGCAGGAGCGTCGTTCTCCGCAATCCGGGCTATCATGGCCGGCCAGGGGGAGAGGCAGCCCATGAAAAACCGGTCGGGCGCTCTGTTCGCCCTCATCTGTTCGCTCGGCCCGAGCCCGTGCTTCGCGTCGGATACGACGAGCGGGCAGGGCTTCTACGTCGGCGTGTTCGGCGGCGCCGGCACGGCCTCGTCGATGAGCGCGCGGCAGGAAGGGGGCTTCTACCTTCCCGGCCCCCTGAACACGCGGGTCGGCGTCGATGCGCAGGGCAAGACCGGCGGCGAACCCGTCGGCGTGCTGGGCCTCCAGGCGGGCTACGAATGGAAGCGCCAGACCTTCGGGCCATCGGAATGGGCCCTGAAGCCCGCCGCCGAGCTGGAGGGGATCTAATATCGGGCAGAAATCGCCGGTCGGGGACATGCCCATCAACCCCAGCGTCCTGGGAACGCAGTACGTCACCCTCCCCATGACCGTCGGGGTGGTGGTCGCGAGCGCGGTCCTCACCGTCCAGACACCCTGGTCCAGCAAGATCTTTCCCTATCTCGGCGTGGGCGCGGGCGTGGCGCGCGTGTCCATCCAGGGGGCGAATTCCACCAATCCCAGCGAGCCCGGCATCAATCATTTCGATTCAGGACCGGATGCGTCGGCGACGGCCTTCGCGATGCAATTCAAGGCCGGCCTGAAAGGGGAGGTGGCCAAGAACCTGACGTGCATGACCTTCCGCAGCATTTGGCGAGTGCGGGGCGGTTTCGAGAAGCCGAATGGCTTTGGCTGATTTTGATAGCGTTGTGCGAGTGTCAGCCTCAGTGTCCAGCGAGCGGTGACGTCGACGCCTCATTGGGTCTATCCGACTGCCAGACACGCCGAGGATCGCGCATCCCACGATCTCTTGTTCGGACGCATAGCCCAGATCCACGGCAGGCGCGGAGGTCGAACCATCCCCGAACAGTCCGAACCGTCCTTGCCCATCGCGCTCTCCCGGCCGCTTGATCAGCATCGGCCCTTCACCACGGCGTGTGAAGGCCACGTCGCCTGGCCGTGGCCGGCGGAATCTTCCATAGCGTTTCAGAAGGACGTAGTCGCCATCACCAAGCGTGGGCACCATGCTGCGGCCGCGCACGCGAATGATGCGCCAGCCGAACCAGCCCCGGCCGGCCGCATCAGAGGACGGGATAGACGACCTCGATGTTCGGCGGGTAGGGGCAGGGCTTGCGCACGGTATTGATGTCCTCGGTCGCCCAATAGATCTCGGCGAAGCGGTTCACGAGGTCGACCAGCTTCAGCCCGTCGGCGTGGTGGACGTCCGGCTTGCAGGGGCTACCGGCCAGTACGATCTTGTGGGCGAGGTCGTGGATCTCCGAGACTTCTCAATCTGCGGCGCCTTTCGGCAGTGAACTGGGCAGGCTTTGGCCGTACCTGTCTGCAGCGCCCGTATGCCGTCCATCCGCAACCTCATCCTCGTCCTCCGCGACCAGCTGAGCACTTGCAAAGGATTGTTTGCTTCAACGGAAATCGCTTGCCGCCGTCAGGCCCGGCCTCTCGACAGGATCCGGCGGCCCAGCGGTTTGACCCGGCGCCAGAGCGGCGACAGCACGCGGCTGGTCAAGGGGATCGCCAGCAGGCCGATTACAAGTCCGGCCACGCCGAAGCCGGCGGCTTCCACCGCCCAGGCGACGACCGGCTTGGCCACGGGAACGGCGCGCGCGACGGCGGCGCCGGCGTCGTGCAGCAGATGCGTCGGTCCGCCAAGGCCATAGGCGTCGAGGCCGTGCAGGATGATGCCGCCGCCGACCCAGATCATCGCCGCCGTGCCGATGGCCGCGAGCGCCTTCAGGAGATGCGGCATGGCCAGCACGATCGCGCGGCCCGTGACGCGCAACGGCGCGGCAAGCGCCGATGCCGGCGACAGCTGGGCCAGCGCCAAGCCGAAATCGTCCGCTTTGACGATCAGGGCCACGGCGCCGTAGACCGCCCCGGTGATGCCGACGGCCACGACGGCGAGGATGATCGCCTGTCTCGGCCAGCCGTCCGCGGGCAGGGCGGCCAGCGTGATCGCCATGATCTCGGCCGAGAGGATGAAGTCGGTCTTGATGGCGCTCGCGATCTTCTGATCCTCGAGGGCCCGCGCATCGAGGGCGACTGGCTCGATCATCGCCTCGTGTGCCTGCGCCGCGTGCGGGAAAACGACCTCGTAGAGCTTCTCCGCGCCTTCGTAGCAGAGGTACGCCCCGCCGATCATCAAAAGCGGCATGATCGCCCCGGGCAGCAGGACGCCCAGGGCCAGGGCCGCGGGGAGGAGGATCAGGAGCTTGTTGCGCAGCGAGCCGAGCGCGATCCGGCCGATGATCGGCAGCTCGCGCGCCGGGCTGAACTCGGTGACGTAGCGTGGGGTGACGGCCGCGTCGTCGATGACAACGCCGGCCGCTTTGACGCCGGCCTTTGCCGCCTGTCCGGCGATGTCGTCGATCGAGGCGGCGGCGAGCTTCGCCAGGGCCGCGATGTCGTCGAGCAGCGCCACGAGACCGACGCTCATGGCCGCACCGCACGCCGAAGCGACTGGGGAGAGCAGCCCAGGGGGCCCGTCACTGCCATTTCGGGATTCCTCTTTTGCCAAGGGGCTCGGCGGGCCGCCGGGATGATCTGTTAGGTGGGAGATGCCGCAGCCGTGGTCAAGGCAGGGCAATCGCATCTGGTCCCATTGGCGGCGGAAGCACGTGTTTTGAATAAAGAGAAAGGCCCTTCGCTGCGCTCAGGATGACACCGTTTTGTGCATCGACGCACTGCGCCAATCCCAGCAAAATTGTCATCCTGAGCGCAGCGAAGGACCTTTGCGTCACATGCGATAGCCCTGGTGGTCAAGGCTGGGCTGACGACGCTTTGAGTCCTCGCGGCGACCGATCGGTGAACCGGGCAGGGGCTTCGGCCGTATCTGCCTGCAGCACCCGCAATGCCCCCCATCCGCAACCTCATCCTCGTGCTGGGCGACCAGCTGACGCCCGAGATCACCAGCCTCGCGACGGGCGATCCGGCGCGGGATCTCGTGCTCATGGCGGAGCTGGACGACGAGGCGCGCTCCGTGCGCCATCACAAGAAGAAGATCGCCTTCCTGTTCTCGGCGATGCGCCACTTCGCCGGGGAACTGCGCGGGCGGGGCTGGACGGTCGAGTACGTGACCCTGGAAGCGGGCCACAATCGCGGCTCTTTCACCGCGCAGCTTGGCGATTCCATCGCCCGCCACCGGCCCCAGCGGGTGGTCGTTACCGAGGCGGGGGAGTGGCGGGTCCGGCAGATGCAGGCCTCCTGGTCCGAGCGGTTCGGGCTGCCCGTCGACATACTGCCGGACGAGCGCTTCCTGTGCCCGACCGCCTGGTTCGCGCGCTGGGCGGCGGGGCGCACGGTGCTGCGGATGGAGTATTTCTATCGCGAGATGCGCCGGCGCACCGGGCTGCTGATGGACGGCGACGGGCCTGCCGGCGGCCGCTGGAACTTCGATGCCGAGAACCGCAAGCCCGCCAAGGCGGATCTGTTCCTGCCGCGGCCGCCTTCGTTCGAGCCCGATGCGGTGACGCAGGAGGTGCTGGCGCTGGTCGAGGCGCGGTTCGGCGGTCATTTCGGCGATCGCGCGCCGTTCGGGTTTGCCGTCACCCGCGCCGATGCCGAAGCGGCGTTCGATTCCTTCGTGGCGCGGGCGCTGCCGAAGTTCGGCGACTACCAGGATGCGATGCGGACGGGCGAGCCGTTCCTCCATCACGCCGTCATCGCGCAGTATCTCAACTGCGGCCTGCTCGATCCGCTGCGCGTCTGCCGCCGGGTCGAGATCGAGTGGCGGGCGGGGCGGGTGCCGCTGAACGCGGCGGAAGGGTTCATCCGGCAGGTCATCGGCTGGCGCGAATATGTGCGCGGGATCTACTGGCTGAAGATGCCGGGCTACGAACGCAGCAACTTCCTTGGCCATACGCGGAAGCTGCCCGACTTCTACTGGACGGCCGAGACCGCGATGGCATGCGTCCGCGCGGCGGTGACCCAGACGCGCGAGCACGCCTATGCCCATCACATCCAGCGGCTGATGATCACCGGCAACTTCGCGCTGCTGGCCGGGATCGATCCGCACGAGCTGCACGAATGGTATCTGGCGGTCTATGCCGACGCCTATGAGTGGGTCGAGCTGCCGAACACGGTGGGCATGAGCCAGTTCGCCGATGGCGGCCTGCTCGCCTCCAAGCCCTATGCGGCAAGCGGCGCCTACATCAACCGCATGTCTGACTATTGCGGCAGCTGCCAATACGACGTGAAGCAGCGGACCGGGCCGCAGGCCTGCCCGTTCAATGCGCTCTACTGGGATTTCATCTCGCGCCATCGCGGGAAGATCGGCACCCATCCCCGCATGGCGCAGATGGTTCGCATCTACGACAAGTTCCCGGCCGACGAGCGGCGCCGCATCGCCGACAGCGCCGCGACCTTCCTGGCCAGCCTGTGACCGCGAAGTCTCTGACCGGCAAGCGCTACACCAAGTCCACACTGCCGCAGACCTGCGGCCGGCCCTTCGCCTGGCGCAGGAATTAGGCGCGCGACTGGGAGCAGGTGAAGACCTGCTCCGACCGCTGCAAGGGCGACCTGCGCCGCAAGACGCGGGCTCACGAGCGCCCGTTCAAAGGTCCCTCACTGCGTTCGTGATGACAATTTTTTGAGACGGCGCAGTGCGTCGATGCAGGAAAAGTTGTCATCCCGAGCGTAGCGAGGGTGTGGATTCAAGTTTGAAGTGCAACAGTTGAGCGATGAATACCTCGGCCGGTGTCTTGAATCCAAGGCATTTGCGCGGGGTGTTGTTGTAGGCGGCGATGCAGGCGTGGAGAGCCTTGTCGTCGAGTGTGTTCAAGTTGGTTTTGCGGGGCAGGAAGCGGCGCAGCTGGCCGATGGCATTCTCGACGGCGCCCTTTTGCCAGGGGCTGTAGCGATCACAGAAGAAGGTGCGCATCCGGAGGCACTCGGTCAGGACGAGGTGCTCGGCGAACTCGGTGCCGTTGTCGAAGGTGATGGTTCGGCGTAGCCGTGGATGGATGGCCTGGAACCAGGCGAGCAGGCGCTGGACTGTGGGGACGGCGGCCTTTCCCGGTTGCCGGGCCAGCAGCAGGGCGCGGGACTTGCGCTCCTGGGAGACCAGGATGGCCTGGCCGGGAAGCCTGAACAGCATGAGATCGGCTTCCCAGTGTCCGAAGGTGTGCCGGCGTTCGACCTCGGGCGATCGTAAAGCGATGGGAACACGGCCTTTTATCAGGTCGTCGACAGACCGGCCGGAGCGCCGCCGGCGCCTGCGCTTGAATCTGGCCCTGGGCAGGTAGTTGCGCCACGAGCCGTCGTTTGTGTGGCGGACCTGGTCGTAGATGAAGCGGTAGATGCTCTCGTGGCTGATGCGGGTCGCGGCCTTCGTTCGGGTCAGCCAGCCGGCGATCTGCTCGGGTGACCAGCTGCGGCCCAGGCGCTCGAGCACGAGGTCGCGCAGCTCGGCATTGCGCTCTATGCGCGCGCCCTTCCAGCGCCGCGCGGCGGCCTGCTCCTGGGCGTAAGCCGGCTTGTAGCCGATCTGCTTGCCGCGATTGCGCTTCAGCTCCCGAGAGATGCTCGATGGCGCGCGATCCAGAGCTGACGCGATTTGGCGGATTGAATGGCCGGCCTGCTGTAGCTCGGCAATCTTGCAGCGCTCTTCCAGGCTGAGCTAGCCGTATCGTTCGCCCATGGCAACACCCTAAGCTGGTGTTGCACTTCGTTCCTGAATTCAGGGGGACCTTTCATCTGCCTCGGAAAGGTTGTTGGTGACGAGCGTCCTTACTGCAGCAGCTGCGTGGGGACACCGAGAGCCGGGCCCGCCGTCGCGAGTCGCTGATAGAGCGTATGCACCGTGGCGCCATGCTCCGATGCCGTCGCGAGGTGCAGGGCATCGCCGGCGCGAAGCCCGAGCGCCTATTGGTCGACGAACTTCGCCGCCGTCCGGAAATGCGCGCTCGTGACCGGCAGAACGGTGAAGCTCTCGGCAACGAGCTTGTTGAACAGGGCGAGCACGGTGGCCCGCTGGGCCAGATCGATCTGTCCGGTACGCACCTTGAGGGCCATCGCGGAGGACATCTCGGTCAGCGTCCAGTCGCTGATCAGAAGCTGCGCAGGGTCCTGCTGTGCCAGCCAGGCCTGCGTCCGCGCGGTCATCGCCTCGTTGGAAAGCACGGCAACGATCAGCGAGGTGTCGAGATAGAGCATCAGTAACGGTCGCCCTCCCGCATCGCCGACACCAGGTTCGCGGCATCCTGCTTCTGCAGCGGCAACGTCGCGGTCAGGGCCTGCAGCAGCGCCGCGTCGACCCGCTTGCGCGGCCTCTCGGGCGCGGTCAGCCGGGCGACCGGCTTGCCCCGGCGGGTGATGTCGATCGAATCCCCGGCCTCGACCCGGTCGACCAGTTCGCTCAGATGGGCCTTGGCTTCTGCGAGCGTGATGACATCCATGACCTGCTCCTGACCATCTAGACGGTCATGTAGCGTGGATGAACGGCTGATTCCAGAGCCGCTCGGCTGCCTACGCCTGTGTCCAGTCTTCGAGCGCGAGACCCGGGACCCTTTGAAATTCGGAAAGGTTGTTGGTGACGAGGGTCAGACCGCGCGCGCGGGACTGGCCGGCGATCAGCACGTCGTAGGGACCGATCGGCGTTTCCTGTCGGGCGAGCGCGGCCCTGATCTCGCCGGCGGTGCGGGCGTCTTCCCGGTCGAGATCGAGGACGACGAGATCGCCGAAGAGCAGGCGCAGCGTCTCGAGGTTGAACTCGATCTTCCGGCTGCGATACGCCCCGAAATAGAGCTCGTGCGCGACGATGGTGGAGGTGGACAGCATTCCCGGCTCCGAGGCTTCGACGCGGCGGCGCAGGGGCTCCGAACGGCCCGTCACCAGGGTGATGACGGCATTGGTGTCGAGCAGCCAGGGCATCAGTCGAACGCGCGGTCGAGGCCCGGCCGTGTCTGATCGTCGGGCTGCTGCCGGCCTTCTTCCATGAAGTCGGCGCTGAACCCGCGGTCGATCGCGGCGCGCAGAGACGCCCACGGCGCCGGGGCGCCGCGATGGGGCCGCAGGATCACCGCGTCGCCCTCACGCGACACCTCGACCTCTTCGACGTCGAAGCGAAACTTCTTGGGCAGGCGGACGGCCTGGGAATTGCCGGAGCGGAACACTTTCGCGAATTGCGACATGGGGTGCCTCGCGTATATACTACGATATATATACGCTTCCGGTGTCCGCGCAGCAACCCTAGGCAGGCCGCTCGAGGGCGGCGAGCAGCTCCTTCGCCAGGGGGCCCGCCGAGGCGGATTCTGGCCGGTGATGAGGCGGCCATCGACGACGAGGTGGGGCTGCCAGTTGGCCGCGGACGAATAGTCGGCGCCTTCCACCCGCAATGCGTCCTCGAGTTCGTAGGGCACGTCCTCGCGGGCGTAGTCGTATTCTTCCTTGGTCGAGAAGGAGGTGAGCTTCCTGCCGCGCACGAACGGCGTGCCGTCGCCGAGGTCGACGCCCAGCAGCGCGCTCGGACCGTGACAGACGGCGGTCACGATCTTGCCCGTGCTCCAGGCGCGCACGACGGCCTTCTGCACCTCCCCGTTGCGCGCGATGTCGACCATCGGCCCGAGGCCGCCGGGCACCAGGATGCCGTCGTAGTCCGCGGCGTCGACGTCGGACAGCTTGCGGCTCTGGTTCAGACGGCGAAACGCCTTGCTCTCGAAGAACGCCTTCTGGGCGGGGTCCTTCTCGTCATAGGCGTCTTAGGGCGTCCATCCGCCCATCGGCGAGGCGAACTCGATCGCGATGCCCGCACTGTCGAGCACCTCGAAAGGATGGGCGACCTCGGCGAAGAAGAAGCCGGTCCGGCGATTGTGCGGGCCGATCACGGACGCGTTGATGACGATGAACAGAACGTGCTGGGTCATGGCTTTCTCCCATCGTGAGTCGGGCCTGCTTATCATCCGAGCCGGCACGAGGGAGGTTATGTGAGGTAAAATGACGAGCCGGCGGCGGGGAACGGCGGGACAATCAGCCGCAAGATCGTAGCCCGGCCGTGCTTGCATCGATCCCGCTTTGCCGCCAGCAACGCGCCCATGATTCGCCTCGACAACATCAGCAAGCAGAACGGCCACCAGATCCTGTTCATCGACGCGTCGATGAGCCTCCAGAAGGGGGAGAAAGCGGGGCTGGTGGGGCCCAACGGCGCCGGCAAGACCACGCTGTTCCGCATGATCTCGGGCCAGGAACAGCCTGATGACGGCCAGGTGACGGTCGATGCCGGCATGACCATCGGCTACTTCAGCCAGGACGTCGGCGAAATGTCGGGCATGAGCGCCGTCGCCGCGGTGATGGACGGGGTCGGGCCGGTGAGCGCGCTGGCCGTCGAGATCGCCCGGCTCGAGGCGGCGATGGCCGACCCGGAGCAGGCCGACAACATGGACGCGCTGGTCGAGCGCTACGGAGAGGTGCAGGGGCGCTTCGAGGAGCTGGACGGCTACGCGCTCGACGCCCGCGCGCGCGAGGTGCTGGGCGGGCTGTCGTTCAGCCAGGAGCGGATGGACGGCGATGTCGGGCTGCTGTCCGGCGGCTGGAAGATGAGGGTGGCGCTGGCCCGCATCCTGCTGATGCGGCCCGACGGCATGCTGCTCGACGAGCCCTCCAACCATCTCGATCTCGAAAGCCTCATCTGGCTGGAGGACTTCCTCAAGAACTATGAAGGCGCGCTGCTGATGACCAGCCACGATCGCGAGTTCATGAACCGCATCGTCGGCAAGATCGTCGAGATCGACGGCGGCACGCTGATCACCTATTCGGGCAACTTCGATTTCTACGAGGTCCAGCGCGCGCTGGGCGAGAAGCAGCGCCAGGCGCAGTTCGAGCGCCAGCAGGCGATGCTGGCCAAGGAGATGAAGTTCATCGAGCGCTTCAAGGCGCGCGCGTCCCACGCCGCCCAGGTGCAGAGCCGGGTGAAGAAGCTCGACAAGATCGAGAAGGTGGAGCCGCCGCGGCGCCGCCAGTCGGTGATGTTCGAGTTCCGCACGCCGCCGCGCTCGGGCGAGGACGTGGTGACTTTCCGCGGCGTCCACAAGGGCTATGGCAGCCAGCCGATCTACGAGGGGCTCGACTTCCGGCTGCGCCGCATGGAGCGCTGGTGCGTGCTGGGCGCCAACGGCGCGGGCAAGTCGACTCTGCTGAAGCTGGTGGCGGGCGAGACCGAACCCGACCAGGGCGCGGTGACTGTCGGCGCCAGCGTCAGGATGGGCTACTTCGCGCAGCACTCGATGGACCTGCTGGACGGCGACGAGACGGTGTTCGAATCGCTCGACAGCTCGTTCCCGCAGGCGGGCACCGGGGCGCTGAAGTCGCTGGCCGGCTGCTTCGGCTTCTCCGGCGACGATGTCGAGAAGCCGTGCCGCGTGCTGTCGGGTGGCGAGAAGGCGCGGCTGGTGATGGCCAAGATGCTGTTCGATCCGCCCAACTTCCTGGTGCTCGACGAGCCGACCAACCATCTCGACATGGCGACCAAGCAGATGCTGGTCGCGGCGCTGGCGGACTTCGAGGGCACCATGCTATTCGTGAGCCACGACCGCCACTTCCTGGCCGCGCTCTCGAACCGCGTCCTCGAACTGACGCCCGACGGCGTCCACCAGTATGGCGGCGGCTACACCGAATACGTGGTCCGCACGGGCAAGGAAGCGCCGGGGCTTCACCCCGGTGGGTGAGATTCTTCTCTGCCCCGCGCAGCGGGGAAAGTGCCCCCGCTGGAGGCGAAGAGGGCATTCCTCGAAGCGTCCATCCATTTCGGGCCGGTGCAGCGTTTCTGCGACGCTCAACCAGGGGCTTCGCGCCCAGGCTGTTGCAACACCCGGCCTAACAGGCCCAAATGCGGAACGGATTCTACCTGTGGCTGGATAAAAAGACGGGCAAAGGTCGCACTGGATGCCTTCGGCGAGTATCCTGTGACTGTGCAAGAAAATCCTGATCACGTGTGGCGGCTGCGACTTCGTCGGCTCGAACCTTCTGCGGCGCGCCGCGGCACTCGGCTTGTCCGGTCGCCTGACCGTTCACGACAATGAGACGATGGGCTCGCCGGCCGAATTATCCTCGAACGTCTTCGCGTACAAGCAGGGTGACGTCAGGGATCTTGCGACCATGGCTCGCTCGAATGGCGGCTGGTTGCGATGCAATCATCTATCTGGCGGGTCATACGAGGGTGCTGGAATCGATCCACGATCCGGAAAGCGACTTCGAGATCAATGTGCATCGTACGTTGAACGTGGTGGGCGACGCCCGCTTGCACACGTCATTCTCGCTTCGACTGGCGGCGCGCTGTTCGGAACCGAGACGGCGCCTATTCGCGAAGGGATGGTTCTCCAGCCGCAATCTCCCTATGGCGCATCCAAGCTTGCCATGGAGGGATACGCCCCCGCATTTGCAGGCTCCTATGGATGCCGAACGACGGCGCTGCGCTTACCAATGTCTACGGACCTTAATCGCGGCGTAAAGGCAGCGCGGTCGCCGAATTCTTCCGTCAGATCCTCGCTCTTCAGCCGGTCACGGTCTACGGCGATGGCAGCCGGGTCTTTGACCTTGGATAGGTCGATGACCTATGCGCCGGAATTCTCCGGGCGTTGAGAGCTGCCGCGTCCGGCGTGTACCCATTGGTTCCGACCCTCTTGGAAAACTATTCATCATGTAGCCGACCCTGAATTGCCATTTTGAAGTACGCTACGCGCACTTGCACAGGGGCGGAAGTCGTCCGGACTTATAGCGACATCAGGAAGGCGGCCCGGGCGTTCGGCTATCAGCCCTGTGTTACGCTTGGGATGGCAGTGCTGCGGACATCTCTGTGGCTTCTCGATCAGCAATTGTCGTTCCGTGGTACGCCTCCGGCGAAGCTTTCAATTACCCACATTTTGTCGACCGTACTGAGAAGCGTACAAGCTGTTGCATGAGGGGAATCGGTCATGATTCCTTGTCGGGCACCGAATCGCAAAGGACCGGTGCCGATGGATGGAGCAATTGAGGCGTGGGTTGATGGCGAGCTTGCCGGCTGTAGTCTTCCCGACGATCGTTTGAACAAACGGCTGCGCAAGCTGCTGGTGCAGATCGGGAGCGCCATGGGGCAAAGCATTCCACTGGTCTGCCAGGATTGGGCAAATGCCAAGGCGGCCTATCGCTTCTTCGACAATGATCGGGTCAGTGAGGCGGACATCCTAGCTGGTCATTTCCAGGCGACGCGTGATCGGATGGTCGCAAGCGATGGACCGATCCTCGTGCTGCACGACACGACGGAGTTCAGCTATCAAAGGGAGAAGCCCGAAGCGATCGGCATCACCAAGAGCATCAACTGCGGTCACGACAAGGCGGGACGGCCGAGGTCGTACACGGCTTGCGGCATCCTGATGCATTCCAGTCTGGCCGTGACGACCGAGGGGCTGCCGCTCGGCCTGAGCGCCGTCAAGTTCTGGACCCGCAAGAAGTTCAAAGGCACTGCCGTGCTCAAGAAGAAAATCAATCCGACACGCGTCCCCATCGAAAAGAAGGAAAGCATTCGTTGGTTGGACAATCTGCGGCAATCGACGGAGTTGCTGAGTGATCCAGGTCGATGCGTCCATATTGGCGATCGCGAAAGCGACATCTACGAGCTTTTCTGTATGGCGCAGCAGATCGAAACGCACTTTGTGGTTCGGACGTGTGTCGACCGCTTGGCCGGCGCGGGCGACCACACCATCGCCGACGAGATGGAGGAAGTCGCCGTCAAAGGCCTGCATCGCATCGAGGTCAGAGACAATGACGGCGAACCGGACGAAGCTGTTCTCGAGATCAAATATCGACGGATCCGAGTTCAGCCACCGATCGGAAAGCAGAAGCGCTATCCGGCACTGACGCTTACCGTGATCCATGCCGAGGAGCGCGGGACGCCGAACAACAGAAAGAGGATCGATTGGAAGCTGATCACCGATCTGCCTGTACAGGTTCGCAAGGACGCCATTGAGAAGCTCGAATGGTACTCCCTGCGATGGAAGATCGAGGTGTTCCACAAGGTCCTCAAATCGGGCTGCAAGGCCGAGGAGGCAAAGCTCAGGACCGCCCAACGTCTGGCCAATCTGATCGCCGTGTACTGCATCGTGAGTTGGCGCGTCTTCTGGATGACGATGCTCAACCGCTCAAGCCCGGATGCGCCACCGACCCTTGCACTGACTGACGCTGAAATCGCTCTGCTCGATCGTCTTGTGAAGGACCGCAATCAAGGTCCACTCCGGCGAAGAACGCTGTCGCACTATCTCATCAAGATCGCTCGGCTCGGCGGCTACCTCGCCCGAGCAAATGATCCTCCGCCTGGCAACATGGTCATGTGGCGCGGCCTATCGCGGCTGGCCGACATCGCACTGGGTGCAATGGTCGGCGCTGAAAATGTGGGTAATTGAAAGCCGGCGAAGGCCGCCTTGTTTGCTCGGCTCGGTAGGTAGAGGACAGAGCTTATGACTCTCCCTAGTCCAGACCTGTATTTGAACATGTCGAGGTCGTGGAGACCGGCCGACGTCGGCGCTGGGCCGAGGATGAGAAGCTGCGGATCGTGGCGGAGAGCCTGAGGGGCGCGCGCGGGTGGTTTTGTCGACGGGGCGACGGCAGTTTCAGGTCGAGCCCCAGACTGGGGGGGGGGGGAAGGCCGGGTCGGAGTTCGTGCCGGCTGTATTCGTCCCGGAAGGCCGGGCGAGCGCACCGGCGGGCCGAGGCGATGATCACCCACTACAAGCTGGCCATCGGGAAGCTCAGGCTGGCGCTGAACGTACAACGATCCGAGCGCGGGGAGCGCCTGCTCGGCCAG
>NCHQ01000047.1 GCA_002281855.1 Rhodospirillales bacterium 24-66-33 | reverse complement strand
CCGCCGCCGCAGATGCGCTGCTAACCTTCAAGCCAATCGAATGTGAAAACTTCTTCTCACATGCAGGCTATGGCTTCGATTAACGGGAATCTGCTCTAGGGTCGCGCGCCACGAAATGCGGACCTTTGGGAGCTTGTATGTCGGATATCGAGATCGCACGGCGCGCAATCAAGAAGCCCATGAACGCTGTCGCCGCCCGGCTCGGCATCCCGGAAGACGCGCTGGAGCCCTATGGCCGCGACAAGGCGAAGCTCGATGGCGACTACGTGAAGTCGCTTGCCGGCCGCGCGCCGGGACACCTGATCCTGGTGACCGCGATCAATCCCACCAAGGCGGGCGAGGGCAAGACCACCACGACGATCGGGCTGGGCGACGCACTTTGCCGCCTTGGCAAGAAGACCGCGATCGCGCTGCGCGAACCGAGCCTCGGCCCGTGCTTTGGCCAGAAGGGCGGCGCCACGGGCGGCGGCCAGGCGCAGATCGTGCCGATGGCCGACATCAACCTGCACTTCACCGGCGATTTCCATGCCATTACGACCGCGCACAATCTGCTGGCCGCGATGCTCGACAATCACATCTACTGGGGCAATGCGCTGGGCATCGATGCCCGGCGCGTGTTCTGGCCGCGCGTCCTCGACATGAACGACCGGGCGCTCCGCGACACGGTCGTCAGCCTGGGCGGGGTCGCCAACGGCTTTCCGCGGCAAACGCGCTTCGACATCACGACCGCCTCGGAAGTCATGGCCATCCTCTGCCTCGCGACCGATCTCGACGATCTGGAGAAGCGACTGGCGCGGATCGTCGTGGCCGAGACGCGTGACGGCAAGCCGGTGACGGCGGGCGACCTCAAGGCAGCCGGGGCGATGGCGGCCGTGCTGAAGGATGCCGCCAAGCCAAACCTCGTGCAGACGCTGGAGAACAATCCCGTGCTGATTCACGGCGGCCCCTTCGCCAACATCGCGCACGGCTGCAACTCGGTGATCGCCACGCGCGCGGCGCTGGCGCTCGGCGACTATGTCGTCACGGAAGCAGGCTTCGGCGCCGACCTGGGCGCCGAGAAGTTCCTCGACATCAAGTGCCGGCAGGCCGGGCTGAAGCCAGAGCTTGCCGTGGTCGTCGCCACCGTGCGGGCGCTCAAGCTCCATGGTGGTGGGGACGAGAAGGGGCTGGAGAAGGAAGATGTCGCCGCGGTCGAGCGCGGACTGCCCAACCTGCTGCGGCATGTCGAGAATCTGCGGAAGTTCGGCCTGCCGGTGCTGGTCGCCATCAATCGCTTCCTGACCGACACACCCGCAGAGCTGGAAATGATCGAGGCGCAGTGCGCCGTGGCCGGGGCCAAGGCCTATCTCTGCGAGCACTGGGCCAAGGGCGGGGCCGGTGCCGAAGACCTCGCGGGCGCGGTCGTGGCGACGATCGACGAAGGCAACGCGGCCTTCAAGCCGCTCTATCCCGACGACATGCCGCTGGCACAGAAGATCGAGACCATCGCCCGCGAGATCTACCGCGCGTCGGGCGTGGCGATCGCCGGACCGGCCCTGCGGCGTCTCAAGGCGCTGGAGGCGGCAGGCTACGGCAAGCTGCCGGTCTGCATCGCCAAGACGCAATACAGCTTCGCCGCCGACCCCGAGCTGCGGGGCGCCCCGACGGGCCACACGCTGCCGATCCGCGAGGTGCGCCTGTCGGCCGGTGCCGGATTCGTCGTGGCGATGGCGGGCGAGATCATGAGCATGCCCGGCCTGCCGCGCGTGCCGGCCGCCGAGAACATCCGGCTGACGGCGGACGGCCAGGTGGACGGGATCTTCTGAACCATGCGCACCTATTCCTTCGTCACCGTCGACGTGTTCACCAGCACACGGTTTGGCGGCAATCCGCTTGCGGTCTTTCCCGATGCGACCGGCATGAGCGATGCGGAAATGCAGTCGCTCGCCGCCGAGTTCAACCTGAGCGAGACGACGTTCGTGCTGCCGCCGGACAATCCCGCCCATACGGCGCGAGTCCGCATCTTCACACGCACGCGCGAGATGCCGTTCGCCGGCCATCCCAATGTCGGCACGGCCTACGTGCTGGCGCAGCAGGGCAGGGACACGAACGGCAAGCTCCTGTTCGAGGAACTGGCGGGCCTCGTCGAGATCGACGTCGAGCGCGACGGATCAGGTGCGCCCATCGGGGCCACCATCGCCGCGCCGCAGCCGCTCTCGCTCGGGTCGGAGCTGCCGGTCGAGGCCGTCGCTGCGTGCGTCGGGCTTCAGCCGGCAGACATCCGCACCGGCGCCCACCGCCCCGTGGGCGCGTCGCTGGGCAATCCGTTCGTCATTGCGGAGGTCGAGCCGTCCGCCTTGTCGCGGGCGACCCCGGATTTCGCATCGTTTCGCCAGGCCCTCGAGCAGACGCCATCGCTGGAGGGCCGGCTCGCCCTCTATGTCTATGCGCATGCCGGCGAGGGAAGCGTTCAGGCCCGCATGTTCGCCCCCTTGGGCGGCACGATCGAGGATGCGGCGACGGGCAGCGCAGCCGGCCCCCTGGGCGCGCTCCTCCTTTCGCTCTCCAAGGCCGCGGAGCTGCGCCTCGACATCCATCAGGGCGTCGTCATGGGACGGCCGAGCCTGCTGCGGGTGGTGGCGCGCCGCGGTGCCGACGGCATCCGGGCGACCATCGCCGGCCAGTGCGTGCCGGTGCTGCGCGGCGAGGCCGTGCTCTGAGCTAGTGGGGCCGGAAGGCGTGCCGTTTCAGGTCGGCCAGCGGCACGACGTGCAGCGTTACGGCGTGGGTCGCCTCCAGCACGACCTGCGGCGCGACGTCTGCCTCGAAGGCCTCCTTCCAGCGACTGGCACACAGGCACCAGCGATCGCCGGGTTTCAGGCCCGGGAAACCGTATTGCGGCATCGGCGTGCTGAGATCGTTGCCGCGCGACTTGGAAAACACCAGGAACTCGGTGGTCAGGACGACGCAAATCGTGTGCAGGCCGATATCCTCGGCGCCGGTATTGCAGCAGCCGTCGCGATAGAATCCGGTGACGGGCTGGGTAGAGCAGGGCTCCAAGGCGCCGCCCAGCACGTTTATGGACGGGGCGCGGCGGTCGGGGCGGCCCTGCTCGGGCGTCTGATCGAACATGGACCTATCGTAGCATCTCGAATTTGAGCTTTCGAGGCGGCGGGACCGCTGGTAGAAACCCTCGCGTCATAGAGGTGTATCGGCGGGGCGTAGCGCAGTCTGGTAGCGCGTCTGCCTTGGGCGCAGAAGGTCGTCGGTTCGAATCCGGCCGCCCCGACCACGCCCGAAACGGAGTAAGCGGAAGCCATGCAGGTTCGCATCTTCAAGCCGGCCAAGACGGCCATGCAGTCGGGAACGGGCAATACCCACGAGTGGGTGCTGGAGCCGGAGCCGTCGCGCAAGGAGATCGATCCGCTGATGGGCTGGACCAGCTCGCGCAACACGATGCAGCAGGTGCGCCTGTTCTTCGCGACGCTCGAGGAAGCCAAGGCCCATGCCGAGAAGAATGGCTGGCAATACACGGTCGAGGAGCCGCACAGCCGGCCGGTGAGGGCCAAGGCCTATGCCGACAATTTCGCCTTCAACCGGGTCGGCCGCTGGACGCACTGACGTCCGCAACGAGTTGAGACCCTGAGATTTGCGCCGGCTGTAGTCCTGCGGCGCACCCGGATTGCTTTTGGTTGGCGGGAGATGTAAGAATGCGAACCATTCGCAGGCTTTCTCCGTGTCCCCCTCAGATCCTTCCCTCGGCCTCTACGTCACACATCGAGACGACCTCGTGGAGTATGCGAGCAGGCTCCTGAACCAGGACCGCTCCAAGGCGGAGGATGTCGTCCAGGAAGCCTGGATGCGGCTTTCGGCCCGGCACGGGCAGGGCGCCGAGATCGTCAATCCGCTGCACTACATGTATTCGATCGTGAGGAACCTCGCGTTCGACATCCTGAACCGGGCGACTCGCGAGACGGTGGCCGATACGGCCCTGGCGCCCTACGACACGATCCCACACGAAGCTCCCTCGGCCGAGGACGTCGTCATCCATCGCGACAGGCTGCGCCTTCTCGCCGACGCGATCGCCGAACTGCCGGAGCGGACGCAGATCGCCTTCCGCATGTATCGCCTGGAAGACAAGACCCTCCAGCAGATCGCCGATCATCTCGACATTTCCGTCGCCCGCACCTTCCAGCTCGTTCGCGACGCCGGCGCCCACGCGGCGCGACGCCTCCTGGGTCAGCAGGATCGCGCCAAGGGGAAAAAATAAGCTGGGTGGCGCCATTCAAAACGGTGCCTCCAATTCGATCTATAGGATGGGACCTCGATGCGGGTACCCACAGCGGGGATGGAAACTTTCGTGGGTGCTTCCACAAGAGAGCAGGGCGACGAGATCGAACGGGCGATGGAGTGGCTGCTCCGCCGGGAGACCGAGCGTGGCAACGCGACTCTCGAGGGCGATTTCCAGCGCTGGCTGGAGCAGTCCGAGTCCCATCGCAAGGCCTATGCCTCCGTCCAGTCGACCTGGGCCGACCTCGGGAAGCTCCCGGTTCAAGCACCCGGCATAGAGACGGCCGACAATGTCGTTCGTCTGCCGGTGCGGGCGTCACGCAGGGGCCGGTGGTTCGCCGTGGCCGCGGCGGTCGCGGCCGCGTGCGTCCTGTTCGTGGCATTCCCGGTGCTGCACAGGCACCTCATGGCCGACTACACGACCGGCGTCGCGGAACTGCGCGAAGTGGTCCTGCCGGATGGCAGCGTCGTCGACCTCGATGCCGGAAGCGCGATTGCCGTCGACTATGGGGACCGCGACCGCCGGATCACGCTTCTTTCCGGCCAGGCCTTCTTCCAAGTCACGCGCGATACGCAGCGGCCGTTCTCGGTCCTCGCGGGAGAAGTCACCGTCGTGGTCACCGGCACTTCATTCGGGGTGGGCAAGACCGCGACCACGGTCGATGTCGCCGTCCGGTCAGGAAGCGTCGAAGTGCTCCGCAACGGGGAGCGGCTGAGCGACGCGCTCGCCATGGGGGATCGGCTGGTGTTCGGCCGTACCGAGCAGTTTGTCCAGCGCGAGCGGATGGCACCGGACTCCGTGGCTTCCTGGCGCTCGCGCCGCCTCGTCGTCGTGGACAGCTCGTTTGGCGACATCGTCGAGACGCTGGGACGCCATCTGCCGGGCGCTCTCGTCGTGGCCGATCGCTCCCTGAACCGGCAGGCAATCACCGGCGTCTTCGATCTCACGCAGCCGCTCGATGCGCTGCGAACGTTGGCCGCCTCGCAGAAGGCGACCGTTACCGAAGTGACTCCGTACCTGCTCATCGTCTCACGACGCTGACCCGCTTCCGTCTTTTTTTCGCCACGCCCCTACAAATCGGACCGGCCCACTCAGTCATGGATTCGAGAGCGCGACTGATAGTGGTCCGCACGCGCAACATTCCGTGACCCGCCGGCAACGGATTCTGGGGAGAGAATTCTGGTGTCATTCAAGCGCTCGACGGCGCAGGCCGCTCACGGCCTTGCGGCGGCCGCCGTTGCTGCGGGCTCGCTCGCGGCTTTCCTGGTGCCGGCCCTGGCCCAATCCCCGCGCATCACGGAGCAGGCGCAGGCCGCACCCGCGAGGACCTTCGACATTCCCGCGCAGCCGCTCGCCCAGGCGCTGACGACGCTCGGGCAGCAGGCGGGACTGCAGTTCGCGGTCACGGCCTCGGTCGTCGCCGGCAAGACCAGCACGCCGGTCGCCGGCGCCATGACCGCCGAGCAGGCGCTGCGCCTCATGCTCTCCGGCACCGGCATCAGCTATCGCTTCACGTCGCCCACGTCGGTGACGATCACGGGCTCGCCGGATGCGAGCGGTGCCATGGTGCTCGATCCCGTCCAGGTGCAGGGCGCCTTCATGGTGCCGCCGCAGGCGATGATCGACAACGCGCCGCCGGCCTATGCGGGCGGACAGGTCGCGACCGGTGGCCAGCTCGGCCTCCTGGGCAATCGTGCCGTCATGGACACGCCGTTCAACCAGAGCAACTACACGGCGAAGAAGGCGCAGGATCAGCAGGCCAAGACCGTCCGCGACGTGCTGATCGACGACCCGTCGGTGCGAATCACCCGGGGCGACAGCAGTCCCGGTACCGACCAGGTCAAGATCCGCGGCTTTCCCGTCGACAATTCCGACGCCTCGTATGGCGGCCTTTATGGAATGCTGCCCAACTCGTCGATCATGGCGGAGATGGCGGAGCGGGTCGAAGTGCTGAAGGGGCCGAGCGCGCTGCTGAACGGCATCCCGCCCTTCGGTTCGATCGGCGGCAACATCAACGTCGTGCCCAAGCGCGCGCCCAACGAGGACCTGACCCAGGCGACGGCGAGCTACATCTCCGGAAGCCAGTTTGGCGGGCACATCGATTTCGGACGTCGCTTCGGCGAGGACAAGGAATTCGGCGTGCGCTTCAACGGCGTGTTCCGGGGTGGCCAGACGGATATCCAGTACAATGCCGACCAGCGGGCGCTGGCGCTCCTCGGGTTCGATGTCCGCGGCGAGCGCGTGCGCCTTTCCGCTGACCTGGGATACCAGAACCAGTACATCTCCGGCATCACGCCCTACCTGAACCTGGCGCCCGGCGTGCAACTTCCCTATGCGCCGAACGCCCGATCCAATCCCACCGCGCAGCCCTGGGGCTTCCAGGGCCGCAAGGATGCGTTCGGAGTCCTCCGGCTGGAGATGGACATTACCGACAATGTCACGCTCTACGCCTCGGCCGGTGCCCACGACTACCGGATGGGCGGTCTCTATTCGGCGGCGACGACCATCACGAATTTCAATGGCGCAGGCACGGCCCTCGCGCCGCTCAACTTCAGCCAGTACACGACGAGCCTGACCGCCCAGGGCGGCCTGCGCGCCCTGTTCGCGACGGCCGACGTCAACCATGAGCTCGCGATCACGGCGTCGACGCTCCAGCAGGACAACGGCCAGGTGAACGTCTCGCAGACGGGCGGCGCCTTTGCGACCAACATCTACAATTCGACCTTGGTCGCGCGGCCGAACATCCCCACGCCGGCGGCGAACAAGACGTCGACCTCCGGCTTCAACAGCATCGGCATCGCCGACACGATCTCGTCGCTCAACAACCGGGTGCAGCTCACCGCCGGCCTGCGGGCCCAGAACGTCCAGTCCGCCAACTACAACGCCGTGACCGGCGCACTGCAGGCCAGCTACGACCAGACGGTCGTCAGCCCTGCCGTGGCGCTGATCATCAAGCCGCTCGAAAATGTCTCGCTGTACGGCAACTATATCCAGGGACTGCAACAGGGCACCGTGGTGCAGCTTCCCTTCGCCAACGCCGGTACGATCCTGCCTCCCTACGTGTCCAACCAGATCGAAGTCGGCGTAAAGGCGGACTGGGGGACATTCACCACCACCGCGGCGCTGTTCCAGATCACGCAGCCCAGCGTCATCACCAACACGACGACCAACACCCAGGGCGTCAACGGGCAGCAGGTCAATCAGGGGCTCGAACTGAACGTGTTCGGAGAACCGATGAAAGGGTTCCGGGTTCTCGGTGGCGCCATGTTCCTCAACCCGGTCCTGGCAAAGACGGCGGGGGGAACCACGGATGGCTGGATCGCGCCCTTCACGCCGCAATTCACGCTGAACCTGTCGGGTGAGGTCGATCTGCCGTTCGTGCCGGGCCTCACCCTCGCAGGACGTGCGATCTATACCGGCGCGCAGTACATCGACACCACGTATCCGCGACGCATGATGCCGCAATGGACCCGCTTCGATCTCGGTGCCCGCTATGCATTCGAGAATCCGGGCGCCAAGGGCAAGATGCTCGTGGCGCGCTTCGACGTCGACAACATCCTGGATGCCAACTACTGGGCCGGCAGCAACCAGACGGCGACGTTCATGTTTCTGGGCGCTCCGCGCACCTTCCGTCTGTCCCTGACCGCAGACTTCTAGACCGACGGCATGGAAGTGGCGCGGGAATCCGCCTGACATGGAGAAGACGTTTCGCGACTCCATGCAGTGGCTGCACACATGGGCAGGACTGTGTCTCGGCACCGTCCTGTTTGCGGTGTTCTGGATGGGCACCCTGTCGGTGTTCGACCGCGAGATCGATCGCTGGATGATGCCTGCGACCCGGGTGGCGCCGGCCGGGATGAATTCCGTGGACGCGCTCGCCGGCCAAATGCAGCCCCTGATTGGCGCGTCGCCTCTCTGGTTGGTTCTCTTTCCCAGCGACCGTGAGCCCGTCGCGCGCGTGGGGTATCTGGCGGGCGGAGGCGGGATACGATACCGCCAAGCCGATCCCTCGACCTCGATCCTTCTTCCGGACGCCGGCACGTGGGGCGGCACGGGATTCATCTATCCGTTTCACGTCAATCTGCACATCAGGGCCTGGTCGCTGGGCCTCTGGATCGTCGGTCTTGCGGGAATGGCGATGCTCGCGCTTTGCGTCTCCGGGGTCGTGATCCATCGCAAGATATTTGCCGATTTCTTCACCTTCCGGTCCGATCGGAAAGTGCGGCGGCTGGTTCTCGATCTGCACAATGTCACGGGCGTACTCGGGCTGCCCTTCCATTTCTTCATCACCCTGTCGGGCGTGGTCATCTTCTTCACGGTGTACTTTTCGGGTGCCTGGGAGATGTCCTATCGCGGCGATCGACAGGCCTTCGTACAGGAGTCGTACGGAATCTACGCTAGGCCGAGGCTCAATCGGCCGGGGCCTCCCATGGCGTCGCTGGATGCCATGGTCGAACAGGCCTCCCGCGAGTGGAACGGGGGCACACCTCAGCTGCTTCGGGTATTTCATCGGGGGGATGCGAACGCCTATGTCGAGGTGCGCCGCTCGTTCGTCGGCGATCGCGTGACCATGCCGGTCGATGCCCTCTATTTCGACGCCGGCACCGGCGCCGTGCTGTCGCGGCACACGGCGCAGCCGGTCATGGCGGCGCACCGCTTCATCACCGGCTTCCACTTCGTCCAGTTCGATCACTGGCCCTTGCGCTGGCTCTACTTCGCCCTGGGGCTCACCGGTTGCGTGCTGATCGCCACCGGCTTCCTGTTCTGGCTCGAATCGCGTCGCAAGCGCCACGAGCAGCTCGGACTCGCCGGCGTCCGCCTGGTCGAGGGGCTTGCCGTCGGCTCGGTCAGCGGCATCATGGCCGCGACCCTGGCGTTTTTCGTCGTCAACAGGCTGTTGCCGCCGGCCGCGTCGGCTGGGGGCTTCGAGCGTGCCGACCTGGAAGTCTGGGCCTTCTATCTGGTCTGGCTGGGGTCGTTCGCGCACGCCTGGTTGCGTCCACGGAGGGCCTGGCGGGAGCAATGCATCGCAATAGCAATGCTGGCGGTCGGGGCGGTGGTCCTCAACGGCGTCACGTCCGGCGATCCCTTGTGGCGCACTCTTGCCGAGCAACGACAATGGCCCGTCGCGGGCATGGATATCATGCTCCTGTTGGCTGCACTGGCCGCGTGGCTGGTGGCATCCGGACAGCGCTCCAAGACGCGACGTGAACCCACCGGACTGTGAACGGGCGGCGCTCTGCATCACGACACTTTTATCGAACGTATTCCGCTCGAACGCCGGTAAGGTTTCTATTGTCCCGGGTCTTCCCGTAAAATGTTGCGGTCGTATGACGTCTCTCGTTGGAGCAAGTCGTGCAAGCGTTCGTGGCTGCTGGAGGAATGAGAGCGACGCGGCGGTTGCAGATCCGTGAAGTCGCCGTCCTGTGGGTGCTCGCCGCGATCTTATTCGTGGCGCCGGCCACACACGCCATGACCCTTGCCGTTGTGACCGAGCAAGTCACGGCTGGAGCCAGTACCTTTCTCAGCCACGAGATCAACCTTACGGGCCCCTTCGAGCTTGGCGGTTCCGACGAGCTCAAAGCTGTACTGGAAGACCTCAAGGCACGCGGAGGGACCAAGCCCGGAGAATCGCTTGCCACCTTGTCTCTCGACAGCAAGGGAGGCGCGCTCGAGGAGGGGATGCGTGTCGGCCGACTCCTGAGACAGTTCGGCGTGTCCACGATCGTGAGGAACGGCAAGCGCTGCCTCTCGACCTGTGCGATCGCTTTCCTCGGCGGCGCGACACCCGGCACGGCCGGGCTGGTGGCCTACCGGCAACTGGAAATCGGCGGGCGGCTCGGCTTCCATGCCTTCTATGCGCCGCGTGACGGGGACGCGCGCGATGCCGCGACCAGTCGCGCTCGTGGCGTGACGGAAGGGCGGGCCACCTCCGCCGTGGTCATAGCCTACGTCCTGGAAATGGGGGTCGATCCCGAGCCGATCATTCGCGCTCTGGTCCGCCCACCCGAGGAGATGACTTACGTCGAGACGGCAGGCGAGTTCGTGGAATTGGGGATCTGCCCGGTCGCGCTCAAACTGCCGCGGATGACTTTGGCCGAGCGGGCGTCGAACATCTGCAACAACGCAAGCCAGGGACGCCTCCCGGTCTGGCCGGATCTGATCAACGAATACACACCGCTGGAGGCCAGGCGGCTCTTGTTGGGTGAAATCGCGTACCACGCCGGGCGAGCCAACGTGCGCGGCGGTATCGCCGCCCGTCTGCAGCAGGTGCTCCGCGGGGGCAGGGGGGCAGACGCCCTCTATTCAGAGCTGGCGGCCGCCGGCCTGCCGTTGCCCGTCCTGTGGGCGAAGGCTTACTATTTCGAAATGCCTGTCGCCGGAATTCGCAGGATGGGATGCATGGCCACCCTGACCCCGGACGATCCAGCCCAATATGGCGTGGTCCTGATCACACACACTGGCCTTGCCAAACCGAAGCAGGCGCCCCCGAGGGAGTGCCCGGAGCTTTTTCTGTTCGGTCATGAGGAAGTGATCAAATCGGTGCCTGAATTGGGCAGCGAGAGGGAACTGGTACTCAGCAGCCCGTCCTGATGGCGTGCGCCCGTAGCTCAGTGGATAGAGCAACCGCCTTCTAAGCGGTAGGCCGCTGGTTCGAATCCAGCCGGGCGCGCCATTTCCCAACTTCTTCAGTGGGTATGCATCGCCGGTGCACGGCTGGTTCGCAATCGTGCATGCGATTCATTATCAATGCCATTTTCTTTCCATGATAATAACTCGCATTCTCCTCATTCGGGGGAGACGAGTAGCCTTCTGGGGACAAGAAATGGCAAAGCGCGTACCGGTGAAGACGGCGTTGGTTGGATTGCTGGTGGCGCCGAGCGCCATGGCGCAGCAGGACCCCGCCCAGACGCCAGCCCCGGCGCCAGTCACGCCTTCGACCGAAAATCAGCCTGCGGCCCCGTCCGCCGCGCCCGCGACGATGCAGACCGTAACGGTCACCGGCAGCCGTCCCAGCGAGGACTTCCAGACGACCCGTGCCTCGATCAACCGGCTGGGAGCCGCCAACCTGATGGACGTGCCGCAGTCGGTGGTCGTCATCAACCGGGCGCTGATGCAGTCGCAGGGCGTCACCCGGCTCGAGGATGCCGTCCGCAACGCACCAGGCGTCACCATCGGATCGGCCGAAGGCGGCAGCATCGGCACCAACATCAACATCAACGGCTTCAATGCCCGCACCGACATCTATCTCGACGGCATGCGCGACCGCGGCCAGTACTATCGCGACGTGTTCGCGCTGGAGCAGGTCGAGGTGCTGATGGGGCCGTCGTCGATGCTGTTCGGCCGCGGCTCGACCGGCGGCGTCATCAACCAGGTGACCAAGAAGCCGTTCCTGAAGCAGGCGACCGAACTCAGCGCCCAGGCGACGACCAACGGCCTTGTGCGCACGACGGCGGACGTCAACACGCCGTTCCAGGAGACCAACGCAGCCCGCGTGTCGGCGATGTTCCAGGTCGGCAAGGCCTCGACCGTCGACCAGACCAACGTGCTCGACTTCGGCCTCGCGCCGAGTGTGAAGCTCGGCATTGGCACGCCGACCGAGGTCACGCTGGGCGCGATCCTGCAGCATCGCAAGGATCAGGTGAATTACGGCGTTCCGAACCTGAACGGCTATCCGCTCAACGCGCCCCGCAACACCGCCTGGGGCTTCAACGACGACTATACCGAGCAGGACGTCGTCGCCCTGCAGAGTCTGATCGAGCACAAGTTCGCGCCGAACCTGAATCTGCGCAACCAGACGGAGTTTGTCTGGGTGAACACGGCCGTCCGCGAAACCTCGGGCGGGTTCGTCGGCACGCTCGGCGCCAACGGTGGCTTCGTGGCGGCCCCGCGCGGTCCGAACAATATCCCCTACAGCGCTGCCCCGCTCGGCAACCTGTGGATCCGACAGCTCAGTCGCGACCGAAACATCAACGACATCACGGTCGAGAACCAGACCGAGGTGCTGGCCAAGTTCGACACCGGGAGCGTCGGCCACACGCTGCTGATGGGCATCGATCTGAACTACGAATCCTACTCGAACAAGCAATCGAGTCGGACCGGCACATGCAATGGCATCGCTCTGCCGGCCGGATCCGTCGGCTGCACCCCGGCAGGCTACACGGTTGGCGCCAACACGCCCGGCAACGTCGCGTCGGTGCCGGGCAACTACGCCTCGTCACAGGCCTGGGGTGCCGGCTTCTACTTCAACGACACGATCCAGGTCCTTCCCGAACTGAAGCTCGTCGGCGGCCTGCGCTGGGACTACTACTCGGCGACCGTCGGCAACTCGATCAACAGGGTCAACACGCCGGGCAATAACAACGTCGCCTTCCTGTACCAGGCCGACACCTTCACCAGCGTCCGAGCCGGCGCCATCTTCGAGCCGACTCCTCAGCAATCGTACTACGTGTCCTACAGCACGTCCTTCAATCCGTCGCTCGAGCAGCTCACCTCGACGACCGGCACCTCGACTCTCCCGCCGGAGAACAACGCGGGCTGGGAAGCCGGCGTCAAATACGAGCTGCTCAATTCCAATCTGTCGCTCAACGCCGCGGTGTTCTCCATCATCAAGAACAACGCGCGCACGGCCAATCCGGACGGCAGTTACTCGCCCACCGGCAACGTGCAAGTGACCGGCGGCCGCGTCGGCTTCTCCGGCCGCATCACGCCGGAATGGCAGGTCTTTGGCGGCTATGCTCACTTGAACGGCGTCATCCTGCAGGGGCTCAACTACCAGAACGGCATCGGCAACACGACCGGCAAGGTGCCGCTCAACACGCCGACGGACTCAGCAAACCTCTGGACGACCTATACGTTCAAGGAAACCTACGAGATCGGCGGCGGCTTCTTCTATGTCGGCCAGCGCTACGCCAACAACACCAACACCGTGGTCGTGCCGGCCTACACCCGGTTCGACCTGACGGCGGCTTACAAGCAGCCGACCTACGACGTGCGCCTCAACGTCTACAACCTGTTCAACTCGGTTTACTACGACGGCATCATCGCCTCGGACGGGGGCCGTGCGGTCATGGGGGCGGGGACGACCGGCATGATCACATTGAACTACCGGCTGTGATGACGGAAGCCGTCGCCCGTCATGCTGGTCTGTGTTCCCCAAGTCCTCAACGCCGCGCAGCTCGTCAGTCTGCGCGAGCGTCTGGAGCGCTCCAATTCCTGGGTCGACGGTCGCGTGACCGCCGGCTACCAGGGGGCGCCCGTGAAATTCAACCAACAGATCGACGAGCGGTCTGAAACGGCGATCGCATGCCAGCGCATCGTCGGGGCGGCGCTGGAGGTCCATCCGATATTCATCAGCGCCGTTCTGCCGAACGAGATCTATCCGCCCATGTTCAATCGCTACGGCGAGGGCATGAGGTTCGGCGCGCACGTCGATGGCAGCGTGCGCATCCACCCCCACAACGGGCGCAAGTTGCGCACGGACGTATCGGCGACATTGTTCCTCAGCAATCCCGAGGACTATGACGGCGGCGAACTGCAGATCGAGGACACCTACGGCCAGCACAGCGTCAAGCTGGCCGCCGGTGACATGGTCGTCTATCCGGCGACCAGCCTGCATTCGGTGGCGCCGATCACCCGCGGGGTGAGGATGGCCTGCTTCTTCTGGACGCAGAGCCTCATCCGCGACGACATGCAGCGGTCCCTGCTGCACGACATGGACAATGCGATCCAGCGTCTCAACGAGACCCAAGCGGACGAGGGCGCGCGGCGGTCGCTGATCGGCTGCTACCACAACCTCGTGCGGCAATGGAGCGAGACCTGATGACCGTCACCGCCGCCGTGCCCGGCAAAGCGGGGAAGGTCAATCGCCGGCTGAGCTTCGTGCGGTGGGTGCGCAAGACGCACGGATGGTTCGGCCTGTGGGGTGCGCTGCTGGGTCTCCTGTTCGGGTTCAGCGGCATCTGGCTCAATCACCGGAACACCATGAAGCTGCCCTTGCCCGACCAGCAGCAGATCAACGCGCAGCTCCAGCTGCCCGACCCGAGACCCCAGACCATCGAGGCGATGGGCGTCTGGCTGCAGCACACGTTGAAGCTCGATCGCGGGCCCAACAATGCACGTGTCGATCGCGCCCGGACCGTGCCGTGGGGCGAGCGGGGCGGCGAAGGGAATGCCCGCCCCCTGCAACAACCCGAGCGCTGGCTGCTGAATTTCGGCGGCCCCAACCACCTGGTGCAGGCGGAATACTGGGTCGGCAACCGATCGCTGTCGGTGCGGACGACGCAGAACGGGTTCGTCGCGACGATGACCAACCTGCACAAGGGCACGGCGATGCCGGTACCGTGGATCCTGTTGATCGATACGCTGGCCGGCAGCATGATCTTCCTGTCGATCAGCGGCGTCATCCTGTGGTGGGAGACCCACCGCAAGCGCGCGGTCGGCATCACGATCTTCGCCGTCGCCGTGGCCACCACGGCGGCATTGGCCGTCAGCCCGCTCCAATTCTAGGGGCGATGTCAGTGGTAGAACGCGTGTCTTCGAATCCGCCCTTCGTTGAGCCCGGCCCGCCGGGACCGTCGCGCGAGCCGCTGTCGACCGCAGCGCGCCGCGGCATCCTCGCGCTGGTGATCTTCTTCCATGTGGGAGGAGGCTGGGCGTTGACGCAGGTCGAGCCGGTGAAGCTGGTGGTGGGCGACATCGCACCGATGGAGGTGCGGATGGTGGCGGCGGAGGAGCCGGCGCAGCCCGAGATCGAGGATTCGGAGCCGCCGCCGCCGGTCGAGCTGAAGCCGCCGCCGCCGGACCTGGCGACGATCGTCGAGCCGCCGCCGCCCGACCTGCCGCCGCCGGAGTTCCCGCTGGCCAAGGTCGAGCTGCCGCCGCCCGACGAGCCGCCGCCGCCGGAGTTTCCGCCGCCGGAGAAGAAGGTCGAGCCCAAGCCCAAGCCGCCGAAGCCGAAGCCGGTGCAGCACAAGCCGCAGCCGGCGCGTCCGGCCGCGCCGGTCGAGGCCGGGCCGCAGCAGGCCGCGCCCGCGGCGCCGGCCGGCCCGCGCACGGTGCAGGCCTCGCAGCTGGGCTGGCGGGTGCAACCCAATCCG
>NCHQ01000027.1 GCA_002281855.1 Rhodospirillales bacterium 24-66-33 | reverse complement strand
CGCAAACTTCTTGTCATCCTCAACGCCATCCTTAGAGACAGGACACCATGGCAAAACGCTTGACCTCAGACACAGTCGCTGAGGAGCGCTCCGCAGGAGCGCGTCTCGAAGGGTGGGAACGCGCACCTTGCCTGTTGCCCATCCTTCGAGACGCCGCGCAAGGCGCAGCTCCTCAGGATGAGGTGGTGCGTCGGCGAGGTGTCGTCTGGCGCCCCACGGCTCGGGCCGCTAGAAGTCCCGCATGCGCGTCCTGGGCATCGAAACGAGCTGTGACGAGACCGCCGTCGCCGTGGTCGAAGGCGAGGCCGGGACCGGGCCGGTCGGCCGGATCCTGTCCAATACGGTCTACAGCCAGCTCACCGAGCATCGCCGTTTCGGCGGCGTGGTGCCGGAGATTGCCGCGCGGGCGCATCTCGAGCGCATCGACGGGCTGGTCGCCCAGGCGCTCGACGAAGCCGGAGTCGGGCTGGCCGATCTCGACGCCATCGCCGCGACCGGCGGGCCGGGGCTGATCGGCGGGGTTATGGTCGGCGTCATGACGGCCAAGGCGCTGGCCTTCGCGCACGACAAGCCGTTCATCGCGGTCAATCATCTCGAAGGTCACGCTCTTTCCGTGCGGCTCACCGAGCCGGTGTCGTTTCCCTATCTGCTGCTGCTCGTGTCGGGCGGCCATTGCCAGCTCCTCACGGTGCGCGGTCCGGGCGACTTCACGCGGCTGGGCACGACCATCGACGACGCGGCGGGCGAATGCTTCGACAAGACCGCCAAGCTGCTGGGGCTCGGCTTCCCGGGCGGGCCTGCCGTCGAGAGAGCGGCCGAGGGCGGCGATCCGCGCCGTTTCGCGCTGCCGCGTCCGATGTGGCGCAAGCCCGGTTGCGATTTCTCCTTCTCCGGCCTGAAGACCGCCGTGCGCCAGACGGTCGAGAAGCTGCCCGCCGACGATCCGCGCGCGGTCGCCGATCTCTGCGCCTCGTTCCAGCGCACGGTGGGCGACGTCTTCGCCGACCGCTGCGCCAACGCGCTGGCCCGGGGCCCGTCGTCGACGCTCGTGGTGGCCGGCGGCGTCGCGGCCAATGTTTACTTGCGCGGGCGGCTCGAAGAGGTCGCGGCGACGCACGGCGCGAAGCTGGTCGCCCCGCCGGTCAGGCTCTGCACCGACAATGGCGCCATGATCGCCTGGGCGGGCGTCGAACGGCTGCGTCTCGGCCAGATCGATGCGCTCGATTTCCGTCCCCGGCCGCGCTGGCCGCTCGATCCCGCCGCCGCCAATCGGGTGTAGACTGCCGCCATGAGCCAGGCCCTGCCCGCCTTCGAAACCGTCGCCGCCTTCGCGACGCCGATCCTAGTTGCCGATCTGCCCGACGGGCCGCAGCTCAACGCCGCGCTGATCCCGGTCCTGGCCAAGCGCGAGGCCGAACAAGCGAACGAGCCGCACAGCACGCTGGGTGGCTGGCAGTCGACCTGGGACCTCGACAAGTGGGCGGGCGTTCCGGCGATCAAGCTGCTGGCGATCGCGCGCAACATCGCCAATCGAAGCACGAGCGACCGCGAAGGCAATGCGGTCACCATCGCGTGGAAGGCCAATATCTGGGCCAACATCAACCGTGGCGGCCACGGCAACGAATTCCATTCCCATCCCGGCAGCTACTGGTCGGGCGTCTACTATGTCGACGATGGCGGCATCCCGGCCGATCCGTCGCTGGGCGGCGAACTCGAGTTCATGGATCCGCGCGGGCCGGCCCCGGCGATGTATGCGCCCTATCTCGCCTTCAGCCTGCCGGGCGGCCTGTCGGTCGGCACCAACCAGACGATCTCGCCCCGGGCCGGGCGGCTGGTGATGTTCCCGTCGTGGGTGCTGCATCAGGTGCGGCCCTATCGCGGCGCCGCCCAGCGCATCTCCATCGCCTTCAATCTCAGCCTGTGACAGGGATCGCGTGACGGGCATCGCGCATATCGGCGTCGTCGGCGGCGGCGCCTGGGGAACGGCACTGGCCTGTCTTGCACGCCGGGCCGGTCGCAAGGTCACCCTCTGGTCGCGCGATCGCAGTGTATCGGCCGCGATCGCGCACGACCGTCGCAACGAGATCTACCTGCCGGGGCAATCGCTCGACGCCGGTATCGAGGCGGCAACGGAGCTCGCCCAGCTCGCCGACTGCGATGCGATCCTGCTCGTCTGTCCGGCCCAGGCGTTGCGCGTCGTGGCGCATGACCTGCCCGGCAGCGGTCCCGTCGTGATCTGCGCCAAGGGCATCGAGGCCACGAGCGGCCTGCTGATGCCCGAGGTTCTGGCCGAGGTGTTGCCGGGCCGGGCCATGGCCATGCTCTCGGGCCCGAGCTTCGCGGAGGAAGCCGTGCAGGGCCTGCCGACGGCGGTCAGCATCGCCACCGCCGATGCCGCCCTCGGCCGCGACCTCGCGGCCTCGCTCGCGGCCGGCATGTTCCGGCCCTACTGGACCGACGATGTCGTGGGCGTGTCGCTGGGCGGCGCGGTGAAGAACGTGCTGGCCATTGCCGCCGGCATCGTCGAGGGCCGCGGCCTCGGCCACAACGCCGCCGCCGCGCTGATCACCCGCGGCTTCGCCGAGATGGCGCGACTGGGCCTCGCCCTGGGCGCCCATCTCGAAACGCTGACGGGGCTGAGCGGATTGGGCGATCTGGTGCTCACCTGTCAGGGGCCGCTGTCGCGCAACCGCTCGCTCGGCGCTGCGCTGGGCAAGGGCATGTCGTACGAAACCTACATGCAGGGCCGGCGGCAGGTGGTCGAAGGCGCGGCGACGGCGCCGGCGGTTCTCGAACGCGCCGCCAAGCTCGGCATCGAGATGCCGATATGCACCGCCGTCGATGCTATCCTGCATCGCGGCGCGGACCTCGACGATTCGATTCGCGGCCTGCTGGCGCGGCCGCTGCGGCGCGAAGGCAAGTAGGAGCAGGGGGAAACGAAATGGCGTACTGGCTCATCAAGTCCGAGCCTTCGGTCTATTCCTGGGCGCAGTTCGTGAAGGATGGCCAGACCTCCTGGACGGGCGTGCGCAACGCCCAGGCCGCGATCAACCTCAAGGCGATGAAGCCCGGCGACCGCTGCTTCTTCTACCATTCCAACGAGGGCAAGGAGATCGTGGGCATCGCCGAGGTCGTGAAGCCCGCCTATCCCGACCCCACCGATGCGGCGGGCAAGGCCGTGACCGTCGACGTGAAGCCGGTCGCGCCGGTGAAGAACTCTGTGACCCTGGCCGCGATCAAGGCCGATCCCAAGCTCGCGGATTTCGGCCTGGTGCGCCAGTCGCGCCTGTCGGTGGTGCCGGTGTCCGCCGAGCAGTGGAAGATGATCGAGAAGATGGCGAAGTAGTCGCTTCGTCAGCAGCCCCGTCATGATCGGCAATACCCGCGGCATCGCCGCGATGCTGGCGTCGGTCGTCGTCTTCATCCTCAACGATGCGCTGATCAAGCTCGCCGCCGAGACCGTGCCGTCGGTCCAGTCGATCGGCGTGCGCGGCCTCTTCGCCACGCTGTGGTGTACGCTGGCGCTGCTGGCGACGGGCGCCTGGCGCAAGATGGCCTACGCGGTCCATCCCAAGGTCCTGCTGCGCGGCGGGCTGGAAGCGGGCGCGGCCATCATCTACCTGATCGCGCTGTTCCAGATCCCGTTCGCGATCGCCACCGCCGTCAACCTCTCGACGCCGCTGATCCTGACGGTGCTCGCCGTGCTCCTCCTCAAGGAGGATGTGCGCTGGCGGCGCTGGACCGCGGTGGGCGTGGGCTTCGCGGGCGTGTTGCTGGTCATCCAGCCGAGGCTCGGCGACATCAACGGCTGGACCTGGGTGGCGCTTACCGGAACCTGTCTCGGCGCCTTTCGCGACATTATCGCGCGTCACCTGCCACCCGCCGTGCCGACGCTCGTCGTCTCCTTCACGACGGCAATCACCGTCGCCGTCGTCGGGTGCGCCTGGGCGCTGGTCGACGGCTGGCAGCCGATCGATGCGCGCGCCCTGGGTTACATCGTGGCGTCCTCGCTGCTGCTCGCGATCGGCTACCAGTTCCTCGTGATCGCGCTGCGCTCGGGCGGCGAGATCTCGGTCATGGGATCGTTCCGCTACTCCTCGATCCTGTGGGCGCTCGCCATCGGCTACGTCGTGTGGGGCGAGGTTCCCAACACCCTGGCGCTTGCCGGCATCGCCGTGATCGTGGGCTCAGGCCTCTACATCCTGCACCGCGAGCGGGTGTCGCGGTAGCGATCGGTTTGGGGCATTCCGCGGCGGGTTCACCCACTAACCCTCATCCTGAGGAGCCGTGCGAAGCGCGGCGTCTCGAAGGATGGGCAACAGACGAGGTGCTCGTGTGCCCACCCTTCGAGACGCGCTCCTTCGGAACGCTCCTCAGGGTGAGGTGGTTGTAGAAAAATTCTACCGCGCCACCCAGGCCTCGTAGTCGCGGGCGACCTCTTCGACGGCGGTGTCGTAGAAGCGCTTGCCGTGCTCGGGCGTCGCCTGGTTGGGGTCCGAGCCGATGCGACCGTCGGGGAAGGTGCGGCGGTAATCCTCGGCGTCGGCGAACGAGCCGTTCGGCGCGATGCGCGGCTCCATCTCCTTGCGCTGGATCGTCTCGGGATACTTGTACCAGGTCAGCGCCACCTCGGAGGCGGTCGCATGGCTGCCTTCACCGGTCGGATAGAGTTCGGAACTCAGCCGCTTGATGCCCGGCCCGTCCCACCAGTTGCGCAGGGCGCACTTGATGGAGGGCTGGTTGCTCATCCGCTCCATCGAGCGCTCGGCATAGATCTCCGAGAAGGCCGCCGTGACGGTGGCGATGTTGCCGCCATGGCCGTTCACGAAGAAGAAGCGCGTGAAACCATGCCGCGCCAGCGACACCACCGTGTCGCGCACGACGGCGATCAGCGTCGTGGGCTTGAGCGTGATCGAGCCGGCGAAGTCGAGATGATGCTGCGCCATGCCGACCGAGATGGTCGGCGCCACCAGCGCGCCCACCTTCTCGCCGGCGCCGCGGGCGATCATCTCGGCGGTCAGCGCGTCGGTGCCGATCAGGCCCGTGGGGCCATGCTGCTCGGTCGAGCCGATGGGGATGATGATGCCGGTCTTTGTCTTGAGATAATCGTCGACGAACTGCCAGGTCTTGAGCTGAAGCTGCACGAAACGGAACTCCTGTAATTGATCCGCAGGATGCGTCGCTTCGTGCAGCGAGACAAGAACGTCAGCGAGCCGACGTCAGGCCGGGACGACCTTGGCGGCCAGCCGGCGCTTGTCGAGATCGGCCAGCGCCTTGTCGCGGGCGTCGGAGATCTGCTTGGCCTCGATCGTGCAGAGTTCGCGGTTGGTCGAGCTGCAGCGCGTGTTCACGAGGTCGATTTCGGCCTTGGCGCCGGCTTCGATGCGCTGGCGGATGCCGGCATAGTGGGCATCGCGCGCCTCGTCGCTGGGGAAGCTCGCGGGTGTCAGGATGACCATCACGCGCTCGGGGTACTTGTTGTTGGCGCCGGAGGCCGCATCGATGGCGACGCCGACCAGTCCACCCAGCAGGAGGTTGCCGACCGTGGCACCGGTGAAGCTGGCGACCAGGACCTCGTTCGACTGCTCGTAGCCGTCGAGGGTGCAGGCCAGGATGACGGTTTCCTTGGAGCGCGAGAGGCCCACCTTGCCCGGTGTCGGCCTGATGAACCCGACGGTGGCGCCCTGGCGATTGACCGCGCAGGTGGCGCCCTTCGGCTCGGTATCGACGTAGACTTCCTGGGTGGTGCCACCGACCACCGTCGCACAAGCCGCAGACGTCGACAGCAGGCCGACAGAAATCATCAGGCGGCCAAGGCCCGCCAGTTTCCCCACGTTCATTCTCTTGTATCTCCCCCTGCCGGATGATTTCGGCGAAAATTGCTACCACAGCGGGCAGAGATAGGGAAAGGACAACTTAAGGTCAGCCGACCTGCCAGAATGCCAAGGCGCCGGGCGGCAAACTCGCCAGGACGCGATCCAGTGCGACCTGGTCGATGTTCCGGCGCAGGGCCGCCGCTACGCTCCCGACCGAGGAATCGGGGGCGAAGTTGTGGTCGGGACGCAGCGCCTGCACTTCGTGGGTCATGGTGGCACGGTCGGCGAAAGGACGGCGCGGTTCGTCGAGATCCCAATCGGCGACGAACAGCGCGCGCAGGACAGGCGGCAGCACGTTGGCGAACCGGATCGCCTCCTTCACGTCGAGGCGGCGGCGAAAGGCCTGAAACACCCCTTGCACCATCGTGTAGGTCTGATGCGTGGTCGCGAGGCCGGAAATGTCCCGCGCATCGAGCATGAACTGCTCGAACGCCATCGACGCGCGCTTGTATTCGAAAGGAACCGGCATGATCGTCGTTCCGTCAGGACGGCAACGGCTCGCCCAGATTGCCCTCGCTGTTGATCAGCAGCACGCGCGAGGTCGGGCCGAGGCCCAGCGCCTTGAAGGCGGCCGCGTCGGTACAGACGCGCATCAGGCCGGCGAGGCCGGCGCAGCCCGAGGGGCCGGAGAGGATCGCGGGGTCGTGGCCCAGCGGGTTGGCGTAGAGGCGGCGGGCCGGCAGGACGCCGTCCTCCTGGATGGTCATGAACCAGTCGGCCGCCGCGCCGATGATCGGCCAGGTCACGGGCGAGATCTCGCGGCAGGCCAGGCCGCCCATCACCGTGTCGGCGTCGCCGCTGGCCAGCGTGGGCTGGCCGGCGAGGTTGCTCTGGAACCAGCAGTCGGCGCTTTCGGGTTCGACCACGATCGAGACCGGCCGCTCGTCGCACACCGCCCAGAGATAGCCGATCACCGCCGCCGCCAGTCCGCCGACGCCGGCCTGGACGAAGACATGGGTGGGGGCGGCGCCCCATTGCTGGACCGCCGCCTCGTGGACCAGCACGCAATAGCCGCGCATGACGCTGCGCGGCACCGAATCGTAGCCCTCCCACGACGTATCGGAGATGATCGTCCAGCCGTTGGTTTCGGCCTGGCGGCGGCACTCGGCGACGGCGGTGTCGTAGTCGCCATCGACCCGGATCACCTCGGCGCCGCGCGCCCGGATGGCGGTCTCCTTCTCGGCGCTGGTGAATTTCGGCAGGAAGATCACGCAGCGATTGCCGAACAGCTTCGCGCCGGCGGCGACCGAGCGCCCATGGTTTCCCGAACTGGCGGCGGTGAACACGAAGCGGCCGGTAATTTCCTTGTGCCCGCCCTTCATCACGCTCTCGAAGGAGGGCGTGAAATGATGGGCCTCGCCGACCGCGCCGGTCAGCACGTTGGCGACCGCGATCACGCCGCCCAGCGCCTTGAAGGCGCCGAAGCCGAAGCGCTGGCTCTCGTCCTTGACCCGGATCTCGCCCACGCCCAGGCGGGCGGCCAGGGCCGGCAGCTCGTAGAGCGGCGTCGGCTTGTGCGCCGGGCAGGCCTTCAGCTCCTCGCACAGTTCGGGAATCCCGTTGGGATTGATCACGAACTGCTGTTCGCGACCGAATTCGAGGGGGCGCGTGGCGCGCGGATTTTTGGCCAACCAGGGGGCCAACCGGGGGGTCGTCATGCCCGGGTCATAGCATGCTAAGCTCGTCAAAACGGAGTGGCCCATGAAGGTGAATGTCGAAGTGACCTGCACGCCCGAGGAGGCCCGCGCCTTCATGGGCCTGCCGGACATCAAGCCGATGCAGGATCGCATCATGAACGAGATCGAGGAGCGCCTGCGCTCCAGCCTGGGGTCGATGAACCCCGAGACGATCTTCAAGACCTGGCTGCCGGCCTCCATGCAGGGCATGGACCAGATGCAGCAGATGCAGCAGGTCTTCTGGTCCCAGCTCGCCAACATCGCCTCGGGCGGATCGACCAAGAAGGAATAGCCCGATCATGAGCCAGCGCGACCAGCCAGCCGATCCCAAGCCCTATTACGAAGCCCACGTCTTCTGCTGCACCAACCGGCGTCCCGCCGGCCATCCGCGGGGCTGCTGCGCCGAACGCGGCGGCGAGGCCCTGCGCGACCACATGAAGAGCCGCGCCAAGGCGCTCGGCCTCAAGAACGTGCGCATCAACAATGCCGGCTGCCTCGACCGCTGCGAGCTCGGGCCGACCCTCGTCATCTATCCCGAAGGCATCTGGTACCGGGTGCCGACCAAGGAAGACGTCGACGAGGTGCTGGACACCCACCTGCTGAAGGGCGGCCGGGTCGAGCGGCTGATGCTGAAGCCGGAAGACAAATAGCCGGCGAAGCAGCCTCAGAAGCCGCGGCTACCGGGGTGATGAAACCACTGCGATCCGGCGAAGATGACCAGAAGGACGATGACACCGAGCATGGCTTGGCCTCCTGCGGCTCAAATGCCATGCCGGCTGGCGTGTTTCCTCAAGAGTGCATGACTTTGCCGTGCGGTGAGCATCCCGCGCGCGAGAGCCGCTATGTGCTCAAACGAAATAAACGAAATAAACGAAATAATCGAAGCCAGAGTCGCACCCCTGAAACAGGTATCCAGGTACCGCTGACGGGTCGATGTTACCCGGTATTTTGCACGGAATGTGCTGGATAGCCGATCTCGCCGTCAGGCCCTCGCGAGCAGTTCCGCCGCAAGCGCCGCCCATTCCGCGTCGAGCGGCTGCTGCGACACCGGCCGGCCGGCGCGGCGGTACCAGTAGCCGGCATTTGCGAGATCGCCCTCCTGGCGATGGAGATGGGCGTGGACGCTGTCGCAGTCCGGCTCGCCCTCGTGCGCCTGGACGCATTCGTGGGCCTGCGCCCAGTCGCCGCGTCGCGCCCACCACAGAGCCTGCAGCGCCGGGCCGGACCCGGCGGGCGGTGCGTCGGCCGTGACGCTGGCGGCGAAGGCGTCGAGCGCGGTCATGACGGCTCCCGGCTAGCGGCGCTTGAGGCGGAAGCGCAGCAGATGCAGGCGGTGCGAGAAGAAGCCCCAGGCAGAGAATTTGAGGTAGCGCTCGTAGCGTCGCGTCTGCTCCTTGCCGACCATCTCGAGCGCTTCGGCCCGCCGGTTCTTGAGATTGGCCGCCCAGATCTCGCAGGTCCGGCCATAGTCGGTGCGGTCGTTGCGAAAGCGCTCGACCTCGAAGATCCCGTTGGCGGCGGCCAGAATCTCCGGCAGCCGCGGCAGTTCTGATTCGGGAAAGATGTCTTCGACCAGGGGACCCATCGGCACTTTGTCGTCGGGATCGCCATAGGCGATGGTCTGCAAGGTCATGCGCGCATCGGGCGCCAGCATGTCGTGGCAGCGCGTGAAGAAGTGGCGGTAGATCGCGGTCTTGGTGGCCGCATCGTCCTTGGGCTTGGTGAAGTGCTCGAACGCGCCCACCGAGATGATGGCGCCGTAGGGCTCGGCGGGCTGGTGATCGGCCCAGCTCTCGACGCGGATCTCGACGGGCGGCGAGCCGGCCTCGCGCAGGGCTGCGCGGGCGAGTTCGGCCTGCGCGTCGCTCAGGGTCAGGCCGACGCCGCGCTGCAAGGCGGGCGAACCGGGCGCGCGCGTCGCGACGGCCGCGCGCAACATGCCGCCCCAGCCGCAACCGATGTCGAGCAGGGAGGTCGCGCGGTCGGCGCCCGAGCTGCGCAGGTGCCAGTCGATCTTGCGGCGCTGGGCATCGGCCAGAGGGGCGGCGTCGCTCTCGTCGCGCCACATCGCCGAGGAGTAGGTCATCGTCTCGTCGAGCCACAGCCGATAGAAATCATTACCTACGTCATAGTGCGAACGGATGGCCTCGGGCGAGGCGCCGGCGGCATGTGCATTTTGAGTCATTGAGTGGCCCTGATGTTCATCGGGGCACCATAGGCCATTCGCGCACGCAGCGGACCACGCGGTTTTTGCGACATTCCGGGTTATTGCATTGGAAATTTTTTTGTCTCAGAAGGGCGCAAGATACGCACGAGGCGGCCGTTTATCGCGCCATCGATGCAAGTAGACCGGGCATGGCAGCAGGTAGGATTGCTCCCGCATGACGACGACGGATATGCCGCAGGGCGTTGGCCAGAAGGGCCGTTTCTATCTCACCAGGAACATCTGGGTCCCCCAGGAGCCGCTGGAGAAGCTCAATCTCAAGCTCTCGGACTGGATCCTGCGGAACATGCCCAAGCTGCCGCTGGCGGGCGAGGATGCGCTGCGATCCTTCCCGGTGCTGGCCGAACTCCGCAAGAGCCACGCCCAGATCAAGGCCGACCTGGACTACCTGCTCAGCCACCATGAAGAAATTCCCACCCTGCACGAGGTCCATCCGCGCGACCTCTATGTGCCGGGCAGGGCCTGGCGCACGTTCATCCTGAAGATCTACGGCCACGAGATCACGGAGAACACGGCGGCCGTTCCCGACACGATGGCTGCGATCAACCGGTTGCCGGGCGTGCACACGGCGCTGTTCAGCATCCTGGCGGGTCGGGCCGAGATCGAGCCGCATCGCGGCTCCGCGGCGGGCGTGGTCCGCTTCCACTATCCGCTGATCGTGCCCAGCGAGCCGGAGAAGTGCTGGATCGAGATCGGCGGCCACCATTTCTTCTGGGAAGAGGGCGTCCCCCTAGTGTTCGACGACACGCGCGAGCATTGGGTCAAGAACCAGACCGACGAGACGCGGGTCGTGCTGATCATCGACTTCAACGCCGACATGCCGTTCCCGGTCAATCTCTACACCGGGCTGCGCTACGAACTCGGGCGGCGCAGCGCCGAGGTGAAGGCGGTCTACGACCGCGCCGCGATCGGCGTGCCGCCGCGCAACGCGGCCTGATCGGCGATCCCGGCAGCTACTCGATCAGTTCGGCCAGACGCTTGATGATGCGCGTCGGCTTGGCCGTGGCGTGCGCGGGCACGCCGGCGTCGAACGGATCGTACCAGATGCCGCACATGCCCAGCGCCTGCGGCGCCACGACTTCCCATTCGTAGTTGTCGCCCACCATCCAGGCATCTTCCGGACCGACACCCAGCCGCTCCAGCGCATGGCGGTAGACCGCGAGTTCGGGTTTGCCCTGGCCGAACTCGCCCTCGATCTGGATGTGATGGAAGCGATGGGCGAGCTCGAACCGCTCGATCTTGGCGCGCTGGGTCTCGCCCGCGCCATTGGTGACGAGCGCCAGACGCACCCCGGCATCGCGCAACGCGTCGACCGTGGCATGAGCGTCGGGATAGAGGCGGTATTCCTTGCGCCTGAGCTCGGTGAAGGAATCGGCGATGCGGTCGGCCAGTTCGTCGTCCTCGCGGCCAAGCTTCGCGAGCCCGCGACGGACCGACAGCCGACGGGCGCCCGGGATGTCGAGCCGCCACTTCGCGGCCTCGGCCCGGTCGTTCCAGAAGGCGCGCGCCTCCTCCATGACGGCCGTCCGCACGCGCGCGATGGCCGCCTCGTCATGAGCGTCGAGATGGGCGGAAAAGACATGGAGCAGGCGGGTCCACGCCTCCTCGGGCTGGGCGTAGGCACGGATCAGCGTGTCGTCCATGTCGAACAGGATGGCGCGGGGCAGTCCCGCTTTGGGAGGGTTGGCCATCTCAGTTCGTCGGCTGGCCCGCGAAGGTCGTGGGGGCGGGGCTGATGACCACGCCGCGGTCGCCCTGGATCTCGATCACGGCCAGCGCGCGCTCGGAGCGACCGTCGGGCAGGAAGCGGAAGATGCCATCGACGCCGGACCAGCCGTTGGGATTGGTGATCGCCTCGGCCGAGAAGTCGCCGCCCGGCTTCATCCGCGCGAGTTGGCCGGCGAGGCCCACGCCGTCATAGGCGAGGGTCGCCAGCCGGTGCGGCGGCCGTCCGTAGGTCGAAACGAACCGGCGCTCGAAGTCGGCCCGCTTGGCTGGATCGGGGGCGGCATACCAGGCGCCGCGCAGCATGGTTTCCGAGCCCACGCCGGGGAAGTCCCAGACACCCGTGCCGATCAGCTGGATCGCACGGCCGTCGAGACCATTGGTCGCCAGCGAGGCCAGCGCGGTCGACAGGAGAGGCGGCGCCACCGGGACGAGGACGGCGACCTTGCCGCCGTCGCCCTTGGCCGTGGCCGCGAGTTCGCGGGCCTGGGTGGCGATATTCGAACCGCTGGGATCGAAGAACTCGCGGCCGACCACGGTGCCGCCGCGAGTCGTGACATAGGTTTCGAGCGTGCGGCCCATCTGCTCGCCATAGGGCGTCTGCGGCACGAAGGTCGCGAAGCGGCGGATGCCGGACTCGAACGCATGATCGACCACGCGACGGACCTGCGGCGGGGCGGCGATGCCCATGATCCAGACGCCGCGCTGCGCAACCTGCTCGTCATTGGAGAAGGCGATCACGTTCATGCCGCCCTGGCTCACCAGCGGCACCAGGGCGCTGGCCGAGGTGCCGTAGAGAGGTCCCAGCACGAGGGCTGCACCTTCGAGGCGGGCTTTGCGATAGGCCTCGACGGCGGTCTCCGCGCTTTCCCCGCTGTCGTAGGCGGACAGCGCCAGCTCCTTGGCGCCGCTGTCGAACAGCGCCATTTCGGCCGCCTGCTGCATCGCCTGCCCGATTGGCGCGGCGCGGCCGCTGAGCGGCAGCAGCAGAGCGATGCGGACCTTGCCCGATGCGGTGAGCGGCGACCCGGCCTTCGGCGTGACGGTCACCGATTGCGCCGTCCTCGTGCTAGTCTTGGGAGGCTCGCCGCACGCGCCCAACAGGAAGGCGGCGGTGGCGAGCACGAAGAATGACCTACGCATCGGCGCGAAACTCCGGCGATCGGAATCAGATGAACCTGGACGAACAACCCCAAGCTACCGGCGGGCAGCCGCCGCGTAAACCGCCGCTCGCCCCGGGACTGCATATTGTTGCCACACCGATCGGCAACATGCGCGACATTACGCTGCGGGCACTGGACGTGCTTCAGGCAGCCGACCTGATCGCCTGCGAGGACACACGGGTGTTCGCCAAACTCGCGACCCACTACGGCATCTCCGCCCCGACCGTGTCCTATAGCGACGCGACCCAGGAGAAATCCGAGCCGCGCCTCGTGCGGGCCCTCGCGGCCGGCAAGAGTGTCGCCCTGGTGTCCGACGCCGGCATGCCGTTGATCTCCGACCCCGGCTATCGGCTGGTGCGCGCGGCGGTCGAGGCCGGGCATCCGGTCACCTCGGCGCCCGGCGCCTCGGCCGTTCCCATGGCGCTCGCTCTGTCGGGGCTGCCGACCGACCGCTTCTTCTTCGCGGGCTTCCTGCCGGCCAAGGCGACGGAGCGGCGGCGTGCCATCGGCGAGGTGGCTGGCATTCCATCGACGCTGGTCTTTTTCGAAGCGCCGCACCGCCTGCCCGAGTCGCTGGCCGACCTGGCGGACCTGCTGGGTGATCGTCCTGCCGCGGTGGCACGCGAGCTCACCAAGCTGTTCGAGGAGGTGCGCCGCGCGCCGCTCGCCACGCTGGCCGCCCACTACGCCGCTCATCCGGACGTGAAGGGCGAGATCGTGATCGTGATCGGGGCGCCCTCCGCCGACACCGAACGCAGCGCCGGCACCGTCGACGACGCGCTGCGCGAGGCCATGACGGGTGCCTCCGTCAAGGACGCCGCCGCCGAGGTGGCGGCGCGCTATGGGCTGAAACGGCGCGACGTCTACGCCCGCGCCCTCGAACTGAAGCGGAGCGCGGCGTGACGACGAAGGCCCGCCAGAAAGCCTACCGCATGGGCCATGCGGCCGAATGGCGGGCGGTCTGGCGGCTGCGTCTCGGCGGCTACACGATCCTGATGCGTCGCTACAAGACCCGGCTGGGCGAGATCGACATCGTCGCCCGTCGCGGCAACGTGCTGGCCTTCGTCGAGGTCAAGGCGCGCGGCGATTTCGTCAAGGCCGCCGATGCGCTGGGCGACCGTCAGTTCGGCCGCGTGTCGCGCGCCGCCAGCCTGTTCATCGCCCATCACCCGCGTTATGCCGCCTGCTCGGTGCGCTTCGATGCGGTGCTGGTCGGTGGCGTGTGGCCGCGCCACCTGCCCGACGTCTGGCAAGCACCGGAGTGATGCGTGGCTGACGATCTGACGAATGAGCTGGGCCGACTGAAGGATCTTTGTGCCGGCGACGGCGAGCGCATCGACCTGCTCGAGGCCGGCTTGCTGCTGAGCGTCCTCGGGCGCGGCGAGGCGACCGACCTCGCGCCCTTCCGCCAGCACGTCACGGCGATGACGGACGAGCTCGCCGATCTGGTGCATCGGCGCGGTGCCTCGCCTGCTTCGCTCTCCGAAGTGATCGCGCGGTCCTATGCCTATCGGGGCGACGGCGAGACTTACGACGATCTCCAGAACGCCGATCTCGTGCGCGTGATCGAGCGCCGCAAGGGCCTGCCGGTCGCGCTGTCGATCCTGTATCTGCATGTCGCCCGCGCCCAAGGGTGGCAGGCCGAGGGCCTGGCCTTTCCCGGGCATTTCGTGATCCGCATCGGCATCGACGGCGCGCGCCACGTGGTCGATCCGTTCCATGAGGGGGCGGTGCGCGATGCCGCCGATCTGCGCAGGCTCCTGCGGCAGGTCCTGGGGCCCGAGGCCGAGCTGGCGCCAGGGCATTTCGATCCCGTTCCCGACCGCGACGTGCTGCTGCGGCTCGAGAACAACGTGCGGCTGCGGCTTGCGCGGCGTGAAGACTGGCACGGCGTGGCACGCTCCCTCGACCGCATGCTGGCGATCGCGCCCGAGAGGGCCGAGCTGCTGTTCGAGGCCGGTCAACTCAACGAACGCCTCGACAAGCACCGGGCCGCGATCGCGGCCTACGAGCGCCTGCTTGCACTCGACGGCGATCCGGACCTCCACCGCCGTGCCTCGGCCCTGTTGCAGGAACTGCGACGCGGCCTTAACTGAAACCAGTCGACCTTCGTTCCGCGCCGCCAAGTCAGGATACTGTCATGAAGCTCAACGTCGCCATTCAGATGGACCATGTCTCGACGATCGACATCGACGGCGATTCGACCTTCGTGCTGGGGCTGGAAGCCGAGAAGCGCGGCTACACAGTGTGGCACTACACGCCGCCGGACCTGATCTTCCGCGACCGCAAGGTGATGGCCCGCGCGCAGCCGATGAAGCTGCGCCGCGAGAAGGGCAATCACTTCACCCTGGGCGCGCCCGAGACGGTCGACCTCGCGACCTTCGATGTCGTGCTGCTGCGCCAGGACCCGCCGTTCGACATGTCGTACATCACCACGACGCATCTGCTGGAGCACATTCATCCGAAGACGCTGGTGGTCAACGATCCGGCCAGCGTGCGCAACGCGCCGGAGAAATTGTACGTCACGCATTTCGACAATGTGATGCCGCCGACCCTGATCACGGCCGATGCGCGCGCGCTGCGGAAGTTCCGCGACGAACATCAGGACATCATCCTGAAGCCCCTGTTCGGCAATGGCGGCGCCGGCGTCTTCCGCGTGCGTCCCGACGACGAGAACTTCGCCTCGCTGCTGGAGATGTTCTCGCAGCGCAGCCGTGAGCCGGTGATCGCCCAGCGCTACCTTCCGGAGGTGCGCAAGGGCGACAAGCGCATCATCCTGATCGACGGCAAGGCGGTCGGCGCCATCGACCGCGTGCCGGCGGCCGGCGAGGCGCGTTCCAACATGCACGTTGGCGGCAAGGCGGTGAAGGCGACGCTGACCCGGCGCGACATCGAACTGTGCGAGACCATCGGGCCGGAACTCGCGCGGCGCGGCCTGATCTTCGTCGGCATCGACGTGATCGGCGACTACCTCACCGAGATCAACGTCACCTCGCCGACCGGTCTGCAGCAGATCAATCGCTTCGACGGCGTCTCGCTGGAGGCGCAGATCTGGGACCGGATCGAGGTCCGCTATCAGGAAACCCGCGGGAGCAAGACATGATTCGACGGACGTTTCTTTCCCTCTCGATGATCGTTCCGGCAGGCACCGTTCTGGCGCAGACGTCCAGCTCGGACCTGTTCGGCCAGAAGCAGATCGTCAAGGCGGTCGTCGAGGGCGATGAGGAAAAAGTCCGGCAGGCCCTGCTCAAGCAGGAGAGCCCGAACCAGACCGCCAACAACGGTCAGCCGCTGCTGACTGTGGCGGTCCGCGCCGGGCACATCCCCGTGGTCGAGACTCTCCTCAAGGGCGGTGCGCTGCCCGATTCGATGGATCCCGAGGGATACACGGCCTTGATGCGCGCCGCCGAGAAGGGCGACGTCGAGATCGTGGACATCCTGCTGCGGCGCAATGCGAGTCCGCGCGGACAGAATCGCCAGGGACAGACGGCGCTGATGATCGCCTCCGGCCGAGGGTATGCCGAGGTCGTGAGGCTGCTCCTCGCCAAGAAGGCGGACCCCAACTCGCGCGACTTCACCGGCCGCACCGCCGTCACCTATGCCAAGCAGAACAACCGCGGCTCCATCGAGACGATGCTGCGCAAGGCTGGCGGCAAGGAATGACGACGACCGGGGCGGCGCCGATCCGGGTGACCGGCTCGCTGTCGATCGACCCGGACGAGATCCAGGAGAGTTTCGTGCGCGCCGCCGGTCCGGGCGGTCAGCACGTCAACACCACCTCGACGGCGGTGCAGCTTCGCTTCGACGTTCGCCGCTCGCCCTCGCTGCCGGAAGATGTGCGACAGCGGCTCGAGCGCCTCGCGGGACGGCGCCTGACGCGCGACGGCGTGCTGGTGCTGGTGGCCCAGGGGCAGCGCAGCCAGTTGCGGAACCGGGAGGAGGCACTCGCCCGCCTGATCGAGCTGATCCGCGAGGCGACCCACAAGCCGGTGCCGCGCGTGAAGACCAAGGTAAGCCGCGCGGCGAAGCGTCGCCGGGTCGACGACAAGAAGCGTCACGGCACTATCAAATCCCTGCGGAAAGCCCGGTCATCTGACGACTGACGGCACAGGGAGGGTTGGGGTACTGTCCCGCCAAACCAGATGAGGTGCCGCGTGGCAGACGTTCGCAAAGAGACAGACAGCCTGGGGGAAGTGAGCGTTCCGGCCGACAAGCTCTGGGGCGCCCAGACACAGCGGTCGCTGGAGCATTTCAGCATCGGCAAGGACCTGATGCCGCGCGAGATGATCACCGCCTATGCGACCCTGAAGAAGGCCTGCGCCAACGCCAATCATGACGGCAAGCGACTCGACGACCAGGCGCACAAGCTGATCCTGGAGACCTGCGACGAGATTCTCGCCGGCCAGCACCACGACATGTTTCCGCTGCACGTCTGGATGACCGGTAGCGGCACGCAGTTCAACATGAACGTGAACGAGGTGATCTCGAACCGCTGCTGCCAGCTCGCGGGCACGCCGCTCGGCTCGAAGAAGCCGGTGCATCCCAACGACCACGTCAACATGTCGCAATCGTCAAACGACACGTTTCCGTCGGTCATGTACATCGCCGCCGCGGTCAACACCAAGGAGCGCCTGCTGCCGTCGCTGAAGGCGCTGCACGACGCGATCGACGCCAAGGCGAAGGAATGGGCCGACATCGTCAAGATCGGCCGCACCCACATGCAGGATGCGACGCCGATCACGCTCGGCCAGGAATGGTCGGGCTACGCCGGCATGCTGGCCGACAATATCGGGCGCATCGAGGACTCGCTGAAGGACGTCTATCGCCTGGCGCTGGGCGGTACGGCGGTCGGTACCGGCATCAACGCGGCTCCCGGCTTTGACGTGGCGGCGGCGGCGGAGATCGCCAAGCTGACGGGCCTGCCGTTCGTGACGGCGCCCAACAAGTTCACCGTGCAGGGCGCGCACGATGCGCTGGTCCAGCTCTCGGGCTCGTTCCGCACGCTCGCGGTCTCGCTCTACAAGATCGGCAACGACATCCGCCTGATGTCCTGCGGCCCGCGCGCCGGTTTCGCCGAGTTGCACATCCCCGAGAACGAGCCGGGTTCCTCGATCATGCCGGGCAAGGTCAACCCGACCCAGGCCGAGGCGCTGACCATGATCGCGGTGCAGGTCATGGCCAACGACGTCGCCGTGGGATTCGGCGGCGCCAGCGGCTACCTCGAGATGAACGTCTACAAGCCGCTGATGATCTACAACATCGCGCATTCGATCACGCTGATGACCGACGGCTGCGCCAACTTCCGCAAGTTCCTGGTCGAGGGCACCCAGCCGAACCTCAAGAAGATCAAGGAGTACGTCGATCGTTCGCTGATGCTGGTGACGGCGCTGGCGCCGGTGATCGGCTATGACAAGGCGTCCAAGATCGCCCACTACGCAATCGACCACGACCTCACGCTCAAGGAAGCGGCGCTGAAGCTCGAGTATGTGACCGAGGCCGAGTTCGACAAGGTCGTCGATCCGTCGAAGATGGTCCATCCCTACGTCGCGACGGAGTAGCCTGTTAGGACGAGGGCACTTCCCCTTTGCGGAGCCCGCAAAGGGGAAGAGTTTCGAGTCCTCCAGGCGCTAGCGCTCGTAGCGCCACTGCCGTTCGGTGAGAAAGCGGGAGGCGATCAGACCCATCGCCATGCCACCGACCGCGAAGCCGCAGGTCGCGGCGGCCTCGACCGCCGACAGCGATTTTCCCTGGTTCAGGAACACGATCGTCTGGAAGGCGAACAGGCCGGGCGTCATCATGATGATGCTGGGTACCGTCAGCGCGATGCGCGGCGCGTGCAGGCGGCCACGCAGCAGCGAAGCGCCCAGTCCGACCGCCAGCGCGCCGAAGAATGTCGCCTGAGGCAGGGCAAGGCCGATATCGTGCAGTCCGAGGCGCACCTCGTTGCCGACCATCGAGAGCAGCGCCACCGCCAGAACCGTGCGATGCGGGTTGTTGAACAGGATGCCGTAGCCATAGCCGCCGGCGAAGCAGGCGAGTGCCCGTCCCAGCACGGTGAGCGGCTCGAGCGCGCCGGGCGGCGGCGCGGCCGGCGCCGGCGCAAGGCCGGCCAGCATCGCCACCACCGACATGCCGCAGGCGGCGCTCAACGTCAGCAGCACGCCGTAGAACAGACGCGTTATGCCGGCCCTCGTCTGGTGCTGGGTCAGGTCGAGAAGCGCGGCGACCAGGGGGAAGCCCGGCACCAGGAACAGCACCGACGAGATGAAGCCGATCGCGTGGGCGAAGGCGAAGGTACGCACACCGAAGCCGATCACGATCAGGCAGTAGAGGCCGGACGCCAGCACGGCGCACAGGGCGGTCATCGCGAACTGGTTGAAACCCTGGCGCGATAGCAGCGTCCGGGCCGCCTGGCCGATACCGCCGCTGACCGCCGCCGCACCGGTCGCCAGCAGGTCACCGCCGTTGAGGTAGGAGAAGGCCGTCGAGGCGACCGCCATCGACAGCGCAATCGGTAGCAGCCCGTGCAACGGGGCCGCCTTTTCGATCCGGTCGAGTTCGGCCTCCAGTGTCGCGGTGTCGAGGCCGGGAGCGGCGCGGAGCGACAGCGATTCCAGTGCGGCGATCCTCGAGGCATCGACGCCCGGCGGACCGATCTCGCGTGCCAGTATCGTGGCCTTCCCTCGGGTCCACGCCGTCGCGCTCAGGCCGACGGTCGACAACTCGACCTCGAGCCGCTCGATGCCGAGCGCCTGGGCGAGGCGACGCATGGCATCGCGCACCCGGAACGCGGTGTCTCCGGCGCGCAGCATCAGCGCGCCGAAGCGCAGCAGGACTTCGAGGGTCTCGGTAGGTGGAGCTTGCGGCGCGGTCATCAGACCGTGTGCAGGCCCAGCACTTCAGCCGTATCCTTGCGCACGCGCTCGACCAGCGCCGCGTCGGTCTTGAGGTCCTGGCCGTAGGAAGGAATCATCTCCTTCAGCTTGGGCACCCATTGGCCGACCAGCTCCGCGTGGAAGCAGGTCTCCAGCATGTGGACCATGATCCAGACGGCGGTCGAAGCGCCGGGCGAGGCGCCGAGCAGGGCCACGATCGAGGAGTCTGCCGAGTGCACGATCTCGGTGCCGAACTCCAGCTTGCCCGTGCGCGCCACGTCCTTCCTGATGATCTGGACGCGCTGGCCGGCGACGTCGAACTCCCAGTCCTTCTCGTCGACGCTGGGATAGAACTCGCGAAGCGCATCGAAGCGGTGCGACTTGGTCTGCAGCACCTGACCGATCAGGTATTCCTCGAGCGGAAGATTGTCCCGCGCCACGGCCAGCAGCTGCAGGAGATTGTCCGGCCGCAGCGAGAACGGCAGGTCGAACATCGAACCGTGCTTCAGGAACTTGGTCGAGAAGCCGGCGAAGGGCCCGAACAGGAGCCAGCGCTTGCCGTCGACATAGCGCGTGTCGAGGTGGGGCACCGACATCGGCGGCGATCCGCTGGCCGCCATGCCGTAAACCTTGGCCATGTGACGGGTGGCGATCTCCTGCTTGCCCGAGCGCAGCCAGATGCCGCTCACCGGGAAGCCGGCGAAGCCGTCGGCTTCGGGGATGCCGGACTTCTGCAGCAGGGTGAGTGCCGCACCGCCCGCGCCCAGGAACACGCGGCGGGCGCCGACCGACCTCTTCTCGCCGGACTTCTCGTCCTTGACGTCGAGCGTCCAGCCGCCGTCCGTCCGGCGATGAAGGTTGGTCACTTCCTGGTTGAACTGGATCGAGAAGCCGTCCTGGCGCCGCAGGTAGTTCAACAGGTTGGTCGTCAACGTGCCATAGTTCACGTCGGAGCCCGTCACCATGTGCGTGGCGGCGACGACCTGGGCCGGATCGCGGCCCTCCATGAGCAGCGGCGCCCATTCGGCGATCTGCTTGTGATCCTCGGAATACTCCATGCCGCGATAGCAGTGATGGGCGTTCATCGTGGCGTGGCGCTTCTTCAGGAAGGCCGCCCGATCGGCGCCGATCACGAAACTCATGTGCGGCACGGGATGGATGAAGGAATCGGCGCGCTCGATCGCGCCCTTCTTCACCAGGTAGGACCAGAACTGCCGCGACATGTCGAACTCGACATTGACCTCCAGCGCCTTGGAGATGTCGACGCTGCCGTCGGGACGCTGCGGCGTGTAGTTCAGCTCGCAGTTGGCGGCGTGACCGGTGCCGGCATTGTTCCAGGGATCCGAACTCTCCTGGGCCTCGCCTTCCAGCCGCTCGAGGATCTGGATCTTGAGATGGGGCTGCAGCTCCTTGAGGAACGTGGCCAGCGTCATGCTCATGATGCCAGCGCCGACCAGGACGACGTCGAAGTCGCCGGAATGATTGTCTGCCATCGGTCTCTCCTAGCGGTGGTCTTGGGGGGTGGCGCGCTTGAACGGCACCGGCGCATCCTTGCCCAGGACGACATACAGGCGCCGCCACGGTTGATCGTCGACGAGCCTCCAGGTGTGGCCGCCGCCGGTCGTATCCTCGGCCAGCAGGATGTCGCCCGGCGCGAGGATGAAATGCTGTTCGCCACGCGTCTTGAAGTCGAGCGTGCCGCTCAGGGTGACGACGAGCTGGCGGACCGGTGCCGTATGCCAAGCATAGGTGCCACCGGGCTGGGTCTCCTGCAGGGATGCGCTGGTGACCGCGATCTTGCCGCTGAGCAGGTCGCCGTGTGCACCCGGCTCGAGGTCGATCCAGCCTTCCTCGACATGCGAATTCTGGTCATCGCCCGTCCAAATCCGCACACACCGAATCATGCCATGGCCCTGCAAATGTCGCACACGGCCGGACCGTAATACGCACCCCTGCCACTGGCAACAAAGTCTCTGCAGCACTGCTGACATCACCGCGTCATGGATCGTTCTCTTGCTGGTGAGTGCTCCAGCGCACGCAGCAACGTCTTCGGAAAGGGACCGTTCGCCCCTCCACTGGCGCCTCAAAGAAAAAGGAACTCACATGTCCGTCAGCGATGATGACCGAACGACCGCCCTGGTGCTTTCGGGGGGCGTCGCGCTCGGCTCATATCAGGCGGGTGTTTACGAAGCCCTGGCGGACGCTTCGCAGCTTTCGCCCGGCTGGATTGCCGGTAGTTCGGTCGGCGCGCTCAATGGTGCGCTGATCGCCGGTACGCCGGTCGACAAGCGCTTCGAGGTTCTGCGCAGTTACTGGCTGCGGGGGCCGGAAAGCGTGAACGCGCTGTCCTTCTGGGCGACGCGTCATGCACTCAACTGGGTCAGCGCCGTCCAGTCCAGGCTGTTCGGCGCTCTGGGGCATATCCAGACCGTGGGACCCCGGCTGAAGTTCAGCGGTCTCTACGATCTCGCGCCGACGGTCGCCTTCCTGAAGAAGACGATCGACTTCGGGCGGCTCAACTCCGGCGATCTGCGCTTCACCGTGGCGACCACCGACATCGAGAGTGGCGATGCGGTGATCTTCGACACGGGGAAGGGCGACCGGATCGAGATCGATCACATCCTTGCGAGCTGCGGCTTCCTCCCGGAATTCGCCCCCGTTGAGATCGGCGGCCGGCTGTTGGGCGACGGCGGCCTCTCGATGAACGCGCCGGTCGAGCCCGTGCTCGACGAACTGGCCGGCACCGAAGGCACGCTGATCGTCGCGGATCTCTTCGCCCGCGACGGGGCGCGGCCCGTCGGGTTGCAGGACGCCCTCGCCCGCAAGAATGCGATCCTGTTCGGCAATCAGACCTGGTACCGCCTGGAAGCGTATCGCAGGCTGTGGCAACGCGATCTCGCGGAAGGCCGCCATACGCCGGCCATCCTGTACCTGAGCTATCTCCCCGTCAGCGGCGAGGCCGGACCCGAAGCCCCGTATGATTTCTCCCTCGCGTCGGCGCGGGACCGCTGGGCCGAGGGCTTTCTGGACGGGCGCCAGGCAGTGGCGCAGGTCGCGCGAGGGGAGGTCGCGGCAGGCGCCACTCTCGCCATCCGGCGTTCCAAGCCGCCGACGGACGCGGAGCGCCGTCCGACCACCATGGCCGCCTGACTTGTCGCGAAACCAAGGAGGCCGCGGCGCGCGCTGGCGCCCCCTCAAACCCTATTTTTTAGTCACGTAGGAGAAGCCCGATGAAGGCACTCACCTGGCACGGCAAGAGCGACATACGCTGCGAGAGCGTCCCCGATCCCAAGATCCAGCATCCGCGTGATGCGATCATCAAGGTCACCGCCTGCGCGATCTGCGGCTCCGACCTTCACATCTTCGATGGCGTCATGCCCGGCATGGAAGGCGGAGATATTCTCGGCCACGAGACGATGGGCGAGGTCGTCGAGGTCGGCTCGGAGAACAAGGCGCTCAAGGTGGGCGACCGGGTCGTCGTGCCCTTCACCATCTCCTGCGGCGAGTGCTTCTTCTGCAAGAAGGGCTTCTTCTCGGGCTGCGAGCGCACCAACCCGGACAAGGAGAAGGCCGAGAAGCTGTGGGGTCACTCCCCGGCTGGCCTCTTCGGCTACACGCATCTTCTGGGTGGCTATGCCGGCGGCCAGGCCGAGTATCTGCGCGTGCCCTATGCCGATGTCGGGCCCATCAAAGTCCCGACCGGCCTGACCGACGAGCAGGTACTGTTTCTCTCCGACATCTTCCCGACCGGCTACATGGCGGCAGACTTCTGCAACATCCAGCCGGAGGATACGATCGCCATCTGGGGGTGCGGGCCGGTAGGCCAGTTCGCCATCAAGAGCGCCTTCCTGCTGGGCGCCGCCCGGGTCATCGCCATCGACACGGTGCCGGAACGGCTGGCGCTGGCCGCAGCGTCCGGCGCCATCACCATCGATTTCATGAAGGAGGATGTCTACGACCGCATTCAGGACCTGACACACGGGCGTGGTGCCGATGCCTGCATCGATGCGGTAGGCACCGAACCGAGGACGGGCGCCAGCTTCGATTCGGTCATCGACCGCGTGAAGGTCGCCACTTTCATGGGCACCGATCGTCCGCACGTGTTGCGGCAGGCGATCCAGAGCTGTCGCAATTTCGGCACCGTCTCGATCGTCGGCGTCTATGGCGGGCTACTCGACAACATACCGATGGGCTCGGCGATCAATCGCGGGCTGACCTTCCGGATGGCCCAGACGCCGGTGCAGCACTATCTGCCGAAGCTTCTGGACCGTGTCGTACGCGGCGAGATCGATCCGTCCTTCGTGATCACGCACACCGCGAGCCTCGAAGAGGGCCCTGAACTCTACAAGACGTTCCGCGACAAGAAGGATGGCTGCATCAAGGTGGTCCTCAAGCCATGAACACGACGAACACGGATATTGCGGTCTCCACCAAGGACAGGAACCGCGCCGCGCGCCCATTGGCGATCGTCACCGGTGCCTCCTCCGGCATCGGCTTCGAACTGGCGAAGCGGTGTGCCGCCGAGGGCTTCGATTTGCTGGTCGCGGCGGACGATCCTCGCATCCAGGAGGCCGCGCGTGCGCTGGGGCAAGCGGGCGGCAGCGTGGAAGCGGTGGAGGTCGATCTCGCGACCCCCGAAGGCGTGGACCGGCTGCTCGCTGCGGTCAAAGACCGTCCCATCGATGCCCTGCTCGCCAACGCGGGCCACGGCCTGGGCCGGGCCTTCCTCGAGCAGGACTGGGACGAGATCCGTCATGTCATCGACACCAACGTGACCGGCACGGTCTATCTGCTGCACAAGGTCGGCCGGGAGATGGCCGGCCGTGGACACGGCCGCATCCTGATCACCGGCTCGATCGCCGGTTTCATGCCGGGCACCTACCAGGCCGTCTACAATGGCACGAAAGCCTTTATCGACATGTTCTCTTATGCGCTGCGCGCGGAGGTGCAGGGCCGCGGCGTGACGGTGACCTGCCTGATGCCGGGTCCCACCGAGACGGAGTTCTTCGAACGCGCCGATCTCATGGACACCAAGGTCGGGCAGGACAAGAAGGACGACCCGGCCGAAGTGGCCGAGAACGGCTTCAAGGCCATGATGGCGGGTGACAGCGGCGTGGTGAGCGGATGGCAGAACAAGCTGCAGGTCGCGCTGGCCAAGATCCTGCCCGAGACGGTGATGGCCGGACAGCACGCCAAGCAGGCCGCTCCCGGCACGGGTGACAAGGCGTAGCGGGAAAGACAAAGGCTCCGGTAGCGGAAGCTACCGGAGCCCGTCGGCTAATCCGCGAGATCTTCGGCCATTTCAGATGACGCGTGTGAGCTCGGGGATTTCCCCGCCTTTTGCGGCGCCCGACGAACGAGTCGATCCGCAACGGGGTGCTGCATCGGCCTCTGCGCTCAGCAAGCGGCAACTTTCTCCCGGCGCCTCATCGACCAGTTGCTCTGTATGCGGATTTCGGGATTGGGAACCGTCCAGCAGGCGCCGCCCTCGTCCAGAAAGACGACCCACAGCAGGTGCGATTCCGGTCCATAGTCGATGACGAAATGAGCGAGGCCCGGACCTTTAGGGGTCTCGAGCGGGAGCGGGGGGTCCAATTGGGTAATCATGATCTCCGAACGGCTATGGGCGCCTTGGGGTTGCTGCAGGAACACACTCTCGCGGCAACACCCAAGCAACTCAGTCAGTCGAAGCCGAACTGCACCGCCTTGGTCGAAGCGTCGTCCATCGCCTGCACGACGCGCTGAAAGGAGCGTTCCGCAGCGGTGCTGCGTTGCGGGGTCCGGGTGGGCTGGAGGATGAACAGAAGCATCGACCTGGTCGTGACGTCGTAGACCTGGCGGAAGTCGCGCAGCGCCAACGGTTCGCCGTCGGGGTCGCTGGTATCGATCAGCCTCACCCATCGGCTGCCGCCGACCGCCTCGGGCAAGGTGAACGGCACGGTATCGGTGTGGGAGTTCACCACGATCAGCAAGGTCGAGTCAGAGCCGACGCGGCGGATGCCGGTTTCCTGGGCGCGGCCGTCGAGCAGCACGCCCAGGCAGCGCGCATTGCCGTCGTTCCAGTTGTCGTCGGTCATCTCCTCGCCCGCGGGGGTCAGCCAGCTCACGTCCTTGACGCCCAGCTCCTCGTCGAAGGCGCCGGTGAGGAAGCGGCCGCGCCGCAGCATGGGCAGCGCATGGCGGATCATGATCAGCTTGCGCACGAACTCGGCAAGGTCGCGTTCGGCCGGGCCGATGCCCTCCCAGTCGACCCAGGAGATTTCGTTGTCCTGGCAGTAGCTGTTGTTGTTGCCCTTCTGGCTGCGGCCGAACTCGTCGCCGCCCAGCAGCATCGGTGTGCCGCGCGACAGGATGAGGGTCGTCAGCATGTTCCGCATCTGGCGCAGGCGCGTGTCGAGGATGTCTCGATCGTCGGTCGGCCCCTCGGCACCGTAATTGTTCGAAAGATTGTGCGAGTGGCCGTCCTTGTTGTCCTCGCCATTGGCCTCGTTGTGCTTGTCGTTGTAGGCGACGAGATCGCCGAGCGTGAATCCGTCATGGGCGGTGATGAAGTTGATCGACGCCCAGGGCTTGCGGCCACGTTTGGCGAACAGGTCGGCCGAGGCCGTCAGTCGCGCCGCGAGCGGGGGCAGCTTGCCCTCGTCGCCGCGCCAGTAGCCGCGCACCGTGTCGCGGAAAGCGTCGTTCCATTCGGCCCAGCCCGGCGAGAAGCGGCCGACCTGATAGCCGCCTGGCCCCATGTCCCAGGGCTCGGCGATCAGCTTGACCTCTGACAGCACGGGGTCCTGCCGGCAGGCGTCGAGGAAGCGTCCTTCTTCCTCGAAGCCGTGCGGCTCGCGGCCGAGGATGGTCGCCAGATCGAAGCGGAAACCGTCGATCCTCATATCGGTTGCCCAGTAGCGCAGGCTGTCCATCACGAGCTGCAGCACGCGCGAATTGCTGAGGTTGACCGTGTTGCCCGTGCCGGTGTCGTTGATGTAGTAGCGGCGGTCCGGCGCCAGGCGATAGTAGGAGGCGTTGTCGATGCCCTTGAAAGAGAGCGTGGGCCCCAGCTGGTTGCCTTCGGCCGTGTGGTTGTAGACCACGTCGAGGATGACCTCGAGCCCGGCGGCGTGCAGATGCGCCACCATCTCCTTGAACTCGGCGAAGGCGAAGTCGGGATTGGCGGCGTAGCGCCGGGCCGGCGCGAAGAAGCCGATCGTGTTGTAGCCCCAGTAATTCTTGAGGCCCTTCTCGAGGAGATTGCTGTCGTCGACGAAGGTGTGGACGGGCAGCAACTCGATGGCGCTGACCCCGAGCGAGGAGAGGTAGCCGGTGATTTCGGCCGACGCGAGCCCGGCATAGGTGCCGCGCAACGCTTCCGGCACGGCAGGGTGAAGCTGGGTGAAGCCGCGGACATGCGCCTCGTAGACGATCGTATTCTCCCACGAGGTGCGGCGGCGCGGTGCGCGGCCCCAGCTGAAGGCCGGGTCGATCACGCAGCTCCGGTAGGTGAAGGGCGCCGAGTCGCGATCGTCGAAGGTGAGATCGTCGCCGCTTTCCATCTTGTAGCCGAACAGGGCCGGGTTCCACGTGAGCTTGCCGATCACCTGCTTGGCGTAAGGATCCAGCAGCAGCTTGTTGGGGTTGAAACGATGGCCGGCCGCCGGCTCGTAGGGACCATGGACGCGAAAGCCGTAGACGGTGCCGGGCCGGGCGTCGGGCAGGTATCCGTGCCAGACCTCATCCGTGTATTCCGGCAGCACGATCCGATCGGTTTCGCGCTCGCCGCTGGAGTCGAACAGACAGAGCTCGACCTTGGTCGCATTGGCGGAGAAGAGGGCGAAGTTCACGCCCAGCCCGTCCCACGTGGCGCCCAGCGGATAGGGGAGGCCCTCGCTCAGTCGGACGGGGCTCATGCGTCGAAATCCCGGACAGCAATGGACACGGCGCCTGGCGCGAGGATGGTGGTCTCTCGAATGGAAATGGTGGTGTCTCCCCTGGTCGACTTCATTCAACGGACAGGGAGCACGTTCGTTGCGTCAGGTTGGACGGCGAGGTCGGCAGCGGTTGTTCGGGCCGCGCGACACGCCGACGCTCGTTGCTTGGAAAATGTGCCGCGGGGGAAGCGGTTGCCATTTCCCAGGATGTGCAAATTGCCAAAGGCGCGGCGACCTTCAGGCGAGACAATGCGCCGTGTTGCGATGGCCGGCCCCGGACGGTAGAGCGCACGCTCTTTTTCAGGAGCCGAACGAAATGGCCGACAGCGACGATGACTATGTGTACGACGAGGCCAGCGGCGAGTGGATATCCGCGGCTGAAGCGGCTGCAAAGAAGGCCGCAGCCGAAGCCTCTGCAGGAGCCGTCGAAGTGCGCGATTCGGTCGGCAACCTGCTGGCCGACGGCGACAGCGTCCTCCTGGTCAAGGATTTGAAGGTCAAGGGCTCCAACCAGACCCTGCAGCGCGGCACGGTGATCAAGAGCATCCGCCTGACCGGAGACGCACAGGAAATCGACTGCCGCCACGACACCATCAAGGGTCTGGTCCTGCGCGCCGAGTTCGTCCGCAAGCGCTGAGAAGGGCCGGGCAGGGGGATCGACCATCATCCGCTTCGGATGCTATATGGCGCCCACGTCCCCGTAGCTCAGCCGGATAGAGCAGCGGTTTCCTAATTGTGGGGCCGTTTTCTAAGTGGTTGAAAGTGAACGCTGTGGCTAAGGGAGACTGGTCCCGTTTAGACCGCCTTAGGACGACGACTCCCTGACAAAGTCCCTGACGAAAATTGGCTTATCTCGGCTTGCCAGTACAGGCGTCAGACTCTATTTCGCTGCGCCGCTAGCAGTTGCGTAATCCATCATATGGAAAATCGGCCCGAACACGGCATCGCATGAAGCAGTGCGAACTGAGGCTTTCGTACGAATGTGATGAGGGCCGAATAGATATAGGAGGCCATTGAGCTGTCCTGCACACATTCGCGCGTCGACGCGTCTTCGTCGCTGGTCGAGCCAGATCGCGACTTACGGCTTCGCAGTGCGTCTGGTGAGTGAAGGCCCTAGAGGCGCGGAATGCGTAGCGACTGACCGACGTAGATGCGATCCGGGTGCTCCAGCTTGTCGAGATTCGCCTTGAAGACTGCATCTGCCTTCGTGTGATCGTTGTAGTAGCGCATGGCGATGGCGTTCAGTCCGTCTCCAGGAACCACCCGGTGAATTGCGAGAATCACTGCAGGAGGGGCGATGCCGACGCCAAGCGCTCCCGCGTCCAGACTGTTCAGTACCGTCGAGACAGTTGCCAAGGTTTTCGGTCTGTAGGCGACTTTGTCGTTGAGATTCTCTGCCTTTTCGAGCCAGCGTCGGCGGGCACTGATGCCAACCTCATGCAATTGGCTGGGACCCGGCAGGCGATCGATCTTTGGCATCCAGCTCATTATCCTGTCGCCTATTCCGGGTCGCTTTGGCGGGAGTGCGTTCTGAAGATGATCCTTATAGTCCGGCAACAGCTCGAAGATCCTCGATTGCGGCACCCCGTCGAGTTCTAGGCCGACCTTCCGCGCCCCATCGAGGATCCAGTCCAGCGTCTGATCCGAGAGACCACGCCGCTCACCGCCTCCGCCTACAGCCCCGTGCACTCCCGGAAACCATCGTTGCTGATACGGCGCATCGTCGGCCGCAGCATCGGCGCCGGCGGCGGCGTTCAATTGCACAACGTTAGCCTCTTCTCCTCCGTCGCTTTGGCGCCGCCAACAAGTCTGTGCAGTTGTTGTGGAGCAGACAGTCGCGACTATCGCTGGTCCGGGCAGTGCCACGGCGACGACACCGACAGCATGTGCTCAGCGCATGAACTTGAAGTGCCCAGCTTGGCGAGCTAACGGGAAGGATGATTGTGATCAGGCGCAAGGGCGTCAGCCACCCTCCTCTTAAGGCCAAGACCATCAGCAAAACCGTTGCCAAATCTCATCCCACAGCGGCTCGTGTCCGCGAACTCCTAGATTTCGATACCAAGACCGGTAAGTTCACGTGGAAGGTGTCGCGCGGCAGGTGCAAGGCCGGATCCGTAGCTGGCAGCCTGGATAGTGAAGGCAACACCCAGATTAGGATCGACGGTCGCCTATACATGACAAAGCAATTGGCACTAGCGCATCTTTCGGGGGTATGGACGGAAACAGACTGGCACAGCCGCAAACTCAGCAGGCAGTACAAAGGGTAGTTGCCGGCTGAACGGCGGACGGGGCTGCGGCAAGCAAGTCTGTGCAGTCGTTTGCGCGGTCGCAACCGCAGCGGGCATTGAACCTGTCTTTCCCGCTGGCTATGAGCGCGGACCATCGCACCGATCGAACACGCCACTGAGCACGCTGGCGGCTTTGATCAGGTAGATCGGCATGATGCCGGCCTCCTTGTTGCGGTACAGGCATGTGGCGCGATCCACGCCAAAAGACCATGACCATGATCGAGGGCAACACCAACGACGAGGGGCGGCCAATGGCTAGAGGTGGAGCGCCGCATCCGCCGCTTCGCCCCGGCCGACTTCGGGCTGGACTGACATGCTGGCCTTGCTCGCGAAGACCCCGCTGGCTACCCGGATCGTCGTTGCTGTGATTCTAGCCAGCTTTCTGGACCCCCTGCAGCGCCTCGCCTCGTGGTGTTGAGCTATCTTGACCGCAATTCAAAAGTCGCCCCCATGGGTTCGTCGAGCAGGACTGATTCCCCTGGAGAAGGCGATACTGGCGCGCAAAGCCGGTGGGGGAGAACTCCATGAAGACGCAATGCCCTGATCGCCTGTCACTTGCGGATTCCATTCGGCTCTTGTGTTCGGTGATCGAGTGTGAGGTCGAACTCGAAGAAATCGCAGTAACATGAGCGATAGTTTTCGCTTTCGCGTGGGGCGAAATCTTGGGAGCGGTCTCGACCGCTCGCGAATATCACGCCTTCCCTGCACCAGAGCGAATCTCGGCTAGGAAGCGATCCCTGACGTACTGAGTATCCTGCTTGGTGGCCGCAGAGTCCCAGCACGTCGCTCCGAGCAGGGCTCCCGCCGACGCCGGCGGAATTTCGACCGCGCAGAGACCGGCTTGGGCAAAGGCGCCATCGTCTCGCACATACAAATGGAAGGCGCGTGTCTTGCGTAGCGTGTATCCGAACTGCCTGCCGAACCCCTCGAGGGCTTTCTCGGTATAGAAGAAGACATGCTGCCCGCTCGCCGGCACCAGGTAATCCCAGTCGGGTCCCTGTCCGGCATAAGGCAAGGTCGTAAAGACGACCAGGTCTGCACCCAGTTGAAGCACGCGGCCGAGGTCCGACCGTGGGTCTGGGAAATGCTCGAAGACCTCGAACGCCGTGATGACGGAGTACTCATTGGGCTGGAGTTCTCCGACGCTGAAATAATCGGCGTACCTGGGCATTTCGTATGGATCGAAGCAGTAGAAGTCGAAGCCGCTATCGCGCATCAGGCGGGCGAGCAGGCCGGAAGATCCGCCGAAGTCCAGGCATCTCTCCCGTGTCACCCCATAGGCGCGTAGGTAGTGCGCCAGGCAGATCCAGTTGCGCACGCCGCGGCTCGCCTGTTCGACGTCGATGTGAACTCCGCGAAAGGCGTACGCTTCCTCGAGCCAATGCGGAGGCGACGTCTGCAGGCTTCCGCAGGCGGAGCATTCCCAGTAGGGCGTGTCGTACCGCTCGAGAATGACCCGGTTGAAGGCATGGCGTGCTGGCTTGCCGCAGAGGCGACAGGGCGAGACATTGTCGTCGCGCGGCAAGGGGTCACGCGCCGTCATCGTTCCTTCCTTTCAAGCATGGATTCTTTCCCTCGACGCCGGGTTCGTCAGGCCAATCATTGCGAAGGTTGCTCGGGGGGGGGGGGCGCCGGCTACCGCTTTGTTTCCCGCGCAGTGGGGAGGCAGCAGAGCATGGCCTTGAGCTCGGTCCAGTAGGGATCGACGTTGTCCTTGTCGATGACACGGGTGGGCAAGAGTATCCGGCCGTTGGGCGGGAGGAAGGATTTCCGTCCCTCCAGGAAGCGGGCCATCGACAGCATGCTGAGGTAGCCCCACTCGTAAGCCTGCTGCACGATCGTTCCGAGCACCGTGCCATCCTTGATGCCCTTCAGTGTGGCCGTCTCCTCGTCGAAGGCCACAACCTTGACCTGGCCCAGCCTGCCGGCTTCCGCCAATGCCTCGAGGATGACCGGCGTATTGTAGTCGTAAAAGCCGACCATGCAGGTTATTTCCGGCCGGCCGGACAGCGTGTCGAGGACGTTGCGCCGTGCGCGCGCCTTATCGAAATCGTCGCCCAACACGTCGACCAGCTCCACCATCGAGCCCTTGAGCGCCTCCCGCATGCCCAGCACCCGGTTCTGCGCGTTGGTCGCCTCGAGTAGGCCTACGAAACCCATGCACTTGGCCCCGGCGGGCAGCGCCTTGCGCAGCAGCAAGCCGGCCTGGCGCCCGGCGTCGACGTTGGATGAGCCGAAGTAGGCGGCGCGCTCGCTGTCGATGATGTCGCTGTCCATGGTGAATATGGTCGCCTGGCGGCTCAGGCGATCGATCGTTGCGCCCATGGTCTTGTTGTCGACGGGGCTGAAGACGATGCCGACCACACCCGCGGCGACGAGTTCGTCGAGCAGGCGCATCTGGGCCGCGGGCGAAGGTTCGTCCAGCGGCCGGAACAGCAGGCGGTAGTTCGGCAGTTCGCTTTGCGCCTTACGCAGTCCAGCTTCGGCGGGGCGCCAAAAACTCGTCCGGCTGTTGGTGACGAAGGCCAAGGTCGGCTTGTCGGCGGCCTCGGCGCGCACAGATGGCGCGATCGCCAGGAGCGCTGTTACGACCAGCAGCAGATTCCTCAAGGCAAGTCACCTCCGAGCGTGAGCGCGGCCATATTATGGAGGTGGGAGGGGGCCTTGGGTATGCCCAATACCGGCGCGCGCGATGATCGTCGATTGTGGCGGCGGGAGCCCGGCGGCATACTGCACTCGTAAGTAAGACATTCGTGGAATGCCGGCCGACGGGACGGCAGACCCGAGGCGGGAGACCGGGCGCGATGACGTGTAGCCATGAGTGAAAGCAATCCATGACCGACTCGGCGGTGCTGCGTTCGGCGAGCGGCAAGGGCACAGCTGGCCGGTTCCGAGAGCCGACGCTCAAAGGCATCGGGGCTTCCGATCAGTCCGATCAGCGCATCAAGGTCATTCCGCCGGCAACGCGCTGGCTCGCTGCCTCGACCGCCGTTGTTTGCCTGGCGGCGCTGACATGGGGTGTGTTCGGCTCGATCCCGACCCGCGTGACCGGACGCGGCGTGGTGCTTTCCGACCAGGAGGGAAATTTTTCCATCGCTGCCATCCGGTCTGGGCCGGTGGTCGAGGTGCTGGTCAAGCCCGGCACCCGCGTGGTCGCCGGGCAGGCCATTGCCATCATCGAGCAGAAGCTGGTGCTGACCCAGATCGAAAATGCCCTGGCAGAGGTGGAGCGGCTTGAGGCGAATCTCGAGCTGCTGAAGGTGGCGAATGCCGCGCAGGTCGCCAGCAGCGACGAGGCGGCTGAACGCCAGCGGGCGGCGGTCGAGGAGCAGGTCACAGCCAACGAGGTTCGCCGCGGCCGGCTGCAAGAACTGGTCGACGCCTACCGCGGCCTGCGCGCCAGGGGCATGATCTCCCAGAGCGAGTTCATTTCCCGCCAGGAACAGTACGACCTGACCGTCCTCGAGCTGGCCAACGCGCGGTCGCGCAAGGTGGAGATCGAGCTGGCGGCAGCCACCAAGCGCTACAACCTAGCCGACATCGAGCGCCAGAAGCAGGCAGAGATCGACCTCAAGAAGGCTGAGGTCGACCGCTTGCGGGTGGAGATGGAGGTCGGTTCGTTCGTACGGGCGCCCATCAGCGGCATCATTCGTGAAATTCGGCTCGGCCGCGGTAGCGTCGCAGGTGCGGGGGCGGTGGTCGGCACCGTCGGGCCGGACCAGCAGAGCTACTACCAGGTCATGGTTCTGCTGCGGGGTAAGACGCGCAAGCGGGCGGCGCCCGGGATGGAAGCGCACATCGTGCCCGACAGCGTCAAGAAGGAAGAGTATGGCTCGATGCGAGGCCGGGTCACCGCCGTTTCCGACGAAGACGTGTCGATCGAGCACGTCGAGCAGATCGTGCACAACAACGAGCTGACGCGGAACCTGTTCGGCGGCGAGCCGGCACTGTTGGCCTACGTCGAGCTGGTTCCGACGAAGGACAATCCCAGCGGCTTCGAATGGTGGAGCGGGTCGGGCCCGCCCTACCGCGTCACCGCCGGTTCTGTCGCGACGGCGGAGATCATCGTTGAGAGGGTCCGTCCCATCACCTTGGTGGTGCCGGCGCTGCGCAAATTGCTCAGCATCGAGGGATGACCGTCCGACTCAGCTTTTGGAGGCGGAGGGTTCGGACACCGACCGTCTTCCAGATGGAGATGGTGGAATCCGGCGCTGCCGCGCTCGGCATTGTGCTGGGCTATCACGGTCGGCGCGTACCGCTCGAGGCGCTACGTGTCGCTTGCGGGGTGTCCCGCGAAGGCAGCCGGCCAGCGGAACTCGTGCGCGCAGCCGACGGCTATGGTCTCGAGGCGACGGTCGCCATCACCGATGCCGGCCGGGTGTTGGCGCGCCCGCTGCCGCTGATCGTCCTGATGAATGTCGACGAGTACGTCGTCGTCGAGGGCGTGGTGGGCGACAGGGTCTACCTCAACGATCCGGCGACCGGGCCGCGTGAGATCGGCCGCAAGGAGTTTGCCGAGCGCTTCAACGGCACGGCTCTGGAATTCAAGAAACGGGCGGGCTTCAAGCGAAGCGGCGGCGGACCGGGCCTCGCGTCCAAGCTCGGAAGCCGGCTGAAGGGCCTCGACGGCGCGATCGGCTTCGTGGCGTGGGTCAGCCTGATGCTGGTGCTGCCTGGCCTGATACTGCCCGGCATGACCGCCGTGTTCGTCGACAACATCCTGATTCGCCAGTTCGAGGGCTGGCTCGGCCCGATGCTGGTCGGGCTGGCGGCCACGGTCGTGGTCAACGTGGCCCTGCGTTGGCTGCTGGGAGCGGCGCTGCTGCGCCTCGAACTGCGGCTGGCGCTCGAGCAGTCGGCGAAGTTCGCCTGGCACGTGCTCAGCCTGCCGATCTCGTTTTTTGCGCAGCGTTTCACCGGCGATCTCGCCAGCCGGGTCGAGGCGAACGACCGTGTGGCGACCCTGCTGGCGCGCGACCTCGGCAGCACGTTGGCCGGCTGCCTGACGGCGGCTTTCCTTGGCGGGGTGATGATCTTCTACGACGGAGTTCTGTCGGCCATCGTGCTGGGCGGGGCGGCCGTCAACATCGTCGGGCTGCAACTCCTGCGCCGCTCGCTTTCCGACATTGCGCTGCGCCTTCAGACCGAGCAGGGCCGGCTGTTCTCGACGTCGGCCGTCGGCCTGCAGTCGATTGAAACGCTGAAGGCGACGGCCGGCGAGGACGACTTCTTCGTGAAGTGGGGCGGCTTCCACGCGCGCGCCATCAACTCCGAGCAGAAGCTCGCGATCTACCAGGGGGCCATTTCGCTGTTGCCAGCCATGCTGCTCAGCCTGACCGCCGCGGCCGTGCTGGGCGTCGGCGCGCTGCGCGTCATCGATGGGCACCTGACTATCGGCGCGCTGGTCGCGTTCCAGGGGCTCCTGCTGAGTTTTTCTGCCCCGGTCCAGGAACTGGTCGGCGTGGCCGGCAAGGTGCAGCAGGCCTCGGCCGACCTGTCGCGGCTCGACGATGTCCTGCAGCATCCCCGCGACTGGCGATTCCTCGAGCCTCCCTCGGCGCCCCCCGAGACGCGGGCGATCGGCCGTCTCTCGCTCAAGGGGGTCAGCTTTGGCTACAGCAGCGTCGGACCGCCGCTGATCGAGAACTTCGAGCTCGAGGCGGAGGCCGGCCAGTGGGTGGCGCTGGTGGGCGATTCGGGCAGCGGCAAGTCAACGTTGGGCAAACTGATCACTGGGCTGTTCGAGGCTCAGTCGGGAGAGATACTGATCGACGGCTACAGCCTGCGCGACTGGGGCCGAGAGCGCCTCTCCAACGTCGTCGCGTCGGTCGACCAGGACATCCGACTGTTCAGCGGCATGGTGCGCGACAACATCACGCTGTGGGACGACTCGGTGGAACACGCCCGGCTGGTGGCGGCGGTCGAAGACGCGGGCCTGATGCCCGCTATTCAGAACCTGCCGGGCAATTTGCGCGGCAGCATCGAGGAGGGCGGCCGAAACCTCAATGGTGGTCAGCGCCAGCGCGTCGAGATCGCGCGCGCCCTCGTGCGAGAGCCGGCTATCCTGGTGCTCGACGAGGCGACCGCTGCGCTCGATTCCGCGAGCGAACACGAGATCCTGACGGCGGTGCGGCGTCGCGGGATGACCTGCATCCTCGTCGCCCATCGGCTTAGCACGATCCGTGACTGCGACGAGATCATCGTGCTGGAACGGGGCAAGGTCGTGGAGCGCGGCAACCACGGCACGCTGATGGCGCGCGACGGTGCCTATGCCCGGTTGATCCAGGCGGAGCTTGGCGCATGAAGCCTTCCCAGCTTTCCGTCGGAGCCGCGGCTCTCGACCTCGCGACGCTTGACCGGCCATGCCGGCTCGCGCGGCCGGCGCGGCTCTACGCCTCGGTGCTGGGCGGCGACGGCTCGCCCGGCCGCCGTTCCTTCGTGGCCGAACTGGCAGAGGGAGTGGCCGTGTTTGCGCTCGCCGCCGACGGCGTGTCGTTCCTGCTGATCGGGCACGAGCCGACGGCGGCGGGCCCGTTGCTGGCGCCGAGACCCATCGAAGCCGCAGGCGTCGATGCCTGGTATGCGGCTTTGCTGTCGTGGCCGGGTCTGGCGCGCAGCGATGGCGCCGCCGTGCTGATGGCCGGCGGGGAAAGTCGCACCGTGGCACCTGGCGCCGTGGTCTCGTCGCGGGGCCTCGTCTGGTTGCAGGCCGACTCTGCCGTGCTGCGCTACCCCGCGACCGAGACCAGCCCGCCGTCGACCGCCGAGCCGCTCCTGGTTCTCTCCTCGCAGGTCTTGGCCGAGGTGGTCGAAGACGCGGAGGTCCGGGTGCTTACCTCGGCCGCCTTACTTGAGCGACATGCGCCGCAATCGCTGGGCGCGCCGTCCCTGTTGCTGGCGACGCGGCTCGCCGCCATCCTCGTGCGGGACGAGGCGGCGAGGACGTCGCGCGCCGGCCACCGCCTTGTGCAAGACGAGGCCGAGGTCGCGCAGGCGATCCAGCGCCTGAGCGACGCCGCTGCCCTGCGGCGACCCAAGATCGCTCCCGACGCGGAAGGGACAGCCGGTGCGCTCGCCGGCGCGCTGGCGGTCATCGGCGAGCAGGAGGGCTTCCAGGTCCGGCGTCCCCAGGACGACGATGCGGGCGCGTTCCTGCTCGACAGGCTCGAACGTTTCGGCAGCGCGAGCGGCTTTCGCTTCCGCCCCATCAGGCTCGACGGCGACTGGTGGAAGGAGGAGGGACCGTCGTTCCTCGGGCTCGACGCCAACAGTGGGCGTCCGCGGGCCCTCGTGTGGCGGCGGCGGCGCTGGCGCATCATCGATCCAGAGGCCAGCGGGGAGACCGTTGTCGATGGCGCTGCGGCAGCCGGCCTGGAGCCGCGCGGATACATGATCTACCCGGTCCTGCCCGAGCGGACCACGATGCGCGACGTCTGGCGCTTCACTGTATTCGGAGCGCGCGGCGACATCGCGCGACTGATCGTCGGTGCCGGCGCGGCCGTGCTCTCGAGCCTGCTGGTCCCGGTGACCACCGGCGCGGTACTGGGCTTCGCGGTGCCCGACGGCCGGACGTCGCTGCTGGCCGACATGATGATCCTGCTGGTCGCCGCGTCGATCGGGAACATCGGCTTCCAGGTCGTGCGCGCCGTCGCCATGACGCGCCTCGGCTCGTACGTCGACCGACGCCTGCAACCGGCGATCTGGGATCGGGTGATGCGTCTCAAGACGTCGTTCTTCCGGGGCTACTCGGTGGGCGACCTGACGCTGCGCATCCTTGGCATCGACACGATCCGCCGCATCTTCGCCGGACAGACCCTCAATGCCTTGATCGGCGGAGTCTTCTCTGTCGCCAACCTCGGCATCATGCTGGTCTACGATGCCACGCTGGCGGCCTTCGCGGTCGCCTACACGGTGGTCGCCGCGGCCTTTCTGTTCTTCCTCGGTCGCCGCAAGATGCAACTGGACCGGCTGGTGCTCGAGCGCAAGGGCATCGTCACCGGCATGCTGATGGAAATCCTGGGCGGTATCGCCAAGCTGCGCGTTGCCGCCGCCGAGATGCGCGCGTTCTCACGCTGGTCGAGCGCGTTCGCCGACCAACGCGCGATGGACGGCCGCTCCGGGCAGGTCGGCTCGTGGCAGATCGTCGTCTCGAGCACTCTGCCGATCGTCGGAACGCTGTGCGTCTTCGCCATCGCGGGCAGCGGGCGGCTGCTGGAGGTCGCGGCGTTCGCGGCCTTCAACAGCGCTTTTGCGCAGTTCACCGGCGCCATCCTCAACCTCACCTCCGCCCTTAACCAGGCGCTGGCGGCGGTGCCGCTGTTCGCGCGCATCCGGCCGGTATTCGAGGCGCCGCTCGAAGTCGATAGCCGGCGCATCGATCCGGGCCCGCTGGCCGGGCACATCGCCGTCCGCAACCTGTCCTTTCGCTACTCACAGGATGGCCCGTGGACAATCGACGGCGTCGACTTCGAGGCGCGGCCAGGCGAGTGCGTGGCGATCGTCGGTACGTCCGGCTCGGGCAAGTCCACCTTGCTGCGCCTGCTGCTGGGTTTCGAGACGCCCGAACGCGGCGGCGTCTTCTACGACGACAGGGACCTCGAGACGCTGGACCTGCGGCGCGTGCGCGGCCAGATCGGCACCGTGCTGGAGACGGCCGGGCTGGTGCCCGGTACGATCCTTGAGAACATCGCCGGCAGCGCCGCGATCACGCGCGATGAGGTCGTGGAGGCCACCCGCCTCGCCGGCCTCGAGGCCGACATCGCCGGCATGCCGCTCGGCCTCGACACGCTGATCGCCGAGGGAGGGGGACAGCTGTCGGGCGGCCAGCGGCAGCGCGTGATGATCGCCCGCGCGCTGGTCGGACGGCCACGCCTGATCTTCTTCGACCAGGCGACCAGTGCGTTGGACAATCGCACGCAGGCCATCGTCGGCCGCAGCCTTGCGGCCATGAATGCCACGCGGATCATCATCGCCCACCGGCTGAGTACGATACGCGACGCCGACCGCATCGTCGTGCTCGAGAGCGGTCGGGTCGTCGAGACCGGCACCTACGAGGAACTGGTCGGCCATGAGGGCGCGTTCCGCCGCCTGGTGCGGCGGCAATTGCTGTAGGCGCGGGGCCGGAAAGGGTAAGGTATGCGGCAGGAGAAGAGCCGATGAGTCTCGCCGAGATGGAGCGCTACGCGGCTGACCTCAGGTCGGACATGACATTGCGGGCGGAAGCCGAACGGGCGCAGCTCGATCACCTCGAAGGCATGCTGCTGCCGAGCGCAGTGGCGTTCGCGGCGTCGCGGGGCTACCGCTTCACGGTGGAAGAGGCGAAGGCGGTCACGCGCGCGCGGTCGCGCGCCGTTGGCAGGGAACTGCAGGATGTCGAGCTCGATGGCCCGGCCGGCGGCCCGTGCTGGTACTGGGCGATCTTCGTGGTGAGGGACGCGGGCCAGTTTGACTTCGATCACGGGCGCTACTGGTCGCTCGGCCCGCCGCGTCGCTCAGCCGACGAGTGATGGCGGCTGAGGGGGCGCGGCACTGGCCGCGTCGAGGGCAGCCAGCGACTCGGCGTCGAGGTCGAGGCAGGGCGCCGCCAACAATGCTTCCAGTTGCCCGAGGGTCGTGGCGCTCGCAATCGGAGCGGTGACCGACCGCCGGTGAAGCAGCCAGGCAAGCGCCACGGTGGCGCTGCTCGTGCCGTGCTTGTGCGCGACGGCGTGTAAGGCGTCGAGTACGGCGAGACCGCGCGGGGTCATGTACTTGCGCACGGTCTGGCTGGCGCCTCGCACGCTCTTGTCGTAGTCCGCCTCCGATCGGTACTTGCCGGTGAGGAAGCCGGCCGCGAGGGGATAGTAGGGCAGGACGCCGAGGCCGAGGCGCAGGCACTGTTCCTCCAGCGCTCCCTCGAACAGAGAACGTTCCAGGAGGTTGTAGTGCGGTTGCAGGCTCTGGTAGCGCGGCAGGTCGTTGGTGCGGGCGACCCTGTCCGCCTCGGCCAGCCGTTCGGCGTCGTGGTTCGACGCGCCGATGCAGCGGATCTTACCTTCCCGGATCAACTCGCCATAGGCGGACAGTGTTTCTTCCAGCGGTACCGCCGTGTCGTCGCGATGCGACTGGAAGAGGTCGATGCAGTCGACGTTCAGGCGGGCGAGCGAGGCCTCGACCGATTCCCGCAGCCGTGTCCGCGACAATTCCGTGCACTTCGTGGCGATCAGCACCTTGTCCCGTTTGCCCGGGTTCCTGCGCAGCCAGTTGCCGATCACCTCTTCCGATCGTCCCCACGCACTCTGCGGCGCCCAGAAAGTGTAGCTCTCCGCGGTTTCCACCAAGGAGCCGCCAGCATCGACGAAGGCATCGAGCAGGCGATGTGACATGGTCTCGTCGGCGGTCCAACCGAAGACGAGGCCGCCCAGGGCGATCGGCCGGAACTCGAGGTCGCTGTTCCCCAGCCTGCGCTTGTCCATGCCGTCGATCCTCGCTCTTGTCGCCGCGCTGCTGAGGACCTCACGCCAGGATACGGCGCAAGATGCCGGCGATCGTGTCCCGATTGTGCGCCTGCAGGCGATCGGCGGCTTGTCGCGTCCGTTCCAGCATGCTGGCCTGGGCTGCGTCGTCTAGCGCTCGCGCTTCAGTCAAGCCAGAGGCGAGATCGTCGCCCTGGTAGCACACCATGAAGTCGAGGCCGAAGCGTCGGGCGATCGCCTCGTTGACGATCATCGGAATCCCGAGTCCGAGTGAGAGGGGGACTGCAGCCGGCGTCCGGACTTTGTAGTCCCCCCCGAAAACGCGGTCGTCGACCAGCGGAAGCAGGAAGCGGCCCTGGCGCAGGCGTTCGAGGAACTCGCCGTATGGCAGGTAGCCGCTGAATCTGACCTTGTCGGCCAGGCCGCAGTCGGCGAGGTCGCGCATCAGCCTACCGACGTTCGGATCGTCCGCGAGGTTGGCGTAGCGGCTGCCGCCAACGATGAACACGCTTTCGTCCGCTGCCAGCGCCGCGCACGCGCTCAGCAGGGACCCGATGGCCTTCCGGTCATAGTCGATGGAGCCTGCGAAGACGAAGGCGTCGCGCGGCGCCGGGGGCGGTCCATCCGGTCTCGAGAAAGGCACGATCCAGGCGGCATCGGGGCATCGCGGCCGGACGTGCTCGGCGGCCTGGCGCGACAGGGTGACGATGGCATGCCGGCCGGAACGCGTGTGGCGCTTCAGGTCGGTGCGTAGGGCCGTCCGCCGGCGCAGGGTCATGCCGTTGGGCCCGCGCCACGTTGTGCCGCGATCGGTGCTGAAGAAGGTCAGCCGCCGGCCGTCCTCCCACAGCACCAGGTGGTTGCCTTCACGCGACCACTGGCGCCTGCGGCGACGCCTGCCCTGCCAATAGAAAGTGTGGTCGCGAAACAGGTTGAGGGTGCCCCACCCCTTGGAATGGCGGCCATCGTAGGTTTCCTCCGGGCACCGCAGGTTCCACTGGAGGGGTTCGTGCACGATGCTGATCGACGGGCATCCGATCCTGTTGATCAGGTCGAGCCCGGGCAGCGGCTGGAATTTGTCGACGTCGTTGTACCCCTCATGCATGAGGGTGCCGAGCACCACCAGATCGTAGCGATGGAACGGGATGTCCCATAGCCGTTCGATTGGCAGTCGCTGCTTGCCGAGCATCGCCACGGTCTCGAGATGGCCCGGTGTGTCGGGACAGGCAATGTCGACCGTGAAGCCGCTCTCGCCAAGCAGGCTCACCCATGCCGGGAAGATTTCCCAATGATAGGGGCAGCACTCGATCAGCAGGCAGGATGGCAACGCGAAAGTCCCTCGTGGTACGCGCGGTCCCGAGGCGATCGCGGCGGCGCCAACATCATGGGGGTATAATTCTTGCTGCGCCACTGAGACTCGTTACAAGATGATCGTCCTTGCTATCCGGCCGAGCCGACAACGACGGTGTGTACCTTGTATACTTTGGGCATCAGTGGTTCTCCCTTTCTCGCCCAGGATCTGGTTTCATTCGACCAGTCGTGGTGGCACGACGCGGCGGCGGTCCTGCTCAAGGAAGGGACGGTGGTCGCGGCGATCGAGGAAGAGCGGCTGAGCCGCGACAAGCACACGAGCCGCTTTCCCCAGCTGGCCATCGTCGCCTGCCTCGCCGAGGCCGGCATCGGGATCGGCGACGTCGACTGTGTCTCCTACTACACGGGCGAGCGGCATGCGCGGGGGGCGCTCACCGCCGTGTCGATGGGCAATCCCCACCTCGTCGACACCGATCCCTCATCCGTGCTGCGCGATTCGCTGGCCCGTTCCGTCGGCGCCGAATATCGCGGCCGACTCGACCTCGTAAAGCATCACCTCGCGCACGCTGCGTCCGCGCATCACCTGTCCGGCTGGTCGGAATGCCTGGTGGTCACGACCGACGGTCGCGGCGACCAGGAATCCGGCATGGTGATCGACGTTCGCGACAACCGCTGGACGACCCTGCTCGACTTGCCGATCGCCGATTCGCTGGGCCTGTTCTACGAGAGGATGATCCGCTTCATCGGCTACGGCTCCTTCGAGGAGTACAAGGTCATGAGTCTGGCGTCCTATGGCGACCCCGAGCGCTACCGGAAGCTGTTCCAGGGGCTCTACAGGCTGCTGCCGCAGGGGCGGTTCAACATCGAGCAGGGCTGGGATTCTTCCGTCGTCTTCGAGCACTTCGTGCCGCGTCGCCGGCACGAGCCGATCACCCGCAAGGATATGGATTTCGCGGCCGCGCTGCAGGAGGCGCTCGAGCACATGGCGGGACACCTGCTGGCACACTTTCGCGAAAGGACGGGCCAGCGGCGCCTCGCGATGGCGGGCGGCGTCGCGCTGAACTGCGCCATGACCGGCAAGCTTCTGCTCAAGGACATGTTCGACGAGGTCTTCGTCCAGCCGGCCTCGAACGACGCGGGCTGCGCGCTGGGCGCGGCGCTGTACTCGGCCACGCAGGCCGACCGTCCATCGTCGCCGCAGATGGAACATTGCTACTGGGGCACGGCGCTGCCGTCGACCGACGAGGTCGAGCGCATAGTGGACAAGTGGCAGGACGTTGTGACCGCACGCAGAATCGGGCCTTTGTTCGATGAGGCGGCCAGCCTGCTGGAAGGCGGCGCCATCATGGGTTGGGCGCAGGGGCGGATGGAGTTCGGCCCGCGAGCGCTCGGTAACCGCAGCATCATTGCCGACTCCCGGTTCGCCTCCGCGACCAAGCGCATCAACAGCGTCATCAAGAAGCGCGACAACTTCCAACCATTCGCGCCGTCGGTGCTAGAGGAGGAACTGCATACGTTTTTCGAGCTGCCGTGCCGGGTCACGAAGCTGCCCTTCATGGTCTTCACGGCCAACGTCCGCCCGGCCTGGCGCGAAAAGCTCGGCGCCATTACCCACGTCGATGGCACGGCGCGGGTGCAGACCGTCTCGCGCAAGCACAACCAGCGCTACTGGTCGCTGATCCGCGCGCTGGGCGACCGGACCGGCGTGCCGATGGTGCTGAACACCTCCTTCAACAACCAGGCCGAGCCGATTGTGAGCTCGGTCGAGGATGCGCTGGCCTGCTTCGTCAGCACCGATCTCGATCACCTGGTGATCGATGATTTCCTGGTCTCCAAGCGGACCGACACGGTGGAGCCGCTGTGGACCTATCGACTGAAGCTCAGGCCGGTCTTCCAGCTCTGGCACCGACCGGGGCCGAGGCCGGCTTGGGAGATTCGCCAGACATCATTTCCGACAGTGCGGCCGATTTCGGTCGAGGTGTACCGGCTGCTGTCGAGCCTGGGCGACGCGACGGTCGCGGAGCGTGCCGCCGCGACGGGGCTCGAGGCGCACAAGGCGGCGCTTCTGAATGAACTGCTGGCATTGTGGAACAGCCGGATCGTCAGCCTGTCGCCGGCGGCTTGAGCGTTTCGAGTCAGGTCGGGAAGAGGCTTCCGGTTCCGCCGACCCGTTGCGCGAGCGCGAGCGCCCGCATCCCGCGCCTCACTTCGCGCTGGCGCATCCGCGCCCAGCCGTAGCGGGACAGTTCGCCGGCGAAGAGACGACGCGCGTCGCCATTGTCTGAGCGGGCGAGGATGTCGCCGAACCGGCGGCCCGGCGCCGGCTCATCGACAAGGCCCTCGATTGCGAGGTCGAAGCGGATGAATTTGCTGAGCGCCCGGCGGCAGAGATCGCGCTCGAGGGCGGTGAGTGGCTCGCCGGGCAATGTATCGACCAGGCCTTCCTCGAAGTCAGCCAGCGCTTCGGGCCACAATGCCAGACGCGCCATTACGCATGCGCGTTGCAGCAGGGCGCGGCGGCGGCTCTTGCTGTCGAGTTCTCCCGCTCCGAGGCTGCGCGGCAAATACTCGCCCAGCCGGAGCTGGGCACGCAGGCGAAGATGGATGTCGCGGTTCTCCAGCACCCAGTAGCGGCTGCGATGTTCGGCCGGGAACAAGGCGCCGGGCCGGCCGCGCAACCCGGCATGCTGGCGGAACAGGAAGGTCGGGGCGTCGAGACGCCGGCCGGTGAAGCGGCGGCCGAGCCTCAGGATCATGTCGTAGTCGTCGCACAGGTTCAGGCGGTCGTTGAACAGGCCGATCTCGCGGTAGCACCGGGTGCGGACCAGCATCGCCTGCAGCTGCATGAAGTTCTGTTCGAGCAGGCGCGAGAATGCCTCGTCGGCCGAGACCTCGGGCATCGGCAGCGGACCTTTTTCCTCTGTCCGACCGTCGGGGTGCGTCTGCAGGATGATGCAGCCCGCGTAGGTGAAGTCGACCGACGGCTCGGCCTCCAGCACCGCGAGGTGGCGCTCCACGCTCTGCGGCACGGCGAGGTCGTCGTCGTCGAAAATCCACAGATAATCGCCACGAACCTCGGGAATCGCCCGGTTTACGGCGCGCGGCCGGCCGCTGTTGGTCTGGTCGATGACCTCGATGCGCCTGCCATAGCGTGCGAGGACCTCCGGCGTGGTGTCGGTCGAACCGTCGTTGACCACGATGACCTGGGCGGGCGGGATGGTCTGGCCCAGCACGCTGTCCAGGGTCTCACCGATGAAGTGGGCCCTGTTGCAGGTCGGGATAATGACGGTGACAGAGGGAGCGCGCATCTCGATCCGCCGCTACAGGTGCGGGGTGGTGGTCAATCCCAAAGGTCGAGCCCGAGCAGCTTGCGGCCGAGCGGCGTCAGGTGAGCGGGTGGCCCCAGTTCGCGCGGATCGAGGCCGAGGCCCGACGGTCCGATGCGGCGCTCCCACTGGGCGATCCGCTGGCGGCGCAACTGGTCGTACATCTCGACTTTGGGGTCGTCTACCGAGTGCTGGTCGGAGATCTCGTGGCCGGCCGGGGCGCACAAGATGAACTGCGCCAGTCGCGGCCGGTTGCTGCGGTTGACACCCGCGCCGTGCGGCAGGGCACGATGCCAGACGATGAGGTCGCCAGGTCGCGCCTCTATGGTTCGCACCCGCGACAGGTCGAAGGCCGGCGGTGCGCCGATGTCGCGCTGGTCGAGCGGTGTCTTCGACCATTCGATGGTCTCGCGGTGCATGCCCGGGATGCAGTGGAAGCCACCGTGATCGGCCGTACTATGGGACAGGCAGAGCACGGCCTGCAGGCCGAACTTGATCGGCGTTTCGCTCAGGTCGAGGTCCCAGTGGAGGAAGGGAGGATAGTCCCACTCGGGATGCTTGGGGCTAACTGGCGGCTTCATCGAGGCGCGGTCGAGGCTCACCCACAATTTCGGCGTCTTCCAGAACTGGCGGAAGGCATTGTAGACGCGCGGCGCCTGGCGCGTGTCCCAGAATGCCTGGTGCTGGTGCATGTGGACCAGGCCGTCTGGCGTGTGGGGCGGGCGGTACCAGTCGTCTGGCTGGCCGGGGTCCATGCCAAGGAAGTCCCAGATCGCCGCGGTTGCGGCGGCAACCTGCGCGGGCGACACGGCATCGCGCAGGATGACGTAGCCGTGGGTCTCGAAATGTTCGAGGTCCTCCGGCAGGAAGACGTCTTCGTCCAATCCGGTCATGCCTGCGCCTTTGCCGTGACCTGCGCCTCGCGGATCGTCTCGCTCGGCGCATCGGGCCGGAACGAGGACACTGTCGAGTTCGTCACGAGGATGGACGACAGCTCTGGCCGGATCTCGTGCTCGAAGTCGGCGTACCTGTTCTTGAAGCACCAGCTGCAGTGCTCATGGTAGGGGTGATCCTCGCGCTTGGCGAGGTGGGTGGCGCGCAGCGACACCAGCGGCGCGCTGTTCCAGATCTCTTCGAAGGGCTTTTCGAGGATGTTTCCGGATGTCAGGTCGTCTCGGCCGATCAGGTGATCGCAGAAGCCGACATCGCCGGCATAGGTGATATAGGTGTACATCCAAGGATGGATGCAGCGATCAAGAAGGCGATCCTTCAGCACGAGGTTAGTGGTCATCGCCGAGCCGAGCTGCAGCGTTATGCCATAGCCGTTCGCCTGTTCCCGTAGCCGTTCGAGCAGCGGTGGGATCGCCGGTTCGACGTGCTCGAGGTGTTTGGGATCGCTGGGCCAGCAGGCGATCGGGATCAGGTGGACGCGGCCGACGCCGAGGTCGTGTGCCCAGCGCAGAAGCTGTTCGAGGTTGCCAAGGTTGCGCGAGCTGACCGTGACTGTCAGGTAGACGTTGCCCGGATCGTTGCCATAGACGTCGCGCCAATGCACGAGCGTCTTCAGCGCCTGTTCGATCGGCTCGATGTCGCAACCGCGTAGCTCCTGCAGCAGCCCGTTCTCGATGGCATCCACCGAAATGCCGACCCAGGTGCCGTGGCGCATCAGGTGCCGCCAGACGTCGGACTTGCTGCGAACTGTGCCGTTGGATAGCACGCGGAGCTGGACCCCGGGTTGAGCGAAGCGCTCGACGATGGGTAGGAAATCACGCCGCAGCAGGCTTTCGCCCCAACCACGCAGGTCCACGACACGCGCCGTGGGCAGGAGGTCTTCCTCGATTCGGCGCAGCACGGTCTCGCTCATGTCAAGGCTGCGCTCGGTCATCATGCCGGACCGACACATGCTGCAGGCGAGGTTGCAGCGCCGCGTCAGTTCGAGGAACAGGATGTTGGGAACGCCGCGCATGGTCGCGATGCCGTTGGCGATCTCGCGCTCGATAATCTTGCTGTTCTCTTCGCGCAGGTCGTTGCGTGCCGGCTCCGCCGGTATCCACGGCTTCAGGTGCACGGCCTCCTCCACATTCAATTGGCGGACGCGGCCGATGCCTACCCGTCCCCGGTTGGCGACCAGTTCACCGCGCGCGATCTTCTCGACGCTGAGCTGGAAATGCTCCAGCAGAGTTCCCTTGGTCGAGCCCCAGTCGCGGCCGATGTCCTTCACCCGGGTGAAGGCGATTCGCTCGCCGTTCTCGTGCTGGATGCAATCGAGGAAACGTCGGTCGATCGGCGCGCACCTGTACTTGCGCTGCCACATGCGATTGTAGAGGTCGAGGTCCTCGTAGCCCCAGGCCACCATGTCTTCGTCGTAACCGCCGGAGTCGAGGAAGGCCTGGCGCCGGGTGGCCATGCGGCCTGTCCAGCCATGGTCGCCAACGATCGGCGAGAACACGCCATCGGCGAAATCGCAGCCGACCAACAGGTCGTTGTTCTGCATCCGTTCGTCGATGTAGCGGGCGTACCCGGGACCGGTGAAGTTGTCAGCATCGATGTTGCCGATTACCTCGCCGCTGCACAGCCGCGCAGCCATGTTGCGCGAATGGCTGAAACTGAAGAACTGGGCGTGGTCGTAGCGGTAGTAGACGAGTCTTCCCGACGCGAGCTCACTGGCGAATTCGGCCTGGAGCCAGGAGGCGACGTCGTCGGGCGAGCCGTAGTCCAGGACCACGAACTCGAGGCTGGGATGGTCGGCATTCCAGGCGAGATTCCGGGCGAGGGTCTGCTGCAGATGGTGACGCCGTCCCATGCAGACGGTGAAGAATGACAAGCGCGGCGCCGCGGCCTCCTCCCGAGTACTGGACATGCCGTTCACGAAGCCGGATCGCCGGTGCGACAACTTTTCAGGGAAACACAAGCGCGCTGAAAATCGCCGATGCTAAGCATGTATTCTCCGGTCATCTCTCATTGTCGGCGCAGGAAAATGTCCCGTCAACAGAGGCAGCTATACTCGACGGCGACACTAGCTACGGTCAATGTTCGGCAGCATGGGGAACTGGAATTCCCGGTGACGCGAAAAAATATTGGGTGGGACTGAAACGGCCATGATGTTTCTTCTTCAAGACGATGGCGTCCACTTGCAACAGGCATTCGAGTTGCTGGATGCTGGCGGTAGTTTGGTCGCGCGTGTCGTCGGCCAGCCGGATGGGACGGTCGCCGTCGAGCCCGACCCTTATGGCTTGGCCGGCTCCTGGAAGCGCGACGGCTTGGCGCTGCTCATCGTCGACGCCGCCGGGGCGACCGTCGCTCGCTTTGTGTCGCAGGGCCTCGACGGCCGCGGCCGCCGCCTCTTCTGGGGGGCGGTGAAGGTCGGCCCGCACTGGTTGGAGCATTGCCTGCGAATCGGGGGACGGCCGTCGCGCCGGATCTCGCTCTGCACCACCAGCCGCAACCGGCTGCACCATGTGCGCGAGACCTTGCCGCAAAACATTTCCGACAATAGCGACTATCCCGACCTCGAGTTCGTGCTGCTCGACTACAATTCGAGCGATGGCCTTGGCGACTGGGTCCAACGGAATCTCGGCGACGAGATCGCCAGCGGCCGGCTGCGCTACTACTTTACTAGCGAGCCTACGCACTTCCACGCCACCCATTCCCGCAACATGTCGCTTCGCCTCGCCAGCGGCGACATCGTCTGCGTCGTCGATGCCGACAATTTCACCGGGCGCGGTTTTGCCTCCTACCTCGCCGAGCAGGTGGAGCCCGACAACGTCCTGATCGGCTGCCGGCTGGTAGGCGACGAGTTCATGGTGGCCTTCGACGAAGGGTGCGTCGGGCGATACGCCCTCTACAAATCGACCTTCCTCGATGTCGGCGGCATGGACGAGGCGCACGTCGGATGGGGCTACGACGACATGGACCTTTTCCATCGCCTGCGCGGCCGGGGGTATCGCTGCGAGTCGATCGAACCGCGCTACGCGCGCTGCATCCCGCACGACGACGTCGAGCGCAGCAGGGAACTGCGCTACCGGGAACTCGGCCGCGAGCACGTGGGGGGCGAGGGCAGCGTCTGGGTGAACAAGCGGCGCAGCGACGCCAACATCGCGAGCGGCCGCCTTGTCCTCAACGAAGGCCGTATCGGTTGCGGCGAAGTTGTGCGCAACTTCGGTGAGGAGAAGATCATCCTCTCGTCCCTGCCCGTGCTGGCGGCCTGAGCGTTCGCATGGATCGGCGTGCCTTCCTCGGGGGGCTCTTGCTCGGTTCCTGGAGCGGACCCCTGACCGGGGGCGCGCACGCTGCCGACCCGCTCACCGTGCTGCGCGAGACCCCGCTGTTCGCCGATCGAGTGGCGGCCGGGATGTTGCCGCCGGTTGGCCAGCGGATTCCGGCCGCGCCGATGATCGTCAAGACCTTCGCCGGCAACGACGGGCCGGGCCGTCCGGGCGGCCAACTCACCATGCTGGTGACGGCCACCCGCGACAACGTGCTGATGACGATCTACAGCTACACACGATTGATCGTTTACGATCCGGCCCGCGCGCTCGTGCCCGACATCCTCGAGGGCTGGGAGGTGAACGACGGTCGCGACTTCACGTTCAGGCTGCGAGCCGGCCACCGGTGGTCGGATGGCCATCCCTTCACGACCGAGGATTTCCGGTTCTACTGGGAGGACGTCGCCAACAATCCCGAGCTGTCGCCCTCCGGTCCGCCGAACGAATTGTTGATCGATGGCCGGCCGCCGCGCGTGACCTTCGTCGACGAGCTCACCGTCCGGTTCAGCTGGGACTCGCCCAATCCCTACTTCGTCGAGAGCCAGGCGCGGGCCGCCCCGCTCTTCCTCTTTGTGCCGGCGCACTACTTCAGGCCGTTCCATCCGAAGTACGGCGGTGGGGCGCCGGCCGAAGAGGGCGCGCGCGGCTGGGTGCAGCCGTTCCGGCGTCGGCTCGACGCGATGTTCACCAACGACGTCTCGGGCATGCCGTCGCTCAATCCATGGGTGCTGGCGACGCCACCGCCGGCCCAACGCTACGTCTTCGAGCGCAACCCCTATTATCACCGCGTCGACCAACGTGGGCAGCAGCTGCCCTATGTCGATCGGTTCGTCTTCGCCGTCACGACGCCAGCCCTGATTGCGGCGCGCTCCGGTCTCGGCGAATCCGATCTGCAGGCCCGCTGGCTCAAGCTGCGCGACTATACCTTCCTACAGAATGGGGCGAAGACGTCGAGATTCACGGTGCGGCTCTGGGAATCCGGCACCGGTTCGCAGCTCGCGCTGTATCCCAATTTCAACGCCAACGACCCCGAGTGGCGCAAGGTCCTGCGCGACGTCCGCTTTCGGCGTGCCCTCTCGATGGCGATCGACCGGGCGGAGCTGAACGAGGCCGTCTGGTTGGGACTCGGAAAGCCCTCCAACAACACCGTCTTGCCGCGCTCGACCCTGTTCAGGCCCGACTACGCGACTCGATGGGCCGGCCATGATCCGTCGGCCGCGGCGGCGCTGCTCGACGAGATGGGACTGGCCGCGCGCGGCACCGACCGTCTTCGCCGGCTGCCGGACGGGCGTCCGCTGGTGCTTGTGGTCGAGAGCCAGAGCGAGCAGACAGAGGAGGCAGACGCCCTCAAGCTGATTGGCGAGCACTGGCGCCGGGTCGGCGTCGGCATGCTGGTCAAGCCGCAGACATTCGAGAACTTCTGGCTGCGCGTTACGTCGGGCGAGGCGGTCATGACGGCCTATGGCGGGCTGTTCAACGCCGTGCCCGGGGTTGCGTCGAGCCCGCGGGAGTATGCGCCGACCATGCAAGGCGGCTTGCAGTGGCCAAAGTGGGGGCTGTTCGTCGCGTCCCGGGGGAAGATCGGCGAACCGTGCGACGACCCGGAGGCGAGCGGCCTGCTCGACGAGGTGCAGGCATGGGAACAGGCGTCCGACGAGGCCGGTCGACGACGGGCCTGGGACCGGATTCTCGAAGCCACCGCCGAGCAGGTCTTCACGATCGGAACCGTGAACACCCTCCCGCAGCCCATCGTGGTCGGCGCAAGGGTTCGCAATGTGCCGCGAGACGGATTCTTTGCCTGGGACCCCGGAAGCTATTTCGGCGTCTACCGGCCCGACACGTTTTGGCTGGATTCCTGACCCGAGCGCCGGTTCACAGAATCTGCCGGCGGACGAGGCGCAGAAACGGTCCTTCCTCGCCGACCAGCGCGTCGAAGCTGCCCTGCTGCACGATCCGCCCGGCCTCCAGCACGATGATGTGGTCGGCCGAGCGGATCGTACTCAGCCGGTGGGCGATGATGAGGCGGGTCGCGTTCATCCCCTCAAGGCTGCGGCCGACAATCGCCTGCGTGCGGTTGTCGAGAGCGCTGGTCGCCTCGTCGAACATGATCAGCCGTGGCCGGTCGACCAACGCCCGGGCGATCATCAGGCGCTGGCGCTGACCGCCCGACAATTGGCCGCCGCCCTCGGTGACCATGGTGTCGAGCCCGTGCGGCATGCCGGCGAGGTCGTCCTCGAGACCGGCCAGCCGGGCCGCCTCCATCACCTGCTCGCGCGTCGACCAGCCGCCCATCGAGATGTTCTCGTAGAGCGTCCCGGGGACGAGGCCCGACGATTCGAGGACGGTGCCGACCTGGCGCCGCACGCCGCGCAACTCGAGCGTGCGGAGATCCTTGCCGTCATAGAAGATGCCGCCGCGCTGCGGCTGCTCGAAGCCCAGCAGCAGCCGCAGCAGCGTCGACTTGCCGGAGCCGGACGTGCCCACGAAGGCGATGCTGGCGCCGGGGCGGACCTCGAAGTCGATGCCTTGCAACGTCCACGGTGCGTCCTCGGCGTAGCGGAACCACAGATTGCGCACGGCGAACTGGCCGCTCAGGCGGCCCGGATCGCTGCGCCGCCCGTCGACCTCGATCGGCGCATCGAAGATCGGGCGCACCCGGGCCAGCAACGGTCCGACGCCGATCGCGGCGTTCATTACCGTGGCGAGGTTGACGATCGCCGCGGTGAACTGGGCAAAGGCGCCGTTGAAGGCGGCGAAGGCGGCGACATCGATCGGATGGGAGCCGCCACCGGCGATGGCCAGTACGCCCAGCGTGCCGAGGATCGGCAGGCTGGTGGAGATCACGACGTCCCAGGCGCGGACGGCACCCGATCTGCCGCTGGCTGCCCGCTGCTCGGTGAAGGCGTTCGACCAGCGCGCGAAGGCGCGCTCCTCCGCGGCAGCGACCCGCAGCTTGGCGATGCCGCCCAGGATCTGCATCAGCAGGCCGGTCACGAGGCCCTTGTTGGCGAGCACGACGGCGTCCAGCCGCATCTTCCGGCGTCCCTGCAAGAACAGGACGACCGCCGCGACCAGCGCGTAGCCGACCGCGAAGGCGGTCATGGCAGCGTCGTAGATCAGCATGATTCCGAGGCTCGTCAGCGCGAACGTGCTGCCGATCAGCAGATTGAGGTTGTGGCCCGACAACATGCGCCTGACGGTGTCGATGCCCATGATGCGGGCAGCCAGGTCGCCCGCCGTGTAGCGACGGAAGAAAGACGTGTTCAGCCGTAGCACGCGATCCCACACCGCCGGCTGCAGGCGGCGGTCCACGGTCGAGCTCAGCCGGATCATCGAAATGGCGCGCACGACATGGAAGCCTGAATTGCCGATCGCCGCCGCGACCAGGAGGATCATCATGTCGAGCAGCAGCGAGGTTCGCGCGTCGGGCACCGCGACGCCGACCACGGCGCCGGTTGCTACGGGGATCAGGAAGGCCGACAGGGTTGAGCCGACCGCTCCGAAGAAGATATGGCGAATGTCCCGGCGCGTGCCGAAGAAGGCGAATCGGCCGACCTCCATTGGCGTCGGCTGTTCGGGAAGGGTCGGGTGGATCGTCAGAGCGACCGGCGCGAGGTGGGCGGCGACGGCGGCATCGACCACTGTCTCCCGGCCGCCAACCGCCTCGACCAGCCGCCATCGGCCGCGTCGCCACAGTACGGCGCACGGTTGGTCGTCGGTCTCCGTTCGCGCGATCAAGGGCGCGCTTTCCTTCTTCCACCAACCGGCCTCGAGGGCGACCTCGCAAACCCTGAAGCCGCTGGCGTCGCCCACCGTCTCGAGGCGTTCGAGCAGGGTTGCCGTGGGCGTCGCCCGGCCGCCATCTCGGAGCTTGATCCCCTCGTGCCGAGCGATCTCGGCCAGTGCCCGGGACAGCGGATCGCCCGGCTGGTCGGTGACGGGCGCCGCTACCGGACGCAGGGACGCTGCCGCGCGCAGCCGCCGCATTGCCGTGCGGACACCGGCTTCGTCCCGGGCGCGCCGTTCGGTGGGCCGCGCTTCCAACATGGCATCGTAGGCCAGCAGGTGCCGGCCGAGTTGCGCCGCGATGGCGACCAGCGGCGCGGCAAGGAGTTCTGGAACGGGGCCCGACATGGCCTCGGTTGTGAAAGCCTGGACCGTGGCCTCGACCGTCGCCGTCGCCGTTACCTGGTCGGCCAATACCAGCAGCGGCAGGGGCGGCGCCGTCTCGCTGTCGATCGGGCCGGCGTAGCGGAGGGCCGGCCGGTCAGCCTTCAGCCATAGCACCTGTCGTGCGGTCACCGTCGCATCCTTCGACAGCGCGCGGCTCTCGCCCGCCGCGAGCGGGATCGCCGAGGAGTCGGCCGAGGCTGCGCCCGGCGATGCCAGGAGCGCGCCGTACCAGGCATCGATCGACGGCGCAGGGGGGATGCCGGCGACAAACCAGGGGCCGTCTGGCGAGCCATCCTCCTCGATCAGCACGAAGGCCACGCCCGGGGCCGCGAGCGGGAAGACGGCGGCGCCCGCCGGCAGCGCTGCAATGAAGTAGCGACGTCCGCATAGCCCCCGTGAATCGCGCACCGAGCCGTACAGCCGTCCCGGCCGGCCGATCGTTCCCGGCGTGGCAAGCGTCGCCAGGTCGAGAGATCGCCGGTCGATTGGGTCGGTGGCTGCCATGTTCAGGCCGCTTGCTCCGCCAGGACCAGGCGTGCGTAGGCGCCCGCTTTCGACATCAGCGACGCGTGCGTTCCCCGCTCCACCACCTTGCCACGATCCAGAACGACGATCTCGTCGCATTCGCGGATGGTGCTCAGCCGGTGGGCGACCAGGATGCAGGTCATGCCGCGACGGCGTATCGCCTGCAGGATGTGATGCTCGCTGTCGGCGTCGAGCGCGGCCGTGGCCTCGTCGAGCACGAGGATCGCCGACTCCCTGACGAGGCCCCGCGCAATCTCGATGCGCTGCCGCTGGCCGCCGTTGAGATTGCGCCCGTCCTCCTCGATGACCGCCTCGAAATTCCCGGTAATGGCCTGCACGATCGGCGTCAGGCCGGCATCGTCGGCTGCCGCCAGCAGGCGATCGTTGTCGACGGTCTGGTCCCACAGGGTGATGTTGTCGCGCACCGTTCCTCCGAACAGGCGGATATCCTGGTCGACGGATGCGACGATGTCGGCCAGCCGCTCGCGGCCCCAGTCCTGGAGTGAGTAGCCGTCGATCAGGATGCGACCCGACCGGGGCCGATAGAGGCCGGTGATCAGACGCCCAAGCGTCGACTTGCCACTGCCCGACCCGCCGACCAGGGCTACCCACTGGCCCGCCGCGACCTCGAGCGAGAAGTCTTCGATCAACGGCGGAAGGGCTTCGTCGTAGCCGAAGCTGACCCCCTGCATCGACACGGAGCCGGAGGCGCGCGCGTCGGCTGGTGCGGCGGCCGTGGCGGCGAATCGCCAGTCCGGCCCGTTTTCAAGCACCTCGTCCAGCCGCGTCAGGTCGGCCGACGCTTGCTGCACCTTGCCGGCGACGTCGACCAGTTGCTGCAGCGGCGCGGCGAAGCTCAGCAGCAGCCCCTGGAACGCCACCAGACCGCCGACGCTCAGGTGGCCGTCCATGATCCGCAGGGCGCCGACGCCCAGCACCGCCGCCGAGGTAAGGCTGAGGATTACGATCGGTACTTGGCTCATCGCCAGCTGGTAGACCGCCATCCGCTGCTCGGCGTTGACGACGCGGGCATGCAGTCCGGTCCAGCGGACGAAGAAAGCGTTCTCTCCGGCGCTCGACTTCAGGGCCTCGATCGCCTGGAGGCCGATGATCGACATGCCGAACAGCCGGCCTTGCTCGGTCTGCAGGCTGAGCGCGGTGTCTGCCAGAGATCTGCGCAGGAATGCCACCAGCAACAGGTTGAGGCTGCTGCTCGCCAGCACGATCGCGGCCAGTACCACGTCGTAGGAGAGCATGACGATGCCGAGAAAGGCCGCGGTCATGCAGCTCGCGGCCGTGTTGCCCAAGTCGCCGGCAATCAGCGTGGCGACCCGGTCGTTGGATTCGATGCGGCTGACGAGGTCGCCGCCGGTGCGCCGCCCGAAGAAGGAGACCGGTAGGCGCAAAATGCTCTGCAGGAACGTCGCCGACTGCTCCAGCGCCAGGCGCATCTCGAGCCGTAGCAGCGCCATGCCCTGCAGCCATCGCAACGTCATGTTCAGGGCGAACGCCGCCGCGAGGCCGAGCAGGATGGGAGCCAACCAGTCGCCGTAGTGATTGACCAGGATCTTGTCGACGAACACCGCCGTCATGCCCGGCAGGATGATGCCCGGGATGACCAGCATGACGCTGATCCAGGCAATGAAGGCGACGACGCCGTAAAGGTTGCCGAGCCGGGCTCGCAGCCGCGCCACCAGCCCCGGGCCCGCCGCGCGCCGGTCCAATTGCTTCGTCGGCGGCTTCGGCGAGGATGTCTGGCTCATCCGTCGATGCTGAGGAGCTTGCGCAGCGCCGGGATCACGAGCGTGATCGGGCGCACCCGCTCGACGATGATGTCGACGCCGGCGACGGTCCCGGACGGGATCTTGTAGGGCGGGCCGTTGCCGCTCCACCACTGGAAGCCGCTGGCGTTGTTCGAGGTCGGCATCAGCTCGATGTGGGCGAGCAGCGCCTCCTGCCCGCCGAACAGGCTGCGGGTGAGCTGGCGATTGTGCAGGATGCGGTCGACGTCCCTATCCGACACGTCCTCATCCGAGACGCGGACCACGCGCCCCTTCATCGAACCATACTCCTGCCGCTTGACGCTGGTGGGCACGACCTGCGCCTCCATGCCGGCGACGACTCGTTTGCGGGCGTCGCCCTTGAGCAGGGCAACGAGTTGGAAGTATCCGTCGCGGCCCTGTCCCACCGTCGCCACGACCTCGCCGGGGGTCACGACATCACCGATACCGATCCGTACCTCGCGGACGATGCCGCTGGTTGGCGCCGTGACGGTCGTCCCGACCGCCATCTCGGCCTTGAGGCGATCGATTTCCGCCTTCTTTAGGTCGATCTCGAATTGGTGCAGGCGTTGCCTCTCGAGCAAGTCGTCGCGCTTGGTCTCGGCCGCCAGTTGCACCGCGACGCGCCTGGCGCCCGACTCGGCCAGCGACAAGGCGATCTGATCGTATTGCTCCTGCTTGGCGATCACTTGGGTCTCCGTGATCATGCCTTTGTCGCGCAGCTTGCGATAGCTTGCCACCAGGTCTTCCAGCCGGTCGCGGAGCTTCGAGTTCTTGGAGACATGTTCCTCGATTGCCTCCATCTGGCGCCGCACGCCTTCTTCGCTGGCCTCGATCTGCTTGGCGTGCGCCGCCTTGAGGGTGGCGAGGTTGGCTTCGAGGTGTTGCAGTTCCGCGGTCGCATTCTGGCTGCGCACCGAGAGGAGCCTTTGTTCGATCACCGCCACCGGGGCGCCAGCCTTGACCTCGTCACCGGGCCGTACGAGGACTTCGATGACCGGTCCGCCGGAGGTCGCGGCGATGGCGAAGTTGCCCTGCCGATCGGCCAGCACGACACCATTTCCCTCGACGTGCGTCGGCACCGATCCGAAGACCGCCCAGACGAGCGCCGCCAGCACGACGATGGTCGTCGCAGCGGCAAGCACCCGCATCGCCGGAGGGATCAGGACGATCCTCTCCGCCAGCAAGCCGGACGTCTCAGGGCCACGGTTCGGCACGGGTGCGCTCACGCGGAGTCGTCCGAGACCTGCATAGTCGGAGAACTACTAGACATCTGTTGGGAATACTTCATGCACGCGGTAGTCCACAAGGGAGTACCGTGCGGGGCACTGTCTCAGTTTGAATCGAGTTCAAAGAAGAAGACGACAGCAAGGAACCATATTGGGGCCTCCTTGGCCGGCGCCTATTGAACGTAAACCGCTCGACGCCGTAATCACCCCAGTCAGCAAGTGCGGGCTGCGGCCAAGCTGGTCATTAACCCATGTGGTCTGGAACGTATGGAGCGATCTTCTTCATGCGCCGCAACTTGTTCGCTGGGAAGCCAGTTCAAGCCGAGACAGTGCCACCGCGCGGATCGGCTGCAGTACGTGAGGTCAGCAAATGGTCACCTTTTTCACGGGGGCGCGGATCGAAACTATCGGCCAACTCGCTGGCCTTCGATAGGCCGGGCGTCGCCCGGGCGCCTCCACGGCGCGCGGATCGGAACAGCCGCGAACCGGATGGGTCCCGTGGCCCGCAATCTGCCCCCTTCAACGGCGGGCTCGGGCTGTAAGGGGTGAGCGGGGCCCGCTTCTTAGGCCGTGGAATCGGTTCCAGGCGCGAACCCGAAGGGGGCGAATCGTCAATTGGTCGAGACAGTTCAAGCAATCACGGCAATCAACGGATTGAGCGTTCATGCGACCTACTCCGGCACGCACGATCAAGTTTAAATCGAAGATGGTCGCGTCGCCACTGCTCGGCGACGGAGCGCAAAAGCGACGGCGCCACAAGCCGCCTCGCGGTGCTCGTGGCGGCAGGCGCATCAGCACGGCTTGGCCGCTCTGAGCCAAGGTCGCCTTCTGTAGAGAGAAACGGGAACAAAGTCCCTGACGAATGTCCCTGACAAACACAGTGGCGCTGTGGACGGATCGCCCGCGTTGATCGAGTAAACTTCGGAAAATCCTGACAGAGCGCTCCTATTTTGCTAGTCCTCACGCCACGTCCCCGTAGCTCAGCCGGATAGAGCAGCGGTTTCCTAAACCGGAGGTCGGAGGTTCGAATCCTCTCGGGGACGCCACTCCCGAACAAAAGAGAGAACTTCGGGAGACAGCTCTCAAGGTGGTGCAGGCGATATCGAAACGCCCGAAGGGGACCGGGAGGTGGCCGGGTTCGCGCCTGATCAGCCAGTTGCGCGTGTAGCCGGGGATGATGCGGCCGCGGACCACAATGATCAGGATAAGCACGGTCGCGATGCCGAGGCGGGATGAATAGAGCGCGATGCCTTCGAAATGCGCCTCGAGATGGAAGCCCAGATTCCCGGCGGCGAGCAGGCAAAGGAGAGCGAGCATCTTGAGGTATTTCCAGTTCTTGCCGGCCACGATCTCGCGCGCCATGGCGGCCGCATGAGGATCAGGAAAGCGCAGTCGACGACGGTTGTTCCGAGCCAGCCGATACCGGCGGACAGGGCGACGGCGTAGCGGCCGGCCAGACCAGCACCAATCCAGCCGGCGGTAGCCCCTGCAGCGGCAGCCGCCCGGTCCAATTGGGGATTGCCGTCAGCAGGAAGCCTGCAACGATGGCCGGCACAACGCCGAACAGCAGCTCGCAGACATGACAGTCGCGCGGCGAAAATGCGGTCGCCAGCGACAGCTCTCCGTAGAACGTCGGCATCCAGGCCAGTACTTCGATGCCTGCGCAGATCGATCCCAGGAAAGAAGAAGGGGCGGAAGCCGTAGGACAGCAACGCAGGGCCGGCGTAGGGCTTCAGTCGCCGGATCGCAGCCATGGTCGGTCCTTTGCAAACGCATCCAATGGCAGTCCCCCTCGTTCCGGGCCCTTCAAAGCCGCAGGCGCGCCGGCGAATTGGCGTAGGCGTGCCGGATCGACGATCGTCACCTAGCGGCCTCCACTGCTGATGCCGAGAGGACGTAGCGCGGCGAAGGCGCGCGACAGGCTCTGCGGCGTGATGCCGAACTGGCCGGCGACGAGGCGCCATTGAGCCTTGGCCTGCTCGGCGTCGTCCTGGGCGAAGGCTGTGGCGATGAAGGCCGATACCACGCGGCGCCCACTCCTGCCGGCATGCGCCAGGACATTGTGCATGAAGTGCACTCAGAGGTTTGGTTGCAAGCCGCGAGGCAGTGCTGTCAGGTTGCGCTGAAGATCTTGGCAACGGCCGCCTTGATGCCCTCATGGGCGTCGGAGACGACGAACCTCACGGGCCGCAGGCCCGCCGCGCGAGCTTGCGAAGGAAGGCGGTCCAGAAGGTCTCGGCCTCGGACGGGCGATATCCAAGCCCAGCACCTCGCGCCGGCCATCGCCATTGACCGCGACCGCCAAGATGACGGCGACCGAGACGCTACGGCCGGCCTGGCGGACCTTCACGTAGGTGGCGTCGATCCACAGATAAGGCCAGTCACCCTCGATCGGCCGGTCGAGCCTTCACCCGCCGGTCGATGTCCGGCCGCGAGCGAGCGCGCCCATGGGGTGCGCTGTAGCGGGGAGCGGCCTTGCTACCGCCCGCTACACCACCAGGGACACGACCAAATTTGGCCTGAGCACCGCCAAGAAGCATCGATCGTCAAACGACCGCCTTTGGCGCTGGGTGGGCCTTCTTTTGCGCCTCGTGAGGGCTTCACGCTGTTAGACGCAAGTACAGTTCCAGCGCTTTATCGCGGAACGACTCTTCGGCATTCTGCGAGGTGCTGGGCATCACTGCGCCTATGGTCAACAATCGAACTCTCTGGCCTGGGTGGTACCGTTCGGCGGGTGCGATTGGGTTGCGATCGTGCGGACGCAGGCGCTCCGACTCTACACGCTACTGTTGCAAACCAGCATGCAGCCTTCGGGCCCGCTGAAGCCGCTGGCACGTAGCAAAGCGGAGATGTCATAAACGTCCTTTGCTATCATGGCTTGCCAGTGTAGCCGCCGGGCTTCAACTCTTAAGCTGGAGAGAAAAGGAGCGTGGCCCAATACCGGCAAAAGCAATCGCGTTGGGCGACGCAGCGCCGATCGGCGGTGAAACGCGGCAACCACTCTGCTCAGGCTATGCGCCTCAAGACAGAGAGTGTCGATGAAAGAGGTCTGGTCAGATGTGCTGCTGTAGCTTGTTGCCCCGCTGGCAACATGCATTGCGGCGTGCACGGCTTTCGAACTACGCATCCAGAGTGGCGGGGTGTTTTGATCAGATGGATCACCGCCGTAGCGTTGCCAGGTGCGGTGTGTGTGTGTGTGTGTGTGTGTGTGTGTGTGTGTGTGTGTGTGTGTGTGTGTGACGGCCGCACCAGGGTTCGTGCTGTCGAGAGAGCTCATGCAAACACGCCTTGCCATGAACCTCGCTCGCAGAGAAATGTCTCACAGTCTAGCCAAAGTCGCTGAGCATCTACAAGCGCTTCACGAATCGAGGCAATTTGGCAAATGCCGGCGAGTTGGACCGCGAGCCGGACGATACCATTATTTCGGATGCTCCGCGCTCGCCTACCGCTGACCGGGAATATCGTCTTTCGGTGATCGATGGCGGCACGGAGTAATCCTGAGGCTTCGTCTTACCTCTAAGCCCACGCGAATCAGACCCTCCCAAGTGGGGCTTTCACCTGGCAGAGCACCAGACCTTAGCTAAACAAGAACGATCTCGGGCAGTGCCGGGGGGGGGGGCCAATGGGCACCCGAGCTTCGTGCCGAGTACCGTCCGAAGCGCAGATCGTACGGACGAGGGTGCACAGATTGACCGCACCAAAAAAGAATGCAAGCCGCTACATTGTCGGGACTGTGATCGCGGCCATCATCGCAGTCATTTCGATGATTGCGATGAGCGATCTATCGTTTGAACTCGCGCTGATCACATTCGTCATGACCATCGGATGCGCCGCATGGCTTTACCTCAATGTCCAGCGTTAAGGTGTTGACTGTTGAGCGACGTCTACGACGCATGAGAGGGCTGGCCCTCCCAATATCCAAACAGGATTTCGCAATGTCTGGCCACAAATGTTCGAGCCAACTAGACCGATAGAACTTCCAGATCGAGAGGGATCTGGCGCTCAACCAGAGAGTAGAAATGATCAAGGCGGCGTTGCCTCGGGTGGGTGTAATCATCGCTAACTACAACAATCATCTCTATGTCGGGCAGGCGATCCGCGCGGTGGCGACCCAAACCTTCCGGAACCTGAGTGTTGTGGTTGTAGACAATCGGTCGACCGATTCCTCCGATTGCGTAATAAAAAGCACGCTCAGGGGCTTGGAGGACATCCGATTCCGATATGTGAGAAATGACTACAATCGGGGCCAGGCAGGAGCGATGCGGACGGGCCTTGCGCACCTCGATAATGCCCCTTTCGTTTGCCTTCTCGATTCGGACGACTACATCTATGAAGACTTTGTCGCCCGACATGTCGAAGCCCATTTGAACACGGACTTCCCCGTTGCGCTTTCCTACTGCGACTCTCACATCGTAGATGGAGCGGGCGGACTCCTCGCTGGCACCGCTTGGTGGTTTGATTCGCAGCAGGGGCCAGAGTCGTGCCGCAGTATTGATCCGATGCGAGTTCCGCAACTCGATTGCCGATCTGGCGGAATGAATTTTCCACGAACGGGAGCCGTACGGCTGAACACCATTTGGACACCCCACCAGGCGTCCAACAGCATGACGAGTATGATGCTTCGGCGTGCCTTTGTTGATCTCGTGCTAACGCCTCCCGACGACGAGCTGAAGCTATACGTCGATTACTACCTCTCCACCTTTGCCGCCTTGCTCACCGGGACCGTTTCCTTGGCTGATGCACTATATGCCTACCGAATGCACGGGGCCAACAGTCACTCGAACGAAGCCGTTATGGGCGGGCAGTATAACTCCTCCAGGAAGCCATGGGAGCCGATTCGGAACTCCGTATGGAGGCTGGTTCTCGGTGCATTGGAGGACGGCCGCGGCCGTGTCGAGCAATCGTTCGGTGTCCACAAGGTTGAACAGGCAAGAACCCGCATTCGCCTCGCGCTCCGAAAAGATGCGGCCTCCGGGTGGCTCTCCAGGATAGCAAGACATCGAAAGAGTCTATAGCGCTCCAAAGTACTGCGAGCGTCGCTTGCGTTCCAAAGCCTCCCACCTCACTCCGCTGCCGACAGCCCCTCACACTTTTGGGCAGTCGCTGAAGGATCGCGAAAGTGTTTTTAGCTTTCACGTATCGTCCCACGGTGGAAATTGAGGTTAGTGGGCGTCAATCTTGGTGACGATCATTGAGCGCTTTCAGTTTTCCGCTTGCCCCCGTGCGGGAACGGACGAATGTGGCGGGAGGGGGTCGCTCCGAATCCGAACAGGCGCTCCCTAAAGACGGTGTGTTGGCGAGCGCGTCATCTTCTGAGAGCGGGAAGGACGTCGATGCGTGCTCTGATTGTAGCCTTAATGCTGTCGACGCCAGCCTGCTCAATGAACCCTCAGTACTCGGCGCCGTGGACGGTGCGAGCTGTGGGAAAGGCCTATGAGGCACGGGATGCCTGCCTCGGCAAGCATGCCTCGCTCCACGTCGAGAGCGGCTTGGATGTGCAAAGTGTCGGACGTGCCGTCAGCGCAAATTGCGAGGCGGAAACGAGTGCGCTCATCACCAGCAGCAATCCACACAACGACACGGCTGTCACCGCGGCGATTCGGCAGGATTCCGACTTCAGGGCGAAAGGGTACGTCTTGAAGGCGCGAGGTTGGAACCACGTCCGACAGGAGATCGATCGGGATCGGAAGGACTGACTGCTGACGGGTCCCGCAGGCAACGTGTCTGACGCTTGCAAGAGGCACCGCTTCCGAAGCGATGGCGACGAAGAGTTACGCCAACGTGTGGGAGTTTGTCTGACGCACGTTCGATTGGCCAGGGGAGAGCCGGCATCAGGAGCGTACGAATCAGGTCGTTGAGGGCGATTGCTGTTAGATATAGAGAATGAAATTGAGCGAGGAAGGTGGACGCTATTTGGTTCTCGCGCGATTCGGCCAAGAAGACGCTGTGCAGGCACGAGCCCGTCTGACGGAAGGTGCAGTAAGGCTTTCAGCCGATGACCCGCTCTTGGCGTTCGTATCCGAGCAGGGCGATACGGTCGGCATGCTGATAAGGTCGGACATGACCGCGGCGCAGATTATCTACTCACTGACGAGCGACTATAAGGATGGTGACCAGTCCTTCGTGCTGGTGGTGGGAATCGGCGAAGATTGGTCTGGCGTCGGTGCCCAGGCATCATGGGAGTGGCTTCGAGAGCGAAGAGCGACCTCAGCAGTCTCGAACGAGAGCAATGCGGGCTATCGCGCAGATCGGCTGAAGGAGCGTCTTTCAGAGATTGTGGGGTGTTTGCCGGGCCGCTGACCGAGCGGTAGGAGGCGCAGGGTTATGAGTTGAGCGCGAGCCCGTAATTGCATGCTGGCAAGCGTTCCTTTCAGCTCACGCAACGCGGATTGGTGATGGCCGGCTTTGCATGCCCCGCAAATATCCAAACTTGATTGCGCAATAGCTGGCCTCGCGTGTCTCGGCCGACTAGACGTTGGACCGTCGTGTTCGGTGGAGCAACGAACTGCAGGCAAGCTGGCTGCTGTGAGGCGAACATCATGCAGTGCCGCCACATGCGGGCAGTCGAGCCGGACGACAGTTCATCTTCGGGAAGGGCGACCTTACTCATTTTCACGTTTTCCGAGTTCCGCTAAATGTCTGGTCGCGTTGCACGTGCAAGCGGAAGAAAGGCAATCTTCACTGGGGTGGCTCGGAATTGCGCCCCGTACTTGCGCGACGTCCTGCCGAACCTGCGTCGTCTTGAACGCGCCTATCAGGCAGTACGCTATGTCGTCGCTGTTGGCGAGAGTAGCGACGGCACCTTGGAGACTCTGCAAAGAGGGCTAGCCGACGGTCGAGCGGGCCACGTCATCGATATGACGTGCCTCGAGAGGGATGAGCCAAGGAGAACGGTTCGGATTGCCATGGCCAGAAACGCATGTATGTCGCTAGCGCGTGCAGAATATCCCGACTTCGATCACTTGGTTGCATTCGACTTGGACAACGTTCTTGTGAATCCGGTGTGCGATGTCGAGTTTGCTCGCGCGGGCGACTGGCTCGATGCCGACGAGCGGCGAGCAGGTGTATTCGCCAGTGCTATCCCTCAATACTATGATCTCTGGGCTTTGCGGCATCCTGTTTGGTGCCCCTATGATGTTTGGCATGCGGTATGGGACCGGCACCGCTGGTGTCCATTCGAGGTTTCGAAGCTTCGGCACGTCTATGCAAAGCAGGTCCGGATAGCGCGGGATGCATCCCCTTTCCCGGTGCTATCGGCATTTGGCGGGCTCTCGGTCTATAAGATGCGCTTCACGAAGATGGCTCGTTATAGTGGCGAGGATGCCGCCGGGAGAGAGCGAGCGGAACATGTGTCATTCAATGACAGTATCGTCGAGCAAGGGGGCAGCCTCTTCGTATTTCCGTCGCTTGTGGTGCGCGCGCCGCCAGAGCACCTGTTCGACGCGGCCGATGCAAGCGCCTGGCTAAAGCTGGCGGTGTGGATGAAAGATCGCCACGCCGCGAAGAGACAGCCGTGTTAGTCGCGGACCTGCTGGCGCTGGCTACGCGGTGGAGGCCGAGGCCGACGGTGACGATTATTGATCCAGCGCTGCAAGGGATTGGTGGGCATCACTATTCTGCGGCCGAGCGTCTGGCCGCAGAACTTGCTGCCGCCGGGGTAGGGTGCAGGATTCTATGTTCCTCGAGGGCGGATTCGAACGTCATCGGCACCTTGAAAGGCGAAATTTGCTTTTCCGAGTCCATTTACGGACGAACGGACACTGGAATGCGCGAGTTCGAGCGACGGGCAAAGGCCCTTGCGAAAGACCTCTCCCGGATGGTGCAATGGACTCGGCCCGACCTGTTGATTCTTCCGACTTGCGATCAGGTCCTTCTGTACGCGGCTGCCCTTGCCATCAAGAGTATCGGTGGCTGGCAGCCGACCATCCTGGCATGGTTTCTCTACCCGCCTGACGACGCACAGACCCAGGCCGAGTATAGAGTGGCGGGTGAAGCCCTGAAGTCGGGTCTCGGCTCTCGCGGCCAAGTGCACGCATGTTGCGAAACGACAGCTGCCAAAAGGTTGCTGGAGAGTTGCTTGCCTTTCGCGCTCGAACGCAGGCCCGGGCCGAGCGCTTTGGCCAATGCAATCTCACCGCCCAGCCGGGAAGTCGGAGAGCGTTCGCGCGGTCCCGTCGTTGCGTGTGTTGGACACGCCAACATCGGCAAAGGCTACGCATTGCTACCAGAGGCGCTCTCTCTTGCAACAAAAAGCCACGACCGCGTGGTGTTCCGGGTGCATGGCTTCATTGATCGGCGAGATACCGTGCAGGATCATGAGACCTTTCGAAGACTGTCAGAGATGGGACCCGGTGTCAGCGTGCACAACGCGGTTCTGAGTACACAAGGATATCAGGAATTCATTGCAGCAGCGGATATTCTCCTGCTGCCCTATGCTCCGGACGTGTACCGATCGCGAGGCTCCGGAGTATTCAATGAAGCAGAGCAGCTTGGGAAGCCCGTCATCGCCCCCCGTGCGTGCACCTTTGCGGAAGAGGCCTTCGCGGAGGGGCGCGCTGTACCCATCGAGCGTTTAGATCCACGTGGGATCGCACATGCCATTGCAGGGGCTATAGGTGATCTCCCCCAGCTCGAGGAGCGAGCCGCGATCCACGCGCGGAAACGCAAATTGGATGGGTTGCGGCCGTTGCTAACCCGGCTTCTGAAGGCCGCACCGGGCTATTGCGACATCAAGCTCTAGCAGGCTGTTGAAGAAGTAGTTTCGCGACGAGCGGTGAAGTGAATCTGCTTGCCATGCTGGAGGCAGATCTCTCGCTGGAGGGGGGTATCGTCCTGGAGCACTGCCCAGGCGTGGCCAGCTGGTGTTTTCTTCCCGTGGCCTTGTACGCTCATGTCGGCACCGACAGCAGCTTGGGCAGGCGGCAGGTTATAGGCGGCCAGCGCCAGGGCGAAGGCAGCATCGACCCTGTCACACCCCGCCGACCACCAGACCGCTACGGTTCTCCATCAGGGCGTGACCCAGGTACCAGAGCTTGGCCGACTGACCATCGCCTTTCTTGTACAGACCGCGCCTCGGGACCGGTGGTGCTGCGCTGCGTTTTGTTGGAGCGTTTCTCCTTTCGGAAGCTGCGCTCCGCGTGCACCCCGGACCATCCCGGTCGTTATCGTCACCATCCCTGCGACGGAAACTCTTGATCGACGCCCATGCCTTCAGCAGCGTTGCGTCCACCGAAAAGTGGTCGCTCGACAGCAGCCGCTTGACCCTCGGTCGAGCCACCATCGCCACCAGGAACTTGGCTGCGATCTTGCCTTCCAGAAGCCGGTCGCGGTTCTTGGAGAAGCTCGAATGATCCCAGGCCGGCTCGTCCACACCCAACCCCACGAACCAGCGGAACAGAAGGTCGAGCTCCATCCGCTCCGTCAACTGACGCTCTGACCGGATGCCGGAAAGTGCCTGCAACAGCGTCGCCCGAAGCAACGCTCCAGCGCGATCGATGGGCGGCCAAGATGCGGTCGATAAAGCTGCACAAACTCGCCCGCCAGATCGGCCAGTGGCCGCCTGCGTACTTTCGACCGGCGCTAGTCGGTGCCGGAGGCGATGCTCACCCGGCAATGGCGGGGTGATACGAGGTCCAGAAGCGAACGGGCTGTGTCCGTCCAACTTGTCGGTATGAACTCGGCCTTGAGATCCGCCTCCAGGCGCGCAAGGAGCGCCGGATCGGTCAGAAGCGACCGCACCACGCCTCCGGCGCTCGTCGTATCGTCAGGGTCGACATAAACGCAGAAGCGACCACCCGCTTCGGGTATTGAGGCTCGATTGGAAGCAACGCACGGCTTTCCGTATGACAAACTATCAGAGACGGGCAGCCCCCAGCCCTCATAGTGTGACAGGTACAACGAGAACCGACACCCCTTGTACAGGGACGCCAAGGTTGCATCGTCTGGAGACAAAATGATCTGCAGCTTCCCGTTTAGATGGTTGGTGGCTTCGATGGCTTTGCGCAAATCTTCCACCATCCAGCCCCAGCTGCCGGCAAAGACGAGCGTGGGGACCGAAGCCTCAGGCAGCTCTCGCAGCAATTGGCACCAGATTCGAAAGGCCTGGGTGTGATTCTTGCGGACCTCGATGGTCGAAACAAACAGGACGAAATCGCCTTCCTTCAAGGAAGAAGGAAGTGTCCCGACACCAATGTGGTCGGTCGAGCGCCGAGAGCTGAAGCCGGTGCCTATGGGCAATGGTTCCGGTGCTGCCTTCAATACGATCCCTCTCTCGGACGACCACCTTGTCACGTCGGCAGCCGTCGCCCGGGAGTTGGTCAGTACCTGATCCGTCAACGGCAGAATCCCGCCGATGACGGCTTCAAAGTGTGGAGCGCGTCCCTTCTCGAAGAACTCGGGCCGTATCAGCGGGATAAGATCATGGATCAAGACCGAAAAGCGGACGCCCGTCTCGGTCTTGCAACGCTCCACGCGCTCCTTATACAGCGGGTCGTGCCAAGGCGCGCCCAGAGCACACAGCATGTCGCCGGGCCGCGCGAACTGCTTGAGGGTTGGCGGCAAAGAGGCCGTCCGAAGCTCTCCTGGCGGAGGTGTCGCGGAGCGAAGACCCAAGGCAAGCGCCAGTCGATTCAGCCAGGACGGTCGGTCCTCGCAAGTCGTCGTCTCGTGTACGGTTGTGGCAGGAGGTACGCTTTCACCGACCAGCTTCTCGTAGGTCTGTGCCACTTCGGCCCAGCTTACGATGGCGAAACCGCCTTCGCTATCATGCCGAACGAAGCCAACGGCATCGCCGGCAATGGAGTTGAGCGCCGTATAGACTTCTCCCGTTAGTCTCTGAATGCCGGTGGGGCGCGCGCTGCGTTCGGCAAAATAGAAGAGGTCGTCAACGTCCAGCCACAACTTCATGCTCTCCGTTTGCGATACCCAACGGAGGGGGACAACAAAGTGTAGCGAAAAATGCTTCGCTCTCTTTGCCCGAATTGTCCGGCTATGTATGAAGCCCGGAAGCCATGTCTATGACGCCGATGAGCTTCAGAACAACGCCATCGGAGACGTCGATCAGCGACTGCGGCGTCAGCGAGGTTGCCGGCAAATACCGAGCCGCGAACTCCTGAGAGACCATCACGAGGCCGTCGGCGAACTTGAACGCCTCAGCCTGGAGATCGGGGAGGTCGATAATCAGCACTCGGTCTGCCTGCGGCAGGAAAGCATTGGATTTCAGGCCGCGCGAGAATGACAGCCAGTCCGACATGGAGGGTGACAATTCGTTCGACTGATCGAACGCGAAGGTGAGTATGTCGTCGACGAGCTTGTAGCCGCCGTCGTTCTGCGTCGCATGGCTTTGGTGGGACGATGCTGCGGCATCACCAACGCCGCCTGCCTGTCCGTTCAAGTGATCTGCGGCCAGGGCATTGGCGGCAATCGACAGGTCTTGCACCGTTGGCAGGGCGACACCCATTCGCTGGCCGAGCAGATAACTCAGGAACTCGTGAGCCTCCGTGGCGAACTCGTGGCTGGAGGATAATTGCGATGCCGCTGGAGAGCCGACGTGGACGGAGTCCCCGGATTGGCCGTCGGGAGCGTTGGCGGGGGCAGACCCGTCACCGGCGGGCTTGATGATTGCCGGAGCGTCAACGCCACTCGGCTGCAGTGGATTGCCCGGGATCGGATGAGCCGACTCTGCGTCCGCATCGCCTTGCCGCAGAAGGTCGCCTGGCCCCATCGCGCTGTGCGCCATCGAAAGTGCATCGCGCTGGGATAGCAGGGCGGCAATGGCCAACTCGGCGGCACCTGCCACGTCGATCGTGCCCTGTGGCGACTGGCTTGACGCCGCGAGCGGGTCTCCGTCATCTGCCAGAAGGAACGGCGGGAGCCCGAGTCCGCCTGCCGTGCTCGCCTGCGACTCCGGCGCGGCGGCTTCCGACAACTGTGTTGTCAGCTCTTGCCAGGGTGTGTTCGGCGACACCTTTGTCACGAGGTCTGCGGCCAACGCGACAGCCGCTATGCTGGCAGCGAGTGCCCAGCGACCGGAGATGGCGTTGATGGCCTCCGCCGTCGAGCTCGCTTCGGACTTGGAGACGATTGCATCGGCAAGGATCGATCGGTGCGGACCCGCGCGCGTTACACTCAGGACTGGATCAAGCTGCCCATCCTTGTCGATATTCCAGGCGTATTGCTTGAGCCCCGCTTCTTCGCTGCAGGACCACGAGAAAGCCGTGGCAATGAAGGCAGTGATGACGGCACTGGGATGGAGAAACAGGGTTCCGGATGATTGAGCCGCCGGCAGGACGAGTGGCTGACTCCTCAGGATGCGATCTATCACCACCCGAAAGCTCGAGCCGGAAACGATATCGGGACTGGCGGCACTCGCCGCTATGACCTGTCCTTCAATCCGGCAGATGTGAACGACGACGTCGCCCGTATCCTCTCGGAGGAAAACGGTCCACGGGTCACCTTCATCGGAAAGGCCGCCTTCCGTGACGATTGGCAGGCCTGCGTTGCGGAGAATGCTCACCGCACGCAAGAACTCGGATTGTTCCGATTGAGACCAGCACTTCTGGGCTGGCTTCGAGAACGGGATGATCATCGCCATGGAGCGACCCGGATGTCGGCTTCTAGTGCGTGGGCGAAGGAGCGGGTGCCTCGAACAGATGGCGATACGTGATGGGGTCGTAGTAGCGCAGCAGCTCGCGGACGAATTCCTGGGAATCAATGCCGAGCGCTTCGGCCCATGCCTGATATCGATCGGGCGGAATGCGTCCCCGTCCCGACTCCAATTGCGAGATGAAGGTATAGAAGTGCAGCCCGACCTGCGATGCGAGTTCGCGCTGCGTCAGACCGCGCGCTTCCCGAAGCTGCTTCAGCCACCGCCCCGCATTCTGCCGAAGCTGCTTCACGTCATATGAGGCGCTGTGCTGGGGGTGGGTGTACATGGCTGGTCTCCTGCAAGCGACCCCATCGGCAATAGCAGTGAGCCGCGCCGGTGGCGTATCGACTATAGCAACTATAATACTGACCGCGTCCGGGACCGTCGTCGATCCGGTATGCCGAAAGACATTTGCGGCTTAATCTCGGTGCGGACGACAAAGAAGCCTTAAAAGACGGCTATAGGGACAGGGTCCAGGCTGCGGACGCTCGGCGTCTAAGCCCTTCCTGTGGAAAACCAAAAGGTCATGGCCGTCAAGACCGCTCGATCCGAAAAATCAGAACTCTGGGCGGGCTTCCACGCTTACCGGAGTGTGTTCATCGGTGTCGCACTGGTGACCGTATTCATCAATCTTCTGATGCTCGTGTCTCCGATCTACATGATGCAAGTATACGATCGTGTACTGTCGAGCCGGAGCGAGACGACGCTTTGGATGATCACGGCGGCCGCGGTGATGCTGTATGTCGTGTACGCCTCGCTGGAAGCCATGCGCTCGCGGACGATGGTGCGAGTGGGGGTTCTGCTCGACGACCGGCTGGGGCCGCGCGTATTCGACGCCGTCTTTCGGGTGTCGCTGAGCTTGCCGAAAGGCAGCCTCCATTCGATGCAGCTGAATTCGGCGCAGCCCTTGCGGGATCTCGACACCGTCCGCCAGTTTGCGACGGGCAGCGGGTTCCTTACGCTCATCGATGTGCCGTGGACCCCGATCTTCCTGTTCGCGCTCTTTCTGCTTCATCCCTGGTACGCAATTTACGCCTCTGCCGCCGCCGTGATCCTCTTTGCGTTGGCGACCCTCCAGGAATTCGGCACCCGCAAGGATATCGCCGCGGCAACCACCCACAGCATAGATGCGCATCATTTCGTCGACGCCAATCTTCGCAACAACGAAGCCGTCGAGGCCATGGGCATGCGCAAGGAAATGCTCAAGCGTTGGGAGCAGAAGCACGCTCGTGCCCTTTCGCTCCAGGCAGAGGCAAGCGACTGGGCGGGGGGCGTGGTGGCGTCGACCAAATTTCTCCAGGGTGCCGCTCAGCTCGGAGTGCTCGGGCTCGGCGCCTATCTGGTCATCGAGGGAAGCGTGACGGGGGGCGCGATCTTTGCCGCCAACATTCTGATGGGGCGTGCGCTCGCGCCGGTCGCACAGTCTGTCTCGGTCTGGCAGGGGTTCGTGAACGCCCGGTCCGCCTGGGGACGACTCGACCAGCTGCTGAAGGCTGCGCCCGTAGAGATGGAGAGGATGCCGCTTCCGACTCCGATTGGGCGGGTGAGCGTTTCGAATGTCGCCGTGGCGCCGCCGGGCGTTACCAGGGATGTCGTTCGGGGCATGACGTTCGAACTCGCGCCTGGAGAATCTCTGGCGATTGTCGGTCCGAGCGCGTCTGGAAAGTCCACGCTGGTTCGCGCCTTGATCGGGGTCTGGCCACTCCTCCGGGGAATAGTCCGGCTCGATGGCGCCGACATTTCCCAATATGACCGTGTCGAGCTGGGCAAACATCTCGGATATCTGCCGCAGGATGTGGAGCTGTTCGACGGGACGATCGCAGAGAACATCGCGCGTATGAACGTCGTGGATTCGGCGGCGGTCGTGAAGGCGGCGCGCCTGGCGGGGGTCCATGATCTCGTCCTGCAACTCCCGGATGGCTACGATACCCGCATCGGTCAGGGAGGCCAGAGCCTGTCCGGTGGGCAGCGCCAACGCATCGGCCTGGCGCGGGCCGTTTATGGCGACCCGCGTCTGGTTGTCCTCGATGAGCCGAACTCCAATCTGGATCACGCCGGTGAAGCGGCGCTTGCCGAGGCCATGACGGCACTGCGCAAGACCCGCGCGACGATCGTGGTCGTGACGCATCGTCCGAGCATCCTGACCGGAATGGACAAGATTCTGGTCCTGAACAACGGCGCCATGGAGCGCTTCGGTCCGCGGGAAGAAGTAATGGCCGCGATTCTGCGGCCGGTCGCGGCGCCCGCGCAACGCCCGACCGCACCGGCGCCGTCGACGGCCATTCGCTAGGGACAGAAATTGACCGCACAAGCATCCGAATCCGAGAAGCCGGCTCCGCGCAATCCCCTGCGCCCTCTGGCAACGGCGGCAGTCATTGTCATCGTCGTATTCGGGGGAGTGGGGGCATGGTCGGCCACCGCTCCAATCGACAGCGCCGTCGTCGCGCCGGGCGTCATCGCGGTCGAGAGCGAGCGCCGAACGGTTCAGCATCTCGAAGGTGGCATCGTTGCCGAGATAGCGGTGCGAGACGGAATGCCGGTCAAGCAGGGGCAATCGCTCATCCGGCTCGATGACACGCGCGTGAAGGCGCAGGACGAAGTCATCCGCGCAGAGCGTTACGCGCAGCTGGCCATAGAGGCGCGACTGCTGGCGGAGAGCGAGGACCGCCCGACGATCAAGTTCCCGGATATACTTTACGAGCGAGGCTCGGACAGAAAGCTGCGGGAAATCATGGCGCTGCAGCAGTCGCAGTTCGAGGCACGCAGGGCTGCCATTGAGGGTCAGCGTCAGATATTGCAGCAGCGGGTGCAACAGCTGGAAGAGCAGATCGTCGGTCTGGAAGCGCTGCAGAAATCGAAGCTGCGCCAGTCCGGGTATATTGCGGAAGAGCTCAAGATGATCGAAGGCCTCGTCAAGGCGGGTCACGTCACGAGGCAGCGCCTGCTTGCCTTGCAGCGCGAGCAGGCGCGGCTGGAAGGCGAGGCGGCAGACCATGTTTCTGCAGTCGCCAAGGCGAGGCAGCAGATCGGAGAGACGCGTCTTCAGATCATGCAGCTGAACAACGACCGACAGCAGGAGGTCACGAAGGAGCTGCGAGACGTCCAGGCCAAGCTCTTCGAATCCGCCGAGAAGCTGCATATGACGGAGGATCAGACCCGCCGGCTCGAGATCCTGGCGCCCGTCGATGGGGTGGTCATGAATCTGGCTTATGTAACGCTCGGCGGTGTCGTTGCGCCGGGCGCGACGGTCGCCACGATCGTGCCCACGGACGACAGGCTGGTGGTCCAGGCGCAGATCTCGCCGGCCGACGTCGACTCCGTTCACCCTGGCCAGCAGGTGCATATTCGTTTTACGACAGCCGCTGCCAAGCAGGTTCCCGTCGTCGTGGGTACTCTCGAATATGTCTCGCCGGATCGTCTTGTCTCGGAGCAGAAGCCGGGCACAACGAGTTCGACCGCACCGGCCCTGTCACCCAATGCCTATTACTCCGGGCGGATTGTCGTGGCGCCCGACGAGCTGAGCAAGCTGGACAAGATCAAGCTGCATGCCGGCATGCCTGTCGAGGTGTTGATCACGCGCGGCGAGCGAACCGTACTTCAGTATGTGATGGCGCCTCTGTCCAACAACTTCGCCCGTGCCTTCAAGGAGCGATAGCGTCGGCGCAGCGGGATCAACGATCCTCGTCGATCCCATGCCGCCGTTCGAAGAGGACCTCCAGCAAGATCATCGCAACACCGGGTATGAGGCTCGCGCAGAATATCGCGAAGAACTCGATGTTGAGCCATTGTCGCAATTGCGCGGTCCCACCCGAGAGCCATTCGATGAACAGAAGGGCGGATCCGAGGACGACGACACTGGCCAACCAGGCGTAGCCGCACCAGCGTACAGCGCGAATCATTGGAAATCCTCGGGTCCGGTTGGGGTCTCAGACATGATCGTCAGTCCCGGCATTCGTGATCATACGCCTGCTCACATTGCTTCGCTCAGGCGAAGAGGGTGAACAAGCGGTAGGTTGGTGCTCTGTCGCGGTCAGGTCCGAACCCGGCATGGCGTCGCGATCGCGTGCCACCAGATCGAAAATCGGTGGCGCCCGCAGCATGTCCCAGAATCGGCGCGATGCGGCTGGCCACACATGTTCTGCAAGCCATCGTGCCTGCCGGTCGCTGTGGCGGTTCAGGAGCTCGACATCGCTCAGCAGCGTTTCGATCCCCCGCTCGATGTCCTGGGCAGAGGTTCCCGGCAAACGGTGCACGACCGATGCGACGTCGTCGAAGATTGGAAGAGGCGTACAGGCGACAGGCTTGAGGGATGCGAGGCCGAACCGGACCGCACCGCTCGAGGACTCCTGGGTCGTCTGATAAGGGAAGACCAGCAGATCGGACGCCTGGAGCATTGCATGAGCCTGCACCTCCGGCAGGTGAGACGTCATCAACGTCACGGACCCGGCGTGCGCATGCCCCGCGATCCGAGCGCGGCACCGATCCGCCTCCATCTCGGAGACGGGATCGGGGTACAGGGAGGTAACGAGAAGCAGATGGAGGTCCTGATGGCGCTGACGCAGGCGGAAAAAGGCTTCCAGAAGCACGCCGAAGCCCTTGTCCGGAAGAAGATATCCGAAGCAGGCCAGCACCCGCTTGCCGCTGATGCCGAGATTCCCTCGTACGTTGGCGCGCTCGTCGATGCAGAAGCTGGGCGTGCCATGAGGGATGATCGCCGCCGCCGAGTCGAGCTGCATGCTCTTGAGCCGGTTCAGATCGGCGACGCCGTGGACGAGCAGCCGTGCGGCCCGGGCGAGTGAGGGCTGGATCTGACGGAGCGAGATCCGACGCTCGGGCTTGGCCACGTCCATCGTGGAATGCAGGATCACATGATAGGGGATGCCGTCCGCCGCCAGGCGGTCGAGCAACCGTCCGAACGCTTCAATGTCGAAGAACCCGAAATTGAACTGCACGACGACCAGATCCGGCCGGGCGCGCCCAATCGCATCCTGAAGTGCGGCCAGATCATCGCTCCATCCCTGTCGCCAGCAGCGCTGCACGAAGGGCTCATCCGGCCGGATGGGCGCGTCGGTATGGTTCGCCATCACCTGGAGGCTGCCACGCGGAAAGATCGATGTCTGATGACGCGCATAGGCGGCGATGCCGCACCGCACATTCCATGTACTGACGAGGACGACGCGCGGGAGTTTGCCGATGGCCGGCAGCTCGTCGAGCATGTCGACCGCCGCGCAGCTGCGCGCGGCAACCCTGGCCCACGCGAAGGTGCCCTCCATCAGGCACCTTGCCCGCTCGGACTTTGCCGTGCGATCGGCCGATGCGCTCGCATGAACCTCCTTCAGCGCGCGCACGAGGTCGGCTTCGTCGGGCTCCGCCCACGCCGAATTGAAAAGGCCGAGATGGCTGTCGGCATAGGCGTAGTGGAAATCGGTCAGCCACGCATTGTCGTCACCGCAGAAGTCCAGAGCCCCGCCGTGGCGCGTCGTGATGACGGGCAGCCCGTGGCCCATGGCTTCCGCGAGCGGCAGACCGAAGCCCTCGCCGCGGGACGGGGCGACCAGGGCATCGCTGCCTCGGTACAGCGCCTCGATCGCATCGTCGCCCACGTCGTCATTGATGAACTCGACGGTCGCATGCCCGGGAAAGCGGTCCTTGAGTTCGCGCAGCCAGCGCTCCGTCTCGTTGTGTGGGTTGGGGAAGGTCTTGATGACCAGGCATACCGGGTCTTCGGCGCTGAACGCCCGTCCCCAGGCCCGCAGGAGGACATCGATGCCCTTCCGCGGAAAGCCGGACGAGATATGGAGGAACCGGAAGGGCTCCGCTCCGCGCTCTCGAGGGTACTCCCGGCGTGGCGTGGGGGCCGCGCAAGCATCGGCGCCGTTGCCGACAACGGCGATGGGCACGCGAACCCCATTGCTCCGGAGCACGTCCGCAACGTAGCGGGAGACGGTCGTAATGAGGTTCAGCTCGCGATTGAATTCGTCGACCCATTCGGGCCGCAAGCCCGATTCTTCCCAACCCCAGCTCGCCAGCACGCGCGTCGCCGAAGACATTCCCGCGACGCGTGGCGGATAGAGGTTGCGAAGGCCGACGTCGGGACGGACCATTCCCTCGCCTTTTCGCCATAGAGCCCCTATGTCGGGGGCGCCTTCCAGAAAGGCCGGATCGGGCGGAAAGTCGCCGGGCCCCTCGGTCGACAGGAGCCCCATGTCGATGCCCTGTTGGTCCAGCGCTCGTGACAGCGAACGATTGACGACCGCCAGGCTGTATGAACTGTCGAACGGCCCTTCAAGCCGCCATGAGCGTGGCGCTTCTTCCAGCGGCGACGAGACCGGCACTGTCACGTCGATGCCGCCCTCATCCCTCAGGAACCGGGCCAGCTTCTCCAAGGTGAGATCACGCCGGAAACGCGCGATGTTCTTTCGACCCGCAAGGACGAGACGGCGGCGGAGTTCGGGTTCGTCGGCAATCGTCCTGACGACACCCGCGACCATTGCCGGGTCGTCGTGCTCGAGCAGCAGCCCCCCGTCACCCACCGTCTCGGCAACGGCCGAGCTCGCCAGGGCAACGACGGGCAGGTCGAACGCCATGGCTTCGACCAGGGGCACACAGAAGCCCTCGTGCTCGCTGAGCGAAAGGAAAACGTCGCATCCCCGATAGAGGGCGCGAAGATCCGTATCGGAGACCTTGCCGAGAAAGCTCACGCAGTCGGCAATGCCCAGGTCGCGGGCGCGCGCTGCCAGTTCGTCGCCATAGGGGTCGCCCGTGCCGACGCCGCCGGCGAGGAAGAGATGAGGTGCGCGCGAATGACCGTCCCGCTTCAGGTGCCGAACGACTTCCAGCAGAAGGTCCTGCCTTTTGTTGGTGACGATGCGGCCAACGAACAGAATCTTGATGGCGTCGTCCGCGCGAAGCGCCTTCCCGGTCACCTCGTCGGCAGCACCGCGCGCCAGCGTGTCGGGATCGATCAGAAGCGGCAGCACCGTGGGGCTTTCGTAGCCGAGCCGTCCGAGCTGGGCGGCGCTGTACCGGGAATTCGCCAGGCTCGCGGTAATGCGGGGGCGGAGGGCGGCGAGCTGCTCCCAGGAAACGTCTGCGAGGCGGGCCAGATCGCCACCCTCCTCGAAGTACTCTCCGGGCGTTATGTTGTGAAACACCAGGATCTTCCGGCATCGCAGGCCATCCAGCCAGTCGAAGTATCGGATCGCCCAGGAGAAATGCACCAGCAGCAGGATATCCGGATCGTCCTGGAACGTCGGTGCGGACCGGATCGTGCCAGCGAGTTCCGGAGCCACGTCCTGGCAGAAGATCTCCGACGGAAAGCCCAGCTCCAGCACGAGCTGCCGGGTGTAGAGCAGGCCGTTGGTAATGGCATCGCCCCAGGCCGAGCCACCGTGGAACTGATGAATTGCCGTCGGTTTGACCTTCATCACTGCTTCCGGGCAATCACGGCATAGTCCTGTGGCCCGAACATCAGCTCGTTCAGCTTGGACGCTGTCTCGGACTGCTCCGTGACCCGCGATGAGTCGGGATACGGATTGAGCCGCAGAACCTCGATATCGACGAAGCCGGCCTGTTCGGCGAAGAACTCGGCCAGCTGCGGCGGGATGGGGCGCAGATGCGTCGGATCGTAGTGGAACGTGGTGGCGCCCACCTTGATGCTCTCCGGGTTGGGAGATTCGAGCATCAGGATGCCGCCCGGAACCAGCGTGCGACGTGCTTCCTCCAGGAACGCGCGCAACACCTCGAGAGGCAGATGCTCGATCACGTGGAAGGCCGATATGGCGCCCAATGCGCCTTCGGGCAGTGTCCCGAGATGCGCGAGGACGTCGGACCGGCGCGCCTGCAGACCCCGTTGCGCGCAGAACGCCACGGCATGCTCGTTGGTGTCCACGCCGTACGCCTCGAGGCCGGCCTCCGCCAGCAGCTCGAGCCATTCGCCGCGGCCGCAGCCCACATCGAGCAGGGGGCGACCCGGAAGCGCCGGCAGATGTGCGCGCACCCTGTCGAGGTAGGGGCGCAGCCGGCCCTTGATGTCGTCGATCGAACCCCGGAAGCGATCCTCGAAGGCCAGGTAGATGTCCTCCCCGGGACGCGGCCGGATCGTCGCCGGGTCTGCAGGGACGGGGAGGCTCTCGTCCCGGTCGATGCGATTCAGGCGCCGGCGTAGAAACTGAAGATCCCCGCGCAGTCGAACGATCACCCTGTCGCGCTTCGCCAGGTCCTCGTTCAGGGCCGCGATGGTCGCGTCACGGACCCGGCTTTCCTCGGCATACCGGTAACCCATCATCCGGACATCTCCGGCGAGGCCTTCCAGCCGTTCCCAGAGCAAGGCCTTCTCCGCCTCCCACATCTTCTTTCCGCGCCATGGGTCGAGATAGTTCCGCAGGCGCCGCAGGAGGCCTGGCGGGGCGGTGTCGGGAAGGGGCGGGGCGGCGATCGCTTCAGGGGATGGCACGCCGTCGGCGGCACCGGAAGAGGATGTCGCCAACGGAGCGGCCGCCGCGAAGCGCGAAGAGCGCGCGGCAAGCTCCTCCATATCCACGTTGTCGATCTTGTTCGCAAACATGCACTCGCTCTTGCTGACATATACCGGCGCGCATCGCGGACCGTGGTGCTCCCCGCCTGTTTGTCGCGCCGCCGGACGGATGGCACGCGATCGCGAAACATGTTTGCGCTGTTGAGTAAAGCGACTCGCATACCGTGCTGGTATAAAAGTCCGCCTCTACCTTCTTAAAGGTCCAAAGGGTCCTGTTGGGGATGGTGGGTGCAGCGGCGGCGGGCAATCCCTGATGCCGTGATGCCTCGAGACCGCTTGCCAGGGGCCCGGAACTGCTCGGCTCGACGAAGAATCCAGCGCTTATTCAAAACGAGGAGATACGCAAAATGGCTGCTACCAAGGCGCAAATCGCCGCCCTTTACGTTGGGTATTTCAACCGGGGCGCCGACCCGGAGGGCTTGAACTATTGGCTCAGCCAGACCCAGATGTCTGTCGTCGAGATCGCCAACAGCTTCGCGGTCCAGCCGGAAGCCAAGGCGACCTACGCGTTCCTCGCGACCCCGAACCTGCAGTCGATCCCCGCGATCGACCAGTTCGTCACCGAAGTCTACCAGAACGTCTTCGAGCGCGCGCCCGACCAGGCCGGCCTCGAGTTCTGGCGTAACGAGATCCTGAACGGCAAGCCGCCGGGCCGGGTCGTCGTCGACATCGAGAGCGGCGCCCAGGGCGACGACAAGATCATCCTCGACCGCAAGACCGAAGTGTCCGCCTACTACGCCGACAAGTTCGCGCTGAGCGGCGATACGCCCTGGACCGTCGAGAAGGATCTGGGCAATGCGGCGGATGCCCTCGACGGCGACCGCGCCTTCTGGCTGTCGGCCAATGCGGTGACGGACGCCAAGGCGCATGTCGATGTGCTGGTGGCTGAGTCCTTCGACACCGTGTTCGAGCTGACGACGGGTGTCGACAACTACACCGGTGGCCCGGGCATCAACGTCTTCAACGCGGCGCTCGCGGTCGGCATCGATGGTCTCGTCGCTGTCCAGACGCTGCAGGGTGCGGACACGCTGACCGGCGGCGGTCTCGAGGACACGCTGAACGCCGAGCTCAACAATACCGGCACGACGCAGAACCCGACGATCACCGACATCGAGGTCTACAACCTGACCTCCTTCGCTGGCCCGATCTTCGGCAGCGGCAACCTCGATCTCGACCGCGCGTCGGGCTACGAGCAGCTGTGGAACCGCGACTCGCGCGCCGACCTGACCCTGATCAACGTGCGGGGCGTCGACGCCGACGGCAACGCGCCGATCCTGGGCATGGATAACGTTCGCGACTCGACCTACAACATCGACTACGACACGCTCGAGATCGAGAACCAGCTGGTCGTCGCCGACCGTGTCGGCACCGAGTTCTCGCAGGTCGAGCTCGACATCGACGGCGTCGTTGGCAACATCGGCACGCTCGAGCTGAACGTCTCCAACGGCGTGTACCTCTTCCTCGACGATGAGGCGGCGGACATCGAGAACCTGATCCTCGCAGGGTCGGGCATTCTCGAGCTCGAGGGTGAAGACGATTTCGTCAACCTCGAGACGCTGAATGCGGCCGACTACACCGGCGACCTCGACCTCGACGTCGGCGGTGCCGAGTTCCTGACGAGCGCGATCACGGGCATCGGCGACGACCGCATCGAGATCAACCATGCGGCGTTCACCGACCGTGGCGATGCCGGTACCGTCGGCGACCTGTCGGTCGACCTGGGCGGCGGCGTCAACATCCTGGCCATCGACTCCGGCGGCTGGTGGGATCTCGACAGCAGCGATATCACCGGCCTGAACTTCACGGGCGGTGTCGCGAACGTCCAGACGCTGGCCTTCGATGACGATGTGCGCCTCGACGGCGATGCCACGCTGGATCTGTCGGGCTTCGATGCCGATCTGACCACGATCGCCTTCGACCAGGAGCTCGATGGCAACGGCAACATGCTGACCCTGGCGGACGCGCCGGTCGATCTGGTGATGCATGCGGAAGGCAGCATCGACTGGCTCGATCTCAACACCGGCAACGTCGTCAACCTCGACATCATCGTCGACGGCTCGGAACTCGACATCGATGCGCTCATCGGTCCGGACGATCCGCTCACCCCGGGTAGCGAAGCCGTCCTGCAGACGCTGGATCTGGTCCAGACTCTCGCAGGCGGTGACATCTACCTCGATGTCTTCGGTACCGATCATGTCGAGGCTCTTGAGGAGCTGTCGGCAAACGGCGCCGGCGATGTGGATATCGAGCTCGACGATACGGCAACTGGCAAGGGGATGGACGCCCTGCGTAATGTTTCGGTGATCGCCGCAAACAGCGCAGAGCTTGTCATTTCTGGAAAGACCGGGACGGTGTTCGAGGCTGGCGTGAACCAGGTCGATACGCTGACGATCGACGTGACGGCGGGTGCATCGAGTGGCTTCCCGGCGTACTCGCGCTCTGTTGCTGGTGATGCTGTCTTCTCAAGCGGCGATCTCGACGCTGGAGTGGTTGCAACCAATTATCAGGAAACGATCTTCGGTATTCCCTTCATTGGACCTGCGCCTTCTCCGACCAGCGTGCTCTTCGATATCGCTGCGGCGGACGATATCGCGGACGATCTGGATGCATTGTCGGAAATCAATGCTTTGAACATCGGCAGCACGATCTTTGTGGAGTGGCAGGACTTCGGTCCCATGTCGCCGCTGCAACAGGCGCCCGGTACCGGGGCGACCACGGGATTGTTGGCTACGCCGATCAACTTCACCACGCTTATTCCGGGTGAAGAGGAAGTGCCGATGGTGCCCGGTGAAGGTTTCGACGGCATGCAAAGCATTACTGTCGACGCGCTCGACGGCGATGCTGATGTCGAACTGACTGACGTCTACGGCACCTTTACGCTCGAAGTCACGGCCAGTGACAATGCCTGGGTCGATCTCAACAACACGAATGCTGTCAGTGTTGTCGTATCGGCCAACCACGTCGACCTGGACATCGGTGACGAGGTGACCGGCACGATCGGCAACTGGAACCTGGAGACGGCGACCGTCTCTGGCGTGAGCGCGGTGGTTACCCTCGAAGACGATCTTGGCGACTTCACCGTGCTCGATGCCTCTGGCGTTCAGGACGTCGTCGAGAGCGACGTGTCGTCCCTGACGCTCGATGTCAGCGAAGCCGACTACGATCTGGCCGCGGGCGAGTACGTCACCTACAAGATCGGCGCCGCCGATACGGTGACGTCGGATGCCAACGCCGCTCGCGAAGTCTTCGCGTTCGTCGGGACGGATATCGGTGCCGTGACGATCGACGACTTCAACCCGGGTGCCGATCCGTCGACCGGCGACCGTCTCGACCTCTCGTCGTTCGGCATCACCGGTGCGGGTCAGCTGATCTTCACCGATGTGGGCGCGGATCTCGTGATCACCGACTTGGGTGCCGACGACTTCAGCGGCTCGATCACGCTGCTGGGCCTCGCCGGCAACACCACTGACGTGGCGACCTTCAACATCATCTACGCCTAATCAGGCTGGACGGTGAATTCGGCGGGGGAGCTTCGGCTCCCCCGCCTTTTTCATGGGTGAACGATGTTCAAGCGGTTTGAGTTTCTGCAGGCGGGCAAGCACAAGGACCTCCGCTTCACGGAGAGCGGCGGGTATTCCTACGCCGCGACCGAGGCGTTGATCCCGCTGGTGCTGCACGAGATCCCTGAAGCGGCGCGCGAGTTCCCGATCATCTTTCCGAACAACGGCCAGGACATGCCCTGCGCCCTCGTCGGCCTCGAACCGGAGCGGAACGCCTATGTCGGCGAAGATGGACGCTGGCTCGGAACCTATGTGCCGGCGCATCTGCGGCGGTATCCGTTCCGCTTCGGAAGCGTCGCGGGCCGGAGCGATCTGCTGCTGGCCTTCGATCCCGACGCACCTCATTTCAGCGGTGAGGAGGGCGAACCGGTCTTCGCCGCCGACGGAAAATTGTCGCCCGCCGTGGAACGGCGGGTGGATCTCCTGAAGCGGGTCCAGGCGGACGCGGGTCCGACCCGGCGGCTGGTGCAGGAGCTTCGCACGGCCGGCGTGCTCGCCGAGAGGACCATCGCGATCCGGCGACAGGGCGAGCCGGAGCGGCGGATTTCCGGTCTCCAGGGAGTCGACGAGCAGAAGCTCGGCGCCCTCTCCGATGCTGACTTCGCGAGCCTTCGCCGCGGGGCGCTGCCGCTGGCCTACGCCCAGCTCCTGTCCTGGGCGAACCTGTGGCGGGGGCCCCTGGTGAAAATGTATCCGGACCTGGGCAAGCAGACGGGACAATCCCATTCCGCGTCGATCGAGCCGTCGACCATTGACTTCTCGTTCCTGAGCTAGAAATTCGACCCACGAGGCTTCGCGTCGGTGGGTGTCCTCGCCAGGAATGAATTGTGAGGAGTGCCAGCAGCATGTCGACCCCCGATCCGCGCCCGCGTTCGTCCCTGGCCTGCGGCTACAGTCCTCAGGAAGATCGGCTGGTCCTCACTGTCACCGACAACGAGACGAGCCGATCGATTCATTTCACGCGTCGGCTCACGTCGAAGCTGATCAATGCCTTGGCCCACATCCTGGAGCGATCCAATGAGGTCGTCGGCAAGGTGCCGGCCGGCCTGCGCGACGACGTCTTCCTGCTGGAGCACATCCAGGCGCTAGGGCGCCGTTCGGCGGCACGAGACCAGCAGGCGGCCGCCCGGACGGACTCCAGCCGGCCCGTGGCAGCCACTCCGGCCCGGACCAGGACCGCGCATCTGGCAGTAAAGATGACGATCGCTCCCACGCCTCCGGGCTTTCATCTGGTCCTCTTCGGTCGGTCGGGTCCGCTGCTCCAGGCGCGAATGAACCGCGCGGAACTCCATCGCTTTCTCGAGCTGTTCCGGGGCCACGCGGAAGCAGCCGGCTGGAACCTCGTCATGGAATCCACATGGTTGCAGTCCGAGCAGAGCGACGTCGTCATCAATTGACGCGAAAGCGTAAAATGATTGTCCCTTCTTTCCCAGGCTTCCCTCAATTGCGGCATACAAGCCCACGAGGCTGGAGGTCCAGCCGCACGAAATGGAATGGGTGACGTATGAATGATCCGCTGAAGACGATCTCCGTCGATGGGCAGAAGTATCCCGTGGAAAGCCTGTCGGACGACGCAAAGAAGCAGATTGCCAATATCCGGATCGTCGACCAGGAGATCGCCCGCCTGGAGACCCTGACCGCCATCGCGAAGACGGCGAAGGCCGCCTATTCGCAGGCTCTTCGCGGCGAGCTGCAGAAGGTCGAAGTCCAGTAGCCATCTGCGGCCTCCCTGCGCGGCCCTTCCGTCCGGGAGGGACGCGAACTAGCGAAAACTATCGAGCCTGTGCGTGGGATAGGCACAGGCCTTCTGATAGCTCCGCGTGAGCGGCCGAGGTGGCCGGTACAAGGGCTCGAACGTGACCGGCTGGCGCCATCTCAAGTGGGTTTGCGGCATTTCAATTGCCTGCGTGGCGATCGGCGTGGTTCCGGCGATCGCCCTCTGGGGCAAAGACGCGAACACGCGCGATCCGATCGAAGCCACGGGGCCGTTGATCTCGCGCGGCTATACGGATGTGAGAGTGGAATCCGCGCTGGTGGCGGGGCATCCCGAGGGGGGCGAGATCGTCGCCGAGCTGAGAGCCCGGGCGGGCGATACCGTGCGCAAGGGCCAGGTTCTCGCGCTGCTCAGCAACGCGCCGGCGGCGGCGCTGGACGTTACCACGGCCAGGGCCAACATCGAGCGGGCGCGCTCGCAGGAGCAGTCGATGCTGTCGGGGTTTCGCCGGAGAGAGGTCGAGTTGCAGGAGGCGGCGGTCCGACTCGCCGAAACCAACTATCGGCTGAAGGAGCTCGAGCTGTCGCGAACGACGCTCGCGCCGGATGAGCGAGAGCTGCGGATCGGGCTCTTGCGGCAGAAGGTCGAGGCGGAGAAAGCCAAGCTGGCCGTCAGCAGGCAGCGGCTGGACTTCGATCTCGCCGGCTTGCAGACGGAACTGGGCATCCTCGAAGACCGTCTTGCGTCGGCCGAATATGCCAGGGAACAGACGCTGGTGCGGGCGCCCCTGGATGGGGTGGTCACGGATGTCCTCGCTCACACCGGCGAGTTTGTTTTTACACGCGGAATCCTGCGCATCGTCGATCTCGGGAAAATGCGCATCTATGCCGACGTGGACGAGGTGCACCTTGCCCGATTGAAGAAGGACGGCAAGGTCGAGTTCACGGTTCGCGGAGACACGAACGTCTATGCCGGGCGTATCGCCAGACTGCCGAGCACCGTGAAGCGCACGAAGATGAGCACTGCCGATTTCGGCGAATCGACCGCCAGACTCGCCGAAGTCGAGATCGAGCCGGTTGACGGTGCAGCGATGGCCAGGTTGATCGGCCGGGAGACGCGGATCACCTTCCACTAGGAAGGAACGCCGTCGCGGCCCTGGCCTATCAGGGCCGGGCGCGCTCCCGCATCACTTGCGGGGCGCAGAGCGCCCGCCGACCGCAGGCCTGACAGACCGACTGGCGGAAGCCAGGTCAATCAAGGCGCTTGGCCGGTTGCTGATGGGAAGGGCGTGGGCCGATGTGTGGGGCTGCGGGGCGCGCACTGCCTTTGCCCGAAACAGGGGCAATTGCGGAAACGCCCGCGCCAGATCCTCGAGACAAAGCCGAACACCAGAATACTGTGCCACGATCGGACAGAGCCCCAGAATGGGAAGCGACGCCCGAGACGTCCACTGCATTCTCACGACGCCACTCTCGATCGTCGATCCGCTGGCTTGATGGTGGCGCCATTCCTCGGCTGGAATGGCCGCAACGCCGGTGTTTGGATGGGGCGTGGTCCGATAGGTGTGAAGCGACGACGTGCATATCGCGCGTACGATGCCACTCGCCAGATGATCCAGGAGCTCACTCTGGAGCCGCCTGTATTCGCCGGTGGATCGAAAGCCGTCGATAACCGACTCGATCGGCATCCAGTCCGACCCCGAGATATCCATCTTCTGGTCCAGCATCGCCCCTCCAGTGAACACTGTAGGGGGACGGCGAGAATGTGGACGCGATTGCAATACCGATTTTCTGCAATACTTGGTCGCCTCGATGGAGGCAGAACATCATCCGACCCGCCGCGCCCCGTCGGAGAACGCCAGCCACGCTGGCACCGGAAAGACTCAGCCGCCTGGAACGTCGGAGTTCTGAGGCGGTAAGGACGTAGAGGGTCTCGTCGCGGCTTCCGCTCTGGCGAGCTCCGCAACCTGCTGGAAACGCTGGCGATACTCGGCAACAGTCACTTCGAGCTTCGGTGTTGCGAGCGCGAATCGGCTCCGCATGTCGTGTCCATTCGACACGATCGACGCGAAGCCCAGCGTGGCAAACTCCTTGAGGCAGTTGCGAATCGTCGGCTCGGAGAAGCGACTCGAGCGGTAGAGGTCCTTCAGCGGCCGGGGCCTGCTCTTGGATTTCAAAAGCCACACGAGAACCTCATTGCCAACGGCAGTATCGGCCCCAGGCAAATTCTCGCGTTCCCAGTGGTGAAGCTGTTCCAACGCCCGCCAAAACATCCCTGTCTCCACCAATGTCTTCAATGGTTCGCGGACGCTCACGATCCATGATCCGGTCCATGACCGGGATGTGAATATTGCCTACGATCCACTGTCTTTCCCGAACACGCCGCTACCAAATGCCGAGTATCACACATACAGGTTCGAGTGGTTCCCCAACTGGATCAACTTCTATATCGACGGCGTGCTGCTGCGGACGGTGACAAATCCGGATGCGCTGCCGGATCCAGGCAAGGACCAACGTCTTCACCTGAACCTCTGGGGGCAAACGACTTCCATCGGATATTCCTCTCTTCATGCGGGTGGCCGCCAATTCGTCCTGATGAAGGGAGAGGGAGCGCGAGACAGCCGCTTCCGTGAAGGACTGCACTGCCATCTAACGGCCGAGACGTCGAGTGACGGACCACTCCTAAACATCGACATCGTCGCACGAAACAGCGGCACGGCCGTGTGGAGGCCATCAGGGAAAACCGTCGGGTCGGTCAACGCGGCCTTGGTTACACGCAGCCGTGAAGGCAATTGGGACTATGAGTTCCGCCGTCACTACCCGATCTCCAGACATGTGCATCCTGCGGAACAAGCGTGCTTTAGACTAACCATACCCAGGAGTGAATTCGAAGGACGCGAGTTGTACGTGGACCTTGTCGCCGAGCAGGTCATATGGTTCGGCCAAAATGGAGCCTCGCCACTGCGACTCATCTGACGCGCCGTTGAGCAAGTCTGTCGGCCCCGCTAAGGATCACGTCAACGCATAGTCAGTAACAGGACGTAACGCCAGAGAACCGCGCGACCAGAGCGCTGCCTGCTGCCCATCGCGGCCGAATTTCCACTGCTTCGTCACGCTTCAGTCGAAACCCAACGCGGTCGTCGGGTCGCTGTGACGGCAGCCGAAGCGGATCGAGGGGAACACGCCCCTGTTCCCCTGGCGCGACGGCCGGCACCCGGTTCGTCCGCGCTGTAGCGTAACCAACGGTACCTTCGGGTGCTGGACCAATCCGTATCTCTGGCCGGATTTCCAGAACAGGCAGTCGCGCGCACCGTCACCGTGCTGGCTTTGACGGTGGCCGGCTGGAGCGTCTTTCGGAGAACTTAAGCGCGTCTCGTGCGATCGAGTGGCATCCGAATCTTCACATGGCTTACGACACGGTCGGCGATCATGTTGCCGATAGCGATGGCAGGTGCCTCGACGTAGCGATAGACGATCGCGGCAAAGATGATGGTCGCTAACGCACAAATGACGACAAACAGAGTTGGCGTAACCGGAAGAGTGGGCGCGAGCGCCGTGTGCGCTCCTAGACGCGCAGAGGGCTTCATTGATTGGCAATCAGCGAAGCCAACTTACGCTATAACGCAGCTGAGCGCTCGGCGACGGACAATCGAGTGGCGAAGAACTGCATCGCCGCGAACCTCGATTGCGGTGCGGACGGCGGGCCGCTTATGGGCGCCGAGATTGTCCATGATGACGATGTCACCCCGGGTCAGGGTCGGCACCAGGAACCGCTCGACAGAGGCCGTGAACGTCTCGCCGCTGATCAGACCGTCGATCACGCATGGCGCCGTGATGGCGTCGTGGCGCAGGGCGGCGAGGAAGGTACTGGTCGTCCAGTGTCCGTGCGGCACGGAGGCGACAAGGCGCTGGCCACGCGGGGGCCGGCCGTAGGGCCTGGCCATGTTGGTCTCGATCCAGGTCTCGTCGATGAAGACAAGCCGCGCCGGGTTCAGGTGAGGCTGGGCTTCTCGCCACGCCGCCCGGGCCGCGGCGACGTCGGGGCGCTCCTGCTCCGATGCGTGGAGCGCCCTTTTTTACGCGTTAGGGCCCAACGCCTCCAGGTAACGCGGACGATCTTCAGCCATCACCACATAATAGTGCTAGAGAAACCACAAGATATTTTGGATAACCAAATACTGGGTTAGGTGAAGGGCCGATGAAAGACGCTAGAAAGCTAATTGCGCAGCTCCGCACCCGCCTGTCTCAGGACAGGTTGACAGAGGCCGGGTTCACCCGGGCTCTGGCCGAGGTGTTGGCCGCCACGTCGGAACGGCTCAGTGGAGCCGATAGCCTGCTCCTGTCGCATGAAATCCGAGAACTCGAACAGGAGTGGCGGAACAGCATACAGCGGCCCGTCAACTGAGGTTCTGCTTCGTAGGCGAGCTTGTGGAGGCTTTGCTCGAGGCCTCCACCACTAGATGCCAGTTTTCGATCGCGTCTTTCAAGGACGCCAAACGCTCGTCAGAGCTGTCGACGCGAAACTCAGTGAGTTCCTCAATGACGCGCTGCCTCGCGGCCTGCGCTTTCTCTCGATGGGAATA
>NCHQ01000026.1 GCA_002281855.1 Rhodospirillales bacterium 24-66-33 | reverse complement strand
GAACGAGCTTCGACGCCCCTGGGTGAGTCGGTCTACCCGCCGCCACCGCGCCGGCTAGTCTAGCCGATCCGGCAGACGCCGACTTACAAGGGTGAGGTCATTGTGAGAAGGTCGGCCGCGCTACACCCCGCGCTCGTTGCCCCAGGCCAGCACATGCAGTTGCGGCAGCACGGTCGCGGCGAACCAGCGGTCCTGGCCGACGCGGTCGACCCGCCAGCGGAAGCGGGGAAGGTGTTGCGGGGGTGGAGCGCCTTCGATTTGCCGGCATCGCCCTCCCCAATGGAGGGCCATGGGAGAATTTTGGGGAAGACTGGCCCTCGTTCCAGTTATGATCGTGCTGGGAGTGTTCGTCCTCGCGATCGGGTCGTGCACGCTCGCGCTGGGTATCGCGGCATCTCGTGCCGGTTCGAAGGAAGAGCCCTTCCTTGCGACCTTTGACGAGGCCTTCTGCGAGGTCATTTCCTCCGCAGCGAATCCGACCTCCATCGGATTGCAGGGCCGCTTCGAGCGATTGGTCTCAGCGAGAAGCGACGACACGATCCGCTTCACGTCGCTGCCGGCTCACTGGACGAACATCTGCCTGACGTCCGTCGAGAGCGACATCGCGCTGCCGGTCGGTGCGATGGGCGAAGGCGTACTTTTCAATCTCCGCAGCTCGATCTGCTGGGGATGGATGCCCCACACGATAACGGTGTTCCTGATCGAGAACGTCAACGACATCTACCCGGTTCAGTTGAAGGTGCCTCAGCGGATCGGCCCGCAAGAGGTCCTGACCGACTACACCGACGTGCGGGTGCCGGCAGGATACAGCCTCTGCGCCCCGCGTGAGAAAGCCGTAGCCCGCTGCGTTGCCCCGTCCCCAAGCGCTATAGGCTGCATCTACCTGTTTCCGGCGCAAGCCCAATGACTCAAACCCCGCGCTCGTTGCCCCAAGCCAGCACATGCAGTTGCGGCAGCACGGTCGCGGCGAACCAGCGGTCCTGTCCCACGCGATCCACCAGCCAGCGGAAGCGGGCCATGAGGCCCTTCTGGTCGACGCCGTCGCGGCCGGCCTCGTTGGGTTCGCCGGGCGTGTGGTTGCCGACGGACAGATACACCGGCAGCGACGGATGGCGCGCGGCGGCGGCGCGGGCGAAGGCGTAGTCGGCTTCGTCGAAGACCGCGACCTTGAGCACCGTGTGCGGTCCGCCGGCCGCGGCGGCGAGGCAGGCGTCGAAGGCGCTCCAGTCGGTGTCCATGCCGGACGAGGGCGGCTTGGGCGAGAGGACGAGATGGTCGAGCGTCGCGAACCAGCCGGCGGCGACGCTGCCCTGGGTCTCCATCGCGAAGCGATGGCCGCGCGCGTGGCCCTGCTCGATCAGCGGGCCCAGCGGCTGGATCGCGGGATTGCCGCCCGAGATCGTCACCAGTACCGGCGTTCCGCCGGTCAGCGCGTCGACCTTCGCAAGAATCGCGTCCGGCGTCAGCGGCCGCCAGTCGTGGCGGTATTCCGGCAGCACGGCGTAGAGCGTGTCGCACCAGGAGCAGCGATAGTCGCAGCCGCCGGTGCGCACGAAGACGGTGGGCTTGCCGATCAGCGCGCCCTCGCCCTGCACCGTGGGTCCGAAGATCTCGGAGATGCGGATCGTGCTCATGAGGCGAGATCGTTGATGCTGTCGTCGGCACGCACCCACCAGCCGGCCCCATCGCCCGCGGGCAGCACGTCGGCCGGATCGCCGGCGAGCGTCACCGCGTTGGTCGGCGTCTCCTCGACCGTGAGCTCGACGCAGCGCAGCCCGTTGCCGTCGGCGGCGAGGAAGGCGTTGAGCTTGGCCATCAGGCAGGCCGCCAGCATCTCGGTCGTCGGATCGCCCGGCGTCACCAGCAGGCGGCCGAGCCGCTGCGGCTCGTGCGCACGAAACCAGTCGATCATCGGATCGCCCGCGCCGAGCTGGAAGGCGTGGTCGACCTGGTCGTCGATGAAGCGGTGCCAGCGTGCCTTGGCGCGGTCGAAGGGCACGACCATGTTGGCGCCGCCGTCGAGGCGCTGCGGCGCGGCCGACTGGAGACGGGCGATCACCTGTTCGTTGTGACCGTGGGGAATGGCGCATTTGCCGGCGGGATCGGCGATCAGCCGGTGCGCCATGCTGTACCGCCGGGTGAAGACGAGGCTGAACATCAGCCGCGTGCGCCCGGCACTGGGACGATCATCTAAAACTCCTGTTTTGACCGGGTGGGTCTGCGACCGGGACGGCGCGGGGCGCCGACGGGGCCCTTCTGCCCCAGCCCGGCGGCCGGGGGAAGCGGTCACCGGCGCGGCATGGTGCCGTCTCTTCGCATCGTGTGAAATTTGCTGCGGCGGCGTGGCATCGCCCGCGGTCACGCTAGGCACACGGCCCGATGCGGTGGCACACTCAAATTGCTCGGATTGCGAGCATCGGGGGAGATCAAGTGAAGAGTCTGTTGTTCAGCTTTCAGGGCCGCCTCAATCGCGCGCCCTACTGGTACGTGCACCTTGCCCTGGCGGCCATCCAGTTTCCGATCTTTGGCGCCTTGTTCGCCCTTCTCGTCTATCCGGCGATGGAGGCACGGGATATGGAAGCGATACAGGACGCCTCCAGGACGATGAACCTTGTCGGGTTGTTGTTCCTTCCCATGTACTGGATCAGCCTGGCCGTGACCGTGAAGCGCTGCCACGACCGCGGCAGGTCGGGCTGGTTCATCTTCATCGCGCTGATACCATTCATCGGCGTGATCTGGCTCCTGATCGAGCTCGGCTTCCTGCGCGGCACCACAGGACCCAACCGGTTCGGCCCCGATCCTCTGGGCGCCTGACGTTCTCAATCGGTCGTGGCCGTGTCGCGGCGCGTCGCCTATTCTCCGCCCGATTTCAGAATCCCAGAGAAACGGAGACACCGTGCAGACGACGCCGCTTTCGAAAGAGCTCAAGGACACCCTGTCGAAGATCACCACGGCCAGCATCACGACGATCCTGCTGAAGAAGGGGCTGCGCAACGTCTGGATGCGCGGCACGCGGCCGATCAAGCCGGGCCAGGGCCGTCTCGTGGGACGCGCCTTCACGCTGCGCTTCGTGCCGGCCCGCGAGGATCTCGCCACGCCGGCGAGCTGGTCGTCGCCGATCTCGACCCGCGCCGCCATCGAGGCGATGCCGGAGGGCGCGATCGTCGTGGCCGACGCGATGGGCGTCACCGATGCCGGCATCTTCGGCGACATCCTGTGCGCGCGCATGGTCAAGAAGAACGTCGCCGGCCTGATCACCGACGGCGTGGTGCGCGACATCGCGGGCGTGCTGGGCACCGGCCTGCCGGTCTGGTGCCAGGGCGCCGCGGCCCCGCCCTCGGTCGCCGGCCTCACCTTCGTGAGCTGGCAGGAGCCGATCGGCTGCGGCGGCGTGGCGGTGTTCCCCGACGACGTGGTCGTGGTCGACGATGATGGCGCGGTGCTGATCCCCCAGGCGCTGGTCGAGGCGGTCGCCCAGGAAGGCACCGAGCAGGAGCGGCTGGAAGGCTGGATCATGTCCGAGGTCGAGCGCGGCGTGGCGCTGCCCGGCCTCTATCCGCCCAACGACGAAGCCAAGGCGCGCTACGCCGCGACCAAGAAGTAAGCGCGGGCAGCGGAGGCCAGCCTCATGAAGGTGTTGCGCATGCTGGCCTTCGCCGTCGCGGGCGCGCTGCTGTCGGCCGCGGCCTGGTCGCAGGCCGGCCGCCAGCCGGTCGACTGGCCCACCGTGTCGCTCGAATCGATCGGCGGCGGGCCGCTGCCCACGGCTGCCTATGCCGGCAAGGTCGTGCTGCTGGTCAACACGGCCTCCCTGTGCGGCTTCACCGGCCAGTACAAGGGGCTGGAGGAGCTGTGGCGGCGCTACAAGGACAAGGGCCTCGTCGTGCTGGGCGTGCCGTCGAACGATTTCGGCGGCCAGGAGCCCGGCAGCAACGACGAGATCAAGCGCTTCTGCGAGGCGAGCTTCGACGTCACCTTCCCGCTGGCCGACAAGCAGATCGTGACCGGGGCCAACGCCCATCCGCTCTATCGCTGGGCCGCGGCGCAGACCGGCACCATCGGCACGCCGAGCTGGAACTTCCACAAGATCCTGATCGGCCGCGACGGCCGGGTCATCGACTGGTTCACCGCGGTGAGCGGCACCGGCTCGAAGCTCGAACGCGCCATCGAGGCGGCGCTGGCTCGCCCCACCTCATCCTGAGAGGCTGGCCGGAAATGAATTGAATCGATTCGCGCACTTACCTCATCCTGAGGAGCCGCGCCTTGCGCGGCGTCTCGAAGGATGGGCAAAGGTCGAGCTCGCTGGAACCATGGACAATGAAGACGGAGCGCACGTCTACATGCTTCGCTGTTCAGACGGCAGCTACTATGTCGGCTCGGCGCGTCGTGGCCTGGAGCGGCGTCTTTCCGAGCACAATAACGGTACTTACGGCGGCTATACCGCCAAACGTCTGCCGGTGGTCATCGTTTGGTCAGAGCATTTTCCAAACATCACCGATGCGATCGCGGTCGAAAGGCAAGTCAAAGGCTGGTCGCGAGCCAAGAAGGCGGCCCTGATCAGGGGCGATTTCGGGGCGCTTCGGGTGCTCGCGAAAAGAGGTGGCGAATGACTTGGCCCGTTGCCCATCCTTCGAGACGCGCCGCTTCGCGGCGCTCCTCAGGATGAGGTAAGTGTTTGAATCGCTTCAATTCATATCCGCTCAGCATGAGGGTGGAGTTTGAGCCGCAGAGCGGCCGCGTTGCGCGGCAGGGTTTGGCCGCAGGCGAAGGCCCGCGCTATCGTCGTCGCCTAAGAAAATAATGGAGACGTCCCGATGGCGATGGCCGAAGCCGCAGCCCCCCTTTCCGCCCATGACCATGCCCGAGTGATGGCCGAGTACAGCCGCGCCGGCGAAGCCCGCGCGCGGGCGCTGGGCAATCGCGGGCCGATCCGGCTCGATGCCAACGGCCGGCTGGCCCAGGACATCCTCGACGCCTACTGGACGCACGGCTTCTATGTCTTCGAGGGCGTGGCCGGCCCTGAGGAGCTGGCCGAGCTGCGCGCCGACGTCGATGCCATCCTCGAGCGCGCGCCGGTCGAGCCCGGCGCCGCGGTCGACCGCAACGGCCGCCCGGCCTTCGGCGAGGGCGTGCTGAAGCCGCCCTATCGCTGGGCCAAGCCCTTGAGCGATCCGCTCGGCGGCACCAGCAAGAACAACGGCCGCCATCCGGTGGCGATGAGCCAGCCGACCCTGGCGGCCGACGCGCCGGCCTGGACGGTCGAGCTGCTCGACGGCAACCTCTACCTGATGAACGCCGCGTTCCGGCTCTACGGCCATCCCGGCCTGCTGGCGGCGGCCGCATCGATCCTCGGCGAGGATTTCGTGCCCTACAACGAGGTGACCTTCATCAAGGAGGCCGGCCTCGGCCCCTCGGTCGCCTGGCACCAGGACGGCACGACCCATTGGGACGCCGCCGACTGGGACATGGGCGCCCACGGCTTCAACTTCATGACCCAGCTCTATCCCAGCACGGCGGGCAACTGCGTCTGGGTGCTGCCGGGCAGCCATCGCCACGGCAAAGCCGACATCCGCACGCTGGTGGCTGAGAGCGGCTCGGACCGGATCGCGGGCGCGGTGCCGATGCTGGCCGGCGCCGGCGACACGATCGTCACCAACCGCCAGCTGCTACACGGCTCCTTCGCCAACTCCTCGCCCGACCGCCGGGTGACGCTCAATGCCGGCTTCTTCCCGCGCAAGCGCGTGCTGGGCGTCACGACCAAGCGGCTGACCGGCGAGGTCGTGACCTACGACGCCGAGCGCATCGACCGGCGGCTGCGCATCCTGCTGCTGGCGATCGACGCGCGCCGCCAGCGCTTCCCGCAGGAGAAGAGCCATGTCTATCGCCCGCTCGCCGACCGGCAGGACGAGAACCGCTGGAGCGAGGCGATGCGCGAGACGGTGCTGAAGAATTATAACCAGCTCGACATGTTCATCTGACGGGATGCGGCCGGGCCTCGTTCTCCTGCTCGTGCTCGCCGCCCTGCCGGCGCGCGCGCAGGACCCCGAACCGCTCCTCGACGACGACGACATCGCCGCCTATTGCCTGGGCGTGAACGGCCAGCTCGCCGAGCGCTTCCGCCAGATGCAGCTCTGGGGCTGCGGCAAGGCGGCGTCGATGCAATGGTGCCGCGACGCCAAGGCCTCGGCGCCCGAGGCGATGCGGGCCCGCGAGCGGCTGGTCATCCGCTTCGCCAACGTGCTCACGCGTAAGGGCCTTTTAGACATCGAGCGCCCGCCCGAATCGCGCGCCCGCCTGACGAAGATCGTCTCCGACGGCTCGACCGACGCCCGCGCCTGCTTCAACCCCAAGGGCGACCGCGACGAGCCCGCCTGCGAACGGCTGCAGCGCTGCGCGGACGCCGAGCAGCGCGTGGGGCAGTAGGAGCTCACCCCCCACCCGTCATCCTGAGCGAAGTGAGCGAAGCGAACGCAGTCGAAGGATCTCTTTTCCGACGCACGGTGTGTTGAGGCGAAAAGAGATCCTTCGACTACGTCGCCCTTCGGGCGACTTCGCTCAGGATGACGGGTATAAAAAAGCACGACATTCAACGAGGACACGGATGACCCAGTCGACATGGCGCGAGCGCGCGGGCACGCAATTCACCTGCGAGAAGCAGCCGGCGCACGGGCCTGCGGGCATGGCGGTCTCCAACCATCCGCTGGCCTCCGCCGCCGGCCTCGAAATGCTGGCGGCTGGCGGCAATGCGGTCGATGCGGCCGTGGCCATGCAGTTCGCGCTGACCGTCGTCGAGCCGATGATGGTCGGGCTGATCGGCGGCACGACCTGCCACATCCGCCTGGCCGACGGCAGCCATCGCATCCTCGACGGCATGAGCGCCGTGCCGCAGATGGGCCATCCCGACATGTACAAGCCGGTCCCCGGCGCCGCGCCCGAAGTCTACGACGTCGAGGGCCAGGAGAACCTGGTCGGGCCGAAGTCGGTCGCGACGCCGGGCTCGCTGCGCGCCTGGTGTATGGCGCTGGAGCGCTTCGGCACGATGAGCCTGGCCGACGTGATGGCGCCCGCGATCCGCCACGCCGCACGCGGCTTCGCGGTGACTCCCTATCTCTCGGACTGCATCAAGGATGCCGGCGCCGACCTGTCGAAGGACAAACTCGCCGCCGCGCTCCTCCTGCCCAACGGCACACCGCTGAAGGCGGGCGAGCGGCTGGTGCAGGCGCAATACGCCGAGGCGCTGACCCTGGTCTCGCAGCAGGGCGAGACGGCGCTGCATGGCGGGCCGCTGGGCGACCTCCTCGTCGAATGCATGGAGAAGACCGGCGGCTTCGTGCGCCGCGACGACCTCACCGGCTACAAGGTCGAGGAGCGCGCGCCGATCCGCGGCCACTATCGCGGCTGGGAGATCCTGGGCCCGCCGCCGCCCGCCGCCTCGGGCGTGCACATCGCCCAGATGCTGAACATCCTCGAAGCCTACGATATCGCCAAGATGGGCTTCGGCACGGTCGACACGCTGCACCTGCTGGCCGAAGTGCTGAAGATCGCCTTCGCCGACCGCGCCGAGGCGAGCGGCGACCCGGACTTCGTGAAGGTACCGGTCGAGCGCATCGTGAGCCGCGACTATGCCGACCAGCGCCGCAAGCTTTTAGACATCGCCCGCGCCACGCAATGGACCGGCGGGCTGCAGGCGGCGGAAGGCCAGGACACGACCCATCTCACCGTGGCCGACGGCAAGGGCAACGTCGTCAGCACGACGCAGACCATCAACAGCCTGTTCGGCGCGCGCTTCATCGTGCCCGGCACCGGCATGATCCCCAACAACTACATGAACAACTACGACCCGCGCCGCGGCAACGCCCTGTCGATCGCGCCGGGCAAGCGCGTGACGACCTCGATGTCGCCGATGATGGCGCTCAAGGGCGGCAAGGTGCGCTATGCGCTGGGCCTGCCCGGCGGCCGCAAGATCTTCCCCTCGGCGCTGCAGGCCCTGCTCAACCTGATCGACCACGGCATGGACCTGCAGGAAGCCGTCGAGGCGCCGCGCCTCTGGACCGAGGGACCCGTCCTGGAAGTCGAGCACGGCATCCCCGCCCCGGTGCGCCAGGGCCTCGAAGCCCGCGGCCACACGCTCAAGATCATGCCGACCGTGGCCGGCGGCATGAACGCCATCCAGTTCCACGACGACGGCACGATGACCGGCGCCGCCTGCTGGCGCGCGGATGGCACGGCTGCGGCGCTGGGCGGCGGGTTGGCGCGCGCGGGAGTGAGGTTCGTGTTGCCGGCTTAGAGTCTTATCGGGTTCGATAGCATCGCCACCACCAACCTCATGCTGAGGAGCGTTCCGCAGGAGCGCGTCTCGAAGCATGGGCACGAGCACCAAGCCTGTTGCCCATCCTTCGAGACGGCCCTTCGGGCCTCCTCAGGATGAGGTCGTGTGGTCGTCTCCCCTCAATGAAACACCCGCCCTGAATCGATCACCAGCGTCTGGCCGGTCGTGCTGTTGGTCCGGCACATCGTGACGACCTGATCGGCGCAGTCGTCCTTGTCGGCGGGCTTGCCGAGCAGCGACGCGCTGGCGTTCTTGGCGACCACGTCGGAACGCAGGTTGGCCGTCGCGCGGGTGCCTTCGAGCAGGCCGGGGGCGACGCAGTTCACCAGCACTTCGGGCGAGAGCGCCACGGCCATGCACTTGGTGAGATGGATGAGGCCCGCCTTCGAGACGGCGTAGGCGATCGAGGAGCCGGTGGGTCCCAGGCCCGCGACCGAGGCGATGTTCACGATGCGGCCTTCGCCCTGGCGTTTCATCACTGGACCGACGGCCTTGGTGAGCAGCATCGGGCCGGTCAGGTTGATGTCGATGATCTTCGTCCATTCCTCGTAGGTGAGGCCGTCGAGATCGGTGAAGGGGATCGACTTGTTGTAGGCCGCGTCGTTCACGAGGATGTCGAGCCGGCCGAAGCGCTTCACCACGTCGTCGACCAGCCGGTCGACCTGGTCGCGCTGGGTCACGTCGCAGGCGAAGGCGGCGGCGGTGACCTGGTGGCGTTCGAGATCGCGCGCCACGCCCTCGGCCTGGTCCCTGCTCCTGGCGTAGACGACGGCGATGTGGCAGCCCTCCGCCGCCAGCGCGTGACAGATGCGCTGGCCCAGCCCGCCATTGCCGCCGGTGACGACGGCCACCTTGCCCTTGAGATCCATCCGTTTCCCCCGTGGCTGCCTTGCGACCCGTGCCGGGTGCAGGCTCGTGTTGGTGCGGTATATATAGGCCAGTTCACAGCGTAACGGAGCCTCTCCAATGTCCCTCACCGCCGACCAGAAATTGCGACAGCGCGCCCAGCAGGTCATTCCCGGCGGCATGTACGGGCATCTGCGCAGCGACCGGCTGCCCGAGGGCTATCCGCAGTTCTTCGCGCGCGGCGAGGGCTGTCACCTGTGGGACGTGAACGGCAAGCGCTATGTCGACTTCATGTGCAGCTGGGGCCCGATCGTGGTCGGCCACGGCAATCCGGTGGTCGCCGAAGCGGTCGCGCGCCAGACCGCGGCGGGCGATTGCCTGAACGGCCCGTCGGAGCGGCTGGTCGAGCTGGCCGAGCGGCTGGTGGGCCTGATCCCGCACGCCGACTGGGCGCTGTTCGGCAAGAACGGCACCGACGCCACCACGACCTGCGTGACCCTGGCGCGCGCCGCCTCGGGCAAGCGCAAGATCCTGGTGGCCGAGGGCGCCTATCACGGCGCCATCCCGTGGTGCTCGCCGAACCCGTACGGCGTGACGCCCGAGGACCGGGCCCACATGCTGACCTACAAATACAACGACACCGGCAGCCTCGAGAGCGCCGTGCAGCGAGCCGGCGACGACCTGGCGGGCATCATCGTCTCGGCCTTCAAGCACGATTTCGGCAAGGACCAGGAGATGCCGGACGCGGCCTTCGCCCGCCGCGCGCGCGAACTGTGCGACGCCAGCGATGCCGCGCTGATCGTCGACGACGTGCGCGCCGGCTTCCGCCTCACCATGCGCGGCAGCTGGGACCTGGTGGGCGTGCAGCCCGACCTCAGCGCCTGGAGCAAGGCGATCGCCAACGGCCATGCGCTGGCCGCCGTCACCGGCAACGACCGCTATCGCGAGGCCGCGTCCAAGCTCTACGTCACGGGTTCGTTCTGGTGCAGCGCCGTGTCGATGGCCGCCGCGCTGGCGACGCTCGACGTGCTGGAGAGCGTAGACGGGCCGGCGCGGATGCGCGAGATGGGCCAGCGGCTGCGCGACGGCATCGCGGCCCAGTCGGCCGAGTTCGGCATCGGCGTGCGCCAGAGCGGCCCGCCGCAGATGCCGACGATGCTGTTCGACAACGATCCCGACTGCGAGAAGGGCAACTTCTTCACCCTGGAGGCGCTGAAGCACGGCGCCTACCTGCACCCGCGCCACAACATGTTCCTGTCGACCGCCCACACCGAAGCCGACATCGACTTCGCGCTGGAAGCGACCCGCAAGGCGTTCGAGGCGCTGGCGGCGCGGTAGGGAAATTCAAAAGCACTCCCGTCGTCTCGACCGGAGCGCGCAGCGCGGAGTGGAGAGATCTTCTCTCCACCAATGGCCGGCTATTCGCAGAGAGAAGGTCTCTCCACTCCGCCTCGCTGCGCGAGGCTCCGGTCGAGACGACGGAGTTAGTGTTTCGTCCTAACCCCGCCCGCCGTTCTTCCAGAAGCAGTTCAGGCTCGCGGCGTCGCCAGGCGTTCGAGGCGCTGGCGGCGCGGTGAACCTTCGTCTTGTCATCCTGAGCGCAGCGAAGGATCTCCCGTCCGCAAGGGAGTCCTTCGCTCGCTCGGTGAGGTCCTTCGCTGCGCTCAGGACGACAGTCAATTAACCCCGCCCGCCGTTCTTCCACCACCGGTTCAGGCTGGCGACGTCGCCGTTGTACATGTTGCGGTCGCAGTGGCCGACGCCCTCGACGTGGCGGGGCTCGCTGCCAAAGGCGAAGTTCTGCGAGGTCTCGTCGGCGACGTACTGCCAGAGCTTCCAGCCGCGGGTCGCCCAGGCGTTCGGGAGCCGCGGCGTCTCACGATAGTCGGCCAGCCACAGGTCGCAGCGCGCCAGGAGCGAGCCCGGCCGGATGCTGGCGCCGAGGCTGATGCGGCGGCGTCCGTAGATCTCGCCGTCGGCCCAGGCAGGATGGCTATAGAGCATCGGCAGACGACCCGTGGCCTTCTGCACCGCCAGCACGAAGGCCTCGGCCTGGTCGAGCCGCATCGTGTTGCGCGGGTTGGCGTCGTTCGGTTCGAGGTCGAGCGCCATCACGGTCTGCGGGCCGGGCTGGCAGGCCGACAGGAACGAGGCCGCCTGCTGCTCGCCGGAATACTGGCGGGTGCCGAAATGGTAGCCGCCCCACAGGAGCCCCGCCGCCTCGGCCTGGCGCCGCCGCGAGGTGTAGGACGGATCGAACCAGTCGCCGCCCTCGGTCACCTTGTGGATGACCGCCAGGATGTTGCTGCGGCGGACCGCGGCGAAGCTGGTGACCGTGACGTTGTGGCTGATGTCGATCACCGCATCGAGGCCGGGCCGCGTCTGGCCCGGGGAATAGGCCGTCGGCTGGGTCGTCGGCTGGCCGCCGCAGCCGGCCAGCGCCGGCAAAGCGAGCCCGCCCGCCAGCATGCTTCTCCGTGAGATCATCGAGGGGAGTCCTATTTGGCTTTCGTCAGCACATTGGTGGCGGCGACCGAAACGCCGGCGCGGTTCTCGGTATAGAAGAGTTCGAGCGTGCCGTCGTCCAGCAACGTGCCTTCGATGGCCGAACCACCCTGCCCGATCATGCGCACGCGCTTACCGTCCGACCCGATGACGCCGATGATCGGCTCGGCCTTCGATTCCGAGGAAAGGGTTCCCCAGAAGCGGCCTTCGTCCTGGCCGTCGATCTTCACCGTGACCTTCAGTTCGAGCAGGCGGTTGCCGTCGACGATCACCGACGGCGCGGTCACCGGAAAGTGAGCCGGCAGGCCGCTCACGATGCTCCTGTTGGTGCCCGTCCACGTGCCCGTCATGTCCGGCCCGGCCGGCTGGGCGACCGCGATGCCGGCGGCACAGGCGAGGGAAAGGCCGAGGGGAAGCAGGAGGGAGACACCACGCATGGCTTTTTCCTTCGAGGTTGTCGGGGGCCGCATCATGCCCAAACATCGGCCCGCGTAAAGCCGGGCCATCGTCGCGGCAGTCGACAGGCGGAGCAGCCGCGCGCCATACTGGCCGCAATGGAATACGACTATATCGTCGTCGGCGCCGGTTCGGCGGGCGCCGTCGTCGCCAACAGGCTGTCGGCCGACCCGCGCCACAAGGTGCTGCTGCTGGAAGCCGGGCCCGCCGGCCATCCCTGGACCCGCATTCCCGTCGGCTATTCGCGGTTGATCACCAACCCTTCCGTCAACTGGCTGTACAGTTCCGAGCCCGAGCCCAGCACCAACGGCCGCCGCATCCCGGTGCCGCGCGGAAAACTGCTCGGCGGCTCGAGCGCCATCAACGGCCTCGCCTTCGTGCGCGGCCAGGCGCAGGACTTCGACACTTGGGCCCAAATGGGCAACCAGGGCTGGGCCTACGAGGACGTTCTCCCCTTCTTCAAGCGCCTGGAAAGCTACGACGAAGGCGACGAGCGCTTTCGCGGGCGTTCCGGCCCATTGCGGGTCACCAATCCCGCCCCGGCCAGTCCGCTCTACGCCACGCTGATCAAGGCGGCCGGCGAAGTCGGGATCCCGCACAATCCCGACTACAACGGCGCGAAGCAGGACGGCATCGCCATGAGCCAGGCGACCATCGCCTCCGGCTGGCGCATGAGCACGGCCCGCTGCTACCTCGATCCGGCGAAGCGACGCCCCAACCTGCGCATCGAGACCGGTGCGCTGGCCGAACAGCTCCTGCTCGACGGCAAGCGCTGCACCGGGGTGCGCTATTCGGTCGGCGGCGCGGCGCGCGAGGCGCGGGCGGCGCGGGCCGTCGTGGTGAGCGGCGGGTCGATCAACTCGCCGCAGCTCCTCGAACTGTCGGGCATCGGCCAGCCGGACCGGCTGCGCGCGCTCGGCATCGAGGTGCGGCATGCGTTGCCGGGCGTCGGCGAGAACCTGCGCGAGCACTATGCGCCGCGCACGCGATGGACCATCGGCACGCGCGGCGTGACCTTCAACGATCGCGGCCGGGGGCTCGGCCTGGTGCACCAAGCGCTGCGCTGGGCGCTGAACCGCGACAGTCTCCTGTCGATGGTCGGCGCGCCGCTGCGTGCCTTCGTGCGCTCGCGCGACGGGCTCGAGGCGCCCGACCTGCTGCTGGGCTGGGTGCCGATGTTCACCGAGGCGGGACCGCGCGGGCCGCGGATCGCCCGGCAGTCGGGCCTGTCCTGCTATGCCCATCCGATGCGGCCGGAGAGCAAGGGCCACATCCATATCGTCTCCGCCGATCCGAAACGGCCGCCGGAGATCCGCTACAATTTCCTGTCGGCGCCGGTCGACGGCGAGCTGACCGTGCGCGCCGTGCGCATCGCCCGCGCCATCATGACCGCACCGGCCATGGCGCCGCTGCAGGTGGCCGAGATCGCGCCGGGACCGGGCGGCAACAGCGACGACGAGATCCTCGACTGGGTGCGCCGGGCCGCCGAGACGACCTATCACCCGGTCGGCACATGCAAGATGGGCTCGGATGCGATGGCCGTGGTCGATGCGCGGCTGTGCGTGCACGGCATCGAAGGGCTGCGCATCGCCGACGCCTCGATCATGCCGACGCTGACCTCCGGCAACACCAACGCCCCCTCGATCATGATCGGCGAGAAGGCGGCGGAGATGGTTCTGCAGGACACCATGTCATCCTGAGCGCAGCGAAGGATCTCACGTTCGCCAAGGAGTCCATTGGTCGTTCTGTCAGGTCCTTCGCTTCGCTCAGGACGACAAAAACTCACCGCCCGCGGAAGGCGCGCGCGAGCTGGTCCGTCAGCGGCTTGACCAGGAACGATGCCACGGTGCGCGGCGTGGTCTGGATGAAGGCTTCGACCGGCATGCCGGCCAGCAGGTGCAGTCCCTCGAGACGGGACAGTTCGCCTTCGGAAACGCGGATCCGCACGGAGTAATAGGGCTCGGTCGCCCTGTCCTCCTGCGTGACGTCGGCGCCGATATGGATCACCTCGCCATCGACCTCGGGGGTCGTGCGCTGGTTGAAGGCGGCGAAGCGCAGGACGGCGTGCTGGCCGATGTGGATCTGGTCGATGTCCTGGGGCGCCACCTTGGCCTCGACGATCAGCGAGTCGGAGTCCGGCACGATCAGCATGAGCGGCTCGCCCGCCTGGACGACGCCGCCGACGGTGTGGACGTTCCTCTGGAACACCCTGCCGTTCTGCGGTGACACGAGATCGATGCGCTTCAACTGATCCTCGGCCGAGATCCGTCGCTCGCTCATCTCCGACTTCTTGGCGCGGATCTCGGCCAGTTCCTTGCCGACCTCGCTGCTGAGATCCTGGTCGATCTGGTGAATCTTGAGTTCGAGCTCGGCGATGCGGCCGCGGCTCTGTGCCAGCGAGGCGACCAGGGCGGAGCGCTCGCCCTCCATGCGGGCCGAATCGCGTTCCAGGGTGGTCACCCGGCTGATCGGCACCAGGTTCTGCTTCCAGAGCGTGCGCACACCCTCCAGCTCCTGCGCCAGCAGCTTCAGCTCCTTGCCCTTGGCGGCTTCCTGCGCCTGGGTGCCGTCGATCTGGAGGTGGAGCTGCTTGATCTGCTCCTTGAGCTGGGCCTTCTGGCCGTCGCGCGCGGTGCGGCGCATTTCGAACAGCTTCTGCTCGCCGCTCATCAGGCGCGCGATCTCCGGATCGCTTGCCCGCGAGGTCAGTTCGGGTGGGAACTCGACCACCCGGTCGTTGTCGCGCTCCGCCTCGAAGCGCGCCTGGCGGGCCGCCAGTTCCTCGAGCGCCTTGGTCACGATCCCGAGATTCGCCTTGGCCTGCGTTCCGTCGAGCCGGACGACGACGTCGCCCTGCTTCACCCGGTCGCCTTCCTTGACCAGCAGCTCGCCGACCACGCCGCCGGACGGGTGCTGGATCTTCTTCACGTTCGTGTCGACGACGAGCTTACCGGGCGCGATCACCGCGCCGGACAGCTGCGTCGTGGCCGCCCAGCCGCCGACCCCGAACACGAGGAGGAGGCAGGCGGCGACGCCGATCAGGAGGGGTTTGCGGGTGATGGCCGGGACGGACACGGGCGGGCTCATGACGGCTCCCGCGGGCGACCGACCGGCATCCGAAGCGGAGACGGCGGGGCGCCCGCCGCCTGGGTGCCGGCGGCCTGCGGCATCGCGGCCTTCAGCGTCTCCCGCAGCACCGCATCCTTCGGCCCGAAGGCTTGCTGCCGGTTACCGCGCATCACCAGGAGCTGGTCGACCGCGGCCAAGGCACTCGGCCTGTGGGCCACGACGACGGCGATGCCGCCGCGTGCCCGCACCGACATGATGGCGCGGGTCAGGGCCTCCTCACCCTCATGATCGAGGCTCGAATTGGGCTCGTCCAACACGACGAGGAAGGGATCGCCATAGAGCGCCCGCGCCAGCCCGACGCGCTGACGCTGTCCGGCCGACAAGGCGGTGCCGCCTTCGCCCATCTCGGTCTCGTAGCCGTTGGGCAGGCCGAGAATCAGCTCGTGCACGCCGGCGGCCTGCGCCGCCGCGATCACCTTGGTGGCGTCGGGTTCGGGCTCCAGGCGGGCGATGTTCTGTGCGACCGTGCCGGCGAAAAGCTCCATGTCCTGCGGCAGATAGCCGATATGCTCGCCCAAGGCCTCGGAAGACCACTGGTCGAGGGTGGCACCGTCGATCCGGACCTTGCCGCCGACCGGCCGCCATACGCCCACGAGCGCGCGCACTAGCGACGACTTGCCGGACGCGCTGGGGCCGATGATGCCCAGGCCCTGGCCGGCCTTCAGGACGAAGGCGACGTCACGAGCCACGATCATGTTCACGCCCGGCGGCGCCACGCTGACGGCTTCGACCGACAGCGACCCCTTGGGCCTCGGCAACTGCATCATGTCGCGATCGTCCGGGATTCGCGCCAGCAGGTTGTTGAGCCGGTGCCAGCTCTGGCGGGCCGAAACGAAGACACGCCATTGCGCGATCACCTGCTCGACCGGCGCCAGCGCCCGCGCGGAGAGGATGGAGCCGGCGATGATGATGCCGGCCGTGGCCTGCTGCTTGATCACGAGATAGGCGCCGACCGCCAGCACGGCCGATTGCAGCGCCATGCGCAACGCGCGCGAGAAGCTTCCCATGCCGCCGGTGATGTCGCCCGCCTTCTGATGCGCGTCGACGTAGCGACGTCCATAGTCCGACCACTGCTGGGCGAAGCGGCCGACCATGCCCATCGCATGGAGGACCTCCGAATTGCGGCGACTCGCTTCGGCGAGGCTGCTCCGCCGGCTGGAGAGCGACGAGACCTCGATCGACGGCTGGCGGACCTTGACCTCGGTCACGAAGGTGATGGCGACCAGGATCAGTGCGCCGACCGTCGCGGTGAGCCCGATCAACGGATGGAACAGGTAGCAGATGCCGAGATAGAGCGGCATCCAGGGCAGGTCGAACAGCGCCGCGGGACCAGTGCCCGACATGAAGCTGCGGATCTGGTCGAGGTCGCGGACCGGCTCGAAGCCGTTCATCTGCGGCGCCCGCAGCGGCAGCTTGACCAGCAGGTGATAGACCCGGCGGTCCATCGTCTCGGCAAACCCGCCGGCGATGCGGATCAGGACCCGATTGCGGACGATATCCAGGATGGCCTGGAAGCCGTAGAGGCCGAGGGCGAGGATGCAGAGTGCAACCAGGGTGGGAACGCTGCGGCTCGGCAGCACCCGGTCGTAGACCTGGAGCATGAAGAACGAGCCCGTGAGGTAGAGAATGTTCAGGACGGCGGTGAAGAGCGCGACCCCCAAATAGGAGGTGCGACAGGACCGCAGCGCCTCCGCCAGCTCTGTCCGTGGCGATCCAGCTGCAGGAGAAGGGGCCCGCGTCATCTTACTCGTCACGTCCCTGATCGTCCGCCCTGCCGTCCCCGGACGGCGGGCTGGAGACCCCTAGCATTCGCGAAGCGCGGCTGTCTCGCCCTTTTGAGCGGAAAGCGGCTTTGGAGGGGAATTCACGGCGTCGGCCATGCGACATGGCAGCCCTGCCGGCGACAGTCGGGCTTGAGGTTGCAGCGCGTAGCAACGTCGACCATCTTCAGGCAGCCGCATGTTCCGTGCGATCGCCAGCCTTCAATCAAGCAGACGGAAACGGTCAGCATGCCTTCAGCACCCCCGGTCGGAGTGGTGATTGCCAACTACAACAATGGCGCCTTCGTCGGGCGCGCCATCGAGTCGGTCGCTCGCCAGTCCTGCCGAAACCTGCGTACGCTCGTCATCGACGATGCCTCGACGGACAATTCCGACGAAGAGATTCGCCATTGCCTGTCGCGTCTCGGCGATTCGAGATTCGACTATATCCCTCTGGACACCAATGTCGGGCAGACCGGCGCGATCAAGCGCGGACTCGCGCATTTGGACACGCCCTTCGTCGCCTTCCTGGACTCCGACGATGTCTGGTATGAGAATTTCATAGAGCGGCATCTGTGCGTTCACATGAATGCCGACTTCCCCGTCGCCCTCACCTACTGCGATTCGCACATCATAGACGCCGATGACCATCTCCTGGCAGGGACGGCGTGGTGGTTCGAGCATGACGTCACGGGCCACGGCGGAATCGACCCGGCCATGGTGCCGACGATCGACGCCACGACCGGCCAGCTTTCCTTTCCCCGGAACCGGCGGCTGACCCTTCATCCGCACTGGACGGCGCTCAGCGCCACGAACAGCATGGCGAGCATGATGTTCCGGCGTAGCTTCGTGGACCTGGTGCTCGTCGTCCCGGACCAGGACCTGAGACTCTATCTCGACTACTACCTGTCGACATTCGCCGGCCTGCTGACGGGCTCGATCGCCATTCACGATGCCCTCTATGGCTATCGCATGCACGGCTCCAACAAGCATTCGAATGCCACGGTCATGGGCGGCACCTACAATTCCTCGACCAAGGACTGGGGTCCGATCAGCACCCACATCCTCCAGCTGGTCCAGCGCGTCCTCGACCAGGAGGCCTCGTCCATCCGGGCCTCCTTCGGCGACTGGCGCCACGCCCATTCGCAGGCGCTGATGAAGCGGGCGCTCGATGCCCGCTCGACCGGCAGCAGGGGCACGTGGATCCGCTTCCTCGACTCGCTGGCTGCCGGGACACGGAACGTGCTCGGTCATGCCCGTTCATTCATGGGCGAACGACGATGACCCCCGGAACGCTGGCGGCGGCATGACGGAAAAGAGCCTCGACAGCGCCGTGTTCGTCGGCACGGCCCGCGACTGCGCCCGCTGGCTGCCGGACGTTCTCGCCAATCTCGCCGACCTGTCGCGGCTCTACGATCGAACGGCCTTCATCTTCGCCGTCAGCGACGCAACCGACGCCACCGCCACCCTGTTACGGGACTGGATGGGCAAGGAACGGGCAGGAAAGGTCCTCGATCTCGGCGAGCTCGCCGGACGGCTCGAGCGGCGGACCGAACGGATCGCGTTCGCGCGCAACGCCTGCCTCGAGGAAGTGCGCGGCTCGGCCTTCGCGGAGTACGGCCACATGGTCGTCGCCGACATGGACGACGTGCTCGCCGCGCCCCTCGACCTCGGATCCTACGCCCGAGCGGCCGAGTGGCTCGGCGCCGCCCCCCGACCGGGCCGCCGTGTTCGCGAGCGCGTCGCCCCGTTACTACGATATCTGGGCGCTGCGGCATCCAACCTGGTGCCCGCACGATTGCTGGCACCGGATCTGGGAACGGCCTGCCCGGGAGTCGTTCGAGGCCGCGAAGTTCCGCGAGGTCTTCGACCGGCAGATTGCATTGCCTCCGCAGATGCAACCGATCGAAGTTCGCTCGGCGTTCGGCGGGCTGGGCCTCTACCGCATGCCCTACGCGCTGAAGGCGAGATATGTCGGCCTCGACGCCCAGGGACGCGAAGCCTCCGAGCATGTCGCCTTCAACGAAGCGATCGGACGCGCCGGCGGCCGCCTTTTCGTGTTCCCCGAGCTGCAGGTGCGGGCGCCGCAGCAGCATCTCTACAATGCCGGCGAATTCGGCTTGCGATGGCGTGCCGCGATGCGGCTGCGCCAGGCAGTGGAGCGCTATCGTCCCGCCTGGCGCACGCTACAACAGTGCCGATGAAGACGCTCATCGTCGATCCGGCCGTCCATTCCCACGGCGGGCACCACTACGCCGCGGTCGACCGGTTGCAGGCCGAGCTTGACCGGTTGGGTATCGACGCCGCTTGCCTTGGTTCCATCGCCGCCACGCCCGACGTCGCGCGCGCGCTCGACTGCACGGCAACCTTCACCGGCCCTGTCTATGGCCGCGACTACGCCAGTCCCCGAGAGTTCGAGGCCCGCGTCGCCCAGACGAGCCGCGAGCTGGCGCGCGCCCTGAAACAGCTTGGCACCTGGCCCGACATCCTGATCCTGCCCTGCTGCGATCAGGTCCTGGCTGCCTCCGTGGCGCGTGTCTTGGGGCGCCACCCGCTGAAGCCTCCGCCACAGGTGCTGATGTGGCTGCTCTACGGTCCGCACCACCGGCTTGCGCCGGACAATCCTGCCGCGATCCCGTTCCACCAGGAGGCGCGCCGGGGCTTCACCGCTCTTCTCAAGGCGGTTGGCGACCGCCGGCGTCTCGTCGCCTACAGCGAGACCGAACCGATGGCCGCCTTCTATCGCGCGCTGCTGCCCTTCGACGTAGGGGTGGCACCGGGTGCCGGTATCGCCCTGCCCTCCGCCCCCGAAGACTCGCATGCGGATGCGACCGATCATCCGCATTTGACGATCGCCGGCTTTGCCAATCGCTCGAAAGGATATCGCCTCCTGCCCGAAGCCATCCCGGCGCTGCTGGAGCGCCACGCGACATCGCACTTCACGGTCCATGGCATCGTCACGGGGTCCGATGCCGAGGGCGACAGCTGGATCTTCGACGACCTCGAGAGGCTGGGGTCACGCGTCGACATACGAAGAGGTGTGCTGTCCGACGAAGCCTATGTCGATCTGCTTTCGCATACCGACCTGCTGCTGCTTCCCTACGATCCCGAGTCCTACAGGACGCGTGGTTCGGCGATCTCCAACGAGGCGCGCCGGATGGGTATCCCCATCGTGGCGCCTGCAGAATGTGCCTTCGCCTGGCCTGCCTTCGAGGGCGGGCATGGTGTGGCCATGTCCCAGTACAGCCCCGCCGGACTCACCGAGGCGACGGTCGACGCTCTCGGCCGGCTGGATGCCCTGAAAGCCCAGGCATCCACCGTTGCCGGCACGACGACGGACCCGCTCCAGGGCATTCTGGAAGCCACCGTCGAGGCTGCCCGCGCACGTCCCCGTCATGGCGCTGCCGACGCCTTGCGCCGACTGCTAGGGGCCGCCTCTTAGGCCGAGCGACGCAAGATAGGACCAACGCACCGTTCCATTGCGGAACCGGATGCCGTCCAGATACTGCCCGAGGGCCCGCTCGACCAGGTCCTGCGGCGGCCTTTCCTTTCGAGCGCCGTCAGCGTAGGCCACGATCTCGCTCCAGCCATCGGGCCGCGGGATCGACACGATGGTCGATTGGGTATCGAGATTCTTGTAGGTCCAGAACGACCAGCCGATGCCGTGCGCCTCGTGCAGGCGGCGGAACTCTTCGTTCCACTCGTCATTGAGTTCGCCTGTCTCGCCGAGGAACAGCGGCACGTCGTGGAGGTTGGCGAAGTTCAGGTGCCGCTGGATCGAGTCGCGTTGCGTGGAGGCCCAGAACGAATGGTAGGTGTAGGCCAGGTTGCGGGCGAACGGTCGCCCGAGCATGGCGAAGCTCGAGCTCCACTGGCCGCCCGCCAGGATCACGATGCGCTCGGGATCGACCTCGCGGATCGCCGCCGTCGTCCGCTTGTAGAAGGGTTCCAGTCGCGCATTCAGCGTCGCCACGTCATGGTAGGGCGCGATCGGCTCGTTCAGGATGTCGTAGCCCAGGATAACCGGGTTACCGCGGTACCGTTGCGCCACGGCACGCCAGAGCTTCACCGTGAGGTCACGATTGCGCGCCACGTAGAACATCAGGGGGTAGCCCGGCCCGTCATCGTGGTTGATCCCGGTCTGTCCGCCGGGCGCGGCATGCAGGTCCGGGATAACGTAGAGCCCGGTGGCGGCGGCCCAGCCGACGACCCGGTCGAGCAGCGACCACCCCTCGCCCGTCACTTCGCCGTCGGCGGTCATGAACAACCGCCAGTGCAGCGGGATCCGCACCATGTTGAAGCCGGCCGACTTGATGAAGCGGATGTCGTCCTCTGTCACGTAGGTGTCACGGTAGCGCTGCCAGAACTGGGCGGCGCGCTCCGGGCCCAGAAGCCGGTCGAAGGCGCCGTAGATCTGGTGCGGCGACTTCGCGACCTCGAACTTGAACATGTAGCCTTCGGGCATCAACCAGTTGCCGAGGCTGATTCCCTTGAGACGCAGGATGCGACCGTTTGGCTCGACGAAGTCCTTGCCCACGATCCGGACCAGCGCCTCTGCATGGACGGGCGACGCGAGACCGAGCAACATCAGGAGAGCGACGAGGAGGCGCATGACGAGACTGTAGCAGGACACTAAGATTCGTCTCGTCATGTTTCTCGCCTCGCTCCTGCTGCCAATCGCCGTCGTCGCCATCGTCTTCCTGGTCCAGAGCGTCCGGCTGCCCGTCTTCCTCGCGATCATGGCCACCGTGGTGGTCTATGGCATCGCCGCCGACATGACGTTCGATTCGGTCGGTAAGGCGTTCGGCCTGGGCTTCACGGCGGCGCTGGAGCAGACCGGGCTCCTGGTCGTCGCGGGCGCTCTGGTCAGCGGCCTCGTGCTGCGCACGCCGCTCGGCACCGGCACGTCCGCCGTGGCGGGGCTGGTGGCGGGACTGGGCGCCTCGGCCTCGGGCGGGCTGGCGCTGCTGCAACCTGCCGGGCAGGACGCACCGCGGCGTGCGCTGGGCCTGGCGCTCACGCTCCTCGCGGTCGCGTCCCTCATGGCCCCCTCACCGCTCGCAGTCGCCGCGGCCTCGGTCATGAAGGCCGATGTTCGTACGGAATTCATGGTCGCGCTCCCGGTCGCCGCTCTCGCCGTGGCACTGGGCTGGTGGCACGTGGCGCGGCAGGTCCCTTCGCAGCCGGCCGAAGGCGGGCTTTCCTGGGCCTGGCTGTGCGTCGGCATCCCGCTCCTGCTGCTGGTCCTGCAGTCGGTGGCCCAGATGCCGAGCGAACCCCTGGGCAGGGGCGGCGCACGCGAATTCTACATCGGTATCTCCAAGCCGCTGATGCTGACGGCCATCGCCGTCACCCTGGCGATCGTGCTCGCCCGCCGCTGGGAACCCTCGGTCCTGGCGGGCCGCTCCTGGGCGCCGCTCCTGATGGCGGTCGGCGCGTCGGGCGGCCTGGCGCGCGTCTTCGACGAGACCGGCATGTCGGAGCTCCTGGCCGAGTATGCGCTGCATCCGCGCTACGGCGTGCTGACGCCGTTCCTGGCGGCGGCCATCGTGAAGACGATGCAGGGCAACTCGCTCACCGCCGTGCTCACCGCCTCCGGCATGGTCGAGCCGATGCTGCCGGCGCTCGGCCTCGACAGCGACTCGGGCCGGGCCCTCGCAGCCGCCGCCGTCGGCGCGGGATCGATGGCGATCTGCCACGTCAACGATCCCTTCTTCTGGATCGCCGCCCATATGGGCCGCCTGTCACCCGGCCGCGCACTCTCCGTGATCTCGCTGGGCAGCGCCGTCATGGCGATCGGCGCCCTGGTGGTGATCGCGACGATCCGCCAGTTCATTTAGAGTTTTCTTCGACTAGGTCTTTCCAGCAACACCCTCACCCTGAGGAACACTCCGAAGGAGTGCGTCTCGAAGGGTGGGCACGAGCACCACGTCTGTTGCCCATCCTTCGAGACGGCCCTTCGGGCCTCCTCAGGATGAGGTAAGTGGGGCAACTCAAAGGCGGAAAGGTTCTAAGGAATCAGCCCCTCCTCGCGGGCCTTGATCTGCAAAGCGAGGTAGCGCGAGTAGATGCGGCACTGGGCCAGGCTGCCGGCGATGAACCACAGGCCGGGCTGCGGCGTCGGCTTGAACATGTTGGCGAGCTCGCCGCCGGCGTCGAAGCCCCAGACCGGGCCGATGCGGTCGGCCACGGCGTCGCCCAGGAAGGCGCGCACCGTTTCCTGCTGGTTCATGTAGCCGGTGGCGACGACCACCAGCTCGGCCTCACGCAGCGTGCCGTCCTTCAGGCGCACGCCGCCGGCTTCGAACCCTGAGATGTCGTCGTACTGCAGCAGCTTGATCCGACCCTCGACGATCATGTCGGAGCAGCCGACGTTGAAGTAGTAGCCGCCGCCGCGACGCAGATACATCATCTGGAAGCCGGTATCGTCCTCGCCGTAGGTCAGGTGGAAGCCGCGCTTCTCCAGGCCCGACAGGAGATCGCGATCGACCTGTCGCATCTCGGCGGTCGAGAGCTGGTAGGCGCGCTGCAGCACCGGATAGGGCGAGGCGGCGGCCAGCAGGTCGCAATCCTCGAACGGCAGGCCTTCGGTGTAGATCGCATAGACCTTCTGCGCCTCGCGGATCGACACGACATAGGTCGGGCTGCGCTGCACCAGGGTCACATCGGCACCGCTGGCGCAGAGATCCTGCGCCACGTCGTGGCCGCTGTTTCCAGTACCCACGACGATCGCCTTGCGCCCCTTCCACTCCGCGCCGTTGGTGTAGGCGCCGGAATGCATGACCGTGCCGGCAAACGTGTCGAGGCCCGGCAGCGACGGCTTGATCGGAATGGCGCTCACGCCGGTCGCGAAGACGACATGGCGTGGATGCAGCATGCGCTCCGTCCCGTCGCCACGCAGCAAGGTCACCGTCCAGCGCCGCGTTGCCTCGTCGTAGCGGCCCGCGGTGAGCTGCGTGTCGGTCCAGTAGTTGAGGTCGAGATTCTCGACATAGGACTCGAACCAGTTCGCCAGCTTGTCCTTGGGAATGAACACCGGGAAGGTCGAGGGGAACGGCATCAGCGGCAGGTGATTGACGTGCACCTCGTTGTGCAGGGTGAGCGAGTGGTATCGCCGCCGCCAGTTGTCGCCGATGCGCTGGTGACGATCGACGATCAGCGTATCGACACCGAGCGCCCGCAGGCGGGCGGCGGTGGCGAGACCCGCCTGGCCGCCACCGACCACGAGCACGGCGGGATCGCGATCCTCGTAGGCCTGCGCCTTCACCCGCTGGTCGAGCCAGTTGGCGCCGCCGAAGTCGCGGCTGTAGCGCTCGGCGTCGCTCAGCTCGCGCGGCCTTCCGTCGGGCCAGCCCTGCAGATCCTCGAGCGTGGTGAGCAGCGACCAGGCCCGCCACGCGCCGTCGGCCTCGACGAGGCGCACCACGGCGTTGGCATGGCCGAAGGCGGTCTCGAACTCGAAGATCGCCTCGATGCACTCGGTGCCGGCGCGCTTCACGCGGCGCGGCGGCGTGCGCGTGCCGGGGATCTCCACGTTGTTCGCGGCGGTGCGCGCCAGCACCGGCGCCAGCGCCGCCTCGATCGCCGCCCGCCCGGAATGGGTGACGACGTCCCAGGTGAAGGCCAGCACGTCGCGCCAATGCCCATCGGGCAGGAACGTCGCCGCGACGGCCGCGGGATCCTGCGCCTGAAGCGCGGCCGCGAACGAATCGAGCCAGCGTGCGGCGATCTCTCCGGCTTCGTCAGGGGTTTCGGCAAATTGAACTGACATCAAAATTACTCCCGAAGAGGATCAGTCGAGCTTCACGCCCGAGGCCTTGACCGCGGGCTCCCAGAGCTTGCGGTCCTCGGCCAGAAACCGGTCGAAGCCGGCGCGGCCCGGCGGCGGCATGTCGAGGCCGAGATCGTCGTTCCAGCGCTTCTGGATGTCGGGCGACTTCAGCGCCTCGGCGATCGCGGCTTCGAGCCTGGCGAGGATCGGTTCGGGCGTGCCCGCCGGCGCGCCGATCCCATACCATGAGGTGGCGACATAGCCCGGCACGGTCTCGGCAATGGCTGGGATGTCGGGCGCCGCCTTGGAGCGCTGGGCCGAGGTCACGCCCAGCCCCTTGAGCTTTCCGGCGCGGACCTGCGGCAGCATCGAGGGCATGTTGGCGAACATCATGTTCACGATACCGGCCATCAGGTCGGAATAGACCGGGCCGGCGCCCTTGTAGGGCACGTGGATGATGTCGACGCCGGCCAGCTTCTTGAACAACTCGCCGCTCAGGTGCAGCGACGTGCCCGGACCCGACGAGGCGAAGGAATACTTGCCCGGCTCCTTCTTGCAGAGCGCGATCAGCTCCGCGACGTTGTTGGCCGGCAGCGACGGCGTCACGCCCAGCAGGTTGGCGAGGATGGCCACGCGCGAGACCGCCACGATGTCCCTGTCCGGATTGTAGGGCAGCCTGCCGTAGAGCATCGGGTTCAGCGTATGGCTGGCCACCGAGATGAGGCCGATCGTGTAGCCGTCGGGGGCCGCCCGCGTGAGTTCGACCGTACCGATGTTGCCGCCCGCACCGCCCTTGTTCTCGACCACGAAGGTCTGGCCGAGGTTCTTGGAGAGCTGATCGCACATCAGACGGCTGACCGTGTCGGTGCCGCCACCTGCCGCGAAGGGACAGATGAACTTCACCGTCTTGTTCGGCCAGCTCCCCTGACCGAACGCAACGGCAGGGACGATCGACGGCGCGGCAAGGGCCGCGACGAGCAGGCTCCGTCTCTTCATGGCGTTTCCCTGATTTGTGTTTTTTGCTTTTCAGACACCACAGCGTAACCTCGCTGGGTAATCTGTCCAGATGGCTGAACCTCAAAGCGTCCAGGGCTATATCGACCAAACCCCGTCATGGCCCGACGGGACCCCCACACCCAGCGTGCCGATGACCCAGATGCAGTGGCGCATCTGGACGCTTGCCACCGCCGGCAAGTTCTTCGAAGGCCTGGTCGTGTTCATGACCGGCGTCGCCCTGCCGCTGATCGTCGAGGAGTTCGGTCTTTCGCCCACGGGCAAGGGCATCGTGAGCGCCGCCACCCTGGCCGGTATCATGATCGGCGCCGTGGCGCTGGGCGGCCTGGCCGACGTCTACGGCCGGCGCCGCATGTTCGTGATCGAGATGCTGGTCTTCGTCATCTTCCTGGCCGGCCTGACCATCGCACCGAGTTTCGGCTGGCTGGTCTTCTTTCTGTTCGGCGTCGGCGTGGCGCTGGGCTGCGACTATCCCACCGCGCACCTCGTGATCTCCGAGAGCATTCCCAGCCGCGACCGCGGCAAGCTGGTGCTGGCCGCCTTCGCCTTCCAGGCAATCGGCGCGCTGGCCGGCACGGCGCTGGGCTTCGCGATCCTGACCTTCGATGCCTCGCTCGACGCCTGGCGCTGGATGTACGCCACGGCGATCGTGCCCGCCGCCTTCGTCGTGTTCGCCCGGTTGTTCGTGAGCGATAGCGGCCAGTGGCTGGTGAGCCGCGGCCGCCGCGAGGAGGCCGAGCGCGAGCTGCGGCGGCTGCTGAAGCGCAAGCCGCAATATCCCAAGCAGGTGCGCCTGGCCGGGAGCGACGACCCCGCCCATCACAGCCACCACCGGCGCGGCCGCTGGGCCGACCTCTTCAACAAGAAGAACCGACGCGCCACGATCCTGGCCTCGGTGCCCTGGTTCCTGCAGGACCTCGGGACCTACGGCATCGGCATCTTCACGCCGACGATCCTCGCCCACACGATTGGTCACGAGGTCACGAACGCCCACAACGTGTCGGCCATCATCGCCCGCGACCTCGAGGGCGCGAAGGGCGCGGCGCTGGTGGACACGCTGCTGATCGTGGGCATCCTCGCCGCCGTGCTGCTCTCCGACAAGGTCGGCCGCATCCGGCTGCAGGTGCTCGGTTTTCTCGGCTGCGCCGTCGGGCTCGCGATGGCGGCGCTGCAGTCCCATGTCGAGGAGCCGGCGCGCACGATGTTGCTGTTCGGGGGCTTCATGCTGTTCAATTTCATGACCAACCTCGGGCCCAATTCGCAGACCTACCTGCTGGCCGGCGAGGTCTTCCCGACCCACATTCGCGGCAAGGGTGCGGGCTTCGCCGCCGCCTTCGCCAAGATCGGCGCTGTGCTGACGGCCTTCATCTTCCCGGTGATCCTGGCCGATGCCGGCACCGACTTCCTGCTGACCGCCCTCGTCTTCACGTCCCTCCTCGGCGCGCTGATCACCTGGTGGTTTCGCATCGAGACGGCAGGCGTCAATCTGGAGGAGATCGGGCGCTAAAAATCGCCTGCCGGGCTTCGCCTCGCGGTGAGGGACGGGTAACCTCCGGCCAATGGACTCGCCGATCCGGGAGCTGTTGCGCTCGCCCGACTTCCTGAGACTCTGGCTGGTCGGCGCCTTCGCCAATGCGATGCGCTGGCTGGAGCTGCTGGCGTCTGGCCTGTTCGCCTGGGAGGTCACGCACTCCGCCTTCGCCGTCACCGTCGTGGTCGCCTTGCGGCAGATCCCGCAGCTCCTGTTCGGCGCCTTCGCCGGGGCCATCTCCGAGGCGGTGAACCGCAAGCTGATCTTCATGCTGGCGCTGGTCGTGCCGGCCCTGATCTCGACCCTGCTCGCCTCGCTCGCCGTCGCGGGTCATCTCGAGGTCTGGCATGTGGCGCTGGGCAATCTCGTCTCCGGCACGATGTGGTCGACCGAAATGTCGACCCGCCGGCGCATGGTCGGCGAGGTCGCCGGCCCGCACCGCATCGTCAACGCCATCGCCCTCGACAGCGTCACCTCGGCGGCGACGCGCGCGGTCGGTCCGCTCCTGGGCGGCATCGCTTTCGAATGGCTGGGCATGAAGGGGGCCTACACCCTCACCGCCCTCGTGCAATTCGCCGGCGCTTTCGCGATCGCCGGCCTCGCACATGCCCAACTGACGCGACGGCTCGACCTGATGCGCATCCCGCACGAGATCGCAGACGGGCTTCGCTTCGCCTGGACGCGGCCCATCATCCTGCTGGTGTTCGGCGTCACCATCGTCACGAATGCGTTCGCCTTTGCCTATTCCGGCCTCGTCGCACCGCTCGGGCAGGGCGAGTTCCACGTCTCGCCGGCGCTGGTCGGCCTGCTGGCGGCCGGCGAGCCACTGGGGGCCTTGCTGGGCGGCGCGCTGATCGCGGCGGGTCTGCTGCGCTTGGACCGGCGATTAGCGTTTGCCGGCGGCGCGGCGCTGTTCATGGTCGCGCTCATCTTCATGGCGCTGTCGCCATTCTACTGGCTGGCCTTCGCCCTGCTGGTGATCGGCGGCTTTGGCACCGCGGGCTTCGGCAACATGCAATCGACCCTGATGCTGACCGAAGCGCCGCCCGAGATGCGTTCCCGGCTGATGGGTGTCGTCACCGTATGCATCGGCACGGGCCCGCTCGGCCAACTCGCGGCCGGCGGACTGTCCGAAGAACTCGGCGCTCGTGGCGCCATCGTCGTGATGGCGGTCGCCGGCCTCGTGCTCACCGGCGCCATGGTGCTGGCGCTGCGCAGAAGGCCCGCACCGCCAGCGTCGTGACAGTGGCCCTAGGGCCGAAGCATCACTTCAGGAACTTCAGGCACTCACCGGCAGCCTCGGCGGCGGCGCGGGCGGTGTCGCGCGACATCGAGCCACCCATCACCATCGGACGGGCGACGCTGGTGAGGGCGTCCTTGATGTCGGTCTGGGGCGTCATCGTGGGCGCCACCTTGCTGTAGAGGAGCTGGCCGTCCTTGGAGAGCTGCGCGGAACACGCCGTGGCGGCGGCCTGGTCGGCGGCCTGGGCGACGGCCGGCAGAAAGGACAGGCAGAGCAGGGGGAGAAGGATGCGGCGCATGAACTGGTCTTCCTCGAGGGCTGATTGTGAGCCGGAATGTAGTGGCCCCGGCAGCCTGTGCCATAGCCTCCCGCAGCGGCGCAATTGCGGCAATGAGCGGGCGCAACGCGGCGAGGTGCGACGCGTTGACCGGGCGCCGATGTGCTGCGCGTCCGCGGAACGGCCCGGAGATCTCACGATGAATATGTCGGCCGAAAGCATTCTCGTCATTCTCGTCGTCGGCATCGTGGCCGGCTGGTTGGCCGGCAAGGTCGTCCGCGGGACGGGCTTCGGGCTGGTGGGCGACCTGCTGGTCGGCATCGCCGGCGCGCTGTTCGCGGGCCTGCTATCTCCCCGTCTCGGTCTCGACCTGGGCGGCGGGCTTCTCGCCCAGATTCTCTTCGCGGCGTTGGGTGCGATCATCCTGCTCCTGATCGTCGGACTGGTGCGCGGGCGGCGGGCCTAGGCTGCCGCTCCCGTCCCTGGCGTCCTTCGGGACGTCAGGCGAGCTTCTCGACCGAAATTTCGTGGACCGCCCGGCCGTCCCGCTCGAAGCCCGTGATGTTGGCGATGGTTGTGCGCGCGATGCCCTGCAGCGCGTCGGCCGTGAAGAACGCCTGATGCCCGGTGACGAGAACGTTGGGAAAGGACAGCAGCCGGGCAAAGACGTCGTCCTGGATCACCTTGTCGGAGAGGTCCTCGAAGAAGAGGTCGGCCTCCTCCTCGTAGACGTCGAGCCCGAGATGACCGAGGCGGCCGTCCTTCAGCGCCGCGATCACCGCCGGCGTATCGATCACCGCGCCGCGGCTGGTGTTGATCAGCATCGCGCCCGGACGCATGCGGGCCAGCGCTGCCGCGTCGATCAGGTGACGGGTGCCGGGCGTCAGCGGGCAATGGAGCGAGACGATGTCGGAGGCCTCCAGCAGATCGGGCAGGTCGACATAGCGCACGCCCGCCGCGATGCAGGCCGGGTCGGGCGCCGGATCGACGGCCAGGATCGTGCAGCCGAAGCCCGCAAGGATGCGGGCGAAGGTGGCGCCGATCCGTCCGGTGCCGACGACGCCGACGGTGCGGCTCTTCATGTCGAAGCCCAGCAGCCCCTCCAGCGCGAAGTTGCCCTCGCGCACGCGGGCATAGGCGCGGTGGATGCGGCGGTTCAGCGCCAGGACCAGCGTGACGGCATGCTCCGCGACCGCATGCGGTGAATATTCGGGTACGCGCGCCACCGTGATGCCGAGCTTCCGGGCCGCGACGAGGTCGACATTGTTGAAACCAGTGCAGCGCAGCGCCACGAGGCAGACGCCCTGTCGGGCGAGCGGCTCGAGCACCTCCGCCGAAAGCGAATCGTTCACGAAAGCGCACACGGCCGACACGTCCCGCGCCAAGGCAGTGGTTTCGACGGTCAAGCGAGGTTCGAGATAGACCAGCTGATGATGGGCCGACGTGTTGGCGGAATCCAGGAACTGCCGGTCGTAGGGCTTCGTGCTGAAGACCGCGACGCGCACGGCACGGCTCGGGCGTGCCGGCCGCGCTCCTCTAACCCTTCTGGCCCTGGCCGGTCGGGCGCTTGTCCTTCTTCACCGACTTCGGACCGCCCCGCACCGCGTCCTTGGCGATCTGCTTGGTCGATACACGAAGGGCCGCCTGGTGCTGGCGGTCGTTGGGGGTGCGCTGGACGGTCTTGCTCATGATGGGTTCAACGCCCGGAGCGCGGCGAAGTTGCGTGACACCCGCACTGGCGAAGGGGCATCAAGGGGGGCACAATTAGCGCACCTCGGCGACTGGCCGCGGTAGCGAAGCGATGGATACGGTGCCGAACAGCGAACAAATGACTCCTTCAGTTCAGGGCGCGGAGAGCCCCGCAAAGCCCCGCCGCATGGACGGCCGCGCGCTCCGCAGCGAACGGACCAAGCAGCTCATCATCGAAGCCTATCTGGAATTGCTGAACGAGGGGCCGGAGGCGCCGACGGCGGCACAGATCGCCAAGCGCGCCGGGTATTCCGTGCGATCGGTCTTCGAGCGCTTCGATGATCTTCCGGCACTCACCATCGCCGCGGCCGACTATGCCTTCGCCGAGGCGATGGCCCGCGCCGTCCGCCGAGACCGGAGCGGCACCCGGGCCGAACGCGTGCGGTCCCTTGTCGAGAGGCGTTCCGCCATCTGCGAGCGTTGGCTGACGCTATGGCGGGTGCTGCTGCAACATCAGAAAGAATCGGAACTGGTACGAGCGCGGATCAGCCGGATTCGCAACGTCATGTGGACGGGTCTGGCCCTTAACTATCGCGCCGAACTCGCCGATCTGCCCGAGGTCGATCGCAAGGTATTGCTGATCGCGCTTGAGCAGTTGACCGATTTCGAAAGCTGGGGTCGCATGCGCGAACGCCACGGCCTGTCGGCAGAGGAAGCACGCCACGCCTGGATCACGGCCATCGACCGGCTGCTGCCCCCCACCCCGCCGGAAGCGGCCCCGTCGACTGTCTCCTGACCTCAGGCGCGCACGAGCGTTTTGATGACGAGCGCGGGCTTGCCGGACTTCTCGGCGACTTCACGATCCTGCTCCGCAATGATTTCGCGGGCGGGCAGATCCTTCTCGAGCCCTTCGAGGGCCTCAAGCGGTACGCGGCGGTTGGAGCGCTGGCTGCCGTCTTCGTAGGTGACGTTGAACAGCACGTACTCCGTACGCTTGCTGGATTTCTTGGCCATGGGGCCTCCACATCGTTTCAGGTCCGTCGACCATGAGGGCGTATCTGCGCATTCCCCGTCGGAAACGCGTAGACAGATGCGTCGTCTGGCGAACCAACTCGCCCGAAAGGCAATGAAAAACCCCGCACCCAGAGGGTGCGGGGTCATCTCATGTCGCTGAACGTGGCCGCCGTTACCGGCAGCCGCGTGATCAGCCGACCGACTTCAGGTTGTCGGCCGACATCTTGCCGCTGCGACGATCGGAGACGAGTTCATACTCGACCTTCTGACCTTCGTTCAGCGTGCCCATGCCGGCGCGCTCGACGGCGCTGATGTGCACGAAGGCATCGGCACCGCCGTTGTCCGGCTGGATGAAGCCGAAGCCCTTCTGAATATTGAACCACTTCACGGTTCCCGTCGCCATGGGTAACCCTTTCACTACTTTAGATATGCTGAACCGCGCGGCGTCCCACACAAAAATCAGGGAACGCGCAGCCGGCCGTCGAATTCGCACTGGTTTTCGGGATCAAAGTTCGTGGAGCGGGCTGCCGGCGAAACCGGAAACGCGGACCAAAATCGTCTGTCCGTCTATCGACCGCCTGCATATGGCCTTTCGCGGAGGCTTTTGCAAGGACCGATTGGCCGCACTGCGGAGCGGGGCTAGGGTCGATCGGCCATATCCTGCAAGGAGAGTATCTTGGCGGATCATCCGAAAGTGCTCATCTCGGGCGCGGGCCCGGTCGGCCTCACGCTCGCCAACGAGCTCGTCCGCCACGGTATTCCCGTTCGAATCATCGACAAGGCAGCGCACCGAACCGACAAGTCGAAGGCGCTCGTGCTGTGGAGCCGCACGCTCGAGCTGTTCGACGATGCCGGTTACGCCACGGACTTCGTGGCCGCAGGCGCGCCGGCGCACGGCGCCCGGATCTCGACCGGCACCGAGGTCGTCGCCGAGATTTCGTTCGACGTGATCGACAGCCGCTTCGCCTATGCGCTGATGATCGCGCAAAGCGAGACCGAGCGCGTGCTGGAGGAGCGGCTGGCCGCGTCCGGCGTGACGGTCGAGCGCGAGGTCGAACTGACCGGGTTCACCGACACGGGCTCGTCGGTCAGGGCCACGCTCGCCCGACGGAGCGGCGCTCCCGATACGGTCGAGGCGGACTGGCTGGTCGGCTGCGACGGCGCCCACTCGGCGGTGCGCCATGGGCTCGGCTTCGAGTTTGAGGGCTCGACGCTGCAGTCGCACTGGGCGCTGGCCGATGGCCATATCTCGGGCCTCAGCCCCCTGGATCATCTGCACATCTTCTGGCACCGCGACGGCATCCTGGCTTTCTTTCCCATCGACGGCGATCGCTGGCGGGTGATCGCCGATCTGGGGCCCGCCAGCGGTGCCGCCCCTCATCCCGACCCGACACTCGACCAGATCAACGCGTTGATGGCGCGCCGCGGCTCGCCCGGCATCGTCATGTCCGATCCGGTGTGGCTTGCCGCCTTCCGCATCAACGAGCGCAAGGTCAGGGATTATTCCAAGGGCCGCGTGTTCCTAGCGGGCGATGCCGCCCACATCCACAGCCCGGCGGGCGGTCAGGGCATGAATACCGGCATGCAGGACGCCTTCAATCTCGCCTGGAAACTCGCGCTCGTGATCGAAGGTGCCGCCAGGCCGTCCCTGCTCGACAGCTATTCGCGGGAGCGCAGCGCCGTCGGCGATCGTGTGCTGCGCAATGCCGGGCTGATGACCGAAGCCGCGACGCTCCGCAATCCGCTCCTGCAGGATGTGCGGAATGCGATCCTGCGGTTTGCCGCTGGCTTTCCGCAGATCCGGCACCGGGTCGCCGACCAGCTTGCCGAGATGGATATCGGCTATCCGGACAGCCCCCTGACCGCGCGGTCCGCCGGAGTCTCGGACGGCCCGGAGCCCGGGGAACGCTGGCCGCGGCGGCTTCCCGAGGGGACGGGCGGCCGCAGGTTCACCGCCTTGGGTCCGGCCGCCGTCGTGACGGCCCTTGCGGCAAGGTTTCCCCGACTGGTGACGGCAGTCCCCGGGGGCCACACGCTGCAGCTCATCCGTCCCGATGGTTATGTCGGATTCGCAGGATCATCCGCGGACTCCGCGCACGCCGAGGCCTACCTGGCGGCACTGGTGTGATGCTGCGGACGTCCCTTCCGGAACGTATCGGAGGGCCAATCGTTGGACGGCCTGACCTGCAGACCCTCTGGAGACGCTCGATGTCCGACGGCCTCACGAACCCGCCCGCTCTCGCGATCGCGACCGACATGGTTTGCCACATCATCGTGAAGGCACGAGAATTCGACGTTCAGGATGTCGAGACGGATCCCGATTCAGCCTCGAATGCCGCCGACGATGGCGGGGTCTCGATCCTGGAAGAACACGAGGACGATCCGACCCAGGCCGAACTCGTGGCCTTCATCGCGGCGCTCGACGAGGATGAGCAGGTCGATCTTGTGGCCTTGCTGTGGCTCGGCCGCGGCGACGGCGACCTCGATGACTGGGAGGATCTCCGCACCCAGGCCCGGGACGCGCGCAACGACCGGACCTCGGCCTATCTGCTCGGCCAGCCCCTGCTCGCCGATCATCTGGCCGACGGCCTGTCCGCGCTAGGCCTGTCCTGCGAGGATTTCGAGAAGGACCACCTGTAGCTTACGGCTCAGGGCATCGTTCCGTGCGGCCGCTTTTCGCCCGGTCGCACGCGCCGATCCTCGTCTTCGGGCCCGACGGTCCGGGACGTGTCTCCATCGCGGGGCGGCACGCGCTCCTCGATATCAGGCCCGCGCTCGACGTCGAGATTGTCGCCGTCGCGGGGTTTGGGGTTCGGATCCTGGTTCATGTCGCTCTCCTCTTCGGAAGCGAACGGGGAGGCGCCCGGCGGGTTGCCGAAACCGCTGCTCAGCGGCGACGGCGCGATTTCGGCCGCGCGGCGGCCGGGACGACCTCGTCACGGTCCAGATTGTCGTAATCCTCGTCCATGAGCCGGTAGTCCATGGTGAGTTCCTCGCCGGCCTCGATGTCGCGCAGGGCGTAGTAGGTCACGTCACCGTCGTCGGAGCCGATGTTGGGCTCGGCCGCGTGGTTCATGTACCAGCCGGTCGAAATGCGCAGGAAATCGAGCGGCACCCAGTATCCGCGCGCGGTCCGGATGCCGAAGCGCTTGATGAGATGCACCTGCGGCGAGGCATGAGCCCTCGCGACGGGAATAAAGCGGCTGTCCTTGCCGTCCCACACCCGGACCAGCTCGTCCTTCTTGATGTCGATGTCGGCAAAGCAGCCGAGACCGTGAATCGAGGAGGCGCCGAGATAGACGAATGCCTTGCTGGTCTTGCGCTTCATGGGCCGACGTCAGGCCTTCACGATGAAAGGCTTCGCCGCGGTATCGTAGTCGGCATAGCCCAAGGTCGCGCGCAGATCGGCCGGCGACAGCGCACTCTTGCTTTCTGCCTCCCCGGCCTTGAGCGCCGCCAGGCCCGCCTTCATTCCGGCGGCGGCCGGTGAGAGCATGCCCGTCGGATAGGTGCCGATCTTGAAGCCGAGCGCGAGAGCTTCCTTCTGCGAAGGCGTGGCGCGCGGCGCACCGGGCGACAGGACGGCAAAGGACGGCTTCCCCTTGGCGGCGGCGATCCCACGCTTGATCTCCTCGTCGTCGGCCGGCGAGTCGAGGAACAGGATGTCGGCGCCTTCCTCGACATACATCTCGATGCGCGCGACGGCCTCGTCGATGCCCTGCGTCGGGCGGCAGTCGGTGCGCGCCAGCACGAGGATGCCCGACTCCCTGGCGGCCTGGACGGCGGCGCGGATCTTCATGCGCGCTTCCTCGCGCGGCAGACAGGGCTTGCCGGCGGCCGTGAGCGCACGCGGCGTGATCTTGTCCTCGATGAGCACCGCGGCGGCGCCGGCGCGGCCATAGGCGCTGACGGTGCGCTGAACGTTCATCGCATTGCCGTATCCATGATCGCCGTCGGCCAGCACCAGCAGGTCGGGCGCCGCGCTGTGCACCATGTTGAAGGAATCGAACATCTCGCCGAACGAGACGAGATCGAGGTCGGGACCGCCGAGGCGGCTGGCGGCGACGCAGGAGCCCGAGAGGAAGGCGGTCTTGAAGCCCTCGCCATAGGTCAGCTTGGCGGTGAGCCCATCCCACACGGCCGGCATGACGACGAGGCCGGGCTCGGCCAGCAGGGCGCGCAGGCGCTGGGGGGCAGTGGTCACTGGACTCTCCTCGAATTCCGAAACGGCGGCGGACGATAGCAGACCGTGGCGGCGGGTCGACACCACGGCGGCGCCCGGTCTAGGCTTTCATTCGCACTGCAAACCAACGGAGACCAGAGCACCAACAACAAGACATCGTCGGAGGAAACCACAATGAAAGTCGCAAAGACGCGTTTCGTTTCGATCTGCATCGCAGCAGCCCTCATCGGATGGTCCGGCACCGGATGGGCCCAGAAAAGCGGCGGCACGCTGCGCATACAGCACATGGACACGCCGCCCAGCGCCTCCATCCATGAGGAATCGACCGTCTCGGTCGCCGTCCCCTTCATGGCGATCTACAACAACCTCGTGGTCTTCGATCAGAACGTTCCGAAGAACAGCCTCGAGTCCATCGTGCCCGACCTCGCGACGGGCTGGGAAACCAAGGACGAGGGACGCAAGCTCGTCTTCAAGACCCGCGACGGCGTGAAGTGGCACGACGGCAAGCCCTTCTCGGCGGCAGACGTGGCCTGCACTTTCGATCTCATCCTCACGCCCGACCGACTGCGCCGCAATCCGCGCCGCGCCTGGTACACCAATGTCGAGAAGGTGACCGCCGACGGCCCGTCGCAGGTGACCTTCCACCTGAAGCAGCCGCAACCATCGCTGCTGGCATTGCTCGCCTCCGGTTACACGCCGATCTATCCCTGCCACGTGCCGGCCGCCGACATGCGGCGCAAGCCGGTCGGCACCGGGCCGTTCAAACTGGCTGACTTCAGGATGAACGAGGGCATCAAGCTGGTTAAGAATCCGGATTACTGGAAGCCGGGACGCCCGTATCTCGATGCCATCGAGTTCTCGATCATCGCCGACCGCTCGACACGCATGCTGTCGTTCGTCGCCGGCAGGTTCGACATGACGTTTCCCGCCGACATCACCGTGCCGTTACTGAAGAACATCAAGCGCGACGCTCCCCAGGCGCAGTGCACGATGCGCGAGAGCGGCGTCAGCACCAACCTTATCATCAATCGAGAGGTCGCGCCCTTCGACAATCCCAAGATCCGCCGCGCCATGGCACTGACGCTCGACCGCGACGCCTTCATCAGGATCCTGAGCGAAGGCGAAGGCAGGATGGGTGGCGCCCTGCTGCCGCCGCCCGACGGCGTCTGGGGCCTGCCTGCGGAGAAGCTTAAGGGTCTGATCGGCTATGGCGACGTTGATAAGTCCCGCGAGGAGGCCCGCACGCTGATGAAGGAGGCGGGCTATGGGCCCGACAAGCGGCTCAAGCTGAAGGTCAGCACCCGCAACATCGCCACCTTCAAGGATCCCGCGGTGATCCTGATCGACCAGCTCAAGCAGATCTGGATCGATGCCGAACTCGAGATCATCGATACGACGATCTACTACAACCGCGTCTTCAAGAAGGACTATGTCGTCGCGCTCAACCTCACCGGCAGCGCGGTCGACGATCCGGACGTGACCCTGTTCGAGGGCTACGCCTGCGGCTCGCTGCGCAATTACAACAACTACTGCGACCCGGAGATGACCAAGCTCTTCGAGGAACAGTCGCGCGAAACCGACCGCAGGAAGCGCCAGGAGATGGTCTGGGAGATCGACCGCAAGCTGCAGGAGGACGTGGCGCGACCGATCATCAGCCACGGCCGCATCGCCGGCTGCTGGCAGCCGCACGTCAAGAACGTGACGCTGCACATCAACAGCATCTACAACAACTGGCGCTTCGAGGACGTCTGGCTGGATCGCTGAATCAAATTCCTCCCCCGTTTGACGGGGAGGAGAAGAATTTTAGCCACCTGCTTTCAGCAGCAGCTTGCCGGCCACGCCCCGGCCTTCGAGGCGGCGGTGCATCTCCGCCGCCTGGCTGAGCGGGAACACACCCTCGATGGGCACTTTGAGCCAGCCCTCGACGAGACCGGCCATCACCTGGTCGACGCCCTGCCGCCATTCGGCCGACGTCTGGTCGATATGGCCGAGATGCAGGCGGGTGAAGGTCTGGGATCGCGGCAGGATGCGCTCGCGGATGTTCTTCAACGGCTGCCCCTCGGCTTCGCCGATGCTGATGATGTGGCCCAGCATCTTCACGACCCCGAAGGTGCGGTCGAGCATCGTGGCGCCGTAGGAATCGATCGCCAGCTCGACGCCCTTGCCCCCGGTGAAGTCGAGCACGGCAGGCTCGAAATCCTCCTGCGAGGTCACTACGACCCGCGAGGCGCCGTAAGCCAGGGCCTTGGCCTCCTTGCCCGGCGTCCCCGTCGTGCCGATCACGCGCGCGCCGGCATGGACGGCAAGCTGAGTGCACATCAGCCCGACGCCGCCGCCGATCGCGTTCACCAGCACCGTATCGCCCGGCCCGATGCCACCATAGATCGTCCACATCATGTGCCAGGCGGTCAGCGCCTGGATGGGAAAGGCCGCCCCTACGTCCAGGCCGACCGCATCCGGCAGCTTGATCAGGCCCGTGGCCGAGGCGACGCACTTCTCCGCATAGGCGCCGCCTTTCTCCGGGAAGGTCGCGACGCGATCGCCCACCTCGACGCCCGTCACGCCGGGCCCCACGGCGGCCACCGTCCCCGAGACCTCGAAGCCCAGCACCATCGGATAGGTCATGGGATGCGGATAGATACCCATGCGAACCTGCGTGTCGGCCCAGTTACAGCCGGCATAGGCGACGTCGATCAGGACCTCGCCCGCTCCGGGCACCGGATCCGGCAGATCGGCCAGCACGAGTTGCTCGGGTCCTCCGGTGGCATGAATGACGACGGCCTTCATGGGGTCCTCCCGCGACGTTTGCGGCAGGAGCCTTGCAGCTTCGGTGCCAGACCGCCCCGGACGGTCAGCCTTTATCCGCCAGCACCTCGCGCAGACGGGCCGTTGCCGCGCGGCCGATGACGAGCGGATCGGTCATGCCTTCGAGGAAGAGCCGGCTGGTCGACCGCGTCGGCGCATCGAAGCGGCGCAACCGGTCGCGATTGATCATCACCGACCGGCCCAGCCGCACGAACGAGTCGGCCGGCAGCACCTCTTCGAAATGCGCCAGCGTGCGCAGGATCATCACCGGCGGCTGCCCGGCCACGAACACGCGCACGAAATCGCCGTCGGCGCAGAGCGCCACGATCTCGGCCGGCGCGACCAGCAACGTTCGACGCGGTGTCCGCAGCTCGATCGCCCCGGGACCTGGCGGCCGCGCCGACAGGGCAATCTCCCGCGCCGCGCGCGCAAGTGCCCGTTCGAGGCGCGCCGGCTCCACCGGCTTGAGCAGAAAATCGACGGCTTCGACGGCAAAGGCATCGACCGCGTGTTCGGCATAGGCCGTGACGAAGACCACGATGGGCCGGCGCACCAGCGAGTCGAGCAGGTCGAAACCGTCGCGGCCGCCGCCCAGCTCGATGTCGAGGAGAACGAGGTCGGGCTGGGTGCTCGCGACCTGTTGGCGGGCGGCTTCGGTACTGTCGGCTTCGCCGACGATCTCCACCTGGGCATGAGCCGCAAGCAGCCGCCGCAGGGCGCTGCGGGCCAGCGGCTCGTCGTCGACGATCAGGACCCGCACGGCTCGCCCTTGAGTTCGAGTGTCGCGATCACTTTCTTGTCCCCGGCATGCTCGCCGATCTCGGTTAGGCTGAAGGCATGCCGGTCCGGATAGTGCAGCGCGAGACGACGGCGCACGTTCTCCACCCCGATACCCGGGCGCCGGCGGTGCGCCGGTCGCGGCGTCCCGTCGAGCGCGCCGCTATTCTCGACCTCGACGTGAAGCGTATCGCCCGACAGGCGAATGTCGATGCGGAGGTCGAGGCCATCGTCGCGCCGGCCGTGCTTCACGGCATTCTCCACCAGCGGCTGCAGCAGGAAACTCGCGATGCGCCATTGTGCGGCCTCGGGCATCACGTCGAGACGCGCGTGCAGGCGGTTACCGAAGCGCGCCCTCTGGACGCCGAGATAGGCCATCAAGCCGGCAACTTCTTTCGAAACGGTTACGACCGTATGATCGATCCCGTCGAGCGAATGGCGCAGGTAGGCGCTGAGGTTGCGCAGCATCTCGAGGGCGGCCGCCGGGTGCTCGGGGATCTCCTCGGCGACCCCGTTCAGGGCGTTGAAGAGAAAGTGCGGGTCGAGCTGGAGCCGCAGTTGCTCGAGTTCGGCCCGCAGGGTCTCAGCCTGCGCACGCATGGCCTTGCGGTGCTCGGCCTGCTCCGCCAGTTCGGCGCGCAGCCAGAAATAGGCGAGGCTCCATCCCGCCAGGACGAAGAAATAATGCACGAGGGGGATGAGGAATTCCTCGGTCCCGCGCCGATCGGGCGTCACCAGCCAGGGAAGGGCTTCGTGCGCGGCCACGATCGCGGTCGCGGTCGCCAGCGCGCCGAGAAGCGACAGCAGGCCGATCAGCGCCATGCCCCCGAGCGACACACGGGCCTCGAAACGTCGCGAGACGTAAACGGCGTGCATCGCCGTCGAGATCATCACAAGACACAGAAGGATGAGGCCGGTGCGGGCGAAGGCGACGCCGTAGCTGTGGAAGGCCACGCGCTGCGCCATGACATTCACAATCGCGAAGAGTCCCCATCCCGCAAGCTGGGCCCGCCAGAACAGGGGCAGACCGTTCCACCGGGTAAGCAGGAAAGCGGACAAGATCGTGAACTCCGGAGGACGCGGCGGAAGTCCGGCGCAAGATTGGGCATTTGGCGAAGCGAGGCAAGCGCCGCACTTCCCGCCGTGGGCAGTACGGTTCGCCGAGTTTCCCGCCGCGTTCACCGACTAGCGCCGCGGCTGAAGATTTACTGTCAGAGAGTCGATGGCAACTTTGAGTCCGCGGAACCGAGTGGAGGCAGGCAATGGCGACGGTGAAGTACACGGTCAAGGACAATTGGGGCTCGGGCTTCATCGGCAACATGACGGTCGAGGGCGGCACCTCCGGGACCCGGGGCTGGACCGTCGAATTCGACGCCGGCTTCGCCATCACGAACATCTGGGGCGCCGAGATCGTCAGCCATGTCGGCACCCACTATGTCCTGCGCAATGCCTCCTACAATGCGAACGTCCCCTCGGGCGGGAGCGTCACCTTCGGCTTCCAGGCGACTCCGGGTGCAACGGGCGGCACGGCGGCGACCGGCCTGTCGCTGAACGGAGAGGGCAACGAGCCGCCGGTCCTGCCGACCCTCACGGTCGGCGACGCCTCGGTCATCGAGGGCAACAGCGGCACCAAGCAGATGGTCTTCACCGTCAGCCTTTCCCAGGCGGCCACCGGACCGGTGACGGTCGCCTACGCGACCGCGGACGGCACCGCGACGGCCGGCCAGGATTATGTCGCCAAGTCCGGCACGATCACCTTCGCGGCCGGCGAGACGGAGAAGACCGTCAGCGTCACGATCAACGGCGACAGAGTCGCCGAACTCAACGAAACGCTTGCGTTGAGGCTATCGGCGCCGACGGGCGCCACCCTGGCCGACGGTGCGGCGGCGGGCACGATCCTCACCGACGACGTGATCGTTCCCAAAATCGCCATCGCCGACGCCTCGATGAAGGAAGGCGACAGCGGTACGCGCGATCTCGCCTTCACCGTCACCCTCTCGGAAGCCACCAGCGGGCCGGTCACGGTCACCTATGCCACCGCGGACGGCAGCGCCAAGGCCGGCGCGGACTACATAGCCCAGACCGGAACCGTCACCTTTGCCGCCGGCGAAACCTCCAAGGTCATCAACGTGAAGGTGATCGGCGACACCACCGTCGAAATCAACGAAGGCATGAAGGTCAACCTCACGACGGCGACCGGCGGAAAGATCGCCGACGGCGCCGCCGTCGGCACGATCGTCAACGACGATGCGAGGATTTCCGTCGCCGATGCCACGGTCACGGAAGGAAACAACGGCACCAGCGCCCTCGCGTTTACAGTCACCCTGTCCGCCGCCACCTCGGGCCCGGTCACCGTCGCATACACCACCGCCAACGGCACGGCGAAAGCGGGGCAGGACTACACGGCCCAGACGGGGACCCTGACCTTCGCGGCCGGCGAGATCTCCAAGGTCATCAACGTCCAGGTGAGCGGCGACACGGCGGTCGAGTCAAACGAGACGCTCAAGCTGACCCTGTCTTCGCCGACCGGTGCCGTGATCGCCGACGGCGTCGCCATCGGCACGATCCTCAACGACGACAATGCCACGCCGACCCTGCCGACGCTCAGCATCTCCGACGCCTCGGTTGTCGAGGGCAATCCCGGCACCGGCGCGGCGCCGGGCTGGCTCAGCACCTCGGGCAACCAGATCGTCGACTCGGCCGGCCACACGGTGCAGATCGCGGGTGTGAACTGGTTCGGCTTCGAATCCTCGACCTTCGCGCCGCATGGCCTGTGGACGCGCGGCTACAAGGACATGATGGACCAGATGGTCGATCTCGGCTTCAACACCATCCGCCTGCCCTTCTCGAGCGAAATGCTGCACACGAATGCAGCGCCCAACGGCATCGACTTCAACAAGAATCCCGACCTCACGGGCCTGTCGGCGCTGCAGATCATGGACAAGATCGTCGACTATGCCGGCCAGGTCGGCCTCAAGATCATCCTCGACCATCATCGCAGCAACGCTGGCGCCGGAACGTCCGATAATGGCCTGTGGTACGACGGCCAGTACACGCAGGCCTCCTGGGTCGCCGACTGGAAGATGCTGGCGGCGCGCTACGCCGACGATCCCACCGTCATCGGCGCGGACCTGCACAACGAGCCCCACAACGGCACCTGGGGCGGCGGCGGCGCCAACGATTGGGCGCTGGCGGCCGAGACCGCCGGCAATGCCATCGGCACGGTCAATCCCAACTGGCTGATCTTCGTCGAGGGGGTCGGCACCTATAAAGGCGAGAGCTACTGGTGGGGCGGCAACCTGATGGGCGTGCGCGACCGGCCGATCGACCTCGCGCTCGACGACAGACTCGTCTACTCGGCGCACGACTACCCCAACTCGGTCTACAAGCAGCCGTGGTTCCAGGGCGCCGACTTCCCCGCCAACCTGCCCGCCAAGTTCGATCAGATGTGGGGCTACATCTACAAGGAAGGCATCGCGCCGGTGTGGATCGGCGAATTCGGCACCAAGCTGGTCGACCCGAAGGACGCGCCGTGGCTGGAAGCCATCACCTCGTATCTCGGCGGTGACTTCGACAATGACGGCACGTCCGACCTGGCACCCGGGCAGAAGGGGCCGAGCTGGACCTTCTGGTCGTGGAACCCCAACTCGAGCGACACTGGCGGCATCCTCACCGACAACTGGACCGGCGTGAACCAGACCAAGATGGGCTACCTGACGCCCATCGAATACCAGTTCCACGAGGATGCGCCGGGCGATGGCAGTGCGCCTGCCGGTCCGACGGCGAGCTTCGTGCTCACGCTCTCCGAGGCCGCCACGCACGAGGTCACGGTGGACTATCAGACCGTCTACGGCGAGGCCGGCGCGGCGGACTTCATCGCCAGCAACGGCCACGTGACCTTCGCGGCGGGCGAGCAGAGCAAGACGATCACGATCCAGATCACGTCCGACAAGCTTGTCGAAGGCAACGAGCATTTCGGCGTCGTGCTGACCAATGCGGTGGGCGCCACCATCTCGCGCGCCACCGGCACGGCCACCATCGTCGACGATGACGCAGCGGTGACGCCTCCTCCGACGCCAACGCCGCCGGCCAGCTCCGGAGATGTCGACGCCGTGTTCGCGATCGTGAACTCCTGGTCCGGCGGCTTCAACGGCAGCGTGACGCTCGAAAACGACGGACCCAGCAACGTCACCGGCTGGCAGATCAAGATAGAGACCAGCAACCAGATAACGGACATCTGGAATGCGGTCATCGTGTCGCACGACGCGAGCGGGTACGTCATCGGCAACGCCTCGTACAACGGGACGATCGTCCATGACGGCGAGACCAGCTTCGGTTTCGTAGCCACGGGCGCACAGGACCCATCGGCAGTTCACATAGATCTACTCCACGTCTGAGGTCGAACTTCAGAGGTGACGCTGCCAAGGCCTCTTGTCTCAGATTGACCCACCAACCTCATCCTGAGGAGGCCACGAAGTGGCCGTCTCGAAGGATGGGCAACAAACGCGGTGCGCGTGCCCACCCTTCGAGACGCGCTCCTCCGGAGCGCTCCTCAGGGTGAGGTGTTTTCGAACAGCTGATCTTTCTCCGCCCGAGAGACTCTAAATCCGGCGAAGTCTCGCCCTGCAATTCCCGGCACTCTCCGGGAGCTTTCGGTCATCCCTCCCAGTGCCTAAAATCGACACTGGGAGGATTTTCGATGAAGTTCAGTTTCTCCGGCGAGCAGGAAGAATTCAGGACCAGCCTGCGCCGGTTTCTCGGCGAGCGCTCGCCCACCAAGGAGGTGCGGCGCCTGATGGAAACCGACGCCGGCTTCGAGCCCGCCGCCTGGCGCAAGCTCAATACCGAACTCGGCCTTACCGCGGTGCGCATCCCCGAGGCCTATGGCGGACAGGGTTTCGGCTTCGGTGAACTCGGAATCGTGCTGGAGGAGATGGGCCGGGCGCTGCTCTGCGCGCCGTTCTTCTCGACGGCCGTCCTCGCGACAAGCGCGATCCTGAACGCCGGCACCGAAGACCAGAAGCAGGCCCTGCTCCCCGGCATTGCCGCGGGCGACACGATCGCCACGCTGGCCTGGGTCGAGGACCCCGCCCATTGGGACGCTGCAGCGACCCGGATGACGGCCACGCAAACCGGAAGCACCTGGAAGCTCGACGGCCACAAGAGCTACGTGCTGGATGGCCACACCGCCGATCTCATCGTCGTACTGGCGCGCGCCGCCGGAACCTCGGGCGAGGCGGGCCTCTCGCTGTTCACCGTCAAGGGTGACGCCCAGGGACTGGAGCGGCGGAACCTCAAGGTGATGGACCCGACGCGTAAACTTGCACGCCTGGACTTCAAGGGTGTCGAGGCCACGCTGCTGGGCGAGGCCGGCGCCGCGGCGGCGCCGTTCGCCCGCACCCTGGTCGAGGCGGCGGTCTGCCTGTCCAACGAGATGGCCGGTGTTTCCGAGCGACTGCGCGAGGATGCCCTGGCCTACGCGCAAATGCGCATGCAGTTCGGCCGGCCCATCGCCTCCTTCCAGTCGATGAAGCACAAGCATGCCGACATGCTGGTCGACGTCGAACTGGCGAAGTCAGCCGCCTACTATGCGGCCGCGGCGCTCGACGAGGGCGACGAGGACATCGCAGCCGTCGCATCGATCGCCAAGGCGGCCGCCAGCGAGGCCGCCCTGCAGACGGCCGTGCACGCCATCCAGATCCATGGCGGCATCGGCTTCACCTGGGACAACGACACCCATCTCTGGTTCAAGCGCGCCAAGAGTTCGGAGGTGCTGCTGGGCGATGCCCACTATCACCGCGAACAGATGATGCAGCACTGGGCCGACTGAGGAGCAGGAAGATGAGCGAACTCACCGAAGACTCCGTCCGCGCCGAAGTCCGCGCCTGGCTGGAAGCCAACTGGAATCCCGAACTGGGCCTCGTCGAATGGCGCAACAAGCTGGCCGATTCCGGCTGGGGCGTCCCCGGCTGGCCGAAGGAATGGTATGGCCGCGACCTGCCGGCCGGTCTCGTGCCCGTCGTCGACGAGGAATTCGCGCGCATCGGCGCGATCGGCGTCGCCAAGGCCGGCATCCGCACCCTGGCCGCCGCGACCATCCTGGCGCACGGCACGGATCTCCATAAGGAGAAGTACCTGCGCCGTATCCTCACGGGCGAGGATACGTGGTGCCAGCTGTTCAGCGAACCCGGTTCCGGCTCCGACGTGGCCGGCGCCGTCACGCGCGCCGAGATGAAGGGCAACAAGTGGATCGTGAACGGCCAGAAGGTCTGGACGACCTCGGCCCATCACGCGCACTGGGGCCTGCTGCTGGCCCGCACCGACTGGGACCAGACCAAGCACAAGGGCCTGTCCTACTTCATCATCGACATGCACCAGCCCGGCGTGAACGTGCAGCCGCTGAAGCAGATGAACGGCCATGCCTCGTTCAACCAGGTGTTCCTGACCGACGCCGTGGTCGAGCCGGAATTCCTGGTCGCCAACGTGGGTGACGGCTGGGCCGTGACGACGACGACGCTGATGCACGAGCGGCGTGGCGCCGATGGCTTGCGCAGCTGGGCCATGGGTTCGGACCGCAAGGGCCGCGCCTACGACGAGGAGCGGGCCGAGATCGCGACCACGATGGAGCCCTACAAGTGGTATCCGCAGCGTGCGGGCCGGGTCGATCTGATCCTGGAGCGGGCCAAGGAAACCGGCCACTTCGAGGATCCGGTGGTGCGCCAGGAGATCGCGCGGCTGCTGGTCATGTCCAAGGCCGCAGAATGGACGGCGCGCCGAGCACGCGCCGCCGCCCAGCAGGGCAAGCCGCAGGGTCCCGAAGGCTCGCTCGGCAAGCTGGTCTCGAGCCATGTCGCCCGCGCCGCCGCGCGCGTGCACACCCAGCTCTCCGGTGCCGATGCGCTGCTCTCCGGCTCCGACAGCCCGATGAACGGCGTGATCGCCGAGATCCTGGTCTCGGTCCCGGCGACGTCGATCGCCGGCGGCACCGACGAGATCCAGCGCAACATCATCTCCGAGCGCGTCCTCAAGATGCCCAAGGAGCCGAGCATCGACACCACCAAGCCGTTCCGCGACGTGCCGCGCAACATGGTCAGATAAGGCGACGGACGGCGGTGTCATCCGATACCGCCGTCGCTTTTCTGACTACCGATTGGCCTCGCGCCGCGTGACCGCTACTGTCCGGTGCATGACACCGAGCCCGATCACGATCTTCCGCGCCCGCCGCATCCTCACCATGAACCCCGCCCGTCCGGAGGCCACGCATGTGGCGGTCCGTGAGGGCCGCATCCTGGGCGCAGGCCCGCTGGAGGAGCTTGCCGGCTGGGGCACCTACACGCTGGACGACACGTTCGCCGACAAGGTGCTGATGCCGGGCTTCGTCGAGGGCCACAGCCACGCCGCCGAAGGCACCTTCTGGCGCTACACCTATCTCGGACGCTTCGACCGCATGGATCCCGAGGGCAAGGTGTGGCCCGGCGCCCAGTCCATCGAGGACGTGGTGACGCGCTTGCAGGAAGCCGAACGCCAGCTCGGCTCGCCCACGGAATCGCTCGCCGGCTGGGGCCTCGATCCGATCTATTACGGCGACCGCCGCGTCGTGCGTGCCGACTTCGACCGCGTGTCGACGACGCGCGCAGTCGGCGTGATGCATGCCAGCGGCCACATCTTCAATGTGAACACCCGCGCGCTGGAGCTGGCCGGCCTGCTGCGGCCGGGCGTCAACCACCCCGGCATCCCGCTCGGTGCCGACGGCCTGCCGACCGGCGAGCTGAAGGGGCCCGAGGCGATGACGATCGTCGGCGCCCATGTCGGCTTCGACCGCGAAGCGCTTGCCAACGACGAGGCTGGCCTTCGGCGCTTCGCCAAGCTCTGCGTTCGCCAGGGCGTCACGACCGCGACCGATCTCGCGAACCTGCTGCCGGACGACGCGGTGTCGATGATGGCGCGCGTCACCGGCGAAGCGGGCTTCCCCGTCCGCATCGTGTCGTTCCGCCGCTTCCAGGCGCTGACGCCCGAGCAGGTGGTCGACATGGCCGTGAAGCTCAAGACCAAATCGACCGACCGGCTGCGGCTGGGCGCCATCAAGCTGTTCGTCGACGGCTCGATCCAGGGCTTTTCGGCGCGGCTGCGCTGGCCCGGCTACTATAACGGTGCGCCCAACGGCCTGTGGTACACGCCGCCCGAGGCGATCACCGGCGTCTACAAGCTTGCCCTCGAGAAGGGCGTTCTGGTGCACAGCCATACCAATGGCGACCAGGCGACCGAGATGGCGCTGGATTGCCTGGAAGGCGCCCTGCTCGACCAGCCGGCCCGCGACCATCGCTTCACCCTGCAGCATTGCCAGCTGGCCGATGCCGCGCAGTTCCGGCGCATGGCGCGGCTCGGCATGTGCGCCAACCTGTTCCCCAACCATCATTTCTACTGGGGCGACCAGCATTACGAGACGACGGTCGGACCGGAGCGCGCGATGCGCATGAACGCCTGCGCGACGGCGTTGGCCAGCGGCGTGCCGCTCGCCATCCATTCCGACGCGCCGGTGACGCCGCTCGGCCCGCTCTTCACCGCCTGGGGCGCCGTCAACCGCCGCACCGCCAGCGGCCGCGTGCTGGGCACCACCGAGTGCATCTCGGTGGCCGATGCGCTGCGGACGATCACCCTGGGTGCCGCCTGGACGCTAAAGCTCGATGGCGAGGTCGGCTCGATCGAATGCGGCAAGCGCGCCGACTTCGCCGTGCTGGAGGACGATCCGCTGGAGATCGCACCGGAGACTCTCAAGGACGTGCGCATCTGGGGCACGGTCCAGGGCGGCCGCCCCTTCCCCGCCAACGGAGCGTGAGGGAGACACGGCCTGGCGGACGGCTGCCGGTCACGGTGATCGGCGGCTATCTCGGGACCGGCAAGACGACGCTGGTCAACCGCCTGCTGCGCGCCGCCGACGGCCAGCGGCTCGCCGTGCTGGTGAACGATTTCGGCGCGACGCCGATCGACCGCGACCTGATCGTGTCGTCGGACGGCGACACGCTGGAAATCTCCGGCGGCTGCGTGTGCTGCAGCTATGGCTCGGATCTTATGGACACGCTGATGACGCTGCCCGCGCAGCGGCCGGACATCGAGCGCGTGGTGCTGGAGACCAGCGGCGTCGCCCTGCCCGGCATGGTGGCCAGCGCCGTCTCCCTTCTCTTGCCCTATCGCATCGACGGCATCGTCGTGATGGTGGATGTCGAGACCGTGCGGACGATGGCTGAGGACGCCTATCTCGGCGACACGATCACCCGCCAGCTCAGCTCCGCCGACCTCGTCGTCGCCAACCGCTGCGATCTCGTGGACGGTGCCTCGCTTCAGCAGACCCTCGCCTGGCTCGCCGCCGAGAGTCCTGCGGCACGGATCCTGCCGACGACACGGGCCGAGATCGCACCCGACCTGCTGTTGGGATTGCGCGACGGCACCCTGCCGCGCCTGTCGGCGACACTCACCACGCCGGGCGCACCAGACGCCGCTTCGCTGTACGATTCGCTGGAGCTGGACGTCCCCGAAGGCATCGATGTCGCTGAACTGGGCCAACGCCTCAGCGCACCGGGCACGGGCGTTCTGCGCGCCAAGGGCATCCTGAACGGTGTAGCGCTGCACGTCGTCGGCCGGCGCTTCGAGATCGACGAGGCCCCTGCCGGCGCGAGACCGGGCAAGCTGGTCGTGATCGGGCTGCGCGCGCGCCTCGATCGCCACGCCGTGGCGCAGGCGCTTCAGCCCAGATTGTCGACGTCGTTGCGCAACGCCTGACCGGCGCGGAAGCGCGCCAGGTTGTCGAGGAAGATGCCGAAGATCGCCTCGTTCTGGCCCAGCGAATGGCTGGCGGTGTGCGGCGACACCAGCACGTTGGGCAGATCCCAGAGCGGCGACGCCGCATCGAGCGGCTCGCGCTCGAACACGTCGAGATAGGCGCCGGCCAGCTTGCCGCTCTGCAGTACCGCAATGACGTCCTGCTCGACCGCGATCTCACCGCGCGCCACGTTGATCAGGTGGGCGCCCTCGGGCATCGCGGCAAAGGCCGCCGCATTGGCGATGCCGCGCGTCACCGGCGAGGCCGGGCAGCACAGGATCAGCCAGTCGGCCTGCGGCAGCACCTCGTGCAATTGCTCGTAGGCGACGACCCTTTCGCACGGCTCCACGGGCTCGGCCGTCCGGCGCACGCCGATCGTGCGCATGCCCAGCATTCCAAGCAGCGAGGCGATGTTGCGCCCGATCGGGCCCATACCGACGATGACGGCGCACTGGCCCGCGAGGTCGCGCGGCGAACGCTCGGCCAGCCGCGGCTCCCAGGCATGGCGGCGCTGCGCGTCCGCGAGCAGCGGGAAGCGCCGGTTGATCGCGATCACGGCGCCCAGCGTGCTGTGCGCCACGGTGACCGCCGTGGCGCCCGAGGCGGTCGTCACCTTGACGCCGCGCGCCCGCAGCTGGCGATAGATCGGGCGCTCGGCGCCGGCCGGATGGATCTGCAGCCATTTCAGGTTCGGCGACTTCTCGACCACCGCGTCGAAGCCCCGCAGTTCGGGCGTCGGATGGCTCGGGCTGGATTTGCCCGTGACCTCGCGGGTCATGAAGGCGATGTCGGCGGCACTTGGCCCTTCGGCCGCCAGCGCCTCCTCGGCGGTGAGGAAGGACAGCGTGCCCGGCGGCACGGCGACCGCGATGCGCTCGCCCCAGATACGCTGCGCGTGGGACGACAGCAGGAGAGTGATCATGACGGCAGGATAACCAACCTTCGACCGCTATGACAGGCGTGGTACGGTTGGCCATGCTCACCCTGTATTACTCGCCCGGCTCCAGCTCGATGGCAGCCCATATCGCCCTCCACGAAGTGGGCGCCCCGTTCGACAAGCACGCGGTGTCGGTGCCGCGCAAGGAAACGCGCAACGCCGAATTCCTTGCCGTCAATCCGGCAGGCAAGGTTCCCGTGCTGATGATCGACGGCCGTCCGCTCACCGAGGTGGCCGGCATCCTCTACTATCTCGCCCGCACCTATCCGGCGGCCGGCCTGTTGCACGCGGGCGACATCGAGGCCGAGGCGCAGGCCATCTCCTGGATGTCCTACGTCGCCTCGACGATCCATCCGGCGATCCGGCAGGGCGTGGCCGAGGCACGCGAACTCTATGCCGTGGCCGACAAGCGCCTGGGCGACCGGACGTGGATCCTGGGCGATCGCTATTCGATCGCCGACATCCATTTGTTCCGCGTCTACTGGCGCTTCCGCGACCAGCTCGAGCGCCAGCCGGGCGACTTCCCGGCGCTGGAAGCCCACCACGCCCGCATGCTGGAGCGCCCCGCCGTCAAGAAGACGATCGAGATCGAGGCGAAGGTCAGCTAACGGGCTACCTGCCTCTCATGTCGTCCTGAGCGCAGCGAAGGACCTTGCGGGGCGGCCAACGCACTCCCTTGCGCGCGCGAGATCCTTCGCTGCGCTCAGGATGACGACATCACTTACTTACCCTCGTTCAGCGCCCGCCACACCTTCTCCGGCGTCGCCGGCATGTCGATGTGCTTGCCGCCCAGCGCATCGACGATGGCGTTCATGATCGACGGCAGGGCCCCGGCGCAGCCTGCCTCGCCGCAGCCCTTCACGCCGAGCGTGTTGGTCTTGGCCGGCACGGGATGGCTCTGGATCGTGAAGCTCGGCGCGTCCTGCGCCCGCGGCAGGGCGTAGTCGGTGAACGAGCCGGTCAGCAGCTGGCCCTGCTCGTCATAGACGGTGCGCTCCATGGTCGCCTGGCCGAGCCCCTGCACGACGCCGCCATGCGCCTGGCCCTCGACCAGCAACGGATTGATCACCGTGCCGAAGTCGTTGACCATGAAGTAGCGCACCAGTTCGATCGTGCCGGTCTCGGGATCGATCTCGACCTCGCAGACATGACAGCCGTTGGGGAACGACGAGGGCGGCGTATCGGAGACATGCGCGACGTCGAGCGTCTGCGGCACGTCGTCCGGCAGCGCCAGACCGTCGCGCAGCTTCTGCGCCAGCTCGAGGATTCCGATGCCGCGGTCGGTGCCGGCGATCTTGAAGCGCCCCTTGTCGAATTCCATGTCGGCCACCGACGCTTCGAGCACATGCGCGGCGATCTGCTTGCCCTGGTCGATGACCTTCTTGCTGGCCTCGAGGAAAGCTTCCGCGCCCACCAGCGCTGAGCGCGAACCGCCGGTGCCGCCGCCGGCCTTGAGCTGGTCACTGTCGCCCTGCAGCAGCTTGAAGCGTTCGAAGGGAATGCCCAGCAGGCCGGTCAGCACCTGGGCGAAGGCCGAGGCATGGCCCTGGCCGTAGTCGAGCGTGCCGCTCAGCATGGTGACGTCACCATCGGGCTCGAAGCGGATTCCGCCATGCTCCTTGCCGGCCGGCGCCGTCACTTCGAGATAGCTGCCGACGCCGCGGCCGCGCAGCCTGCCGCGCTTCGCACTCTCTTCCCTGCGGGCCGCGAACCCGTGCCAGTCGGAGATCTGCAGCGTCTCGTCGAGGATGGCGCGGAACTCGCCCGAATCGTAGAGATTGTTGGCCGGCGACTTGTACGGCATCTGCTCCGGCGCGATGTGATTGCGCCGCCGCAGTTCGATGCCGTCGATGCCCATCTCGCGGGCGGCCGTGTCGATCAGGCGCTCCATGAAATAGTTGCCTTCGGGACGGCCGGCGCCGCGATAGGCCGCGATCGGCGTGCAGTTGGTGAAGACGATCTTGGAATTCACCTCCATGGCCGGCGTCCGGTAGACGTCGATCAGGTTCTTCACCGCGTTCGTCGTGGCCGGCATCGGCGGATAGATGTAGGCGCCGGCATTGCCGTAGCCGGTGAGGCGCACCGCGAGGAACCTGCCGTCCTTGTCCAATGCCAGCTCGGCGACGCGCTCGTGATCGCGACCATGATGATCCGACAGGAAACTCTCGGACCGCTCGTCGGTCCATTTCACCGGCCGGCCGAGCTTCTTAGCCGCCAGCAGCAGCGGCGCATATTCCGGATAGGGCGGCGCCTTCATGCCGAACGAACCGCCGACATTGCCGGTGAGCACGTGGAGCTTGTCGGGCGTGACCTTGAGCACGTCCTTGGCGAGGCCGCCGCGCAGGCCGAACACGCCCTGGCAACCGACGTTCAGCACCCAGCGGTCCTTCGCCGTGTCGTACGAACCGATCGCCGAGCGAGGCTCCATGGCGTTGACCACGATACGCTGAGAATCGATCTCGAGCCTCGTGACGTGCGCGGCCTCGGCGAAGCCTTTGGCGACAGCGTCGGCATTGCCGAAATGGAAATCGAGCACGAGGTTGCCCGGCGCATCGTCATGGATCTGCGGCGCGCCGTCGGCCAGCGCCGCCTCGGGGCTGGTCACGGCCGGCAGCTCCTCGATATCGAGCATCACGGCTTCGGCGGCATCCTTGGCCTGCACGGCCGTCTCCGCCACCACCACGGCCACCACCTCGCCCGCGAAGCGCACCTTGTCCTTCGCCAGCGACCAGCGCGGCGGCGTCTTCATCGGCGTGCCGTCGCGTTGCGGGATGTTGAGCGGGCACATCAGCGGGCCGAAGCCCGCCTCGTCGAGATCGGCCGCCGTCAGGATCATGAGAACCCCCGGCAGCCCCTTCGCCTCGGACGTGTCGATGCCCTTCAGCATTCCGTGCGCGTTACGGCTGCGCACCATCACCGCATAAGCCTGGCCCGGAAGATTGATGTCGTCGGTGTAGCGGCCCTGGCCCCGCAGCAGGGTCGGATCCTCCTTGCGCGTCACCGGCTGGCCGACGCCGAACTTCACGAAGGCAAGACTGTCGTCGAACGTATCCATGCGCCGGTCCTCGCAATATCCAAGCCACCACACCCCGGGGATCGCTCCCCGGGGTGTTCGTTTCGTCTGTTTCGTTTATGTCGTCTGTTCTACTTCAGCGGCGAGTAGTTGGTCGGCAGCAGCAGGGTCGAGTGCATCTCCTGCAGCTTGGCCGGGCCCTTGGCGAGATAGGCCTGCCACGCCGGATCCTTCATCGCCGCGGCGCGGGCCTCGAAGCGCTCCTGCAGGTTCTTGTAGCGCCAGAGATGGATCCACTCGTTGGGCTGCGGGAACTCGCCGGTCCAGGCGCCCCAGATCGGCGAGTACTTCTCGCGCGCCGCCTGGACTTCCTTGAAGTCCTTGCCGTACTGCACCGCGCCGCCCAGGCCGCAGCGATAGATGCGCAGTTCGTAGATGTTGCCGGTGGTACCGTCGTCCGGCTTGATGTCGACCACGGTGTTCATCAGGCGCAGGTCCTGGCGGACCACGCAGGTCCGCACGATCGGCAGGTACTTCTCGGTCCAGTCCTTGTTCTTCTGCAGCTCGGTGCGCAGGCGCGTGCGCTCCTCGTAGCTGTCGTACTTCCACAGATGCCAGATCTGGTTCAGCGCGCCGAACTCCGAGGTCCAGTAGCCGTGGTTGACGCCGTAATTGTTGCCGCGCGCCGGGCGGCCGATCGTCTCGGCGGCCTTGAGGTATTCCGGCATCTTGCCGGGCGCCAGCGTGTAGGTGCGAAACTCGTAGACCATGTCTTCAGTCCTCTCAGGGATGCGGGTTCTTCGGCGGATGCGCCTTGACCGCCTCCTCGTTGATGTCGGCACCCCAGCCGGGCCGGGTGGGCACGATCAGTTCGCCATTCTGGATCACTGGCGGATGAGTCACCAGATCGTCCTTCCATGGCACGTCATCGATATCGATTTCCATGATGCGGAAGTTCGGCATGGCGGCGCACAGGTGTGCACTCATCAGGGTCGACATGTGGCCGTAGAAATTATGCGGCGCGCAGTTGATCTCATAGGCCTCGGCCATCGACGCGATCTTCAGCGACTCCGCGAGGCCGTTCCATGGCACGTCGATGATCGCGACGTCGATCGAGCGGTTCTCGAAGAACGGCCGGAACTGGCGGCGGCCGAACAGCGATTCGCACGAAGCGATCGGCATCGTGGCGCGGTCGCGGATCAGGCGCAGCCCCTCCGGATCGTAGGAATCGATCTCCATCCAGAACAGGTTGTAGGGCTCGCAGGTCCGCGCGACCTTGATGTAGCCCTCGGTCTTGAAGTTGAAATTGGTGTCGAGAAGGATGCCCATCTCGTGACCGGCGCCCTGGCGAAAGGCCGCCAGCCCGTCGGAGATCGCGCCCAGCACGGCGCCGTCGACGTTCAGCTCGGGCCCGCCCGGGCTGCGGCCGAAGCCCGGCTGGTACATGTTCGGCGGATCGAGATCGAAGCGGAAGATGTTGGTCTTGAGCGCCTTGAAGCCGCGCTCCTTCACATGCCGGCCGAGCTTCACCAGATCGTCGAGCGAGCGCACCGGCTCGACGCCCATGACCTCGGCATTGCGGAACCGGTAGCTGCCGCAATGCGACCAGTAGAGCGGCAGGCGGTCGCGCACCGGCCCGCCGAACAGCTCGCAGACGGGGATGCCCAGCGCCTTGGCCTTCACGTCGATCAGCGCATTCTCGATGGCGGCCATCGCCTGCTGGTTGATGCCGCCCGGCGCCTGGCGGGTGACGGCGTAGAGCGTCGACATGATGCGCTCGATGGGACGCGGGTCCTGGCCGATCAGTCCCTGCGCCATGCGCCGGATGACGGCGGTGAGGCCGGCGCTGCCATAGCCTTCATTGTACTCGGACCAGCCGACCAGCCCGTCATCGGTCGTGACCTTGAGAAACGAGAAGTCGCGCCATCCGGCGTCGCAGTGAAGATCCTCGATCCTGGCGATTTTCATGGTTTTTTCCTCCCGAAGAGTATGGAGCATAGACCAAGCCGCTGCGCCTTCGGAGGATCCTGATCTTCGCGAATTCCACCTGTCCGGCTCCAGCAGGCAGGCCGCGACATCGCCGGCGACAAGTGATGTGGATATCGCGAGGAAGAGTGTCGACGGCGGTCTCTCTGATCTGACATAGGGTGACGCAGCGCCCCACGAAGCCGAACGCATCCGGGTGCCGCAAATCGCAGCCGTCGTGAGCAGCCCAGGAGTGGTCAATGTCTACGCCTTCCGTTCCGGACAATCGTGCGCGGGACTTCTGCGCAGCTCTAGCGGAAGAAACGTCCGGCATGGTGCCCGGCGCCTGGCGGATGCTCGATACCGTCGCGTTACGCATGCGTCTCGGCTTCTTCGAAGTGGAGGCTATCGCGAAGGATTGCGCGCGACGGGGATGGACACAGCTCGCCGCTGATACGGTTCGGCTCAAGGATGAAGGCCGGGCTGTCGTCCTCCAGGGCCGGCGCGCCTAGACAGGCGGCTCTGCCGATCGGCAGGCAACGCCATACGCTCGACAGTTCGGCCCGATCCGTCATTGAACGCTGGCTCAGCATCTCATTCCGCATGAGCCACCGCGGGCGCGGGCCATGCCTCCGATTTGTCACGACAATTCACCGGGCGGCGGCGATTTGCCGATTGTTAATCGAGTGCCGGGAGGGCACGGGCTTGGCATGCGCTCCAACAAGCCGGTGAACATGGACATCGATCAGCTGCGGGGATGGGCGTCGATCATGGACAAGGCCATGATCGTAAGCCTTGTCGCCACCATCCTGGCCGTGTCGGCGCTGGGCATCACGACCTTCCTGTCGTTTCGCTACGGCGGCGCCGTGCGCGCTCACGAACAGTCGGCGCTCGATCACTACAAGGGGCTGGAAAGCCAGGCCGCCCAGCACGAGCGCGAAGCATCGGCGGCGCGCGAGAAGCTGGCCGCCCTCGAACGGGAGATCGCCACGGCCCAGGGCCGGGCGGCAACGCTCGAACAGGAGGTCTCGCTCGCCCGGACCCAGGCGGCGACCCTCGCCGAACAGGCCGACAGAGCGCGCGAGCGGGCCGCGGCGTTCGAGCAGGCCGCGCGTGAGGCGACCGAACGGGCAGCGCGGCCACCGCGCGAGAGCGCGCCCGCCCCCGAACCCGCGCGAACCCCGCTGTTCGATGCCGCCGAAATCCGGCGGCGTCTCGCCGACCTGGGCAAGCTGGTCAGGGACGCCACCTCCAAGACGCCGGAAGCAGCCCAGGAGCCGCAGCCGGAAATGGCTGCGCAAGCATCTCCTCCGGCACCGGCAGAGCCGCCCCCGCCACCGCCGTCGCCTTTCGTCGCGAGCCTGCAACGCTACAGTGGGACCAAGGCCGCCCTGTTCCTGCTGGGCCAGATCTCCGACGCACCCGCCATCGGCGCGGCCATTTCCGCCGATCTGGGCCGGGCGGGCTGGGCGCCTGAAACCTGGACCTGGGGTGGCGTGGCCGGAATCTACGGCGTCGTCGTCCTGGTCCGGGACGGCAGCGATCCGGCGACACACGAGGCCGCGGCCGCCCTCGTGGACGCGCTGGGCGGGGCCGGCTTCAACGCGAGCAAGGGAGACTGGCCGGCCAACTGGGGCCGGTTCCGCGGCACCCTCAACGGGCCCCAGACACCCAGCCCGACCGACGCCGCCATCCGCATCGTGGTCGGCGAGAAAGCGCGCAAGGCGCCCTGATCCCGGCCGCGCTCGACAGCGCTCTCAGAGGGGCGTCACGTTGAGGTCGACCCAGAGGCCGCGAAAGGCGTCGCTGGCGCCGATGAAGTCACCCGACACCGGAGTCACCTGCCAGATCTCGCGCGCTACGGCGACCGGGATGAGGTTGTGCCCGCCGACGCTGCGGTTGGTCGGATCGAAGGTGATCCAGCCGGCACCCGGCACATAGACCTCGGCCCAGGCATGGGTGGAGTCGGCTTCGTAGTTTCCCGTCGCCCGATCCGGCCTGAAGAGATAGCCCGAGCAGAGCCGCGCACCGAAGCGCAGGCAGCGCGCCGCCTCGACGAACAGCACGGCCAGGTCGCGGCACGATCCCAGCCCGCGGGCCAGGGTCTCCAGCGGCGCCTGCGTGCCCTCGCTCTCGCGGCTCTGATAGCCGATCTGCTGGGCAACGCCGGCGCTGAGGTCCTTCAGCAGAGACAGCGTGTCCGTGGGGACGCTGCGCACGAACCCGTTCGCCCAGGCCAGCAGCTTCCGATCGGGATCGAGATACTGCGGCACCACCAGCGCGCCCAGGTCACGCCAGTCGGCGTCGGTGTAGGCGAAGGGATAGCGCGTCGCGACGGTGGCGATGTCGAACACCGGCCACGGATCGGCGCCCAGCGTGAGCACCGCCTCGCTGTCGACCACCAGCCGGTCGGTGAGCCCCTCGAAGCCCGCCGTCGCTACGGCATTGCCGAACACGTCGTGCGCCCAGGTGACGGTGGCCGCCGGCGTCACCGTGACCTCATGCGACACCAGCCGCAGCTCTCTGCTCTCGCGCGGCCGCAGCATCAGCCGATGCGGCCCCAGCCGGACGGGTGCGTGATAGAGATAGGTGGTGCGGTGGCGAATCCGGAGGGTAAGCAAATGGACCTTTCGTCAGCCGATCGGGAACGTGACCTTGAAGCATGAGCCACGGCCGACCGGATTGGAATGCGCCGTGAGCTTACCCTGCAACTGGGCCACCAGCGCATTCACGACCTTCATGCCGAGGCCCAGACCTGACGGCGCCGCGACATCGAACCCCGCCGGCAGGCCCGGCCCCTCGTCGAGCACGCAGAGCTCGTAGGCGCCCTCGGCCAGCCGGTGGAACGTGATCGTGATCGGGTCGCCGGCATGCTTGCGCGCGTTGGTGGCCAGCTCGTTGACGATCAGGCCAATCGGCAGCACCTGCTCCTTCGGCACGTCGACCTCGTCGGCGCCCTCCAGCCTGATCTCGCTGCCGACGCTGGTCGACAGCTCCTCGCAGAGCCTCCGGAGATGGGCCACGATCGGCACGCGCCCGGCGGTTTCGTGGGTCGAGAAGATCCGGTGCACACGCGCCACCGCCAACACGCGGTTGGCGGCAGCGCGCAGTTGGTGCGTCACCTCGGGCGAGGCCGAAGCGCGGCCCTGCAGCTGCAGCAGGCTCGCCACGAACTGCAGGCTGTTCATCGCGCGATGGTCGACCTCGCTGGTGGTGATCTCGGCCTGGGCCAGCGTGCGCCGCGCCGCAAGCCGCATCGCCAGCAGATCGGTTGCGATGCCGCCCAGGGCGCGCAGATGGCGGATCTGTGGCTCCTCGATCCGACGCGGGCGGCGGTCGATCACGCATAGCATTCCGATCTCGAAGCCGTCTGAACTGTACAGCGGCACTTCGACATGGAAGCCTTGCCTGAATTCGCTGCGGATCCACGGCGCCAGCGCCGGCTGGGAGGGGTCCGCCCCGCGCGGCGCATGGCTTGTCGTCAGCCCGTGATGCGACTTGAAGAAGACGTTGGAATGGCCGGTGAAGCCCAGCAGCGCGATCGGCGCATCGAACAGGTCCGCGGCCATCTCGGTGATCCGGTCGAAGGCGGGCTCCACCACGGTGTCGAGGATGCCATAGCTCTCGAGCGCAGCGAGACGCGCAGCTTCGATCTCAGGACGACGCGCTGGGATCGGAGATGAGTCGTGTGACGTTGGGCCCTGTGTGGGCGGGACGAGATGCAGCATGAAATGCGCCCCCCGGCGAGTATCGCGGGAAAAATCCCCTGCCGCGATACCGTCGCAAGGTATGCTGCGCCGCGGCGAGAGTCTGTCCAATAGTGACCAGTCGGCCAAAGGCCGCACCCTCCGCTCCCTGATGCCTATTCCTGCAGCAACACGCTGAGCAGCGAGCTGTGAATGTGCAGGTGGCCGTTGTAGGAAATGAAGCCAAGCTTCCTGAACTTGTTCATGAAATGGCTGACACGCGGACGGGTCGTCCCGATGATCTCGGCCAGCGTCTCCTGACTGATCCTGGTCATGATCGGCTGTGGCCCGCCTTCCTTGCCGAAGTTCGCCAGCAGCAACAGCGTGCGGGCCAACCGCTTCTCGCTCGAATTGAAGAGCTGGTCGACCAGATCTTCCTCGACCCGGCTGTTCCGCGTCAGCAGATGCTTCATGAAAATCTCGCCGAACGCCGGCTCGTCGTGAAGCACGCGGAGCATCTCGTTCTTGTCGACCCGTGTGACTTCGCAGTCGACCAGCGCCTTGGCCGTCGCGAGCCTGAGCGGCTGGCCGATCAGACAGCCTTCGCCGAAGAACTCGCCGGGCCCCATGATCCCGACCACGGCCTCCTTGCCCTGCTTGGAGGTGACGACAAGCTTCACCCGCCCACGCAGCACATAGAACACCGCATCGGACGGCATCGCTTGCCGGAAGATAACCCCGTTCCGGCGATGCTCGTTGACCGTCCGGCCGCGGCTCACCGTTGCCAGGAAGGCCTTGGGATCGAAGCGGCCTGCAGCTTTCCGCGCCATGGAGCCTCCTTTGCGGTGGACCTCCGACTGTCTTATGTAGTCTTTCGGACATAGCCTGTCCGATTAATCGCTGGCTTTTGCAGGTCAACGCCCCCATCTAGGGGAGACGCGCCGCACCGCGGCTCGCTCAGGTCTGCCTTCAGACCGACGCATTTCAGAACACCTCTCGGGGGCGAAACGCCATGTCCGCTAAGGAAGTCCGCTTCGGCGGCGACGCGCGCACGCGCATGATGCGCGGGGTCGACATGCTGGCCGATTCCGTGAAGGTGACGCTCGGCCCCAAGGGCCGCAATGTCGTGCTGGCCAAATCCTACGGCGCGCCGCGCATCACCAAGGACGGCGTCACCGTCGCCAAGGAGATCGAACTCACCGATCGCTTCGAGAACATGGGCGCGCAACTCGTCCGCGAGGTCGCGACCCGCACCTCCGATACAGCGGGCGACGGCACCACGACCGCCACCGTGCTCGCGCAGGCGATCACGCGCGAAGGCTTGAGGTCGGTCGCCGCCGGCATGAGCCCGATGGACCTCAAGCGCGGCATCGACCTCGCCACCGACTGGGTGATCGAGGAGTTGAAGCGCCGCGCCCGCAAGGTCTCGACCAGCGAGGAGATCGCCCAGGTCGGCACCGTGTCGGCGAACGGCGACAAGACCATCGGCAAGATGATCGCCGAGGCCATGAAAAAGGTCGGCAACGAGGGCGTCATCACCATCGAGGAGGCCACGACCCTCGACTCCGAGCTCGAGATCGTCGAGGGCATGCAGTTCGACCGCGGCTACCTCTCGCCCTACTTCGTGACCAACGCCGCCAAGATGAGCTGCGAGCTCGAGAACCCCTACATCCTGATCCACGACAAGAAGCTCAGCGGACTCTCGACCGTGCTGCCGCTGCTCGAGCTGGTGGCGCAGTCGGGCAAGCCGCTGCTGATCATCGCCGAGGATCTCGACGCGGAGGTGCTGGCGACCCTGGTGGTCAACAAGCTGCGCGGCGGCCTCAAGGTCGCGGCCGTCAAGGCGCCGGGCTTCGGCGACCGCCGCAAGGACATGCTGGGCGACATCGCCATCCTGACCTCGGCGCAGGAGATCTCAGAGGATCTCGGCACCAAGCTCGAAGGCGTGACGCTCGAGATGCTGGGCACCGCCAAGCGCGTCCACATCGACAAGGACAACACCACCATCATCGATGGCGCCGGCAAGAAGAAGGACATCGAGGCCCGCGTGGCCCAGATCCGCGCCCAGGTCGACAAGGTCGAGTCCGACTACGATCGCGAGAAGCTGCAGGAGCGGCTGGCCAAGCTGGCCGGCGGCGTCGCCATCATCAAGGTGGGCGGCGGCTCGGAGTTCGCGGTCAAGGAGAAGAAGGACCGCGTCGAGGACGCCATGCACGCGACCAAGGCGGCGGTCGAGGAGGGCGTGGTCGCCGGCGGCGGGGCCGCGCTGCTCTACGCCACGCGCGCGCTGAAGGACTGCCGCGGCGCCAATCCCGACCAGCAGGCCGGCATCGACATCGTGCGCCGCGCGCTGCAGGCGCCGGTGCGCCAGATCGCCCAGAATGCCGGGCACGACGGCTCGGTGATCGCCGGCCACATGCTCGAGCAGAAGGACGTCAATTTCGGCTTCGACGCCCAGAAGGGCGACTATTGCGACATGATCAAGGCCGGCATCATCGACCCGGTGAAGATCGTCCGCACCGCGTTGCAGGGCGCCGCCTCCGTGGCGGGCCTGCTCGTCACCACCGAGGCGATGATCGCCGAACTGCCCGGCGAGGGCGGCGGCCCCGGTGGCATGGGCGGCGGCGGCATGGGTGGAATGGGTGGCGGCATGGGGGGCATGGGCTTCTAGCCCGTGTCCTCACCGTCGCGAACAGGCAACTTGCGCCGGAGGCCCTATGACTCTGCGTCCGGAATATTCGCTCGGCCACTCGGCCTATAACGGCTTCCTCTTCGGTTCGCTGGGCCAGGACGCGGCGGGCACGGAGGTCACCGTGCTCTCGGCTCTGTCGCGACTCGGCATCGATCCGTGGCAGGAGGCGGCGCGTCTCGCTGCCTTGCCGCGCGACGCGGCGGCCGAGGCTCTGGCTGCCACCATCCTTCGACTGCCCGACAGGACGGCACCGGCGAGCGAGGCCGCAACGATCGCGGCCCGCCTGGTCGCGTTGCTGCCAGAGGGCGCCGTCGCCGACATTCCGCAGACACAAGAAGCCCGCGCCTCGCTGGAAGCGGCCATCATGTCCGAACGGACGGGTCGTCCGAAGGCCAAGCAGGGTGGGCCTGCAACGGCAACGCGGGCCGGTTTCCCGAAGCCGAAGCCGGGTCTTGCGAGCTGGCTGATGTGGGGAGCGCTCGCGCTGGCGTTCTATTTCCTTCTCGTGCAGCTCGCGCCCAGCCGCAACCTCGAATCCGAGGGACGAGAGTTCCAGCAGAACTCCTGACTCCTGAAGGCGCTCCACGGCGCGGTCGCTCCTGCAGCGCCACGCGCAAAATCTCCCCTTGCACGCCCCGTACGACCTGGTGCCCATGACCGTTCTTCCCGACTATGCGCTGAGCCGGGCCCGTTACACGGCCTTTCTGTTCACCGTCGTCGGCACCGAAAGACGCGATGCCGCGAACAGCGGCGAGGACATCACCGTCCTCACGGCGCTGACACGTATCGGTATCGACCCCTGGCAGGAGGCGGCTCGCCTGGCGCTCCTGCCGCGCGTCGAGGCGGCAAAATCCCTGGCCGCGACCTTCATCAACCTGCCCGACACGCGCTGGACCCTGGGCGACGCCGCAGGCACCGCCCAGCGCATCGTCGACACGCTACCCCAGGTGAGCCGTCACCGACCGGCTCCCCTGGGTTCCCGGATTTTCCTGAGGTGGCGGTTCTGGGCCGCCGTGTGTCTCGTGCTCGCTCTGCTCGCACTGATCTACCTGGGAGGCGGAGCGTGAAAAGCGCGTGTTGACCGCCCGGCCGCGGCACGGGCCTGCTACGGAAGATGCAAGGCACGCCCGCAAGATGTTAGGTTGAGCTTGGATCCGGAGCGTCCACGACAGGAGTCATGATGTCCCTCTTCGGCAAGGGAATGCTGCTCACGTTCACCGACGTGTCGGCGCGGGACGAGCGCGACTACAACGAGTGGTACAACCGCGAGCATATCGACGATCGCGTGAACCTGCCGGGATTCCATCGCGGCCGGCGCTACGCCGCGGTGCGCGGCAAGCCCAAATATCTCGCCGTCTACGAGTGCGACACCGTCGCCATCCTCGGCACGCCGAACTATCTCCAGACGCTGGATCACCAGACGCCTTGGAGCCAGAGGGTGATGGCGCGCTTCACACATTTCACCCGGCTGACCCTTCGCATCCATGTCGACCAGACGCACGGAGCGGGCGCGGCGCTGGCCACGGTCCGCTTCGTGCCGGATCCGCACCGGCGCAAGGCGTTGGTCCAATGGCTCTCCGAGCAGGCGCTCCCGAAGCTGACCGCGCGTCCCGGCGTCATGGGCGCCGCGGTCGGCGAGAATGATCTCGAAGTCGTCCACGCGCCCCTGCAGGACAAGAGCATGGACCATCCCCGGGCCGACGAGTCCGAATGGGTCGTACTGCTCGAGGGCTCGGATGTTTCAGCCGTCGGCGCTGCCGCGCGTTCCCTGTTCACGATCTCGCGACTCAAGTCCTTCGGTGTCGAGACGGCACCCACGTTCGGCACCTACAAGTTCCTGTTCGGCAACCAGCGATGACGTATCTTTGACCCGCCGTTGATCGCGCCATCGGATAGGGTTTTCGCGTGACCAATCAGCGAATCATCTTCTGGCTGAGGCTCGCGACGCTGGTCGCCCTCTGCCTGCCCGCCGTCGATCTCGCCTGGCGCTGGTACACGGGCGATCTCGATCCGCGTCCCGTGACGCTGGCCACGCATGCCACCGGCGACTGGGCCGTCGCGTTCCTGCTGGTCTCGCTGGCGCTGACGCCGGCGCGCGCCGTCTTCGACTGGTCTCCGCTGATCCACATCCGGCGACGGGTCGGCGTAGCGGCTGCCCTCTACGCCGTCGCCCACCTGCTGATCTACCTGCTCGACCAGAAATGGAACCTGATCGTCGTCGCCACGGAGATCGTGAAGCGCTTCTATCTCACCATCGGCTTCGTGGCCCTCCTCGCCCTCGTGGCGCTGGCGATCACCTCGACCAACGGCTGGCAGAAGCGGCTGAAGCGCAACTGGAAGCGCCTGCACTGGCTGGTCTATCCCGCCGTCGCGCTGGCCCTCCTGCACTTCTTCATCCAGTCGAAGGTCAAGATCGGCGAGGCGGCCTTCGCCGCCGGACTGTTCGCCTGGCTGATGCTGTGGCGCGTGCTGCCGCCGAGGCTCCGCACGAGCTTCGGCGGCCTGTTCCTGCTCGCCGCCGCCGCCACGCTGATCACGGTCGTTTTCGAAGCGTCGTGGTACGGGCTGGTGAACGGGATCGATCCGATGCGCGTGCTGGCCGCCAACCTCGACCCCGAGCTGGTGCCGCGGCCGGCGCAGAAGGTGCTGGCGGTCTCCCTGCTCGCGATCGCCCTGGTCGCGCTGCGGCGCGGGCTCGCTGCGGCGACCAGGCTCTGGACGCAGCGCTATATCCGAAGGACTATATCGCCTTCCTGATCGGAAGAGGACATGACTCCGGACGAATGGACGGCCGTAAGGCTGAGCCTCCTGATCGCCACGACGGCGACGCTCTGCAGCCTGCCGTTCGGCATCGCCATTGCCTGGCTGCTGGCGCGCAGACGCTTCTGGGGCAAGAGCCTGCTCGACACGCTGGTCCATCTGCCGCTGATCCTGCCGCCCGTCGTCACCGGCTACCTGCTGCTGCTCTCGTTCGGCCGGCGCGGCCCGATCGGCAGCTTCCTCGCCGACGAATTCGGCATCGTCTTCTCCTTCCGTTGGACCGGCGCGGCGCTGGCCTGCGCCGTCATGGGCTTTCCGCTGCTGGTGCGCGCCATCCGCCTGTCCATCGAGGCCGTGGACCAGCGCCTCGAAGCGGCCGCGGGCACGCTGGGCGCCCATCCGCTCTGGGTCTTCGCGACCATCACCCTGCCGCTCTGCCTGCCCGGCATCATCGCCGGCGCGATCCTCGCCTTCGCCAAGTCGATGGGCGAGTTCGGCGCGACCATCACCTTCGTGTCTAACATCCCGGGCGAAACCCAGACGCTGCCGGCCTTGATCTACACCCTGACCCAGGTGCCGGGCGGCGACGCTGCCGCGATGCGCCTCACCCTGGTGTCGATCGCGATCTCCATGCTGGCGCTGCTCGGGTCCGAGCTCCTGGCCAAGCGCATCGGCGCGCGGCGGCAGGCGGCATGAGCCTCGAGGTCGACGTCGACCACAGGCGCGGCCGTTTCCGGCTCCAGGCCCGTTTCACCGCCGCGCCGGGGCTGACCGCCCTGTTCGGCCGCTCGGGCTCGGGCAAGACCAGCCTGGTCAGCATCGTCGGCGGGCTGATCCGACCCGACCGCGGTCGCGTCGTCATCGACGGGCAGACGCTCGTCGATACAGAGCGCGGCCTCTTCGTGCCCGCGCATAAAAGGCGCATCGGCTACGTTTTCCAGGACAGCCGCCTGTTTCCGCATCTCAGCGTGCGGCGCAACCTGCTCTACGGGCGCTGGTTCGTCCGCGGCGGCGGCGGCGCGTCGGCCGATCTCGGCAGCGTGGTCGAGCTGCTGGGCATCGGCCATCTGCTCGAGCGCCAACCCGACTCGCTGTCGGGCGGCGAGAAGCAGCGCGTCGCGATCGGCCGGGCCCTGCTGGCGAGGCCGCGGCTGCTCCTCATGGACGAGCCGCTGGCCTCGCTCGACGAAGCGCGGCGGGCCGAGATCCTGCCCTTCATCGAGCGGCTGCGCGACGAAGCCGGCGTCCCCATCCTCTATGTCAGCCACTCGGTCTCCGAGGTTGCCCGGCTCGCCACGACGGTCGTGATCATGGCCGAGGGCACGGTGACCGCGGTCGGGCCGGTCCAGGACATCCTGCCGATGGCCGATGCCGCCGATGGCGGCGCGGTGCTGGACGCGAGGATCGTCCGCCACGACGAGGCGTTCCACCTGTCGGTGCTGGAAAGCGCCGCAGGCGAATTGCAGGTGCCGCGGCTCGAGGCCCCCATCGGGGCGCCGGTGCGCGCCTACATCCGGGCACGGGACGTGATGCTCAGCCTGCAGCGGCCCGAGGAGATCAGCGCGCTGAACGTGCTGGCGGGGCGGGTCGTGTCGATTGTCCCGACGTCGACGGCGCAGGCCGACATCCGTCTGGACTGCAACGGCGCCGTCCTGGTGGCCCGGCTGACCGCCAAGTCGGTCGATCGGTTGGCCCTGGCTCCCGGGCGGCCGGTCTACGCGGTCGTCAAGAGCGTGTCATTCGAACGCAGTTAAGTGCGCTAGAGTGACGGCGGGCATCCGGCCCGCCAACGAAGCCTGAGGAAACCGAATGAAATCGATGCCGCTGCCGCTCACGCCGCGATTCATCACCTGGACGCTGGCGACCGCCTTCGCCGTGCTGCTGGGCATCGCCTGGGCCGTCGATCCGCGCTCGTGGTGGATCGGCGTCGCGTTCGCCATCGCTCTCTTCCTGGCACTCGTGGGCCTCTACGACTATCTCCAGACGAAGCATGCGGTGTTGCGCAACTATCCGATCGCCGCCCATCTGCGCTTCATCTTCGAGGCGATCCGGCCCGAGATGCGCCAGTACTTCTTCGAGGGCGAGAAGGACGGCCTGCCGTTTCCGCGCGACCGGCGCGCGATCGTCTACCAGCGCGCCAAGCTGGTGCTGGACGTGCGGCCCTTCGGCACCAACTACGATGTCTATGCCGAAGGCTACGAGTGGATGACGCACTCGATCTCGCCCACGCCGGTCAGCAAGGAGCCGTTCCGCATCACCATCGGCGGGCCCGACTGCACGCAGCCCTATTCCGCGTCGATCTTCAACATCTCGGCCATGAGCTTCGGGTCGCTCAGCGCCAACGCCATCCGTGCCCTCAACGGCGGCGCCCGGCTGGGCGGCTTCGCGCACGATACCGGCGAAGGCGGCTACAGCCCCTACCATCGCGAGGGCGGCGGCGACATCATCTGGGAAATCGGCTCCGGCTATTTCGGCGCCCGCAACCCCGACGGCACCTTCTCGGCCGAGCGGTTCGCCGCCGGCGCCGCCAACCCGCAGGTCAAGATGGTCGAGCTGAAGCTCAGCCAGGGCGCCAAGCCCGGCCATGGCGGTGTCCTGCCGGCCCCCAAGGTCAGCGAGGAAATTGCCCTGACGCGCGGCGTCCCGGTCGGCGTGGACTGCATCTCGCCCTCGCACCACACCGCCTTCACGACGCCCATCGAGATGATGAAGTTCATTGCCGAAATGCGTCGTCTCTCCGGCGGCAAGCCGGCCGGCTTCAAGCTCTGCGTCGGCCACGAATGGGAGTTCCTGGCGATCTGCAAGGCGATGCTGGAGACCGGGATCTATCCGGATTTCATCGTCGTCGACGGCAAGGAGGGCGGCACCGGCGCCGCGCCGATGGAGTTCCTCGACCATGTCGGCAAGCCGATGCGGCAGGGGCTGCATCTCGTACACAACGCCCTGGTGGGAATCGGCGCCCGTCAGCGCATCAAGATCGGTGTCGCCGGCAAGATCATCACCGCCTTCGACATCATCCGGGCGATGGCGCTGGGGGCCGACTGGTGCAATTCGGCGCGCGGCTTCATGTTCGCGGTCGGCTGCATCCAGTCGCAGTCCTGCCACACCGATCGTTGCCCCACCGGGGTCGCCACCCAGGATCCGACCCGCCAGCGGGCGCTGGTCGTGCCGGACAAGATGGAACGCGTGGTGAATTTCCATAGCGCCACCCTGCACGAGCTGGCCGAGCTCACCGCCGCCGCCGGCCTCGACCATCCGACCGACTTCAAGCCCATCCACATCTCCCGTCGCGTCTCGCCCAGCGTCGTGGCGACCTACGCCGACCTCTATCCGGCGCTGGCCGAGGGCGAGCTGGTGTCGGGCACGAGCGACAAGCGCTGGCGGCGGGCCTGGGACATGGCCCACACCGATTCGTTCCGCGCGACGGCCTGACCCGTCGCAAAATTGTTGCGAAACGTCGTTGGTTGGCCCAGCAATTGGCCAACCAACGAGGAAACGACCATGACCGCTCCGTTCGATTTTGCGCCCCTGCTGGCGCCCGGCACACCCGCTCCCGCCGCCAAGTGGAACGGCTTTCCGAAATACAACTTCATCGGCGGCCATAACGACGCCGCGAACGTGCCCGTCCAGGCGCTGATCGATGCGGCGACCTCCGTGCTGACGCGCGAGGGCGCGACGCTCGCGACCTACGGGCTGAACAGCGGTCCGCTGGGCTACAAGCCGCTGCGCGAGTTCCTCTCGGCCAAGCTCAAGGACCATGCCGGCATCGAGTGCGCCTCGGACGAGATCCTGATCACCTCGGGCTCGATGCAGGGCCTCGACCTGATCAACAGCCTGCTGGTGACGAAAGGCGACACCGTCATCATCGAACAGGAGACCTATGGCGGCGCGCTCACCAAGCTGAACAAGCTGGGCGCCAATGTCGTGGGCATTCCGCTCGACGGCGAGGGGCTGCGGCTCGACGTGCTGAAGCAGAAGCTCGAGGAGCTGAAGCAGAAGGGTATCAAGCCCAAGTACATCTACACGATCCCGACGGTGCAGAATCCGACCGGCGCCATCATGGGTGAGGCGCGCCGCGCCGAGCTGCTGAAGATCGCCGCCGAATACGGCGTCATGATCTTCGAGGACGAGTGCTATTCCGACCTGATCTGGAGCGGCAAGCGTCCGCGCTCGCTCTACGCCATGGCCAAGGGCGAAGGCGTCATCTTCATCGGCTCCTTCTCCAAGTCGATCGCCCCGGCGCTGCGGGTCGGCTACATCGTGGCCAAGTGGGACATTCTCGGTCGTATCCTAGGCCTCAAGCAGGACGCAGGCTCCGGCGCGCTCGAGCAGATGGTGCTGGCGGAGTTCTGCACGCAGCACTTCGCCAACCACGTGCCCAAGCTCAACAAGACCCTGGCGGCCAAGCTGCAGGTCCTGCGCGAGGCGCTGGCCGAACAGTTCGGCACCGAGGCCGAGTTCGGCGATCCCGAGGGCGGCATCTACCTCTGGATCAAGCTGCCCGACAACGTGGACACGACGAAGCTCGCCCAGGCGGCGCTGGCTGCCGGCGTCTCGCTGAACCCCGGCCAGGAATGGTCGACCAACAAGGAATATGCCCGCTCGCGCCTGCGGCTCTGCTTCGCCAATCCGGAGCCCGAGACGATCCGCAAGGGCGTCGAGGTCCTGGCCGAGGTCTGCCGCCGCGAATTCGGCGTGCCGCTGCGCTCGGCCAACGTCGAGAAGAAGTAGTCTTCTTCGTAATCGAACGATCAATGAGCGCGCCACTGGAGTGGCGCGCTCCATTGCGAGGCCTAGGCCTCACATCTCCTGCGGCACCATCACCATCCACGACACGCCAAACTTGTCGGCGACGCAGCCGAAGCGGGGCGAGAAGAACGTCTTGCCGATCGGCATCTGGATCTGGCCTTCCTTGGCCAGCGCCTCGAACGCCTTGTCGGCCTCCGCTTCGGTCGCGACATCGAGGGCCAGCGAAAAGCCCTGGAAGTTCGTCTTGCCGTCGTTCGCCATGCCGTCCGAGCACATGATCATCGCCTCGCCGATCCGCAGGCTGGCATGCATCACCGCCTCGGGATCGACCTTCATGTGTTCCGCCGCACCGGTATCTGGATTCTCCTTGAAGCGCATCATCATCTCGACCTTGGCGCCGAGTCTCTCCTGGTAGAAGGCGAGCGCCTCCTCGCAACGGCCGTTGAAAAACAAATACGGCTGGACCGCCATTTCATCCTCCTGGGCTACGGGCTCTTCTCGAACTCGGTATCGATCTGGATCTGGATGGGGTCTGTGAACAGCGGCGGCAGCCCGTAATCCTGCGGATTGATCGTCGCAACGGCATGGACGCCGATGCGCGGCTTGCCCTCGAATCCCTTGCCCACACCGCCCAGCTCGACGTCGAAGGTGACCGGCCTGGTCTTGCCCATCAAGGTGAACTGTCCCTCGACCTTGCCGCGCGTCTTGTCGACCGGCTTGAACGATGTCGAGACGAAGGTGGCTTCGGGAAAGGCCTTCGACTTCAGGAAATTGTCGCCCGCCAGCTCCTCGGCGAAGCCCTTCACGTTGGTCGTGATGGAAGCCGTCTCGACCGAAGCCGAGAGCTTCGACTTGTCGATTGCCGCGGGATCCCAGGTGAGCGAGCCCTTGGCGCGGTCGAAGCGGAACACGCTTTGCGAATAGCCGATATGGGAGACGCGGACGATCACCGCGGTGTGCTGCTCGTCGAGCGTATAGGTGCCGGCCGTCGCCAGCGCGATGTCGCGCTCCGCGACGAAGACTCCCGGCGGCAGGGTTCCCGGTGCCGGTGCCTGGGCCAGCGCGGCCGTCGAGCCCATCGCCAGAACGACGGCAAGCGTGCGCAGCATGCGGTTCATGTGATCCTCCTCGATAAGTGTGACTTCACTTCTCGACGACGGTCTTCAGCTTCGCCAGTCCTGCCGCAAAATCCCGACCGATCATGTCGTCCATGTCCATGAAGGTGCCGATCAGCTTGGTCATGAAGGTGCTGGGACCGTACATCGCCCAGGTGACAATCGTCTGGCTGCCCTTCGGTTCCACGGTCAGCTCGGCCATGTTGTGACCTTCGAAGGGCTTCAGGAAATCGAGCTTGATCACCACCCTGTGCGGCGGCGTCGAATCGACGATCTCCATGCGGCCCTTGCCGACATTGTCGTTGCCGTCCCATTCGTAGACGGCGCCTTTGCCGCTTTCGGCGCCGCTGTAGGCTCGCTTCATCGCCGGGTCGCGGCCCTCATAGGGCGACCATTCGGTCCAGCGCTTCAGCCCGTCTATGTAGGGGAAAATCTTCTCGGCCGGCGCGTTCATCGTCGCCGAACGCTCGACACGAAACGAATCGGGCCGGGTCGCCGCGTAGATCAGGATCGCCGCAATGGTCGCCAGGACGACCGCGACGACGATGGCTAGGATTCTTCGCATCGGCCAGCACCGCCATTAGTTAACCACCACGTTAACACTTAGGGCGATACGATAGCTGTCGTCAATGATCTATGGCCATACTTCCAAAGCGCCCTCTCCGCCCGCGTCATACGCGGGGGGAGAGGGCATTTCGTATGGCACAGGACGACGCGCCTTACGCCAGCGCGAAGCCCTCGTAGCCGTTGGCCACGACCTTCTCGCAGGCCTGGATGTAGGCCGGCAGGCCGCCGATATACGGCATGAAGACGCGCGGCTTGCCCGGGATGTTGGCGCCGACGTACCAGGAGCTGCAGGTCGAGCGCAGCGTGATGTTGGACACGTCACCGACATGGCCGACCCATTCCTCCTGCGCCTCCGGCACCGGCTCGATCACGGTCTTGCCCTTGTTGCGCAAAGCTTCGAGGCAGTCGGCGATGAAATCGACATGCTGCTCGATCGAGGGCAGCATGTTGGTCAGCACCGAGGGGCTGCCCGGGCCGGTGATCATGAACAGGTTGGGAAAGCCCACGACGGTAAGGCCGAGATAGGTCTTCGGCCCCTCATTCCAGCGCTCCTTCAGCGTCACGCCGTCCCGGCCGCGAATGTCGACCTTGAGCAGCGCCCCGGTCATGGCGTCGAAGCCCGTCGCCAGGACGAGGCAGTCGAAGGTGTAATCCTCGCCCTTGGCGCGCAGGCCGGTCGGCGTGATGCGCTCGATCGGCTCGTCGCTGATATCGACCAGGGTCACGTTCGGCCGGTTGAAGGTCGCCCAGTAGCCGGTGTCGACGCACAGCCGCTTGCAGCCGATGATGTTTTTCGGCACCAGCGCCGCCGCGGTCTTCGGATCCTTCACGACCTCGCCGATCTTGGCCCGGACGAAATCGGCCGCAACCTTGTTGGACTCGTCGTTCAGCAGCAGGTCGGAGAAGGAGGCCATGAAGCCCAGCCCGCCATAGTCCCAGCGCGCCTGGAACTGGCGATTGCGCTCCTCCTCCGGCGTCTCGGCGGCCGAGGCGGGATTGATCGTGAAATCGATGCCGGCCGGCTTGGTCTTGGCCCGCCTGCGCATCTCGCGATAGTTCGCCTTCACCTCGCTCACATAGTCGGGGTCGAGCGGCTTGTTGTGTGCCGGCACGGTGTAGTTGGCGGTGCGCTGGAAGACGGTGAGGTGCTTCGCCTGCTCCGCCATCACCGGGATCGACTGGATGGCCGAGGAACCGGTGCCGATCACGCCGACGGTCTTGCCGGTGAAGTCGACGCCCTCATGTGGCCAGTTGCCGGTGTGATAGGTCGGCCCCTTGAAATCCTCGAGGCCGGGAATCTTCGGCGTGTTGGGCGAGGACAGGCAACCCATCGCGGTGATCACGAAGCGGGCCGTGACCTTGCCGGCGGCGCCGCCGACCTTCTCGGTCTCGACCTGCCACAGGTTGGCGGTCTCGTCGAAGACGGCCTTGCTCACGCGCATCTCGAAGCGGATGTCGCGGCGCAGGTCGTAGCGGTCGGCGACGTGGTTGGCGTAGCGCAAGAGTTCGGGCTGGGTGGCGTAGCGCTCGCTCCAGTCCCATTCCTGCTCCAGGTCGGGATCGAACTGATAGGAATACTGGACGCTCTCGACGTCGCAGCGCGCGCCGGGATAGCGGTTCCAGTACCAGGTGCCGCCCACGCCCTTGCCGGCCTCGAACACGCGCGCCGTGAAGCCCTTCTGGCGAAGCTTGTGCAGCATGTACATGCCGCCAAAGCCTGCGCCGATGATCACAGCATCGAAATCGATCGACATGCGTCCTCCCGAATTTTGGAAACGGGTAGAAATTCCCTGGCAAAATTAGTGCGGGAGAGGAGGTGGCCGCGCAAGCCTTCCCGTGCCACCTCTTCTCGCGGAGAAGAATGGACATGACCGAATTCGACTATCCGGCCAGCTGGTATGCCGCTACGCGAGACGCAGACAAGGTACGCCCAGCGCTGGCCACGCAGGAGGTGGCCGACGTCGCCGTCGTGGGCGGCGGCTTCGCGGGCCTGCACACGGCGCGGCTGCTGGCTCAAAAGGGCCAGCGGGTGGTCCTGGTGGAGCGGCGACGGATCGGCTGGGGTGCGTCTGGCCGCAACGGCGGCTTCGTCGGTCCAGGCTACGCCCAGCGATCGGGCGCGCTGATCGACCGGCTGGGGCTCGATCACGCCCGGCAACTCTATGCCCAGTCGCAGCGCGGCGTGGCGATCGTCCGCAACGCCATCACCGAGCTCGGACACCCCGACATCCTGATGGGGACCGGCAAGCTCAGCGTCTCGCGCACCGACCAGGGCGCAGGCTTCGCCGACCGCACACGCAAGCTCGCGGAGCAGCTGGGCGCCTCCTTCGAGCCATGGGAGACCTCGCGCGTGCGCGCCGTGCTCGCGACGGCGCGCTACCATCAGGCGATCCACGACCCGACCTCGTTCCATATCCATCCGCTGAACCTCGCACTGGCTCTGGCCGCCGACATCGAGCGTCAGGGTGGCAAGATCTATGAGAGCACCGAGGGCGATGGGCTGACGCGCGACGGCGGTGCCTGGCAACTTCGCACTCAGCGTGGCAGCGTGAGGGCGCCGCATGTCGTGCTGGCCGGCAATGCCGATCTCGGCGCCGTGCAGCCGCGCATCGCGCGCGCGGTGTTGCCGGTGGCGACCTACGTCGCCGTCACCGAAAAGCTCGGGGCCCGGCTCGGCGAAGCGATCCAGTGGACCGGCGCGATCTCCGACACGCGCCGCGCCGGCGACTATTACCGCATCGTCGATCGCGACAGGCTCCTGTGGGGCGGTCGCATCACGACCGACACGACGGAGCCCAAGCGACTTCGCGACATGATGCGGCGCGATATCCTCTCGGTCTATCCGCAGCTCGGCTCTATCGAGATCGCCCACGCCTGGCCCGGCATCATGGGCTACGCACCGCACAAGATGCCCCAGGTGGGCGAGATCGAGCCGGGGCTCTGGGTCTGCTCGGCCTTCGGCGGCCACGGTCTCGCCCAGACGGCCGCGGGAGCGGATGCGGTCGCCGCCGGCATTCTCGGAGATCCCTCGCGCTGCCAGCTGTTTGCGCCCTTCGGCACCGGCTGGGCGGGGGGAGCTGCCGGCCGGGCGGCGACGCAGCTTGCCTACTGGGGTCTGCAGATGCGTGACTGGTGGGACGAGAAGCGCCAGACCCAGAACGCGGAGACGCTGCGCACATGACGATCGAACGGATGGGAGACTCTCCCCGGCGGCGCGAAGATGCGCGCTTCGTCACCGGACACGGCGCCTATCTCGACGACCTGAAGTTCGATCGTCTGGCCCATGCTGTCGTGCTTCGCTCGCCGCACGCCCATGCGCTCATCCGGTCGATCGGTGCCACCGCCGCCCGCGCGGCTCCGGGCGTGCTCGCCGTCCTCACCGCCACCGAGGCAACGGCGGACGGGCTGATGCCGCTCCGGCCCTATGCCGAGGCGAACATCCAGACCGGCGAGCCCTTCGCCTTCGCAGCCCAGCCGCTGCTGGCGTCTGACAAGGTCCGCTTCGCCGGCGAACCCGTGGCGCTGATCGTGGCCGAGACGCACGCCGAGGCACTCGATGCCGCGGAGTTGATCGTCGTCGGCTATCAAGCCCTTCCGGCCGTGGCCTCGGCGGAAGCCGCCCGGGCAGCGGGCGCGCCCCTTCTCGCCGACGAGATCCCCGGCAACACCTGCCTCGACTGGCACACCGGAGACACGGCCGGTACCGAAGCCGCCTTCGCCACAGCGGCGCACGTCGTGTCGCTCGACCTCGACAACCATCGCATCGTGATGAACCCGATGGAGCCGCGCGGCGGCGTCGGCACGTTCGATCCCGCGACCGGCCGCTATACGCTCCACGTCTCCAGCCAGAACATCCACATCAACCGCAACCACGTCGCCCGCTCGCTCGGCGCCGAGCCGAAGGATGTGCGGTTCGTGGCGCCCGACGTGGGCGGCGGCTTCGGCGCCAAGAACTTCGCCTATGTCGAGCACGCGCTGGTCCTGTGGGCCGCGCGCAAGGTTAGCCGGCCGGTCAAATGGATCGCGAGCCGCAGCGAGGTGTTCCTGTCGGATCATGCCGCGCGCGACATGCGGGCCGAGGCATCGCTGGCGCTCGATGCGCAGGGCAAGTTCCTCGCCCTGAGGATCGCCAGCCTCGCCAATCTCGGCGCCTACATGGCCGGCGCCGGCGGCGGCGTGCAGACCTACCAGTACATCCACCTGCAAGGTTCGGTGTACCGCATCCCCGCGATCGCGCTGCATGTCGTGGCGGTCGTCACCAACACCGCGCCGATCGGGGTGACGCGCGGGCCGGGCTTCGCCGAGGCGATCAACATCGTCGAGCGCCTGATCGATGCCGCGGCCCGTCAGACCGGCTTCGATCGTGCCGACCTCAGGCGCTGGAACATGGTGCCGCCCGAGGCGATGCCGATGACCAATGCCTTCGGCTTCGAGGTCGACAGTGGCCACTTCGCCGAATCGCTCGACCTCGCGCTGGTTCGTGCCGACTGTGCGGGATTCGAGGCGCGGCGTCGCGACAGCGAGGGGCGCGGCCGGCTGCGCGGGCTGGGCTTCGCCTATCACATCAAGGCGACCGGCGGTCCACCCGACGAGAATGTCGACGTGCGCTTCGAGGCAGACGGCACGATCTCGCTGATCACCGGCACGCAGCATATCGGCCAGGGCCACGAGACGACCTTCCCGCAGATCCTGGCCCACCGGCTGGGCGTCCCCAATGCGCGGATCCGCCTCGTGCAGGGCGATACCGACGCGATCCCGTTCGGTGGCGGCCACGGCAGCTCGCGCGCGACCTACATGGGCGGCACGGCGCTCTGGCGGGCCGCGGACGAGATCATCGCCAAGGGCACGGTGTTGGCGGCCGATGCGCTGGAAGCGTCGGAAGCCGACATCCGCTTCGAGGACGGACGCTTCGTCGTCTCCGGGACCGATCGCGCCGTCGGCCTGATCGAGGTGGCGGCGCTCGGCCGCGACAAGGGCCTGCCGCTCGACACGTTCCACGCCTGGACACGCGAGCACATGACCTTTCCCAACGGGGCGCACGTCGTCGAGGTCGAGATCGACCGCGACACCGGCCAGGTCGACCTGGCGCGCTACACGGCCGTCGACGACTACGGCGTGCTCGTCAATCCGATGATCGCGACCGGCCAGGCGCACGGCGCCATGGCCCAGGGGGCGGGTCAGGTGCTGCTGGAGCGTGCCGCCTATGACGCCACCTCGGGCCAGATGGTGGCGGCATCCTTCATGGATTACGCCCTGCCCCGCGCCGACGACCTGCCGTCGTTCGACCTCGGCTTCAATGCCACACGCTGCACGACCAATCCGCTGGGGGTGAAGGGCTGTGGCGAGGCCGGTGCCATCGCCGCCTTCCCCGCCATCGCCAACGCCATCCTTGACGCGCTGGCGCCGCTCGGCGTGAAAGGCTTCGACGGTCCCGCGACCCCCGCGCGGATCTGGCAAGCCCTCCAGGAGGCACGATGAAAAGACAGGCACCGGCAGCGGCCCGCAACCGGCAACCCATCCTCGACGTGCTGCAGCCGCGACTGCCTCGGGAGGGACTCGTGCTGGAGATCGCCAGCGGCACCGGCGAGCACATCGTGCACTACGCGGCTGCCCGGCCGGAACTCACCTTTCAGCCCAGCGATCCCGATGCCGATGCACGAGCCAGCATCGACGACTGGGTGCGGACGCTGGGCCTGGACAATGTCCGCCCGGCGCAGGAGATCGACGTCACCCGAGCCGTATGGCCCGTCGAGCGCGCGGACGCCGTGCTCTGCTGCAACATGATCCACATCGCGCCGTGGGAGGCTGCGGTCGGACTCATCGCCGGGGCCGCCCGCCTGCTGCCTCCGCGCGGGCTGTTCTTCCTCTATGGCCCCTACCGGCGCGGCGGCCGGCATACGGCGCCCAGCAACGAGGCCTTCGACGCCGACCTGAAGCGGCGCAATTCCGCATGGGGCGTGCGCGACCTCGAGACCGTCATCGAACAGGCCTGCGCGCAGGGCTTTTCCGCGCCCGACATCATCGACATGCCGGCAAACAATCTGTCGCTGCTGTTCAATCGCCTGTGATGGGCCTGGGCGGTGGCAATCCTGCAGGGGATGCGCTAACGCTGGGGCCGGCCTCGCGGGGAGCATCGTCGGAAATATGTCTAATCGTAACGATGAAGCCGTTGTTTTTGCAGTATCGAGACCGTTCCGGGCGCTGACGCCCCTGCTCGCGGCGATCGCGCTGACTGCGCTGGTGGCCGGCTGCAAGCAGGAGAACAAATTCCAGCCTCCGCCCCCGGCCGAGGTCAGCGTCGGTGTCCCGGTGAAGCAGGAGGTCGCGCCCTTCGAGGTGCTGACCGGCAACACGGTGGCCTTCGCGACCGTCGATCTCGTCGCCCGCGTCGAGGGCTTCCTGGTCTCTCAGGACTATGTCGACGGCTCCGTAAAGAAGACGGGCGACAAGCTCTTCGGCATCGAGCAGACGATGTACAAGGCCAAGGTCAAGGAGGCCGAGGCCCAGCTCGACGGCGCCAAGGCCTCGCTGGCCCAGGCGGAGGCCGAGTTCACCCGCCAGGAGACCCTGTTGCGCCAGAACGTCTCGGCGCAGGCCACCTACGATACAGCCAAGGCCAAGCGCGACAATGCGCGGGCCAATGTCGAGAATGCCGAGGGCAACCTCACGGTCGCCCAGACGAACCTTGGCTACACGACGGTCCTCGCGCCGTTCGACGGCATCGTCAGCAAGCATCTGATCTCGGTCGGCGAGTTGGTCGGTGCCTCGACCGCCACCAAGCTCGCCACGATCGTGCAGCTCGACCCGATCTACGTCACGTTCACCATGAGTGAACAGAACGTTCTGCAGATCCGTCAGAACCTGAAGGATCGCCGGCTCGACCCCGAGGAACTCAGCAAGGTCCCACTGGAAATCGGCCTGATGAACGAGGAGGGATTCCCCCATAAGGGCTTCCTCAACTACGTGTCGCCGGAACTCGACGCGACGACCGGCACGATCCTGGTGCGCGGTCTGTTCAACAATCCGGCGCGCGCCCTCATTCCCGGCTTCTTCGTGCGCGTGAAGGTGCCTCAAGGGCTCGAGGCGACGGCCTCGCTGCTGGTTCCCAACCGGGTGATCGCCGAGGACCAGGCCGGCAAGTACCTGATGACCGTCAACAAGGACAATGTCGTGGTCCAGACCCGGATCACCACCGGACAGCTCCTCGCCAGCGGCCTGCGCGTGATCTCGACGGGCCTCAAGCCGGACGACCAGGTCGTGCTGAACACAAACGGCGCCGCGATTCCCGGCGCCAAGGTGGTCCCCAAGGTTACGACGATCCCCGTGGCGACCGACGGCACTCCCGCCGCGCCTCCTGCCGCGCCTCCTGCCGCGCCCCCCGCCGCGCCCAAGTGACCGGCCGGGGAGCGCAGCCATGATTTCCGCCTTCTTCATCAATCGGCCGGTTCTGGCCAACGTCCTCGCCATCGTCATCGTGCTGATCGGCGGCGTGGCGCTGGCCACCTTGCCGATCGCGCAATATCCCAACGTCGTGCCGCCCACGATCCAGGTCACGACGACCTATCCGGGCGCGAGTGCCGCCGTCGTCGTCAACGACGTTGCCCTGCCGGTCGAGCTGCAGGTCAACGGCGTCGAGAAGATGATCTACATGCAGTCCTACAGCACGGACTCCGGCACCTACACGCTGACGGTGACGTTCGAGATCGGCACCGACCTCAATTTCGCGCAGGTGCTGGTGCAGAATCAGGTCAGCGCGGCGCTCGCTTCGCTGCCCATGCCGGTGCAGGCTCAGGGCCTCGTGGTCCAGAAGAAATCGACGTCGATCCTGCAGATCGTCTCGCTGACCTCCCCCGACCAGCGCTACGACAGCCTCTACCTCAGCAACTACGCCACCATCAATCTGGTCAACGAGCTCGCGCGCCTGCCCGGCGTCGGCAACGTCAACGTATTGGGCGTCGGCCAGTACTCGATGCGTGTCTGGCTCGATCCGCAGAAGCTCTACACGTTCGGCCTCACGCCGGCGGACGTGAGCAAGGTCATCCAGCAGCAGAGCCAGGACGTGACGGCGGGCCAGGTCGGCCAGCCGCCGGCGCCCAAGGGCCTGGATTTCCAGTACACGATCGACGTCGTCGGACGCCTCAGCACGCCCGAGGAGTTCGGCAACATCATCGTCAAGGCCGAGCAGGGCAATGGCGGCAGGATCGTGCGGGTGCGCGACATCGCCCGGGTCGAGCTCGGCGCCCAGACCTACTCCCAGACCTCGCACATCAACGGCAAGCCCAATTCAGGCCTTGCGATCTACCAGCTGCCCGACGCCAACGCGCTCGACGTCGCCAACCGCGTGAAGGCCAAGATGGCGGAACTGGCCAAGGCCTTTCCGCCCGGCCTCGCCTACGAGGTGCCGTTCGACACCACGCTCTTCGTCAAGGCATCGATCCACGAGGTCTTCATGACCCTGATCGAGGCCGGCATCCTGGTCCTGATCGTGATCGTGATCTTCCTGCAGGACTGGCGCGCGATGCTGGTGCCGGCGACCACGATCCCGGTGACGATCATCGGCGCCTTCGCCGCCATGGCTGCGCTGGGCTTCACGATCAACACCACGACCATGTTCGGCATCGTGCTGGCGATCGGCATCGTGGTCGACGACGCGATCGTGATCGTCGAGGGCGTCGCCCATCACATCGAACGGGGCATGACGCCCCACGACGCCTCGATCAAGGCGATGGACGAGCTGTTCGGCCCCGTGATCGGCATCACCCTGGTGCTGATGTCGGTGTTCCTGCCGGCCGCCTTCCTCCCCGGCCTGACCGGCCAGATGTTCGCCCAGTTCGCGCTGGTCATCGCCGCCACCGCCCTGATCAGCGCCTTGAACGCCGCCACGCTGAAGCCCACCCAGTGCGCGATGTGGCTGCGGCCCGCCACTCCGCCGGAGAAGCGCAACGTCTTCTTCCGCGGCTTCAACAAGGTCTACGGCAAACTCGAGGACGCCTATGCGGGGCTGGTCGGCTTCATGGTCCACCGCGCCGGGCTGATGGTGCTGCTGGCGCTGGTCGCGGCCGGCATCGGTGGATGGGGCGTCGCGCGCCTGCCGACGGCCTTCATTCCCAACGAGGACCAGGGCTATCTCATCATCGGCGTGCAGCTGCCGGACGGTGCCTCGCTCGAGCGCACGGGCGCCACGCTGCGTCAGGCCGCCGAGATCGCCATGGCGGCGCCGGGCGTCGAGAATGTGGTCGCGCTGGGCGGCATGTCGGTGCTCGACAGCAACTCCTCCCTGGCCAACGCCGCGGTAACCTACGTCATCCTCAAGGACTGGGACACGCGCCTGAAAGCCAAGGGCCAGGATCTGCGCTCGATCGTGCTCGGCCTCATGGAGAAGCTGAAGGTCCTGCAGGACGGTCGCGCCTTCGTCATCGTGCCGCCCGCCATCCAGGGTATCGGCAATGCCGGCGGCTTCCAGATGCAGATCGAGCAGAAGGACGGCAGCTTCGACTATGCCAAGCTGCAGGCCATCACCGATACCGTGATCCGGAGCGCCAGCACGCAGTCGGCGCTCACCAACCTCGTCACCTCGTTTCGCTCCGGCGCGCCGCACGTCCGCATCGAGGTCGATCGCGTGAAGGCCGAGTCTCTCCGCGTGCCGGTGGGCGACGTCTTCACGACCCTGTCGAGCTACATGGGCTCGTCCTTCGTGAACCGCTTCAACAAGTTCGGCCTCAGCCTGCAGGTCTACATCCAGGCCGACTCGCAGTACCGCACGCGTCCCGAGGACATCCTGAAGCTGCAGGTGAAGAATCTCGACGGGCAGATGGTGCCGATCGGCGCCATCGCCGAGCTCAAGCCCGCGCTCGGCCCGCCACTGATCAGCCTCTACAATCTCTACCCGTCGGCCGCGATCGTCGGGTCGCCCGCGACAGGATTCAGCTCGGGCGAAGGTATCGACCTGATGGACCAGATCGCCAAGGCGATCCTTCCGGCCGGCACCGGATACGAATGGACCGGCATGGCCTACCAGGAAGAGGTCGTCGGCAATCAGCTGTTGTACGTTTTCGCCCTCGCCATCCTGCTCGTCTATCTCTGCCTTGCCGGCCAGTACGAGAGCTGGATCGCGCCGCTCGCCGTGATCCTGGCCGTGCCGCTTGCGCTCAGCGGCCCGGCGATCGCACTCAACGCGGTCGGGCTAGCCAACAACATCTACACCCAGATCGGCCTGATGCTGTTGATCGCGCTCGGCGCCAAGAACGCCATCCTGATTGTCGAGGTGGCGCGCGAGCGTCGTGCCGAAGGCAAGGATATCGTCGAGTCGGCGATCGAGGCGGCCCGCACCCGCTTCCGGCCGATCCTGATGACCTCCTTCGCCTTCATCCTGGGTGTGGTGCCGCTCGTCACCGCGACGGGCGCCGGCGCCAATTCTCGCATATCGCTCGGCCTTTGCGTGTTCAGCGGCATGATCGCCTCGACCTGCCTGGCCGTGCTGTTCGTGCCGTCGTTCTTCACCGTGCTTCAGCGCTTCGAGGAACGCCGCAAGCTCAAGACGGGCAAGACGACACCGCCGCCGGCCGAAGGGATGGCGGCCGCCGGCGACTGATCCAACCAGCGGTCGATCCGCCTCAGGGGCGGACGACCCTGATCGCGTTGCCGGAAGGGCGGCGGCCCGCCGGCGAAACGGGTGCCCTGTCGAGATCGCCCAGCATGATCGTCAGCGCCATGCGTTCGATCTCGATCTCGCGAGTCGTCCGGAGGCCCAGCCGCCGCAGCAGAGGCTCGACCGGCAGCAGGCCGTTCGCGGCAAGCCGAACCAGGGATGCAGCCCAGGAGACTGGCACGTATGGCACTCGACGATTGACCACCGCGCCCGCCATCACGCCGAGGGCGGTCATGAGCGACGCGTTGCTTTCGAGCACACTCTCGAGGTCCCACTCGTCATCGAGTTCGCGCAGGCGCCGCGTCATGCGCCGGCGATTGCCGGCGCAATATCGCAACTGTGCGCCGATCGACTCCTCGACGCTGCGATCCATGTCCCGCAACCTCAGCCTCGCAGGCTGACGGTCGCGACCTTGTCCTTGTAATCCTGCTTCGGATCGGCGCCGAGCAGCATCTTGATGCCGGCCACGATGCTCGATGCATCGAGCCAGATCTCGGCGCGCTCGGGATCCAGCCGCAGCAGGGCGAGCTTCGGATCACTCTTGCCGCCCTCGTACCAGGCCGCCACGTAGCGGTTCCAAAGCCGGTCGATGACCGCCGGATTGTTGTCCAGCGACAGCCCGCCATGCACCGTCGCAAAGAGGTCGTGACCCTTGGAAGTGAAGGTCGCGATGGCACGGTTGCCCTGGCCCACACCCAGCTTCTCGACGATGCCGTTCTCCCGGCTGGTGAAGAACCAGATGGGCCCGCGCTCACCCTCTAACTGCGCCGTCATCGGCCGGGCGTGTCCGTCCTCGACGCCGTCGAGGCCCAGCATCATCGTCATGTCGGACTTCAGAGCCGACCAGAATTTTTCTTCGATTTCCTTCGGGGTGGACATCGTCGGCTCCTGCCAGTTGGTGCGATTTCTGCCCAACGCGCGAATACGATCGGCGTTGCAAGCGCACGAGTGGCGGGTGATGACCTAACGGCTCATATCGTCCGCCAGCATCTCAGCAAGGGCCTCCACGATCTCCTCCGCGCGGAACGGCTTGTCGAAGAAGGGTCTGTCGCCGTGCCGGAGCGGCATCAGGGCGGTCGACCGGCCGCTCGCAAAGACATAGGGCACACGCAACGCCTGAAGGGTATCGGCGACCGGGAACACAAGCTCGTCCTTGTAGAGGCGGATGTCGAGGATCGCGGCATCGATCGCATGATCGGCAATCAAGGCAAAGGCGCTCTCGACGCTGTTGGCTGGCCCGACCGGCGTCGCCCCCGCCGCAAACAGAGTCGCCCGGAGATCCAGGCCGATGGCGGGATCGTTTTCAACGATGAGGATCGTACGACCGTCGAGCAGAGCCAAGGAATGCCACTCCTGGTAGGCCTCGCGAGAACGCGTCGGCATAAACCAAGTTGCACGGGTCGGCGCAACCTTCAAGGCGAGGCGGCCGTTTCCTATCGCCTCGACCAAAGGAGATCAAAAATGGGCCGCTCAATTCTGCTCTGGCTTATCGGCATTCCGATTCCGATCATCATCCTGCTGGCTCTCTTCTGGCGTTGAACCCTTCCACCCGGGAGGCGAGGCAGAGAATCTTGCCTCGAAACCGCTTTGCTGGCCTGGCAATGGCGATGTCAGGATAAGCCGACCGCCTGTTCCTGTCGCGATGGCGTTCACGATGGCGAGGCCGAGACCGGACCCCTCCGCGACGGTCCGGCCCCGCTCAAAGGGCTGCAGCAGACGCAACAGCAGGTCGGGCGGAACGGACGGCCCCTCGTTGGAAACAGTCAGCACTCCGTCACAGGATATGCCGATCGCGATCGGCATATCCGGTGCCCCATGCTTGAGACCGTTTTCAACGAGGTTGCGCAATACGATTGCGAAGGAGTCGGCATCGATTCCCGCCGGCACCGGTGTTTCTGGAACGGCGAGCTTGATCCGCCCGATCATCCCAGGCTTCCGCAACATCTCAGCGACAACGAATCGCGCGGCGCTTGCAATGTCGGTGGTCGCGCCCCCTTGGAGGCGACCGCCCTCTGCCCTCGCCAGCTGCATCAACTTCTCGGACAGCCGCGACAGGCGCTGCAACGCCATTTCGATCTGTTGCGCTCGCTCACGGGAGGTGGAGTCCTTCGTCTCAGCGATGAGCCGTTGGGTCTGCGCCAGCGCGGCGGCAACGGGCGTGCGCAGTTCGTGCGCCGAGTTGGCGGTGAAACTACGTTCAGCATCCAGGGCGCGGCCCAGTCTGAGGAGAAGATGGTTCACGGCGTCCGCGATCGGCCCGATCTCGGACGGCAGGCCGGCGGCTGGAATGGGCGTGAGGTCACCACTGCCGCGCGCCTCGATTCCCGCTCGCAGGCTCCTGATCGGCGCCATTGAGACACGAACGACCGCCCAGACGAGGAGAAGGCTGGCAGGGAGTAACAGGGCCAGCGGCCAGGAGAGGCCCAGGAGAGCCTCGTTCGCCACCTCGCGGCGATGCGCGAGCGGTTCGGCCACGGCGATCGTGATCGAGCCTTGCAACGCGGCGTCGAAGTAGACCCTATGAGTCGGGGTATCGACGAACCCCATCCTCGAAAAAGGTGGAAACACCGAATCGTCGGCACGATGCGAGCGCAGCAGCATGTCCCCGCGCGCATCGCGTACCGCGTAGGTGAAGTATTCGTCGTGCTCCCTCAGCGTAACGATGCGCTGGGACGTGTCGCCCTCTTCGCGGCTCAGGATATCGAGTACGGCGAGCGGGAGAAGACGCTGGGCGGTCTCCTCGAGAGCGCTGTCGAAGACCTCGTTCATCTCGTGGCGAAGCCTCTGTGCCGTTGCCACGGTGGCAATGCCCCACAACAGCACGACCCCGAATCCCAGCCACAGCGAAATCCGCCACTGCAGGCTGCGCGGCCCCGTCACGCGGCCCGTCCCAGCCGGTAGCCGACACCGCGTACGGTTTCGACGATGCCATGCCCGAGCTTCTTGCGCAGACGACTGACATGCACCTCGGTCGTGTTGCTCTCCACCTCCGCCCCGAAGGAATACAGTCGCTCCTCCAGTTGCGCCTTGGACAGGATCTGGCCGGGACGCTGCACGAACGCCTCGAACAGGGCCCATTCGCGAGCGGTCAGGTCGATGGTCCGTCCCGCACGGAGGATCGAGCGCGCGGCAAGATCTATCTCGAGGTCCCCGATACGGACCAGAGGATTGGGATTTCCGGCATAGCGCCGCGCCACGGCGTTCAGCCGCGCCGACAGTTCGGAGAGGTCGAAGGGCTTGACCAGATAGTCGTCGGCCCCGGCATTGAGGCCCTCTATGCGGTCGGACAGCTGGTCCATCGCGGTCAGGATGATGACCGGTGTGACATTCCCCCGGGTGCGGAGGTCGCGCAGCAGGCCAAGCCCCCGGCCATCCGGCAGCATCAGGTCCAGCAGAAGAAGATCATAGGCAGCGCTGCCGATATGGTCTCGCGCCGCATCCAGCCGCGCGACCCAGTCCACCGAGTGGCCTTCGGCGGCGATCTGATCGCGCACGGCCGCGCCAAGAATTGTATCGTCCTCGATCAACAGAACTCGCATGGTCCCGATCCGGTCAGTTGCTGAGTCCGCCTGCCGGACCTCCAATGAACTATAGTCGTCGAGCTGACATTGACCTGAAGCAAATGCCGGCACGCCTTCAGGTCGCCGTCAGGAAACCGGCTCAAGAGAAGACATCAAGCCCCTTGGCGGGAGGATGAAACGTGAAAAGGACGGTGTTGATCGCCGCTATTATTTCGGGCGCGCTGGCGTCCCCTGTGGCCCTGGCCAGGGAGGACGACTGCAAGGTCCCCATGGCCCAGTGGCAGCCGCGCGAAGCCGTCGAACGAATGGCGAAGGCCCAGGGTTGGACGGTGCGGAGAATCAAGGTCGATGACGGCTGCTATCAAATCAGGGGAATTGATGCAGACGGCCGCGAGATCGCCGTGAAGATCGATCCAGGATCGCTCGCCATCGTCCGGATGAAGCACAGGAACGGACGTGGCGATGGCGACGACGGACGAAGCGCCGTCCCGATGCCCCCCGCCAACGAGATCCTCACGGGACCGACGCCTCCCAAGGCCGTGATTCAGTAGCGACGCCTCGTGTGACATCGATCTTTCCGCAGTCTCCAACCTGACCGCGACCTGAAGCAAACTCCTGTCGCGCTTCAGCAATGCTTCAGCCACTGCGTCCAGTGTGAGCTCGCTCAACACGACCAGCTGGAGATGAGACGATGCGAATCAAGACGCTGATTGCCGGCCTTGCCATGACGACCGCCCTGACCGTCCCGGGACTGGCCATGGCACGCCCCATAACCCTGACGACCACGCTCAAGAACTATGGCGGCAACGGTGCCTATCTCGCGCTCTACGTGACCGACGCGTCGGGAGCCTACAAAGGCACGCTGTGGGTGGCCGGCTCCAAGTCGAAGTACTACAGCCACCTGAGCGGCTGGGAGCGCGCATCCCGCGGCAACGTCGCCGGGATCAACGGCATCACCGGCGCGAGTGTCGGTGCCGGCCGTACGCTGAAGGTCACCGTCGACCTGGCCGATGCGCTGTTCGATGCCGGCTACAAGCTGCACATCGACGTTGCGGCCGAGGACATGCGCGACAGCCCCTCCGAGGTCGTCGTTCCGTTGACCACCGCGGGGGCAGGTCGGCCCATGGCGGGCCGCAGCTACATCCAGACCTTCACCTACGGCATGTAGGCCCACGCCACTCGGGAGGCATGTCATGGTGCGCTGGATTCACAAGGTTCTTGCCCTGACCGTCGTCATTCCGCTGATGGTGCTCGTCATCAGCGGCTCGGGGCTGTCGGTCATGCCCGCCCTGGACCGTGCCGGATCGATCTCACGTCCTGCGGACGGCATCAGTATTGCCGAGCTGGCCGGGCGGACCGCCGGCATCACCCCCGGCGTGGAACAGATCAAGAGGCTGCCTTCCGGCAAGGTCGTTGCGTTCTACGCCGGAACCGATGGACCGGCTGCGATGGTCGTCGTCGATCCTTCCAGTGGCGAACCGGTTTCGACCTACGCCCCCTCGGCGTTCGAGCGCTGGATGACCAATCTTCACCGCTCCTTCTTTCTGGGCGACGGAGGGCGCATGGCCGCCGGCGCGGCGGCGTTCGCCTTGCTCGTCCTGACGCTGTCCGGCCTGCAGATGACGGCCCGGCGAATGGGTGGGTGGGCTCGCCTTCTCGATCGCTCGCGCGGCAGCGTCATGGAGCGGCTGCATGCCGATCTGGGCCGGCTGGCGATGCCCGGGCTCATCGTGTCGACACTCACCGCGCTCTTCCTGTCGTTGACGACGTTCGGGGTGATCCCGGACGGCCAGTCGCAGGCGCCCGCCTTCCCGACGATGGCACAGGGCGGTCCCGCTCTGCCGGTCGATCAGATCGATGCACTGCGCGGTATCGATCTCAGCCAGCTTCGCGAACTGACCTTTCCCAACCCGGCCGATCCGACTGACTTCTTCCGTCTGACGACCGCCGCCGGCGAAGGCTATGTCGACCCGGTGAGCGGAGCGTTGCTGGCCTGGCAGAATCATACGGTCGGCCGCCAGATCTACGAATTCATCTACAGGATGCATACCGGCCGGGGATTGTGGTGGGTCGGCGTGCTGCTCGGGCTCAGTGCCCTCGGTGTTCCGGTCCTTGGCGTGACCGGGACCGGCTTGTGGTGGAAGCGGCGCCGTGCGCATGCGCCGATCGCCGCCAATGTCCCTGCAAAGACTGCCGATACGGTGGTTCTGGTCGGGAGCGAAGGAGGCAGCACCTGGGGGTTCGCCCGGACGTTGCATGCGGCCCTGACGGCCAAGGGCCACACGGTCCACACCGTCGCCATGGACAGCGTTGCGCGATCCTATCCGGCGGCGAAGCGAATGTTCCTGCTGACGTCGACCCATGGCGACGGCACGGCCCCGGCGAGCGCCGGTGCATTCCTCGAACGCCTCGACGGGATCGGGGCACCACCGTCTTTCCGGTTCGCCGTCCTGGGCTTCGGCGATCGCCAGTTCCCGCAGTTCTGCCGGTTTGCGCGCGATGTGGATGCCGCGTTGACGCAAAGAGGCTGGACGTCGTTGCTCCCCCTGGAGACGATCGACCGTCAGTGCCCGCAGGAATTCGCGCGCTGGGGCAAGTCCCTGTCGGCCGTCATGGGCGAGGATCTGGTGCTGGCGCATGTGCCGGAGCGGCCGCGTACCCATGCGCTGACACTCATCGAGCGGATCGACTATGGCACGGAGGTACAGGCACCCACCTGCGTGTTGCGCTTCGCCTTGCCGGGGAGCAGCCTGCTCACGCGTCTCGCCGGCCGTGGCTGGCCGCAGTTCTCTGCCGGCGACCTGCTTGCCATCGTGCCGCCGGGCGACACCCTGCCGCGCTACTATTCCCTGGCCAGCTCGGCCCGCGATGCCTTCGTCGAGATCTGCGTGCGCAAACATCCCGGTGGCCTCTGCTCGGGCCTGCTCCATGGCCTGCGGCCGGGCGACCGCGTCGAGGCCTTCGTGAAGGCCAATCCGTCCTTCCGTCCGGTGCAGGGACGCAAGCCCATCATCCTGATCGGTGCCGGCACCGGCATCGGCCCGCTGGCGGGATTCATTCGCGCCAATCGTGGACGACGGCCCCTGCACCTCTATTTCGGCGGGCGCGATCCGGCTTCGGACTTCCTCTATGAGCGCGAGATACAGGGGTGGCTGGACGACAGGCGGCTGACCAGCCTGTCGACTGTCTTCTCGCGCGTGAGGGGCGGCGGCTACGTGCAGGATCGCCTCCGTGCGGATTCCGATCGTTTGCGCACGCTCATCGGCGCAGGCGCCCAGGTCCTGGTCTGCGGCGGACGCGGGATGGCGGCAGGCGTGAAGGAAGCGCTGACCGACCTGCTCGTTCCGACCGGCCTGACGCCCGGCCTTCTCAAGGACGAAGGGAGATACCTCGAAGATGTCTACTAGTCTTCGTCGCCACGCACTGAGCGGCGCAACCATGGGAACGCGGTGGTCCGCGCTCCTCTATGCCCCACCCGAGGCCGACATCCCCGCACTGGACATCGCCCTGGCGCGAGCCGTCGACCGCGTCGACCGCCAGATGTCCACCTGGAAGCCGGACAGCGACTTGATGCGCCTCAATGCCGCCTCTCCCGGCGCCTGGGTTCCATTGCCTCGGGAACTCTTGCAGGTTCTGACCAGAGGGCTGGAGGTCGGGCGTATGTCCGGAGGCGCGTTCGACATCGGTGTCGGGCGCCTGGTCAATGCGTGGGGCTTCGGAGCCGCCGGCTCGATCCCCGACAGCGAAGCGATCCAGGCGGCGCTTCACGAACGGCTGCCGCCAACCCATACCGTCCTGGAGCTGGATGCGCCGGAGTCACGAGCGCGCAGGCATGCAGATTTCGCGCTCGACCTTTCAGGCATCGCCAAAGGGTTTGCCACGGATGAGATGATGCGCACCGTGAAGGCGTTCGGCATCGCCGACGGGCTGGTCGGACTGGATGGCGAGCTCGCGGCAATCGGCACGAAGCCGGACGGAACGCCCTGGCTCATCGCCGTGGAGAAGCCCGACGACGACCTTCGCAGTCCGCTCGGTGTGATCGAGTTGCGGGACGCTGCCGTCGCCACCTCAGGCGACTACCGGCACTGGATCGAGGTCGGAGGGACGCGGCTGTCCCACACGATGGACCGGTTACGCGGCGGTCCGATCGACAATGCGATCGCGTCGGTCTCGGTCGTTGCAGCGAGCTGCATGGAGGCCGACGCGTGGGCGACCGCGCTCATGGTTCTCGGGCCGACAGAAGGCAGGACCCTTGCAGAGAAGCGTGGCCTCGATGCTCTGTTCGTCGAGCGAAGCGACGGGAAGCTGGGCGAGATCCGAATTGGCCCGGTCTTTCAACCAGCGTCGACCGGGTCGAGGCCTTTGGCGAGATGGCGTCCCCGAGAGGATTCCAACCTCCGACCTCCGGCTTAGGAAACCGCTGCTCTATCCGGCTGAGCTACGGGGGCGAGGGGGCTAGTCTAGCCCCTCGGAGGGTCGGGCTGCGCTTCAGGGACCAAATTCTCTAGAAGGCTGAAATCCCCATCGCAGACGGAAGAAGAAAGTGATTCACTGATCCTGGGTATCTTCGGGAGCATTTGATGCGTTGATCGGACGAACGGTCTGAAACGCTGTTCAGCTACGTTGATGTCGAGGCGAGTCTTCGGTCGGATCACCCGTTGCGGACGATGCGCGAGACTCCGAACGCGGCGCTGGCTGATCTGACGGGCGAATCTGTGCAGCTTTAT
>NCHQ01000025.1 GCA_002281855.1 Rhodospirillales bacterium 24-66-33 | reverse complement strand
GCTGGCCGGGCAGGCCTGTGCCGACCTCGAGGATGACGAACGCGAGCCCGATGTCGACGGCGAGCCTTCGCTTGGGTCGTCGGATCGCTGTCGCTCTCAGGAGGATTGGTCGGATGGCATAAGCGGGCGCGTCGTCGTCGACGAGGAACGTGACGAGGCGGCTTTCGTCCATCCTGTGCTGGGCTGCTTCCACTCGCTTTAGATCACGACGGCCGGGGCGGCGGTGCTGCCCCGGCATCTATCAGATGCTCTTGGCTCAATTCCCTCAGCGTAGGGCCTTCATCTTTCGGGGAAGGACAACCACCACGGGCTATATCGCACTGTCAGCCATCAGAATCGGCTCCGGTGCGCTTCATCACCCACACTTTTACGGCCGGCTTCAGGTGCCCGGTCCGCTGAAGATGCAGCGCTAAGTTAAATCTGCGATGCCCTTCGATTAGCCCCCACCCGCGTGGAACTGACTCCCAAAATTTTTCGCGAATGGCGTGTCCGTCGCGATTATCGAGGACGATGATTGGGGTGGGGAAGTCGCCGTTCGCCAGCATGTAGATGGCTGTCCGATACGCGTACGGCTTCTCAACTAACGTCGTGAGATACGCTCCGTGCTCTGCGCATTCCAAGTTGTCAGGACAAAAATTGCACCAGCGAGAATGTACTTTCCACAAATCGGCTGCTGGCCACTCTGCGAGTGAGAAACGGTAGTCTCGAGACTTCAGGTGACTGTAAGGCGAATGCCGCCAGTGCTCGTGGAGCCAATACCGTGCCACGGCTTCCGGGACCGTAGGGAACGATGCCGCCACCCTCGGCCACCATTTCTCAAAGGGCGTAACCACGCCGCCACCTTCGTCGAATTCGGGCGCTAAGTGCTCGGGGTAATCATCCATTTTGAGATCTCTCTACGGGCCCTACTGTCCGCGGCCTCGATCTGAAAAGCTGACAGAGCGCCTGATGGATGTTGGCACCGGAATTGGCACTGGACTAGCCGGAAGGTCCCCAAGCCCAGCGCGAGCAGCTTCTGGCGGTGCTGGCCGGGGCGGCGGTGTCGCCCCGTTCGCTGGCGAGCGAGCGCCTTTACGCCGGGGCGCTCGACTGGCTCGCTGCTGGCGCCGCCGAAGATCCCACGCCTGGGGCAAGAAGGTCTTCAATGCCGGCGTCGCGGAATAGATCGCGAACCAATCTTCCAAGTCGAGTGCCTTTGTCACGCTCAACGATCGACCGACACGCGTCGAGGAAACTCTGTGTAGCGCCCCCGAATTGCTCATCCCATGTCGAGCGATTCTTCAAGAAATCCATGCTTTGCAGCATGAGAAGTTTTAGATCAGGCCCCTGGGCAGTGAGGATGGCCGCTTCGTACGCAGCGGGCGTAACGGATTTCATTAGTTCCGTCTCGCGCGCTCCCCAAGACTGGTCATCATTAATTTTTCTACAAACTTCGAGTAGCGTTGCGCTGGATTGCTTCCGCGCCTGTATCGCCCGTAACTCAGCCGCGATGTCCGGATGTAACGGACGGCCAAAGTAATTGCGGTCAGGATCCAGGTCTGATTCCGTTCCTGCAGGATGACGCTCACGGAAAGCGGTTAGCCAGCGATTGACAAGTTCCCGGCCAACATCTCCACCGTCTGCCATTTGCTCGGCTAGATTGCAAAGGGAAGTCACCGTGTACATATCTACTAGGCCGATATCAGGAAGTAGTGCTCGTAGTTCCGCAAGCAGCGCCGTCTCAGTGAGTTCAGGATTCCAATGGTAGCGGCGAAAGAATTCCTCGACTTTCCCCCGCATAGTCAGTTCGCGAGCTTCACGGAGATAGCGGTCAAAGATCTGGTCTACCGCTGAATATTCCATCAGACCCGACTTCAGGTGATCGACCACCAGAAGTTCAAACTCGTCCGTTCCGAGAATGCCAAGCTTGTCGAGAAGCAGAAGCCATCGCTCTCGAGCCTTTTGCTCAGGGGTTTCTTCCACGTCCTTTTTTGCCGTCCGCATTAACCGGCCGCCAAGCGTGCTCGCAGGGCTCAGAACGAAGTCGAAATCAGGGCCATCATCAAGGCCCTTGTAATATATGGCGCTCAAAAGCGTCGTTGAGGGAATGATCCGCGAAAGCAATTCGAGAGGTAACTGTCCGCGGCCAGCGAGTAGGCGATTCACAACCCGGATGATCTTCCGGATGATCCGAATGTTCGTGATTCTACAAGCTTCGACAGCGGGTTTGATCTGCGCGGCATAAGGCGTGGCGGTAAGCTGTGCCGCGATTTCAAAGGCCTCTGAAGGAGACGTGTCTAGCCGCAGTTCCCGGTCGATAACCTTTTCGTTGAATTGTTCCCAAAGTTTTTTGTCGGCAAGTTGATCGCTGTTGAGGATTAGCAGGATACGGCAGCCGTGATTTTGAACGCAGTCGTCGATGAATCCCAGGATCTCGTCGATGCTCAACTTTTCATGCTTGCGCTCGATGTCGTCGATTACGATGAAGCGGCCCTTGATCATCATTGGGGCTGCTATCAGCGCTAATTCGTCGAGCGCGGAGAAGCCGGAATGAAAGCCTTGGAGTACCTTCTTTAGGCCGGCCAAGCCGTTCTTAATCGACTCGGTGGCACCTCCGCTCTGGAGTTTTGGCAGCACGCCTTGAGCGATTTTTAACTTGAGCTCAGCAATGCTGCTGACGCCAAACAGCGAGACGTAGACCGCTGCTTGAACCTTCTCGTCCGGAGATATGGCCTGCACTTCCCGCCAGAGATGGCTCTTGCCTGTACCCCATTTACCGGCGAGTGCGATCACGTGATTCTCATCATCCGCCAGCAGCTCGAGAAAGTTCTCTTTGCATTTCGCAAGCGTCACGATCGCTCCCCCCACACTTTGCGGCCGCCTATCCCCACCGCCTGGAAGAAGTTGGCACCGGAATTGGCACCGGACTAGCGGGCACCAGTCGAAATTAGCTAATACCAGTCGTCATGATGTCCGGCCCGAAACCCAATAGAACGAGCCACATCGTCACTGCGGGGGATAGGGTGTGACGACCCTCATGCTCTCGTTCTAAGCTGTGGGGGCGAGAGGGCAAGGGAGAGAAAAATTCATGCGTATCCATAACCTGTATGCCGACGCCGACGGCGAGACCCACTTCCGCGACATCGAGATCGAATGGAAGCAGGAAGGCCGCGGCGGCAAGACCTCGGCCACCCTGCCGGCCACCGGCATCATCTTCCGCGAAACGCCCGGCACCTACGATTATGAATGGCATCCGGCACCGCGCCGGCAGTACATCATCAACCTCGATGCCGGCGTCTCCATCCAGGCCAGCGACGGCGAAACCCGCATCATCGGCGCCGGCGAGGTGATCCTGGTCGAGGACACGCACGGCAAGGGCCACTTCTCGAAGGCGATCGAGGGCAAGCTTCGGCACTCGATCTTCGTTCCCATCGAATAGTTCCAAGCGTTTCAAGCGTAGAGAGGCATCCATGAACGTCCAGACTCCCCCCAATCTCCTTGGCGATCCCACCAACGAACTGATCGAGCAGGCACGGCGCGTGCTGCCGGGCGGCACCTTCGGCAACTTGCCGGCCGAGGTGATCCTCAAGGAGGGCAAGGGCGGCCACATCTACGACGAGGCCGGCAAGGAATATGTCGACTTCCTGTTGGGTTCCGGCCCGATGTTCATCGGTCATGCCCATCCCGAGGTCACGGCCGCGGTGCAGGCCCAGCTGCCGCTGGGCACGACCTTCTTCGGCAACAATCGCCACGGCATCGCGCTCGCCGAGGCAATCGTCGACGCCGTTCCCTGCGCCGACCAGGTGCGCTTCGTCTGCTCCGGCACCGAGGCCGATCTCTATGCGATGCGGGCCGCGCGCGCCTTCCGCAAGCGCGACAAGATCCTGAAGTTCGAGGGCGGCTATCACGGCATGAGCGACTATGCGCTGGTGTCGCTGGCGCCCAAGAGCCCCGGCAATTTCCCGCGCGGCTCCATCGATTCGGCGGGCATTCCGAAGTCGGTGGCCGACGAGATGGTGGTCGCGGCCTTCAACGACATCGACATGGTCAAGAGCCTGATCGAGGAGCAGAAGGACGAGCTGGCCGGCGTCATCGTCGAGCCGTTCCAGCGCCTGATCCCGCCCAAGCCCGGCTTTCTGCAGGCGCTTCGCGAGGTGACGGCCGAGCACGGTATCCCGCTGATCTTCGACGAGGTCGTGACCGGCTTCCGCTTCGCCTATGGCGGCGCCCAGGAATATTACGGCGTCACGCCCGACCTCTGCACCCTGGGCAAGATCGTGGGCGGTGGATTTGCGCTGGCGGCCATCGCCGGCCGCGCCGACATCATGAAGCACTTCGATCGTCTGGCGATGACCGACGAGGATTTCATCTTTCAGGTGGGCACTCTCTCGGGCAATCCGGTGGCCGCCGTCGCGGGCCTCGCCACGCTCGAGGTGCTGAAGCGCCCCGGCACCTACGAAGGCGTCTTCGCCAACGGCCGCAAGCTGATGGACACGCTGTCGGAGCTCCTGAAGAAGCACGGCTTCAAGGCGCAGGTGATCGGCGAGCCGCCGCTGTTCGACATCATCTTCACCGACCAGCCGATCAAGGACTATCGCGACACGCTGAAGGCCGACACCGCGACCCTGAAGCGTTTCAACCAGGCCCTGCGCGCGCGCGGCATCATGAAGGGCGACAGCAAGTACTATGTCAGCGTGGCCCACACCCAGGCCGACATCGATCACACGATCGGTGCGTGGGACGAGGCGCTGAAAGAGATCAAGTGAGCCGCTGATTCAAATGTCCCTCGCTGCGCTCGGGATGACATATTTTCTCAGATCAACGCCGTGCGTCGATGCAGAAAGCGGTGTCATCCCGAACGCAGTGAGGGACCTTTCCTCTTAACTCATCGCGCCCTACGGGCTGTCGAGACCCTTCGACTTCAGGAGCTTGCCGTTCTCGGGATTGGCCAGCGCCAGCAGGAGCGTGTCGGCGGCGGCACGGTTCCGGGAGCCAACGGACACGCCGCCGGAATAAATCGTGTAGTTCTGCAGCATCAGCGGGATCGGTCCGACGAACTGCACGCCCGGCACGCCCATCAGCTCGCTGCTCTGCTGGAGTGCGACGTCGGCCTTGCCGGTGACGATCTGCTCGGCCGCCAGGCCGCCCTGGACCAGCACGCTCCTGGGCTTGAGCTGGTCGGCGATGCCCATCTGCTGGAAGAGCTGGGCGACGTAGATGCCGCTCGATCCGCCCGAGGCCGGGTCGACATAGGCGATGGCGCGCGCCGCCAGCAGAGCCTTCTTGAAACCGTTGGGTTCGGAGATATCGGGCACCGGCGCGCCCTGCTTGATGGCCATGCCGACGCCGGCGCGGGCCAGTTCCTTGGCGCTGCTCTCGTCGATGCGGTTGCCCAGGAACTGGGCCATCGGGATCGGCGGAATGACCACCACGTCGAAATACTCGCCGGAGGCGATGCGCTTCTGCAGGGCGCCGGTGGTGCCGCTGTCGATCGTCACCTTGTGGCCGGTCTTCTTCTCGAAGTCGGCGACGATCTCGAGGGCCGCCGACTTGTAGGCGCCGGCGGTCAGGAGCTTGAGGTCGGCGGCCGAGGCGCCGCCTGCGGCGAGGGCAAACAGAAGGACGAGCAGGACGCGCATGGTTTCCTCAGGCTGGCGTGCCCATGATGTAGGGCTTCAACGCAGCATACATCAGCGCGTGTGTCGGTGTCGGGACATTGTGCTTCCTGCCCAGCTCCACGACCTTGCCCGACAGCCAGGGCAGCTCGATGCGGTTGCCGCGCAGCAGGTCGACCGCCATGGACGCCATCAGCTGCGGCGGGGCGTTGCGGTTGAAGTTCAGGGTCCGCTCGACGATGTCGGCGGGCAGGGTGACGCCCCGGGCACGGCCGACCGCGGCCACTTCCTCATAGGCGGCGCAGAACATCGCATTGATGTCGGCATCCTCGCGCAGCTTGCCGACCGGCAGGCGCGTCAGTGCCATGACGCCGGCATTGGAGGCCAGCAGCACGAACTTGATCCAGAGGTCGGTCAGGATGGCTTCGCTCAGCACGCCGTCGATGCCAGCCTTCTTGCACATCTCGGCAAAGGCGAGGGCGCGCGGGCTGCGGCTGCCGTCCAGCTCGCCGAACACCATGCGCATGACCGTGCCGGTCTGGCGGATCAGCCCTGGCCCGGCGATGGTCGCGCTGATGTTGGCGACGCCCGGCATCACGGCGCGGGCGCCCAGGAGCGGGATCAGCCGCTCATGGGCATCGACGCCATTCTGAAGGGTAATGACGGCGGTGTCGGGTCCCACCATCGGCTTGATCGCCGCGCCGGCACTCTCGACGTCCCACAGTTTCACGCAGAACAGCACATAGTCGACCGGTCCGACTTCGGCCGGATGCTCGGTCGCCTGCGTGGGCTGCAGATGGGTGTTGCCGCGCACGCTCTCGATACGCAGCCCGTCCTTCTTCAGGGCCGCGAGATGCGCGCCGCGGGCGATGAAGGTGACGTCGGCGCCGGCGTGCGCGAGCGCCGCGCCATATCCGCCTCCGACGCCGCCGGCGCCTACAACCGCGATCCTCATCGGGCTCGTCCCCTATGCCGGAGCGATGCTGCCGACCAGCAGGCAGCCGACCCTGCCGCTCAGCCGCGTCGGGCCGGTGACGTCCAGCCGCAACGCATGGTCCGAGGCGAGGTCGCGTTCGTCGTCCTCCACTGTCACGGTCGCATCGCCGTGAGGACTGTAGGCAATGTGCGTCCCGGGCTGCAGGAGAAGCGTGCGGCCCTCGTCGAGGACGGCAATGTCGATCTTCACCTGGGCTCGGGCGCCGATCAGGTTGACGACCTCCACGGGGCCGGCCTCCAGCCGGCTCACGATCGGCGTCTCGCCGGCGAAACGGACGGGCCGGAAGGGCTGGCGCACGTCGATCTCACCCTGCGGCGTCTCGAGCACCAGCCCGCTGCCGGAGACGAGGACCTGCACGCGGTCGAACCCGGCATAGTCGGAGAAGGGTCCGGGCTGCACGATCGGCGTCCGGCCGAACCGCCAGACATCGCCCGAGAAGGCGATGTCGACGGTCGTGCCGCCGCCGTTCTTCCACGGCGTGCGAAGGTAGTTCGCGGGGGTCAGCAGTGTGATCACGGTCCGCCCGTTACGGTGCGAGCGTGATGTTCACCGTCTTGCCGACCGTGTCGTTCCAGGTCTTGACGCAGTCCGGGCCGCAGCGCTTGGCGAAAGACGGCAGGATCGCCTTGGTGAGCGCGTCCTTGCGCAGGGCCTCGTCGGCGGGGGTTACGGGCACCAGCTTCATATTGGCGGGTGTGCCCTCGCTGCACGGGCCGGTGCCGGTGTTGCAGTTGATGCCGGTCTGCGTTTCAGTGCGGGCCTGCTCGAAGATCGACTTTTCGAGCTTGTTCAGTTCGGTCTGCAGGAAGGTCTGAACCTTGGGATCGAGCGAGTTCCACCACTTCAGGTTCGCGAGCTGGGCGGCCACGCCGAAATTGACCGGCATGGGCGAAATGAACTTCGCGGACTCGTGCCACTTCGACTTGTAGCCCGACAGCGCGCCGGTGATGGCGCAGTCGACCACGCCGCTGGCGAGCGCCGGCTGGACCTCGGCGAAGGCGATGTTGAGCGGCGAGGCGCCGATGTGCGTGACGAAGGCCTGCTGCGACGCGCCCGACGCGCGGATCTTGCGGCCCTTCAGGTCGGCGATCGTGACGAAGGCGTCGCGGCAGTAGAGGACCTGCGCCTGGTAGGAGCCGAAGCCCAGCAGCTTGATGCCATGCTTTTCCTCGAGGAACTTGGCATAGGCCGGACGGATCGCGTCGATGACCTTCTCGAGTTCCTCGACGGAGCCGACGAGGCCCACCAGGTCGGCGGCTTCGTTCATCGGCACTTCGCCGGAATTGTAGTTCAGCACCGTCGTGGCGAACTGCAGTGTGCCGCTGGAGACGAGCCGGAAGATCTCCCCGCCCTTGAAGCCGAGCTCGGTGAAGGGCTTGACCTGCACCTTCAGCGCGCCGCCCGATTCCTTCGGCACGGTCACCGTCCAGAAGGGCAGCTCGCGGCTCGTGTACATCGACAGGCCGCCGATGCTGCCCACGACGTTGAAGGAAGTCGAGGGCAGGGCCGGCGGCGTTTGCGCCACGGCGCTGCCGAAGGCGAACGAGCCGGCCAGAGCCGCCACTGTGACGAGATGTTTCAGGAACATGAGATCCTCCTTTGAGAAATCAGGCCTTGAGAAGGGCTGGCAGCCACAGGGCCAGTTGGGGAAAGGCAATCAGGACCGCGATCATGACGAGCATCATCGCCACGAAGGGCAGCGCACCGATGCAGAGGTCGAAGAAGGCGCCGTTGCGCCTCACCGCCTGCACGACATAGAGATTGAGTCCGACCGGCGGGGTGATCAGGGCGGCCTCCATCAGGATGACGAAGACGATGCCCCACCAGACCGGGCTGTAGCCCAGCGCGACGATCACAGGGACCACCACCGGCGTCGTGGCGATCATCATGGACAGCGTCTCCATGAAGCAGCCCAGGATCAGGTAGAACGCGACGATCGCGATCAGCATGCCGAGCGGCGAGAGACCCAGCGCCAGCACCGAGTCGGTGATGGCCTTGACCAGGCCGATCGACACCATGACGAAGTTGAGGAAGAAGGCCGCGATCACGATCAGCATGACCATGCAGGTCGTGCGCACGGTGCCCTCGAAGGCCCGCAGCAGGACCGGCACGGTGAGCTGGCCGTTGGCCGCGACCAGGCCCAGCGTGGCCATGAGGCCCAGCGCCGCGGCCTCGGTCGGCGTGGCGATGCCGGCATAGATCGATCCCACGACGACGAGGAAGAGGCCGAGCGGCGGCAGCAGGTTCTTCAGGCCGGCCACGCGTTCCTGCCAGAGGTTCGCCGTCTCCCGCCTGGGGCCGGCCCATTGCGGGCGGAACAGGCAGAGCGCCAGCACCATCGCCGAAAACAGTCCCGCCAGCATGAGGCCGGGGATGAATCCCGCAGCGTACAGATCGGCCACCGACGTGTCCGTCAGCACGGCATAGATGATCATGTTGATCGAGGGCGGGATCAGGATGCCAAGCGTCCCGCCGGCGGCGATCGATCCCAGGAAGAGCGGCCGGTTGTAGCCACCCTTGTCCATGTTGGGGATGGCGACTGTGCCGATGGTGGCGGCGGTGGCCACCGAGGAGCCCGACGTGGCTGCGAAGACCGCGCTCGCCGCGATGTTGGTGTGGATCAGGCGGCCGGGAATGCGTGCGAACCACGGCGTCAGCGCCGTAAACAGGCGTTCGCTGATGCCGGATCGGTGCATCAGCTCGCCCATCATGATGAACATGGGTGCGGCGATCAGGATGAAGTCGTTCGACGAGTTCCAGGCGAGTTCGCCGATCGCGCCGGTCATCGGAAAGAAGGCGTAACTCTCCGACAGGACATAGGCCATCAGGCCGAGCGCGACGGCGACCGGCAGGCTGATGCCCACCAGGACGACCAGCAGGGTGAAGGCTGTGCCGATCATCGCGGCGTCCCCTGTGCGGGAGGCGCCTGGTCGACGCCCGCCTGGCTGATCTCCTCGGTGACGCGCAGGCTGCCGATCAGGGCGTCGAAACCCGGACCGTCGCCCGCCAGCAGGCGCAGCACGGCCTGGACGGGCAGCAGCACGGCGACACAGGCGAACCAGAAGATGCCGACCCACCAGATCGACTGCGGCAGCGCCATCGGCGTCTGCAGGGCCGACACCGACTTGGCGTTCATCGCCATGGATTGCGCGAGCGTGCCCCAGCAGAACCAGGCGAGCGCGACGGCCAGCAGCGCCAGCGACAGGGCCGCCAGGAGGTCGAAGGCCACGCGGACGGGCCGCGGAAAGGCATCGAGCAGGATATCGACGCGAATATGGGTCTTGGAGGTGGTGGCGAAGCCCAGTCCGAGGCCAATGCAGGCGGCCAGCGCGTAGCCCGAGATTTCGAAACTCTCGACCATGCCGCGCTTGAAGAGGTAGCGGGTGATGACGTCGATGGTGATGAGACCGCTGCAGCCGACAAGGATGATGGCGCCGCCCACCCAGGCGAGAATGCGCGAAATGCGCTGCGGCCACGGCTCGGGCGGCAGGAGGCTGGACGACTCACTCATCTACGACTTTGCTCCCCCGATTGACGGCGCCCCCGCGACCATCATGACCCGAGCAATGTCCGGGCCATTCATTCTTGTAATCTGTCGCCGCGCCGCCCGCTAGGGCACGATCTTCCCTTTGCGGAAGCGCGTCAGCAGTCGCTCGAACATGGCCTCGCTGTCGACCACCTCGTGGAAGCCGTGCAGGCGGCTCTTGGTGACGTCGGACATCACGTCCCAGTCCGAGCCGAACACATAGTCCGCGAACGGCCAGGCGACGAGCTGTCCGAAGTCGAACTTCTTCAGCTTGTACTTCCTGGTCATCTCCCCCCACAGATCCGCCTTGTCGGCCATCTGCTGGGTCAGGTTGATGGTCTGCAGCTCGCCCACCTGCATGTCGAATACCTGCGCGATGCGCGGCCAGACGTTGCGCCAGCGGAAATAGTCGCCGTTGGTGATGTTGTAGGCCTGGTTGGCCGCACGCTTCTCGGTGGCGGCCCAGAGAGCCGCACTGGCGAAATGCGAGGACTCCGTCACCTGGTAGATCGTGCCATAGGCGCCCGGCTTGCCGGGAAAGCGCAGCGGCAGCCCGAGTTCCTTCGAGATCGCAGCATAGACCGCGATGGCCGGCAGGATGCTCATCGCCGTGCCCGGCGCGAAGCCGCACAGCGTCTGGGGCCGCAGCTCGGTCCAGCTCCACCGCTTGCCGCGCTGGAAGCCGGTCAGCCAGTCGATCTGGTCGAAATAGAAATCGGGCGGCATGTGGCGCGGATCGGTCTCGCGCATCGGCGTCTTCAGGGGGCCGAGATGCGTGCCGTAATACTTGGTGCCGGTGACCAGCACGACGCGCTGCAGCTTGCGCGACGCCTCGGCGATGGCGGTCACGGAATTCACCAGCATGTCGCGGTTGGGTGCGATCACGGAGGCGTAGCCCGCCGCATTGCCGGTGCCCGCCTGGAAGGCGGCGTAGAAGACATGCGTGACGTCGCGGAGGTCCCTGAGTTTTTCCGCCACGTCGTCGAGGTCGAGCAAGTCGACCGAGACGTGCCGGTAGCGCGGCCCGTCCTTTTCCGGTCGGCGCGACAGGCCTACGACTTGCCAGTCGCCCTCGGCCATCAGCCGCTCGACGATGTAGCGGCCGATGACGCCCAGGGCGCCGACCACGACGGCTTTCTTCTGCATGTCTCTACCTCGTCGTCGCGACGGTGCCGTTGGCGATCAGCGTGTCGATCTCGCCCGCGGTGTAGCCGTGTTCTCCAAGGATCGCGCGGCTGTGCTGGCCGGGCGCCGGCGCCTCGGCGCGCGCCGTGCCCGGTTCCGGCGGCAGCATGCCGGGCAAAGCAGGGACCGGCACCTTCTGCGGCATGCCGGCCTGTTCGAGCCAGTGAATCAGGCCGGTTTCCTTCACATGCGGCTGTTCGAGGAAGTCGGCGTAGCTGTTCAGCCTTTCGTGCATCAGCTTGGCCTCGGTGAGCTTGTCGCTCCAGTGCGCCGACGACTTCGCCTCGATCATCGGCCGCACGATCGCATAGAGCGCCGCTTCGTTGGCGAGACGCGCCGCCGGCGTGGCGAAGCGCTCCTCGTGCGCCAGCGCAGGGACGTCCATCAGGGCGCAGAGGCTTTGCCAGTCGCGATCCTTGAGGGCGAGGATCGACATCCAGCCATCGGCCGTCTTGAACACGCCGCCCGGCGCGCCGCCCGGCTTCATCGTGCCGCCTTCGAGATGGCAGGCCATCAGCCGGATCGACTGCAGCGCCGTCGCCGACTGCATCAGGCTGACGTCGATGTAGCGACCTTTGCTTTCGTCGCGCCGCGCGTAGAGCGCCGCGCTCACCGCCTGGAAGGCATAGAGCGCGGTCGACATGTCGACCACGATCACCGGCACGCGATGGGGAATCCCGTCCTCGCCGCGATTCTCCGCCATCATGCCGGTATAGGCCTGCAGCACCGGGTCCATCGCCGGCCGCTCGGCCAGCGGCCCGGTCTGGCCGAAGCCCGAGATCGACACGTAGAGGAGGCGTGGCACGTGCGCCGACACCGCTTCATAGTCGAAGCCCAGCCGCTTGATCACGCCCGGCCTGAAGCCTTCGAGGAAGATGTCGGCGTCCTTCAGCAGGCGCCACACGATCTCTTTGCCGGCCTCGCTCTTGAGGTCGACCGAGAGGCTGCGCTTGCCCATGTTGCCGATGATCGAGAAGGCGCTGTGGCTGCCGTAGTGGACGCCGAGCGTGCGCGCCCAGTCGCCCTCGCCGATGCCCTCGACCTTGATCACCTCGGCACCGTGCTGGGCCAGCAGCATGGCGCAATAGGGGCCGGCAATGCCCTGGCTCAGGTCGACGACCTTGAGGCCGGCGAAGGGCGCGTCGTAGCTCATGCCAGCTTGACCAGCATCTTGCCGAAGTTCTCGCCGCGTAGCAGGCCGATGAAGGCGCGCGGCGCCTTGTCGATGCCCTCGACGATGTCCTCGCGGTACTTGAGCCGGCCGTCGCGGATCCAGTCGCCCATCTGGCGCATCGCGGGGCCGTAATGCTGCGCGAAGTCGGTGACGATGAAGCCGCGCGCCATCACGCGCTTGCCGACGAAGGTGCCGAGCAGGCGCGGTCCCATCGAGGCGCCGGTCGCGTTGTACTGCGAGATCGAGCCGCACAGCGCGACCCTGCCGAAGAAGTTGATGTTGCGCAGGACGGCGTCGGTGATCTCGCCGCCGACATTGTCGAAATAGACGTCGGGCCCGTTGGGGCAGGCGGCGCGCAACGCGGCGTCGAGGTCCTTCTCGGCCTTGTAGTCGATGAAGGCATCGAAGCCGAGCTCGTCCTTCACGAAGGCGCACTTCTTGGTGCCGCCGGCGATGCCGACGACCCGGCAGCCCATGATCTTCGCGATCTGGCCCACCACCTGACCCACGGCGCCGGAGGCCGCCGATACGACGACCGTCTCGCCGGGCTTGGGCTGGCCGACATGCAGAAGGCCGAAATAGGCGGTCATGCCCGGCATGCCCAGCACGCCGTTGGCGGTCGAGATCGGCGCCAGCGAGGGATCGACCTTGCGCAGGGCCGGCCCGCCGCCGATCGCATATTCCTGCCAACCCAGGCGGTCCTCGACGATGTCGCCCACCTTGAAGTCCGGATTCTGCGAGGCCACGACCTCGCCGACCGTGCCGCCGGTCATCACGTCGCCGAGCCCGACGGGCGAGGCGTAGGAGGCGGCGTCGCGCATGCGGCCGCGCTGGTAGGGATCGAGCGAAAGATAGTGCACCTTCACCAGCACCTCGCCGTGGCGCGGCTCGGGCACCGGCACCTCCTCGACCCGGAAGTCGGATTCGACGGGCTCGCCGGGCGGGCGGCGCACGAGGACGACGCGGCGGTGGGTCTTGGGGATGGTCATGAGCGGTTGCCTCCGATTTGCTTTGGGCCCCACCATAGCGCGGGATTTGCAGGAGCTGCCATGCCGACGATCCGCCGTCTTTCGTTTATCGGACTCGAGTATTCCTTCGCACCGGAGAAGGCTTACGGCATGTCGCGCGGCGGCGGCTTCCGCCGACAGGGTGGGCTCGTGGAGGTTGAGACCGACCAGGGCGTGACGGGAATCGGCGAGGCCTTCGGCAATCCGCTGGTGACGCGGGAGTATTTCCGCATGCTCGAGCCGATGTTCGTCGGCCGCAGCGTCTTCGACTTCGACCATGTCGAGGCGAAGGTGCGCAACGCGATCTATCACCTGGGGGTCGGCAACCAGCTCACCTCCTGTCTGGCCGGCATCAACGTCGCTTTGTGGGACGCCATGGCCCGCGGCTTCGGCGTGCGGGTCTGCGACCTGATCGGCGGCTGCGGAGCGACACGTTTCCCGGCCTATGCCTCGACCGGCTTCTTCTCCGACGATCCCGACCGCCAGCTCGGGCACATGATGGCGGAGGCGGCGGCTCATCCCTATGCCGGCGCCAAGATCAAAATTGGCCGCGGTATCCGGAGCGACGTCGAGCGCGTGAAGCTTGCCCGCGAAGCGCTGGGACCGGACAAGTTGCTGCTGGTCGACATCAACGGCGCCTACACGGTCGACGTGGCGCTGGAATGCGCCCGGGCGATCGAGCCCTTCGACATCCACTGGATCGAGGAGCCGCTGCCGCCGGGCGACTTGCGCGGCTATGCCGAGTTGCGGGCGCGCTCGCCGATCGCGCTGGCCGCCGGCGAGGCGCACCACACGGTCCGCGACTTCCGCGCCCTGATCGACGGGCGCTGCATCGACATCGTGCAGCCCTCGATCCCCGGCGTCGGCGGCATCACCGAAGCCAAGCGCATCGTGGCGCTGGCGCACGCGCAGAACCTGCGGGTCGCGCCCCATGTCTGGGGCGGCGCGGTGGGGCTGGCGACGGCCTGCCACTTCCTCGCGGCGCTGCCCGCGACCCCGCACACCGACCATCCGCCGCATCCTTCGATGCTGGAATACGACATGAGCGACAACGCGCTGCGCACCAAGCTGCTCAAGTCACCGCTCGTGCTCGAAGACGGTCATATCCTCCTGCCGGAAGGTCCCGGACTCGGTATCGAGCTCGATCGGGATGCGGTCGACCGCTACCGGGTGTGCTGATGCCGCCGGTCAAGGTCGACCCGGACAAGGTCCGCCTTTTCGAAGAGGCGGAGAGCTTCTACGCCTGGCTCGGCAAGCATCACGACAAGGAAGACGAACTCTGGATCAGAATCTTCAAGATCAAATCGGGGGTGAAGTCGATCACGAGCAAGGAAGCCATCGACGCCGTTCTCTGCTGGGGCTGGATCGACGGCATCTGCAAGGGGCTCGACGACAGGAGCTTCCTGCAGCGCTATACGCCGCGCCGGCCCAGGAGCATCTGGAGTCAGGTCAACGTCGACAACGTCTCCCGCTTGATCGACGAAGGGCGCATGACGGTTCACGGGCTGAAACAGGTGGAGGCCGCGAAGAAGGACGGGCGATGGGAGCGCGCCTATCGAACCAAGGGCTCGACGATTCCCGACGATCTGCAGGCCGCCATCGACGCCGAGCCCAAGGCTAAGGCGATGCTGGCCAGGCTCAATGCCCAGAACCGCTTCGCGCTCGCCTTCCGCACCGAAAGCATGAAGACCGAGGCGGGCCGGAAGAAGAAGATCGCGTCGTTCGTCGAGATGCTGAAGCGCGGCGAGACGATCTATCCGCAGGGAAAGAAGAAGGCTTAGGTCGTTCCCCCACTACCTCATCCTGAGGAGCCGCGCATAGCGCGGCGTCTCGAAGGATGGGCACGAGCACCACGTATGTTGCCCATCCTTCGAGACGGCCGCGTTGCGGCCTCCTCAGGATGAGGTAAGTGGGTGGATAAGCCCTGATTTTCAGCGCAACGTCGGGTCGAGACGGTCGCGCAGCCAGTCGCCTAAAAGGCTGATCGACAGTGTGGTCAGCACGATCGTGGCGGCCGGGGCCAGCATGATCCACGGCGCGTGGCTGATATATTCGCGGCCATAGCCCACCATGTTGCCCAGCGAGGCGAGCGGCGGCTGGACGCCAAGGCCGAGGAACGACAGGCCGCTCTCCAGCAGGATGATCTCCGGAAAGGTGAGCGTCATCGACACGATCAGGGTCGAGGCGATGTTGGGCAGGATGTGCAGGCCGTAGATGCGGGCCGGGCCGGCGCCGAGCTGGCGGATCGCGGCGGCATAGCCCTGCTCGTTGGCGGCCAGCGTGAGGCCGCGGGCGATGCGGGCGTAGCGTTCCCAGGAATGGAAGCCCATCAGCGCGATGAACAGCGGCAGGCTGTTGCCGAGGAAGGCCAGCACCGACAGCGCGATGATCATGAAGGGCATGCTGGCCTGGAAGTCGATGGCCATCAGCACGACCTGTTCGACGGCCCTGCGGAAGTGCGCGGCGAGGAAGCCCAGCGCCGTACCGAGCGTTGCCGCGATGATCGTGCCGAAGAAGGCAATCAGCAGGCTCATGCGGATCGACATGATGAGCCGCGAGAGCACGTCGCGGCCCAGCTCGTCGGTGCCCAGGAGATGGGCCCAGCTGCCACCCATCAGGACCGGCGGCGCCAGCCGCGCCTTGAGATCGAGGGCGGTAATGGAATAGGGCACGAGGAAATCCGCGCCCAGTGCCGTCACGACCATCAGCGCGAGCCAGGCGAGCGCCAGGGTCACGCCCAGCGGCAGGGCGGGGAGCCGGCGGCGACGGATGGCAGGAACGGGTGTGGCTTCGGCGATGGCCATGCTGCTTGTCCTAGTGCGCCGCAGCCGTGCCGCGCACGCGCGGATCGAGCCAGCCGTAGGCGAGATCGACGGTGAGATTGGCCATCACCATCCACGCCGCGATCACCATCAGGATGGCCTGCACGACCGCGAGGTCGCGGTTGGCCACGGCCGAGACCAGCAGCCGGCCGACGCCCGGCCACGAGAAGACGCTTTCGACGACGACGGCGCCGGCCACCAGGCTGCCCACCATGAAGCCGATGATCGTGACGGTTGGAATGGCGGCATTGGGCAGCGCGTGGCGGGTCACGACGGCATGCCAGGCCACGCCCTTTGCCGAGGCGGCGCGGATATAGGGCTGGCCCAGCACTTCGAGCATGGCCGAGCGCGTGAAGCGCGCCATGATCGCGGCCCCGCCGGTGCCCAGCGTCAGGATGGGCAGGATGGCCGAAGAGAGGCCGTCGCTGCCGCTTGCCGGCAGCCAGCCGAGCTGGACTGCGAACACCAGCACCAGCAAGAGTGCCAGGACGAAGCTCGGCATGGTGAAGCCTGCGACAGAGGCCGCCATGGTCAGCCGGTCGGCCATCGAATTGCGATGCAGCGCGGCATAGATGCCGGCGGGAATGCCGAGGCCGATCTTGAGGGCCAGCGCCGGCATCGTTATGGCGAGGGTCGCCGGCACCCTTTCCATCACGAGGTCGATGGCGGGCCGTCCGTCGCGCATCGACTTGCCGAAATCGCCGGTGAGCGCATGGCCGATATAGGACAGATACTGGTCCCAGATCGGCTGGTTGAGGCCCCAGGATTCGCGGAAGGCCGCGACCGCCTCGGGCGGGGCGTCGACCGACATGATGAGCAGGGCCGGGTCGCCCGAGAGGCGAAGCACCACGAAGGCGAAGGTCATCACGAACAGGATGGTGAGGGCCGCGCGCAGCAGGCGCGAGGTGGCGAACATCAGCATCAGGCGGCGACCTGCAGGGCGGGTTCGTGGACGCGGTGGCAGGCGACCATGCGGCCACCCGACAGGGGTTGCAGCGTCGGCGCTTCGGCGCGGCACTGCGCGGTGGCGAAGGGGCAGCGCGTGTGGAAGGCGCAGCCGGAGGGCACGTTTACGGGATTGGGCGGATCGCCCTGCAGCAGCAGGCGCTCGCGCTTCGGGCCGCCGCCGAAATTCACGGTGGGGATCGCCGCCACCAGCGCGCGCGTATAGGGATGCGCGGGTGTGGCGAACAGGCTTTCGGCCTCGCCCTGCTCGACGATGCGGCCGAGATACATGACGGCGACGTCGTGGCTCACCTGGCGCACGACCCTGAGGTCGTGGCTGATAAACAGATAGGCAATGCCCAGCCGGTCCTGCAGGTCGAGCAGGAGATTCACGACCTGCGCCTGGATCGACACGTCGAGCGCCGAGATCGGTTCGTCGCAGACCAGCAGGTCGGGCTTCGTCATCAGGGCCCGCGCCAGCACGACGCGCTGGCGCTGGCCGCCGGACAGTTCGTGCGGATAGCGTTGGTACTGGTGAAGCTGCAGGCCGACCGATTCCATCGCTGCCAGCGCGCGGTCGCGGCGCTCCGGGGCCGAGGCCTGCGCGTGGATGACCAGCGGCTCTTCGATCTGCGTGCCGATCGGCAGGCGGCGGTCGAGGGCGCCCAAGGGATCCTGATAGACCATCTGGACATGCCGGCGCAGGCCGCGCCAGGCGGGCGTACCGACCGGCGGCAACGGCTGTCCTCGATAGTGCACGGTGCCCGACGTGGGCGGCACCAGTCCCAGCACCAGCTTGCCGGTCGTCGACTTGCCGCAGCCCGATTCGCCCACCAGACCCAAGGTGCGGCCCGGATGGAGGGCGAGCGACACGCCGTCGACGGCGCGCAGCACCGCCTTGGGTGCGAACAGACCGGGGGCGCTGCGGACCCGATAGTGCCGGCGCAGGTCCGACGCCTGGAGCAGCGCGCTCATTCCGCGGCCTGCTTCTGGGTCCAGGCCGACACGCCCGCCTCGATGCGGCGATGGCAGGCGGCGACATGAAGGAAGCCAACGGTGCGCGACGGCGGCGGCACCGTCGCGCATCTCGTCTCGGCGACGGGACAGCGGGGCGCGAAGGCGCAGCCGGCCGGCATGTTGCCGGGTTCGGGCACCGTGCCGGGGATGGCGGCGAGGCGCCGGCGCGGACCGGTCAGGGTGGGCAGAGCCGCCAGCAGGCCCTGCGTGTAGGGATGGCGCGCCGCGCCGAACAGGTCGGTGCCGGGCGCTTCCTCGACCAGGCGGCCGGCATACATCACCGCCACGCGATCGACATTCTCCGCGACGACGCCGAGATCGTGGCTGATCAGCACCAGCGCCATGCCGGTGTCGCGCCGGATGCTGCCGAGCAGGGCGAGGATCTGCGCCTGGATGGTGGCATCGAGCGCCGTCGTCGGCTCGTCGGCGACCAGCAGGTCGGGCTCGCCGGCCAGCGCCATGGCGATCATGACCCTCTGGTTCAGGCCGCCGGAAAGAAGATGCGGATAGTCGGACAGGCGCCGGCGGGCGTCGGCGATGCCAACCTGGTCGAGCAGGCGCAACGCCTCGGCCTCGGCGGCGCGTCCGCCCAGGCCGCGATGCAGGCCGAGCGCCTCGACCAGCTGCCGGCCGATGCGATGGACCGGATTGAGGCAGCTCGACGGGTCCTGGAAGATCATGGCGATGCGCTTGCCGCGCACCCGTTCGAGGTCGCTGCGCACGGCGCCGACCAGTTCCTTGCCTTCGATCCGGACCGAGCCCGTCACGCGGGCCCTGGTCGGCAGGAGTCCGAGCGCGGCCAGCCAGGTCACGCTCTTGCCCGAGCCCGATTCGCCCACGATGCCCAGCGCTTCGCCGGGGGCGATCTCGAGGCTCACCCCGTCGACGGCGCGCGAAGCCTGCGCGCCACTCGCGAAATCGACGGTGAGCCCGCGCACCGCGACGAGGGGAGCCGTCATTGCACGGCCCTCAGATCGCGAAATTATTGCTGCGGAACTCCATGGCGAAGGACGGCGAGGCCTTCCACTTGATGTCCTTGCGCTTGGCCGTGAAGGTCGCGTTCTGGTGCAGCACCGTATAGGCGGGGTCTTCGCGCTCGCAGATTTCGAGCATGCGCTTGAACATCGCCTTGCGCTTGGACATGTCGGTCTCGACCTCCATCGCCACCGAAAGCCTGTTCATCTCCTCGTTGGTCCATTCGCCGACCTGCTGCTGCTGGCCCTGCGGGCCGTGCTGGGCGACCAGCGAGGAGATCGGATCGTTGAAGCCGGCGCTGTTGGACCAGTCGCGCACCGCGCGCGGGCTGTTGGCGTCGAAGATCTGCTGCCAGTTCTCCTTCATCTCGATTTGCACGTTGAGGCCGGCGGCGCGCCACATCTCGACCAGCACCTGCGCCGTCGACACCTGGTTGGTGTAATAGTTGTTGAGCAGGCGGTAGGGGATCGGATCGCCCTTGTAGTTGGCTGCCTTCAGTAGCGCCTTGGCCTTGGCGAGGTCGTAGGCCGGCACTGTCCAGTTCTCGACGAACATCGGGCCGTAGAATTCCCATTGCAGGCCGGCCGGCACGCGGGTGCGGCCCGACCACAGCGCGTCGACGATCGCCTGACGGTCGATCGCGTGCGTGAAGGCCTGGCGGATGCGCGGGTCGGCGAGGCGCGGATGGTTCTTGTCGAACACCGTGATGCGGTGGTTGACGATGGTGCTGCCCAGCACCTCGAACTTCGGGTTCTTCTCGATGCCCGGGATCTGGTCGGGCGGCACGTCGCAGATGAAGTCGAACTGGCCGGCCAGCAGGCCGTTGATGCGGGTCGCGACCTCGGGCACCACCATGATGCGCACGCTCTTCAGCGGCGGGCGGCCGCCCCAGTAGTCGTCATGCGCGTCGAGGGTCAGCGACTGGTCGGGCACGAACTCGCGCACCTTGTAAGGTCCGGTGGAGACCGGCGCGCGCGCCCAGTCGAGCCAGCTCTTGGCTTCGTCGTAGGCGCGGCGCGAGACGATGTCGCTGCCGAGGCGCCCGATACGCCCCTCCATGGTCACGTCCGGCGTGCGGTTGACGAAGCGGACGGTGTACTTGTCGACGGCCTCGACCTTCTCGAGCGCCGGGAACAGGCGCTTGGCCACGGCGGGGACTTCGGGCGGCAGGTTCTTGCCCTGGACTGAATCGCGGATGAGTACCGAGGTGAACAGCGTCTTGTTCGAGGCGATGTCGTAGTCGGGCCCGAACATGCGGTCGCGGCTGAAGGTGAAGACCACGTCGTCGGCCGTCAGCTCGTCGCCGTTGTGGAACTTCACGCCCTTGCGCAGGGTGAACTCGACGGTGCGGGCGTCGATGCGCTTCCAGCTCTCGGCGAGGCCCGGCACTTCCTCCAGCTTGGCGAGCAGGTCCTGCATGATCAGGCGCTCGAAGATGAAGGAGAAGACGCGCTGCCCGACATTGGACTGCTCGCGCAGCGGCTCCAGCGCGGCGCTGTTGGCGATCTGCTGCACGGCGATGGTGATGGAGGGACGGCGGTCGGCCTGGCCCAGCGCGATACGCGGCAGGCCCAAGCTGGTGGCGGCGAGACCGGATGCGGCGATCAAAGCGCGGCGGCGCAGAAACATGGCGTGAACCCCTTGGACGGCGAGGGCGGCACGCTAGGGCGATTTCGTGAACGGCAGATTTCCGTTGGATGACGCTTCGCATGTTGCGGCGCGGGAGATGATCCACCGCTTTGCGACATGGAGGGTATGCGCATGCGCTAGGGGAATATTCGACGAAGGCGTAGATTCCCCTCGGCAACTCGGGGAGAGAACATGCCGATCACCAATCGTCTCTATGCAGAATTTCTGGGGACCGCCTGGCTTGTGCTGGGCGGCTGCGGCAGCGCCGTGCTCGCCGCCGGCTTCCCGCAACTCGGCATCGGCTTCGCCGGTGTGGCGCTCGCCTTCGGCCTCACCGTCCTCACGATGGTCTATGCCGTGGGCGGCGTGTCGGGCGGTCATTTCAACCCGGCGGTGACGGTCGGCCTGGCCGTTGCCGGCCGCTTTCCCCTCGCCGAGGTCGTGCAGTATGTCGCCGCGCAGGTGCTGGGCGGCATCGCGGGCGCCGCCATCCTCTACGTCGTGGCGACGGGCAAGGCCGGGGCCGAAATCGGTAGCTTTGCGACCAACGGCTACGGCGATCATTCGCCGGGCAAGTACGGGCTGGTCTCGGCGCTGGTCATCGAAGTCGTCATGACCTTCGGCTTCGTGACCATCATCCTCGGCGCCACCGACAAGCGCGTCAGCCCGGCGGTGGCGGGCCTCGCGATCGGCCTCGCGCTCACGCTCATTCACCTGGTGACCATTCCGGTGACCAATACGTCCGTGAATCCCGCGCGCAGCACGGCGCCGGCACTGTTCGTGGGTGGCGCGGCCCTGTCGCAACTTTGGCTGTTCTGGGTGGCGCCGCTGCTGGGAGGGGCGATCGCGGGCGCGGCCTACGGACTGCTGCGCAGCAAGGACTGACGGGGCCGTCCGCCCGCTGTAGAATGCGCCACAGCCCGCGGCCAATGAAGGACGTCCCGATGTTGTTCAAGAGATTCGCTCCGCTCGTGCTGGCGGGACTGATGCCGCTGGCGGCTGCCGCCCAGCAGAACGTCGAGGTGACGTTTCGGTTCAAGGAGAATCCCAACAGCATCTCAGGCTGTATCCAGATGGACTCCTCCTTCACCCGGGAACATACGTTCAAGATCGCGAACGGCCAGGCCGAGGTGAAGTCGGCTGGCGGAATCGACGTGAAGATGAAGTTGATCCGCCCCAACGTCTATCAGGGGACCTTCAACCTCGGTCGCATGAACATCATTTACACGGCCGATCTTGGCGCCACCCCGCCGACGCTGGTGGCGCAGAGCCAGGATGGCGGCTGCAAATGGAATGCCGTGAAGGCCTGACCTTGCGTTTATTGCAGTCGTCTGACGTTTGATGCCGGGGCGCCGGTCGATTCCGTTCAGCGTCACGATCCTGACGCTGATGGCCCTGGTCGTGGTGCCGCTCACGAGCGTGCTGCTGTGGCTCGGCTGGCGATCCGTCGACCTGCTTGAACAGCGCAGCGCGGACCAGAGGGTCGGCCATCTCGAGTCGGCGGTGGAGGATTTCCTCACCGACGGGCTGCACGTGGTGATCTCGGTCGGCCAGACCCTGGCCTTCGGTCCGAGCTTCAATGCCTCGGAAAATCCGGTGATCGACGAGCAGCGTCGGCACCAGCTCATCGCCATGCTGGATCGTCATCCGGCGGTGCAGTCGGCCTTCGTCGGCTATCAGGACGGCAGCTTCATTTATGCCGGGCGGCCTGAAACCTTCACCATCGAGCAGCGAATCGAACTGGACGCGCCGGACGGTGAGTCGACAATCGTGCGGGTGATCGAGGCCGGGGCGCCTCCGCGGACGGAAACCTACTGGTTCTATCTGCCGGACGGCAGCCACGGTCCCGCCCGGACCACCACCTCGACTTTCGATGCACGCACCCGCCCCTGGTACGTCGACGCGATGAAGGCGAAGCAGGCGATCCTCACCGATCCTTATCGATTTGTGCAGACGCCGGACGCCGGCATTTCCGCCGGCATTCCGCTGCGCACCGGTATCGGCGTCGTAGGGTTCGATTTCACGCTCCGCACCCTGTCGGAGCTTCTCACGGCCTACAAGATCACCGAGAACTCGGTGATCGTGGTGGGCCATTCCGGGGGCGCGGTCGAGATCGAGTCGGAGCCGTGCGCACCGACGCTGCCCGGTTGCCTGCCGGCCGACGCCGAGGTGCGGCAGATCCTGCACAGGGCCGTGGAGGAGGCCGTTGCCACGGACGCGAGAATCGACCGCCAGGTCGAGGCGGGGGGCCATGCCTATCGCGTCATCGTCCACCGCATGCCGCCCTTGCTGTGGCAGCGCTTCGTGATCGCCGCGGCGGTGCCGGTGCTGGAGCTGACGGCCGAGTCGCGCGTGCTTTTGCAGCGGGCCGCAATCGCCGCGGCCGTGGCCGTGGCGCTCGCCGCGCTCGGGGCGCTGGCGGCGTCGCTGATCCTCTCGCGCTCGATCACCCGCATCGCGCTCAAGACCGAGCGCATCCGTCAGCTCGATTTCTCCGACCAGCAACCGGTGCAGAGCCGCATCACCGAGATCGTCCGTCTCTCCGATGCTGTCGAGAACATGCGCGCAGGCCTGGAGATATTCGGGCGCTACGTCTCCAAGAATCTCGTGCAGCAGATCATGCGGTCGCCCGAGAGCAGCGGGGTCGGCGGCACGCGCCGCGAGATCACGGTGATGTTCACCGATATCGAGGGCTTTTCGCTGCTCACCGAGACGATGGAGCCGGAACTGCTGACCAGCCGGCTGTCGCGCTACTTCGAGGCACTGGGCTCGGCGATCTCGGCCAACCGAGGCATGATCGACAAGTATATCGGCGACAGCATCATGTCGTTCTGGAACGCGCCCGAGACCGACCCGGAACACATCGCCAATGCCTGCCGCGGCGCGCTGCAGGCCGCCGCCGCGGGCCATGCCCTTTCGGAGAAATGGCGCGAGCGCGGCCGGCCGGGTTTCCGCACGCGCTTCGGCGTGCATACCGGTCCCGCCGTGGTCGGCAATGTCGGGGCACGCGAGCGCATCAACTACACGCTGGTCGGACAGGTCGCCAATCAGGCGTCGCGCCTCGAGGGCATGAACAAGGTCTACGGCACCGAAATCCTGGCGAGCGGCGAGGTCGCCCAGCCGACCTCGGCGCTGTTCGTGTGGCGCCATATCGACCGCGTGGTTGCCGTCGGCACTACCGAAGCGCACGACGTCTACGAGCCGATGGGCGAAGCCGCCAGCCGCGCCGAGCATGCGGCCTTCCTCGTCAAATGGGAGAAGGCCCGCGAGGCCTATGTCGCGGGTCGCTTCGAGGAGGCGCTGGCCGGCTTCCAGGCAGCGGCGGCGATGCGCGAGGAGGACCCGCCCAGTCACGTCTTCATCGGGCGTTGCGAAAGGTTTCTCCGCGAGGGTGTGCCGGCAGAATGGGACGGCACCTGGTACATGGACCGGAAATAGCGGCAAACCGCCGATTTCAGAACCGCAGGGTTACGCCCAGCGTGAAGAACTTGGTGCTGTCCTGATCGAAAACCGTGCCCACGAGCAGGTCGAAGTCGAACTGCGGATGGGCGGCCGGCGTGTAGCGCAGGCCCATCTGGTTGCCGATCGTGCCGGGCTGGCGACCGAAGGCTTCCATCATCAGGGTAACGTCCCAGCCGACACTGACCTCGACCTGGCCGCCCCAGAAAAAAGCGGTGGGATTTTCGTCGTTCAGATAGCTCCAGCCGGCATTCAGATTGATCCGGATTTTTTCCGTGACCGGGACGGTCACGAGGGCGAGCAGGCTGGCCAAGCCCAGTTCGCCGGTTTGTGCGTTGACGGCCGCGTTCAGCCCCAACGCGAAACCCACGCCTTCCGCGGCCGGCTGGAAGTTGATCTTCAGCGCCGGCCCGATCAGCGGCGCGGCGACGGCTTCATCCCAATAGTGCTGGTAGTTTACGCCGAACTGCAGCCAGGGAATTTTCAGGGCCGTGCAGGCCGGTCCCACATTTCCATACCCGTCGCCGGGCACGAAGCGCGACACCCACAGTTCGAGATGACACGTGCCGGGCGTTTCGACCTCGGAATCGTCGACGATGTGGGCGCCGCCAGCGGCCAGGGTCGGACTGGCGAGGACGGCGAGGACGGCGAGGGCAACCCAGAGCTGGGTGCCGAGAAAGATGCAGCAGCTGTTATTCTTCACGCGCCGCGAAGTTCGCCCGGGATCGTTACGGGCGCAAGGCGCTTTCACGCGCGCATCAGTGACCGTACGTGCGCGGTTACGGACTCGGCGAGGGCGGCAAGGTCATAGCCGCCTTCGAGGACCGACACGAAGCGTCCGCGACAGTGTCGCCGGGCGATGGCCATGAGCTCCTCGGTAAGCCAGACGAAGTCCTCCGTCTCGACGTCGAGCTGCGCCAGGGGGTCGCGACGATGGGCGTCGAAGCCCGCCGAGACGATGATCAGTTCGGGCGCAAAGGTGTCCAGTGCCGGCAGAAGCCGGTCTCCCCAGGCCGCCCGGAAGGCGGCGCTGCCGCTGCCGGCGGGTAGCGCGGCGTTCACGACGTTGCCGTCGATGCCGCGCTCGCGCGGGGAGCCCGTGCCGGGATAGAGCGGATACTGATGCGACGACGCGTAGAACAGGTCGGGGTCGGTCTCGACCACGGCCTGCGTGCCCTGGCCGTGATGGACGTCGAAGTCGACCAGGGCGATGCGCCGGAGGCCGTGGGCGGCACGCGCGTGCAGTGCGCCGATCGCGGCATTGCTGAACAGGCAGAAGCCGCCGGGCACATCCGGCGTGGCGTGATGGCCGGGCGGCCGCACGGCCGCGAAGGCGGTGCGCGCCCGTCCGGCCAGCACGCCATCGACGGCGGCCACGACGGCCCCGGCGGCGTGGCGTGCGGCATTGGCGCTGCCGGCGCTCATCACGGTGTCGGCATCGACATGGACCAGCTCGCCGGGCGGCGGGCGGATGCCCAGGATGGCGTCGACATAGGATAGCGGATGGACCCGCGTCAGCTGCTCGATCGTGGCCGCCGGCGCCACCAGGCGGGTGAGGCTCGCGAATTCCTCGTCGGCCAGCGCCGCCGTCACCGCGCGCAGCCGGTCGGGGCGCTCCGGATGATAGTCGCCGGTATCGTGCTCCAGGAACGATGGATGGCTGATCAGCAGCGTCATGCATCCCCCTCTAGCGCGCTTCGGCGATCTGCGACAGAGTCACCCGCAACCCATCGATCGCTGTGAGGTTGTTTTGTCAAAGTTGCACTGTCTGGTCGCCGCCGTCCTGGTCCTTTTTGCCGGGCAGGCGTCGGCCCAGGAAACCACCTTCCGGCTGAAGAATTCGATGGCCTATCCGATCGCCCAGCTCTCGGTTTCGCCAACCCAGCTCAACATGTGGGGGCCGAACTTCCTGCGCCCGCCGGTCATCCGCCCGGGCGAGGCCCGCGAAGTGTCCTACCGGGCGCCGACCGACTGGTGCATGGGCGACCTGAAGGTCACGTTCGCGGATGGTGGTCAGCCCGCCGTATGGGGGTATCTCAACCTCTGCACCCTGCAGAACATCTCGCTCCACTACGACCGCATGAGCGGCATCACCACCGCACGCTACGACGAGTAGGACAATGGACGCCTTGCCGGGACTGCCGTTCGACAACAGCTACGCCAAGCTGCCGGAGCGGTTCTATGCCCGGCTGGCGCCGACGCCGGTCGCAGCACCGCGTCTCGTGAAGCTGAACGAGGCGCTCGCGCTGCGGCTCGGCCTCGATCCGCAGGCGCTCGCCTCGGCCGAGGGCGTCGAGATGCTGGCGGGCAACCGTGTCGCGCCGGGTTCCGAGCCGATCGCGCTCGCCTATGCCGGCCACCAGTTCGGCAACTTCGTGCCGCAGCTCGGCGACGGGCGCGCCATCCTGCTGGGTGAGGTCGTCGATCGCGACGGCCGGCGCCGCGACATTCAGCTCAAGGGCTCGGGTCCGACGCCGTTCTCGCGCAACGGCGATGGCCGCGCCGCGGTCGGGCCGGTGCTGCGCGAGTACATCGTGAGCGAGGCCATGGCCGCGCTCGGCGTCCCCACGACCCGCTCGCTGGCCGCCGTTACCACCGGCGAGCCGATCTGGCGCGACGGCGAGCTGCCCGGCGCCGTGCTGACCCGCGTCGCCTCGAGCCACGTGCGCGTCGGCACCTTCCAGTTCTTCGCCGCGCGCCGCGACACCGAGGCGCTGCGCCTGCTCGCCGAGCATGTCATCGCGCGCCACTACCCGGAAGCCCGCGAGGCGGCCGAGCCTTATCGGGCCCTGTTCGAGGCGGTGATCGCCCGGCAGGCATCGCTGGTGGCGCAGTGGCTGCTGGTCGGCTTCATCCACGGCGTGATGAACACCGACAATTGCTCGATCGCCGGGGAAACCATCGACTACGGTCCCTGCGCCTTCATGGACGCCTACAATCCCGAGACGGTGTTCAGCTCGATCGATCAGCAGGGCCGTTATGCCTATGCGCATCAGCCGGGTATCGCGCACTGGAACCTGGCGCGGTTCGGCGAGACCCTGCTGCCCTTGCTGGCGGACGACAGCGACAAGGCGCTGGCCATTGCCAACGAAGCGCTGGGGACCTTCCGTGATCGCTATGTCGGTGCCTTGACCGGCGGCTTGCGGCGCAAGCTCGGCCTGTTCACCGAAGAAGCGGGCGACTCGGCGCTGGCCCAGGACCTGCTCAACGCCATGACCGACGGTCTGGCCGATTTCACCCTGACCTTCCGCCGTCTCGGCGACGCCGCCGCCGATCCCGCGGCCGATGCCGAAGTGCGCCGTCTGTTTGCGAACAAGCCCGACTCGTTCGACGTCTGGCTGCCGCGCTGGCGCGAACGCCTGGCCCGCGAGCCGCAGGACGGCGCCAGCCGTCGCGCGGCGATGCACGCTGCAAACCCGCTTTACATTCCGCGCAATCACCGGGTCGAGCTGGCATTGGCCGCGGCGGCGGAGCGTGAGGATTACGGTCCGTTCGAGGAGCTGCTGGCGGTGCTGGCAAAGCCCTTCGAGGAGAGGCCGGAATTCGCCGCCTACGCCGAGCCGGCGCCGGCCGATCAGGGTGTCTACAGAACCTTCTGCGGGACGTAGGCCGAGCGAAGCTCGGCCCCCGGAGCGTCAGGACATCGCTTGGCGATGTCCGGGAGCGCCGAAGAAAGAACGATCACGCATTCATCAGAGATTGATCGCGGCCGGCCGCGCATCCTTCCAGTCGATCCACCGGTCGAGATGCATGAAGCGGCCGTCGTCGGTGCCGATCTCGCGGGCGATCAGCGCGTTGAGCTTGGCGTTCATCGTCGCGATCAGCTCGCGATGGCGCTCGAAGTCGTGGGCCAGGTTCACGATCTCGTCGGGATCGTTCACGAGGTCGTAGAGTTCGAGATCGTTCTTGGCTCGCAGCTCCTCGAGTGTCGCCGGCGTGTTGAAGCCGTGGAACGAGAAGTAGCGGCTGAACTTGTAGCGCTCGTCGACGATGGAGCGGATGCAGACGCGCAGCTTCCAGTCGACCGGAAACGATTCGATCTTCTTGAACTGGTCGGATCGCGCGATCGATTTGTCCTGCAGGGTCTCGTAGAGGGTCCGCGTGAAATTGGCGTCGTGAACCATGAGCTGGCTGTAGCAGAACAGCGTGCCGCCGCGTCTCTGGGTGAAGCCGGGATCCATCGGCTGGTGCAACAGGGGCGAGAAATCCTGTCCCTTCATCCGCTTCATCGTATCGGCCACCGGCGCCGTCGACTTCGCCGTCAACGCGACGATCGTCGGCACGAAGTCAAGATGCGAGGTGAGCTCCAGGCAGCGCTGGCCGCCCTTGATCTCCGGATGGACCACCAGCATTGGCACGTGGTTCTGCTGGCGGTAGGTGGTCGTGCCCTTGCCCTGCAGGCCGCCATGGCTGGCGAGCAGCTCGCCGTGATCCGACGTGAAGATCACGATGGTCTTGTCCGTGAGGCCCAACCTGTCGAGCTGCTCCAGCACCTGCACGATCTGCTGGTCGGCGTCGCGGATGGCGTTGAAGTAGTAGTTCTGCCGCAGCCGCATGCGCCATTCCTCCTGCGGGATCAGCCCGGTCAGGATGGCATTGGCGCCCTTGTAGATGCGGTGCGCCGGCACGCGGTCGGGCGTGTCGAGCGACTGCTGCCAGGTCTTCTGCAGCGGGATCTCGTTCCATTCCCGCCGATAGAAGGAATCGTCCGGCGGATAATCGATCTTGAGCTTGGCCTCGACCGCCTGCACCGGCTTCTCGCCGCGTCTGTCGGTGTTCACCCACATGACGTCGTGCGGGTTCACGAGATTGACCGCGAGATACCAGGGCTGCTTCCGGTCCGTCATCGGCCGGCCCTTGGCCTTCAGCCACTGGATGGCCTGCGCCGCCGTGATCTGGTCGTACTGATAGCCGCCCTGCGCGCCTTCGATGAAATCGCCGACGCCGGTATAGTCGTAGAAGCCGTAGTCGCGATCCATCATGGTCTCGAACAGCGTCTTGATGTCGTCGGCGTGGTTCTCCATCGCCATTGCGCCGTTCAGGTGCCACTTGCCCTTGTAGGCGGTGTAGTAGCCCATCTTGCGCAGGATCTTGCCGATGGTCGGCAGTGACGGATCCAGGCTCTTCATATAGGGCACGCCGGCATTGTCGAAGATGCCGTTATGCGGCATGTGCAGGCCGGTATAGATCACCGCGCGCGAGGCCGAGCACATGTCGGCCGCGATCTGGTGATTCTCGAAATAGGTGCCCGTCGCGCGCAGCCGCTCGTGCCCCGGCAGCGGTATGGGCCAGCCCGGGCCCATGTAATGCTCCTGATCCGTCAGGATGAAGAGGATGTTGTAGCCGCCGTCGTTCGAACCCGGCGCCTCGGCGGACGGGAACGCCGATTCGGTGCCGCCGGTGATGCGGGCCGTCTGCGCCTGGGCGGGCGTATCGCAAGCGGCCGTAGCAGCGAGCGCGGCGCTGCCGGCGATGAAGGACCTGCGCGATGGTTCGGTCATGGCTTCCTCGTAGAGAGCTTGCTCACCTCGTAGCATCGAATCGTGGCACGCGCGCGAGGTCGAGAAGCCGCGTACAGTCGACATGTTCTTCGAGATGATCGGCCAGCCGGTCGAGCGTGTCCTCGATGCCGGCCTCGTAGTCCAGTCCGGAGCTTGCAGCGCCGATCCGCTGCAGCCAGTGACGGCGTTGGCGATCGTCGGCCAGCAGACCGTGGATGTAGCAGCCGGCGATCCGGCCGGTCGCGTCGATCGCGCCATCGCTGCCGCCGTGATCGAGGTCGAGCAGCGGACGCGCCGTCATGGTCGTGCGGCCGACATGCATTTCGTAGCCCTTGAACGGGACGCCCTCCGCCACGGTCTTGCCGGTCACCTCGACCAGCACCTTGTCGCCGCCCAGCACGGTCTCCGCGTCGAGCAGGCAGAGCCCCTCGACGCTGCCGGGCGGTCCTTCGATTCCCTCGGGATCGGAAACGCGCCGTCCCAGCATCTGATAGCCGCCGCAGAGGCCCAGTACGTGGCCGCCGCGGCGCAGATGTGCCTTGAGGTCGATGTCCCAGCCGGCCGCGCGCAGGGTGTCGAGATCGGCAATGGTGGCCTTGGAACCGGGCAGGATGACGAGCCGCGCATCGCCCGGGATCGGCTCGCCGGGCCGGACGAACACGACATCGACGTCCGGCTCCAGACGCAGCGGATCGACGTCGTCGAAGTTGGCGAGGTGCGGATAGGCCAGGACGACGATCTTGACGGCGCCGCCCGGTGCGCTGTGCCCGGGCAGGCTGAGCGCATCCTCGGCCGGCAGCCTGATGGCGTCGGCGAAGTAGGGAACGAGGCCGAGCGAAGGCCAGCCGGTCCGCTCCGCGATCAGCGTCATGCCGTCGGCAAACAGGCTCGGATCGCCGCGGAAGCGGTTGACGAGGAAGCCCACGATCATCGCCGCGTCTTCGGGATCGATCACCGCCTGGGTCCCGACCAGGCTGGCGATGACGCCACCGCGGTCGATGTCGCCCACCAGCACGACCGGCACGTCCGCGGCGCGCGCGAAGCCCATGTTGGCGATGTCGTCGGCGCGCAGATTGACCTCGGACGCGGACCCGGCGCCTTCGATCAGCACGAGATCGGCTTCGGCGGCGAGACGGCCGAAGCTGTCGAGCACGGAAGCGAGCAGACCCGCCTTGATGCTCTGATAGTCGCGCGCCCAGGTGTTGCCCACGACGCGCCCCTGCACCACGAGCTGGGCGCCGATGTCGCTCTGGGGCTTCAGCAGGACCGGGTTCATGTGGACGGTGACGGGTGCGCGCGCCGCCCGCGCCTGCAGGGCCTGGGCGCGGCCGATCTCGCCGCCGTCGGCCGTCACCGCGGCATTGTTCGACATGTTCTGCGGCTTGAACGGCCTGACCCTCAGGCCGCGCCGCGTGAAGACGCGGGCGAGCCCCGCGACCAGCAGCGACTTGCCGACATCGGAGCCTGTGCCCTGGATCATGAGCGCGCGCGCCGGCATGGAGTCTCCGATCGAGTCAGAAGGGACGGGCCGTGATCGCGCGTCCCTGCTGCATGAATCGCGTTGACGCACGGCAAGACCGGACCCTAACTGAAATGAACGCGCGCCCCAAGGCGCGTGTCGGAGAGGCTCCGGAATGGTGATGCTCTTTCGCCCTCGATGGCCGTCGCGTAACGGCATGCGCAGCCTCTGCGTGAGCCGGCGATGATCGTCGCCGGCGTGGGCTATCGGCGCGAGGCATCGGCGGACGAGATCGAGCGGATCGTGCGCATGGCGCTCGGCCTGTTCGACTTGCCCGTCGAACGACTGGACGCGCTGGCCACGGAATCGGAAAAAGCGACCGAACAGGCCTTCGTAGAAGTCGCGCGGCGGCTGTCGGTGAGATTTGTCGCCTGCACGGTGGACGATCTCGACCGCGTCGCGGGGCGCGTGCTCACGGCCTCCAAGCTGGTTCTCGCAGCAAAGGGGTTGCCGTCGATCGCGGAAGCGTCGGCCCTCGTGGCGGCGGGCCGCGAAGGCCGATTGCTGGGGACCCGCGTGGCGACCGAACACGCGACCTGCGCCATCGCCATCGGAGAAGGACGATAGAACAGAGCACGGGAACCGGCGCGTCCGGTCGCGAGTTTTATTCCTCTTGCCTCCTGTCGACGGGCGACGCATCGCTCGTGCGTTCATCCAATCGATCGGTGGAGTTGATGGCGACGCATCCGCAATTCGACGCGGCCTTCCGGGCCGAGTTTCGCGAACTGGTCCTGTGGCGGCGCGACGTGCGGCGGTTCCGCACCGATCCGATCCCCCGCGAGCGTATCGACGCGCTGCTGGAAGTGGCGAGCCATGCGCCGTCGGTCGGCCTCAGCCAGCCCTGGCGGTTCGTGCATGTCGAATCGCCGGAGCGCCGCCGCGCCGTGGTCGAAAGCTTCACGCAGGCCAATGAGGAGGCGCTTGCCGGCTACTCCGGCGAGAAGCATGCGATCTATGCCGGCCTGAAGCTGGCGGGCCTCAAGGAGGCGCCGGTCCACCTGGCGGTCTTCTCCGACGACGGCACCCATACCGGCAGCGGGTTGGGCCAGCAGACCATGCCGGAGACGCTGCACTACTCGGTGGTCGCCGCGATCCAGACCCTGTGGCTCGCCGCACGCGCCGACGGGATCGGCATGGGCTGGGTTTCGATCCTCGATCCGAAGAAGGTGACGCGCGCGCTCGATGTGCCCGTCGGCTGGAACCTCGTCGCTTATCTCTGCCTCGGCTTCCCGGCCGAGGAGCACATCGATCCCGAATTGGAACGGCATCACTGGGAAGTGCGCAGCGACCTCGGCGACATCGTCCTGACGCGCTGACTCTTTGACACGCCTCCCTCGGCGGGCATTATTGCGCCGCATCAAGGGAGGGCAGGCGTGAGTTCAGGGGATCGGCCGGCGGAGCAATCGATCCCCGATGCTTCGCTTTATTTGCTCGCGGCTCTTTGCGGGCTGGCTACCGGTGTACTGGGCGCCGCCTTTCATCTTGTCGTCGATACGCTGGTGCGGTGGCCGTCGTGGCTGGTGGCGTACCTCGGAGACGGGCCCCTCACCATAGCCGCAGCGGCCGCGACGGCTGCCATCGCACTGGTGGCGGCCTTCTTCCTCACGCGCTCCGTTGCGCCCGAAGCGGCGGGCAGCGGCGTGCAGGAAATCGAGGGCGCCATGGAGGGGCTACGCGAAGTGCGCTGGCGCCGCATCCTGCCCGTGAAGTTCGTTGGCGGCGTGCTCGCTTTGTCGTCGGGCCTCGTGGCGGGACGCGAGGGGCCAACCATTCATATGGGTGCCTCGATCGCGCAGGCCATTTCCGAGCGCTTCAAGCTCAGCGAAGCGGAGTTGCGCGGTCTGCTGGCGGCCGGCGCCGCAGCCGGCCTGGCGGCTGCCTTCAACGCACCGCTGGCGGCGATCCTTTTCGTCATCGAGGAGACACGCAAGCAGTTCCGCTACACCTTGCGCTCCTACACCGCCGTCATCATCGCCTCGACGGCCAGCGCCATCGGCATGGAGCTGGTGGGCGGCACCGCGCCACAGCTCAAGCTCGACAATGCGGAGATGCCGCTGTCGCTGCTGCCGGCCTTCCTGGTGCTGGGCGTGTTGCTGGGCGGGCTGGGCATCGTCTTCAATCGCACGCTGCTGTTCCTGCTCGACTGGGTGGCAGACACGTTCCGAAAGGTGCCGTTCGTGCCGGCCCTTATGGTCGGCGCCGCAATCGGCGCGCTGGCGCTGGTGCTGCCACAGGCGGTGGGCGGCGGCGAGCTGCTGATCCCGGGCCTCGTCTCCGCGAACCTGCCGATCACGACGCTTTTGCTGCTGTGCCTGTTGCGCTTCGTCGGCGTCATGGTGAGCTATCCCGTCGGTGTCCCCGGCGGCATCTTCGCGCCACTGTTGACCCTTGCCACCACGGTGGGCCTGGTCGCTGCATGGCTGCTCCAGACGGCCGTACCGCTGCCGCCGCTGGCGGGCGCCGCGTTCGCCATCGCCGCGATGGGCGGTTTGTTTTCCGCCTCCATTCGCGCGCCGCTGGTCGGCGTCGTGCTGGCGGCTGAGTTGACCGGCGGCTATGCGCTCATCCTGCCCCTGATCGTGACCTGCGTGACGGCCAACGCCGTATCGCAGGCATTGGGCGGCCGGCCGCTCTACGAGCTGCTGCTGGAGCGCACCCTGCGGCTTTCCGGCCAGGCTGTGCCACCGCGGGTCGAGGCCGGCGTGCCTGCCCCTGTCGGCATCGACGAGGGACCCCGTTCCTAACGCGGCGTCGGCAGGAACCAGTCGAGGATCCGCGCATTCTCGTCGCGCGGATAGGTGTGCGACAGGTCGGCGACCTCGCGATAGGTGACGTCGGCGCCGGCCTGCCTCAGGGCCCGCTCGGCACCCTGGGCCATCTCCGGCGGAAACATCCAGTCCTGGGTTCCATGCACGATGTGGACGGGCAGGCCGCGGACGCGATCGGGATCGGCGGCGGTCATCAGCATCGGATGGAAGCTCGCGGCGACCGGCGCGAGGTGGGTGAAGCGGCACGCGGCGTCGAGGCCGATCACATAGGTGAAGGTGCCGCCGTCGCTCATGCCGGTCAGGAGCTGATGCGAGGAATCCACGTTCCAGTCATTGGCGACGCCGGACGCCATACGGTCGATCAGCGGCCCGTCGATCTCCGGTTCCATCAGCGACCAGGTGCTGCCCGAAGCCGTGGGCGCCAGCACGATGAAGCCGCGCGTCCGGGCCTCGCGCACCCAGCTCCACAGGAAGGCGCCGCCATTGCCGCTGCCGCCGTGCAGCGCCACGACCAGCGGCCAGCTCCTGGCCGGGTCGTAATACTCGGGCACGTAGAGCGAGAAGGCGCCGCGCGTGCCGGACGGCCCCCCGATATGCATGAAGCCGACGCCCTCCCGCGTCGGGTCGGCGGCGGCCAGACGCGCCTGCAGATCCGCGTCACTGCGCGCCGGCTGTTCGAGGAAGAAGTGGCCGACAGGTCGAAGGAACGGCGACAGCGGATAGAGTGCCTCGCAGGCCCGGGGATAACCGCGCAGGCTGCGATAGGCGGCCACGATCGGCTGCGGCGCCTCGGGAGCGGCCCGCAGACCCTGGATCGTTTCCTCGGCGAACGCCGCCGCGCGTTCGAGATGATCGCGCACCGGCGCCAGCCGCCCCGGCCAGTCGAGCGCGCGCGAAGCGGCGAGCGCGGGCGCGAGATCGTCGTTGCGGCCGGCGAGGGTCTCGACGATCTGCGGGAGCGTCTGCGGAGAGAGGTGCCGGCTCGCGAATTCGATCGCGTGCAGCGCCCGCAGGGTGGCCGGCACCAGCGCCGCGAGGGCCTCGATGGCGGCCTCGTCGGCCATCAGTCCTTCAGCATCACGGCGTCGAGTGCGGGCTTGCCGCGGATCATGTCGGCTGCCTTCTCGGCGATCATCAGGACCGAGGCGTTGAGATTTGCGGACGGCATGGTCGGCATGACCGACGCATCGACCACGCGCAGCCCCTCGATGCCGCGCACGCGGAGCTGGTCGTCGACGACGGCGGTCGGGTCGGTGTCCGGCGCCATGCGGCAGGAGCCCATCAGATGGAACGTGGTCGTGCCGCGTTCCTTGGCGGCCTGCATCAGGTCGGCATCCGACTGTTTCGCGGCGCCGGGGAATTCCTCACGGTCGTAGTATTTGCTGAGCGCCTTGGAGCCCAGCAGCCGGCGCGCCAGCTTCATGCCGGCCAGCAGCACACGACGGTCGCTCTCGGCGCCCAGGTAGTTCGGCTGGATGATCGGATGCTCGAACGGATCGGCCGAGCGGGCGCGGACATAGCCGATCGAATCGGGCCGCTGCTGCCACGAGGCAATGGTCATGCCGGGGAAATCGTCGAGTGTCGACTGCACCCCCTCCTTGTAGCTGGCGGGCGTGAAGGTGAGCTGCAGGTCGTAGTTCTCGATGCTCTCGTCGGACTTCCAGAAGACGTAGATCAGCGTCGGATTGAGCGTCAGGAGACCCTTGCGCGTCGTGACGTATTTCAGGACCTCGCCGGCCAGGCGCAGTCCCTTGGAGCGCTCGTTGATGCTGGTGGCGTTCTTCACACGCGCGACGAAGCGCGGCGCGTAGTGGTCGCGCAGATTCTCGCCCACGCCCGCCAGCTCGTGCTTCACCTCGATGCCGAGCGACTTGAGCAAGGGGCCGGGGCCGATGCCCGAAAGCTGCAGGAGCTGCGGCGAGTTCACGGTGCCGCCGCTCAGGATCACCTCCCGGGTGGCGCGCACCTCCATCGGCGTGCCGGTGCGGCCGCCCTTGCGATAGCGGACGCCGACCGCGCGCTTGCCCTCGAGGACGATCGACGTCGCCTGCGCATGGGTTCGCACCGTCAGGTTGGGCCGCGACATCGCGGGATGCAGATAGCCGCGGGCGGCGCTGACCCTGCGGCCGTTCTTGATGATGCGCTGGACGTAGCTCACGCCCGCCTGTTTCGTGCCGTTGTAGTCGGGATTACGCGGGATGCCCTGTTCCACGGCGCCTTCGATGAAGGCTTCGCACAAGGGGTCGCGCCATTCGAGGTCGGTGATCGGCAGGTTGCCGTCACTGCCGCGGAACGTGGCATCGGCATCGCTCGCCATGCGGTGCTCGCTGCGACGGAAATAGGGAAGCACGTCGGAGTAGCCCCAGCCGCGATTGCCGCGCTGGGCCCAGCCGTCGAAGTCGAGGCGCTGGCCGCGATTGTAGATGTGGCCGTTGATCGAGCTCGAGCCGCCCAGGGTCTTGCCGCGCGGCGCGGCGATGGCACGGCCGCCGGTCCATTCGCTGGGCTCGGCCTTGTAGAGCCAGTTCACCTTGGGATCGACCAGCGTGTACATGAAGCCGGCCGGGATGTGGATGAAGGGATGCCAGTCGCGCGGGCCGGCTTCGAGCACGCAGACCGTGACGTTGGGGTCCTCGCTCAACCGGTTGGCCAGCACGCTGCCAGCCGAACCGGCCCCCACGATCACGTAGTCGAAACTCTCCATCCGGTCGATTCCTCCCTAGGATCGGGATTGACCACCGGATTTGGGCAGGAAGCAATGCTCCATCGCGGGAAAACCCCGGCTCCGCACATCGGTCGCATAGGCGGCAGCCGCCTCGGCTATCTTGCCGCCGAGATCTGCATAGCGCTTCACGAACCGCGGGGTGAAATCGCTGAACAGGCCGAACACGTCTTCGGACACCAGGATCTGGCCGTCGCAGGCCGGCGAGGCGCCGATCCCGATGGTCGGAATCGGCAACGACCTCGTGATGGCGGCCGCCACCGGCTCCAGCGTGCCTTCCAGCACGATCGCGAAGGCGCCGGCCTCGGCCATCGCCTCGGCGTCGCGGGTCACCTGCTGCGCTTCCTCCTCGGAACGGCCGGTGGCCTTGAAGCCGCCGGCCACGTTCACCGCCTGCGGCATCAGCCCGACATGGGCGCAGACCGGAATGCCGCGCTGCACGAGGTAGCGCACGGTCTCGGCCATGACCTCGCCGCCCTCCAGCTTCACGCCGCTCGCCCCGGTCTCGGACATGATGCGTGCGGCGCTGTGGAAGGCCTGCTCCGGGCTCGCCTGGTAGCTGCCGAAGGGCAGGTCGACGATCACGCAGGCGTGGCTCGAGCCGCGCATCACGGCCGAGCCGTGGGCGATCATCATGTCCAACGTCACGGGCAGCGTGCTGTCGAAGCCGTAGAGCACCATGCCCAGCGAATCGCCGACCAGCAGCAGGTCGACATGCGGATCGAGCCATCGCGCCATCTGCGTGGTGTAGGCGGTGAGGCAGACGATCGGCTCGCCGCCCTTGCGGGCGCGGATCTGCGGCGTGCTCACTCTCTTGGCTGCGGTGACGGCGCTCATGATCTCCTGACCTTTCGAAAGCCGGCTAGTGGATGACGAACCGAGGCAGCACCATCGTGACCGAGAAGCCGTGGCTTGGACGGTTGGCGACCTTCACCTGGCCTCCCAATGCCTCGACGTTGCGGCGCACGATCCAGAGACCCAGTCCCGAATGCTTGACGCTGCGATCGCTGCCTATGCCATCGTCGGGACGCGATGAGAAGTAGCGTTCGAACAGACGTTCAATCTTCTCGGGGTCGATGCCGGGACCTTCGTCTTCGACGCGCAGCTCGACCGTATCTGTCGACGCGTGCAGCGAAACAGTCACCGCCGTCCCGCCGGGCGAGAAGCTGATGGCGTTCTCGAGCACGGCCTGCAGCGCGGCTTCCAGCATGCCTGCCGCGGTGCGAACCGCGATTCCGCGCTCGAGCTTCAGGACCAGGCCGATCTCGCGCGCTGCGAGGATCTCCTGGACTTGCCGCGCCGCCTCCTCGACGAGGGGGGCAAGTTCGGTCGGCATGCGCGGCGCGTCGATGATGTCGGCCGTTCCCATGTCGTGGCGCTGCGCGGCATTCACGAGGCCGAGCAGGCGCGCCAGCGAGGAGTCCACGATCTCGAGCGCCCGCCGGGCGCGCGAGTCGTCCTCGGGCACCGCGCGGCGTACCGGGCGCAGCGCCGATTGCACGGCGGCGAGCGGCGTCTTGAACGCATGCGCATTGTCCTCGGCTGATTGGCGGATCTCCCGCGACACCCGACGCAGCTCGTGCACCAGCCGGTCGAAGTCGCGCGCCACGCCCGCGAGTTCGGGCACGGTGTTGCGCTCGACGAAGGTCGCATCGACGGCGCGGCCCAGCGCGATCTCGTCGGCGACGTTGCGGAAGCGGCGCAGGCTGAGGCGCATACCAAGCGCCACCAGCACGGCGAGCATCGCCCCCACGAGATAGATCGCGGCGGCGATGCGGACCTCGCGCGTTTCCCAGTAGGGACGGCCGATCGACGTGTTGAGGAAGTCCGACGCGACATGCGTCGTCGTCAGGATCCAGCAGTTGCCGCGGGCGCGGATCGGGATGATCGAGGTCAGCAGCTCGACCGTGCCGTCGGCGCGGCGGTAGCGCATCTCGTCGGCGGCGTTCCACGTGCAGGCCTCGGACAGGCGTTGGAGGAGCCCGCGCTGGCTGAGTTCCTCGAGCTCCGCGCTCACCGCCTCGGGCGCCAGCGGCGGCGCCGAGCCCACGAGAAAGAAGCGGCTCGCCGAACGCGCCGCCGGCGGCTGGTACATCAGCTTCAGAACGGTCCCGCTGCTCGCATACTTCTCGAGTTCGCGGTTCATGTTCATGGGCGCCGCCGGATCGGTGTCGCGCAGCACGGGCGCCAGCGCCTCGGCGATCAGCGCGCTGCGATCCTGGATGGCACGCGTCACCAGGGCCCGCATCTGGCTGTCGGCGCTCTCGAACTGGCCGTAGAGCACGATGGGCAGTGCCACGAACAGGCCGATCAGCACCACCAGCTTCAGCGTCAGCGAAGCGGTGAGGCGGCGCAGCACCGGAAGGCTAGTCCTTGCCCCAGCGGTAGCCGAACGACTGGTAGTTCTGGATCTCGCCGAACTCGGGATCGATCGCGCGGAACTTGTTGCGGATGCGCTTGATGCAGGACCGCACGTTGGTCCGGTAGCCGTTCTCGCCGCTGCCGGCGATGAAGCCCACATAGTGCATGCAGTCGTAGACGGCGCGGTAGCTCACGTAACTGCCGACATTGGCCGCAAGCGTGTGGACGATCTTGAATTCCGTCACCGTCAGATTGAGGTCGGCTTCGTCCCAGTAGGCGCGGCTGACCGCCGGCTTCAGCAGCAGGCGGCCGCAATGGAAGTTGCCTTCGCCATCGGCCGCCATCGGCTTGCCGGCGCGGTCGGCGATCAGGCGCAGGCGGCGCGCGAGGATCGGCACGCCGCGCGACTTGTCGACGAAGTCGATGGCGCCGCGATCCAGCGCAAGCTGCTCGTAGTTGGGCTCGCTGTGGCCGGTCAGGAACACGACCGGCAGGTTGATGCCGGCACGCTTCAGCCGCGGCAGGAGGTCGATGCCGGAGATGCGCGGCAGGCCCCAGTCGAGTACGACGATCTCGATGTCGTCGGCCGTCTCCAGGAATTCGACGAGGCCGGTCCCGTCGGCGAAAGCCGCGACGTCGAATCCATGGTCGCCCAATTCGAGGCTCGCGGCCTCGCGGAAGTCGTCATCGTCCTCCACGAAGGCGATGCGGACCCGGCGGCCCGTTTCGATCTCAGCGTCCGGCTTGAATCCGGGATTGGAGCTGGGCCAGGCAGAACCGTCGTCCTTCGTCTGTGTCGTCATCGCTCTTCACCTTGTACGCGAGGGTTCCGTACTGTTTGGTCTCGACATCCGGGTAGAGCTGGATGTCGAGCGTGCACTTGCCGTTGCGATAGCGCCACTGCTTGCCGGGCGGATGTGACTCCTCGCTGGTCGGCGGCCCGAGCATCGCCCGCAGTTGGGACTCGCGATAGCCCGTGAGCACCGGCGGCGGAACGTCCGCAGCGGCAGCCGCGGGCGAGGCAGCGGCCGCGGCGGGAGCGGCAGCAGGTTTCGGCGCGACACGCGCGGCTGCCGGCTTGACGGCCGGCGTGGGCTTGCGGGCGCTCGCCGATGCAGAGGGCGTGGGCGACGTGAGACGCTCGAAATCCGCACGCATCGCCTCGCATCCGGACAGGAGCAGCAACCCCAATCCCGCGCCGAGCGTCCTTGCTGCCAGAGTTCCAATCGTCATCCGCACCCGAGAAGCCTCTTGAAGCCCTAAAGCGGTCATGTGGCGGGTTTGCGGCACGAACCCGCGCCACAGTCGCGCGGTCCGGTCGGGCCGCGCTTCGACCGCATGAGGATTGCGGCGAACCGTCACCGGGGGCAAGCCCGATTTCCGTGGGGGCCGCGGCTGTCGTATTGAGGAACCATGGACATCAGCAAGGACATGACCGCCACGCCGCGGGCGATTCACCGGGACGACTACGCTCCGCCGCCGTTCCTGATCGACACGGTCGATCTCGATGTCGAGCTGGGACGGGAGACGACCACGGTCGCCGCGCGGCTGGACGTGCGGCGCAACCCCGTGGCGGCGACCAGGCCTGCCGACTTGATACTCGACGGCAAGAAAATGCAGCTCGTGTCCGTCCGGCTCGACGGCGAGCCCGCTGTTCATGAAGTCACACCGGAGACGCTGGCGGTCCGCGGCGTGCCCGACGCCTTCAGGCTCGAGATCACGACGCGCCTGCGGCCGCAGGACAATACCGAACTCACCGGCCTTTACAAATCGCGCGACCTTTTCTGCACTCAGTGCGAGGCCGAGGGCTTCCGCCGCATCACCTATTTCCTCGACCGTCCGGACGTGATGGCCCGCTACACGACGCGCATCGTGGCCGACCGGACGCTGGTGCCGGTGCTGCTGTCCAACGGCAACCTGGTCGACAGCGGCGCGCTCGACGATGGCCGGCACTTCGCCACGTGGGAAGATCCGTTTCCCAAGCCGTCCTATCTCTTCGCCCTCGTCGCGGGGCGCCTCGATTGTCTCGAGGACCGGTTCACGACCCGCACCGGTCGCGAGGTGACCTTGCGCATCTATGTCCGTCCCGGTGACGTCGGGCGCTGCGATCATGCGATGGAGTCCCTCAAGAAGTCGATGAAGTGGGACGAGGACGTCTACGGTCTCGAATACGATCTCGACACGTTCATGATCGTCGCCATCGACGACTTCAACATGGGCGCGATGGAGAACAAGGGGCTGAACGTCTTCAACTCCAAGCTCGTCCTCGCCAATCCCGAGACGGCGACGGATCTCGACTATCACTCGATCGAAGCGGTGATCGCCCACGAATACTTCCACAACTGGACCGGCAACCGCGTCACCTGCCGCGACTGGTTCCAGCTCTCGCTCAAGGAAGGGTTGACGGTCTTCCGCGACCAGCAGTTCTCGGCCGACATGGGCTCGGCCGCCGATGCGCGCATCGACGATGTCCGCCGCCTGCGCGCCGGCCAGTTCCCCGAGGATGCCGGCCCGATGGCCCATCCGGTGCGGCCGGATTCGTATATCGAGATCAACAACTTCTACACCGCGACCGTGTACCAGAAGGGCGCCGAAGTGGTGCGGATGATGCACACGCTGCTGGGGCCGGAGCGCTACCGCAAGGGCATCGACCTCTATTTCCAGCGCCATGACGGCCAGGCCGTGACCTGCGACGACTTCGCGAACGCCATGGAAGACGCGTCGGGCGTCGACCTTGCCCAGTTCCGCCTTTGGTACGCCCAGGCCGGCACGCCGGACGTCAAGGTCGAAGGCAGTTATGACGCCGCGGGAAAGCGCTACACGCTGACGGTCGGCCAGAGCCTGCGGCCCACGCCCGGCCAGCCCGAAAAGCAGCCGATGCACATTCCGCTGTCCGTCGGGCTGCTCGACGGCGGCGGACGCGACCTGCCGCTCAGGCTCGCCGGCGAGGCGACCGCCGGCGGCACCACGCGCGTGCTCGACGTGCGCAACGCACGCGACGTGTTCGTTTTCGAGGACGTGCCGGAGAAGCCGGTCGCCTCGCTGCTGCGCGGCTTCTCCGCGCCGGTGAAGCTCGAGGCGCCGCGCTCCGACGACGAGCTGACGTTCCTGATGGCGCATGACAGCGATCCGTTCGCGCGCTGGGAAGCCGGCCAGCAGCTCGGCGCCCGGCTGATCCTCGAACTGGTCGAGGCGCGCAAGGCCGGCAAGCCACTGGTCGTGCCGGACCACTATGTCGATGCCATCCGACGCACGCTGGACGACCAGCGGCTCGATCGATCCTTCATCGCAGATGCCGTGACCCTGCCGGGCCTCGCCTTTCTCGGTGAGCTGATGCCGGAGATCGACATCGACGGGCTGTGGGCGGCGCAGCAGCGCGTCCGCTCCGTCCTTTCCGAGCGGCTCGGCGATCGCTGGTCCTCCGTGTACGACGCGGCGCATGCTGCGGGTCCGTATCGCTTCACGCCCGACGAGGTGGGGCGCCGGCGTCTGCGCAGCACGGCGCTCCAATATCTCTCGACCGACAAAGGCGAGGCGGCGCGGCGGCGCGCCGTCGCCTATTTCGAGGGCGCGGGCAACATGACGGAGCAGGTCGCGGGCCTGAGTGTGCTCGCGGAACTGGGTGGCGCCGAGGGCGAAGCGGCACTGGCCTCCTTCTACGAGCGCTGGAAGGACGAAGCGCTGGTACTCGACAAGTGGTTCGGGATCCAGGCGCGGACGCCGACCGAGGGGACGCTGGAGCGCGTCAAGCGCCTCGTCGATCACCCGTCCTACGACCGCAGGAATCCCAACCGCGTCTATTCGCTGGTCGGCGCCTTCGCGTCGGGAAATCCGGTGCAATTCCACGAGGCTACGGGCGGCGGCTATCGCTTTCTGGCCGACCAGGTTCTGGCGACTGACAAGCTCAACCCGCAGATCGCGGCGCGGCTGCTCGGCCCTCTCGGAGCGTGGCGGCGCTACGATAAGGGCCGGCAGGCGCTGATGACCCGTGAGCTCCAGCGCATCATGGCGACGCCCGGCCTGTCGCGCGACGTCTTCGAGATCGCCTCCAAGAGTCTGGCCTGATGCCGACCAACGTCGATTGAAAGGTTGCTTTTCGAGTGCAACAATACAGCATGGCAATGAACAAGAAGCTCGTCGTGACGGGCGTGGCCGCAGCAATCCTCGTGATCGCGGCCTACATCTTCGCGCAGGCGTTCCTGTTCGGCGATACGGCCGTGGCGCGCGCCGAGGCGCAGTATGCGGCCTCTCTTCGACCCTCCCTCTCGGCGGATGATGCGACCTGCGCGTCGCAGCATCAGGAAAGGTTGGGCGTCGCGACCTCGGATCTGCTGGCCGACGGCTACGAGGTCAAGGCCGCCGTCCCGGGCGGCCTCTGGCTGCAGAAGAGGAAGGACGTCTACTACTGCAATTCCGGCATCGTCCGGGACGACGAGACGATGTGCTGGAAGATCCGGGCGCCGCTCAAGGGCCAGAACTGCGCCGATGCCATCAACAAGGCGCGCGCCAAGGACCTCCGCGGCTAGGCATTGCGCGGACGAGAGCGTTTCAGCGCGTCCGCCATCTTCTCCGCGATCATGACCGTCGTGAAATGCGTGTTGGCGCGCACCACCGTCGGCATGATCGACGCGTCGATCACGCGCAGTCCCGAACAGCCGATCACGCGGCATTCCGAGTCGACGACCGAGAGGGGATCGTCCGCCGCGCCCATGCGGCACGTGCCGCTGGCATGCTGGGCGTCGGAGCATTCGGCGAACATCCAGTCGTCCATTGCCTCGGCCTCGAACGGGTCTTCGATCGAACGTCCCGTTGTGCCGTACTCGACCCGCGTCGAGATCGCCTTGAAGGCGGGCTGCCGGCAGAGGTCGCGCATCCGCTGCACGCCGTCGCGCATGCGTACGAGATCGCTCTCGTCCGACAGCATGCGCTCGTCGACCTGCGGGTCGATGCCTGCGTCGCGCGTGGTGATGCGGACCGTGCCTTCGCTGAAGGCCTCGAAGGCGGAAACGGCGAGGCGCGCGCGCGCCGTGCCGCCATCCTCCTCCGGCCGCAGATTGCCGGCGATCATGATCATGTCGTTGACGCCCGCGCCTGCCAGCTCAGAAGAATAGCGCAGGCAGCAGTTGGTGTGGCGATGCATCAAGGTGCTCACCCGCGCATCGTCGCGGAGTTCGAGCATCAAGCCGAGGATTGGATGATCGAGCAGGTGCTTGCCGACCGGCCGGTCGGCCACGACCTCGATCCCCAGGGCGCCCAGCCAGTCGCGCGGGCCGATGCCGGAGCGTTGCAGGATCGCCGGCGAATGGATCGCACCGGCCGACAGGATGACCTCGCGCCGTGCCCGGACGTGCCGCGCTTCGCCACCGACCTGCACGCGGACGCCGCTGACGTGCGGCCGGTTGCCCTCGAACTGCAGCGTGTCGACGACCGCCTCGCCGACGATCGTCAGGTTCGCGCGGCCACGCGCCGGCTCGAGATAGCCGTCATTGGTCGAGATGCGCAGTCCCTCGCGGCTGTTGATCGCGTAGGGTCCGACGCCGCTGCCGGTCGGCGCATTGTGGTCATCGCACCAGGGATAACCGAGGCCCAGCGCGGCTTCTCGCAGCGCGCGATCGACGGTGCCCCATTGATCGATTGGTGCGCGATAGACCGGCAGCGGGCCGTCCTTGCCGTGATAGGGCGCATCGCCGAAATCCAGGTCGGTTTCGAGCTTGCGGAAATACGGCAGGCAGGCCTCCCAGTCCCAGCCGGTGGCCCCCATCGACGCCCAGTCGGCGAAATCCTCGGGGATGCCGCGGATGGCGATCTGGCCGTTGATGGTCGAGCTGCCGCCGATCGCCCGCCCGCGCCATAGCAGCTTGGGTTCCTGGCGCTCGGTGCGCCGCGCCAGCAGCTTGGGGTAGCGGTAATTGTCGTCGCCGATCGCGCGCAGCGGATTGGGAATGCGCAGATGGTGCGGCGTCTCGGCGGTGCGGAAATCGCGGCCGGCTTCGAGCAGCAGCACCCGGATCGCCGGATCCTCGCTCAGCCGCGCGGCGAGGGTCGCGCCGGCCGAGCCGCCGCCGATGATGATGTAGTCGTAATCGTCGTCCATGATCTCTCGTCGCTTTCGCTGGCTGGCACGCTTCTTGGTTAGAATGCCACCGCCCGTTCAGAAAGCCGCACGCAAAAGGAGCGCCGCATGGTCGCAAACGTCCTGGAGGTCAATCCCGAGCGTCTGTGGGAGAGTCTCGAACGGTCGGCGGAGATCGGACGCTTCCGCGACGTCGGTCTGCGCCGCCTCGCGCTGTCGGCCGAGGACAAGCAGATGCGCGACCTGTTCGTCGACTGGGCGAAGGCGGCGGGCTGCACCGTCGAGATCGACCGGCTCGGCAACATCTTCGCGCGGCGCCCCGGCACCGACCCGTCGCTGCCGCCGGTCGCCATCGGCAGCCATCTCGACACCCAGATCTGCGGCGGCCGCTACGACGGCATCCTGGGCGTGCTGTGCGGCCTCGAAATCGTGCGGACGCTGAACGATCGCGGCCTGCAGACCAAGCGTGGCATAGAAGTCATCTGCTGGACCAACGAGGAGGGGGCGCGCTTCAACCCGCCGATGATGGGATCGATGGCCTTCGCCAAGGTGATAACCCTCGAGAGCGTGCTGGCCACCACCGACGATGCCGGTATCACGGTCGAGCAGGCGCTCGACGAGATCGGCTATGCCGGCTCCGCGCCGGTCGGTCGCGAATTCGATTCCTATCTTGAGCTGCACATCGAGCAGGCGCCGGTGCTGGATCGCGAGGGCTGCGACATCGGTATCGTGGTCGGCGGCTACAAGACCCAGGCGCTGCGGCTCACGATCAACGGCGATACCGGGCATGCCGGCGGCACGCCGATGGCGCAGCGGCGCAATGCGCTGGTCGGCGCGGGCTACGTCATCGCCGCCGTCAACGACATCGGCCTCGCCTATGCCGCCGACGAGGGCCGCACGACGACGACGCGCATCGAGAGCTTCCCGAACCTCGCCGGCACCTATGCCGAGCAGGTCAAGCTCACCATCGACTTCCGCCACATCGATGCCGGCCGCTTCAAGGCGATGCGCGCCGAGGTCGATGCCGCGATTGCTGACGCGGCGAAGAAGGCCAATGTCGAGATCGAGGTCGCCGAGGGTTGGAGCTGGGGCAGTGAGCTGTTCGCGCCGGAATGTATCGAGTTGCTGAAGTCGACCGCCGACGAGCTCGGCATGCCGTATCGCGAGATGCGCAGCCAGGCCGGCCACGATGCCTATGCGGTGGCCACGATGGCACCCACCGCGATGATCTTCACGCCCTGCTTCGACGGCATCAGCCACAACGTCAATGAAGCCATCGACCTGACGCGCTCGGTGCCCGGCGCCAACCTCCTGCTGAACGCCGCCGTCACCCGGGCGAACCGCTAACTCCTCCTTCTCCCCCGCCTTACGGGGGAGGAGACGAATGGGCATCGGATCCGTGGCATGGCTTTTGCGTCGATCTTGCAAAGACTGTTCGCGTTTCGCGGCCCGTAGCAACGGGCTTGTGCATGGGGGTGCAGTCGTCGCCGCAGCGTCTCGGGCGTTGGCGGTGGTGACACGAAGACGGCGGACGGCGTCCTTTCATCCGGCGAATGGTGGCGACATGAAGCGGCGAGTTCTTCTGCAAGGTGCGGCGGGTGCAGCGTTTATGGCGGGCGGCGCGTGGCCGGCATCGGCACAGTCCCGTGCCGAGACCCTGAGATACGTGACCGGCGCGACCATCAACACGCTCGACACGACGATGCCCGGCGCCACGCGCGAGGCGTTCGGCTTGAGCATGAACGTCTATGACCGCCTGTTCAGCTTCGGCCGCAAGAAGGTGGGCGACAATTGGGCATTCGATCCCGATACGATCCGCGGCGAGCTGGCCAAATCCTACAGCATCAGCCCCGACAGCAAGGTCATAACCATCACCCTGCGCCCGGACGCGACCTGGCACGACGGCACGCCGGTGACGGCAGAGGACGTGAAGTGGTCGCTGGACAGGCACGTCACGGCGAAGTCGCTCGCGGCGCCGCAGTTCACGACCGGCTCGCTGACCAACGCAAGCCAGTTCAAGATCGTCGATCCGCAGACGGTGACGGTGACGCTCGACAAGCCCGACCGGCTGGCCCTGGCGAACCTGTGCGTCTGTTACGCCATCATGATCAACAGCAAGCTGGCCAAGAAACACGCCACCGCCGACGATCCGTGGGCGATGGAGTGGATGAAGACGAACACGGCGGCCAGCGGCGCCTATATCATCGACAGCCACAAGCCTGGTGAGAGCACCGTGCTGCGCCGTAACGAAAAGTGGGTCGGCGGCGCCGGTGGCGCGCTCCCATCCTTCAAGCGCATCATCATCCAGACCGTGCCGGAACCGGCGACCCGCGCCAATCTCATCGAGCGCGGCGATGCCGATCTCGCGATCGACCTGGCGGCCAGCGACCTGCCGACCATCGAGAAGTCCGCCAAGTCCAAGGTCGTGTCGATCCCGCAGACCAACGGCTTCACGCACATCTCGATGAACACGCAGATGGCGCCGTTCGACAATCTCAAGGTGCGCCAGGCCGTTGCCATGGCGCTGCCCTACGAGGACATGTTCAAGGCGGCGATCTTCAGCCGCGGCACCAAGCTCTACGGCGGCACCTGGGCCACCGTGCCGCCGGATGCGAGCTTCCCGCAGGCGATTCCCAACAAGACCGATCTGGCGAAAGCCAAGGCCCTGCTGGCCGAGGCCGGCCATCCCAACGGCTTTTCCACGACCTTCGCCTTCACCGCCGGCCAGACGGCGACCGCGGAGCCGATGGCGGCGCTGGTCAAGGAGTCGCTGGGCAAGATCGGCATCCAGGTCGAGATCCAGAAGAAGCCCGACGCCGAGTTCAACACGCTTGAGTCGGAGAAGAAGATGCCGCTCTTCACCGATGGCGCGACCGCCTGGCTGCCCTACACCTATTACTTCTTCTATCTCTACTTCACGCGCGACCAGCGTTGGAACTTCGCGAGCTTCAAGAGCAAGAAGATGGAGGATCTGACGCTCGACGCCCGCTATCAGACCGACAAGGCGAAGTACGAGGAAGGCTGCAAGCAGATGATCGAGCTGTTCAACGCCGAGACGCCGTTGATCATGCTGTGGCAGCCCAACCATGACGCCGTGATGGCCAAGTCGGTCGACGGCTACACCTACCAGTTCTACCGCCAGGCCGACTTCCGCGACCTCAAACGGGTCTAGCGCCATGCTGGCGGGGATCCTGCGCCGGGTCGGTCGACGCCTGCTGGCGTCGATCCCGGCCTTGTTCGGCGTGGTGGTGGTCACGTTCGTGCTGATGCGCGTGCTGCCGGGTGACCCGGCGGTATTCTTCTCCTCCGGCCCCTCGGCCGGCAAGGAGGAGATCGAGGAGCTGCGCCGGAGCATGGGCCTCGATCGTCCCATCCCCGTCCAGCTCGTGCGCTATCTGGGAGAGGTCGCTACCGGCAATCTCGGCCGCTCGATGACCACCGGGCAACCGGTCGTGGTGGACATGACGCGCCGCCTGCCGGCCTCGCTCGAACTCACCTGCACGGCGCTGTTCATCGCGCTGCTGTTCTCCATTCCGCTCGGCGTGGCCGCCGCGCTGCGGCCGGGCACGGCGATCGACCATATCGTGCGCATGCTGTGCACGCTGGGGGTCTGCGTGCCGACCTTCGTCTCGGGCCTTCTGCTGATCTATGCCTTCTACTACCTGCTGGGCTGGGCGCCCGATCCCACCGGCCGAATCGACATCTTCGCCTCGGCCCCGCCCGACATCACCGGCTTCTTCCTGATCGACTTCGCGCTCAAGGGCGATTGGGAAGGGTGGTGGGCCGCCTTCTCGCAGCTCCTGCTGCCGGCCTGCACCATGGCGCTGTTCGTGCTGGCGCCGCTCGCGCGCATGACGCGGGCCTCGATGCTGGCGGTGCTGGGCAGCGACTTCATCCGCACCGCCCACGCGATGGGCCTGTCGCGGCTGCGCATCATCGTGGCCTATGCGCTGCGCAACGCGCTGCTGCCGGTGCTGACCATCACCGGCATCGTGTTCTCGACCATGCTGGGGGCCAACGTTCTGGTGGAGAAGGTCTTCTCCTGGCCCGGCGTCGCCTCCTATGCGCTCGATGCGCTCCTCGCTTCCGACTACGCGCCGGTACAGGCCTTCGTGCTGCTGATGGCGATGATCTTCGTGATGGTGAACGTCACGATCGACGTGCTCTACGGCATCGCCGACCCGCGGGTCTCGGTCGCATGAGTGATCTCGCCCTCAATTCCTCCTCGACCGGCCGCCACATCGCCTATGTGCTCCGCTCGAACCCGGTCACGGCGCTGGCGGCGACGGGAACGCTGATGCTGGTGCTGATCGCGATCCTCGCCCCCGTCCTGGCGCCCTACGATCCCGTCGCCTCCAACGTGCCGCAGGCCCTGCAGCCGCCCTCGTGGGCGCACCTCGCCGGCACCGACCAGCTCGGCCGCGACATCCTGAGCCGCATCATCTGGGCGGCGCGCATCGACCTGATGATCGCGGTCTCGGCCGTCAGCCTGTCGTTCGTCGCGGGCGCCGTCATCGGCGGCTTCTGCGGCTATCGCGGCGGGCGGCTCGACCGCTGGGTCGGCCGCTTCGTCGACGTGCTGATGGCCTTTCCCCTGTTCGTCCTGGCGATGGCCCTGGTGGCAGCACTCGGCAATCGCGTCGAGAACATCGTTATCGCCACTGCGGTCATCAACCTGCCTTTCTACATCCGCTTCGCGCGCGCCGAGGTGAACGTGCGGCGCAACGCCGGCTGGGTCGAGGCGGCGCGGGCCTGCGGCGACAGCCATCTCTCGGTCGTGCTGCGCGTCCTGCTGCCCAACGTCCTGCCGGCCATGGCGGTGCAGATCTCGCTCAACCTCGGCTGGGCGATCCTGAACGCGGCCGGCCTCTCCTTCATCGGGCTGGGCGTCACGGCGCCGACGCCGGAATGGGGAATCATGGTCGCCGAAGGCGCGCGCTTCATCACCACCGGCAAGTGGTGGCTGGTCGCGATGCCGGGCCTCGCCCTGATGCTGACGGTTCTGTGCTTCAACCTGCTGGGCGACGGGCTGCGCGACATTCTCGACCCGCGGATGCGCACATGACCGCGCAGCTGCTGCAGGTCGAGAACCTGCAGGTTGCCTTCTCGACCCGCCACGGCACCGTCACCGCGCTGCACGGGATCGATATCGCGCTGGCGGCGGGCGAGACGCTGGGCGTCGTGGGCGAGAGCGGCTCGGGCAAGTCCGTGACCTCGCTTGCCGTCATGCGGCTGCTCGACCGGGCGGGCAAGATCACGGGCGGACGCGTGCTCTTCGAGGGCCGCGACATCACCCATGCCGGGCACGCCGATCTGCGGCGGCTGCGCGGCTCGGCCCTGTCGATGATCTTCCAGAACCCGCGCGCGGCGCTGAATCCGATCCGCACTGTGGAGCAACAGATCGTCGACGTGCTGGCGGCGCACGGCCGGCTGTCGCGCGCCAATGCGCGGGCGCAGGCGCTCGACCTGCTGCGCGCCGTGCTGATCCGCGATCCCGAGGCAAGGCTCGGCGCCTATCCGCACGAACTGTCGGGTGGCATGTGCCAGAGGGTCATGATCGCCATGGCCATTGCGTGCGAGCCCGTCCTGCTGATCGCCGACGAGCCGACGACGGGCCTCGATGTCACGACGCAGCAGACGGTGATGGAGCTGCTGGCCCGCATCAAGGCGGAGCGCGGCATGGCCATGATCCTGATCACCCACGATCTCGGGCTGGCCGCGCGCTGGTGCGATCGCATCGCGGTGATGGAGTCGGGTCGCGTGGTCGAGCAGGGCGAGACTGTGGCGCTGTTCGAGGCGCCCGCCCATCCCTACACCAGGCGGCTGGTGGCGGCGTCGCCGACGCGGCGGTCGACCCTGGCCGACCTGGCGCCACCAGGTCTGGCGCGTGACGCGGCGCCGGTCGTCACGGTGCCGCGCGAGCACGGGCCGGGCACGCCGCCGCTCCTCGAACTCGTGAATGTGGTGAAGTCGTTCGGCGGGCCGACCCGCGCGGTGGACGATGTCTCGTTCAAGATCCCGCAGGGCGGCGCGCTGGGGCTGGTCGGCGAATCGGGGTCGGGCAAGAGCACACTCTCGCGCCTGATCTGCCGGCTGATCGATCCGGACGACGGCGACATCGTGTTCGACGGCGAATCGATCGCCCGCGTACCGGCGCGCGAATTCCATCAGTCGCCGCGCCGCCGGGACATCCAGATCGTGTTCCAGGATCCCAACGACAGCCTCAACCCGCGGCATACGGCGTTCGACAGCATCGCCTATCCGCTGCGCCGGCTCGAAGGCCTGCGCGACGGGGCGGCGCTGCAGACGCGCGTCCGTGAGGCGGCCGCGCGCGCCGGTCTGCCGATGGATCTGTTGCAGCGCTTCCCGCACCAGCTTTCCGGAGGCCAGAAGGCGCGGGTCGGCATCGCGCGCGCCGTCGCGCCGCGCCCCCGTCTGCTGGTGCTGGACGAGCCGACGGCGGCGCTCGACGTGTCGGTCCAGGCGGTGATCCTGCAGCTGCTCGACCGCCTGCGCCGCGAGGACGGGATCGGCCTGCTGTTCGTCAGCCATGACCTCAACGTCGTGCGCATGCTGTGCGACGATCTCGTCGTGCTGCAGGCCGGACGGGTCGTGGAGGCGGGACGCAGCCAGCAGGTCTTCCAGCGGCCCCAGGCGGACTATACGCGCACGTTGCTCGAGGCCGTGCCGTATTTCGATCCGCAGCGTACAGAGCTATTGAAGACGGCGTGAGGTCATGACCGCAGGCGATCTCTCTTCCCTCGAAGCCCGCGTGAAACGGGACCTCGAGATGACGGCGCATCCGCGCACGGACTGGATGGTGCCGCGCCTGTATGAGGGCAAGCCGGCGCTCGACGTTCTGATCGTCGGCGCGGGACAGTCGGGCCTCTGCATCGGCTTTGCGCTGATGCGCGACCGCGTGCGCAACATCCTGCTGATCGATCGCGCGCCGGCCGGCCGGGAAGGGCCGTGGGTCACCTTCGCGCGCATGCCGACCTTGCGCAGCCCCAAGGACCAGACCGGTCCCGACCTCGGCATGCCCAGCCTCACCTTCGAGGCCTGGTTCGATGCGCTCAAGGGTCCGGGCAGCTTTGCCGGCCTGCACCTCATTCCGAGCAAGGCCTGGCATGATTACCTGCAATGGTATCGTCGCGTGCTCGACATTCCCGTGCGCAACGACGTGGCCGCGACGGCGATTGCGCCCGGCCGGCTCGACGATGGCGGAAGCTGCCTGCTGGTGACCCTGTCGACGGGCGAGGTCCTGGCTGCCCGCAAGCTGGTGCTGGCGACCGGCCAGGACGGCACGGGCGAATGGTGGATGCCCGATTTCGTGCGCGCGCTTCCGAAGGATCGCCGCGCCCACTCCTGCGAAATGATCGACTTTGAGCGCCTGCGCGGCCGCACCGTCGCGGTATTGGGCGCCGGGGCCTCGGCCATGGACAATGCTGCCGTGGCGCTGGAGCACGGCGCCACGGTGCATCTTTTCTGCCGCCGCGCCGAGCCGTCGGTGGTGCAGCGCTATCGCTGGCTGACCTTCGCGGGCTTCCTGAAGCATATCGGCGAGATGCCGGACGAATGGCGCTGGCGGATCATGGGCAACATCCTGGGCGCCCGCGAAGGCTTTCCGACCGACACCTACAAGCGGGTCATCGCCTTTCCGGACTTCACGATGCAGGTCGATCGGCCCTGGACCGATGCCCGCATGGAAGGCGACCGCATCCGCATCGACACGCCCCGCGGGCCGTTCCATGCCGACTATGCGATCTGCGGCACCGGCATCCGCCAGGACGTGGCGCAGCGGCCGGAGCTCGCCTCGTTCGCCGACAAGATCGCGCTGTGGCGGGATCGCTACACGCCGCCGCCCGGCGAAGAGGATCCGCTGCTCGCGGCCTATCCCTATCTCGGTCCCGATTATTGCCTGCTCGAGCGCGTGCCGGGCGAGGCGCCGTGGCTGACCGACATCCATGTCTTCGGCATCGGCGCGACCCTTAGCTTCGGCCCGTCGGGCAGCAGCATCAACGCCATGACCGCGGCCGTGCCGAAGGTGGCGGCGGGCGTGACGCGCGGCCTGTTCGCCGGCGACCTGCAGCGACACTGGCAGTCGCTGCTGGCCTACGACGTCAAGCAGGTCGAACTGGACCGGAGCCGGCTGACGAGGGCGTAGTCTAGGGCGGGATGACTTGGAGCGACCTAAAAACTCCCGTCGTCTCGACCGGAGCGCGCAGCGCGGAGCGGAGAGACCTTCTCACGTCCAAAAGCCGGCAAGTCGTGGAGAGAAGGTCTCTCCGCTCCGCCTCGCTGCGCGAGGCTCCGGTCGAGACGACGGGGCTTGTCTTGAACTCGGGATGTTCGCCTGCCTCGACCTGAATCCATCCCGCTCTAAGAGCCCGAGGCGCCGATTACGACGGCGCGGTCGGCCTGATCGAGCGTCATCGGCTGGCCGTTGCGGATCATCTCGGCGAAGCCTTCGTTGGGCACCATCACGGTGAGGCAATAGAGTCGCTCGGTGCCGGTGTTCTCGATCACGTGTTCGAGGCCGGGCGGCAGCACCAGCGCATCGCCCTGGGTGATCTCGTGGAGGCTGCCGTCTTCGCAGCGGCAACGCCCGCTGCCGCTCAGCACGTAGAACATCTCATGCGCGGTGGCATGGAAGTGCGGCGGTGTCTTGCCGCCGACCTCGAAGATCTCGACGGCCGACACGAAGGGCGTGCGGTCGGAGAGTGGATCGACCAGCATCACGAACTTGTTGGTGTCGCCGGGTGAGATGCGCGACACGCGGCAGTCGCCGGCGCGGCGCAGCAGCAGGGCTTCCTTCGCTGAAGTCATCGGTTCACTCCTGTGCGGGCGCGCCATAGCCGCCGCCGCCGGATGTTTCCATGACGATGCGGTCGCCCTTGGCCAACGCCAGGTTCTCCTTGCCCGACAGTTCGCGGCTGCCGCCGGCGGTGCGATGCAGGGTCACCCGGAACGGCGCGCCGTCGGCGCCGCCTTGCAGCCCATAGGGGGCGATCACCCTCCGCTCGAACATGGTGGTGAGCGAGAGACCGTCGGCCATGACGGTATAGGCGCGGCGCATGCCATCGCCGCCGCGATGCTTGCCCGCGCCGCCGGAGCCGCGTCGCAGCCGCTGCTCATCGACCCGGATCATGTACTCCGCCTCCACGATCTCGGCGGGCGTGTTCATGGTGTTGGTGAGGTGGACGCGCACCACGGGCGCGCCATCGCGATCCGTGCGCGCGCCCTCGCCGCCGCCATGGGTTTCGTAGAAGGTGCCGATGGCGCCGTCGCGCCGCGTGCCGCCGAAGATCAACAGCCCGGCCGTGGTCGAGCCGCCCGCCGTGAGGCGCTCGGGCACCGCCTTCTCGAAGGCGCGCATGATCGCGTCGACCGCACGTTGGGAGGTCTCGTGGTTGCCGCCGACCACCGGCTTGTCGATACCTGGTTCCAGGATCGAGCCTGGCCGTGTGAGGATTTCCAGCGGGCGATAGCAGCCGCCATTGGGCTGGATCTCCGGGCCGGCGACCGCCTTGATGGCGTAGTAGACCGCTGCCATCGCCACGAACGGCGTCGTATTGAGCGGACCGGCGACGGCATCGTCAGTGCCCGAGAAATCGAATCTCGCGGTGTCGCCGGAAATCTCCACGCGCACGCGAATCGCGGCGGGCTGGCCGCCCGGTCCGTCGTCGTCGAGGAAATCCTCGCCTTCGTAGATGCCGTCGGGCAGGCCGGCGATGGCTTCGCGCATCTGTGCCTCGGACAGGTCGTCGAGCCGGTCCAGGGCGGCGCGCAGGGTGGCGGCGCCATGCTCCTCGCCCAGCCGCAGCAACCGGCCTTCGGCGGCGCGGGTCGAGGCCATCTGGGCCATCAGGTCGCCCTCGCGTTCGGCGGGGCCGCGCAGGTTGGCCAGCAGGAAGTCGCGCTTCTCCTCGTCGATGCCGTCGGCGGTGAAGAGGCGCAGCGGCGGGATGCGCACGCCCTCCTGCCACGTCTCCGTCGCGGCGGCGAAATAGCTGCCGGCCCAGGCGCCGCCGATATCGCCCCAGTGGGCTAGGCTGACGGCGAAGGCGAACAGGCGGCCTTCGAGGAAGATCGGCCGGATCGCCTTCACGTCGGGCAGATGGTTGCCGCCGACCTCGGGCAGATTGAGGAACCAGACATCGCCCGGCTTCAGCCGCTCGGCCGGCACGCGCTCCAGGAACTTCTTCACCGTGAAGCTCATGACGCCGAGATGGATCGGGATGTCCCGGCCCTGGGCGATCAGGTCGCCCTTGTGATCGGTGAGGGCCGACGACAGGTCACCGGCCTCGCGCAGCAGGGGCGAGCGGGCCGAGCGCATGACGACGAACGACATCTCCTCGGCCGCGGCCGTCAGCGCGTGCCGGATCACCTCGACGGTGAAGGGATCGACAGTGTTCCTCATCGTGCATCCTCGCGAATCCAGAGATGACCCATCGCATCCGCGCTCAGCGTGTAACCGGGCGGCACCACGATGGTCGACCAGGCATCCTCGACGATCGCCGGACCGGAGATTCGGATGCCGGTCGGCAGCCGGTCGCGATCGTAGCGCGGCGTGGGATGCGGCGCGGCGGGCTCGAACCAGCAGGGAGCGATCGAGGTCGGCACCGCGCGTTCGCCGGAGTTGCCCAGCGGTCCGAACGTCGTGCGTCGCGCGACCAGGGCGCGCATGCGCAGGCTCTGCATCTCCCAATGCTCGTCGGTCGAGTAGCCGTAGATCTCGTGGTGGCGCTTGCGGAAGTCGTGGCCGAGGCGCTCGAGGTCGAGCGGTGGGGCGAAGGGGACCTCGACGGCATAGCTCTGGCCGACGTAGCGGACGAGGGCGGTGCGCTCGACGGTGATCTCGTCTGTCCCGTGCCCATGGCTGTGCAGCGGCGCCGTCAGCGCGGAGACCATCCCGTCGTGCAGGGTGGCGAAGCGGGCGGCATCCCATTTGGCGCTAAGCAGCCGCACGGCCTGTTGCTGGGTATAGCTCATGTCGGCCACGATGCAGCCGAGCGCGGAGAAGCCGGAGGAGAAGCGCGGAACGACGATCTCGGCGATGCCGAATTCCCGGGCGAGCCGCGCCGCATGCATCGGGCCGGCGCCGCCGAAGGCAAGCAGCGTGCATTGGCGTCCGTCGACACCACGCTCCACGGTGACGCGCGCCAGCGCCCGCACCATGGCGGCGTTGGCGACGCGCTGCACGCCCAGCGCCAGCTCTACGATGCTGACACCGAGACGCGCGGCCAGCGGCGCGAGGGCCGCTTCGGCCGCGGCGACGTCGAGCGAGATCGCGCCCCCGAGGCGCTTCGTCGGGTCGAGATAGCCCAGGACCGCGTTGGCGTCGGTGACGGTCGGCTGAGTGCCGCCCCGTCCGTAGGCCGCCGGACCCGGCTCCGCGCCCGCGCTCTGCGGGCCGATCGACAGGCCGCCGGTCCCCAGCGTCACCAGCGAGCCGCCGCCAGCGCCGATCGATTCGACCGCGACCATCGGTTGGCGCACCGGCCGCCCGGCCAGTTTCGAATCGGTGGAAATCTCGGCCGTGCCGCCCAGGATCAGGCAGACATCGGTCGTCGTGCCGCCCATGTCGAAGGTCAGCACCTTCTCCAGGCCGAGCGATGCCGCGACGCTGGCCGCCGCCGATATACCGGCCGCCGGGCCGGACAGCGCCATCGAGAGCGGCCGCTTGGCCGCGGCCTCGGGTGAGGCCATGCCGCCTGCCGAGTGCATGACGTGCAGGCGGGCGCCTTTGACTTCGCGCTGCAGGCGATCGAGGTAGCGCGCCGCGATCGGCATGACGGAGGCGTTGAGGACCGTGGTCGCCGTGCGCTCGAACTCGCGCGTCTCCGGATTGACCTCGTGCGAGAGAGAGACGAAAGGGAACGCCTTGGCCAGGGCCGCGCCGACCGCGCGCTCATGGTCGGCATTGGCATAGGCGTGGAGCAGCGACACCGCGACGCTCTCGACGCCCATCGCCTTTGCCTGCATCACCGCCTCGTCGATCGCGGCGGTGTCGGGCGTCAGCACGGCAGTACCTGTGAATTCGACGCGCTCGGCCAGGCCGATGCGGCGCTCCGGCGGGACCTGCGCCTCGCGTCTCGGCAGCAGGTCGAGCCGATAGAGATGCTGGCGCCCGGCGCGGCCGATATCGAGCACATCCTCGAAACCCGCGGTCGCCACCAGGGCGACCGGCTCGACGCGATCCTCGACGATCGCATTGGTGACGAGCGTGGTTCCATGGACGAGATCGTCCACGCGTTCGGCGGACAGGTCGGCCGCTGCGAGGGCGGCACGGATGCTGGCGACGGGATCGTTGCGCTGGGTCGGAACCTTGATCGAGCGCACGTCGCCGGTTGAAGGCAGCAGGGCCACCAGATCGGTGAACGTTCCACCGATGTCGATCCCGACCTGCCAGCCATCTTTCGGCATATGTCACGCTCCCAGGAGAAGTCTCAGCCGCGCCGGAGCACGATACGGGCCATTCAGGAACGTGGAAACGTGCGGGCGCTCAGGTCTGGGCCGGTGTGAAGCGCGCGACCAGCTGGTGCGAATCGCCGGGATAGGTGAGCCGGACATGGGTCACCGGCAAGGAGGCCCGCCAGGTGCGGCGTTCGACGATCAGGCAGGCGGTCGTCGCGGGCACCGACAGGAGTGCAGCCCTCTCCTTGCCGGCGCTGCTGGCGCCGATGCGATGCTCCGCCGCGGTCCAGGGCACGCTGTCGAGCAGCCATCGCCCCGGCGCGATGTCGTGAAATCGTTCATGGGCTGCCTCGGGCACTGCCTCGGCATTGATCAGACGCTCTTCCAGGCAGAAGACCCTGTCGCCGGCGAAATGGCGGACCACGAGTTCGACGACCCGGCCGGCAGACTTGGACACAAGCTGCTCCCGATCCGCCGCGGTGCTTCGCCGGGTGGCGCGGGAGACCAGTTCGAAGCGGTAGGCCTGGCCGAGGGCCTCCACCTCCGCCTTGATGTCGTGGATCTCGAGGACCGCCGCCTGCGACTGCGGTCGCGTGACGAAGGTGCCGGCCTTGCGGCGACGCTCGACCAGGCCGGCGCGTGCGAGCTTGGCCAGGACGTTGCTTACCGTCATGCGCGAGCAGTCGTAGGCCTCGGCCAGCTCGTGCTCGGTGGCGATGCGCGCACCCGGCGCCAGCTTGCCCGACAGGATCTTGCCCTGAAGGTCGTCGAGGATTTTCTGATGAAGGGACGTGGGCGCGGCGGTCACGATGGCTGCAGCACCTTGTGCAGCGCCTGCCGATAGCGCCTGCCGATCGCCTCGCGATGAATGTGCCGGCCGCTGCTGACGAGCTTGGTGCCGGCCCGCCAGACACAGTCCACGGTCCGGCGACCGCCGGCGAAGATCCAGGCATCGAGCCACTGATCGCCGTGGCGATGGGCGAGCGCATTGTCGTCGGCCTTCAGGCTCACGAGGTCGGCATATTGACCCACGGCAAGGGCGGACGGCGCGCCGAGCGCCTGGGCGCCGCCGGCCAGGGCCGTGTCGAACAGGCTGCGGCCGACCGACGGAGTCGAGGGTCGGGCCAGTGCGTTGCGCGTGCGCAGCGACAGCCGCTGTCCATATTCCAGCAGACGCAGCTCCTCGGCGGCGTCGATCAGGACGTTGGAGTCCGAGCCAATGCCGAACCGGCCGCCGCGCTCTATGAAGGATTGCGCGGGAAAGAGCCCGTCGCCGAGATTGGCCTCGGTGATCGGACACAGGCCCACGACTGCGCCACGCGCCGCGATGCCATCGCTTTCGGCTTCGGTGACGTGCGTCGCATGCACGAGGCACCAGCGTTCGTCGACCGGCAGGCGATCGAGGAGAATCTCGACCGGGCGCTTGCCGGACCAGGCGAGGCAATCCTCGACCTCCTTCACCTGTTCGGCGACATGGATGTGGACGGGGCCGCCTTCCGCGAGCGGCAGGATCTCCCCGATCTCCTCGGGCGTCGCCGCGCGCAGACTGTGCGGGGCAATGCCCACCAGTGCGTCCGGCAGCGACGAGATGGCCTCGCGGCTCGCCTCGATCAGCTTCCCGTAGCGCTCGACGTCGTTCACGAAGCGCCGCTGGCCAGGGGCGGCCGGCAGGCCGCCGAACCCGGCGTGGAGATAGAACACGGGAAGAAGCGTCAACGCGATGCCGGTTTCACCCGCGGCGGCGGCGATGCGCATCGCCAGCTCGGCGATGTCGGCATAGGGCGCGCCGGCCGGATCGTGGTGCACGTAATGGAATTCGCCGACGCGGGTGAACCCGCATTCGAGCATCTCCAGGAAGGCCTGGGCGGCGATCGCCTCGACCTCCTCGGGGCCCATATGGTCGACGAAGCGATACATCGCCTCGCGCCACGTCCAGAAACTGTCCTGGGTGGGGCCGCGCCGTTCCGTGAGCCCCGCCATGCCACGCTGGAAGGCGTGGCTGTGCAGGTTGGGCAGGCCCGGCAGGCCAATCTCATGGCGTTCGTCCCCGGCTTCGGCGGGGGAGTCCTTCATCAAGGTTTCAATCCGGCCGTCCACGATGACGACGCGCACGCCGTCGGCCCAGCCGTCGGGCAGGAGCAGGGAGCGGAACCAGAGGGCGGTTCTGGACATATTATTATGTATAGTCATAATAAGGGCCGCATGCAATGTGACCGCCTCTGGAAGAACGCACGTCTCGCGACCCTGACCGGCGAGGGTTTGGGTATTGTCGAGAGTGGACTCGTGGCGGCGCGCGACGGCCGCATCGTCTTTGCCGGTGCGGTGGCCGATGCGCCAACCCTCGACGCCGCCGAGGCGATCGATTGCGCCGGCCGCTGGATCACGCCGGGCCTGGTCGACTGCCATACGCACATCGTCTACGGCGGCAACCGGGCGCACGAGTTCGAGTTGCGTCTGGCCGGTGCCAGCTACGAGGAGATCGCGCGCGCCGGCGGCGGCATCGTCTCGACCATGCGGGCGACCCGCGCCGCGACGGAGGAGGCGCTGGTCGCCAGTGCGCTGCCGCGGGTCGATGCGCTGATCGGCGAAGGCGTTACGACGATGGAGATCAAGTCGGGCTACGGGCTCGACCTCGCCACCGAACTGAAGTCGCTGCGGGCCGCGCGCCGCATCGGCGAGGTGCGGCCGCTCTCGGTGACGACCACGTTCCTGGGCGCGCACGCGTTGCCGCCGGAAGCGATCGGCGACAAGGATTCCTATATCGCCACCGTCTGTGACGAGATGCTGCCGGCCGTCGCCAAAGCCGGGCTGGCCGATGCGGTCGACGCGTTCTGCGAAGGCATCGCCTTCACGCCGCAACAGGTCGAGCGCGTGTTCGAGGCGGCGAAGGCCAGGGGCCTGCGCGTCAAACTGCATGCCGAGCAGCTCTCCAACCTGCACGGCGCGAGCCTGGCGGCCCGTTACGGCGCGCTGTCGGCCGATCATCTGGAGCATGTCGACGAGCAGGGCGTGAAGGCTCTTTCGGCGAGCGGCACCGTCGCCGTGTTGCTGCCGGGCGCCTTCTACTTCGTGCGCGAGACTCACAAGCCGCCGGTCGAACTGCTGCGGCAACACGGCGTGAGGATCGCCCTCGCCTCCGACAGCAATCCCGGCACCTCGCCGCTCACCTCGCTGCTGCTGGCCATGAACATGGGCGCGACGCTGTTCCGGCTCACGGTCGACGAGTGCCTGGCCGGCGTCACGCGCGAGGCGGCGCGGGCGCTGGGCTGCCTCGACAGCGTCGGCACGCTCGAAGCCGGCAAATGGTGCGATCTCGCCATCTGGGACATCGAGCGCCCGGCCGAACTGGTCTACCGCATGGGTTTCAATCCGCTGCACGCGCGGGTCTGGAGAGGCAGATGAAGGCGGTCGTGATCACACCGGGAACGGTTCCTCTTTCGGCCTGGCGCGACATCTATCGCGGCGCCGCGGTGAGCCTCGATCCCGCGGCCTATGAGGCGATCGAGAAGTCGGCGAAGGCCGTGTCGTCGATCCTCGCCAAGGGACAGCCGGTCTACGGGATCAACACCGGCTTCGGAAAGCTGGCGAGCGTCCGGATCGAAGCGGCCGATCTCGAAACCCTGCAGCGCAACATCGTGCTCAGCCATGCCGCGGGTGTCGGCGCGCCGATGCCGGTGCCGGTGGTGCGGCTGATGATGGCGCTGAAGCTCGGCAGCCTGTCGCAGGGCGCGTCGGGCGTGCAGCCCGCGACGGTGCGGCTGCTGGAAACAATGCTGGCGGAGGGGCTGACACCCGTCGTGCCCTGCCAGGGCTCGGTCGGCGCCTCGGGCGATCTGGCGCCGCTGGCCCACATGAGCGCGGCCATGATCGGCGTCGGTTCGTTCATCGTCGAGGGCGAGGTCGTGCCGGCCGCCAAGGCGCTGGGCGATGTCGGGGTTCAGCCGCTGGTGCTGGGGGCCAAGGAAGGGCTCGCGCTGCTGAACGGCACGCAATTTTCGACCGCCTATGCGCTGGCCGGCCTGTTCGAAGCGGAGAACCTCCATGGCGCGGCGCTGTTGACCGGCGCCCTCTCGACCGATGCCGCGCGCGGCTCGGACGCGCCGTTCGATCCGCGTATCCATCAGCTGCGTCGCCATGCCGGCCAGATTGCGACGGCCGAGGCGCTGCGCCGCCTGATGGCGGGCTCGGCGATCCGCGCCTCGCATCTGGAGGGCGACGAGCGGGTGCAGGATCCCTATTGCCTGCGCTGCCAGCCGCAGGTCATGGGCGCCGTGCTCGACATATTGCGCCAGGCAGCGACCACGCTGGCGACCGAGGCCAATGGCGTCACCGACAATCCGCTGATCTTCACCGATCCCGACGAAGCCCTGTCCGGCGGCAACTTCCACGCCGAGCCGGTGGCCTTCGCCGCCGACATCATCGCGCTGGCGCTGTGCGAGATCGGTTCACTGGCCGAGCGCCGCATCGCCATGCTGGTCGATCCGGCGCTGTCGGGGCTGCCGGCCTTCCTGACGCCGCGGCCGGGCCTCAACTCGGGCTTCATGATCCCGCAGGTCACGGCGGCGGCGCTGGTGTCGGAGAACAAGCAGCGGGCCTATCCCGCCAGCGTCGATTCCATCCCGACCTCCGCCAACCAGGAAGACCATGTCTCGATGGCCGCGCACGGCGCGCGCCGCCTGCTCGACATGGCGGCCAATGTCTCGTCGGTGATCGGCATCGAGTTGCTGGCGGCGGCGCAGGGCTGCGACTTCCACCGGCCGCTGGCCTCCAGCCCGCCGCTCGAAGCGGTGCGCACCTTGCTGCGCCGGGACGTGCCGCCTCTCGAGGACGACCGTCATTTCCATCCCGACATGGAGACGGCCACCGCACTTGTCGCCAATGGCACCATCGTCGCAACCGTCGGCCCCGGCTTCCTGCCCGCCCTTCAGGAGACACCATGAATCGCATCGACAATGCCCGCACCATCCGCGCGCCGCACGGCACCGAACTCACGGCCAAGAGCTGGCTCACCGAGGCGCCGCTGCGCATGCTGATGAACAACGTCGATCCCGACGTTGCCGAAAAGCCGGGCGAGCTCGTCGTCTATGGCGGCATCGGCCGCGCGGCGCGCGACTGGGAAAGCTTCGACCGCATCGTGGCGTCGCTGCGCAAGCTCGAAGCCGACGAGACGCTGTTGGTGCAGTCGGGTAAGCCGGTCGGCGTGTTCCGCACCCATGCGGATGCGCCCCGCGTGCTGATCGCCAACTCCAACCTCGTGCCGCGCTGGGCGACGTGGGAGCATTTCAATGAGCTCGATCGCAAGGGCCTCATGATGTACGGCCAGATGACGGCCGGCTCGTGGATCTACATCGGCAGCCAGGGCATCGTTCAGGGCACCTACGAGACCTTCGTCGAGATGGCGCGCCAGCACTATGGCGGCAGCCTCGCCGGTCGCTGGATCCTGACCGCGGGCCTCGGCGGCATGGGCGGCGCGCAGACGTTGGCGGCGACCATGGCCGGCGCCTCGTGCCTCGCCGTCGAGTGCCGTCCCAGCAGCATCGAAATGCGCCTGCGCACCGGCTATCTCGACGTGCAGGCCAAGGATCTCGACGATGCGCTCGCGATCATCGGCAAGGCGGTGGCGGAGAAGAAGGCCGTCTCGGTTGGCCTGCTGGGCAATGCCGCCGACGTGCTGCCCGAACTGCTGCGGCGCGGCGTGCGGCCCGATTGCGTGACCGACCAGACCTCGGCCCACGATCCGGTGAACGGCTACCTGCCCAGGGGCTGGACCCTGGCCGACTGGGAAGCCAAGCGCGCCAGCGATCCGGCCGGCGTCGCCAAAGCCGCGAAGCAATCGATGGCCGGACACGTGCGCGCCATGCTCGAGTTCCACAAGCTCGGCGTGCCCACCGTCGATTACGGCAACAACATCCGCCAGATGGCGCTGGAGGAGGGCGTCGCCGACGCCTTCAGTTTCCCGGGCTTCGTGCCGGCCTATATCCGTCCGCTGTTCTGTCGCGGTGTCGGCCCGTTCCGCTGGGCCGCGCTGTCGGGCGATCCCGAGGACATCTACCGCACAGACGCGAAGGTGAAGGAGCTGCTGCCCGACAACAAGCATCTTCACAACTGGCTCGACATGGCCCGCGAGAAGATCAAGTTCCAGGGCCTGCCGGCGCGCATCTGCTGGGTCGGGCTGGGCGACCGCCATCGCCTGGGCCTGGCCTTCAACGAGATGGTGGCGAAGGGCGAACTCAAGGCGCCGATCGTGATCGGGCGCGACCATCTCGATTCGGGCTCGGTCGCCAGCCCCAACCGCGAGACCGAAGCCATGAAGGACGGGTCCGACGCGGTCTCGGACTGGCCATTGCTCAACGCGCTGCTGAACTGCGCCTCGGGCGCGACCTGGGTGTCGCTGCATCATGGCGGCGGCGTCGGCATGGGCTTCTCCCAGCATGCCGGCATGGTCATCGTCTGCGACGGCACGCCCGAAGCGGGCAAGCGCATCGAGCGCGTTCTGTGGAACGACCCGGCGACCGGCGTCATGCGCCATGCCGATGCCGGCTACCAGGACGCCATCGACTGCGCCCGCGAAAAGGGGCTCAATCTGCCGAGTCTATAGGAGCGAGTGTGTTGGCGAGCGATCAACAACGTCCTCACCCTGAGGAGCGGTCCGCCGGACCGCGTCTCGAAGGGTGGGCACGAGCACTTCGTTTGTTGCCCATCCTTCGAGACGCCGCGCTGCACGCGGCTCCTCAGGATGAGGTAGGTTTGGTCAACTTGAGACGAAGAGACTGCGGAGCCTCCACATGACCTTCTCGCTCGTCGGACGCTGTGCCCGCACCAACATGCTGGGCGCCGCCGTCACCACCTCGTCGATCTCGGTCGGGTCGCGCTGTTCGCACGCGCGGGCCGGCATCGGCGCGGCGCTCACGCAGCATCGGACCGATCCCCGGCTCGGACCGCTGGCGCTGGATCTGCTGGCTCATGGGTTTTCCGCACCCGAAGCGATGCAGGCCGTGGTCGCGGCCACGCCGCACCGGCACTGGCGGCAACTGGCCTTGATCGATGCGGCCGGCCACACCGCCGTCTATTCGGGTGCCAATGTTCGGGCCGAGCGCGGCGAGGCGCAGGGCCGGGATTGCGCCGCCATCGCCAACATCGTGCGCTCCGCGGCGCTTCCGCAGGCCATGGTCGGAGCCTTCGAAGCGTCTCCCGACCAGCCGCTGGCGCGCCGCCTGCTCGATGCGCTCGCGGCCGGCGAAGCCGCGGGCGGCGAGTACCAGCCGGTGACCTCGGCCGCCCTGATCGTCGTCGACCGGGAGTCGTTTCCCTATGTCGATCTGCGTGTCGACGATCATGCGCAGCCCATCGCCGAACTGGCCCGCCTCTGGGCGAAGTACGAGCCCGAGGCCCACGCCTATGTGATCCGCGCCGTCGATCCGGAAGCTGCCGTGCCGCCGCCCGGGATGAAACTCACCCCGACATGATCATGTCATGCAACTTTTACGCGGCTCCGGCATTTGTCCGATATGCCCCGCGATCATCTCCATCCCGAAGACTTGGCTGAACCGGCCGAAAAGGTCGCCCGCGAGCGGCTCGAGGCCGAGATGAAGCGGGCGCTGTGGGCGCAACAGGCCTCTCGGTCCTGGGCAGCACTCACCGCCGCCAAGGCCTCTCAGCCGAACCTCTGATTTCCCACTGCATCGAAGCGGCAGCCCAGCCTGTACCTTGAAGAAGGGTGCAGGCAGCGCACCATCGTGACCGGCGTCGTGCGCGTCCAGGTCCGCCGGGTCAGCATCAGGCACGGCTCCGCAGCGTCGATCTGCAGCCGGTTCGCCTGCTCGGGCGTCGGCAGCACGGCATCGACGACATGCTCGATCTCGTCGAACGGCACGTTCTGCACCAGGTACTCGCCCGGCGGCACGACTCTGAAATCCTGGTCGAGGAAGTCCGGCACGACCTGAGGATTGACGTAGCGGTCCTCCAACTGGACCGGTACTTCGTTCTCGAGATGAAGGCACACCGAGTGGAAGACGGATTGCCCCGACCGCAGGCCGAGCCAGGCGGCGATGTCGCCGGGCGCCGCCACACGGTCGGCCGAAAGCAGGGCGCAGCGATAGTCGTGCCCGCGCTGCCGCACCTCACGCGCGATGCTGGCGATGTGCAGCAGGGTCGATTGCGGCTTGTCCTCGGCGACGAAGCTGCCGACGCCGGCGACCCGCACGATCCGGCCCTGCTGGACCAGGTCGCGCAGCGCCCGGTTCACCGTCATGCGCGACATGCCGAAGCGGCTCACCAGCTCGTGCTCCGAGGGCAGTCGGTGGCCGGGCGGCCACGAGCCATCCTGGATGTGGCGCACGATATAGTCCTCGACCTGCTGGTAGAGCGCGGTCGGTTCCATCGGTCCCTCAGTGAGCCGCAGCGATGGCTTCGACCCGGATCTCCTCGGTGAGACGAGCCTTGAGGGCCATGAATTCCGGCGACGTCTTGATCGTGTAGTGCCTCGGGTGAGGGAAGCCGACCTCGATCTCGGCCTTGATGCGACCCGGGCGGGCGCTGAACACGACGACGCGGCTGGCCATGAAGATCGCCTCGTCGATGTCGTGGGTGATGAACATCACCGTCTTCTGCGCCTGTTCCCAGATACCGAGCAGGAGTTCCTGCATCAGGACGCGGGTCTGGTTGTCGAGCGCGCCGAATGGCTCGTCGAGCAGCAGGATCTTCGGATCGTTGGCCAGCGCGCGGGCGATCGCCACCCTCTGCTGCATGCCGCCCGAAAGCTGCTTGGGAAAATGTTCCTCGAAGCCGCGCAGGCCCACCTGGGCGATGAAGCGGTCGCTGATCTCCCGCTGCTCCGAAAGCTTCATGCCCTTTTCGCGCAGCCCGAAGCAGATGTTCTGGCGGACGTTGAGCCAGGGGAAGAGCGTGTAGCTCTGGAACACCACGCCGCGGTCGGCGCCGGCGCCCACGATCTTCGTGCCGTCGAGCGTGATCTCGCCCGTGGTCGGCGTCTCGAGGCCGGCGACCAGGCGCAACAGGGTGGACTTGCCGCAGCCGGACGGGCCCAGCACGGTGATGAAATCGTTGTCGCCGACCTCGAGGCCGATCGGCAGCAGCGCCTGGGTCGGCGGCGCATTGCGCCTGTGGCCGGGGAAGGTCTTGGAAACGTCGCGGATCGACAGCCGGCTCATCGCAGCAGGCTCCACGAGAAGAGGTGCTGGTTCACCCTCTTGAAAGCCAGGTCCGAGAGCAGGCCGACCAGGCCGATCACCACGATGCCCGCGATGATGTGGTCGGTCGCCATCAGCGCCTGGCTGTCGGTGATCATGTGACCGATGCCCGACGAGGCGCCGATCAGCTCGGCGACGATGATATAGGTCCAGCCCAGGCCCAGTACCTGGCGCAGTGCCTCGGCGATCTCGGGCGCCGCGCCGGGCAGTACCACCCGGCGGATAACACCGGTATCACTGCAGCCCAGCGTGTAGGCGGCCTCCACCAGGTCGCGGCGGGTGCCGCTCACGATCATGGTGATCATGAGGGTGAGCTGGAAGAAGCAGCCGATGAAGATGACGGTGAGCTTCTGCGCCTCGCCGATGCCGACCCACAGGATCAGCAGCGGGATGAAGGCCGAGGCCGGCAGGTAGCGTGCGAAGGAGACGAAGGGTTCGAAGAAGGCCTCGATCGGCTTGTAGACGCCCATGGCGATGCCGAGCGGCACGGCGATGACGGCGGCCAGCACGAAGCCGCCGACGACGCGCCAGATGGTCATGCCGACATCGTGGGTGAAGCCCTGGGTGGCGAACAGGTCCCAGCCCGAGACCAGAGTCTGCCACGGCGTGGCGAGGAAGTGCCTCGGTACCGCTCCGCTCAGGCTCAGGAACGACCAGAGGGCGACGAAGACGATGAAGAACGCCACGCCCAGGACGATGCGATTCTCCCGTCTGACGGGAACCAGCAATTTCATGGTCTCTTCTCAAATCTTCCTCCCCCTTCCGATGGGGAGGTGTCGGCGTCTTCGCCGACGGAGGGGACATGACCCCTCCGCCTCGTAAGACGAGGCACCTCCCCCGCTGACGGGGGAGGAGGATGAATCGTTACTTGATGTACGTCGTGTCGAAGAGCGTATCCATGTTCGCGGGCTTGCTCTTGATCACGCCGATCTCGAGCAGCAGCTCGGCGGCTTCCTTGTTGAAGGCCTGGATTTCGCCGTTGAAGAACTTCTTGTTGGCTTCGCGGTCGGCCCACTTGATCTTGGACTGTGACTTCTCGAACTGCTCGGCCGTCTGCTTCACGTCGGCGCCCATGATCGTGAAGGCCTTCTGCTTGTCCTTCTGGATCATGTCGAGGGCCTGGAAGTAGCTCTCGACGAGCGCCTTCACGGCCTTCGGATTCTCCTTGATGAACTTCGGGGTGCAGCCGAACGAATCGAACACCATCGGGTACTGCAGCGAATCGGCGATCAGCTTGCCCGTCTCGGGCTTGTCGCGCACGAGGCTGAGATAGGGCTCGTAGGTGACGGCGGCGTCGAGGTCCTTGCCGGTGACGAAGGCGTTGGCGGCCGGCGCCGGCTCCAGCGTGACGAGCTTCACGTCCTTCAGCGACATGCCGTTCTTCTTCAGTATCCAGGCCAGCGTGAAGTGCGGGTTGGTGCCCGGCGCCGAGGCGGCGACGGTCTTGCCCTTGAGGTCGGTGACCTTGGAGATGCTGTTGCGGGCGACGATGCCGTCCGAGCCCATGCCCTGGTCCATCTTGAAGAGCTGGGTGGTGGCAATGCCGTTGGCGTTCCACACGATCCAGGTCTCGACCGTGGTCGCGGCGCACTGCAGGTCGCCCGAGGCGATCGCGAGGTGGCGGTCCTTCTGCGGGATCTTCTTGATCGTGACGTCGAGACCGTTGGCCTTGTAGATGCCGGCTTCCTTGGCCAGCGTGATCGGCGCGAAGCCGGTCCAGCCGGAAATGCCGATGGCGACCTTGGTATCCTGCGCCTGCGCGACCGATGCGCCGCCTGCGACGGCGGCCGCCGCGACGACGGCGGCGAATGCTGAGAACCTGGCCATTGATGAGCTCCGTTTGCGGTGACTGTTACGAACGATAGACGACGGGGAAGATCGGGGCATCGAAGGGTGCGCCGTCTTCGAAGCTGAGGTCGGGGAAGGGCGGCGAGGTCCGGCCGGCACGCCGGGCGAACACCGCGTCATCGCCGACCCAGCGCGCCGAGAAGACGCGGCGCGCGCGCGGCGACTGGTTCGCCGGCGCGCCGTGGACCGTGCTGAAATTGAAGGCGATGGCGTCACCCGGCTGCATGTCCCAGCCTGCAATGTCGAGCGTGGGGCGCATCGCCTCGATGTCGGGCATGACTTCGAAATCGTCGTCGGCATAGAGCCGCGTGCCGTCGAAGCGCATGGGGCGGAAGCCCTTGCCCCAGCGATGCGAACCCTTGATGCACTCCATCACGACATCGCGCGACACGGGATCGAGCGGGATCCAGAAGCTGACGCTCTGCCGGCCCTCGACGAAATAATACGGCTGGTCCTGGTGCCAGGGGGTGACCGTGCTGCCGCCCGGCTGCTTCACGAGCACATGGTCATGGAAGAAGCGGGCCGTGCGCGAGCCCATGAGGCGGGCCGCGATTTCCGCGGCCGGCGAATTGAAGACGAAGTCCTCGAATTCCGGGATGCGCTGCCAGTTGCACAGGTCCTGGAAGAAGGGGGCCGAGCCGTCGGCCGGCCGGACCGTGCGTTCGAGCGGGCTGGGGCTGGCCATCAGCGCGTCGACGCCGGCCCGCAGCGGCTCGATCCAGGCGTCGAAGACACCGCGCAGGACGATTGCGCCGTCCTGCCGGTAGCGCTCCGCCGAGTCGTCCGCTTCCTGGGGGGTGGGATCTGTGAGCATACCTAGCCTGTAGCCTGTCTATACAGGTCGAGTCAGCAGATTCTGTGCCATTCGGGGCCGTAATCTCCCAAAGCCCGCGCGCCACGGCTGGCATGACGCTTGCTGCCTGTCCGACATCAAAGGCAGGTGCAGGATGGAAATCGGTGTCTTCATTCCCATCGGCAACAACGGCTGGCTGATCTCGTCGACGTCGCCGCAATACACGCCGAGCTTCGATCTCAATCGCGAGGTCGTGCAGCGCGCCGAGCGCTACGGCTTCGACTTCGCCATGTCGATGATCAAGCTGCGCGGATTTGGCGGAAAATCGCGCTATTGGGACGATAATCTCGAATCCTTCACGCTCATGGCGGGGCTCGCGGCGGTGACGAGCCGCATCGACCTCATCGCCACGGTTGCCGTGCTCACCCTGCCGCCGGCGATCGCCGCGCGCATGGCGGTGACGATCGACAGCATCTCGCACGGTCGCTTCGGCGTGAATCTCGTCACCGGCTGGCAGAAGGCCGAATACGACCAGATGGGCCTGTGGCCGGGCGAGGAGCATTTCAAGCATCGCTACGAGATGGTCACCGAGTACGTGACGGTGATGAAGGAACTCTGGGAGACCGGCCAATCCGACTTCAAGGGCAGCTACTTCACGATGAACGACTGCCGGCTCTCGCCGCTGCCCTCACGGCCGATCAAGCTGATCTCTGCCGGCACCAGCGATGCCGGCATGAAGTTTGCGGCCGAGCACTGCACCTACAATTTCTGCAGCGGCCAGGGCGAGGCCAACGACCCGCGCGACTGCGCCGAGGCGGTCGGCCGCCTCAAGGCCGCCTGCGCTGCGGCGGGCCGGGACGTGAAGGCGCTGGCCCTGACCATGATCATCGCCGACGAGACTGACGAAGCCGCGATGGCCAAGTGGGAGCACTACAAGGCGGGCGTCGACCTCGATGCCATCGGCTGGCGCTCCGACCAGGCCGCTTCCGACAAGTTCGCTGCCGAAAATTCGACGGCCGGCCGCATCCGCCGCCGCGAGCCGCTGCCCAACAACGGCTCACGCCTGATCGGCTCCTACGCCACGATCGCCCGCCTGCTCGACGAGATGGCGGAGATCGACGGGCTGGCTGGCGTGATGCTGACCTTTGACGATTTCATCATCGGCATCGAACAGTTCGGTCAGCGCATCCAGCCGCTGATGAAGAGCCGCATGAAGTTCGCTGCTGCGGCGTCGTGATGTTGGCGGAGGGGGGCATGACCCCATCGTCCTCGTAAGACGAGGCCACTTCCCCTTTGCGGATTCCGCAAAGGGGAAGAGGGTGGTCTACACCACGCAGCCATAATGCGCCGACGACACCAGCTTCGTGTACTTGTCGTGCACGGAGCCGGGGCGCGGGCGGTCGACCGCGGCGGGCGGGCGCCAGTCGGCCATGCGGCGGGCCAGCTCCTCGTCCGAGATTTCGAGGTTCAGGGTGCGGGCGCCCGGGTCGATGACGATCGTGTCGCCGTCGCGTACCGCCGCGATCGGGCCGCCGCGCGCCGCTTCCGGCGAGATGTGGCCGATCAGGATGCCGTGACTGACGCCCGAGAAGCGGCCGTCGGTGATCAGCGCCACGTCCTCGCCCAGCCCGCGTCCCTGGAGCTGGATCGTGAGCATCACCATCTCGGGCATGCCGGGGCCGCCCACCGGACCGACATTGCGCACCACCACGACATTGCCCGGAACGATCTCGCCGGCGCGGATCGCCTTCATCGTGTCGGCCTCCGATTCGAAGACGCGCGCGGTGCCGCGGAACTCGCCCTTCTCCAAAGTCTTGCCGCTCAGCTTCAGCAGGCAGCTCTCGGGCGCGAGGTTGCCCTTCAGCACGCTGATATGGTTGTTCGCGGGGGCCGCCGGCCTGGACACGGGCAGGATGATGTCCTGCTTGCCGATCTCCTCGAGCGTGGGGACCGATTCCAGATTCTCCGCCAGCGTCTTGCCCGTCACGGTCATGACGTCGCCATGGAGGAAGCCGTTGCGCAGCAGCTCCTTCATCACGACGGGCACGCCGCCGATCTCGTGCAGGCTCACCATCGCATAGGGGCCGTGCGGCTGCAGATTGCAGATCAGCGGCATGCGCTCACCAACCTGCTGGATGCGCTCGATGGTGATCGGTACCTGCGCCTCGCGCGCGATGGCGAGCAGGTGGAGATACATGTTGGTCGAACCACCCATCGCATAGACCGTCGCGATGGCGTTCTCGAAGGCCTTCTCCGTCATGATGTCGCGCGGACGGATGCCGGCTTCCATCAGCCGATAGAGCGCATCGACCGACGCCTTGGCCTGCGCCCGCACGTCGGCATGGATGTCGCTGCCGGCCTTGTAATCCGCCGGATGCGAGGCGCCGCGCGGCAGCATCATGCCGATCGCCTCGGCGATCGTGCTCATCGTGTTGGCGGTGAACATCGCGCCGCAGGTGCCGCTGCCCGGCATGACGTTGCTTTCGAGCTCGAGCAGTTCCTCGCCCGAAATGCGGCCCGCCTCGTTGGCGGCCCGGCCCTCGACATAGTCCATGATGGTGAGGTTGTTGCCCTTCGACGCCCAGGCGCCGAACGACACACGGCCGGGCGAGCTGGTGCCGGGATAGAGGACCAGGCCGAAGGCGTTGGTGCGGGCGAGCGGCATGAGCGCGGCCGCACCGGTCTTGTCGCAGCCCGAGATCACGATCATCGCGTCGCCGTGATGGGCGTAGTGGCCGATCTCGAAACAGTCGGCCACCACGTCGCGCGACACCAGGCTGTAGCCGGCCGTCGGCGTTCCTTGCGTCAGCGCATCGGACACCGCCGGCGCCCCGACGATCAACCCGCTTCCGCCGCGCTCGGCCAGCAGCTCGACCAGCAGGTCGCTGATGGTGCGCACCCGGTTGTTGCAGCGATGGGCGTTGGTGTAGGCGCTGGCGATCGTGACCACGGCGCTGGTCTGTGCCGTCTTGTCGGGTTCGAAGCCGGCGGCGCGGAGCTCGACCCGGGATTTCTTCCAGTAGGTGCTGCTGTCTTTTTTCATCCCGTACCCGTTCGATTTTGCCCTGCACTTTAACCGCAGGTGCGCGCCGGCCGCTATGCATGGAGCGTCGCGAGGCGAAACCTCGCCTTGCGACGGCAGGCGCCGCCGTTCGATTGCGGTAGCGTGCCCTTCGGGTCTCTAATCCCCCGATCGATGGCGCGAAAACCGGAGCGACCGAATGGCCAGCAGCAGCATCACCGTGACGCCGATCGCGGGCTCTCTCGGGGCGGAGGTGACGGGCGTCGACCTGCGCACCATGGACAATCATGACTGGGCCCAGGTCCACCAGGCGTTCCTCGACCATAAGGTGATCGCGATCCGAGACCAGGCGCTGTCGCCGCAGGACCTGATGGATGTGGGCGCGCGGTTCGGCGAGCCCAACCACTATCCCTTCGTGAAGGGCATGGACGACTTTCCGTTCCTGTTCGACATCGTCAAGGAGCCGGCCGAGAGGCGCAATTTCGGCGGCGGCTGGCATTCCGACACGACCTATATGAAGACCCCGCCGCTCGCGACCCTGCTGTACGCGCTGGAGACGCCGGAGCGGGGCGGCGACACGCTCTATTGCGACATGGTCGCGGCCTACGAGAGTCTGTCGGATCGCCTGAAGGAAATGCTGGGCACGCTCAAGGGTGTGAACAGTGCCGGCCTCAAGCATGTGGGTGGCCGCAAGGCGCATCACGCGGTGGTCGGCGGCATGAAGATCACCGGCACCGAAGAGGCCGATTCCTACGAGGCGGTGCATCCGATCGTGCGCGCGATTGAGGAGACCGGCCAGAAGGCGCTCTATTGCAGCATCGGCCACACCATTGCTTTCGAAGGCATGACGCCAGAGGAAAGCAAGCCGATGATCGACTGGCTGCAGGCACATGCCACGCGGCCCGAATTCACCTGCCGCGTCCACTGGAAGCCCGGCACCCTCACGATCTGGGACAACCGCCGCACCATGCACAACGCCATCAACGACTATCACGGCATGCGCCGCCACATGCGGCGTCTGACGTCGGGCCCGACGAATCCCGTCTGAACGGGTGTGATCGTTCTCGCCCCGGTCCGATGCGGCAAAGAGACCTCTGCATGCGGTGCATTTCGATGATCGGCTGGCCGCGCTTTCGCTGTGGCGCGCCGTTGTCTATCTGAGACGTCGAACCCACCATTCGCGGGATTTGCAATGACCGAGGCTACCGGGCCGCTCGCCGGCCTACGCATTCTGGACCTGACGACCGTCCTCTTCGGCCCCTTTGGCGCTCAGACGCTGGGCGACTGGGGCGCCGAATTGATCAAGGTCGAGGGGCTCACCGGCGACCAGTGGCGCTATACCGGCCAGTTCCGCAACAGGGGCATGAGCGGCCAGTTCATGGCCGCCAACCGCAACAAGCGCAGCGTGGCGATCGATCTGAAATCGGCCGGCGGTGCGGAGGTGCTTCGTCGCCTCGTCGCGCGGGCCGACGCGCTGGTGACGAACATCCGGCCCGCCGCCCTGGAGAGGCTCGGCTTCGGCTACGAGGCCTGCAAGGCTCTCAATCCCAGGATCATCTATGCGGCCGCGACCGGCTTCGGCCAGGACGGGCCGTGGGCCAAGCGGCCGGCCTTTGACGAGATCGTCCAGGCGGCCTCCGGACTTGCCTCTTCCATCGGAACCGACGACGAGCCGGCATTCGTGCCGAGCCTTGTCGGCGACAAGCTCTGCGGACTGGCGCTCGCCGGCGCCGTGGCCGCGGCGCTGGTCTATCGCGAGCGCACCGGCAAGGGCCAGCTCGTCGAGGTGCCGATGCTGGAGACCGTCGCGGCCTTCAACAGCATCGAGATGATGGGCGGGCACGCTTTCGTCCCGCCGATCGGGCCCTCGGGATACAAACGCGTCAAGGAACGCAAGCCGGTCAAGACCAGGGACGGCTGGCTCACCATGCTCCCTTATTCCGGCGAGAACTGGTGCACTTTCTTCGAAACGGTCGGCCATCCCGAATGCATCGAAGAATTCTCCGTGCGCGATCCGATCAAGCGGGCGGCCAACATCGACGCGATCTACAAGCGCATGAAGGAGATCGCGCTCGAGCGGACCACCGCGGAATGGGAAGAGCTGTTGCTCAAGATCGATGTTCCCCACGCCTCATTCGCAAAGATGACCGAGATCGCCGAGCAGCCGCATCTGAAGGCCGTCGGCCTGTTCCAGAAGCTGGAGCATCCGACGGAAGGGACGATCCAGCAGGCACGCCCGCCGGCACGCTTCTCGGAAAGCCCGGCTGCCATCCATCGCCTGCCGCCCCGGCTGGGCGAGCATACGCGCGAGATCCTCGCGGAAGTCGGCTACAGCGACGCCGACATCGACGCGCTGCTCAGCGCCAAGGAAATCGGCGAGTCCGCCCCCGCATAGCGATCTGCGGAGGGGGAGGGCCGCCATCGCTCCATGGTCCATGCGGTGCGCAAGCGCAGCGGGTGGGTTGGGGAAGCATGTGGCATGCCAATCACCGATTCACATCCGAGATAAGAAGCGTGACCAATCAGGCCGGTTCTGGGAGGCTTCTGGAGTCATCGTCTCTGGAGGCGGCTTTTGGAAATCGGCGTATTCATCCCGATCGGCAGCAACGGCTGGATCGTCTCGACCACGTCGCCGCAATACAGGCCGAGCTTCGAGCTGAACAAGCAGACCACGCTCAACGCGGAGAAATATGGCTTCGACTTCGCCCTGTCGATGATCAAGCTCCGCGGGTTCGGCGGCAAGAGCGAGTTCTGGGACCATAATCTCGAATCCTTCACCCTGATGGCCGGCCTCGCGGCCGTGACCTCCCGCATCAAGCTCTATGCGACGGTGCCGACGCTCGCGATTCCGCCGGCCATCGCCGCGCGCATGTGCTCGACGATCGATTCGATCTCGAACGGCCGCTTCGGCCTCAACGTCATCACCGGCTGGCAGCGGCCCGAATACTCGCAGATGGGCATCTGGCCGGGCGACGAATACTTCGGCCGGCGCTACGACTTCGCCGCCGAGTATGTCCAGGTGATGCGCGAGCTGTGGGAGACCGGCACGTCCAACTTCAAGGGCGAGTTCTTCAAGATGGAGGATTGCAAGCTGAGCCCCCGGCCGCAGCAGCCCATGAAGGTGATCTGCGCGGGACAGAGCGATGCCGGCATGGCGTTCACGGCCAAGTATGCCGACTACAATTTCTGCTTCGGCAAAGGCTACAACACTCCCACCGCCTGCGCCGAGACGGTCGAGCGGATGCAGAAGATCGCGGCCGGCTCGGGACGCGACATCTCGACCTATGCGCTTTTCATGGTGATCACCGGCGAGACGGACGCCGAGGCGGAAGCCAAGTGGCAGCACTACAAGGATGGCGCGGATCTGGAAGCGCTCCGGTGGCTGACCGACCAGGGCAGCGCCGACAAGAAGTCCGGCGCCGACACCAACGTGAAGCACATGATCGATCCGAAGTCGGCGGTGAACCTGAACATCGGGCTCCTCGTGGGCAGCCACGCCAAGGTGGCGCGGATGATGGACGAGGTCGCTGCGATCCCCGGTTTGGCCGGTACGTTGCTGACCTTCGACGAGTTCGTGAGTGGCACCGAGATCTTCGGCGAGCGCATCCAGCCGCTGATGAAGAGCCGCCGGCACGTCGCCTCGGCTGTCGCCCCTGTCGCGGAGGCCGCGGAATGACCAAGCCCGTCAGCTACTTCCCGGCCGACGATCCGAATGCGCGCCATCTCGAGGCGCAGCCGGAAGCGCTCTTGATCCGGCCGCAGGAGACCGCGCTGATCGTGGTCGACATGCAGAACGCCTATGCCTCGAAGGGCGGCTATCTCGATCTCGCCGGCTTCGATGTGTCAGGCGCCGCGGCGGCCATCGAGAAGACCCAGCAGGCTTGCGCCGCCGCCCGCGCGGCGGGCGTGACGGTCATCTATTTCCAGAATGGCTGGGATCCGGACTATGTGGAGGCGGGCGGCCCCGGTTCGCCGAACTTCCACAAGTCGAACGCACTCAAGACCATGCGCGCGAAGCCAGAGCTGCAGGGTAAGCTGCTGGCCAAGGGCGGCTGGGACTACGAGCTGGTGCAGGAACTGCAGCCGCAGGCCGGCGACATCGTGGTCCCGAAGCCGCGCTACTCGGCCTTCTATAACACCAACCTCGACAGTATCCTGCGGTCGCGTGGCATCCGCTCGCTGGTGTTCACCGGCGTCGCGACCAACGTGTGCGTCGAGTCGACGTTGCGCGACGGGTTCTTCCTCGAATATTTCGGCGTGGTCCTCCACGACGCCTGCCATCATGCCGGGCCGGACTTCGTGCAGAAGGCGTCGCTCTACAACATCGAGAAGTTCTTCGGCTGGGTCTCCTCGGTTGAAGCGTTCCAGAAGGCGCTGAAGGACAACACCAATCCGACGCTGACGACGAAGGGAGCAGAGTGATGGCGATGAAACCCGTAATCCCGGCCGGCTCCGGCAAGACGCTGGCGCCCTATTCGCCCGGCGCGATGGCCGACGGCATCGTCTATGTCTCGGGGACGCTGGCGCTCGACAAGGAAACCAACGTCGTCCATGTCGGCGACGCCGCGAAGCAGACCGAGTTCGTGCTCGAACAGATCAAGTCCGTGATCGAGGCGGCCGGCGGCACCATGGCCGACGTCACCTTCAACCAGATTTTCCTGACCGACTGGGCCAACTACGCGGCCATCAACACCGTCTATGCGACGTACTTTCCCGGCGACAAGCCGGCGCGCTACTGCATCCAGTGCGGCCTGGTGAAGAAGGACGCGCTGGTTGAGATCGCCACGACGGCGCATGTCGGCAAGAGCTAAGTGAGCGTCGACGTCCTCGAAAGCGCCCGCGAGGGCGCGCCGACCGTGCTGCTGTCGTCCGGTCTGGGCGGTGCGGGGGGCTATTGGGCGCCACAGCTCGACGCGTTGCGCGCGCGGTTCCGCGTGATCACCTACGATCAGGCTGGCACCGGCCGTGCCAGGCGGGACCTCCCGGAGGATTACACGATCGGCGCCATGGCCGACGACGTGCTGGCGATCCTCGACCAAACCGCGACCGCGACCTGTCACTTCGTCGGACACGCGCTGGGTGGACTTGTGGGGTTGGACCTTGCCCGCAGGGTGCCGCAGCGGCTGAATTCGCTGACGGTCGTCAACGGCTGGGCGGCGGTGGACGAGCATACGAAGCGCTGCTTCGAGGCGCGGCTCCTGCTGTTGGAACATGCCGGCCCTAGTGCCTATGTGCGGGCCCAGCCGATCTTCCTCTATCCGGCCCTGTGGCTGGCGCAGAATGCGGAGCGGGCGCGCAGCGAAGACGCGCACGGGCTGACGCATTTTCAGGGCGAAGAGACCTTGCGGCGCCGGATCGGGGCGCTCCTGCGCTTCGACGCGGCCGCGGACCTCGCCGCCATCGGGACGCTGGCCTTCGTCATGGGCGCGCGAGACGACGTTCTGGTTCCCGTCAGCCAGTCGGAAGAGCTGGCCGCCCGTCTGCCGAATGCGCTCCTGCATGTCGCCGACTATGGCGGGCATGCCGTGAACGTCACGATGCCGGATGCCTTCAATGCGGCTCTGCTCGACTTTCTGGGCCGGTCCTGAAGGCAAAGGCGGACTGGCCGGAGGTGCCGGCGAAGGAGACCTCTCATCGCGCGCTGTCAGATCGATGACGGCTCTTGAACGAGGCCGCCGGGGCTCCCGTCGGGGTGAGATCTGCGGGACGAGACTCCGCTGGCATGGTCCTCCGGCAGGCTCTCGTCATTGTGCCGCCACAGCGGGTGCAAGGCGATCACGGCGAGGGAAAGAGCCGCGCTCACCGCGATCACGAGGGCCGGTGCCATCAGGAGGCCGGCGCGATCGACCAGATACTCGCACAGGAGGGGCGCCAGGCCGCCCAACGCGCCCGTGGAGAGGCTGTAGCTGAAGGCCATCCCCGTGACGCGGACATTTCGGGGCAGAAGCGTCACCATCATGGCCGAGAAGGCACCGATGAAGAGTCCCTGCCCGATGCCCAGCAGCATGCTGCCCAGCGCCATCAGCACGAAATTGCCGCTCAACATCAATTGAAACGCCGGCCAGGCGACCGCGACCAACACCGCCAATCCGATCATCGACATGCGACGGCGGCCGATATGATCGCCCATCCAGCCGCCGGCAAGTGCAGCCATGCAGATCACCAGCAAGCCGAACATATTGGCAATCAAGGCCATGGATGTGTTCGCAGATGAGTGCCGCTCGATCCACGGCACCACGTACATGAAGCCGACGAACGAGACGATCGCGGTCGAGATGTTGGCCAGGCCGATCGCCAGCATCTGGCGCCAGTAGCCGGTGAATGCTTCGCGCAGGGGCGAGCGACTCTTCTTTTCGACCCGCTCCGGCGCCAGGGAGCGGCGCAGCACGATGCCGATGCCTGTCAACAAGACGCTGGCGAGGAACGGCAGGCGCCAGCCCCAGTCGTGCATTCGCTCCTCGCCCAGAGCCGAGGTGGTAAGGTAGGTCATCAACGTGCCGAGCAGGAGACCGCCCACGGCCCCCAGCGGTCCGAAGCTGCCGGCGACGCCGCGGCGACGGGCCGGGCTGGTTTCGATCAGGAAGACAATGGCCGATGCGTATTCCCCGCCGACCGACAGGCCCTGCAGCATCCGCAGGATGACGAGGATGATGGGTGCCGCGATGCCGATGGTGGCGTAAGTCGGCATCAGGCCAATGATCAGGGTCGGCACTGCGATCAAGAGTACCGACAGTTGCAGCGCCGCTTTGCGGCCGAAGCGGTCGCCGATGGTGCCGAACAGGATGCCGCCCAATGGCCGCATCAGCATGCCCGAGGCGAAGGCACCATAGCTTGCCAGCATTGCCGTCACGCCGTCGCCGGCGGGAAAGAAATGCTCGGCCACGAAGACCGCCAGGTACGCGTAAATGATGAAGTCGTAGAACTCGATCGTGTTGCCGATCGCACCCGCGAACAGGTTTTTTCTTTCCGACTTTGTCATTGGCGGTCCGCTTCTGCACGACGGGTCACAACGACGGCCGCGCCAAGTTTTGCTTCATCTTTGATGGGGGAGGTGCCCTGCGACAAGCGTGATTGCACCCAAAGTGGCAGCTCGCGCAGCGTGGAAGTCCAGCGTGCTTGCGGGAAATGCCGACGGCGGGTGGAGGCGCGAGCGAAGGATGACCACGTCGAGCCGGACGATTGCGGCCCGTCAGCCTTCCATGATCCATTGTGCGCCCGAGGCGAGCGCGATCTCTTTGACCTGGGCGAGCAGGTTGGGGCCGACCGGGATGCCGGTCTTCAGGCGGGCGGCGGCGACGCGGCGCTCGGGATCGCCCGCCACCTGCACCGGCTTCGCCGGATCGGCCGGCCGGGTGGCGCGCAGCGTGTCGCAGAAGGCGGCGACGTCGGCCTGGAAGTCGGCCGAGTCGCGGAACATGCCGGGATCCATGGCCAGGAAGAAATGGCCGATGTCGATGGGACCCGGCCGCGTGTTGCGCGTCGGATCCGTCACCATCACGCCGCCCGACAAAGCCGAGCTCAGGATGTTGACCATGGCGCCGAGCCCGTAGCCCTTGTGGCTGCTGCCTTCAGGCGTGCCGCCGAGCGGCGTCATGTAGCCGCCCTTGCTGACCTCGTGCGGGTCGGTGCTGGGCAGGCCGTCCTTGGTCACCAGCCAGCCGGCCGGCGTCTGGAGCTTCTCGTTCGCCTTGTTGCGGATCTTGCCGGCGGCGACGGTCGTGGTCGCCATGTCGAGCAGGAACGGCTCGCCCGGTCTGCCCGGCGCGGCGAAGGCGATCGGATCGGTGCCGAGGCGGGCCTGCGCGCCGTTGGTCGGCGCCATGTTGATGCCGCTGGCCGAGGTCGTCGCCATGCCGATGAAGCCGGCGTCGACCGCCTGCAGCACGTAGAAGCCGCAGGCGCCGAAATGACCGGAGTTGCGCACGGCCGCCACCCCGATGCCGGTCTTCTTTGCCTTCTCGATGGCAATCTCCATGGCGCGCCGGCCGGCGGGATGGCCGAGGCCGCCGCCGCCGTCGACCAGCACCGACACGGGCGTCTCCTTCACGATCCGGGGCTCGGCGCCGACATGGAGCTTGTCGGCCCGCCGGCGCTCATCGTAGGGCGGCACCATCGAGATGCCGTGCGTGTCGATGCCGTGCAGGTCGGCCCAGCTCATGATCTCCGCCGTTCCGGCGGCCGTCTCCTTCGGCATGCCCCAGGCCTCGAGGATCAGCTCGAGCTGCTTGCGGTGGATCTGGTAGGACGCGGGCATGCTTCATTCTCCATTTTGGCGGCGCCATTATTGAGGGCCGGTAACGCAGCGCATCAACATTTTCTGCCGGGGCGTCCCATACACGGCAAAACAGAAGCGCGCGCACACCATCCCGCTTGCCAGCATTCCGTCGATATGGTGATGGTCGGCACCTAAGAGCATCTTTGATGCAAGTATTTGCAGTGGAGTAGGGCCATGGCTGTCATTCAGCGTCGGGCGTTGGTTGTTGGCCTCACAGCTCTGGGTGCCGCCCCCTTCGGTCGCGCATGGGCGAATGCTCCGCTGGAAGTCCTGCACGGCTATACGGCTGGAAGCGTGACCGGACAGATTGCCCGGTTCGTCGGCGCGGTTCTGGCGAGCAAGGGCCGGCCGGCGCCGACCCTGCGGGCCATACCCGGCGACCACGGTTTCGCGCCGGTGCCGGCCTTCCTGGCGGGACCTGCGCGCGGGAGCCGGATTCTCGTCGCCGACACGCTCACGCTGATGATGAACGGTGTGGCACAGGGCAAGCTTGCCGAGGTGGAGCGGCTGGTGCCCGTCGCCAAAGTGACCAACGGTTATTCGACGGCTTTGATCACGGGCGCAAAGAGCGGCCTGAAGAGCTGGGCGGACGTGGTGTCGGCCGCGCGTGCTCGTGGGCTCAAGCTCGCCGGCTCGGGGCGTCTTTCGGCCTATGGCCCGGCATTGGCATGGGTTGCTGCCGCCGCCCCGGGGGTGACCGACGTCGATGCCCCCGGCAACGATCGGATTTTCGAAGCCGTACTCAGCGGGACGACGGCGATCGGCGTCGTCACCACGGATTCCATCGCTGCCATGATGGCACGCGGCGGCGAGACGCCCACCGTGCTCGCCACGTTCGGGGCGGCCCGTTCGGCTGCTTTCCCCACGGTGCCGACCTTTGCGGAGCTCACGGGCGACCGGCAGCGCGACTACACCTTCAGCTATTCCGTCTTTGCGCCGCCGGGATCCGCCGGTTCCTTCGTCGAGAGCATCGCTCGCGACCTTGCGGGGCCATTCCCCAACGACCTCGTCAGCTCGTTGGGCCAGCTGGGAGCGCGGGTCGCTGCGGGCGATGCGCAGCTGGTTCGGGAGACGATGCAGCGCGATCTTCGCGTCGCCCGCTCCTTCCTCTAGCGGCGTGCCGGGCAGAGCGACAGGTACAAGAAGAACGCGATAAGCGGCAGCGTGAACCAGTTGAGCGCGGCCCCCGGGGCCGTGCCCATCGTCGTCACCGGCTTGAGGGTTCCGGCCAGCCCGCGCAGCACGGGCTCGAGGGTGAAGACAAGCAGGACGAGCGGCACCGTTCCGCGCCAGCGCAGCAGCAGCACCCACAGAAGCAGCGCGAGGAGAAGCTGGATCGCGCCCCACTGGCCGAAGACCGCCACGATGTTCGAGCCGCCGTCGACGGTTGCGACGTCGATCGTGGCGATCGACTGCGCGCCCCCGTCCGCCGCCAGCAGGTGGATGCAGGAGCGCACGGTGATGATGCCGAGCCAGGCGATCGCCACCCAGAAGGAAAGCAGCGGTCCGTCGTAGTGAGCCGGATTGGCGGGCAACAGCCGCGCGGGGGAGGGCCACCAGGACGAAGGCATGGAGATTGTGCTTTCCGTTTAGACCGTTTCTGCGGAGCTTATCCCACATTCGGCCGATATCTTGCCAAGACGACCTTGAGACGGGGCATCGGTTGCTTTCGATGTCTTCTCGCGGGCCCTACACTCCGGGCCCTAAACTCCGGCCTCGCGTCGGCCAGCCACAGGTGCCGCCGATCCACGACGGTGGCGACCGTCGCTCAACGGGGAGATTGCAGATGGTTGGAGCGCAGAAAATCGCGGCCTTTTGCACGCAATGCCGGTCGCGCTGCGGCTGCGTCGCCGTCGTCGAGCACGGGCGCTTGCGGGGGATCGAACCGTTGCCGGACCATCCCACCGGCCAGGCGCTTTGTCCCAAGGGACGGGCGGCGCCCGAACTCGTCTATCATCCCGATCGGGTGACGCGCCCGCTGCGCCGCACGCAGCCGAAGGGAGCCGCCGATCCCGGCTGGACGCCGATCGGCTGGGACGAGGCGCTGGCCGAGATCGCCGCGCGCCTCTCCGATATCCGGGCGGCGCACGGCGCCGAACAGGTTGCCTTCTCCGTGACCACGCCGAGCGGGTCGCACATTTCGGATTCGATCTCATGGATCGAGCGCTTCATCCGCGCCTACGGCAGCCCGAACACCATTTACGGAACCGAAATCTGTAATTGGCACAAGGACTACGCCTCGCGCTTCACCTACGGCCACGATATCGGAACGCCGGATTTCGCCAACACCGGCTGCATCGTGCTGTGGGGCAACAATCCCGCCGCGACCTGGCTGGCGCGCCAGGTGGAGATCCAGAAGGGCCTGAAGCGCGGCGCCCGCCTGGTGGTGATCGACCCGCGGCCGACGGCGCTGGCGAAGCGCGCGACCCAGTGGTTGCGGGTGCGTCCCGGTACGGACCAGGCGGTTGCCCTCGGGCTCGCGAACCTGCTGATCTCGAGCGGACGCTTCGATCGTGCCTTTGCCGCGACCTGGACGAACGCCAGCCTGCTGGTGCGCGCCGATACCGGCCGCTTCCTGCGGGAGAGCGACCTTCGGGCCGATGGCCGGACCGAAATCCTCTTTTCCCACACCGGTGACGGCGGCGACCTGCTGCCGTTCGATCCGGCGCGCGGGAGCTGGGACTCGGGAAGCACCACGCCCGTCCTGCGCTGGCAGGGCACTGTCCAGACGCTGTCCGGTCCCGTCCTGTGTCACACCGCGCTGGAGCTATTCGCGCGGGCTGCCGCCGAATTTCCGCCGGAGCGCGTCGCCGAGGTGAGCGGAATCGAGCCGGCCGACCTCGCGAAGGCCGCCGACATCATCGCCGGCGCCCCGTCGGTTTCCTACTACGCCTGGAACGGCGTCGGGCAGAGCGTCACGGCCACGCAGACCGACCGGGCAATCTCGATCCTCTACGCGCTCACCGGCAGCTATGGCCGCAAGGGCGGTAACGTGCCCGGCGGCGCGGCGTCCTTCGTCGATATATCCGGCCAGGACCTGCTGCCCACGACGCAGCGCGACAAGGCGCTCGGTCTCGCCGAGCGGCCCCTCGGTCCCGGCCTGCAAGGTTGGGTGACGGCCCGCGACGTCTACAAGGCGGTGCTGGCGAAAGCGCCCTATCCGGTGCGCATGTTGATGTCGTTCGGCACCAACCTGCTGGTGTCGCAGCCGGATACTGAGACCGCCCGCAAGGCGCTGTCGGCGCTGGAATTCCACGTCCATGCGGACTTCTTCGTCAATGCGACGGCCCGTTACGCCGACATCATCCTGCCCGCCGCCACGTCGTGGGAGCGGGAAGGCTTGCGCACCGGCTTCGACGGCAGCCTGGAGGGGTTGCGGCACGTCCAGCTGCGGCCGCCGGTCATCGCACCCGTTGGCGAGGCCCGCTCCGACACCGACATCGTGATGGGGCTCGCCGCGCGGCTCGGCCTCGGGGATCGCATGTTCGACCTCGATGCCGACCGCGGCCACGATACGGCCCTGGCAAGGACGGGATTGACCGTCGAGAGGCTGCGCCGGTCTCCGGAAGGCATCGTGGTCGAGGGAGCGGTGCCGGTCGATGCGCAGGCGATCGCGCAAGACGGCCATCCGCGCGGCTACCCGACCGCGACCCGCAAGATCGAAATCTACTCGGAGCGGCTGCTGCTCGCCGGCTACCGGCCGATCCCCGACCTCGACGCCGGAGATCTCGTGCCCGCGGAACCGGGTTATCCGTTGCGCCTCGGCAGTGCCAAGAGCGTCGCCTACTGCCACAGCCAGCATCGCAACATCGCCTCGTTGCGCCGGCTGGTGCCCGACCCGATCGTGGAGATTGCGCCGGCCGATGCCGCCGCCCGTTCGATCGCCCAGGGCGACTGGGTGCGCATCCGGACGCCCACCGGAGACGCGGTCGCCCGAGCCGCCCTCGTGCCGGGGCTCGCCTCGGGGGCCGTGTTCGGCCAGCACGGCTGGTGGGTCGATGGGGCCGACGGCACGCCCTACGATCGCACTCATCCCCTGGCGGCAAACCTGAACGGCGCGATCGGCACCGAGCGGGCGGATCCGGTCAGCGGGTCGATACCGCTGCGATGCTCGTGGTGCGAGATCGAGAAGATGGCGCACTGATCGCAGAGGATCGAGTGTTCGGACACCGCTACTTGATAGGCCACGGGCCGATCGGGTATTGCCTCGTCCCCATCTGCACGCAGCTGTTCGGCGAGAAGTAGGCCCATTGCGATCAAATAGAGTTCCAGACGCTCCGTCTCCCGAATTGACGCCGAGCCCTCGATCAGAGCGCGACGGCAACGAACTCCTTTCCGACATCGAGCGCGTTACACGGAAGCGAACGTCGCGAGCGACGTCTGGCCGAAAAGGGTCGGGCGCCGGGGAGCCACGGCGGCGAGGGAAGCGCGTCGCCGTTCCCCTGATTGTCCGACCGTATCAGGTCACCGAGATCCCCGGTCGTGGCCTCGGGCTCATCGCCTGCACCAGCATCGCTCGCCGGACCAAGATCGACGACTGCTTCACCTGGGAACTGCCCCGGCCGGACATCAAGCACGTCACCGAGACGGTCCTGAACGGCAATTACTTCGAACACCCCGTCAACGCCCAGCGCGGCTTGATCGCCATCGGTCACGTCTCCCTGATCAATCACGATCCGGACCCGAACTGTGAATGGCGGATGCTCCAGGTCCACGACCGCTGGATGATCGAGGTCTGGTCCATCCGGCGCCTCACCAGCGGCGAGGAGCTGACCTTCGACTACGGCTACGACCCGACGGCCTAAGACTGAATCGGTGTCGGTTCTCGATCAGCCGGCCGGTCGGCTGTCGCCGAACAGCGCAGGGAATGATCGTCCGGGCGTCGCTGCGACGGCAGCCGCCGCCAACGCTAGCGTAGTGGATTGTACCTGAAGCTAACCGGGAGCAGGAACCGATGGCGGTCGCCTTGTATCTCGGCGGGCAGGGGCGGATAGGGGCTGGCGCGACGGGCGCTCTCCATCACCCCGGCATCGAGGGAGGGCACGCCGCTCGACCGCTCCAGCCCCACGTCGAGCAGTCGTCCATCGCGCGAAACCGTCAACCGCAACAGGACAGTCCCTGACTCCCGCACTGTCGCGGTCGCTTTCGGGATGTAAGGAAACTGTGCGAGCCGGCGCATCACCTGCCAGAGATATTCCTGCTGTGCGTCTTTCTGGCCGGCTGCGACCGGTGTCGGCTCCGGCGGCGGTTCGGTCTTGGGTGCGCAAGCACCGAGCAAGAGAACGAGGAAGCAGAACCCGATTATCGGCCTCACACACTTGCCTTTCTCTAACCGCGTCTTGAAGGTCCCGAATAGGGCTCCACGGCGATCTCGGCAACGCTCGTTTCAGCTGAACGCCGAGTGATTGTCATATACTCCGCCATGGCCTGCCGGCCGGTCAGTAAGCGGCCTCCAGCAGCTGCTGCGCCGCGGCAATGCGCTCGCCATCGGAGCGGACGCCTGCGTTGGCATTGAAGTTCTTGACCGTCTGGCCCGCGATGAGGGGGATCGCCGATCGCGGGATGTTCAGTTCGCTGAGACGAATCGGCATTCCCACGCAGCGATACAGGCGTTCCAGCTCATCGGCGATGACCGGCCGGGTCGGCCTGTTGCTGCGACCGAGGCCGAGGGCGTCGGCGACGACCTGCGCCGCGGCCGCGTCATCCTCTTGCGACAACCGGATCTTGGTGGCGTGGATGGTGGAGATCGACTCGCCCTGGCCGACATGCGGGAACTGAACGTGCAGGGCGGTCGAAACGGCGTAGTCTCCGCCAAAGGAAGAACTGGCCCCCATGCGGACCCCATCGTCCTCGGCCCGGTTCTGTAGGAACGCCGCTATGCAGAGATCGGCCCGCGAGGCGGCATCGTCGCGATTCTGGGCAAGCGCCGAATAGGCGCGGAAGGCGAGACGGAAAGCCTGAAGGCGATCGCCCTCGACCAGTGGATTGGATTCAGGCGCGGCGATGGATCCGACAAGACTGGAGAAGACCGTGGTGGCGGTCGAGCGGTGGGATGAAGAGGGCGTCGTCATCAGGACTTCGTAATCCAGCAGGATTGCCTGCGGCCGGGTCTTGGGGTCGAAGTACTCCATTCGATGATCCAGATCCGCATTCTTCAGTCCCGTTCCAGCGCGATTCATGGCGCTGGTGGGAGTCGTCGGGATGTTGACGATGGGCATCTTCGGCGCGGCGAGGCGCGGGCTGTAGGCCGGCTTGTCGGCCGGGTACTGCGTCATGAGTTCGAAGGGACTGCGATCCTCTCCGAGGAAGATGGCGACCGCCCGCGTGGCGACCAGCACGCTTCCGCCGCCGACGGCAATGAGGAGATCGGCCTTGGCCTCGCGCGCGGCATCCGTGGCGGCGCAGACGTTGGGATAAGGGCAGTCCTTTTCGATCTGGTCGAAGACACCGGCGAAGGTTGGTCCCAGAGCCTTTTCGATGCGGCGAACGATGTCGGTTCGATTGTTGATCGACGGCGAGCAGACGACGAAGGCGCGCCTGGCGCCGGCGCGAGCAGCGACCTCCTTGAGGGAAGCCTCGAGGACGTTCGTTCCGCAGTACAGACGCCAGCTATGGCCCGAGGCACGAAAGCTCACTCGATTTCCTCCTGTTTTCGGGATCTTTGTAAACCGATAGCACATTTTGCCGTCGGCCATGGCTGCAGCCCGCTATAGTGCCGATGTCCGTTGTGCGAGGAGTGAAGTCCAGTGGCATTGCCGTCGTCCGTCGCCGTCATGAGCGGTCTCGCCCTCGAGGTGGCCGTCAATCGCTGGCTGAAACCGGCCTTCGAGGCCGCATCGTCCTATCGCCTGGAGATCGACTGGCGCCCGACCACCGCCATCATGAAGTCGATCGCCGAAGGGCAGCGCGCCGACGTCGTCATCGCCATTAACGGCGCCATGGACAAGCTCTGCGCCGACGGAATCGTGCGTCCCGAGACCCGCGTCTGTCTCGCCGATTCGATCCTGGGCGTCGGCGTCCGCGAGGGCGCGCCCAAGCCCGACATCTCGACGGTCGAGGCGTTCAAGCGGACGCTGGTGGCTGCAAGGGCGGTGGCCTACTCGCGGGCCGGTGCGAGCGGCATCTACTTCACCGGGCTGGTCGAGCGGCTGGGGATTGCCGCAGAGGTCAACGCGCGCGCCGTCACGATCCCGATGGGGTTCACCGGCGAGAAGGTCGCGAGCGGCGAGGCTGACATTGCGATCCAGCAGGTGAGCGAGCTGATGTCGGTCCCCGGCGTCGCCGTGGCCGGTCCGTTCCCGCCGGAGGTCCAGACCGTCTCGACCTTCGATGCCGCCATCTTTGCCGATGCCGCCAACGCCGAGGGTGCCGCCGCCTGGATGGCGCTGCTCGCCTCGCCCTCTGCTGCGAAGGCCTATGGCGATGGCGGTCTGGTATCCCGCCTCGCGCAGTCCTGAAAACGCTCTCCTGTCGAAAGACCGCTCGCATGTCGAAGAAGCCCCGCATCGTCCTCCTGCATGGCACACCCGTCGCCATCGAACCCATCCAGCGCGCGTTCGCCACGCGGTGGCCCGAGGCCGAGGCCGTCGACCTGCTCGACTCCTCGCTGTCGATCGATCGCGCCAAGGACCACGACCTGACGCCGCGCATGTTCGAGCGCTTCGTCGAGCTCGGCGGCTACGCGCATCGCATCGGGGCCGAGGCGATCCTCGTGACCTGCTCGGCGTTCGGGCCGGCGATCGAGCGCATGGCCCGGGAACTGCCGGTGCCCGTGCTGAAGCCCAACGAAGCGATGTTCCGGGAGGCGATCGGCCGGGGGCAGCGGATCGGGATGCTCGCGACCTTCGCCCCGTCGGTGCTGACCATGACGGAGGAGTTCGAGCAGTTCGTCGCCGAGGCAGGCGGCGAGGGGGGTGGCGGGGCGACGCTCGAGACGATCGTCGTCGAGGGCGCCATGGACGCGTTGCGCAAGGGCGACGCCGACCGGCACAACGCGCTGATCGCCGCGCGGGCGCCCGAGCTCGCGCACTGCGACGCCATCATGCTCGCGCACTTCTCGACGTCGCGGGCGCTGGCTTCCGTCACCGCCGCGGTCAAGACACCCGTGCTCACCGCGCCCGACGCCGCGGTCGACCGTATCCGGGCCGCCATCGGCGGCTGATAAAGGAGGACATCATGGCAAAGCGAATCGTCGAGAGCCCGCAGGCAATGAAGGCGCTGGTCGGTCAGGAGCTGGGAGTCAGCGACTGGCTGGTCATGACGCAGGAACGCATCAACCTGTTCGCCGAAGCCAGTGGCGACCATCAGTGGATCCATGTCGATGTCGAGCGCTGCAAGACGGACATGCCGGATGGCAAGACCATCGCGCACGGCAATCTCACCTTTTCCGTGATCTCCACCTTCGCCCGCGATGTGCTGAAGATCGACAATATGCGGAACGGCATCAACTACGGCTCGAACAAGGTGCGCTACACCAGCCCGGTGCAGGTCGGGGCGCGCATCCGCGGCCGCCAGAAGCTGCTGGCCGCCGACGACATGCCGAACGGCGGCATTCGCATGACGTACCAGTGGACCGTCGAGATCGAGGGCCAGGAGCGTCCGGCCTGTGTCGCCGAGACCATGAGCATCGCCTACGCCAAGACGTAGAGTCTTTCACCTCATCCTGAGGAGCGCTCCTCAGGGTGAGGTCGGTGTTGGGCTGCCCGGCTCGATTCAATCTCGCCCGGAAAGACCCTCGCTACTTCCGCTTCAGATAGTCGATCGCGAGATAGCTGAGCGCGCGCACGCCGTACTTGAGCGCGGGCTCGTGGACGCGGAAGAGCGGCGAATGGTTGGCCGGCGACTGCAGGGGGTCGGCGTCCGGCGGCACGACACCCAGGAAGAAGAACATGCCCGGCACGACCTGGGCGAGATACGAGAAATCCTCGGCGCCCATCACCGGGCGCACCTCGGTGACGCGCTGGGTGTCGAGACCGTTCTTCAGGCTGTTGGTGCCCCAGTCGGTGAGCGGCGGATCGTTATAGGTCACCGGCACGCCCTCGAAGACCGTGACGGTGGCCTTGGCCCCGGCGGCCTCGGCGATGGCGGTGGCGGTCTTGTCGATGCGCTTCCAGATCTCGGCGCGCACGCCCTCATCGTGGGTGCGGATGGTGCCTTCCATGGCGACCGAATCGGGCAGGATGTTGTTGCGCACGCCGCCATGGATGGTCGAGACCGAGACCACCGCCGGCGTGAGGGTGGGATCGAGCTGACGGCTGACGATGGTCTGCAACGCCAGGATGATCTGCGCCGAGGTGACGACAGGATCGATGCCGCGCCAAGGCTGCGAGGCGTGCGTCTGGCGGCCCTCGACGTCGATCTTGAGGCGATCGGCGCTCGCCATCAGCCCGCCCGGACGGAGCGCGATCACGCCCGAGCGGATGCCCGAGGTGACGTGCAGGCCAAACACGGCGGACGGTGCCGGGTTCTGCAGGCAGCCGTCGGCGATCATCGCCTGGGCGCCGCTCGGGCGGCCGTCGTTGGAGCCCTCCTCGTTGGGCTGAAAGATCAGCTTCACCGTGCCCGGGATCTCGTCCTTCATGCCGGCCAAGATCTCGGCCACCCCCATCAGGATGGCGACGTGGCAATCGTGGCCGCAGGCATGCATGACCGGAACGGTCTGCCCGAGATACTGCGCCGTGGCCCTGGAGGCGAAGGGCAGGTCGACCTTCTCCTCGACCGGCAGCGCATCCATGTCGGCCCGCAGCGCCACGACGCCGCCGGGCTTGCCGCCTTTCAGCACGCCCACGACGCCGGTGATCCCGACGCCTGTCTTCACCTCGTAGCCGAGCTTCTTCAGGTGCTCGGCGGCGAGCGCGGCGGTGCGCGTCTCCTGATAGGAAAGCTCCGGGTGCTCGTGAATGTCGCGCCGCCACGCGATGACCTTGTCTTCGATCTCGAGGGCCGCTGCGGAAATGCGCTCGGAAAGTTCGTTGCCGGTGGTGATGTCGTTCATGTCGTGAGTGTCGTAGACGGCGGGGCAGGTGCGCAAGGACTTACGATCCTTGCTTTCGTCGCGGGCGCTTGTGAACTCTTCCTGAGGGGGCAATTGCCCTACAACTCGTCCGCCGGCGGCGACAGTTTCGGATCAGCACCGTGCAGCTGCAGATGAGCGCGCGCATGCGGCAGGGTCTGGAGGAAGCGGTCGATACACCGCTGGATGTCATCCAGCACGTGCGGCTCTGCAACAACGATACGCTGCGCGCGCTGGAGCGATTTCAGAAGCAAAGTTGCTGCCGCGATCGGCTTGATCAGTCCCCTGTCGACCTCCACGCCAAGCTCGGTGGGCGGGCGGAGATTGGCGAAGGAAGGCAGCTCGTAGGTCATCACCTCGAACTGTAAATCGCGATTGTCTGCCATCCTGTGAAAGATACGCAGCTTCTTATCGAGATCGATCAGCCTCCAGAAGATGGACTGGACCGTCAGAGGTTCCGGGACCTCATGGGCGCCCTCGGTTGCAACAGCGGCCAGGGCTTTCTCAATGTCGTCGGGCGTGGGCATCGTATTCACCTCGTGGCGAAAGAAGCACCGGCCCGGTGATTAGTCTACTGACGGAATCTGTGAGTTTGGAAGGCGGTTTGGGGAAAACGTCCACGCCTGGGCGTTGCAGCGTCCCGGGGAGTGGAACTTCTGGGGGGGAATGACGTTTCGCACGTGGCTCGACGAGCGTCGGCCTCGCGAGGAGAGTCATGACTGGTACGAGATCGACCTCAAGTTCTTTCCTTTCGCGTCTGGCCACTGCCTTTCTGTGCCTGACCCTAGCGTCGTGTGGGTACAACAATATCCCGACGCTCGAGGAGCAAGCCAAAGCGAAATGGGGCGACGTCCAGAACAACTACCAACGTCGTGCGGACTTGATTCCGAACCTGGTCGCGACGGTTCAAGGCTATGCCAAGCACGAGAAAGACGTGTTGACCGCCGTGGTCGAGGCCCGTGCCAAGGCCACCCAGACCAGGATCGACGTGTCCCAGCTCACCGATCCGGAAAAGGTGAAGCAATTCCAGGATGCGCAGAATCAGCTTTCCGGCGCCTTGGGCCGGCTGATCGCCATCAGCGAGAATTATCCGGACCTCAAATCGAACCAGAACTTCCTGGCGCTGCAGTCGCAGCTCGAGGGCACGGAGAACCGCATTGCCGTCGCGCGCCGCGACTACATCGAAGCCGTACGGGCTTACAATACGGAGCTCAGGACCTTTCCCGGCATGCTGTGGGCAATGACGGCATTCCGGTCGAACAAGCCGATGGCTGAATTCACCGCCAGCGATACCGCCCAGACGCCACCGACCGTTAAGTTCTGATCGTCGACCATGCGTCCTGGTCGCTCGAGGACAGGCGCGTGGATCGCGGGCTTGGCGCTGTCCTTGTTGTTCGGGCTGGCCGCCTTCGCCGCCAATTTCCCGCCATTGACCGGCAGGGTCGTCGACGAAGCCCACATCTTGCCGGCGACCGCTGTTGCAGATCTGGAAGCCAAGCTCGCCGACCTCGAAGCGAGGTCGGGTATCCAGCTCGTTGTCGCCACAGTGAGTTCGCTCGACGGCCAGGAAATCGAGCCGTACGCCAACGAATTGTTCCGGACCTGGAAGCTCGGCGACAGGACGAGCAACAATGGTGTGTTGCTTCTGGTGGCGCCCAACCAGAAGCGCGTCCGGATCGAGGTTGGGTACGGTCTCGAGGGAACGCTGACCGATGCGCTATCGAAGGTGATCATCACCAATGCGATCGCCCCGCGTTTCAAGACAGGCGATTTCGCCGGAGGCATAACGCGCGGCGTCGACGACATCATCATCGTCCTGACGACCGATTCCTCGGAATGGCAGCAGCGTCCCTCGCTGCGTGTCGACAGCGAACCGGCCTCGGCTCCTGTGAACTGGCTCGTCATCGTCGTCATCATCGCGGTGATCGGGTTGATGATTGTGTCGCCGGCTTTCCGGTGGCTGGTGATCGGCATGCTGATGAGCGGGCGGGGCGGCGGATCGGGCGGGTTGGGCGGACGGGGATCTTCCAGGGGCGGCGGCGGGTTCTCAGGCCGCGGGGGCTCTTCCGGCGGCGGCGGAGCGTCAGGGAGCTGGTGATGGAATTGAGCGAACAGGACCGCGCGCGCATCTCCTCCGCCATCCACGCCAGCGAGGCTCGTACGACGGGTGAGATCGTCTGCGTACTGGCCAGGACCTCGTCGTCGGAAGCAGTCGGCGTACCTGTGATGCTGGCAGCTGTCATTGCTCTGGCGCTGCCGTGGATGTTGATGAGCTTTACGGCGGCACCGCTGCAACTGATGTTGTCGCTGCAGGTTCTGGCCTTCTTCGGTTTGCTTGCGGTCTTCTGCCTGCCCCGTGTGCGCGTGGCGCTTCTGCCTCGAGCGGCGCGCCGCGCCCTCGCCCACCGCGCGGCCATGGAGCAGTTCGTGAGTCGCGGCATCGCGCGAACACGAGAGAGGACCGGCATCCTGATCTTCGTCTCGTTGGCCGAGCGCTACGCTCGCATTATCGCTGACGAGGGCATTGCCAGCCGCGTTCCCCGGGAGGAATGGCAGGGCGCTATCGATATCTTGAGAGGCCATATGCGGGAGGGCCACATTGCCGATGGCTTTGTCGCGGCGATCGATCGCTGCGGTGCCGTCCTGGCGGCGCACTTCCCATTGGTCGAAGGGGAGCGGAGCGAATTGCCAAATCGGATCTATCTGATCTGAAAGTCCACCGTTGGCCGGCCGGGCCGGATCTGGTCGCGATCTGAGCGGACCATCGTGGTTCTCTGCCGCGAGGATTGGCCCGGAATTCGCGCCTTTTCTCCAAGGCTAAGGCCCCGGAGAGAAGGTTCGCAGAATGAATGGCGGACAGGGCGTCCGCCAATCCAGTGACCGCCACCGTCCGCGCGTGACCGAATAGTCCCGTTTTGTAAGGATTATTCCCCGCTATCCGTCCTTGCGTGTCCGCCCGCGTCCGCCTATGTACCCACCATTACGGTGGGTAAAATGGCGGGTAGGCCTTGGCGCGCACTCTTCACAATCTGAAGCCCATCACGCTCTCCCGGGCGATGAAGCCGGGCTACCACGGCGACGGTGGCGGCCTTTACCTGCAGATCACGTCCGCTGGGGCCAAGAGCTGGATCTTCCGCTTCGCCCTTGCCGGCCGACGCCGGGAGATGGGCGTCGGCTCCTTCCCGTCCATCAGCCTCGCCGCGGCCCGGGAAGGGGCCACCAAGGCGCGTGCGCTGGTAAAGGCGGGGAAGGACCCCATTGCCGTGCGTGAGGCCGAGAGGGCTCAGGAACGCCTGGAGGCGGCACAGGGAGTGCTCTGGGGCGACGCCGTCGACCAGTTCCTGGACGCCCACACAGATTCCTGGCGAAACAAGAAGCACCGGCAACAGTGGCGCAATACGCTTGACGCCTACGGCACGCCCACCCTCGGGACGTTGGCCGTCGGCTCGATCGGCACGCCAGAGGTGATCAAGGTCCTGGAGCCGATCTGGTACACGAAGCCCGAGACCGCATCGAGGGTGAGGGGCCGTGTCGAGCGGATCCTGGACTGGGCCAAGGTTAAGGGCTTTCGAACAGGCGAGAACCCGGCCCGCTGGCGTGGACACCTCGACAAGATATTTCCAGCCAAGACCAAGGTTCGGAAGGTGAAGCACCACTCGGCGGTGCCGATCGACGACCTGCCCGCAGTCTATTCCCGGCTCTGCCAGTCCAAGGGAATTGCCGCCAAGGCGGTGCGGTTCGCTATCCTGACGGCTACGCGGCCCGGCGAGACCGCCGGGGGCCTGTGGCCCGAGGTCGACCGGAAGAATGCCTTGTGGACCCTACCGCCCGAGCGGATGAAGGCAGACAAAGAGCACCGGGTAACCCTATCTCGCGAGGCATTGGCGATCCTGGACGAGATGGCCGAAATCCGGTCTGGCAAGCATTTGTTCCCCGGCCACAAGTCGAAGCGGCCCCTGTCTCTGACGGCCCTTTCCAAGGCCTTAGGGGCTGCCGGCGGGGGCGATGCCACGGTGCACGGGACTGCGCGCAGCACCTTCAAGGACTGGGCGAGCGAGCGAACGTCGTTCCCGTCTGAGGTGTCCGAAATGGCATTGGCGCACTCGATTGGCGACAAGGTCGAGGCCGCTTACCGGCGTGGCGAGCTGCTGAAGAAGCGCGCCGCCCTGATGCAGGCGTGGGCGAATTTCCTGACTGCCGAATCCAAAGGGAAGGTAATCCCCATCGGCCGGCGTGGTCGCGCAGCGTAATGTAGAATCGACATCGACGCGGCTAGAGCGACGGCTCGAAAACCTCCTCCGCAGAGGCTGCCGCGTCGACCACCTTGCGGAGCCCTGCGGAGGGCATCGATGTCATTCAGTTCTAGCCAGTGGACACTACCAGAGCTCTGCGTATGGATCGTGACGCGTAGTAGGGCGTCGGTG
>NCHQ01000024.1 GCA_002281855.1 Rhodospirillales bacterium 24-66-33 | reverse complement strand
TCTGCTCGTCCTTGAACCTCGACTTCCGCATCTCTGCCTCCAATACGGAGGCCACTCTCTCAAGTTATCCGTGGTTCGAAAACCCAGGGGCAGGTCACGACCATCGCCACGAGTTTCTCGACCTCGGCCTTGCTGGGCGGCGCCTTGAGATACTCGCGGACGGCCGGTTCGACGCCGCTGCTCTTGAGCAGCTCGAGAGTCTGTCGCGACTTGCTGCAGCGCGGATTGTGCCAGATCGTGACGGTCATGGATTCCTCGTTGGCCGAACCATGGCGAGCGGTTCAGGTTTCGTCCAGAGACTCAGGGTCGTTCGCTTCGATGACCTTGCGGGCGAGTTCGTAGGCGAAGCCGGCGCGGGCCATCGAGGCGAGGTCGCGCGGCTTGTTGGCCTCGCGATCCTTCATGCGGTAAGGGCCGAGCCGGCGGCGCCGGGCGAAGGCCAGCGCCGCCTGCAGCTCGCGTTCGGCCGGGGCGGTCCCGAGCTCCTCGTCGAGCGCGGCCAGGGCCTTGTCGACATCCTCGCGGCCCACGCCCGCGACCTGCAGGCGTTGGCGGGTCAGTCGCCCCGACAGGCCGCGGCGGTGCAGCGCGCGAGCCTTGGTCTGGGCGAAGGCCCTGTCGTCGAGCAGGCCGGCCGACACGAACTTCTGGACGACGGCCTCGATGGCCTCGTCGACATTGTCCATCACGGGCGCCTCGAGAAGCCGGGCCTTGGAGACCCGCCGGCGCAGCACGCGACGCAGCCCCTCGGCCGAACTGGCGTACCGCTCGAGATAGAACACGGCGGCGTTCTGAAGATACTTCGCCGTGATCGGGGAGGCGGTGCGCTTCACGGGATCAGGCCCGCAGGGGAATTCCCACCATCGCCTGCAGCTCGTCGATCGCCACGTCCGGATCGACGACCTTGATGGTGCGCATGCCCAGCGCCCGGGCGGGCTTCAGATTGATGCCGAGGTCGTCGAGGTAGATGCAGCGGTCGGGCGGCACGCCCAGCAGATCGCACGCATGTTGATAGATGCGCGGATCGGGCTTGCGCAGGCCGACTTTGCTCGATTCTACGACATGCTCGAAAAGAGACAGGATTTCCGCCACGGCGCGGGCCTTCTCCGGGCTGCGCGCCATGCCGGGCCCTTCTCCGGCCTTCATGTTGTTGGTGATGCAGGCCACGCGGAACGTGGCCTTGCAGCGCCGCAGCGCCTCAACCATCTGCGGCCGAATGTCGCCGCTTAGTGCCTGCAGAATCTTCCAGCCCTCGACGCGATGCCCCTGGAGGCGCGCTTCCTCCTCGAACAGGTCGACGAAGCCCTGGAGCGAAACTTCGCTTCGTTCCATTTTGGCCCAAGCATTGGCATCGGGATTGCGCGCATTCAGGCTGCGCAGGAAATCTTTGGGAAGACCGGCCTCCAGCTCGTACCGGTTGAAGGCATCGAAGGGGCTGGAAAGGATCACGCCGCCGAAGTCCCAGAGGACGGCGAGCGGGGTTTTTGCATGGCTCGTATTCATGTTGGTGCGACCGTCTTTACCTTGTTGCTGCCTCAGTCGGCCCTTATCTCACGCCCTCCATAGGCGACCGGTCGGACGTTGACCATCCAAGCCTGAACTCCGGATTAGGAATTTGCACATGAGCGAAGCAGCGGTAATGCCGCGCGGCAACGCAGTGGCGGTAGTGGCAGCAGGAACAGACTCGAAGGGGACGGTCCGTCCCGATGGTCGCAATCGTCGCGCCGCCGAGACCCGTCGCAAGATCATCGAAGCCGCCAAGATCATGATCGCCGAGACCAGCACGGCCCCGACCGTGGTGGCGGTCGCCCGCCGGGCCGACGTGTCGGTCCGCTCGGTTTTCCAGCATTTCGGCGACGTCGAGTCACTTTTTGTGACCGTCATGGACGCGATCGGCCAGGACATCGTCGTCCCGCAGCAGCAGGCGACGGATTCGCGTCCGCTGGCGGAGCGGGTCGCCTCGGTGGTCCAGGGCTTTGCGGAAGTGTTCGACAAGATCGTGCCGCTGCGCGTCGCGGCCGGCCAGTTCGTCGACCATCCGGCCCTGCTCGAGCGCGGTGAGGCTTTCAAGCTCGAGTTGCGTAAGGCCACTTTCGAGGCTTTCGCCCCGGAATTTGCCAATCTGGACGAACAGGCTCGCGAGGAGCTGGCGGACGCGATCGGCGCGGCCCTCTCCTTGGACGCCTGGATCGTCCTGCGCCGTCGGGACAAGCTGAGCTTCGACCGGGCTGCGGCCGTGTGGCGGATGACCTTGACGGCCCTCCTGGGCCATCGCTTCGCCTCGGTTGCGGCGGAATAGCCACCCCCTGCTGGTCGCCGATTGACTTGGCGTTTGGGATCAGAGAGTTAAGAGCCCCATTCAATTGACGAACGCGCGGTAAATGGCGACCAGCCAGCTTCATGAGGACTTCTCCCGCGAAGAGCACGTAAAAGCGGGCTCGGATCGCGGTTTCGGGTTCGTCTTCGCAGGCTTCTTCGGAATCCTGACGGCGATCAACCTGTGGCGCCACGGCTTCGAAGACGGCGCCGCCTGGAAGTGGATGCTGCCGCTCGCGGCAGCCTTCCTGCTCGTGGCGCTCGTCTATCCCAGGCTCCTCGGCCCGCTCAACCGGCTGTGGCTGAAGTTCGGGTTGCTCCTCTACAAGGTCATGAACCCGCTGGTCCTCGGCCTGCTGTTTTTCGTCACGATCATGCCGATCGGCCTGGTGATGCGGGCGTTCGGCAAGGATTTCCTGCGGCTGAAGCTCGACCGCGATGCCAAGAGCTACTGGATCGACCGCAGCCCGCCCGGGCCGCCGCCGCAATCGATGAAAAACCAGTTCTGATTCCGAAAGGACCGATCCATGGGCTCCATTATCGTCGAACTCTGGGCCTTCATGCGCGAGCGCAAGAAGTTCTGGTTGCTGCCGATCATGATCATGATGGTGATCTTCGGCGGCCTGATCGTGCTCACCAAGGGCTCGGCGATCGCGCCGTTCATCTACACGCTCTTCTAAAAGGGTAGGGACCTTCCATGCGGGTGCTCGGCATCTCGGCCTTCTATCACGACAGCGCGGCCGCGCTGATCGAGGACGGCCATCTGGTGAGCGCTGCACAGGAAGAGCGCTTCACCCGCAAGAAGCACGATGCGGGTTTCCCGCAGAATGCGGTCCAGTTCTGCCTGGACCGTGCCGGCATCAAGCTTCAGGACGTCGACTATGTCGCCTTCTACGACAAGCCGTTCCTGAAGTTCGAGCGCCTGCTCGAGACCTACCTCGCCTACGCGCCGCGCGGCTTCAATTCCTTCCGCATGGCCATGCCGCTGTGGCTGAAGGAAAAGCTCTTCCAGAAGACGCTGCTGCGCGACGAGATGAAGAAGTGGGAGCCCGACTTCGACTGGCAGAAGCGCCTGCTGTTCGGCGAGCATCACCAGAGCCACGCCGCCTCGGCCTTCTTCCCGTCGCCCTACGAAGAGGCCGCCGTGCTCTGCATGGATGGCGTCGGCGAATGGGCGACGACGTCGCTCGCCATGGGAAGCGGCAACAAGCTCGAGATGCTGCGCGAGATCCACTTCCCGCACTCGATCGGTTTGCTCTATTCTGCCTTCACCTATTACACGGGCTTCAAGGTCAACTCGGGCGAATACAAGGTCATGGGCCTCGCGCCCTATGGCGAGCCCAAGTTCAAGAACCTGATCCTCGACAAGATCGTCGACCTCAAGGAAGACGGCACGTTCCGTCTGGACCAGACCTACTTCGACTATTGCACCGGCCTGCGCATGACGAACGACAAGTTCGGCGCGCTGTTCGGCGGCGCGCGTCGCAACCCGGAAGAGACGCTGACGCAGCACCATATGGATCTCGCCGCGTCGATCCAGGCCGTCACCGAGGAGATCGTGATCCGCCTCGGCCGGTCGGTGAAGAAGGAAACCGGCGTCAAGAACATCTGCCTTGCGGGCGGCGTCGCGCTGAACTGCGTCGCCAACGGCAAGCTGCTGCGTGAGAACATCTTCGACGGCATCTGGGTGCAGCCGGCGGCCGGCGATGCCGGCGGCGCGGTCGGTGCGGCCTATGCCGCGTATCACGGCTTCCTCGGCCAGCCGCGCAAACTGAACGGCCACATGGACGGCATGGCCGGCTCCTATCTCGGCCCGGACTTCACGGACGACGAGATCGCCGAGCGCCTCACCGCCGTCGGCGCCAAATTCTCGCGCCTGACGCGGGACGAGATGATCGACCAGACCGCGCAGGCGCTGGCCGACGACAAGGCGGTCGGCTGGATGCAGGGCCGCATGGAGTTCGGGCCGCGCTCGCTCGGTGCCCGCTCGATCCTGGGCGATGCGCGCTCGCCCTCGATGCAGAAGACGCTGAACCTCAAGGTCAAGTACCGCGAGTCGTTCCGCCCGTTTGCGCCGGCGGTGCTGCGTGAGGACGTCGACAAGTATTTCGAGTTCCACACCGACAGCCCCTACATGCTGATGGTCGCGCCGGTCGTCGAGGCGCGCCGCCGCAAGATGACGGACGAGGAAGACAAGCTGTTCGGTATCGAGAAGCTGAACGTGCCGCGCTCCGACATTCCCGCCGTCACGCATGTCGACTATTCGGGCCGCATCCAGACGGTGCACGAAGAGACGAACAAGCCGTTCTACGACCTGATCTCGTCCTTCAAGGCGAAGACGGGCAGCTCGGTGGTGGTGAACACCTCGTTCAACGTGCGCGGCGAGCCGATCGTCTGCACGCCGGAGGATGCGTGGCGCTGTTTCATGGGCAGCGAGATCGAAGTGCTGGTGGTCGGCAACTGCTTCCTGCGCAAGGAAGATCAGGATCCGGCCTTCAAGCTCGACTACAAGAACGCTTTCGAGCTCGACTAGTCCGATGGGCGCTCCCGCGATGCGCGCCCCCTTCATGCGAGCCGTCGTCTGCGATCGCCTGGGCGATCCCTCCGTTCTCCATATCGAGGAACGTCCGCTTCCCGAAGTGGGGCCGGGCGAGATCGTCGTCCGGGTCGGCGCGGCTTCGGTCAATTTCCCCGACGTGCTGATGGTGGCCGGTGGCTACCAGCACAAGCCTGAACTGCCCTTCGTGCCCGGCATGGAGGGCGCGGGGACGATCCACGCGGTCGGCGCGGACGTCACGAACTGGAAGCCCGGCGATCGCGTGATCTTCGGCGTACGCCCCGGCGCCTTCGCCGAATACGTGAAGCTGAAAGCGAGCGGCAATCTGATGCGTTTGCCGGAGGGCTGGTCGTTTGCCGAGGGCTCGGGCTTCCGCGTCGCCGCACAGACGGCCTATCACTCGCTGGTTCATCGCGCCGCCCTGAAGAAGGGCGAGGTTCTGCTGGTCCATGGCGCCTCGGGCGGCGTCGGTCTGGCGGCGGTACAGCTCGGCAAGCATCTCGGCGCGCGCGTCATTGCGACGGGCAGCGACGATGGCCGCCTCGCCGTCGTGCGGGAGAACGGGGCCGACGAGGTCGTGAACTACCGCACCGGCGACTTCGTCGCCGCGGTGAAGGAGATGACGAACGGCAAGGGTTGCGACGTGATCTACGATCCGGTCGGCGGCGAGGTGCTCGAGAAGTCGGTGAGGGCCGCCGCCTATGGCGCGCGGCTGCTGGTGGTGGGCTTCACCTCGGGCGGGCCGAGCAAGCTCATGTCCAACCACATCCTGATCAAGGGCCTGTCGGTGCTGGGCGTGCGCGCCGGCGAGACGATCCTGCGCCTGTCGCCGGAACTGGGCCGCGACTATGTCGAGGAACTGCCGCGGCTCGCGGCGCTGGGCGTCATGCGCCCGCACGTCTCACACCGCTTCCCGATGGAACAGGCCGCCGACGCCTTCCGCGTCCTGATGGAGCGCAAGGTCGTCGGCAAGGTCGCGATCGAGATAAGCTCCGGATCGTAACGCGTCCATTGGAGCGCGCCACTCCAGTGGCGCCCTCATCAAGACATGAGCGCCACCGGAGTGGCGCGCTCCAATGAGCTACCGCGCGTAGAAGATCGTCACCTTGCGGTCGATCTCGGAGGCATTGTCGCTGCCGAAGCTCATGTTCCCGAAGGCTTCGGGGTCGGCGACGATGGTGATGTTCTTCGCCGGATAGCCATCGCGGATCATCTCGGCGGCGACCGCCTGGGCACGCGCCCGCGCGAGCTTCTCGTTGTAGGCCTTGTCACCCAGCTTGTCGGTGTGGCCGATCAGGCAGATGGCCGACACCTGGCGTTCCTTCGCGGTCTTCACCGCCTGGGCGATCATCGGCTTCTCGCCCGGAGGCACCTGCGAACTGTTGAGGGCGAAGAGGACACGAACCGGCTGCGGCTGGCTGCTGCCGCCACCGCGCGGGCAGGTGCCGACCGTCTGCGCGAAGGACGGCGCCGCAGCGAACAGCATACCGGCGGCGATGAGGACACCGATCTTCTTCATTTGAGTTCTTCCTTGAGGGCCAGTTCGACGAAGGGGAGGCGATCGTTGCCGAAGAACATCATCTTGTCCACGAAGCAGGTGGGTGCGCCGAACACGCCGCGCGCGACCGCCTCCTCGGTGGTGGCCTTGAGCCGGTCCTTGACGTCCTGGTCCTGGATGCGGGCGCCGAATTTTCCCACATCGAGGCCGGCTGCGGTCAACACGGCCGCCACCTCCTTCATGTCGTTGAGGTTGCGGCCCTCGACCCACATCGCCTTGAAGACCGCCGGGTGATAGCGCTCGAACGATCCGTCGATCTGCGCGGCCGCGGCGCCGCGCATCAGCGCCAGCGTGTTCACCGGAAAGAACGGATTGCGCTGGAACGGTACGCCGTAGTGGCGAGCCCACATCGGCATGTCGAAGGCGCTCCACGCCGACTTCTGCGGCAGCTCGGCCGGTGAATGATTGCCGGTCGCCTTGAACACGCCGCCCAGCAGCATCGGCTTGCGGACCAGGGTGGCGCCGGCGCGCTGCGCGATCGCCTCCACCTGCGTGTCGGCCAGGTAGCTGTAGGGGCTGCCATAGTCGAAGTAGAATTCCAGCGTGCGGGCCATGTCTTCCTCCTTGCTTGTCGCAAGCCTGCGCCGCTTCTAGCCTTGCGACAAGATCGTTCGGGGAGGGATTGCATGAGCCGTGTTGCAGACAAGGTCGTGCTGGTGACGGGCGCCGGATCGGGCATCGGACGAGCGTCGGCGAAGCTGCTGGCGGCGGAGGGCGCGACGGTGATTGTGACCGACGTCAACCGCGCCGGTGGACTGGAGACGGTTCAGCAGATTGCCAGTCTGAACTCAGGGGGCAATGCCCGCTTCGAGGAGCAGGACACGTCGCAGGAAGCCGACTGGAAGCGCATCATCGACGACATCCTCGCGCGCGAAGGCCGCTTGAACGGGCTGGTCAACAATGCCGGCATCGCCGGACCGTTTCCCTCATCCTTCGAGGGCGAGAGCCTCGATCAGTGGCGCCGTATCCTGTCGATCAACGTCGAAGGCGTGTTCCTCGGCTGCAAGTACGGCGTGCCGGCGCTGCGATCCTCGGGCGGCGGCTCGATCGTGAACATGTCGTCTCTGGCGGCTTTCCTTGGCACGCCGGACCTCTCGGCCTATGGCGCCAGCAAGGGCGCCGTCCGGCAGTTCACCAAGACGGTGGCGATGGATTGTGCGCGCAAGGGCTACAAGGTGCGTTGCAACTCGGTCCATCCCGGCATCATCATGACGCCGATGGGCGAGCACATCCTGCCGAGCGAGAAGGCCCGCGAGCGCACGCGCCAGCGCGTGCCGATCGGCCATTTCGGCACGCCGGAGGACATTGCCTACGGCGTGCTCTACCTGATTTCCGATGAGTCCCGCTTCATGACCGGCGCCGAACTGGTGATCGACGGCGGTATGAACGCTATATGAGATTCCTCCCCATTCAGATGGGGAGCTGTCGCATCTTACGCGACGGAGGGGTCATGACCACATCGCCCGCGTAAGACGCGGGCACTTCCCCTTTGCGGAGTCCGCAAAGGGGAAGAGACTTGCCGACTTATTTGATGTTCACCTGGTGGGTGAACTTGTCGCCGTCGCTGATCGTGATCTGCTGGAAGCCGAGCAGCTTCAGCAGGTCGAAGAAGTTGGCGTCCTCGGCGATCGTGCGCTCCTGGAAGAACGGCGACAGGCGCGACATGGTGGTCATGTTCGCGAGGATCGCTCGCGCGCGATAGATCGTGCTCATCTCGCCCGGCTGCAGGCCGACGATGATCATCTTGTCCGCCTTCTCGCCCTTCACGAAGACCGAGTAGGGAACGCGATAGGCCGACTGGATCGTGCCCTGCGACACGACCGTGGCGAACTGCACGCGCTGGGCGCGCTCGGCGCCGGCGATCGTCTGCATCGGCGAGGTGTAGTTCTCGACCGCGGTCGGCTTCGGATAGTAGTAGCCGACATAGCGATCCTCGTCGGCCTTCGGGGTCGCCGCGGCGGCCGCAGGCTTGGGCTGCTGTTGCTGCGCGAGCGCCGGCAGCGCGCCGAACGCGACGAGGACGGCCAGGCTGGCTGCGAACCGATTGATCATGAGTGTTTCCCCAAAGTCTGGTGCTGTAGTGGCGACGGGCTAAAACAACGTATAGCCGCCATCGATAACGAAGTCGCGCCCCGTCGTATAGCCGGTCGCGCCGCTCGCCAGATAGACGGCGATGGGGCCGAAGTCGGCGCCGGTGCCCCAGCGGCGGGTCGGAATGCGCGGCAGAACGTTGTCCGCGAACTTCGGATTGGCGACGGCATTGGCCGTCATTTCGGTCTCGATCCAGCCCGGCAGAATCGAGTTCACCGTGATCTTGTAGCGGGCCAGTTCGACCGCCAGCGCGCGCACCATCGCCGTAACGCCGCCCTTGCTGGCGCCGTAGTGGCTGGAGCGCGCCGCGCCTTCGATCGCGGCCGTGCTGGCCATAGCGACCAGCGAGCCGCCCTGGCCGCGCTCGACCATGTGCTTTGCCGCTGCACGGAACGTGAAGAAAACGCCGTCGAGGTTGATCTGCAGCACGCGGCGCCATTCGGCATAGTCCATCTCGAGGATCGAGCCCTTGCCGCGTCCCGAGACGCCGGCATTGGCGACGCAGTTGTCGACATGGCCCATGACCTTCACCGCTTCGGCGAAGGCGTCCTCGACCTGCTTCTCGTCGCCGACATCGACGATCTGGGCGTGGACCTTGCCGCCATGCTTCTTGAGCTGCTCGACGGCCGCGTCGTTCTTCTCCTTGCGCGTGCCCCAGATGCAGACACCGGCGCCCGCCTGGGCCATCGCGTCGGCCATGCCGAGGCCGATGCCGCCGTTGCCGCCGGTCACCAGCGCCACCTTGCCCGTCAGATCGAAGCCCTTGTAGGCCATGCGTCTCTCCCAAACGAAAACCGGGCGGGATCAAACCCCGCCCGGTCCGTAGCGTCAATCCGACGAGAGCTCAGTTCAGCCGGTCCGTTTCGACCAGCACAATCTCGGCATCCTCAAGTGCCACGATCTCGATCTCGTCCTGGTCGACGACGGCCACGCCGTCGCGGGCATTCGCCGTCACGACCTTGCCGTCGCTGCTGCGGACCTCGATCTTCCCCTTGGCCGGCACGAGATAGGTCGGCTTGCCGTTCAGCGTCTGGCGGATCGACTGGCCCGCCTTCATCGTGCCGGCCATCAGCGAGCCGTCGGCATAGAGCGGGATTGCCCCGTCATCGCCGCGGCCCGAGGCCAGCGGCACCAGCCTGCCGTCGCGCGCGTCGGCGGGGAACTGCACGGTCTCCCAACGCGCCGGCACGCCCTGCTTGTTGGGAATGATCCAGATCTGGAACAGCTCGGCCTCGGCCTGCTCCATGTTGTATTCGGCGTGCTGGATGCCGTTGCCCGCGCTCATCACCTGGATCTGGCCCGCCTCGGTCCGTCCCTCGTTGCCGAGATGGTCCTTGTGCGTGATCGCGCCCTTGATGACGTAGGTCACGATTTCCATGTCGCGGTGAGGATGCGGCGGGAAGCCCGACTGCGGTGCGATGCGGTCGTTGTTCCAGACGCGCAGCGCGCCCCAGTGGACGCGGTCCTGGTTGCGGTAGTCGGCGAAGCTGAAATGGAAGTTCGCCTTGAGCCAGCCGTGGTCCGACTTGCCCAATTTATCGAAGGGTCTGAGCTCGATCATGGTGTTCTCCTTGCTGCTCCCCAAAATGGCGCAACAAGGAGGGGGATCAAGTTTCTGGTTGGTAACGGGGCCGAGCTACGCTCGGCCCTGCACGGGACGAATCGGATCGGTGCCGTCCCAGTCCTGGGCGCGCTTGCGGACGTACTCGAAGAAGCGGCCCTTGTTGCCGCTGATGTCGGAGATCTCGACGACCGTGCCGGCGTGGGGATCGGCCGGGGCGCCGGTATCGAAGTAGGCGAAACGGCCGCGCTCGCCGCCGATCTGGCCTTCGTGGCCGAGCTTGTAACCCAGCCCCAGTGACCGGTCGTACAGCGCCTGGTAGTCGGTCGACCAGAAGGCCACGTGCTGCAGACCCTCGCGGCCCGAGTCGAGGAACTCCTTGTACATCGACGGCGCGTCGTTGCGTTGCTGGATCAGCTCGATCTGCAGGTCGCCGGAATTGGCCAGCGCGATGCTCAGCTCGACGGCGGAGTCCTGGCCGCGATGGCGGAACCAGTCGGTCTGCACACGATCGATGTAGAACCACGGTCCGACCTGCAGCGCGTCGATCCAGTGCTTCATCGCCGCCTCGATATCGCGCACGACATAGCCGTTCTGGCGGATCGGTCCGAACAGGCGGCTCATTCGGCGGCCACTCGTTCGTGCCCGGCCGTCTTGCCGAACACGAATCCTCTGTAGTCGTCGGCCACGATCTCCTTGCAGGTCGTGCGGTACCCCTCGCCGATATACGGCATGAACACGCGTGGCTTGCCGGGAATGTTGACGCCCAGGTACCAGGAGTTGGCCTTGGGAAAGAGGGTGCGGTCCGCGACCTCGGCGACATGTGCGCCCCAGGCGATCTGGGCCTCGCCGTCGGGCTCGATCGTCGCGAGGTTGTGCTGACGCATGTGCGTCAGGCACTCGGCAATCCACTCGACGTGATACTCGCAATTGGTGATCACGTTGCCGATGACCGAGGGGCTGCCCGGGCCGGTGATGGTGAACAGGTTGGGGAAGCCCGCCACGGTCAGGCCGAGATAGGTCTTAGGTCCTTCGGACCAGGCGTCCTTGAGCGTGGCGCCGTTCCGGCCGCTTATGTCGACCGCGAGCAGGGCCCCGGTCACCGCGTCGAAGCCGGTGGCGAAGACCAGCGCGTCGAGCTCGAAGTGTCGCGATGCCGTGTCGACAGCGTCGGCCATGATCTTCTCGATCGGTTCCTCGCGCAGGTTCACCAGCTCGACGTTCGGCCGGTTGTAGGTGTCGAAATAGTCGGTATCGACGCACAGGCGCTTCACGCCGAACGGATAGCCCGAGGGCGACAGGGCCGCGGCGGTCTTCGGATCCTTCACCGTCTCGCGGATCTTCTGGCGCACGAAGTCGGCGCAGACCTCGTTGACGTCGGGATGGACCAGGATGTTGGGGAAGGCTTTCAGGAAGCCGCCGCTGCCGCCCTCCTGCCAGAGCTGTTCGTAACGCGCCCACTGCACGTCGCGCGGCGGCACGTCCGCGGTGAAGGCCGTCGGTGGCACGCGGCCGAAGTCGGATTGCTCGAGGCTGGCGAGATAGGTTTCCAGCCCCTCCTCGAAGCTCCTGTGGTCCGCGTCGGTCAGCGGACGGTTGCGCGCCGGCACCGAGAAGTTGGGCGTGCGCTGGAACACCACGAGTTGCTTCGCGTCCTTCGCGATCATCGGGATCACCTGAACGCCGGATGATCCCGTCCCGATGATGCCGACCCTCTTGCCCGCGAAGTCGATCGGCTCCTGCGGCCAGCGGGCGGTGTGGTAGATGCTGCCCTTGAAGTCGGCGACACCGGGAATGTCAGGGGTGTTGGGTACCGACAGGCCGCCGGTCGCCATGATGACGAAGCGGGCGCGCAAGTGGCTGCCTCGATCGGTCTCGACGACCCACTGCTTGCTCGTCTCGTCGAAGGTCGCGCCGGCGACCCTGGTGTCGAACTGGATCAGCTTGCGCAGGCCGAGCCGGTCGGCGGCGAACCGGGCGTAGCTCAGGATCTCCTCCTGGCCGGCATACCGGTTGGTCCAGCGCCACTCGCGGCGCAATTCCGGCGACCAGCTGTAGGAATAGAACAGGCTCGGCACGTCGCAGCGCGCGCCGGGGTAACGGTTCCAGAACCAGGTGCCGCCGACGTCCGGTGCCGCCTCGATCCCACGCACCGACATTCCGATCTCGCGCATCTTGTGCAGCGCGTAGAGGCCACCGAAGCCGGCGCCCACCACGACGACATCGCACGCGACGTCGATCTCGTTCGTACTCACGCGCTCCGCGATGGAAGCCCCCATGGTCGCCAAACTCCGCAAAATGGAAACGTTTCCAATTTAACCTTGCAAGCAGCGAAGTAGATGTCAAATATGCGCGCTCGTATGGCAGGAATCGTTTCCAGAACGACCATCCGAGACGTGGCCCGGACGGCCGGCGTGTCGGTCGGGTCGGTGTCGCGGGCGCTGAACGGCGGCAAGAACGTCAGCGCCCGGGTGGCGCGCGACGTTGCCGCGGCGGCTGAGAAGCTCGGCTACCAGCCGGATCTCCAGGCGCGCAGCCTGCGCACGCGCACGACCGGGATGGTCGGGTGCCTTGTCTCCGATCTCGCCAATCCGCTCTATGCCAGCATCGTGCAGGCGGCGGAGGCGCGGCTGCGCGAGGCCGGCCTGCTGATGATCGTGGGAAACACGGCCAACGACCCGGCGCGCGAGCGGGCGATGGTCGCGGCGTTCCGCAGCCGGCGTCTCGACGGCATGCTGGTCGCGCCCGGCAGCGACGAGAACGACCGCGCCTGGCGCGAACTCGCCGCCGGTGGCGCGCCGGTCGTCATTCTCGACCGCGACGTGCCCGGGGAAGACGACGTTCCCTGGCCCGCGGTGCTGGTCGACCATCGCGAAGGCGCGCGAACCGCGACGCGCTATCTGATCGGGCTGGGTCATCGACGCATCGCGCTGCTGACGCCGGGCGCGCGCATGCGACCGGGCCGCGAGCGCATTGCCGGGTTCAAGGCGGCTTTCGCCGAGGCCGATATCGATCCCGCGGGAGCGCTGGTCTGCCTGCAGGAATCGTCGATGGATTTCGCGCAGGGTGACGCGCTCGAGCTGCTGCGGCGTGACCGGCGCCCCACCGCGATCATCGCGCTCGGCACCCGCATCCTCGCTGGCGCGCTGCGCGCCGCGCGCGATCTCGGGCTTTCCGTGCCGCGCGACCTGTCGGTGATCGCCATCGGCGACACCGATCTCGCTGCCGTGCATTCGCCGGCGATCACGGCCCTGCGCTGGAGCCTGGAGGATGTCGGCCGGGCGGCGGCCGAACTGCTGCTGCAACGGCTGCGAGGGACCTCGGGGGAGGGGCAGTCGCGGGCCCTGCTGCCGGTCGATCTCGTACTGCGCGAATCCTGTGTGCCGCCAACGGCGACGTAATCAAGAACCTAAATGGAGGAAAGAATGAGATTGTTCCGGAGGGCATTCGCCCTGGCTTTGGCTCTGGGCGTGACGACGCCCGCATTTGCACAGACGACCGACGCCAAGTGGCCGAGCAAGCCGATCCGCCTGATCGTGCCGTTCGCGGCGGGCGGCGGCACCGATCTGGTGGCGCGGGCCCTCGCGGAGAAACTCGGCACCGCCCTCGGGCAGACCGTGATCGTCGACAACAAGCCTGGTGCCTCGGGCGTCATCGCCATGGAAGCAGCCCAGAAGGCGCCGGCGGACGGCTACACGCTCGTCCTGGGTTCGGCGAGCACCGTCGTCGTCAATCCGGCGGTGATGCCGGATCTGCCCTACGACCCGGTCAAGGATTTCGAACATCTGGCCGACATCGGCTCGGCCACGGTCGTGATGATCGCCACCCCGGACTATCCGGTGAAGGACCTGCGTGACGTGATCGCTCTCGCCAAGGCCAAGCCCGGCGAAGTGAACTACGGAACCTGGGGCAACGGCTCCACCGGCCATCTCTGCGCCGAGATCATCCGGGCGGGCACCGGCATCAACATGACCCACGTGCCCTACAAGGGCGCGGCGCCGGTGCTGAACGACGTGGCGGCGGGCCACATCAAGCTCGGCTTCTCCGACGTTCAGTCGGCGGTGCCGATGGTCAAGTCGGGCAAGGTCAAGGTCGTGGTGTCGTGCACGCGCCGCTCGATCAACTTTCCCGACGTGCCGGGCTTCGTCGAGCAGGGCGTCGATTTCGACTTCGTCTGGCGCTATGACCTGATGGCGCCGATCAACACGCCCAAGCCGATCGTGCAGCGCCTGCATGCCGAGTTGATGAAGATTTTGGCGATGCCGGACGTCAAGGCGCGCTGGGCCGAGTTCGGCATGACCGCCTCGACCATCAGCCCGGAGGATCTCAAGGCTCAGACGGCCAAGGATATCGCGACCCTGCGCAAGATCGCGCAGCAGGCCAACGTCAAGCCATGAGCGGGACTGCCGTCGTCAGCGGCGCGGCCAGCGGATTGGGCCGCGCCATCGCGCATCGCTTCGCGCGCGAAGGCATTCGCGTCGCGCTGTGGGACGTCGATCTCGCAGGCGCGCAACGCGCCGCCGGTGAGATTGGCGCGGCTGCACAGGCGTTCGCCGTCGACATCACCGACACGGCGGCGGTGAGGGCGGCCTGGTCGGCGACGAAGTCCGCGCTTGGGGTGCCATCGATCCTGGTCAACAGTGCCGGCATCCTCGGCCCCTCGGCCGGCATTGCCTCGTATCCCGAAGAGCACTGGCACCGGGTGCTCGACATCAACCTCAACGGAACGTTCCGCTGTTGCCAGGCCGCCGTGCCCGACATGGTGGCGGGCGGCTACGGCCGCATCGTCAACATCGCCTCGATCGCCGGCAAGGACGGCAATCCCAACGTCGCGGCCTATGTCGCCTCCAAGGCAGCCGTCATCGCCCTCACCAAATCGATGGGCAAGGAACTCGCGACGTCGGGCGTGCTGGTCAACGCGATCACGCCGTCCGCCTCCGAGACGGCGATCTTTGGCGAGCTCACCGACGAGCGGCGCGCCAAGCTGCTGGCCAACGTGCCGATGGCGCGCATGGTTCGTCCGGAAGAGGTCGCCGAGTTGGCTTACTGGCTGGCGTCGCCGGCCTGTTCCTTCTCGACCGGCGCGGTCTTCGACATTTCGGGCGGTCGCGCGACTTATTGAGGAAGAGTCTGGTCGTTCGTTCTTGGGCGCTCTCGGACATTGCCGCGGGTTTGGCGGCTTGTAACCAAGCCGCGGCCTGACGCTTAACAGCTGAGCTTCGCTCAGCTTAGCGACCCTCGCGCCACCAGGCGCTGGCGATGGCCATCAGGAAGGCGAGCGCCACGAGGATGCCGGGCAGCAGCGGCAGCTGGTTGATGCCGGCGACCGTGTAACCCTCGTTGCGGCGCAGGCCGATCCAGTCCGAACCGCCGGCGGCGCGGCCGGGGCGGACGGTGCGGATGTCCGGATCCGACTGGTCGGCCAGCCACATCAGGCCGCCGCCCGTGGCCTCGACCAGCGGCTTCAGCTTCGTGTCGGTGGCGCGCACGTCGGAGAATTCCAGCGGATCGGGGCTGCCGACGGCGGCGACGGCGCGCAGGGTGCCGTCGTCGAAGCGGTAGAGGCCGGGCTTGTCGACATCGACCACGGCGACGCCGAGGCCGGGCGCGGTCTGGCGCAGATCGAGCGTGCGCGTGGCGCCGCCCGGCGAGGTCATCGTGACCTGCGGGAAGGTGGTGGCCAGCGTGCGGCGCGTGATCTCGATGCGGCCGCCGACGGCGGTGGCGCGCAGCGCCTCTTCCTCGAGATCGGGCTCCTTCATCAGCCAGTGCGCGACCCTGCGGACCAGCTCGGGCTGCGGCCCGCCGCCGTCGATGCCGCGGTTCCACAGCCACAGGTGATCGGACAGGAGCTGCGCCACGCGGCCCTCGCCGACCCGGTCGAGGATCACCAGCGGCTTCTCCTCGGCGCCGGCCAGCACCGCGTTGCCGCGCTCGGTGCGCGAGGTGACGAGGCGGAACCAGCGGCCCCACTCCGGCTCCTTGTTGGGATCGCCGGCCTGCGGCAGGTTCGCCGTCACCGGATGGCGCTGGCCGATCTCGGTGACCTTGGGCTTGAAGCCAGTCTCGACCACGTCACCCGTCGGCGCGCCGGGCAAGATGGCGCCGAGCGGCGTGCGATAGAGCGAGCGTTGCGTGGCGAACACCGGGCCGACCGAGACGAGCAGCGCGCCGCCGCCCTTCACGTACTCGGTGATGTTGCGGAAATAGTCGCGAGTGATCAGGTTCCCCGACTCGTAGCGGTCGAAGATGATCAGGTCGAATTCCTTCAGCTTCTGTTCGAACAGCTCGCGCATCGGAAAGACGATCAGCGAGAGTTCGCGCACCGGCGTGAAGTCGTCCTTCTGCGGTGTGCGCAGGATGGTGAAGTGCACGAGATCGACCGCGGGGTCGCTCTTCAGCAGGTTCCGCCAGGCCCGCTCGCCCTGATAGGGCTCGCCGGAAACCAGCAGGACGCGGAGCCGGTCGCGCACGCCGTTGATGGTGAAGAGCGCGCGGTTGTTGTCGAGGGTGAGTTCGCTGGTACCGGGGCCGACTTCAAGCTCGACGACGTTGGCGCCGGGATTGCCGACGGTGATCGGCAGCTCGACCGAACGGCCGACCGGCACGTCGATACGCTTCACGACCTCGCCGCCAACCGACAGGGTGACCGGGGCGGTGCCGCCCGCGGGATCCTCGATCCGGAACTTGGTCGTGACCTCGCGGCCGACCACGCCGTAGCGGGGCGACTGTTCGAGCACGATCAGCCGGTCGCGCTCGTTCTTGCGGCCGGCGATCAGCGCGTGCACGGGCGCGCCGCCCAGTTCCGGCGGCACGCCGGCCGGCACGTCATGCACCTGGCCGTCGCTCAGCAGCACCACGCCCGCCAGGCGTTCCTGCGGGATCTCGATCAGCGCCGAGCGCATCGCGTCGATCAGGCGCGTGCCGCCCGGGCGTTCGCTGCCGAGCTGGATCTGCGACGGCGGCAGCACCACCTCGCGCACTTCGAGCCCGTCCTGCTGGCCGAGCTTGCGCTTCAGCGACTCGCGCGCGGCCTGGACCTGCTGGCGCCGCTCGCCGATCGCCATGGAGTCGCTGTCGTCGACGACCACCAGCGCCACGTCGGCGATGGGCTTGCGCTGCTCCTCGATCAGGGACGGATTGGCCAGTGCCGCCAGCACGACGACGAGCGAGCCCAGCCGCCAGATTGTGCCGCGGGCGCGGGCGCGCAGGCCGAGCAGCACCAGCACGAGCCCGACCGCGCCCAACACGGCCAGTACCGTCCAGGGCAGCAGCGGATCGAAGGCGACCGAAACGGCCGATGTCATGTTCATCGCCTCAACCTCTGCATGATGTCCTGCAGGTGAACCTGGTCGTCCTTGTAGTTGCCCGTCAGCGCATGCATCACGAGGTTGACGCCGAAGCGATACGACATCTCGCGCTGCGTCTCGCCGCCCGGCGTCACCGGCAGCAGGCCGCGGCCGCGCTGGTCGGCAGCCCAGGCGCCGGCATAGTCGTTGGAGCCGATCAGGATGGTCGTCACGCCGTCATTGACGCGGCCGCTTCCCGACTCGATCCAGAGCTTGCCGCCCTGCCAGCGGCCCGGCATGTCCGAGAGGAGATAGAAGGCCTTGCTGAGTACGTGGTTCGGCGGCATGGCGACCAGCGGCGGCGTCTCGACGCCGGCCAGGAGGCGCTTGAGGTCGGGGTTGCCGCCGGCTGGCCTGTCGAAGCTCATCTGCTGGTCGCGCGTGTCGATGAAGATGATGCCGCCAGTCCGCAGGTAGCGATCGAGCGCGGCCTGGGCGCGCGGCGACAAGGCAGGCTGGGTCGAGGTCACGGGCCAGTAGATCAGCGGATAGAGCCGCGGCTCGTCGCGCTCTAGATCGAGGCCGACCGGATCGGCCGGCTCGACCGAGGTACGGCTGCGCAGGATCTCGCTCAGGCCTTCGAGACCGGCCTTGCTGATGTCGTCGACTTCCTTGTCGCCGGTGATGATGTAGGCGAGCCGGATGTCGAGCGAGCCCTTCAGCGCCTGCTCGTCGGTGAGGGGGGGCGGACCAGACCTGGCCGCCGGCTCCGTCGCAGCGGCGCCCGGACGCTGGGGCGGTGCGGGTTGCTGCGCCTCGACGTCGGGCGACCCCGTGAGCACGAGGGCCGCGAGCAGCAGGGCGGCGGGCGCGGCACGCCCGAACCGGACGGCCTTGGACAGCAGGCCGCGCAGCCACAGCGAGATCAGCAGATCGGCCAGCAGCAGCACGAGCGCCGCCAGCAGGAACCACTTCGACAAATCGGTCTCGCCGGCCTCGGACAGCCGCTCCGTCGCCACGCCGCTCGGCAGCACCAGCGGCCTGGGTGCCGCGATGCGGCCGCCGATGTTGAAGGCCACCTGGGCGTTCTCGTCGCCGTAGAGGCCCGGCGGCGAGGAGGGCCGGGGCTGGAAGGTCTCGGCGGCATCGGCCGGCAGAATCTGGATGCCGGCGGGCGGGGCGCCGAGGCGGCCGAAACCGTCGAGCGTGCGCCACGGCTTCAGGGCCTTGTTGACGCCGTCGCCGGCGACGCCGCGCGAGAGCGTGACCAGGCGTTGCAGCATGTTCACGAACAGGCCCGACAGGGACAGGTTGCTCCAGCCGGTGTTGGCGGTGGTGTGGATCAGTACGAGATAGCCCTGCCCGCGCTTCTCGGCGGTGACCAGCGGCGTGCCGTCGGCCAGGCGCGCCCAGGTCTTGTCGGCCAGGTCGGGTGTCGGTTCCGCCAGCACCTGCTGGGAGATGCGCACGTCCTTCGGAACCGGGATGCCGAGGAACGGGCTGTTGGGCGGGAACTCGGCCAGCGCGCTCGGCTGGCCCCAGCTCATGATGCCGCCCAGCGCACGGTCGCCCAGGCGCAGCTTGGTCGGCACGAGCGTGTCGGCACCGGCGGCGAGATTGGGGCCGGCGAAACGCACGGCGATGCCGCCGCGCTCGATCCACTTCGAGATCTCCTCGCGGTCGTTGGCCGACGGCGCGGAACCGTCCGGGATCAGCAGCACCGCGGTGTTGCGCGTCAGCACCGATTCGCGATCGCCAATGCTCAGGCTGACATAGGGATCGAGCGCCCGCTCGAGGAAGTAAATCTCCTGCAGCAGCGGCTGGTTGCCGGCCGTGGCGCGCTCGCCGAGGATCGCCACGGGGCGGCGACGATGACGTTCGTCGAGCAGGATCGTGCTGCCGGCGCCGCCCTGGGCCTCGATGTCGAGGCGGGCCATGCGATTGCGCAATTCGGCGGGGATCGAAAGCATGCCTTCGCCCTGGGTGGCGGTCGCCGCGAAGTCGAGATCGATGCGGGCCACGACGCGGCCTTGCTCGTCGGAGGCCTGGATCGCGGCCTTGCGCGGACCGTCGGCGACGGGCCGCAGGGCCCGCACCTTGAGGTCGCGACCCTCGGCGGCCGGCGGCAGAAGCAGCAACGGCGTCGTCGCCTGGTCGGGCAGCAGGACCTGCAGGCCGTCGAAGCGGCGCAGGCGCTCGGCGAGGCGTGTGGCGCCCTCGTCTTCGAGCCCGTCGCTCAACCAGACGGCATAGGCGCCGGCGTCGATCTGCATCTGGTCGATGGCGGTCGCCGCCGCCGTGCGATCGGTCGGCCAGGGCTTGGGGCGGAAGGCGCGCAGCAGGGTGCGCGCCTCGTCGGGGCGCATCGCACCGCGGCGCGTTGCGGGCGCATCGAGCGGCGCCGGCGCGGTGCCGACCAGCACGACCGGGCGATTGGCGCGTTCGGCGCGCTGGATGAGGCGCTCGGCATGGGCGGTCCGCGTTGCCCAGCCCGGGGCACTCGACCAGCCATCGTCGATCACGAGGAGAAGCGGACCGCGGCCCGGCAGGTCGGCCTGCGGGTTCAGCAGCGGTCGCGCGACCGCCAGGATCAGTGCCGTCGCCAGCAGGAGCCGCAGCAGAAGCAGCCACCACGGCATCTTCATCGGCGTCTGCTCGGGCGGCTCGAGGCCGACCAGTAGCCGGATCGCCGGGAAACGCACGAGCTTGGGCAGCGGCGGGATCAGCCGCAGCAGGAAATAGATCGCCGGCAGGGCCACCAGCAGGGCCAGCATGCCGGGGGCAGCGAAGGCGAACGCGCCGAGACTCAGCATGTCATCAGGCCGCGTTCAGCCGGCCGAGATTGGCCATGGCGAGATAGAGCGACAGAAGCACGGTCTGCGGCGAGCGATCGGTGCAATGCAAATGCACTGTCCAGTTGGCCGGCCGGGTCAGGCGCTGCAGGCCATCCTTCTGCGCGGCGAGGCGGGCGCCATAGGCGGCGCGCACGGCTTCGACGCGGCGCACCGTGTGGTGACCTTCGGATTCGAGGCCCTCGAACTTCACATGGCCATCGAACGGCAGCTCTTCCTCGGCGGGATCGAGAACCTGCACGAGATGGCCGCGCACGCCGACGCTGGCATAGTAACGGATGATCTCCTCGATCTTCTCCAGCGGATCGAGCCAGTCGGACACCAGAACGACCGTGCCATGGGCCGGCAGCGGCACCATCGGCGGCAGGCTGGCGGGTGTGCGGCTGGTGTCGCGGCTCTCGTCCAGCAGGGTCTCGGCGACGCGCCGGACCGCCACGCGGCCGGAAGCGGGACGCATGCCGCCGCCCAGGACGGCAACGCGCTCGCCGGCATCGGCCAGCAGGCTGGCCACGGCGAGCATGATCAATTCCCCACGCAGGGCCTTGGTGTCGGCGTTCTTGAGCGAGGCGTATTGCATCGAGGGCGAGGCGTCGCGCCACAGCCAGATGCTGGCCGCGGCCTCCCACTCGGTCTCACGCACGAACAGGTTGCGGCTGCGCGCGCTCTGGCGCCAGTCGATCTGGCTCGCGCTGTCGCCGTCGCGATAGGGCCGGTACTGCCAGAAGGCATCGCCCTGGCCGACCCTCCGCCGGCCATGCACGCCCTGAATGACGGTCGCGGCGACGCGATCGGCGGCCACCATCAGGGCGGGCAGCGTGCCGGCAAGTTCGAGCGATCGATGAAGGGTTGAAGGCGCAGCCATGAACACCCGCAGTGCAATGCCTAGGCCAGAAGATTACCCAAGGCGGGCGCACATCTGGGCGATGACGGACTCGACGGTTACGCCTTCGGCGCGGGCGGAGAAGTTGACGGCCATGCGATGACGCAGAATCGGACCGGCCAGCGCCACGACATCGTCGACCGACGGCGCGAGCCGGCCCTGGATGATCGCCCGGGCACGGCAGGCCAGCATGAAGGCCTGGCTGGCACGAGGGCCAGGACCCCAGGCGACGCGCTGGCGCACGACATCGAGGTCGGTGTGCTCGGGACGGCCGGCGCGCACCAGCTTCAGGATGGCGTCGACGACGCTCTCGCCGATCGGCAGGCGACGGACCAGGGCCTGGGCTGCCATCAGGTCGCCCGGAGAAAGGGCCTGCGTGGCCACCGCCTGATCGGCGCCGGTGGTACCGATCATGATCTGGCGTTCGGCCTCTTCGTCGGGATAGCCGACATCGACCTGCAGCAGGAAGCGGTCGAGCTGTGCTTCCGGCAGCGGGTAGGTGCCTTCCTGTTCCAGCGGGTTCTGGGTCGCCAGCACATGGAAGGGCGTCGGCAGGTCGTAGCGCTTGCCGGCCACGGTCACATGCCGCTCCTGCATCGACTGCAGCAGCGCGGACTGGGTGCGCGGGCTGGCGCGGTTGATTTCGTCGGCCATCAGCAGCTGGGCGAAGACCGGCCCCTGCAGGAACCGGAAGGAGCGGCGGCCGCCTTCGCCTTCCTCGAGGATTTCCGATCCCAGGATGTCGGCCGGCATCAGGTCGGGCGTGAACTGGATGCGCTTGGCTTCCATGCCGAGAACGACACCCAGCGTGTCGACCAGCTTGGTCTTGGCGAGGCCCGGAACGCCGATCAGCAGAAGGTGGCCGCCCGAGAGGAGCGCAACCAGCGTTTGATCGATCACGTCCTGCTGGCCATATATGACCTTGCCGATGGAGGTGCGGGCGGCGCGAAGTTGTCCGCCCAGCCTTTCGATGTCGGCAAGGGCGGCCTGCGCGTCGGCGTCGGTAGCGGTCGATGTATCGGGGGCCACCAGGGCGCTCCTGTCGTCGAGGGAATTTGATTGAGGGAAGCCCAGAATTGAGGCCGGAACAAGGGCATGACGGTTGACGAAATTGTGCGGAGAGTGGCCGAGCGCAGCAGGCGTTTGGCATCGGGATTGCCCGTGGCATCGCCACCCATCGGCAGCGACTTCTCACTGAACGGTGTCGGGGCGATGCCCGAAGTGTGGCGCCCTGCCTCGGTGCTCATGCCGCTGATCCGGCGCGAGACGGGAATCACCGTCCTGCTGACCCAGCGCACCGAGGACATGCCGAGCCATGCGGGCCAGATCGCCTTTCCCGGCGGTCGCCGGCAGATCGAGGACATAGACGCGACGGCAACGGCGCTACGCGAAACGGAGGAAGAAGTCGGCCTGACCCGCGACTTCATCGACGTCGTCGGCGCGCTTGACCTTTACAGGACGGGCACGGGCTACCAGATCACGCCGATCGTGGGCATCGTCACACCGGGATTCACGATGCGTGCGGATCCGCGCGAGGTCGCCGACGTGTTCGAGGTGCCGCTCGATCATTTCCTCGACGAGCGCAATCACCGCATCGACAGCAGGGTCTGGCAGGGCCGCGAGCGGCGTTACTACGCGATGCCTTACGGCGAGCGCTACATCTGGGGCGCCACGGCGGGTATGCTGAAGAACCTCCACTTCATCCTGACCACCACCGCCTGACGCAGGCCAGGAGTTTTCATGCGTGTCGTCCTCCTGATCCTCGTCCTCGTGCTCCTGCCCTTCTGCGCCTTCTTCCTCTGGGCGTGGGCGGTCAAGATCAAGGAGGAGCGCAAGATCGCCGGCACGCTGCCATCGTGGCAGGACATGCCGATGACGTGGCTCGGCATCGCCGGTTTCGGCTGCGCCATCGCCGGTTTCCTGGTCATGTTCTTCACCCAGGATCAGGGATACGGCGGCCTCTTCGCATCATGAAGCCCGCCGGCCGTCTCGACGTGGTGCCGTGGTCGAACGACGCCGCGGTCCGCACCCTGTTCGACGCGCTGGGCGGGTCCGGCATCGCCGCGCGCTTCGTCGGCGGTTGGGTGCGCGATGCCGTGCGCGGCGAACCGCTCACCAACGAACCCGACCTTGCCGTCGACAAGCCACCGGAGACCGTGATGCTCGCGCTCAAGGCGGCCCGCATCAAGGTCGTGCCGACGGGATTGAAGCACGGCACCGTGACGGCGGTTATCGCCGGTGCGCCCTATGAGCTCACGACCCTGCGACGCGACGTCGAGACCGACGGCCGGCATGCGGTCGTGGCCTTCACCGACGACTGGCTGGAGGATGCGAGCCGGCGCGACTTCACCTTCAACGCGCTCTACGCCGATCTCGACGGAACGATCTACGATCCGTTCGACGGTCGCACCGATCTCGCCCAGGCGCGCGTGCGCTTCATCGGCGATCCGGATCTGCGCATCACCGAGGACCGGCTGCGCATCCTGCGCTTCTTTCGCTTCCATACCTGGTTTGGACGTGCGCCCTTCGATGCGGCCGGCTTCGAAGCCTGCCGCCGCAATGCCGGCAGCCTGCGCGGCCTCTCTGGCGAGAGGGTGCGCAAGGAACTGCTGCGCCTGCTCCAAGCGCCGGCGCCGGCCGATACGGTGGCCGCCATGCGCGAAGCCGCCATCCTCGATCACTGGCTGCCCGAATGCGACGGCACTGCCCGGTTGCGGGCACTGATTGCGCGCGAAGACAGGCCCGATGCGCTTCGCCGGCTTGCGTCGATCCTCGCGGCGGACGCCGATGCCACCACGATCGGCAAGCGCCTGAAGCTTTCGACGCAGGAATCGCTGCGGCTCGACGTCATGCTGGCGGCCGATCCGGTCATCGACGTGGCAGGCGGCCCGACGGCGTGGCGGGCGCAGATCTATGCGCTGGGCGGCAATCTCTACGCCGACCGTCTTCTGCTCGCGGTCGATGTGCCGGGCGACTGGCGCGCGGCGCTCGCGATGGCGCGCGCGTGGACGCCGCCCGAGCTGCCGGTGAGCGGTGGCGATGCGCTGAAGCTCGGCCTCAAGCCGGGGCCGAAAGTCGGCGCGTTGATCGAGGCGGTCGAACGCTGGTGGATCGACGGCGACTTCGCCGCCGATCGCGCCGCCTGCCTCGCCGAACTCGAACGGCTCGTCAGGGCGGCGCCATGATCCGTCCCGGCGTCACCTTCTCGCTGTGGATGGCGATCGCGATCCTCGTCGTGCTGAACGACTTCGTGGGCGACACCTGGATCGCGGCCACGCTCTCCGTGCGCGCCGTCGAATGGTACAAGGCGCTGGTGCCGATGCCCTATGTCGTGATGATGGCGATCTTCCACGCGCGTCGCACGATGGGCAGCCAGTGGTTCGAAGCGGCGCTGCTGGCGGCGCTTCTGTGGCCGACCTCCATAGCTCTGGTCGATTTCCTCTATGCCCGCCTCGCCTACGAGGAAGGCACCGAAGCCTTCCTCGACCGGTTCGGCATCTGGTGGGGCGCCCCCTATCCGCTGCTGCTGTTCGTTCTGTTGGTGTCGCCTGTGCTGGTCGGCTGGGCGCTGGCCCGGCATCGTTGAGCCCGGGATGAGGCCAGGATGAGCATCGTCGCGCGGCTCTGCATCTCCGGCTATCGCTCGCTGCGCGACGTGCGGCTGGAGATCGAGCCGCTGACGGTCGTCACCGGCGCCAACGGCAGCGGCAAGTCGAGCCTCTATCGCGCCCTGCGGCTGCTGGCCGATGTCGCGCAGGGGCGGATCATCCAGTCGCTGGCGCTCGAAGGCGGCATCTCCTCCGTGCTGTGGGCGGGTCCCGAGCAGTTCTCCCGCGGCATGAAGCGTGGCGAACAGCCGGTGCAGGGCACGGTGCGCCACTCGACGATCAGCCTGAAGCTGGGTTTTGCCTCGGAGTCCTACGGCTACGCGATCGATCTCGGCCTGCCGGTGCCGGGCGGCCTGTTCGGCCGCGATCCGGTGATCAAGACCGAGACCCTGTGGACCGGGCTGGTCCTGCAGCGCGCCAACGCCTTCGCCGAACGGCATGGACCCTCCGTCACGCTGCGGGATCTCAACGGCGAGCGCCGGCAGGCCTATACGCGCCTCCAGCCGTTCGACAGCATGCTGACCCATTGTGCCAATCCCGAGGATGGCGCGGAGCTGCTGGCGATGCGCGAGCAATTGCGCGACTGGCGGTTCTACGACCACTTTCGCACCGACGGCGACGCGCCCGCCCGCCGCCGCCAGGTCGGCACGCGAACGCCCGTGCTCGCGGGCGACGGCGCGGATCTCGCCGCTTCCATCGCCACCATCCAGGAGATCGGCAGCGAGGGCCAGCTCGAGGCGGCGATCGCCGACGCCTTTCCCGGCGCGTCGGTCGATGTCGCGGTGAGCGACGGCTATTTCGAGGTCGAGATGCGCCAGCGCGGGCTGCTGCGGCCGCTGAAGGCCACCGAACTGTCGGACGGAACGCTGCGCTACCTGCTGCTGGTGGCGGCGCTGCTGTCGCCGCGGCCGCCGTCGCTCATGATCCTGAACGAGCCCGAAACCAGCCTCCATCCCGACCTGCTGGCGCCGCTCGCCCGGCTGATCGCCGATGCGGCCAAGCGATCGCAGATCATCGTGGTCTCGCACGCCGAACGCCTCGTCTCCGCGCTGACCAAGGCAGGCGGGCGACGGATCACCTTGGCCAAGGAACTGGGCGAGACCGTCGCCCAGGACGAAGACCGGCCGATCTGGAACTGGCCGAGTCGCTAGAAACCCATCCCGTCGACGGCTGCCACGGCACCGGATTCAGGGGGTGCGACTCTCGTTTCGACTGATTCGTTTATTTCGATTATATCGTTTATTCGCCCCGGCTCGCGCTCACTTCAGCGGCCTGTCAGGGCCACCGCACCTCGGGCGGCAGCGACATCAGGATCGCCTCGACGTTGCCGCCGGTCATCAGGCCGAAGCGCGTGCCGCGATCGTGCAGCAGGTTGAACTCGACGTAGCGGCCGCGGCGCGCGAGCTGATGGGCGCGCTCGGCCTCGGTCCACGGCTCGTCCATGTGACGCTGCACCAGCCTCGGATAGACGTCGAGGAAGGTCTCGCCGACGTCGCGCGTGAAGGCGAAGTCGCGCGCATGGTCGCCGCTGTCGAGATAGTCGTAGAAGATGCCGCCGATGCCGCGCGGCTCGCCCCGATGGGGCAGGAAGAAGTACTCGTCGCACCATTCCTTGAAGTTCGGATGGTAGGCCGGATCGTGCGCGTCGCAGGTCGCGCGGAACGCGGCGTGGAAGTCGCGCGTGTCGGGCTCGTGCGGCACCATCGGCGTCAGGTCGGCACCGCCGCCGAACCAGCTGCGCGTCGTCACGATGTAGCGCGTGTTCATGTGCACCGCCGGCACCCGGGGCGACTGCATGTGCGCCACCAGCGAGATGCCGGCCGCGAAGAAGCGCGGGTCCTGGGCGGCGCCGGGGATCTGGCTGCGGAATTCCGGGCTGAACTCGCCGAACACGGTCGAGATGTTGACCCCGACCTTCTCGAAAACGCGGCCGCGCATCAACGACATGGTGCCGCCGCCGTGATCCTCGCCGTTCGGCCCCTTCTCGCGCTCCCAGCCCTTGCGCTCGAAGCGGCCGGGGGCGCGGTCCCGGTGCGTTCCCTGCAGATCGTCCTCGAGTTTCTCGAAGGCGGCGCAGATCCGGTCGCGGAGGCCCGCGAACCAGGTGGCGGCCTCCGCCTTGCGGCGAACGATCGTCGCCTCGTCGGGCAGGGGGGAGGGGCCGTTGGGGCCGGTGGCGGTGCGGGCGGGCTTGGCGGTCATGCGAGCTTTTCGAATCCCGAAGTCTGGCGGAGGGCCTCGCTCAATACCATCGCCGCCGCCAGGGCGACATTGAGCGACCGCGCCCCGGGCTGGAGCGGGATGCGGACCCGGAGGTCCGCCGCGTCGTGGACATCGGCCGGGACGCCCGCACTTTCGCGGCCCATCAGCAGGATGTCGTCCGCCCGGAAGCTGGCGCCCGGCAGGCGCTCGGCCCCCGCCGTGGTCAGCAGGACCAGCCGCCCGGGCGGCCGATCCCGACAGAAGGCGGCCCAGGAGGCGTGCCGGACGAGGGTGGCGAGGTCGTAATAGTCCATCGCCGCCCGGCGGATCCGCTTGTCGTCGACCGGGAAACCGCAGGGCTCGATGAGGTCCAGAGGCACCCCGAGCCCGGCCGACAGGCGGATGAAAGCCCCAACATTTTGAGGGATATCGGGCTGAAACAGCGCCAGGCGCATGAACTTTTTACTCCGGTCCGCGTCGCGGAAGGCTCTTTATGCGGCACGCTGTCACAGAATGCCGCGCAACGGGCCTGCGACCAACAGAGCCTTGAAACAAAAGGGGCTTTCCCGGCTATATACCCGCCAATCTCCTCGGGGGGACGGAAGAGAGTAATCATGGCTGCTTCAAGCACATCGGCACACGGACACGGCGACGCGACTCGGCGCGACTTCCTGATGGTTGCGACGGGCGCTCTTGGCGCCGTCGGCGCCGCGGCCGTCGCGTGGCCCTTCATCAACAATCTCAACCCCGCCGCGGACACGCTGGCGCTGTCCACGATCGAGGTGAACGTGACGCCGATCGCTGTCGGCCAGGCGGTCACCGTGAAGTGGCGCGGCAAGCCGGTGTTCATCCGTCACCGCACCGAGGCCGAGATCAAGGAAGCCGAGGCCGTGCCGATGGCGCAGCTGCCGGATCCGGAGACCGACAACAAGCGTGTCACCGACACCGCCAAGAAGGTCCGGCCCGAGTGGCTGATCATGATCGGCGTCTGCACCCATCTGGGCTGCGTGCCGCTCGGCAACAAGCCGGGCGATCCCAAGGGCGAGTTCGGCGGCTGGTTCTGCCCCTGCCACGGCTCGAGCTACGACACCTCGGGCCGTATCCGCAAAGGGCCGGCGCCGAAGAACCTCGTGATTCCGGACTACCTGTTCACTTCCGACTCGCTCGTTCGCATCGGCTGATCGACCCAGGTCGTCCGCCTCAGATCTCGCTGGAGTTCCAGAATGGCCTCGTCACACGGCACGCCGCCGGTCTTCAATAACAAGGTGATCGCCTGGGTCGATCACCGCCTGCCGATCTTCTCGTATATCGAGAAGGAATATCACACGTTCCCGACGCCACGGAATTTCAACTATTTCTGGAACTTCGGCGCGATCGCCACGGTGATGCTGGTCCTCATGATCGCCACCGGCATCGTGCTCGCGACCAACTACACGCCGCATGTGCTGATGGCCTTCGATGCCGTCGAGCGCATCGACCGCGACGTGCAGCAGGGCTGGCTGATCCGCGACCTGCACATGAACGGCGCCTCGTTCTTCTTCATCGCCGTCTACATCCACATCTTCCGCGGCATGTACTACGGCTCCTACAAGGCGCCGCGCGAACTGCTGTGGATCCTGGGCGTGGTCATCTTCCTGCTGATGATGGCGACGGCCTTCATGGGCTACGTGCTGCCGTGGGGCCAGATGAGCTTCTGGGGCGCCACCGTCATCACCAACCTGTTCTCGGCCATCCCGATCGTCGGCGAATCGATCGTCACCTGGCTGTGGGGCGGCTTCGCCGTCGACAATCCGACGCTCAACCGCTTCTTCGCGCTGCACTACCTACTGCCGTTCATCATCGTGGCAGTCGTGGCGCTGCACGTCGTGGCGCTGCACGTCCATGGCTCGAACAACCCGACCGGCATCGATCCGAAGGGCCCGCAGGACACCGTCCCGTTCCATCCGTACTACACGATGAAGGACGGCTTCGGTGTCGTGTGCTTCCTGATCGTCTTCTCCGTGTTCGTCTTCTTCGCGCCCGACTATCTCGGCCATCCCGACAACTACATCCCGGCCAATCCGCTGGTCACCCCGGCGCACATCGTGCCGGAATGGTACTTCCTGCCGTTCTACGCGATCCTGCGCGCCATTCCCGACAAGCTGGGCGGCGTGCTGGCGATGTTCGGCGCCATCGCGGTGCTGTTCGTCCTGCCCTGGCTCGACACCTCGCGCGTCCGGTCCTGCACGTTCCGGCCGATCTACAAGTGGTTCATGATGTTCCTGGTGGTCGACGTGATCGTCCTGGGCATCTGCGGTTCCAAGCCGGCGGAAGGCTTCTGGGTGCCGCTGTCGCAGCTGGCGACCCTCTACTATTTCGCGCACTTCCTCGTCCTGCTGCCGGTCCTGGGCAAGATCGAACGGCCGTTGCCATTGCCTGCCAGCATCGCCGACTCGGTGCTCAAGAAGAAGGCGGTCTAAGAGTCATGCGCAAGCCGTTCGCCCGCAATCTCCTGGTCTCTGGCGCCATCGCGCTCGCAGCCCTCGCCACCGGCACCGTCGCCATCGCGGCTGGCGGGACCGAGCACCCGCCGCACAGGCACTGGCACTTCCAGGGGCCGTTCGGCACCTATGACCGTGCCGCTGCCCAGCGTGGCTTCCAGGTCTACCAGGAAGTCTGTGCGGCCTGCCATTCGCTGTCGCTGATGGCCTATCGCAACCTGACCGACCTCGGCCTGACCGAGAATCAGGTCAAGGGCCTGATCAAGGACATCACCGTCTCCGATCTCAACGACGACGGTGCGGTGGTCGACCGGCCGGCCCGCCCGTCCGATCGCTTCAGGAAGCCGTTCCCCAACGAGGCCGCCGCGGCCGCCGCTAACAACGGCAAGGCGCCGCCCGACCTCAGCGTCATCGTCAAGGCGCGCGAGGCCGGTCCCGACTACATCTACGGCATCCTCACGGGTTACGTTCCGTACGACAAGCTGACTCCCGAGCAGATCAAGGAGTTCGACGTCAAGAAGGACGACTACTTCAACAAGTACTTCCCGGGCCACAAGATCGCCATGGCGCCGCCGCTGAGCGACGACAAGGTGACCTACGCCGACGGCACCAAGGCCACGCTCGACCAGGAAGCCGCCGACGTCACCGAGTTCCTGGCCTGGGCCTCCGAGCCGCACATGGAAGACCGCAAGCGCACCGGCGTGCGGGTCATCCTGTTCCTGCTGGCGCTGGCCGGCCTGATGTACGCCGTGAAGCGCACGGTGTGGGCCGACAAGCACTGATCGTAGGAGCGCCCCTTAAGAGCGGAGGTTACTCCGCTCGCAGTGGCGCGCTCCTATGAAGGTCTGACCTTCTTCTCGATCGCTTCGTATCGCCGGATCAGCCGGCGGGCGCGATCGATCACCGGGATGTCGATCATCTTGCCATCCACCGAGAACGAGCCGCGGCCCTCAGCCGCGGCTTTTTCGTCGGCGGCGATCAGCTTCCGCGCGTAGGCGACTTCATCGGCCGCCGGCGTGAAGGCCTCGTTCAGCGAGGCGACGAGACCGGGATGGATGCAGGTCCCGCCCGAGAAGCCGAAGCGGCGGGCCCGTTCGGCGCTCTTGCGGTAGGCCGCCGGGTCCGAATAGTCGGCGACGGTGCCCAGGATGCCGATCATCGAGACGTCATGCGCTTGGGCCGCGAACGCGACCATCCGCTTGGGCAGTTCGAGCGTCTCGTCGCTCGGCACCGAGCCGGTCTCCAGCGCGAAATCCTCGCCGCCCAACATCATGGCGATGACGCGGGGGCCGCGCTCGGCGATGTCGTTCAGCTCGTTGAGGGCCCGCGGATGCTCGATCATGGCCGCGAAGCCCACGCTGCCGACCGGCATGCCGCGCTCCCGCTCCAGCTCCGTCACGACCTCGTCGAGCAGGCGCAGATGCTGCACGCCCTCGGTCTTGGTAACGAACAGGGCGGAGAGGCCGGGCCGCACCGCCGCCTCGATGTCGGGAAGCGCGAGCCGCAGCGGGCGGTTGATGCGCACCGCGACGTCGGCACCGCCGCGCGCCACCTTCTCCATCGTGTCGGGCAGCATCGCGCGTGCCTGCGGTTTCTGCGCCGGCGGCACGCTGTCTTCCAGATCGACCAGCACGCAATCGGCGCCGCGCTCGTGCGCCCGGTCGATGAACTTCGGGACGTTGCCGGGAACGTAGAGGATCGAGCGCCAGACGGGCGGGACGGGACGCTTCACTTTTTCTTCTTTCCGACGGTCGTGCCGTCGGAGATGACGCCCGAGGCGCAGAGCTTGTCGTACTCGGCCTCGCCCAGCATCGGCTTCAGCAGGGCTTCGTTGTGCTCGCCAACCCGCGGCGCGGCGCTCTTCAGCGCACCGGGCGTGCCGGACATGCGCGGCACGACCGGATGGGTCGGCAGTTCGCCCATGTCCGCATCCTCGATCTCGATCAGCGATTCGCGCTCCAGAACGTAGTCGTCCTGGACGATCTGCGAGATGTCGTAGACCGGGCCGATGGTGACGCCGGCCTCGTCGAAATAGCGCAGGTTCTCGTCGAGATCGCGGGCGGCGATGAACTCGCCGATGATCCGGTCCAGTTCGACGCCGTTGCGCACCCGCTCGATGTTGGTCGCGAAGCGCGGATCGTCCGCCAGTTCCGGCCGGCCGATCTTGGCGAGCACGCGCATCGCCATGCCCTGCGTCGAGGCCGACAGGCACACCCAGCTGCCGTCCCTGGTCTGGTAGACGTTGCGCGGCGCGGCATTGGTCGAGCGACTGCCGGTGCGCACCTTCACCTCGCCGGTTAACTTATGGTTGGCGGCCTGCGGTCCCAGCATCGAGAACAGCGGATCGAACAGCGGCAGGTCGAGGACCTGGCCGTTGCCGCCGTTCATCTCGACCTCGCGCAGCGCCACCATCACGGCGCCGTAGCCGTTCAGGGCGGCCATGCAGTCGGCCAGATACATCGGCGGCAGGACCGGCTCGCGATCGGCGAAGCCGTTCATCGAGGCGAAACCGCTATAGCCCTCGATCAGCGTGCCGAAGCCCGGCTTGTGACGATAGCGTCCGTCCTGGCCCCAGCCGGAAATGCGCAGGATCACCAGCTTCGGGTTGATGGCGTGCAGCTCGGCCGGCGAGAGGCCCATATCCTCCATGACGCCCGGGCGAAAACTCTCGACCAGGATGGCGGCGGTCTTCGCCAGCTCGCGCACGATGGTGCGGCCGGCGTCGGAGCGCAGGTCGAGGGCGACGCTCTTCTTGTTGCGGCTGTAGACCTTCCACGCCGTCTCGACGCCCTTCACCCGCCACGAGCGCAGCGTGTCGCCTTCCGGCGGCTCGATCTTGATGACCTCGGCGCCGAAGTCGGCGAGCTGCAGGGTCAGGACGTTGCCGGCGACGAGTCGCGACAGGTCGACGACGCGGACCCCGTTCAGAGGGCCGCGGGCGCCGGGGGTGAAGGTCTTCTTCGCGGGCTTCTTTGCCAAGATGCGTCAGCCGACGTGCTTGGCCATGAAGTCGAGCGTGCGGGCGTAGGCCTGCTGGGAGGCCGCCGCGTCGTAGCTGCCGCGCTCGTCGCAATGGAAGCCGTGGTCGGCAGGATAGTCGTAGATCGTGACGCCCGGATGGAGCTGGCGCAGCTCATTCACGTGCGTCATCGGGATATGCATGTCCTTGTCGCCGAAATGCATGATCGTCGGCACGCTGGGCTTCTCGTCCCGGGCGCCGTAGATGCCGCCGCCATAATAGGCGATGGCCGCGTCGGGCTTGAGGCGCGTCGCCGCCAGCCAGGTGATGGTGCCGCCCCAGCAGAAGCCGGTCACGCCGACCTTCTTCGCGCCGCGCTTCTTCAGCTCGGCGATGGCGGCCTCGACGTCCTGCACGGCCTTTTCGGTGAAGCCGGGCGTCATGACGTAGCCGCGGCCCTCGGCAATCGCGTCCGGTGTATAGCCGAGCTCGATGCCGGGCTTGATGTGGTCGAAGAAGCACGGCGCGAGGGCCAGGTAGCCTTCGGCCGCGAACTTGTCGGTCACGGCGCGGATGTGGTGGTTGACCCCGAAGATCTCCTGGATGACCACGATGCCACCCTTCGGCGTGCCGGCCGGGGTGGCAAGGTAAGCACCGATCTCGCCAGCGCCAGACTTAAGACGGATATCTTCGCCCATGAATAATCCTCCCTGTGTGGCCGGCATTGGACCATGGTAAGCCCGCGCCGTTCAAGGAATCCAAGCCATGTATCTTCCGAAGCATTTCGCAGGCGATGAAGCGGTCGGCCGCGAGGTCATGACGGCCCATAGCTGGGCCCTCCTGATGACGACCGACGAAACCGGTGCGCCCTTCGCTACCCATCTGTCGCTGCTCTGGCAGGACGATGGCAGCGAACACGGTTCGCTGATCGGCCACATGGCGCGCGCCAATCCGCACTGGAAGCTGTTCGAGCGGCCGGCGGAGTCGCTGGCCCTGTTCTGGGGGCCGCACGCCTACGTCTCGCCGACCTGGTACACGCCGGGGCCCAAGGTGCCGACCTGGAACTATGTCACTGTCCATGCCTATGGCCGGCCGGAGATCGTCGAGGACACGCAGGGCGCCCTCGACGTGCTCGCGAAGCTCGCGGCCGCCTATGAAGGCGCCGATGCCTCTTCGTGGGGACTGGACCGCCTGCCGCCGGGAAACGCCGAGGCCCAGACCAGAGGCATCGTTGCCTTCCGCATGCCGCTCGCGCGGCTGCAGACCAAGATCAAGCTCAGCCAGAATCGCGACCTCGAGGACCGGCATCGCGTCATCGAGAAGCTCGCGGAAAGCGACAACCAGGACGCGCAGGCGACGGCGCACTGGATGAAGCGCACGCTGTGATGACGCAGCTCCTGCAATCGCTTTACATCGACTGAGCCATCGGCCAATTTCCTCGCCAATAAAAGGGAGGAAATAAAATGACGGTCCGTCGTCGTAGTCTCGTGAAGCGTGGTCTGGGAACCGTGATCGCTGCCGGTGTCGGCATGCCGCTGTACCTGCCGGCCGCCCGCGCCCAGGCCTATCCCAGCAAGCCGATCACCTTCATCGTCCCGTGGCCCGCCGGCGGATCGAGCGACATCACGCTCCGCGCCATGTGCGAGCGGGCGAGCAAGATCCTCGGCCAGCCTTTCCAGGTCGACAACAAGGGCGGCGCCTCCGGTACCCTGGGCCCGGCCACGATGGCCGCCACCGCGAGGCCCGACGGCTACACGCTGTCGCAGCTGCCGATCTCCGTGTTCCGGCTGCCGGTGATGCAGAAGACGGCGTTCGATCCGCTCAAGGATTTCACCTACGTCGCGCATCTGAGCGGCTACACGTTCGGTGTCACGACGGCGGCCGACCAGCCCTACAAGACCTTCAAGGACGTGATCGAGTACGCCAAGGCCCACCCCGGCAAGGTGACCTACGGCACCCCCGGCGCCGGCACCTCGCTGCATATCGGCATGGAGCGCATCGCCGCCCAGGCCGGCATCAAGTGGACCATGGTGCCGTTCAAGGGCGGGGCGGAGACCAATGCCGCCGTGCTCGGCAAGCATACGGTCCTGCAGGCCGACTCCACGGGCTGGAAGCCGTTGGTCGACGCGGGCCAGCTCCGCCTGCTCTGCGTGTGGACCGAGAAGCGCACCAAGAACTGGCCCGACGTGCCGACCCTGAAGGATCTCGGCTTCGACATGGTCTTCGACTCGCCGTTCGGCATGGGCGGCCCGAAGGGCATGGACCCGGCCGTGGTGAAGAAGCTCGACGAGGCCTTCAAGATCGCGCTCGAGGACAAGGACGTCATCGCGACCCTGGCGAAGTACGACATGTCGCCGCGCTACATGCCGGCCGCTGCCTACGACAAGTTCGCCCGCCAGCTCTACGCCGAGGAAAAGGCGGCGCTGGAGAAGCTCGGCCTGGCGAAGAGCTGAGGAGGAGGGGCGCCATGCGTCGTCGTTCACTTCTCGCTTCGTCGGGAGCCCTCGCTGCCGGCCTGCTCGCGCCGTCGGTGCTGCAGGCCCAGGGCGCCAAGGATTTTCCCAGCAAGCCCATCACCCTGATCATGCCCTGGCCGGCCGGAAGTGGCGTCGACCTCTGGCACCGCGCCATGGCCGATGCCGCCGGCAAGCTGCTGGGCCAGCCGGTCGTCGTCGACAACAGGGTCGGCGGATCGGGCACCAGCGGCCCCGCCGCCATGGCCGCGGCCGCCAAGCCGGACGGCTACACGATCGCGCAGATGCCGGTGACGCTGTTCCGGCTGCCGCACATGCAGAAGACGCCGTACGATCCGATGAAGGATTTCACCTGGATCCTTCACACGTCGGGCTACACGTTCGGCGTCGTCGTTCGCGCCGATTCGCCATTCAAGACCTTCAAGGACGTGATCGAATTCGCGCGCGCCAATCCCGGCAAGTTCACCTACGCCACGCCGGGCGCCGGTACGTCGCTGCATATCGGCATGGAGCAGATTGCCCAGAAGGCCGGCGTGAAGTTCACCCATGTGCCGTTCAAGGGTGGCCCCGAAGGCTGGGCGGCGCTCGAGGGCGGACATGTCATGGCCGATGCGGACGCCACCGGCTGGGCGCCGCTGGTGGATGCCGGCAAGTTCCGCCTGCTCTGCATCTGGACGGAGAAGCGCAATCCCCGCTGGCCCGACGTGCCGACGCTGAACGAGCTGGGCTTCGGCCTCATCCTCGATTCGCCGTTCGGGCTCGCGGGTCCCAAGGGCATGGACCCGGCGGTGGTGAAGAAACTGCACGATGCCTTCAAGGCCGCGCTCGACGATCCCAAGGTCGCCGAGCTGATGGCCAAGTACGATTACCCGAAGCGCTACATGAGCACGGCGGATTACGCCAAGTTCGCCAAGCAGCAGTTTGACGAGCAGCGCGCGGTCGTCGACCAGCTCGGGCTTGCCAAGAAGAACTGATGATGCTGCGACGCGCTGAGTTGTGGGGCGGGCTCTTCTGGCTGGCCATCGGTGCCTTTGTCGCCTGGCAAGGCTGGCTTCTGGAGCTCGGGACGCTGCGCGAACCGGGCTCGGGGTTCGTGTTCTTCTGGCTGGGCCTCCTGATCGTCGCCTTTGCGACCTCCATCGCGATCGGAGGCCTGCGCGGCGAGGGGCCGCTGCTGGGCGACCTGTGGCGGGGCGCCCGGTGGCGCAACGTGCTCCTGGTCGTCCTTGCGCTGATCGCCTTCGGGTTTCTGTTCGAGCGAGTGGGCTTCGTGATCTGCAGCCTCGCCTTGCTGCTCTTCCTGATGACGGTGGTCGATCCGGTGCGGCCCGTGATCTCGATCCCGGTCTCGCTGATCGCCGCGGTCGGGGTGTGGTACGTCCTCGAGAAGATGCTTCTCGTCCAGTTGCCGAAGGGCACATGGATCGAAGACTTCATTCCGTTCTGATGGGCGATTGAAATGGACGTCATCGCCGGCCTCGGCCACGGCTTTCTGGTCGCCTTCGAACCGATCAACCTGCTCTACTGCTTCATCGGCGTCTTCATCGGGACGCTGGTCGGCGTGCTGCCGGGCATCGGCCCGGTCTCGGCCATGTCGCTGCTGCTGCCGGTCACGCTCTCGGGCACGCCGGAATCCGGCATCATCATGATGGCGGGCATCTACTACGGCTCGATGTACGGCGGCTCGACGACGGCGGTGCTGGTCAACATCCCGGGCGAAGCCGCCTCGGTCGTGACCTGCATCGATGGCCATGAGATGGCCAAGCGCGGGCGTGCCGGCCCGGCGCTCGGCATCGCGGCGCTGGGCTCCTTCGTCGCCGGTACCTTCTCCATCGTCGCCCTCATGCTCGTGGCGCCGATGCTGGCCAAGGTGGCCGTGGCGTTCGGTCCGCCCGAGTATTTCAGCCTGATGGTGTTGGGCCTCTCGATTTTGAGCTTCCTGACTCAGGGCTCGATGGCCAAGGCGCTGTTGATGGCGGCGGTCGGCGTGGTCATCGGCCTGGTCGGCCTCGACCAGATCAATGCCATGCCGCGGCTCACCTTCGATCGCCTGGAACTGGTCGACGGGATCGGCCTCATTCCGGTGGTGATGGGCCTGTTCGGCGTCGCCGAGATCCTGACCAACATCGAGCAGCAGATCCGCCGCGACATTGTCCAGTCGCGCATCGGCAGCCTGTGGCCCTCGAAGGAGGACCTGAAGGCGAGCGCCGGCCCGGTGGCGCGCGGCACGGTGCTGGGCTTCCTGCTGGGAATCCTGCCGGGCGGCGGCGCAGTGATCTCGTCCTTCGCGTCCTACGCGATCGAGAAGAAGCTGTCGCGCACGCCCGAGCGGTTCGGCAAGGGCGCCATCGAGGGCGTGGCGGGGCCGGAGTCCGCCAACAACGCCGCCGCCGGCGGTGCGTTCATCCCGCTGATGACGCTGGGCATCCCGCCCAACGTGGTGATGGCGCTGCTGCTGGGTGCCTTCGTGATCCACGGCCTGCAGCCAGGTCCGCTGATGATGAGCCAGAATCCCGCGATCTTCTGGGGCATCGTCGCCAGCATGTATGTCGGCAACATCATGCTGCTGGTCCTCAACATGCCGTTGATCGGCATGTGGGTGCAGGTCCTGAAGGCGCCGTACAAGATCCTGTTTCCGCTGATCCTGATGTTCTGCATCGTCGGCGTGTTCGCGTCCGGCAATGCCGTATTCGACGTCTTCGTCATGATCGCGACCGGCGTCCTGGGCTACCTGATGCGCAAGTTCGGCTACGAGGCGGCGCCGCTGGTGCTGGCCTTCGTGCTCGGCCCGATGCTCGAGAACAATCTGCGGAAGTCGTTGATCCTGAGCGAGGGAACGTTCGACGTCTTCGTGGTCCGGCCGATCTCGCTGGCCTGTCTGCTGATTGCCGCAACCCTGCTGATCGCACCGCTCCTTCCCGCGCTCCGCAAGAAGCGCGAGAAGGTGGCGCTCGACGCGACCGACTAGTTACTTCGCCTTCAGGAGGTCGGTGACCTTCAGGAGGATCAGCTCGTTGTCGTCGGACTTGCCCAGCGCGCGGCCCGACGAGAAGGGCAGGTTGTTGTCGTTGCCGACGATGATGTGGTCGGCGTCGATCCGGTCGACATTCTCGATGGTGAAGAACGGGAAGGTGAGCTTGCCGTCCTTGGCGCCCGCACGGGCGACCTTGTTCGGGTCCTGGATGTCCATCAGGTCGATGTAGCCGACCTTCTTCACGAAGCCGTCGGCATCGGCCTGGGCGAGGTCGATTTTGTAGATGCGCTTGAACTTGGCCGGCACGTTGAAGCAGTCGGCCTTCACCGCGCCGTCCTTGCAGGCCTGGGCCGCGTCGCCCTCGGTGTCGTCACGCTCGATGATGAGGCCGCTGCTGGCGTCGATCATGTTGAAGTCGCCGATGGCGTTGGCCGGCGCCTCGAGCGTGTACTTGAAGCTCTTGCCCGTGTACTCGCCCTTGGCCACGTCGAATTCGAGGATGCGCAGGAAGCGCTTGCCGTCCCTGGCCTCGGGTTCGCCGGACTGGGTCAGCAGCGGGCCTTCGAGCAGCGGATACAGGAACTTGCCGTCGGGCGACGCCGCCATGCCCTCGAAACCCTTGCTGCGCCGGACCTCGAACTTCACCGCGCCGGGCGCCGCCGGCATCGCGAGCGCGGGATGATCGGGCGAGCGCACGAGCTTGCCGTCGACCTTGGTCTCGAAGATCTGCAGGACCTTGCCGCTCTTGTCGGTCTTGATCAGGTAGGGGCCGAACTCTTCGCCGAAGTACAGGAAATCGCCGATCGGCTGCACCGATTCGAGATCGAAGTCGCCGCCGGTCAGATAGCGCTTCGGCGTGTTCTCGTTGACGATGCGGAACGGCACCTTGCGGTCGGGATCGTGCAGGAAGCCGGTCGACACGCGCTCCACGGCACCGGCCTTCCAGTCCGGCTTGACGATGTGGAACATCAGCATGGCGTCGGGCGAGTTCGCCTTGCTGCCGAAGCCGTTGTCGCTGATCGTGAGATAGGAGCCGTCCGGCAGCTTGCGGATGCCGGAGAAGCCCTGCACCGGCTGCCCCTTGAACGGCAGGCTGAGGCCGGTGGGACGCGGGGCCGCCTTGTCCGACAGCGCCGACATGCCCGGCACGCTCTCCGGCGCATCGACCCGCTGGCCGGCGGGGCCGGCATAGCGGCCGGAGATCTGCAGGTCCTGCGGCGCATCGGCGGGGGCCGGCACGAGCGTCATCGCCGGCAGCACCGCATGGCCTTCCAGCGTGGCCGGGAACTTGGTCTGGGCGGAGGCGGGAAAGGCCGCGAGCAGAAGGGCGGTGGCAGAGGCCGCGAGCAGCAGATGTGTTTTCATGGGTGTCTCTTCATGAGGTGTGACAGCCGCCTGCTACAGGCTTCTCGCTACGGTTTACTGACGGTCCTTGTGGACGGCGGCAGCGGGCGCGCAGGATCGTAACGGAAACGCCATTATGGCCCGCTACCTCAGACGCGCCGTTTCCAGGAGTTCATATGGCTGCCGCACAGAATGACGACGACACGGATCGCGACGATATCGGCGTGAACGCCAGCACCGAGCCGTCGATCGGCGAACTGATCGAGCGGCGGCTCAGCCGGCGCGACGCGCTGCGCGGCCTCGCGGGCGCCGGCCTCGCAGCCTCGCTCGCGAGCCCGTTCGCCGCCACCGACGCGCAGGCGCAGACGAACGGGCCTTCGTCGCTCACCTTCAAGGAACTCGCGCACACGCTCGACGGTACGCAGCATGTCGCAGACGGCTACGAGATGCAGGTGCTGATCCGCTGGGGAGACCCGATCATCGGCGGCGCCACGGGCTTCGATCCCGCCACCCTCACGGCGGCCGAGCAGGAGAAGCGGTTCGGCTACAACAACGACTATCTCGGCCTGTATCCGCTGCCGGCCGGTAGCCGCAGCGGCGACCGCTTCCTGATGGTCGCCAATCACGAATATACCAGCCCCAACCTGATGTTCGCTGGCCTGGGGAGTGGCCGCGGCGCGGCGCTCAAGGCCACGAAGGATCAGGTCGCGGTCGAGATGGCGTCGGTCGGTGGCGCGGTCATCGAGATCGCCCGCGACGGCGACGGCTGGAAGGTCGTGCCCGCCAGCCGGTTCGCGCGCCGGCTCACCGCCACGACGCCGATGGAGATATCAGGACCCGCCGCCGGCAACGCCAGGCTCAAGACCTCGGCCGATCCCACGGGAACGCGCGTGCTCGGCACCTTCGGCAACTGCGCCGGCGGCAGCACACCCTGGGGCACCTGGCTGACCTGCGAGGAGAATTTCCACTTCTACTTCGACGGCGAGGCGGCAAGGTTGGCCGATACCGAACTCGGCAAGCGCTACGGCGTGGCCCGCGCGACCAACGCCTGGGGCCAGCATGTCGATCGCTTCAACTTCGACAAGGAGCCGAACGAGCCGAACCGCTTCGGCTGGGTGGTCGAGATCGATCCCTACGAACCGGCCTCGCCGCCGGTCAAGCGCACGGCGCTCGGCCGCTTCAAGCACGAGGGTTGCACCCATGCGCTGGCCAAGGATGGCCGCGTGGTGCTCTACAGCGGCGACGACGAGCGGTTCGAGTATGTCTACCGCTTCGTCACCTCCAAGCCGTGGAACCCGAACGATCGCGCGGCGAACAAGAACCTGCTCGACGAGGGCACGCTTTCGGTCGCGCGCTTCGAGGCCGACGGCAAGGTCGTGTGGCTGCCGCTGGTGCAGGGACAGGGTCCGCTTACGGAAGCGAATGGCTTTGCGACGCAGGGCGATGTCCTGGTGAAGACCCGGCTCGCCGCCGATCTCCTGAAGCCGACGCCGATGGACCGGCCGGAAGACATCGAGACCAATCCCGTCAACGGGCGCGTCTACGTCGTGCTGACCAACAACGGCCGGCGCAAGCCCGACCAGGTCGACAAGGCCAATCCGCGTGGTCCCAACGATCACGGCCACATAATCGAGATCGCGCCGAAGGACGGCGACCATGCCGCGGCGGAAGGCACCTGGTCGATCTTCCTGCTGGGCGGCAAGCCCGGCCAGGATGCCGGCGCCCGCTATCATCGCGCGACCTCGGAGAATGGCTGGTTGAGCTGTCCCGACAACATTGCCTTCGACAGCAAGGGGCGCATCTGGATCGCGACCGACGGTGCGCCGTCGGCGGCGGGCGTGGCCGACGGTCTCTATGCCGCCGACACGGTGGGCTTCGGCCGGGCGCTGACGCGCTGCTTCTATCAGGCGCCGACCGGCGCCGAGGTCTGCGGCCCGATCTTCACGCCGGACGACGGCACGCTGTTTCTCGCCATCCAGCATCCCGGCGAGGACCGGAACTCGACCTTCGAAAAGCCCTCGACCCGCTGGCCCGACTTCAAGGACGGCATGCCGCCACGGCCGTCTGTGATCGCCATCACGAAGAAGGGCGGGGGGCAGATAGGTTCGTAGGGGTAATTGGAGCGCGCCACTCCAGTGGCGCTCACGTTTGTCTTCCAACAATCGCCTCACCCTAAGGAGCGGGCCGCAGGACCGCGTCTCGAAGGGTGGGGACACGCACCACCTCTGTGGCCCATCCTTCGAGACGGCCGCTGCGCGGCCTCCTCAGGATGAGGTTGCGGGCATCAAGAGCGCCACTGGAGTGGCGCGCTCCGATGAGGTTCTTATCTATTCTGCGCGGCGCGAGCTCTTGCGCTTGATGACAGGCGTTGCCGCTCGCCGGTTCAATGTTTAACGCGCCTTGGCGCGTTAAACATTGAACCTGAAATGAAACACATCGCCGTCCTTGACGGCGTATTCCTTGCCTTCGAGCCGGAGCTTGCCGGCATCGCGGGCGCCGGACTCGCCGTTCAGCGTGACATAGTCGTCGAAGGCGATCGTTTCGGCGCGGATGAAGCCCTTCTCGAAATCGGTATGGATGACGCCGGCGGCCTGCGGCGCCGTGGCCTCGCGGCGCACCGTCCAGGCCCGAGCCTCTTTCGGCCCGACCGTGAAGAAGGTCACCAGATCGAGCAGGGCGTAGCCCGCGCGCACGACGCGCGCGAGGCCGGTCTCCTCGAGGCCGAGCGACGACAGGTAGTCGCTCTGGTCCTCGGGCGGCAGCTGCGCCACCTCGGCCTCGATGGCGGCCGAGATCACGACGGACGGCATGCCGCGCGACTTGGCATAGGCCTCGGCCTTGGCGCTGTGCGCGTTGCCGGTCGCGGCCGAGCTTTCCTCGACGTTCAGCACGTACATCATCGGCTTGGCGGTGATGAGCTGCAGCCGGGCGAACACCGCGCGCTCGTCGTCCGTGAGCTTGGCCTCGCGGGCCGGCTTGCCGTCGCGCAGCGCGTCGAGCGCCTTCTTCACGACCGGTGCCTCGGCCGCGGCCTCCTTGTCGCCGCCCTTGGCCTTCTTCTCGAGATTGGGCAGGCGCTTTTCGAGGCTGTCCATGTCGGCCAGCATCAGCTCGGTCTCGACGACCTCGGCGTCGCTTACCGGATCGACCTTGCCGCTCACGTGCGTGACGTCGCCATCCTCGAAGCAGCGCAGCACGTGGGCGATCGCATCGACCTCGCGGATGTTGCCCAGGAACTGGTTGCCCAGCCCCTCGCCGCGCGACGCGCCCTTCACCAGGCCGGCGATGTCGACGAATTCGAGCTGGGTGTTGATGATCTTGGCCGACCCCGCAATGGCCGCGAGCTTTTCGAGCCGCGGATCGGGCACGGCGACGCGGCCGACATTGGGCTCGATGGTGCAGAACGGATAATTGGCCGCCTGCGCCGCCTGGGTGGCGGTCAGGGCGTTGAACAGGGTCGACTTGCCGACATTGGGCAGGCCGACAATTCCGCAGTTGAAACCCATGATCTACTCTTTGCTGCCCAGGCCCTTGATGTCGAGGCGGGCCGGAAGGTCGGGAGGCGGCGCGAGATGCGCCACCCGGCTCATGTATTTCTCGTCGGCCTTGGCGCCGCCTTCGACCAGCAGCGCCGCTTCCTCGGCCAGCGCGTGCAGCACCTTCGGGACCCAGCCGTCCTTCGGGTCGCGCTCGTCGCGCTCGAAGTCGCGCAGCACCCAGTGCAGCACCAGGTCCTTGTGGCCCGGATGGCCGATGCCGATGCGGACGCGGCGGTAGTCCTTGCCGACATGGGCGTCGATATCGCGCAGACCGTTATGGCCGCCGGCGCCGCCGCCCTTCTTCATGCGCACCCGTCCGGGCGCGATGTCGAGTTCGTCGTGGAAGACGACCAGGCGGTCGAGCGGCACCTTGAGGAAGCGCACGGCCTCGCCCACGGCTTTGCTCGACTCGTTCATGAACGTCATGGGTTTCAGGGCGATGACGCGCTCGCCGCCGAGATGGCCTTCGGCCACTTCGCCGTTGAAACGCGCACGCCACGGCGAGAAGACACGGCGGCGGACGATCTCGTCCACCGCCATGAATCCAACGTTGTGCCGGTGCCCCGCATAGCGCGGCCCGGGATTGCCGAGCCCGACCAGCAGAAGCATCGACGAAGCGGAGCCTTCGCCCGCTCGTTACTTCTTCGCCGGAGCGGGGGCAGCCTTGCCGCCCGCTGCAGCGCCCGCCGCCGGAGCGGCACCTGCCGCCGGCGCAGCGCCGTCGGCACCGGCCGCATCCGTCCCGGCCGCTTCGCGCGTCACGGTCGGCGCGGCGATCGAGGCCACGGTGGCGTTCTTGTCACGCGTCACCACGCGCGCGCTCTCGGGAATGTTGAGCGTCGACATGTGGATCGAGTGGCCGATCTCGAGACCGGTCAGGTCGACCTCGAAGATTTCCGGAATGGAATCGGCCCGGGTGCGCAGCGTGATTTCGTGCAGCACGACGTTCAGAACGCCGCCGCGCTTGATGCCGGGCGAGGCCAGCTCGTTGCGGAAGCGCACGGGCACCTGCACGGTGATGATCGAGTCGGGCCCGATGCGCAGGAAGTCGAGATGCAGAGGCTTGTCCGTCACCGGATCGACCTGCACGTCGCGCGGCAGGACGTCGTAGTCCGTGCCATCGACGGCAATCTTCATGCGGTGATTGAAGTAGCCCGCCTTGTGGATCTCGCGCTCGATCGACTTCGGCTCGACGGCGATCATCACGGGCGGCTGCTTGTCGCCGTAGATCACGGCGGGAATCAGTCCTTCGCGACGGCTGGAACGGGCGCCCCCTTTGCCGGCCCGGTCCCGCATCTTCGCGACGACTTTGGTCGTCTCTGCCATTTTAACTCTCCTTGGGTTGCTCTCTCATCGCGGCGTGGCCTCCAGGGGTGCCCATCGCCGGATCTCTTGAAATTCCTAGTCGAACAGGCTCGAAACCGATGCCTCGTCGGTGATGCGCTTCATCGCCTCGGCCATCAGCGTCGCGATGCTGAGCGGCTTGATGTTGGGCGACACGCGCACCGCCTCGGTGGGCATGATCGAATCGGTGATCACCATCTTCTCGATCGGCGAGGCGGCGACGCGGGCGACCGCGCCCCCCGATAGCACGCCGTGGGTGATATAGGCCGAAACCGAGGTGGCGCCCTGGTCCATCAACGCGACCGCGGCATTGCACAGCGTGCCGCCCGAATCGACGATGTCGTCGATCAGGATGCAGTCGCGGTTCTTCACGTCGCCGATCACGTTCATGACTTCGCTGATCCCGGCGGCCTCGCGGCGCTTGTCGATGATGGCGAGGTCGGCATCGATACGCTTGGCGATGGCGCGGGCACGGGCCACGCCGCCGGTGTCGGGCGACACGACGGTGAGGTTGCGGTTGCTCAGCGTCTCCTTGATGTCCTTGGAGAAGACCGGGCCGGCATAGAGATTGTCGAGCGGGATATCGAAGAAGCCCTGGATCTGGCCGGCATGCAGGTCGAGCGTCAGCACGCGATTGGCGCCGGCATGGGTGATCAGGTTGGCGACCAGCTTGGCCGAGATCGGCGTGCGCGAGCCGACCCTGCGGTCCTGGCGGGCATAGCCGTAATAGGGGATCACCGCGGTGATGCGGCGGGCCGAGCTGCGGCGCAAGGCATCGATGGTGATCAACAGTTCCATCAGATGGTCGTTGGCCGGGAAGCTCGTCGACTGGATGACGAAAACGTCCTCGCCGCGGACATTCTCCAGGATCTCGACGAAGATCTCGTTGTCGGAGAAACGCCGTATGTTGGCCTTGACCAGCGGTAAGGCCAGTTTGGCGGAAATGGCTTCGGCCAGCGGTTTGTTGCTGTTGCCGGTGAGAATTTTCATGAATCGCTGCCCTCGCGCCGGGGCGGGACATGGTTAAGCCGTTGATCTAAAACGACAAAACGGCCATCCCGGGCCGCGACGGGGCGGAACATACCAATGAGTCGGAGCGCTGTAAACGCCCTGAAATATGGGCTTTTCGCCGCTCCCGGTCGACGGGCCCCGGAAGCCCGCACGCTTCAGGCGTGCGGGTTGGCGACGAAGGGCCACTGGGTCTTGTCGGCCTTGGTGTAGGGCAGCAGCGACCAGTCCGGCACCAGCGCGCCCGGCGCGGCGACATAGACCACTTCGCTGGCGATCGGCGCGTAGGCGGCGTGGAAGTGCTGCATCGACTTTACCACCACGACCTTCTTGGTCGAGGGATCGATGCCGAGCTTGGTGAAGCAGTCGAGGCTGTGGCACTGCGATCGCGTGGAGTTGACGATCACCGTCACGCCCTCGATCTGCAGGGCCGCGGCATCGCCGATCGGGCTGGTGCCCTTGCGGGTGCCGCCGAACTGGATGAACACGTTCTTCTCGAGCTTCAGGACCTTGGCGCGGGCGTCGACCGGCGCGCCGGACTGCGGCCCGAGCTTGCCGCCGAGGCGGATGTCCAGTTCGGCGCCTTCGCCGACCTCGAAGGCGAGCTTCACCGCGCCGGGATCCCAGAACATGGCGATCGCCGCATCCTTGACCTTGCCGTCGAGCAGCGCCTTGAGGACGAAGGTCGAATCCGAAGCCGCACCGCCGCCGGCATTGTCCGACACGTCGGCCAGCACCATGGGCTTGGGCAGGTTGTGCGAGCTGACCCGCGCCATGGCGGCGTCCAAGGTCACATAGGGCGGCTGCGTGGCCTGGCGCATGGCGAAGAATTCCTGGCCGAGTTCCTTGGCCAGCTTCTCGGCCTTCGCCTTGTCGCCGTCGGTGACGGCGATGATGCGGCTGCTCATCTCCTTGATGTCGGACCACGGGAAGCCGTGGGCGACGGAGAGCGAGAGAACGCCGTCCTTGCCTTCCATGGCCATCAGCTTGTCGACGAAGCCGCGCATCGGCTCGCGCGTGGTGTGGAACACGCCGATCATGCGGCAGTCCCAGGTGGCCATCATCGGCCTGGTGCGGCCCTCGATGGCGCCTTCCATGACGTTGAACAGATCTTCGGCGCGGTCCGACACGTCGACATGCGGATATTCCTTGAACAGGACCAGCACCGTGGCGTCGCGCATCGTGCCTTCGCCGATGTTGCAGTGGAGGTCGAGCTCGACGCCGACCGGCACGTCCGGTCCCACCACCTTGCGGACATGGGCGAGCAGGTCACTTTCGCAATCGTCGTAGCCTTCGGCCACCATGGCGCCGTGCATCGACAGGAACACCGCATCGACCGGCATCGCCGCCTTCAGGTCCGCGATGATCTCGTCGCGGAACGCCTCGTAGACCTTCTTCACCGTCTTGCCGGCCGGCTGGGCGAAGGCGCAGAGGCTCTCGACCACCTGCCAGCCCTTGGCCTCGGAACGCTTGCGCCACACGTCGAGCGGCGCGCCGAACATCGGCACCTTGTCGCCGTAGCTGCCCTTGCGGAACAGGCAGGTCTCCTCGAACAGGCCGTGTCCGGTCGGGATCGAGGCGAACGTATTGGTCTCCGTACCGAGGCACGCCGTGAAGATCTTTTTCATGGGAAGGAGTTACTCGCTGAACATTGGCTAGACGCTGGGCCGAAGTGTAGCGGCGCGGCGCCAGCCGGCAAAGCGAACAGGTTGTCGGCGCGCACACCTGCAGCCATAGTGCTCGCCGCTGGGGAGACTCCGTACATGAGCTCGCGACTTTAACGATCCCTCTCGCCCGCCCGACCAAGGGGCCGGGCGCATCGTTGCCGCCGCTATCGCTCTCCCGGAGTCCCCTCGTGTCCCATCCTCTCCTCGTTGCGCCCATCGGGCACTCCCTGCTGCGGCTCGCCGGTCCCACGACGGCGTTCATGGTGGTGCAGATCGCCGTCGTCCTGGCCGAGATCTGGCTGGTCGGCCGGCTGGGCAGCGGCGCGCTGGCGGCCTTCGCGCTGGTCTATCCGTTCGTCGTCATGGTGATGAACGTCTCCTCGGGCGGGCTGGGCGGCGCCGTCGCGGCCTCCATGGCGCGCGCGCTGGGCGGCGGCCGGCGCGAGGACGCTCAGGCCTTGGTGATCCACGCGATGGTGCTGGCGTTCGTCTTCGCCGCGCTCTGCGCGCTGTTTGCCTGGACGGCGGCGCCGCTCCTCTACCGCATGATGGGCGGTGAGGGCGTGGTGCTGCGACAGGCGCGCGCCTACAGCGATGTCTGGTTCAGCTGCGGCGTGCTGGTGTGGGCGACCAACTTCGCGTCGGCGATCCTGCGGGGTGTGGGCAGCGCGGCCTTGGCGGCGCGGTTCGGCGTCGTGGGCTCGGCGGTCTACGTGCCGTTGGCGGCGTTGCTGGGGCTCGGCATTGGCGGCTGGCCGGGCTGGGACGTGGCGGGCTTCGCGGCGGCCGGCGTGGCGGCGTCGGGCCTATCGCTCGCCTTGACAGCGCGCGCGATCTGGGGCGGCCGGCTGGGCTTTGCGCCCTCGCTCGGCGGGCGTGGCCTGCAGCGCCGCCTGTTCTTGGAAATCATGGGCGTCGGCCTTGCTTCGTCGGCCGTCACCGTGGTCGGTGGCATCGGCACGATGGTGCTGACCGGACTGGTCGGCCGCTTCGGCACGTCGGCGCTGGCGGGCTACGCCATTGGATCGCGGCTCGAGAATCTGATGGGTGCGATTTCCTACGGAATCGGCACCGGCATGCTGACGCTGATCGGCGTCGCCGCCGGTGCCGATGGCTGGGCGCGGGCGCGCCGCGTTGCCTGGACCGGCAGCCTGTTCGCTGCCGCGGTGATCGGCGTGATCGGGGGCGCGATCGCACTCCTGCCGGAGCAATGGTCGCGTTTGTTCACGAGCGATCCCGCAACGATCGCCGCCTGCGTTGGCTACCTCACGCGGGCAGCGCCCTTCTACATCCTCTACGGCCTCGGCCTGACGCTTCACTTCGGCAGCCAGGGCGCCGGTCGCATGGGCGTGCCGGTCGCCGCCGTGCTGGTGAGGCTGGTCATCACCGTCGGCGGTGGCTGGCTCGCGATCGAGCTGGGGCAGGGGCTCGACTCGCTGTTCTGGGCGATAGGGATCGGGCTCGCCGTCTATGGTCTCGTGATGGGCGGCATGCTGCTGCTGCGGCCCTGGCAGGCGCGTCCTGCCGCGAAGCGCTAGCCGCCTCAGCGCCTGCTGTCGAAAGCCAGGCGCAACGCGAGGCCGGCGAACACAGTGCCCAGCAGGATCTGCGGAACGCGCCGGAAGCGGCCGCCTCCACTGAAGGCACGGCCGAGCCGGCTCGCCGCCAGGATGACCGCGCCGTTGACCACGATGCCGATCAAGTTGAGCACGGTCGCCAGCAGCATGATCTGCAACGCGACGGAACCCGCTTCCGGTCGCACGAATTGCGGAAAGAGCGCCAGCACGAACAACGCCATCTTCGGATTGAGCAGGTTGGTCAGCAGCCCCTGACGGAACACCACCGCGATCGAGAAACCACGCAGGCCGTCGGACGGCGCGAGTGCCGCTCCGGTGGCGCGAAACGTCTTCCAGGCGAGGTAGAGCAGATAGGCCGCGCCTGCGTAGCGCACGATGTCGTAAGCCAGCGGCACGATCAGGAAGAGCTGCGACAGGCCGAACGCCGCCGCAGCGGCATGGCAATAGGTGCCGAGCTGGATGCCGGCAAGCGTGGCGAAGCCCGAGGCCTTGCCCTGGCTCGCGCTGCGCGAGGCGATCAGCAGCATGTCGGGGCCGGGCGTGGCCGTGAGCGCCAGGCAGGCGATGGCGAAGAGGATGAGTGTCGACGGATCGATCATGTCGTCAATCTGCTACGCGGCCAGCGCGCGGTCCATCAGCGCCGTTTCGCTGTCGCCGAGATCGGCGCTGCCGAACTGCGCGAAGGGCGAACCGCCCAGCCGCGTCTCGGCATAGAGCGTGGCGAAGGGCGAACCGGCTTCGACCAGCGCCGCCACGGCGGCGATCTTGGCCAGGCTCTCGCACAGGAAACGCGCGCGGCGTTCGGCGGCGCCTGACTTCAACGTCTGCTCCAGCGCCTGCGCCAGCGGACCGGCCTTGAAGGCCTGGTCGGCGGTACGCACGAGGCGCGACAGCGTGTCGGTCGCCGCCTCGGGGTGACGGCCGGCGGCGCGCAGCACGTCGAGCGCCATGACGTTGCCCGAGCCCTCCCAGATGGCGTTGAGCGGCGATTCGCGGAAGTAGCGCGCCAGCGGAAGGTCCTCGGTGTAGCCATTGCCGCCCAGGCACTCGAGCGATTCGTAGACGAGCTGCGGCGTGCTCTTGCACACGAGGAACTTCACGGCCGGCGTCAGCAGCCGGGCGTAGGCCGCCTCGCGCGGATCGTGGGCCGCATGCTCGGCGGCACGGATCAGGCGGAACACCAGCGCCACCTGCGCCTCGAGTTCCAGCGCCATGTCGGCGGCGACGGCGCGCATGGCCGGCTGATCTGCCAGCCTTCGCTGGAAGACCGAGCGGTTGCGGATGTGGTGGACCGCCTGGCTGAGCGCGATGCGCGACTGGCCGGCCGAGGCGATGGCGCAGTCGAGGCGCGTGAGGTTCACCATCTCGATGATGGTGCGCACGCCCGCGCCCTCGGCGCCGACCCGCTCGGCCCAGGCGCCGTGGAACTCGACCTCGCAGGAGGCATTGGACTTGTTGCCGAGCTTGTCCTTCAGCCGCTGGAAGCGGATGGCGTTCTGCGAACCGTCGGGCCGGTAGCGCGGCATCAGGTAACAGGTGAGGCCGTCGTTCCCGGTTTCTTTGGCAGCTTGCGCCAGCACGAGGAAGGCGTCGCACATCGGCGCCGACATGAACCATTTGTGGCCGCTGATCTCGACATGGTCGCCGTGCGCGGTGGCGCTCGTGATGTTGGCGCGCACGTCGGTGCCGCCCTGGCGCTCGGTCATGCCCATGCCGAGGGTCACGCCGTTCTTCTCCCACCACGGCAGCGCTCGCGGATCGTAGGTGCGCGTCTGGATCTTCGGCAGCCACTTTTCGAGCAGCGCCGGCTCGGAGCGGAGCGCGCCCACGCAGGCATGCGTCATGGTGATCGGGCACATGTGGCCGCTCTCGGCCTGTGTCGCGAGATAGAGGCGGACGGCACGGGCCGACATCGGCGCCGGCCGGTCGCTGCCGTCGTGCGCGGAGGCGTGGATTCCGTGGCCGATGCTCTTGCGCATCAGCGCGTGATAGGCGGGATGGAACTCGACCAGGTCGAGGCGATTGCCCTTGCCGTCCATGGTGCGCAGCCGGGGCGGGTTCTCGTTGGCCAGCCGTCCGAGATCGAGCGTCTCCGCCGCGCCATAGTCCCGGCCGCAGGCGGAGAGCGCCGCGAGGTCGAGGCCCGCACGTGCCGCTGCATCGGCCAGCGGCCGGTCGGCGGTGAACAGGTCGACGTCGCCGAAGGCGGGCGACTGGTTGAACGAAGCGTCTTCGAGGAAGCCGGAAGTCATGGTGCCAGTCTCCTCCAAGCCCTTCCCTCCCGCTAGAGGGAAGGACCCGGAGAGAGGATCAGGCGGCGAACTTGCCGAAATCCCAGTGGCGGCCGGGGGCCGCGGCGAACAGGGCCTTGGTGTACTCGGCCTTGGGCGAGCCGAAGACCTGCTCGGCCGAGCCGTATTCGACGACCCGGCCCTTGCTCATCACGGCCACGTAGTCGCAGATCTGCGCCGCGACGCGCAGATCGTGGGTGATGAAGAGCACGGCGAGGTTCAGCCGGACGCGGATCTCGTCGAGGAGCTCCAGCACCTGCTTCTGCACCGACACGTCGAGCGCCGACACGGCCTCGTCGGCGATCAGCAGCTCGGGCTCCATGGCGAGCGCCCGCGCGATGCAGATGCGCTGGCGCTGGCCGCCCGAGAACTGGTGGGGAAAGCGGTCGAGCGCGTTGGGATCGAGGCGCACCGTTTCCATCAGCTTGCGCGCGCGGGCCATCGCTTCCTCACGCCCGAGGCCGAAGTTCATCGGCCCCTCGATGATGAAGTCGCCCACGGTGATGCGGGGGTTCATCGAACGGTAGGGATCCTGGAAGACGATCTGTACGCGCCGGCGATGCGGCCGCAGCTTGCGCGCCGACATGGTCGCGATCTCGGTGTCGCCGAGATAGATCTTGCCTTCGCTCGGGTCGATCAGGCGGGCGATGCAGCGTGCCACGGTCGACTTGCCCGAACCGGATTCGCCCACGATACCCAGAGTCTCGCCCCGTCGGATGTCGAGGTCGACGTCCACGGCGGCCTTCACGACCCGCGCCTTCTGGAAGAAGGCGTTGCCCGTGTAGATCTTGCCGAGCTTCTCGGTGCGCAGGACGGTCTTGCCGTCGCGCCGTACGCCGCGATGGAGGGGGGTGATCGACGGCACCGAGGAGATCAGCATCTTGGTGTAGGCCTGAACGGGCCGCGACAGGATCTGCTCGGTCGGGCCCATCTCTACCAGCTCACCCCAGCGCAGGACGGCGACGCGATGGGCGATCTCGGCGACGACGCCGAAATCGTGGGTGATGAACAGCACGCCGGTGCCCTGGCCCGCCTGCAGCTCGGCCACGAGCTTCAGGATCTCGGCCTGGGTGGTGACGTCGAGCGCCGTGGTGGGCTCGTCGGCGATCAGCAGGACGGGATCGAGCACCAGCGCCATGGCGATCATGATGCGCTGGCGCTGGCCGCCGGAGAGCTGGTGCGGGAACGAGGCGTAGATCCGCTCCGGCTCCGGCAGCTTCACGCGGTCCAGGATGGCGATGATCTTGGCCTTGCGCGTTGCGGCGTCGAGGTTGGTGTGGGTGTTCAGAACCTCGTCGATCTGCTCGCCGCAGGTCATGACGGGATTGAGCGCCGTCATCGGTTCCTGGAAGATCATCGACATGCGCGTGCAGCGCAGCTCGCGCAGCCGGGACTCGTCGGCCGTCAGGATGTTCTCGCCCTCGAGCAGGATTTCGCCAGAGGTCGGCTTCAGCGCCTTGGCCAGCAGACCCATGACGGTGAAGGCGATCACCGACTTGCCCGAGCCGGATTCGCCCACGAGGCAGACGATCTCACCGGGATTGACGGTGAAGCTCACCTTTTCGACGGCATGGACACGGTCGCCGCCCTTGGGCAGGGCGACGCTCAGGTTGCGGACTTCGAGGACGGGCCTCTTTGTTTCAGTCGACATCAGACTTTCTTGCTCATTTTGGGATCGAGCGTGTCGCGCAGACCGTCGCCCATGATGTTGATGGCCAGCACCGTCAAGGCAAGGAAGATGCCGGGATAGAGGATGTTGTGCGGGAACACGCGGAACAGCGTGCGGCCCTCGGCCATGATGTTGCCCCAGCTCGGGATCTCCGGCGGGATGCCGATGCCGAGGAAGGACAGAGCGGCTTCGGTCAGGATCGCGGCAGCGGCCAGGAAGGTGCCCTGCACGATCAGCGGTGCCACGGTGTTGGGCAGGATATGGCGGAACATCAGGATCCAGGTCGGGGTGCCGACCGAGATCGCACCCTCGACATAGGGTTCTTCACGCACCGTCAGCACGATCGAACGAACCAGGCGCACCACGCGCGGCACGTCCGGGACGACGATGGCGAAGACCACGGTAATCAGGCCGGCGCGCCAGATCGAGACGAGGGCGATCGCGAGCAATATGCCCGGGATCGCCATCAACCCATCCATGACGCGCATGATGATCCCGTCGGCCCACCGCACGTAGCCGGACACCAGGCCGATCACCATGCCGATGAGGACCGAAATGATGGATACGGCGACGCCGACGGCCAGCGATACGCGCGCGCCGTAGAGCACGCGGCTGTAGACGTCGCGGCCGAGACTGTCCGTGCCCATGATGGCGACGCGCTTCATGGTCGTCCCGTCGTCGAGGCGATAGGTGATCTCGGTGCCCGGCTTCTTGTTGCGGGCCGCCGGATCGATGCGCGTCGGGTCAACGGTGCCAAGAAACGGCGCCAGAATGGCGATCACCAGCATCGTCAGCAGGATCATGCCGCCGATGATCACGTTGGGGTTGCGGAGTGCAACGAGCCAGAGGCTCTTGCGCTTGGTCGACGCCGCCGCGATGGAGGCGGAGTCGACGACTTCTTCGGTGATCGCGCTCAATACCGGATCCTCGGATCGAAAAGGGTGTAGCTGATGTCGATGAGCAGATTGATCACGACATAGACCACGGAGAAAAGAAGAATGACGGTCTGGATGGTCGGGAAGTCGCGGCTCAGCACCGCTTCGACCGTGAGACGGCCGAGACCGGGCAGGCCGAACACGCTTTCCGTCACCACGGCGCCGCCGATCAGGATCGCGATGCCGAGGCCGATCACGGTGAGGATCGGCACGGCGGCATTGCGCAGCGCATGCCGCATCAGCACAACACGGTTGGACAGACCCTTGGCGCGGGCAGTTCGGATGTAGTCCTCATTCAGGACTTCGAGCACCGAAGCGCGCGTGATGCGCGAGATCAGCGCCACGAAGCCGACCGACAGGGTGAGCGACGGCAGGATCATGCGTTCGAGGAACTGCCAGAAGTTGACCCCGATGCGGACATAGCCCTGAACCGGCAGCCAGCCCAGTTCGATGGCGAAGACATAGATCAGGCAGTAGCCGATGACGAAGCCGGGCACGGAGAAACCCAGCACCGAGAAGCCCATGACCGCGCGATCGAGCAGCGAGCCCTGTCGGTAGGCCGCCATGACGCCGATCGGAACGGAAATGCTGACGGCAAACAGCAGAGTGCAGACCGCGAGGGCGAGCGTCGGCTCGACGCGCTGGGCGATCAGCTCGGCGACGGTCTTCTTGAAGAAGAAGCTCTCACCGAAATTGCCCTGCAGCACATTGCCGATCCAGATGGCGAACTGCGACCAGATCGGCTCGTCGAGCCCGAGCTTGTTGCGGATGTCGGCGATCTGATCGGACGTGGCGTTGTCGCCCGCAATGACGGCGGCGGGATCGCCCGGCGTCAATCGCAGCATGAGGAAGACGAACACGGCCACCACCGCCAGCACGGGGATGATGGCTATGAGACGACGAGCTATGAAATCGATCATTGTATGCGGTTTACCTTATCTGACTGCCTCCATTCCGACCCTCCGCCGGTGGCCGGAGAGGGTCGGAATGGAGATCAGTTTCACTTCTTCTCGATGTTCCACATCACCGGAACCGGCGCCTTGAGCCAGCCCGAGATGTTGGAGCGCATGGCGCCCGGGCCGTACCACTGGCCGATCCAGCCATACTGGGCGGTTTGCAAAGCCCGGGCCTGAACGGCAGCGGCGAGGGCCTTGTTCTTCACGGGGTCTGTTTCCTTGGCGTAAGCGTCGCGCAGCTTCTCCATCTCCGGATCGTTCGGCCAGCCGAACCACGCCTTGTCGCCGTTCGCCACCATGTAGGAGGTCGAGATCGGATTCAGGATGTCGGCCGCGACCGAAAACGTATGGAACAGATTCCAGCCGCCCTGACTCACGGGACCCTTGTTGGTTCGACGTGTGACGACGGTTTGCCAGTCCATGGACTGCATGTCGACCTTGAAGCCGCCCTGTTCGAGCAGCGCCTTTGTCACAGGGGCCGTGTTGGTGAGAACCGGCAGGGTCGTCGACTGCAGCAGCACGATCGGCGTGCCGTCATAGCCCGCTTCCTTCAGCAGCGCCTTCGACTTCTCGAAGTTCGGCTTCACGAACAGGTCGCCCGGCGCATTGACGGCATTGGGCGTGCCGCAGATGAAGGCGGCCGTGCAGACCTTGTAGAACTCCGGCTCGCCGACGGTCGCCTTGAGATAGTCCTCCTGGCGGATGCTCAGCAGCGCGGCCTCGCGGATCTTCGGATTGTTGAACGGCGGCTGGAGCCAGTTCATGCGGAAGATGAACTGGTGGCCGAGCGGGTTCCAGTTGAAGAGCGTGACGCCCTTTTCCTTCTTGAGGATCGGGATCAGGTCGTGCGGCGGCTGCTCGATGACGTCGATTTCGCCCGCGGCGATGGCATTCACCTGCTGCTGCGGATCGGGCATCTCGATGATCTCGACGCGATCGACCTTGACCACCTTGCCGCCGGCGAGGCCCGAGGCCGGCTCGGCGCGTGGCTTGTACTTGGTGTTCTTGGCGTAGACGTGCTTCTCGCCGGGCTTGGATTCGGCATTCACGTAGATGAACGGGCCGGAACCGATCTGGCTGTCGATCTGCTTGAAGGGATCGGTGTCGGCGACCCGCTTCGGCATCATGAACGGAACCTGCGACGACGGCTTGCCGAGCGAATCGAGCACCAGGCCGTACGGCTCCTTCAGCACCATCTGGAAGGTCTTGGGATTGACCTCCTTGAACTCCTTCACGAAGTCCATGAGCTTCTGGCCCATCGAGTCGCGGGCGCCCCAGCGCTTGATCGAGGCGATGCAATCCTCGGACGTCACCGGCTTGCCGTCATGCCATTCGAGGCCGTCGCGCAGGGTGAAGGTCCACACCGTCTTGTCGGCGGACACTTCGTATTTGTCGACCATCTGCGGCTTCACGACGTTGTTCTCGTCCTGTGCGAACAGCGTGTCGTAGACGAAATAGCCGTGGTTGCGCGTGACGTAGGCCGTCGTCCAGATCGGATCGAGGATCGTCAGGTTGCCGTTCTGGACGAATTTGACGACCTTGCCCTGGGCCAGCACCGGCCCGGCACTGGACAGAATCGCGCCGGCAACCATCGCGGCGAGCGTACGCTTCATCACTTTTTTCATAGAGCCCCCTCCAGGTTTCTTCCCCATCGAAGAAGGCAGGGACCACCCGCCTTCATCGATGGGCGCGCGGGGAAGGCCCCCGCGCGCGGATCGGGCTACTTCTTCGTGACGTTCCAGAACACCGGCACCGGCGCCGTGAGGTTGCCGTCGATGTTGTTGCGACGGGCCAGAGGCGCGTACCACTGGCCGACGTTGATGTGGGTCGGATGGTTGACCCAGTACTTCTGCAGGTCCTCGACGATCTGCTTCTGCTTCGCCGGGTCCGTCTCCTTGGCGAACTGGTCGCGATACTTCTCGATCGTCGCGTCGCACGGCCAGCCGAACATGGCCTTGTCGCACGAGGCGTTGAAGAAGCCGGCCATCACCGGATTGAGGATGTCGGCGGCCACCCACGAGGTGAGGAAGGCGTGCCAGCCACCAGCACTGGGCGCCTCCTTCTTGACGCGGCGGGCGACCAGCGTCTGCCAGTCCATCGACACCATGTCGACCTTGAAGCCGGCACGCTCCATCTGAGCCTTGGCGACCGGGGCGAGGTTGGTGAGGACCTGCAGATCGGTCGAATGCATCAGCACGATCGGCGTGCCGTCATAGCCGGCTTCCGTGAGGAGCTGCTTGGCCTTGGCGGCGTTGCCGTTCAGCACGTCGGCCATGCCGGCATCGGTTGCGAGCGGCGTGCCGCAGACGAACGGCGCCTTGCAGACCTTGTACCACTGCGGATCGCCGATCGTGGCCTTGAGGAAGTCTTCCTGCGCGAAGGCCACGAAGACGGCGTGGCGGACCTTCGCGTTGTCGAAGGGCTTGGCCGTGCTGTTGAAGCGGAAGGCGTACTGGTTGCCCGTCGGGTTGAAGCTGAGCAGCTTGATGTTCTTGTCCTTGGCCAGCAGCGGCAGCAGGTCGTGGCCGGGCGATTCGATCATGTCGATCTCGCCGCTCTGCAGGGCCGCGATCTGCGTCTGGATGTCCGGCATGGCGATCCATTCGACGCGGTCGACCTTCACGACCTTGCCGCCCGAGAGGCCGTTGGCCGGCTCGGCGCGCGGCTTGTACTTGGTGTTCTTGACGTAGACGATCTTCTCGCCGGGCTTCCATTCGTCGCCCTTGAAGATGAACGGGCCGGAGCCGATCACGTCCTCGAGCTTGATCTGCTGCATCGGGTCGGTTTCGGCCGTCTTCTTCGGCATCATGAACGGAACGTTCGACGAGGGCTTGCCGAGCGACTGCAGCACCAGGCCGTATGGTTCCTTCATCTTCAGCTTGAAGGTCTTGGCGTCGACGACCTCCAGCCCCTCGGCCGACGCCATCATCTTCTGGCCCATCGAATCGCGGGCGGCCCAGCGCTTGATCGAGGCGACGCAGTCTTCCGCAGTCACGGGCTTGCCGTCATGCCATTCGAGACCGTCGCGCAGCGTGAAAGTCCAGGTCAGCTTGTCGGCAGAGTTCTCATACTTCTCGACCATCTGCGGCTTGACGTCGAACTTCTCGTCAACGGCGAACAGCGTGTCCCACACCATGTAGCCGTGGTTGCGCTGGATGTAGGCCGTGGTCCAGATCGGATCGAGGATCTTGACGTCCGAATGCATCACGACCTTGAGCGTCTGTGCCTGCACCGGTGCAGCGGCCATGAGGCCACTGAAACTCGCTGCAGCGATGACGGCCAAAGCCGACTTCCTGAATGACAACATGATTTTATTGACTCCCTGTCTCGCGGTCAGTCCTTGCCCTGCGTAAAGCTTGCAAGAATCGCGCCGCCCCCCGCAACAGTAGCAGCCGAAAGCCCCCCTCTGACAAGCCGATTCACAGGCCGCGCAGGGTCAGCGCGGCTTATTGATCGCCTTCTCGAGAAGTTCGAGCACGCCTTCGGCGGCGGCGGAAGCGACGATGTCGCCGAATCCGGCCCAGGAGCCCTTCGCGGCCGCCAACGGCACGGGATTGGACTGATCGATGTCGCCGATATTCCTGCCGGCCGGGTCCTTGACGATCCATTTGACCACCAGGCGGGCCATGCGGTCGTCGATCGGCGTCATGGTCACCGTGCCGACGACGCTAAAGGCGTCGCCTTCTGCCTGGTCGACGATCACGAGCTTGCTCGACCCCAGCGCACGCCGCATCCCCGACGTCAGCTGGCGATTGCCGTCCGACGGCGCGCCGGTCACCGCCGCGACGAACGCCTTGACCTGCGGCTCCGCCGGCTTGGCCGCGGCCGGCGTCGGGCCGGTCGTCGAGGTCGGCGCCGTGCCGTCGGGCGGGGCCGCCGCGGGATCGGGCGGGAACTCGTAGGGAATCGTGATGCCTGCGGCGACCTGGCCCGGCGCGCGCGGGATGAAGTTCGGCGGCTTGCCGATCAGGGTCGCGATCTTGGGAGCGGCTTGTTGCGCGATGCGCGAAATCAGGCGCTCGGCCTGCTGGGCGTAATCCTCGGGCGGGGCGCGGGTCTTGACCGTCGCCGGCTCGTCCGTGCGTGGCCGACCGCGGATACGCCAGTCCGTCTGGACCTCGATCGACATGTCGGCGTCGCGCGTGCTCATCACGCCGTCGATCTGGATCGGCGCCTCGGCCGGCGCCACCGTGGCCACGATCCCATAGGACTGCAGTTCGATGGCGAGGGCCGCAGCGACGCGCTCGCCCATTTCCGGCGGCATGTTGCGCGGCGGGCTGATCGCGACTTCGACCTTGTCGCGGATCTGGCGTCCGTAGGAAATCTGCGAAGGATCGTGAGCGAAGGGCTTGGGGGAGCCGCCGCACGCCGCGAGGGCGAGCAGGCAGAGCAGCATCACAACATGGCGCATGTCGCGACGACCCCGAGCAGGCAGCAGACCATCAGGATGATGAAGTAGGGCACGTCAGGCCGCGAGGGCGATCGCGGACAGGCCACGCCCGTAGTCGCGCACGCCCTGCAGCGTGTTGCGGCGGTAGCTGAAGAAATCCTCGGTGCCGCTGAGCGTGTCGTGGCCGGTGGCGGAGACAGCGACGCCGTTGCGCGCAATGCGGTGCACGAGATAGCCGGGCAGGTCGAACATGAAATGGCCGGCGCGCGTCGCGGTCCGGAAGAACGCGGCGTTCGCCTCGTCCTGCGCCAGGAAGGGTGCGGGGAATTCGGGCCCGACTTCGTACGAGGCGGGCCCGATGCAGGGGCCGACCACGACCTGGATGCGCTCGCGCCGGGCGCCGAGCGTCTCCATCGCCGCGATGGTGGCGTCGACGACACCGCCCAGGGCGCCTTTCCAGCCGGCATGTGCGGCGCCGATCACCGAGGCGTCGCCGTCGGCCAGCAGCACCGGCGCGCAATCGGCCGCCATCACGCCCAGCGCGACGCCCGGCCGGTCGGTCACCAGACCATCAGCCTTGGGCGCGCCCGGCGAACGCCAGCGCTCGTTCGTGACGGTGAGCACGTCGGCTGAATGGATCTGGTGCACCGTCTGCAGGTCGGGTTCGTCGAGACCGAATTGCCCGGCCGCGCGGCGACGGTTCTCGCGCACGTTCTCCGGCGCATCGGCCGAGCCATAGCCGCAGTTGAGCGACGAAAAGAGGCCCGTGCTCACGCCGCCGCGGCGGGTGAAGAATCGGTGCTGCACCCCGTCGAGGGCGGCGAGTGTCTGAGCCTGGATCATGAATCGTCCGCGGGGAAATCCGTAAAGCCGGCGGGCGGGGCATTCCTGCCGTCACCGAGAGCCAGCACGCGAAAGAGGGTGCCCATTTGGTCGGGCGCGATCAAGCGGGCCGATGCCGCATCGATGGCATCGGCCTGCGCCGCCTTTGCATTGCGCTTCAGGGCCTGCGCACGCTCGGGAAGACCGAGGCGTCGCAGGAACTCGCCCTGGTCGACCGGTCCGAAGGCCGGGACGCCAGCCGCGGCGGCGAGCGCCGCGAAGTCGACATGGGCGCTGAGATCGGTCTCGCCGGGACGATCGAGGATGTCCGCTCCCTGATGTCCGCGCACCGCCTGCAGCGAGCCCGCGCGGCCCGCACTCTCCAGCCCGTAGTCGATGATGAGTGCCCACCCGCCGTCGCCGGCGATGCGTGCCCCGATGGCGCCGGCCAGCGCCCGCCCGGCTTCGCTGAGTTCGGCCTCCGCGCCTTCGGGGGCATCCGGCAGCAGGGCCGCGAAGGGCGTCGCGCCGGGCGCCAGCGCCAGCCGCAATCCGCCCGCCTCGTCGAGGCCGACCATGCGCTCGCGCCAGCCCTTGGCCGTGCGATGAAACTGGCGCACCGGCAGCGCATCGAAGAACTCGTTGGCGACCAGCAGAAGCGGTCCTGGCGGCACCTCGTCGAAGCGCTCATGCCAGGCCGGCGCGTAGGCCTGCAGCACAGTGCGCTGGGCCTCGCGCAAGGGCGCGTTGATGTCGACGAGATGCAGGTCGATCGCGGCCTGGAAGCCCGGCACGCCGCGTGTGGCGCGCAGCGCATCGGCCATCAGGGTGCCGCGGCCGGGACCGAGCTCGACCAGCCGCACGGGCGATGGCCGGCCCATCGCCAGCCAGCGCTCGGCCAGCCAGGCGCCTAGAAGCTCGCCGAACATCTGCGAAATCTCGGGCGCAGTCGTGAAGTCGCCGGCGGCGCCGACGGGAAGGGCGCGGCGATAGTAGCCGAGCCGCGGATGGCCGAGCGCCTCGGCCATGAAGTCGGCGAGCGAGATCGGGCCGATGAGTGCGATGCGGCGCGCGATCAGCCCGCCGAGTTCTGTCACGCCCGCTCCGTCACGATAGAGCGGGCTTCCGGTAGGCGCGCAGCATGAGCCAGACGCCGAACAGCAGCACCGGCAGCGAGAGCAGCATGCCCATGGTGAGCGGCCCCCACAGGTAGCCGAGATGGGCGTCGGGCTCGCGGAAGATCTCGCCCACGATGCGGGCCAGGCCATAGCCGGCGCAGAAGACGCCGGTCAGCAGCCCGGGACGCCGCCGCCCCTCGGTGAGCTTCCACACCGCGACGACGATGAGGGTCAGCAGCACGCCCTCGAAGAAGGCCTGGTAGAGCTGGCTGGGATGGCGCGGCAGGGGCCCGCCGCGCGGGAAGACCATCGCCCAGGGCACGTCGCTGACGCGCCCCCACAGCTCGCCGTTGATGAAGTTGGCGAGGCGGCCGAAGAACAGGCCGAGCGGCGCCACGATCGCCACCAGGTCCGACAGCATGAAGGGGTCGGTCTTGTTGCGCATCGCGAAGAGCAGGATGGCGACGATGACGCCCAGCAGCCCGCCGTGGAACGACATGCCGCCTTCCCACAGGGTGAGCGCGGCCAGCGGATGTTCCAGGTAGAAGCCCGGCTTGTAGAACAGCACGTAGCCCAGCCGTCCGCCCAGAATGACGCCGAGCGCCGCCCACAGCAGGAAGTCGTCGATCTTGAGCGGCGACAGGACCTGGGGCGGCCGCTCGCAGACGCGGCGCATGACCTGCCAGCCGATCACCAGGCCCGCGATATAGGCGAGCGCATACCAGCGGATGGCGAAGGGTCCGAGCTGGACCAGGACGGGATCGATCTCGGGATACGGGATCGCCAGGGGAAGCGCGGCCAGGAGAATCGCGGAAAGGGTGCTCATGAAGGCGACCCTTATAGCCGGGGAATCGCGTTCCTAAAATCGTCGCGGCGCCGATCCGGGGGGATCGGCGCCGCTGGGGACATTCCGAACAGGTTTATTGGTTTTTAGCGAGAGGGGGCGTCGGAAGGTCCTTGTCGGTTCAGGCTTCGCCGACCGTCTCCAGGATGGAGGCGGTCAACGCGTCGGCGGGGCTCTTGCCGGCCCAGATGACGTACTGAAAAGCGGGATAGAAACGCTCGCTTTCGGTGATCGCCACCTCGACGAGGTCGTTCAGCTGTTCGGCCATCAAGCCCTTGGTCCCGCGCAGCGGGATGGCGTGGCGGAACATCGGCAGGCCTTCTTCGGTCCACAGATCGAAGTGACCCAGCCACATCTTTTCATTGATCAGGGCCAGCAGGCCGTGAATGTCCGAATGCCGTTCGGCGGGAATGCGGACGTCGTAGGCGCAGGTGAAGTGCAGCGCCTCGACGTCGTCGCGCCAGCTGAAGAACATGCGGTAGTCGCACCAGCGGCCCGCGACCTCGACCGCGATCTCCCGGTCCGAGGTGCGGTCGAACGGCCAGTCGTTGGCGGACACGACCTTCTCGATCATCTCGAGCGGATTCAGGTCAGACTTCAATCTTGTCCGCTCATGTCGAGATAACGCCATAGAGCTACTCCCCAACCATTCCGCCGTGCGGCTTACGCTAAGCCATTCTTGAGGCGGGTGGCCGACATATCGTGGTGGGCACCCAACAACCCACTAACCTTAGCCTGCCAAAGGACGCCCCCCTCCGCAATAAGAAAGGGCCGTGTAAAACGGGGAAAGAGTCAGGGATTCCATGAATTTAATCCCCAACGTTAAGATTCGAATCCGGCGATTCCGCAGAACGAGTCGGGAGAATTTGCTGCTTATTTGGGCAATTGAACGTTTCGACCGGCGCTTCTCCCCCGATTTCTGCACGATCTGAGCGATTGGCACAGGCATTGCCTTTTCAGCCTCCAAGCGGGCCGCGCAGCGATGCCGGCACCAGGATCTGGAGGAGGCATCGATGTTCAAGGACCCGTTCGACCCGAAGGCCCTGCTCGGCCGCGGCGGCTGCAGCTGCGGCGGCAACCACAGCCAGGCCGACCACGCCCGCCTGACGGCGGAGGCGGTACCGGCCGGGGAGGAGGACCGCTGGAATCGCGTCGTCGACGCCGCCGTCCTGCGGGCGGTCTTCCCGGTCGACGCCCAGCGCCGCCAGTTCCTGAAAACGGTCGGCGCAGCCACGGCCATGGCCGCCATTTCCTCGGTCCTGCCGCTCGGCGCCGCGCGCGAAGCCTTCGCCCAGGGCGGCGTGCCGGAAAAGAAGGACCTCAAGGTCGGCTTCATTCCGATCACCTGCGCCACCCCGATCATCATGGCCCATCCGATGGGCTTCTATTCCAAGCAGGGTCTCAACGTCGAAGTCGTGAAGACGGCCGGCTGGGCGGTGATCCGCGACAAGTCGCTGGCCAAGGAATACGACGCCTCGCACATGCTCTCGCCGATGCCGCTCGCGATCTCGCTGGGTGTCGGCTCGAACCCGGTGCCGTGGACGATGCCGGCGATCGAGAACATCAATGGCCAGGCGATCACGCTTGCGAACAAGCACAAGGACAAGCGCAATCCGAAGGACTGGAAGGGCTTCCGCTTCGCCGTCCCGTTCGACTATTCGATGCACAACTACCTGCTGCGCTACTACGTGGCGGAGGCGGGCCTCGACCCCGACAAGGACATTTCCATCCGCTCGGTCCCGCCGCCCGAGATGGTGGCCAACCTGCGCGCCGACAATCTCGACGGCTATCTCGGCCCCGATCCGTTCAACCAGCGCGCCGTGTACGATGGCGTGGGCTTCATCCATCTCCTGACGAAGGAGCTGTGGGACGGCCATCCGTGCTGCGCTTTCGCCGTCAGCAAGGAATTCGCCGCCCAGAATCCGAATTCCTATCGCGCGCTGCTGAAGGCGATCATCGACGCCACCGCCTATGCGCAGAAGCAGGAGAACCGCAAGGAGATCGCCAAGGCGATCGCGCCCCAGAACTACCTGAACCAGCCCGAGACGGTGCTGGAGCAGATCCTGACCGGCACCTATGCCGACGGGCTGGGCGGCGTGAAGAAGGATCCCAACCGCATCGGCTTCGATCCCTTCCCGTGGAACCAGTTCGCCATCTGGATACTGACCCAGATGAAGCGCTGGGGACAGCTCAAGGCCGACATCGACTATGCCAAGGTCGCGCAGGAGGTGTTCCTCGCCACCGACACGGCGAACATGATGAAGGAGATGGGCCTCACGCCGCCCGATCCGTCGAACAAGACGATCGTGGTGATGGGCAAGCCCTTCGATCCGGCCAAGCCCGCCGAGTACGTCAACAGCTTCGCCATCAAGCGGACCTGAGCGGCCGTGACATTGCCGGCAGGATCAGAAGCCGACCTCATCCTGAGGAGGCTGCGCAGCAGCCGTCTCGAAGGATCGGCTGCAGGCGCGGTGTCCTTGGCTCATCCTTCGAGACGCTCGCTGCGCTCGCTCCTCAGGATGAGGGCTTTGCTTTTGATGCATGAGGGCCACGCATGCTGAAGAACTCCCTCCGCTTGCGGGCGGGCCTGCTGTCGGTGCTGATCTTCGTGGCCATCGTCGGCATCTGGCAGGTCGCTACCATGCCGACCGCGGCCAGCGGCCCTGCGATGGATCCGGAATATGCCAAGCTGGTGGGCGCTGCGGCGGCGACCGGACAGAAATCGGCGATGCCGACGCCGGCCGACATCGGTGCCACGATCTGGAAGCACCTCGCCGATCCGTTCTATATCCGGGGCAGCAACGACAAGGGCATTGGCATCCAGCTCGCCTATTCGCTGGGCCGCGTGCTGCTGGGCTTCGGCCTCGCCGCCCTCGTGGCCATTCCGCTCGGCTTCCTGATCGGCATGTCGCCGCTGGTCTATCGCGCGCTCGATCCCTTCATCCAGATCTTGAAGCCGGTGTCGCCGCTCGCCTGGATGCCGCTCGCCCTCTACACGATCAAGGACAGCGCCATCTCCTCGATCTTCGTGATCTTCATCTGCTCGATCTGGCCGATGCTGATCAACACCGCGTTCGGCGTCGGCAGCGTGCGCAAGGAATGGCTCAACGTGGCGCGCACGCTCGAGGTCGGCCCGTTCCGCACCGCCTTCAAGGTGATCCTGCCGGCCGCGGCGCCCACCATCATGACCGGCATGCGCATTTCCGTCGGCATCGCCTGGCTGGTGATCGTGGCGGCCGAGATGCTCGTGGGCGGCACCGGCATCGGCTACTTCGTGTGGAACGAGTGGAACAACCTCTCGATCGCCAACATCGTGACCGCGATCCTGCTGATCGGCCTGGTCGGTCTCCTGCTCGACCAGGGCCTGGCCTATCTGGCCAAGCTCGTCACCTATCCGGAATAGGCACGACATGGAGAACCGTCCGCTCATCAGCGTCGAAGGACTGGCGCGCCGCTTCGGCGAGACCGGCCAGCCCGCCGTGTTCGAGGACATCTGGTTCGGCGTCGACAAGGGCGAGTTCTGCTGCCTGATCGGCCATTCCGGCTGCGGCAAGACCACGATCCTGAACGTGCTGGCGGGGCTCGACCGTCCCAGCGGCGGCGCCGTCATCGTCGACAATCGCGAGATCGACGGGCCGAGTCTCGACCGCGCCGTGATCTTCCAGGGCCATGCGCTGCTGCCGTGGATGACCGTGATGGGCAACATCGCCTTCGCCGTGTCCTCGCGCTGGCCGAACTGGGATCGCGCCCGGGTGCGCGATCACGCGATGCGCTTCATCGAACTGGTCGGCCTCGCCGGCGCGGAGAACAAGCGGCCGGCGCAGCTCTCCGGCGGCATGAAGCAGCGGGTCGGCATCGCGCGCGCGCTTTCGATCCAGCCCAAGATGCTGCTGATGGACGAGCCGTTCAGCGCCCTCGACGCGCTGACGCGCGGCATGCTGCAGGACGAGGTGCTGCGCATCTGCGCGGACACCAATCAGACCGTGTTCATGATCACCCACGATGTCGACGAGGCGATCCTGCTCGCCGACAGGATCGTGCTGATGACCAACGGGCCGGGCGCGAGGATCGCCGAGATCGTGGTCAACACCATGCCGAAGAACGAGCGGCACCGGAACGACCTGCATCGCCATCCGCAGTACTACGCCATCCGCAACCACCTCGTGGAGTTCCTCGTGAACCGCTCGAAGGCGTTCGATCGCGAGGTCGCGGAGCATGGCTTCGATCCGCGTCGGCCGAAGCTGGTGAAACCTGGCCTCATGTCCATGAAATTGTCGGCGGTCAATCCGCCGGCCGAGATCGTGCCTTTAACAACCGGGAGACGGCAATGAAGCGGGCTGAAGTCACAGAGAAGATCCTGACCGCCAAGCGCATGAAGGAACTGACCTGGGAAGACATCGCCAAGAAGATCGGCGGTGCCTCGAAGATCATCGTCACTGCGGCCTGCATGGGCCAGATGAAGATGACCAAGGAGCAGGCCACCAAGGCCGGCAAGCTGTTCGGCCTGGGCAAGGAAGAAGTCCTGCTGCTGCAGGAGGTGCCCTATCGCGGCTCGCTGCCCCAGATCCCGCCGACCGACCCGCTGATCTACCGCTTCTACGAGCTGGTGCAGGTCTACGGCACGACCTGGAAGGAACTGATCCAGGAGGAATTCGGCGACGGCATCATGAGCGCCATCGACTTCGACATGACGATGGAGCGCCAGCCCGACCAGAAGGGCGACCGGGTGAAGATCGCGATGTCGGGCAAGTTCCTGGGATACAAGAGCTACTGACGCCTGTCCCGGAAGCAGCTGCGTGGGGGTAGACTGGTTTCATGAGCCAGCTCCCCCTGCGGTCCATCGAAGCCTTTGTCGTCGTGGCGCGTGTCGGCAATCTCGCGCAAGCCGCGGCGAGGTTGAGCATCACGGTCCCGGCGGTGAGCCGCAGGATCCAGATTCTGGAGCGCTACCTCGGCGCGAAACTCTTCGACCGCCAGCCACGGGGTCTCAGCCTCACGGAGGCGGGCGAGAAATATTTCTCGGAACTGGGCCCCGCCTGGGATTGCGTGTGGAAGGCGACGATTGCCGCCACGTCGCCGGTTCGCCGTGACGCCTTCAAGGTCAGCGTCATCCCGACCTTTGCCGCGAACTGGCTCGTGCCCAGGCTTGCGCGCAGCCGATTGCGTCTCGCGGGACTGGACGTCGAAATTGAGACCTCGCCGGATATCGTGGAACTGCGCGAGCGCGACGATCTCGACTGCGCCATTCGCCTGGGTCTCGGACCCTGGCCGGGAACGGTCGGACAGAGGTTTCTACCGATAAAGGCGTATCCGGTCGCGACTCCGGACTTCGTCGCCCGCAAGCGGCTCAGGAGCCCGGCCGACCTCGCACGACAGACTCTCATTGGATCCAGTCATCAGCCCGATTTCTGGCCGGAATGGTTTCGGCACGCCGGCATCGGCCTTGGCCAAGGTCCTTACAGGAGCTTCGACAATCTTCAGCTTGTCTACGAGGCGGCAGCGGCCGGACTCGGGGCCGCCATCGGCCTCGATCCCCTCGTGCGGCCTTATCTGGAGAGCGGCCGGCTCGTGCGCCTCTGGCAGGATGACGTGACACTTTCCAGAAGCTTCCATCTCGTTCGGCGGACCGATCGCATCGAGTCGAACCGGTTCGATCTCTTCCGTAGCTGGTTGATGGGCGAAGCCGCCGCTGCCGCCTGAAGGTGCGGCGTTGACGATTCCTGAAGTCATCGGCCGAGAACTGAATGGTCGCACCGGACGCCGGGCTCTACGGTCACGGTGATCAAAGACTGCGTCCGGGGAATGGCGTCGCGCATGACCAACTATCGCCTGCATTACTTCCCGGAGTCCGGCAACAGCTACAAGCTGGCGCTGATGCTCACGCTGTGCGGCCAGACCTTCGAACCGGTCTGGACCGACTTCGGCGGTGGCGTCACGCGAACCCCCGAGTGGCGCGCCCGCGTCAATGTCATGGGCGAGATCCCGGTTCTCGAGGAGGGTCTGCAACGCCTCACTCAGACGGCGCCGATCCTGCTGCGGCTCGCCGAACGCCACGGCCAGTTTGGCGGTCGGAGCGATGAGGAGAGGTTCGAAATCCTTCGCTGGCTGTTCTGGGACAACCACAAGCTCAGCGGCTACATGGCGACCTATCGTTACTATCGGGCGTTCACGCCCTCACCCGATCCCGCCGTACTGGCCTATATGCGTCGGCGCCTCGACGACTATCTGACGATCCTGAACGGCCACCTTCTGGAGCGCCCGTTCATGATCGGCGACCGGCCGACGATCGCCGATATCTCAATGATGGCCTATCTGTCCTTCCCGAAGCGGGAGGCCGGGTATGATCTTACGGTCAGCCATCCCGCCGTGAATGCGTGGCTTCTGCGCATGGCGGAGCTTCCCGGGTGGAGAGCGCCCTATGACCTGCTGCCCGGCAAACGACTGACCTGCTACGTCTAGTTTCGGCCGGCTGGTGGCATTCCGAGGTTTCTATTGTGCGCCAGCGTTCGGCTATGACACATTGTTGACAATCGACGATCCGCCATTCCGAGGGCAGTTTGGCTATTTCCGATCTTTCGACGCGGGGAGTGGACGCGCTTTTCGACCGTGTGCCGAAGGCGACGTTGCGCGCGCACATCGTCGAGCGGCTGCGGCACGCGATCCTGGCGGGCGACATCCCGCCGGGGGCGCCGCTGGTCGAGACCGCGCTGTCCGAGCGCTTCGACGTCAGCCGCGGGCCGTTGCGCGAGGCGCTGCGCCAGTTGATCGAGGAGGGGCTGGTGGTGACCGTGCCCTATACCGGCACGCGTGTGGCCGAGCTTTCGGTCGACGACATCCACGAGATCTATTCGCTGCGCACCGTGCTGGAGACCTTCGCCTTCGAGCAGGTCTGGCCGCGCCGCGACGATCGCTTTCGCGCCGAGCTCAAGCGCCGCAACGAGGCGCTGATCGCCACGATCGACGCGGGCGACGATCGCGCCAGCATCCTGACCGAACTCGAATTCCACGGCCTCGTCTACGAGGCGAGCGGCCACAAATTGCTGCAGCGGGCCTGGCATGGCCTGCGCGGTCGGCTGCAACTCTACTGGGCGGCGCATCATCGCGCCCACGGTCGCCGCGGGCCGAAGCGCGACAGCCATGACAGCTACATCAAGGCGGCCTTCGGGCAGGACTTCGAGGCGATGAAGGCCGAGATCGCCGATCACATGCGTCGCGGCATGGAAACGACGGAGACGTTTCTGCGCTCGATGCCGGATTCTTCGGGGAAGCCAAAAAGGGGAGTCAAATCATGACCATCAATCGACGTTCGTTGTTCGCCGTCGCGGCCGCGAGTGCCGCCGCGCTGGCCATTCCCTTCGCCGCACGCGCCGAGGGCACGCTCGACGAGGTGAAGAAGCGCGGCGTGCTGCGCGTCGGCGTCACCCAGGCGCCGCCCTGGTACTCGAAGGACCCCAAGACCGGACAATGGGCGTCGGGTCTCGGTATCTCGATGGGCAAGGCGATGGCGCAGTCGCTGGGCGTGAAGTTCGAGCCGGTCGAGGTGAGCTGGGGCAACGCGATCGCCGCACTCCAGGGCGACAAGATCGACATCATGTTCATGCTCGACGCCACGTCGGAACGCAAACAGGCCGCCAACTTCCCGGAGAATCCGCTCCTCTGGTACTCGCTCGCCGTGCTGGCGCGCGACGACCTCAATGCGAAGACCTGGGAGGACCTCAACAAGCAGGGCGTGCGCATCGCCGTGCCGCAGGCCTCGACCATGGACCGCTGGGCGACCCAGCACACGCCCAAGGCCGACATCCAGCGCTTCCCCGGCAATGCCGAGGCGATCGCCGCCTTCCAGTCGGGGAGGGTCGATGCCGTGCTGCTGTTCCATCCACCGCTGCTGGCCGCCCGCCAGCGGCTCGGCAAGGGCAAGATCGTGGTGCCGCTGCCCGCCGAATCGCAGCCTTCGAGCGCGGCCCTTCGCAAGGGCGATACCGCCTTCACCGCGTGGGTCGATAAGCAGTTCGCCGACTACTACAAGAGCGGCCAGACGCAGAAGTGGTACGAGCAGGCGATCGCCGACTTCGGCCTCGATCCCAAGTCCGCGCCGCCGGTCATGAAAGAAATGATCAAGTAGGCAACTTCGTCCTTGGCCTATCAGTGGGACTTCGCGCCGGTCCTCGCCAACGCACCGTTTTTGGCAGAGGGCCTGGCGAACACGCTCAAGATCACGGGCACGGCACTGGTCTGCGGTGTCGTGCTGGGTCTGGCGCTGGCCCTGCTGCGACTCTCGCCGCGGTGCTTTCTGTCCTGGCCGGCGGGCTTCGTCATCGAGGTGTTCCGGACGACACCGCCGCTGGTCCAGCTCTTCTGGTTCTTCTTCGCCCTGCCGATCCTGGTCGGCATCGAGATGACGCCGTTCGTGGCCGGCGCCGTCACTTTCTCGATCCAGTCGGCTTCGTTCTTCGCCGAGGTGTTCCGCGCCGGCATCCAGTCGATCGAGCGCGGCCAGTGGGACGGCGCGCGCGCGATCGGCATGCGCCACGACCAGGCGTTGCGGCGCATCATCCTGCCGCAGGCGGTGAAGCGCATGATCCCGGCCTTCATGGAGCGCGCCATCGAGCTCATGAAGACCACGACGCTGATCGCCACCATCTCCTATGCCGACCTGCTGTTTGCGGCCAACGAGATCTCGCAGAAAACTTTCAGGCCGCTCGAGACCTACACGGTCGTGGCGCTGATCTATTTCGTCGTGATCTTCCTCGCCAGCCAGGTCGCGCGCCTGGTCGAGCTGCGGTTGGCCCGCAGCGGCGAGAGCACAGTGCATTGAGAGGGGTGCATTGATGCGCTGGGATTTCGCCTCGGTCTTCGACAACACCGATGCGCTGCTGGTCGGCGCCGCCGGCACCCTGCGCATCTTCGCGATCTGCCTGGTGCTGGGGCTGAGCCTCGGGCTCCTCGTCGGCCTCGGGCGCTATTCGCGCAATCGCTGGCTTCACATCCCCGCCACGGTCTTCGTCGAGTTCTTCCGCAATACGCCGGTGCTCGTGCAGATCCTGTGGTTCTATTTCGCCCTGCCGATCCTGCTGCCCTTCCAGATCAGTCCGCTCGCCGCTGCCTCGCTCGGCATCTCGCTCAACTCGGCGGCTTTCTCGGCCGAGATCTATCGCGGCGGCATCCAGTCGATCGAGACCGGTCAGTGGGATGGCGCGCGGGCGCTCGGCATGCGCTGGGGCCAGGCGATGCGGCGCATCATTCTGCCCCAGGCGCTGAAGCGCATGCTGCCGGCGCTGACCAACCGCGCCATCGAGATCTTCAAGATGTCGACGCTGGCCTCGGCCGTGGCCTATGTCGAGCTGCTGCAGCAGGGCAAGCTGATCGCCTCGCTCAACTACAATCCGATCGAGGCCTATACCGCCGTTGCGGTGATCTTCTTCGTCTTCCTGTGGCCGCTGGTCCAGTTCAGCTATTTCCTCGAACGACGGCTGAGGCGGGACGAATGACGATCCTGAAAGTCACCGGCCTCACCAAGCGCTTCGGCACTACCGACGTGCTGCGCGGCATCGACCTCGAGGTGGCGCGCGGCGAGCGCATCGCCATCCTGGGCGCGTCGGGCTCGGGCAAGAGCACCTTGCTGCGTTGCCTCAACTTCATGGAACGCCCGGGCGGCGGCACGATCGCGCTCGACGGCCAGGTGCTGGGCCGCGAGGGAAAGTCGGGCGAGCGGACCTATCGCGAGAACGAACTGATCCAGGTGCGCCAGCGGGTCGGCATGGTGTTCCAGCAGTTCAATCTGTTCCCGCACATGACGGCGATCGGCAACGTGATGGAAGGGCTGCGCACCGTGCGCGGCATGCCGAAACCCGAGGCCGAGGCGCGGGCGCGCAAAGAGCTGGCACGGGTCGGGCTCGCCGAGAAGGCGGAGACTTACCCTGCGCATCTCTCGGGCGGCCAGAAGCAGCGGGTCGCCATCGCGCGCGCGCTCGCCATGGACCCCGAGATGCTGCTGTTCGACGAGCCGACCTCGGCGCTCGATCCCGAGCTGGTGGGCGAAGTGCTGGCCGTGATCCTCGCGCTTGCCGAGGAAGGCCGCACCATGATGCTTGTCACCCACGAGCTGGGTTTTGCCTACCACGTCGCGACCCGGATCATCTTCCTGGCCGACGGCGCCATCCACGAGCAGGGCTCGCCGGACGAGGTCCTCAAGAATCCGAAGAAGGAACGCACCCGCGCCTTCCTCGCCAGCCACAAGCAATTCAGCTTCTAGGGAAACTGCCATGACGACGGAACAGGCGAGCGCCCAGGCCTATCTGGCCGATGCGCGCAACGACCAGGTGCTGGTCTACGTGAACGGCGCGTTCGCGGCCCGCAACGAGGCCAGCGTCTCGGTGTTCGATTCCGGCTTCGTGCTGGGCGACGGCGTGTGGGAGGGGCTGCGTCTCGTGAAGGGCAAGCTGATCAGCCTCGACGCCCATCTCGATCGCCTGTTCGAGGGCGCGCGCTCAATCGATCTCGACATCGGGCTCGACCGCGCCGGCGTGACGAAGGTGGTGACCGATACGCTGGCGAAGAACGGCATGACCGACGGCGCGCATGTCCGCCTCATGATCACGCGCGGCCTCAAGAAGACGCCCAATCAGGATCCGCGCTTCGTGATCGGCAAGGCGACGATCGTCTGCGTCGCCGAATACAAGACGCCGATCCCCGAGGCCAAGGCCAAAGGCTACGCGCTCTTCACTTCGACCTTCCGCACGACCAACCCCGACCAGTTCGACCTGCGCCTCAATTCGCACTCCCGGCTCAACCTCATCCAGGCGCTGATCCAGGCCATCAAGGCCGGCGCCGACGAGGCGCTGATGCTCGATCCGCGCGGCTTCGTGGCCTCCTGCAATTCGACCAACTTCTTCATCGTGCGCGGCCGCGAGCTGTGGACCTCGACCGGTCTCTACAGCTTCAAGGGCATCACCCAGCAGAACGTGATCGACGCCTGGCGCGCGGCCGGCAACGTCGCGAAGGAATGCGACTTCACCCTGGCGCAGGTCTACTCGGCCGACGAAGCCTTCGTGACCGGCACCTTGGGCGGCGTCACGCCCGTGACGAAGGTCGACGGACGCCTGATCGGCGACGGCAAGGCGGGGAAGGTCACGAAGGAGGCGAGCGACCTCTATCTGAAGTCGGTCGGGGCGCTGTAGCGCAGCGAGCGACCTTTTCTTGCCGCCCGTTCTCGCGCCCTACGCTTCCGGGCTGGAGGGGCCGGCGAGCTTCGCCTGCAGTTCGGCGATCTGCTTCTTCAGCTCCTCGTTCTCCTCACGCGCCTTGGCGGCCATCGCCTTCACGGCGTCGAACTCGTCGCGGCGCGGGATGTCCATGCCGTCCAGGATCTTGGCGATCTGGTCGCGCACGCGGGCTTCGACCTCGTCCTTCATGCCGGTCAGCGCGCCCATGGCGCCGTTGGCCACCTTGGTGAGGTCGTCGATGAAGGGATTGCGGGTTTGCATGTCAGCTCTCCTGATGCGGCGAGTATGGTCGGCTGGTAGCATCCGGCGCAAGAAGCACTGGAGGACGCCGTGAGTCTGGTCAAAGTCGAGTCGAGCGAAGGTATCACCACCATCACCATGATGCGCCCGGAGAAGCGCAACGCTCTCACGCAGGAGCTGTGCGACGGGCTCTACGAGGCCTATCGCGCTTTCGAGGAAGGCGACGATCAGGTCGCCGTGCTGCAGGCCGACGGCCCGGCCTTCTGCGTCGGCGCCGATCTCCACAATCCCCCGGCCGCGATGTGGAAGGCGGTGCCGCATGTCAGCCACGCGCTCACCAAGCCCGTCATTGCCGCCACCCAGGGCTGGGTGATCGGCGGCGGTATCTGTCTCGTGATGACGTGTGATCTCATGGTGTCTGCCGATACCACGAAGTTCATGTACCCTGAGGCCAAGGTCGGCGTATTCGGCGGGCTGATGCCGGGCATCGTCTCGCGCATGCCGCACAAAGTCGCGATGGAGTTGCTGCTGCTCGGCGAGGAGATTTCGGTGAAGCGGGCCTACGACGTGGGCTTCGTGAACAAGGTCGTGCCGCTCGGCCAGGAGCGCGCCGAGGCGCGCCGCATGGCCAAGGTGATCGCCGAGTCTGCACCGCTGGTGATCCGCACCCTGCGGGACTTCGCCAACCAGACCCTGCCGCGCGGCCCGGCCGAAGTTTTCGTGCCGGAGCGTTACAAGCTCGAGACCATCGCCAATTCCGAGGACCGCAAGGAGGGCGCCGCCGCCTTCCGCGAGAAGCGGTCGCCCAGTTTCAAGGGACGCTGACGCGATGGGCAAGCTGCTGCTGATCGGTTGCGGCAAGATGGGCGGCGCCATGCTCGACGGCTGGCTGGCGCGCGGCCTGCCGGCCGCCGACATCGTCGTCGCCGAGCCGGTCGAGGCGATCCAGCCGCGGCATGCCGGTGTGCGCGTCGTCTCCTCCTCGGCCGAGGTGGAGGAGACGCCGGAGATCGTCGTGCTGGCGGTCAAGCCGCAGTCGATGGACGAGACGCTGGTCGATCTCCGGCGGTTCGCCGCGCAGGGCTCGGTCTTCCTGTCGATCGCGGCCGGCAAGACGTTGGGCTACTTCGCCGCCCGTCTCGGCCATACGGCCAAGCTCGTGCGCTCCATGCCGAACACGCCGGCGGCGGTACGGCAGGGCATCACCGTCGCAACCGCGGCGGCGAGCGTGACGGCGGCGGAGAAGAAGCGCTGTCACGAGCTGCTGGAGGCGGTCGGCCAGGTCCTGTGGGCCGACGACGAGGCGCTGATGGATCCCGTCACCGCGCTCTCGGGAAGCGGGCCGGCCTATGTCTTCCTGCTGGTCGAGGCGATGGCGGCGGCCGGCGCGAAGGCCGGCCTGCCACCGGACATGGCCATGCAGCTCGCCCGCGCCACGGTGGTGGGAAGCGGCGAACTCCTCAAGCAATCCGGGGAGCCGGCGTCGCAGTTGCGCGTTAACGTCACCAGTCCCGGCGGCACGACCGCCGCGGCGCTGCAGGTCCTGATGGCAAGTGACGGTATCCAGCCGGTATTCGACAAGGCCCTGGCAGCTGCAGCTCATAGATCGAAGGAATTGGCGGGATGAACGCAGACGCTCGCACGTCGGACGACAGGGCGCTCGACGCCTTTCTCGGCCTGATCGCGGAGAGAGGCTACACAGGTGTGGCCCTGCGCGACGTGGCAGAGGCGGCCGGTCTGGGCTTCTCCGATCTCTATCGCCTGTATTCCGACAAGACGGCGCTGGCGGCCGCCTTCATGGCGCGCATCGATGGCGAGGTCCTGGCCGGCACGCCAGCCTCCATCGATCTCGAGGAGACGCCGCGCGACCGGCTGTTCGACGTGATGATGCGCCGTTACGACGCGCTGAGGCCGTATCGCGCGGCGCTGCGGGCGCTGCGCCGCGCCGGGACTCGCGACCCGATGCTGGCGATCGCGATGGGCCCGGGGCTGCGTCGCTCGATGGCGGCGATGCTGGAGGCCGCGTCCGTGGCCAGCGACGGGTTGCCCGGTGCGCTGCGGCAAAACGGGTTGCTGGCCATCCACTATGCCGTCTCGCGGGTATTCGACCGCGACGACACGCAGGATCTTTCGAAGACGATGGCGGCCCTGGACGATCGCCTGAAGACGGCCGAACGCTGGTCGCAACTCTTTGACAGATATGCGAAATCGCCGACCGCTGACGTCCCGCCCTCGCCGCCGGTTTCGCCCGAGGCGTGAACATTTTGTGCAGTGCACAAAAACACCCCTTGACTCACTGCAATGCATCCCTAAATTGAGCTTCATTGTGCACCGCAGCAAAGCGGGGCACCCGAGCTCAGCCTTGCTTTGTATCTCAAGGAGATTTCCATGTACGCCAACGGTGCCTTCAAGAACCCCTTCGCCGATTTCGACTTCAGCAAGATTTCCGGTGAGTTCAAGCTCCCGACCGTGAACGTCGAGACGTTCGTCGAGACCGCCCGCAAGAACTTCGCGACCATGACCTCGCTCAACACCGCCGCCGTCGAGCAGATGAAGACGATCGCGCAGCGCCAGGGCGACATGGTCCGCGCCGCGATGGAAGACTTCTCCAAGCACGGCAGCGAAGTGCTCGCCGCCGCGACCGTCGAGGAGAAGGCCGCCAAGCAGATCGACTTCATGAAGAAGACCTACGAGTCGGCGATCACCAACTCCAAGGAGCTGGCCGAACTCTACAGCAAGGGCCAGACCGATGCCGTGACGGCGCTGAGCGCCCGCGTCGCCGAGCTGACCGAAGAGGTCAAGGCCGCGATCGCCAAGAAGTAAGCGTTTCAGAACAAGCGTGGATCGGCCAGTCGCCGATCCGAAAAGGGGCCGCGTACGTGGCCCCTTTTCTTTTGCGTGCACCGCTCTAGTTTCGGTGCAGCATGACGACCATCACCTATGAAGATTTCGAGCGTGTCGACATCCGGGTCGGCACCATCCTCGAGGCCGCGCCACTCGAGGGCGCGCGCAAGCCCGCCTATCGGCTGCTGATCGATTTCGGCGGCGAGATCGGGACGAAGAAGTCCTCGGCGCAGATCACCGTGCACTACACGCCCGAAGAGCTGGTCGGCCGTCAGGTCGCGGCGGTCGTGAACTTCCCGCCGCGCCAGATCGGCAGGTTCATGTCCGAAGTCCTGACGCTCGGCTTCCCGGCCGCCGACGGCAGCGTCGTGCTGATCGCGCCGACCAAGCCGGTGCCGAACGGCGGCAAGCTGTTTTAGACGGGGCCTGCCAAGCGCCGCCTAGAAAACCTTGTGAATCCAGCCGTGCGGGTCGGCCGTGCGGCCGCGCTGGATGCCGACGAGGGCGGCCTTCAGCTCCTCGGTGCCGGCGCCCGAGCCGCCATTGCCGATCCTGAATTCGCCGTCCTTGCTGCGCACCGTGCCGATCGGCGTGACCACCGCGGCGGTGCCGCAGGCGAAGGCCTCGCGCAGGCGGCCGCTGGCGGCATCCTTGCGCCACTGCTCGATCGAATAGCGCTCTTCGCTCACCTTGATGCCCTTGTCCTTCGCCAGCCTCAGCAGCGAACTGCGCGTGATGCCGGGCAGGATCGTGCCGCCGAGCGGCGGGGTGATCATCGAGCCGTCGTCGAACACGAAGAAGATGTTCATGCCGCCCAGCTCCTCGACCCAGCGCTGTTCGACCGCATCGAGGAACACGACCTGGTCGCAGCCATGGCGCGTCGCTTCCGCCTGCGCCTGCAGGCTGGCGGCATAGTTGCCGCCGCACTTGGCGGCGCCGGTGCCGCCCGGGGCCGCGCGCGTGAAATCCTCGGAAACCCAGACCGACACTGCCGGCGCATCGGTCTTGAAGTAGGCGCCGACCGACGAGGCGATGACGATGTACAGATAATCCGACGAGGGCTTCACGCCGAGGAAGATCTCGTTCGCGAACATGAAGGGGCGGATGTAGAGGCTGCCGTCGCCCTCCGGGATCCACGCCCGGTCGATCTTGACGAGCTGGTCGACCGACTCGAGGAACACCTCTTCCGGCAGGACCGGCATGGCGAGCCGCTCGGCCGACTGCTGGAAGCGGCGGGCATTCTCCAGCGGGCGGAACAGCGTCGCGCCACCATCGGCCGTGCGATAGGCCTTCAGCCCCTCGAAGATTTCCTGGGCGTAGTGCAGGACGGCCGCGGCGGGGTCCATCGGGATCGGCGCGCGCGGTTCGACCCGCGCATCGTGCCAGCCTTTGGACTCGTGGTACCGGATGGTCACCATATGGTCGGAGAAAACGCGGCCGAAGCCCGGATTCTTGAGCAGCTCCGCGCGCTTTTCGGCGGGAAGCGGCGACGGGTGGGGGACGTGCGTGAACTGAAGCGGTGTCTTGGACATTGCCTGGGACGTTTCTCTCTTGAGTGTTTCTTTCAATCTATCACAGGCGGGCGCGCCGCAAGTCCCCCTCCGCCGCTCACAGCGGAATTCGCACGGTCACACGCAGGCCGCCGAGCGGCGAGGGGGCGAGAGTCACCTCGCCGCCATGGCTGCGCGCCACGTCGCGCGCGATGCTGAGGCCGAGCCCCACCCCGCCCGTCTCGGCATTGCGCGACTGGTCGAGGCGGAAGAAGGGCCGGAACACGTCCTCGTAGTTTTCGGGCGGAATGCCGGGACCGTTGTCGTCGACCGTGATCTCGACCGCGGTCCGGCCGCGCACCGCCTCGATCCTGATCTCGCTGGCGTAGCGCTGGGCATTGGACACGATGTTGGTCACGCAGCGTTTGATGGCGATCGGCCGCAGCTCGACGTTCATGTCGCCCTTCCAGGCGACCTCGAGGGTGGCGCTGCCATGGCGTGCGCCGGCGGCGACGTCCTCGAGAATCTCCGACAGGTCCGACATCACCGGATCCTCGTCGCCCTCGCCGCGGGCGAAGGCGAGATAGCCCTCGATCATGCGCTGCATGTCGTCGACGTCGCCGGCCAGCTCGCGGGTCTCCGGCGAATCCGGCAGCAGGGCCAGCGACAGCTTCATGCGGGTGAGCGGCGTGCGCAGGTCGTGGCTGACGCCGGCCAGCATCTCGGTGCGCTGCTGGATCGAACGGCGCAGCCGGATGCGCATCGTATGGAAGGCGGTGGCGGCATTGCGCACCTCGCGCGTGCCGCCGGAGAAGGCGAAATCGGGAACGTCGCGGCCCTTGCCGAGCGCGTCGGCCGCCACCCCCAGATGCTCGATGGGCACCAGCTCACGCCGCATGAACCAGATGGCGAGGCCAAACAGGACCAGGGCCAGGCCGAGCTGGGCCAGCACATAGGCGAAGCTCGAGCCGAAGGTCAGGCGCACATGCGGCACCAGCACGTCCATGACGTCGCCGTCGGGCAACTGGATTTCGATCAGGAGCTGGCCGCCGCCGATATTGTTGTCGAGGAAGAACGGGCGCTTGAGGTCGGCGTTGAGCGCGCCCTGGACCTCGCGGGCGACGATGTCGAAATACTCCGGTTCCTTGAAGGGCCGCACGATGCCCTTGCGGAAGGAAACGAACAGCAGCAGGTCCTGGGCGGAGCGGCGCAGGATCCACTGACGGTGCTCGTCGTCGGGAAAGTCGGATCGCAGCGAGATCAGCAGGCGCAGGTCGCGCACCAGCAGGATGGCGAGTCGGTTGGTGACGTTGTCGCCGCGCTGGCTGTAGAACCACCAGGCCGACAGCGCCTGCAGCAGCAGCATCGGCACGACGATGATGAGGAGGGCGCGCGCGAACAGGGTCTGCGGCGAATGCTTGTCCGACCATTGCGCGATGCGCTCGAAGATGTCGCGGACGGCGGTCCACTTCATGCGTCGACCAGCCGGTAGCCCTGGCCGCGAACCGTGCGCAGATAGCGCGGAAACGACGGATCGGGCTCGATCTTGCGTCGCAGCCGCGTCACTTGCACATCGATGGCGCGCTCGTTCACGGATGCGCCGATGATCTTGCACAGCGTCTCGCGGCTCAGCACCTCGCCGATGCGGCCGGTGAAGGCGCGCATCAGGGCGATCTCGGCGTCGGTCAGCGGCACGCGCTTTCCCTTGTCGGTGAGTTCGCCCAGTTCGAGGTCGAACTGCATGGGGCCGAACGTGACCTGTCGTGGTTCGTCGGAGGGGGCAGCCGTGCCGGCCGGCCGGCCGCGGCGCAACACGCTCTGGATGCGCAGCAGGAGTTCGCGCGGCTCGAACGGCTTGCCGAGATAGTCGTCGACACCCCGCTCCAGGCCCGCGATGCGATCCTTGGTCTCGACCATCGCCGTCAGCATCAGGATCGGCACGTCGTCGGTGCGACGCAGCTCTGTCGCGAATTCGAGACCGGTCTCGCCCGGCATCATGACGTCGAGCACGATCAGGTCGAAATCGAGCGAACTCAGCCGCTGGCGCGCTTCCGCGGCGCTGGCCGCGGTCGAGACGCGAAAGTCGTTGCGCGAGAGGAACGACTTCAGGAGTTCGCGCAGGCGCGTATCGTCGTCGACGACCAGGATGTGGGGCTTGTCGGCCGACGCGTCCATGGCGGGCTAGCGGCCGCCGCCGCGCAATCGCTTGTCGACCACCTGGCGCTCCGGGGGATCGAGCAGCCCGAGCAGGACCTTGCGAAAGCCCTCCACCGCCTCGGCGCCGGTCTCGCGATAGGCCCGGGCGAAGCGCTGGCTCTGTCGGTCCGTCAGGTCGCGTTCGAGCTCCTGACCCTTGGGCGAAAGCCAGAGCAGGCGCTCGCGACGGTCGCGCGCGCCGCTCTTCTGCTCGACATAGCCCTGTTCGATCAGGTCCTTCAGCACGCGGCTGATCGACTGCTTGGTCACCTTCAGGATCGACAGAAGGTGCCCGACCGTCTGCCCGGGATGGCGCCCGATGAAGTACAGCGCCCGATGATGGGCACGGCCGAGCTGGTAGCGCCGAAGCTGCTCGTCGGATTCGAAGGTGAAGTCGCGATAGGCATAGAACATCAGCTCGATGCCCTGTCGCAGCTCTTCGTCGCGCAGGAACAGGGGATTGGCGGGGGCTCTGGATTCCACGCCATCCGTTATAGAGCGAGCGGGCTGCGTTGACACCCCGCGCGCGCCGGTGTTACCGCGCGAACTCGTTCCAGAAATTTACCGAAACCATGCGAGGACGCCATGCTGACCGTTCATCATCTCGGCATGTCGCAGTCAGAGCGGGTCGTCTGGCTGTGCGAGGAACTCGGCATCCCCTACGAGCTGAAACTGTACGATCGCGACTCCGTCACACGGCTCGCGCCGCCCGAGTACAAGGCCCTGCATCCGCTCGGTGCGGCGCCGGTGATGGAGGACGGCGACGTGCTGCTGGCCGAATCGGGTGCGATCGTCGAATACATCGTCGCCCGCTACGGCAACGGCCGGCTGGTGCTGGCGCCGGGCCATCCCGACTTCGCATCGTTCCTCTACTGGTTCCATTTCGCCAACGGCACGCTCCAGCCGGCGACGGGCCGGAACATGATCCTGGGGCGGCTCGATCTTCCGGCCGACAATCCCCTGATCAAGGCCATGAAGGCCCGTCTCGACCTCGCCCTCGCCCTCGTCGAAGCGCGGCTCGGCACGGCAATGTATCTGTCGGGGGACGAGTTCACGACAGCCGACATCATGGCCGTCTTCTCCCTGACGACCATGCGCAACTTCCTGCCGTTCGACCTCGCGCCCTATCCGGCGATCCGCGCCTATCTGCAGCGCATCGCCGCCCGTCCGGCCTACCAACGGGCAATGCAGAAGGGCGACCCGGGAATGCCTCTCCTCCTGACCTGAGATTCCGTCACGAAAACACGCAGGGTCAGTGTGATTGACAAGGTCAGTATTATTGACCTATTTAGGTCAATAGTTGTTCTGGAGGTGACTCCAGAGACCTATTTGGAATAAATCGAGAGGGGATATCGCAATGTCCTTAACCATGGATGACCGCGACGGCGTGATCTGGATGGACGGCAAGCTCGTCCCGTGGCGCGAGAGCCGCATGCACGTGCTCACCCACGCGCTGCACTACGGCTCGGCCGTCTTCGAGGGCGAGCGCATCTATGACGGCCGCGTCTTCCGTCTCGCCGCCCACAGCGCCCGACTGATCCGCTCGGCCAATCTGCTCGACTACGACCTGCCGTGGTCGCGCGAGCAGATCGACGAGGCGACCCGTGCCGTCGTGAAGGCCAACGACCTCACCGCCGGCTATATCCGCCCGATCGCCTGGCGCGGCTCGGAGGTGCTGGGCGTGTCGGCGATCGGCACGACGGTCCATCTCGCCATCGCCCCGTGGGCGCAGGAAGGCCGCCTCTCGGTGCAGGCGCGCGACGCCGGCATCAACGTGACCCTGGCGAAATACCGCCGGCCCTCGCCGGAGACGGCGCCCGGCCACGCCAAGGTGGCCGGCCTCTACGTGATTTGCGGCATCGAGAAGGACCGCGCGCTCAAGGCCGGCTTCGACGATGCGCTGATGCTCGACTGGCAGGGCCGCATTGCCGAGACGACCGGCGCCAACATCTTCCTGGTGATCGACGGCAGGCTGGTCACGCCGACGCCGCATAATTTCCTCGATGGAATCACGCGCCGTGCGGTGATGGGCATGGCGCGGACGCGCGGCTGGACGGTCGAGGAGCGCGACGTGATGCCGGAGGAACTGAGCAACGCGAGCGAGGTTTTCCTCTGCGGCAGCGCCGCCGAGATCGTGCCGGTGGGCTCGATCGACCAGCATCACTTCCAGGCGGGTCCCGTCGCCAAGACGCTGATGGCCGACTTCCAGAAGCTGGTGCGCGCGCCCGACAGCGAAGGCTTCGGCGAGGCCACCCACCTGATGACGCCGGCATCGTCGTTGGCGGCGTAGGGCCCTCCAACAAAACCTCATCCTGAGGAGGCCCGAAGGGCCGTCTCGAAGGATGGCACGAGCACCACCTCCGTTGCCCATCCTTCGAGACGCCCTGCTGCGCACGGCTCCTCAGGATGAGGTGAGAAGAGTGAAGGAAGCGCCGACTTTGCTTCCTTGTCGGCCTGCGGGACCGCCAGAATGCCGAAACAGTCAGGCGACGAAGTCGAGCGCCAGTTCGATGATCAGGCCGATGACGGCGACGACGGCCTCACAGCGAGCCGATGATCGAAACTCCCCGGCCAGCCATGAATAACGGGGAGGCCTGCCGCCGCTTGACATCGGGGCCTGCGATCCCCTTTTCTCGATGACGTCCGAGGGGTGCCTGACCTCCACATGGGAAGCGGGCTGAGACAGCCTTAACGGTTGAACCCTTTGAACCTGATCCGGGTCATGCCGGCGAAGGAACGGGAGTCAGCTGTGTTGGATCGGCCTGTCGTAACAATCATCGGAGCTGGCGTCGCAGGCCTTGCCTGCGCGACGGAGCTTGCCGACCGCGGTGTCACCGTCGAGGTGCTGGAGCGCAGCGCCCGCCTGGGCGAAAGCGCATGTTCCTGGATGGCCGGGGGCATGCTGGCGCCGTGGTGCGAGCGGGCGACCACCGACGAGATCGTCGCCCGCCTGGGCGAGCCGTCGATCGATTGGTGGCGGCGCCACCATCCCGAAACCGTCAGCCAGGGCAGCCTGGTCCTCACGCCGCCGCGCGATGCCGCCGACCTCACGCGCTTCGCAGCGCGGACCGAGCGCTACGAGTGGATCGACGGCGACCGCATCGCGACCCTCGAACCCGATCTCGCCGGCCGCTTCCGCCGGGCGTTGTTCTTCCCGGACGAAGCCCATCTCGAGCCGCGCAAGGCGCTGGTGTCGCTGGCTGCGGGTCTCGAGGCGCGAGGTGTTGCGATCCGCTTCGGCGTCGAAGGCAGGCCGTCGGAAGTCGACTCTCGCTTCGTCGTCGACTGTCGCGGCCTGTCCGCGCGCGATGCGCTGCCTGAGTTGCGCGGCGTGCGCGGCGAGATGCTCGTGGTGCGGACCCGCGACGTGTCGCTGTCGCGTCCGGTGCGGCTGCTGCATCCGCGCATCCCGCTCTACATCGTGCCGCGTGGCGACGGCGTCTTCATGATCGGCGCCACGATGATCGAGAGCGAGGAACGCCGCGCCGTCAGCGTGCGTTCGGCCATGGAGTTGCTGAACGCCGCCTACACGCTTCACCCGGCCTTCGGCGAGGCCGAGATCGTCGAACTGGGCGCCGACCTGCGGCCGACCTTTCCCGACAACCTGCCGTGCATCCGGCGCGATGGCCGCGTGCTGCACGCCAACGGTCTTTTCCGGCATGGTTTCCTGCTCGCGCCCTGGCTGGCGCGGCAGGTCGCCGACACCGTTCTTCTGGAGACGAGAGATGCGGATATTCCTGAACGACGACATGCATGAGGTCTCGGCCGGCACGCTGGCCGCGGCGCTGGAAAATCTCGGCTATGGCGGTCGCAAGATCGCGACGGCGGTGAACGGCCGCTTCGTCGCCGCCGCCGCGCGGCCGCGCACCGAGCTGGCCGACGGCGACAAGATCGAAGTCGTCGCGCCGATGCAGGGAGGATGACCATGTCGTCGTTCTACGGCGTCGAGCTGAAGTCGCGGCTGCTGCTCGGCACCTCGCGCTATCCGTCGCCGGCTGTCCTCGAACGCGCGGTCAAGGCGTCGGGCGCGGAGGTCGTGACCGTGTCGCTGCGCCGCGAGAGCGGGGCGGGGCGGGCCGGTCAGGCCTTCTGGTCGCTCATCCAGTCGATGGGCGTGCGCGTGCTGCCCAACACGGCGGGCTGCCATTCGGTGAAGGAGGCGGTGACCACCGCCCACATGGCGCGCGAGCTGTTCGACACGCCCTGGATCAAGCTCGAGGTGATCGGCGAGGCCGACACCTTGCAGCCCGACGTGTTCGGCCTGGTCGAAGCGGCGCGCATTCTCTCCGAAGAGGGGTTCGAAGTGTTCCCTTACACGACCGAGGATCTCGTGGTCGCCGAGCGGCTGGTCGAGGCGGGCTGCCGGGTGCTGATGCCCTGGGGCGCGCCGATCGGGTCGGCGCGCGGCCTCAACAACGTCTACGGACTGCGCTCGATGCGGGCGCACTTTCCCGACATCCCGCTGGTGGTCGATGCCGGACTGGGCGTGCCTTCGCATGCCGCGGCGGCGATGGAGCTGGGCTACGACGCGGTGCTGCTGAACACGGCGGTGGCCGAGGCGGGCGATCCGGTCGAGATGGCGCGTGCCTTCGCACTCGGCGTCGAAGCCGGTCGTGCCGCCTATCTGGCGCGCCCGATGGAGCCGCGCGACATGGCCGTGCCGTCGACGCCGGTGATCGGCAAAGCGGCGCTTGGAGACTGAAGATGCTCGATCCGTTCTATCCCGTGGTGCCGGATTCCAGCTGGGTGCTGAAGCTTGTGCCCATCGGCACCAGGCTCATCCAGTTGCGCATCAAGGACCAGCCTGACGCCGAAATCCGCCGCCAGGTGCGCGAGGCGAAAGCCGTCTGCGCGCAGCATGGTGCCGACCTGATCGTGAACGACTACTGGCAGGTCGCCATCGACGAAGGCTGCGCCTGGGTCCATCTCGGCCAGGAGGACCTGGTCGATGCCGACGTGAAGGCGCTGCGCCGTGCCGGCCTCAAGATCGGCGTCAGTACGCACGACCATGCCGAGCTCGACAAGGGACTGGCCATCGATCCCGACTATGTCGCGCTGGGGCCGATCTGGCCGACCAAGCTGAAGCAGATGCCGTGGGCGCCGCAGGGCACCGAGCGTCTGGCCGAATGGAAAAAATTGATCGGCAACCGGCCGCTGGTCGCGATTGGCGGGCTGACGCTCGAACGTGCGCTGCTGTGCCTGAAGTCGGGCGCCGACATCGTCTCGGTCGTGGGCGACATCGTGAACCATGCCGATCCGATCGGTCAGGCCAAAGCCTGGATCGCCGCGACGAGAAGGCCGTGACCGACCGGTACGCCCGCCAGGCCGTGCTGCCGGAGATCGGCGAAGCAGGACAGGCGCGTCTCGCGACCGCTTCGGTGCTGGTGGTCGGCGCGGGCGGCCTCGGCTGCCCGGTGCTGCAGTACCTCACGGGCGCCGGCGTCGGCCGGCTCACGATCGTCGATCACGACACGGTCGAGGAAACGAACTTGCATCGCCAGCCGCTCTACGGCATGACCGACATCGGCAAGCTCAAGGCCGAGGCGGCGCGTGCCACTCTGCAGCGGTTCAATCCGCATGTTCGCATCGACGCGGTCGCCGAGCGGCTGACGCCGCAGAACGCGGCGCGACTGGTCGCCGAGGCGGACATCGTGGTCGACGCCGCCGACAGTTTCGCCGTGACCTACATGCTGAGCGACGTCTGCTTCGCGGCGGCCAGGCCGCTGGTGAGCGCCTCGGTGATCGGCATGACCGGTTATGCCGGCGTCTTCTGCGGCGGCGGCCCCAGCTATCGCGCGGTATTTCCCGAGGTCTCGGTCGATGGCGGCACCTGCGCCACGGTGGGCGTGATCGGCACCGCCGTGGCGATGATGGGCGGCCTGCAGGCCCACCTCACGCTGCATCACCTGCTCGGTCTCGAACCCGCGGTGCTGGGCCGGGTCGTCACTTTCGACGCCAAGCGCGTGGCCTTCGGCGGCTTCGATTTTGCCGGCAGTCCGGAACCCGACGATCAGGTGGCTTTCATCGCGCCCGATCAGGTGCGATCCGACGACATCGTCGTCGACCTGCGCGGCCTCGACGAGGCGCCGGTCTCGCCCTTCGCCGGCGCGCGGCGGCTGGTCGTCGACACGATCGACGAACTGGGCACGCCTTCTGCGCGGGTCGTGCTGGCGTGCCGCAGCGGCCAGCGTGCTTTGATGGCAGCGGACAGATTGCGCGAGCGCGGTGTCACGAATCTTGCTCTAGTTGCGCTGGGCTGAAGCGCCCTAGCCGAGAGGAGTGTCGCGTGGCCGATCCCGTTCCGCCGACCATGGAAGAAGCGCGCCGCCACCAGATGTATCCGGTGCTCACGGCGGCGGAGCTGAAGCGCATGGGCCGCTTCGGCAGGAAGCAGAATTTCAAAGCCGGTGAATTCCTGGCCCGGACCGGCAAAGAAAGCCCCGGCATGTGCGTGATCCTCTCGGGGCGGATCGCCATCCTGGGCCATGACGGGCTGGATCACGTCTCGCCCATTGCGGCCATGGGGCCGGGTGATTTCGCGGCCGAGCTGGCCGAACTGGCGGGTCAGCCGGCGATGGTCGACGTCCGGGCCGAGGAGGATGTCGAGGCGCTGATCGTGCCGCATGAGCAGTTGCGCGCCCTGATGGTCGCCGACGCCGATCTCGGCGAGCGCATCATGCGGGCGCTGATCCTGCGTCGCGTCCGCTTGATCGAGGCCAACGTGGTTGGGCCTATCCTTGTCGGTGAACTCACGCAGCCGGGGATGATCCGCCTGCAGGGATTCCTGACGCGCAACGGCCAGCCGCACGCCATCCTCGATCCCGAGACCGATCCCGACGCGGCGAAGATGATCGAACGTCTGTCGCCCGACGCGGCCGACTATCCTCTCGTCATCTGTCCCGACGGCACGATCCTGCGCAATCCCAGCGAACAGGAGCTGGCGCTCTGCATCGGCCTGCTTCGGGAAAGCGCCGAGCCGCGCGTCTACGACATCGCGATCGTGGGCTCGGGCCCGGCCGGCCTGTCGACCGCCGTGTATGCCGCGTCCGAGGGTCTGTCGGTGCTCGTCGTCGAGACCCGTGCCTTCGGTGGCCAGGCCGGCGCCAGTGCCCGCATCGAGAACTATCTCGGCTTCCCGACGGGAATCACGGGCCAGGCGCTGACCGCCCGCGCGTTTGTGCAGGCGCAGAAATTCGGCGCGCAGTTCGTCATCCCGCTCGAAGTCGCGCGACTGGATTGCGGCGGCGGGCTCTCGCGGCCCATGGTGCTCGAAATGACGGATGGTTGGCGCGTGCAGGCGAAGACCGTCGTGATCGCCTCGGGCGCGCGCTATCGCAAGCTGTCGCTGCCCAATCTCGGCGACTTCCTCAATCGCGGCCTGTGGTACTGGGCCTCGCCCATCGAGGCCAAGCTCTGCGCCAATGCCGAGGTGGTCATCGTCGGCGGCGGCAATTCGGCCGGACAGGCGGCGGTCTTCCTGTCGGGCCATGCCGCGAAAGTGTGGATCCTGGTCCGTGGCAGCGGTCTCGCCGAGACCATGTCCCGTTACCTCATCGATCGCATCGCGTCGGCGCCGAACATCGAGGTGCTGGCCGAGACCGAGATTGTCGAACTCGTCGGTACCGGACAGAGCGGCTTGCGCGGCGTGACCTGGCGGCACCGTAACAGCGGCACCGAAACGCACCGGCCGATCCGTCACGTCTTCCAGTTTCTCGGCGCCGAACCCGCGACCGAGTGGATGCAGGAGTGCGGCATCGACGTCGACAGGACCGGCTTCATCCGTACCGGCGCCGATGTCGAGGCGCCCTGTCCGAAGCGTCCGCCGCTCGCCTACGAGACGAACGTGCAGGGAGTCTTCGCGGTCGGCGACGTGCGATACGGCTCGGTGAAGCGGGTCGGCGCGGCAATCGGCGAGGGCGCGAACGTGGTCGCCCAGATTCACGGCGTGCTGGAGGCGATGGGCGAGATGACCCCTCCGTCGGCGTAAGACGCCGACACCTCCCCATTTGAATGGGGAGGCAATCGCTCCTCGTTCCTCCCCATTCAAATGGGGAGGTGCCCCGCAGGGGCGGAGGGGTCAAACGATCACTTCTTCTCCCAGCGCGCCGCTGCGGCGTCGTCGCCTTCGTGGGCACCGACCCATTGCTCGCCCTTCGGCGTGTCTTCCAGTTTCCAGAAGGGCGCCTTGGTCTTCAGCCAGTCGACCAGGAATTCGCAGGCCTCGAAGGCAGCTTCGCGATGCGGCGAGCCGACGGCCACCAGCACGATCCGTTCGCCCGGCTCCATGCGGCCGTAACGATGCACGATCAGGGTCGCCTCGAGCGGCCAGCGCCGATTGGCTTCGGCCTCGATCTCCTGCAGCGCGGTCTCGGTCATGCCGGGATAATGTTCGAGCGTCAGCGCATCGATCCTGTCGCGGTGATAGCCCTCACGCACATGCATCTCGCGCACCAGGCCGACGAAGACCGCGAGTCCGCCGATGCGTTTGTTGCCGTCGGTGACTCGGGCCAGCTCGGCACCGACATCGAAATCGGCTTCCTGGACACGGACGCTCATGGGATCACCCGCCGGTGAAGGGCGGGAAGAAGGCCACTTCGCGCGCGCCGGCGAGCTTCACGTCGAACGTCGCGGTGCGCTGGTCGACGGCGGCGCCGAACGCGGCGCCTTCGGCCAAGGCCTCGGCATGGCCCGGGCTGCGGCCACGCAGCCAGACGACGAGATCGCCCACCGTGTCGGTGCCGTCCGGCGGCGCAACCTCTTCCTCGGGAACGCCGACGGTGCGTTTCATCCAGGCGAAATAGCGGATCTTCACTTCTGCCCACCCGTGGATGGGCTGTCTTCCGCCATGTGGCGCAGGCCGGTGCGCAGATAGTCGTAGCCGGTGATGAGCGTGAGCGCCGCGGCGATCCAGATGAGTACGATGCCGGCCTGCGTGACCCAGTGCGCGGCCGAATCGCCGACCAGCAATGCGGCGATCGCCACCATCTGCACGGCCGTCTTCCATTTGGCCAGCGCGCTGACCGGCAGGCCGACCCGCAGTTCCGCGAGGAATTCACGCAGGCCGGACACCAGGATCTCGCGCGCCAGGATGATGAGCGCGGCCAGAACGTTCAAGCCGTCGAGGGTGCTGTTGTCGACCAGCATGACCAAAGCGGCGGCGACCAGCAGCTTGTCGGCGATCGGATCGAGGAAGCGGCCGAAGCGCGAGATCTGGTGATAGCGCCGCGCGAAATAGCCGTCGAACCAGTCGGTCACCGCAGCCGCCACGAACAGCGCCATCGACAACCACTGTGCCCAGCCGCGATCGAGCCAGAAGCAGGCGACGACCAGTGGGATCGCGACGATGCGCGACAGGGTGAGCATGTTGGGAAGATTGAACAGCATCGCCCGAACCTTACCGGCCGCCCCGGAAGTGGTCATGGATTTTCTGGGCAAGTGCACTCGAGATTCCCGGAACTGACTTGATGTCTTCGAGGGTCGCTCCGGAGACCGCACGGGCGCTGCCGAAATGATTGAGCAACGCACGCTTCCGCCCGGCGCCGATTCCCGGCACTTCGTCGAGCGTCGAGCGCGTCAGGTCTGCCGCACGGCGCGTGCGGTGAGTCCCGATCGCGAATCGATGCGCCTCGTCGCGCAGCCGTTGCAGGAAGTAGAGGACGGGATCGCGCGGCTCGAGCGAGAAGGGCGGTTTGCCCACCATGAAGAATCGCTCGCGACCGGCATCGCGGTCGGGCCCTTTGGCGATGCCGACCAGCGCGATGTCCTCGAGGCCGAGTTCGCTCATCACCCCGCGGACCGCTTCGAGCTGGCCCTGGCCGCCGTCGATCAGCAGCAGGTCCGGCCAATGCTCGTCGTCGCGTTCGGGATTCTCCTTGAGTGCGCGTCCGAAACGGCGGCCCAGGACCTCGCGCATCATGGCGAAGTCATCGCCCGCGGCGCCTTCGGTCTTGATGTTGAACTTCCGGTAGGCGTTCTTGGTGAAGCCTTCGGGTCCTGCGACGACCATCGCGCCGATCGCCGCCGTTCCCTGAATGTGACTGTTGTCATAAATCTCGATGCGGTCGGGCGGCGCGTCGAGCCCGAACACGCGGGCCACGCCCTCGAGAAGGGTGCGCTGGGTGCCGCGCTCGGCCATGCGGCGGCCCAGCGCCTCGCGGGCATTGTTCACCGCCTGGTCGAGCGCATCCTTCTGGTCGCCGCGCTTGGGCTGACGGATCTCGACCTTGTGGCCCGCCGACAAAGCGAGCGCGCTCTCCATCAGCTCGCGCTCGGGCACGTCGTGGCTGGTCAGGATCAGCTTCGGGGCCTCCCTGCCCTCGTAGAACTGGCCCATGAAGGCTTCGAGCACCTGGCCCTCGTCGAGCTCCTTGCCGTGGCTCGGAAAGTAGGCGCGGTTGCCGAGATTCTGGCCGGCGCGCAGGAAGAAGACCTGCACGCAGACCTGCCCGCCCTCGGCGTGGGCAGCGAAAATGTCGGCCTCGTCGATCGACGGCAGGCTGATCGACTGGTGCGAGGTGATCTGGGCCAGGGCGCGGATGCGGTCACGCAGGATGGCGGCGCTCTCGAACTCGAGATTGGCCGAGGCCTGCTCCATGCGCTGCGACAGGGTCTGCTGGATCTCGCGGTTGCGGCCGCCGAGGAAGCCGCGAACGTCTTCGACGATGGCCTCGTATTGCGGCTTGTCGATGCGACCGACACAGGGCGCCGTGCAGCGCTTGATCTGGTACTGCAGGCAGGGCCGCGTGCGCGTCGAGAAGACGCCGTCCGAACAGGAGCGCAGCGGGAAGGCGCGCTGCAGGGCGTAGAGCGTGCGGTTGACCGCCGTGGCCGAGGCGAACGGCCCGAAATACTCGTTGGCCGGTTCGCGCGTGCCGCGATGCTTGGCGAGCTGCGGCCAGTCGGTGTCGCGCCGGATGACGATGTAGGGGAACGACTTGTCGTCGCGCAGCAGGACGTTGAAGCGCGGCCGGAAGCGCTTGATCAGGTTGTTCTCGAGCAGCAGCGCTTCGGCTTCGCTGTCGGTGACCGAGAATTCCATGGTCCGCGTCGCCGACACCATGCGGATCAGGCGCGCCGCGAGCCGGGTCGGCTGCGTGTAGGAGGCCACCCGGCTGCGCAGCGAGCGCGCCTTGCCCACGTACAGAACCTCCCCGTCGGCCGCGATCATGCGGTAGACGCCGGGCTTGCGCGGCAGGGTCCGCACGAACTCCGCGATGATCCGCATGCCATCGGCAAGCGAGCCTTCGCTGGGGGGCAGATCGATGTCGGGTTCGTCGGTCACGGGCGCGGAGAATGGTGTCGCCGGGGCTTCCGTACAAGGCAAACGGGCCATGTGGGGAAGTCTGTGAAGAAACCCAAGGCCCTTCGGACGTTACCCAAGCGTCACCGTATTGACTCAATGTGAGAGGGGTGACAGTCGCCCGTCACCCCTCTGTTAGTGTGTTGATCTGGTTGGAAATTCTACGTTCTAGCCTCACCGTAGAAAAAGCTGGTCATCCATTTCGTTCCCGGTTCGATCCAATTGGTCGGCTCGCTTCGATCTGTGGATAAAATCGGTAGCTTTACAGCACCGACAGCATGCGGCCGACCAGCGGATGACGGACCACGTCACCCTGCGTCAGGCGGACCACGGAGACGTCCTCAAGCCCGTCCAGCTTCGTGGCGATCGAGGCCAGTCCGGACAGCTCCGGCAGCAGATCCGTCTGGTCCGGGTCGCCGGTCATCACCATCGTGGAGTGCCAGCCCAGGCGCGTCAGCAGCATCTTGAGCTGGCCGTAGGTGCAGTTCTGGGCCTCGTCGATCAGGACGAAGGCGTTGTTGAGCGTCCGTCCCCGCATGAAGGCGACCGGCGCGATCTCGATCGTGCCGTCGTCGAGATTCTGGGCGAGGCGCTTGGCCCCCAGCCGGTCGTTGAGGGCGTCCCACAGTGGCCGCAGATAGGGGTCGAGCTTCTCGCGCATGTCGCCGGGCAGGAACCCGAGATTTTCTCCCGCTTCGACGGCCGGCCGCGACAGCACGATCCGCGAGACGGTGCCGCTTTCGAGCGCCTCGACGGCGGCGGCGATCGCCAGATAGGTCTTGCCCGTGCCAGCGGGGCCCAGCGCCACGGTGAGCGGTTTGGAGTCTATCGCCTCCATCAGCAGTCGTTGGTTGTCGCTGCGCGGGCGGACTTTCTTGATGTAGCTCTGGTCGCGGTCGTTGGCCGGAGTGTGGTCGAAAACGACGTTGTGAATACGGGCACCATCGATGGCGTGCAGCTTGGCTCGGCGTGCGGCGCGTTTGGCCATATTCTTACTCCGGTGTCAGGGTCAAAGGAGCGTGATCGATCGCCCAGAACAAAAAACGCCCCCGGCGAGCGGAGGCGTTGGCGATCGGTGGTCTGGCTGCAAGGTGAGGCCGTCGGGCACGCGGTGGAAGTTCCACCGGTGAACCATTTTCCGTCGGGGGACATGTCCTCGAACGGATAAAAACCCTCCTTCAGCTACCTATGAAAACCTAACGCCGATCCGACCCCTCTTCCACCACATTTATGGTGCGACACGGAAAATTCACCCAAGGGAAAGCGTGGCGCCTTCAGCGGTCGTGAGCCAGCCGACCCGCCACATAGGTCGCCCGGACGGCCCGGTCGTCGCCCAGGATCATCTGGATGAAAAGCTGCTCGGCGAAGTCACGGGCCTCGTCCATGCGGAAGGCGATCAGGGGCGTGGAGCGCATGTCGAGCACGACCAGATCGGCTTCCATGCCGGGCGCGATGCTGCCGACCTTGTCTTCGAGGTGCATCGCCGCCGCCGAGCCGCGGGTCGCGAGATAGTAGGCATGGGCGGCCGACAGGGGATGGCGGTTGAGCTGCGCCGCCTTGTAGGCCTCGTTGAGCGTCTGCAGGATCGAGAACGAGGTACCGGCGCCGATATCGGTACCGAGGCCGACGCGGACCGGCCGGTCGGCCTGCTTGGCGCGCGCGATGTCGAACAGGCCGCTGCCCAGGAAGAAGTTCGAGGTCGGGCAATGAGAGATCGCGGCGTCGGCCGCGTGCAGGCGCCTCAGCTCGTCGTCGCCCAGCCAGATGCCATGACCGAATACCGCGCCCCGGCCGCACAGCCCGTGATGATCGTAGACGTCGAGGTAGTTGGCACGGTCGGGAAACAGTTCGCTGATCCAGGCGACTTCGGCCTGGGTCTCTGCGATGTGGGTCTGCATCAGGCAGTCGGGATGGTTGCGCCACAGCGCCCCGGCGGCGGCGAGTTGCTCGGGTGAACTCGTGCCGGCGAAGCGCGGCGTGATGGCATAGAGCAGGCGTCCGCGGCCATGCCATTTGCGGATCAGCGCCAGCGAATCGTCGTAGCCGGTCTGGACGTTGTCGCGCAGCGCCTCCGGCGCGTTGCGGTCCATCAACACCTTGCCGGCGGCGAGCCGCAGGCCGAGCGCTTCTGCCTCCTCGAACAGGATGTCGGCCGAATGGGCGTGTACGGAGCAGTAGACGCAGCTCGTCGTGATCCCGTTGCGCAGGTTCTCGCGCAGGAAGGCGCGGGCCACCCGCCGTGTATGGACGCGGTCGGCGAACTTCAGCTCGGCCGGGAAGGTGTAGCGGTCGAGCCAGTCGAGGAGCTGGGCGCCGTGGCTCGCGATCATCGTCGTCTGGGGGAAATGCACGTGGGTGTCGATGAAGCCCGCGGAGATCAGCGCATCCTTGCCGAAGTCCCGGATCTCCGTGCCGGCGGGCAGCAACGGGGCCACGCGCGCGGCGGGTCCAAAGTGTGTGATGCGCCCGTCCTGCATCGCCACGATCGCGTCGGGCTCGTGCACGAGGGTCCGCTCGAGTCCGTCGCGGAACGGATCGCCGGTGAAGGTGAGGGCGGGGCCGCGCAGGGCGGTGGGGCGGGCGGAAGAAGGCATTCCCGCGAGATTCGCATCGAACGACACCGCGCGAAAGGCCTGTGCTAGAGAGGTAACTTCGAACGAAAGAGGTCGTGATGGGCGGGATCGTGTGGCGCAACATGACGCGGGCTGAGCTCGACAAGGCCTATGACAATACCAACGCGGTGGCCGATTCCGGTGCGCGGCGCGACGGCTGGATCGAGCGCAGCGAACGCTTCCGGGCGCTCCACCCCGAGGGCCTGGACCTCGCCTACGGCCCGCGACCCCGCAACAAGCTCGACCTGTACCGCTGCGGCCGCGCCAGGGCGCCGCTGTTCGCCTTCATCCACGGCGGCTACTGGCAGCGCAACAGCAAGGAGATCTTCGCCTGCATGGCCGAGGGCCCGCTCGCGAACGGCATGGACGTCGCGTTCCTCGGCTACACGCTGGCGCCCGAGGCCACGCTCTCGGCCATCGTCGAGGAAATCGCCGACGCGGTACGCTGGCTGCGTCGCGAAGGACCGCGTCACGGTGTGGCGCAGGATCGGCTGGTCGTATCCGGCTGGTCGGCCGGCGGTCACCTGACGGCGACGACGCTGGCCATGGACGAGGTCGATGCCGGCCTCGCCATCAGTGGCATCTACGACGTCGAGCCCTGCCGGCTGAACTACCTCAACGAAAAGCTGAACCTCACGGCGGAGGAGGCGGCCCGAACGAGCCCGCTCCTGCATCTGCCGAAAAAGAGCGCGCCGGTCGTCCTGGCTTACGGTACGGCCGAGCTCCCGGAACTCCAGCGCCAGTCCGTCGCCTATCACGAGGCCCGCCGCGCGTCGGACTTGCCGAGCGAAGTGCTGCCGCTTGCGGGCCTCAATCACTTCTCGATCATGGATCAGCTCGAGGCGTCCGACGGGGCGCTCGCGAAGGCGGCCGCGCGATTGGCCTTTCCGTCCACTTCCTGACGAAGAGCGGCCTTTTCGCGGCATTTCGCCCCTCGCGCGCACCTCCCCCGACGCACCGTCCCATTCCCCCTCCCCGCGCCCGGATGGTATTCAGGCCGTTCCGGGAGGTGAGGCATGAACGTCGATCGAGAGGCAGCTGCCGCTGCCCCGAAAGGCGAGCGAGAGCTCCGTTCGAAAACGACAGATTGGGTGGCGCGCATCGTCTTGGTGACCGCATCGGTCCTGGTGTCCCTCGCGCTGTTGGAAGTCGGTTACCGGCTGGTGCGGTGGGGGCCTGAAGGGCTCGTGACCTGGCCCAACCTGGCTCACCAGCGCATGGGAACCGGCCCTGGCGGCGAAAGGTGCCAGTACGCCTATAGTGAGTCGATCGGCTGGACGTCGCCGGCGAACTGCGTGTCGAAAACCTACAATTCCGATGCTGCCGGCTTTCGCCGCGCCTCCGCACAGGCATCGCTCGCGGAGCCTGCCATCCTCGTCACCGGCTCGTCTTTCGCCAAGGGCGACGAGGTGAAGGATGACGAGGCCTGGCCCGCCTATCTGCAGGACATGATTGGGCGGAAGGTGGTGAACGCCGGGGTCAGCGGCTATGCGTTCGACCAGATGGTACTTGCCACGGAGCAGCTCGTGCCCAGGGTGAAGCCGCTGTTCGTCATCGCGAGCTTCACGCCCGGCGACATCCGGCGCACCGAACTGAAGGTCGCCTGGAGCCGCGAGAAGCCCTATTTCGCCCTGAAGGACGGAAGGCTCGATCTCAGCAACGTGCCCGTCCCGGGCAGGCCGGGTGCCCCGGTCCGCTTGCCGGCGGTGGCGGAGTGGCTGGGATGGTCGGCGCTGGCCGACCTTCTGGTGGAGCGTCTCGGCATCCAGCAGGGCTGGTACTTCACCGAGGTCCCGGCCGTGCCCCGCGGCACCGGCGAGACGATTGCCTGTCGGCTGATGCCGAGGCTCGCGGCACTCGGCGTGCCCGTCGTCGTGATGGCGCAATACAGTCGGGGGTACTGGAGCGACAGGGGCCCTCATGGGACGGCGGATCATCGGGCCATGCGCCGCGTGCTGGGCTGCGCCGCTTCGGCGGGACTCATTGCCTTCGACCTTTCCGACACGCTGAAGGCGGCGGTCGACTCCCGCGGCGCCGATGCGCTCTACCGGTCCGATCACCATTCGGCCGAGGGCAATCGCGTGGTTGCCGACCTCGTGATGCGCGAACTCATCGATCGGCGGCTGCTCTCGAAGATGGCGGATCGCTGAGGCATGCGACCAGCCTGGCAACGCTCGACCGGTTGGCGGGTTAGCGAGGTCCTGACTCTCCAAGATGAGGACCGAACAATGGACCATACCAACCATGTCCGCCTGGCGGGCAACGAGCTGACGGCGGAAATCCTCACCGGCGCCACAATCTACGGTCCCGGCGACGAGAAGATCGGCACGGTCGCCCATCTCCATGGTGCCGGGCCGGCCGCCCAGATCGTGATCGATGTCGGCGGGTTCCTCGGCATCGGCGCCAAGCCCGTCGGCGTGTCGGTCGGCGACCTCGATTTCATGCGGGATGAGGACGGCGATGTCCATGCGGTGACGAGCTGGACCAAGGACCAGTTGAAGGCGATGCCCGAACATCGCGATCGCTGAGGACGAGCACCGGGATTGCGGGTGGAAAAAAGAACGGCGCGGTTCCCTCGCTGGATTGCGCCGCTACTCGCACCGTGGCCGACATCCTGCAATAATTGGACCTCTGACAACCAGCGGTCGGGTGTAGATGTTTGAACGGTTTCTGCGAGCTTTCCTGCCGCCGGCACGTCGTCCTGTCAGGCTTCTTCCCGTGGTGGGCTGTATTCCCGGTTCAGATGTCTGGTTTGTGCGCTTTACCTTCGCGTTCCTGTCGCACCTCCAGCAAGGTGGCCATGTCATCGACCGGCTGAGCGGGCGGTGTATTGGCAATCCTGCCGGTCCGTCGTTCAACTTCGACCATATGAGCGGGGGACCGCTGCTTTGGGCGCCCGATCTCTTACCATCTCGCCACCTGTTCATCGGACATACGGTCTGCCCCGGGTTCAACAGAATTTCTTCGGAGTTTGACTGGTGGGCGAGCACACCGTTTTCTGCGCCCGGCGACGATTATCTCCATGACGGAATGAATTACGCCCACGTGCCTGTCGACCTGGCGCCCCACGCGTTTGTGCCGGTGTCTGTGGGTGATGTGGATGCCGCCGCCTGGACGGACCCCCGACAGCGCATGGTTCTGGTCTACGGCGATCCGATCGAGAAGGCCGTGGCCAGTTTCGGCCTGTGGCAGAGCCAAGTTCGTCCTCCCTATAGTCGACTGGGCGAACGGCAAGACGTGGATTGGCCGTTCCACGATTACCTGTTCAAGCATGCGCTGCCTTCCTTCGCCAAAATGATGATGTCCTATCAGGCGATGGCGCAGGCTGTGCCGGGCTCCGTCCAAATCGTGCCGGAGGACGCGCTGCGAGTGGAGCCGGTTCGCGTCCTGTCTTCCGTCCTGGCGCACCTGAATCTCGATCACTGGGATTCGGGGCTGATCGACGCCGTCGTCAACCTGTCTCGGCGCGAGCACATCGCGGCAATCGAAAAGGAGGTCGGGCGAAGCCTGACGGGCTCCCGCCGCAGCCGCAAGGCTACGAGATCGTCAGCGCCGGAGACGGCGGTCAGGGCCGCCATCGATCCGAGCCTGCGGGGCAAAGCCTTGGCTTTGCTGGCATCGATGGGCGTGGACGCGGCGTACTTCCAGTCGTCGCCGCTATCGGTGCCGCTGCGAGCGGTTGCTGGAAACAGGCGTAGCGCCTAGTCGATTCGACTGGTGTGCCGCTGCCTGGGGAGGTCGGGCAGGGGCGCTCGCCGGGCGACGGTTGCCGCCCCATCCTGGCATGGCATTCGCTGGTGGAAGCGGCGTAGACTCTGCGCTTGGGCCGGGAGGGATGGCGTGAAGCAGAACGTTGTGGTTGCGACGCATCACAAGACCGGCACGGTCTGGATGTCCACGGTTTTCAAGGCGATCGCGCGCAGGCTGGGCGCGCATTACATCGACTTCTGGTCGCAGTATGGGCGGCTCGATCACGTTCTGAAGACGCCCTTCATTCTTCTGAACCACAGCTCGATATTTGCGCGGCATGCCAGCGCGCTTCGCCGGGAAGACGTCAGGATTCTTCACCTCATTCGCGACCCGCGCGATGTCCTCATTTCGGCCATGCACTACCACAAGAAAGCAGACGAGCCGTGGCTTCACGAGACGATACCCGGCAACAACCAGGCGTCGTATCAACAACGGCTCAATTCGCTCGCCACGGTCCACGAGCAGTATCTGTTCGAGTTGGAGAGCGCGACCGGCAGCACCATAGAGGCCATGCTGGACTGGCAATACGACAGGCCGAACTGCTGGGAGCTCCGGTACGAAGATCTGTGGAGTGACCGTTCACTCTCGGTCTGGCGGCAGGCTGCATCCTTCCTGGGATTCGAAGAGGCCGAGCTGGACGTGAGTGAGAAATGCTTCTGGGAGCACAGCCTGTTCGGCCAGGCTTCCAGGTCCAATCGGCGTCACGCGCGTTCTGGCGAGGCCGCGCAGTGGAAGAGCGAGTTCACTCCGGAACTGGCACGGGCTTTCCAGCACCGCTTTCCCGACGCCTTGGAGATGCTCGGATATGAGGAAGACGACGGCTGGATCGATAGGCTGACCGCATCGCCGAAGTTCCAGGCACAAGCTTTTACGGCGACCTGAGGACCAGCGATCCCCATCAAGACGAGGAAGATCCGACAGTCTTCCCAAAAACAAAGGGCCTGACCGTTTCCGGTCAGGCCCTTGTCGATTTGGTGGAGCCAAACGGGATCGAACCGTTGACCTCTACAATGCCATTGTAACTTCGGCAGGTTTTCCCGAGTGTCCCCGCGCTTTCTCGGCGGGGACCTTCGGGGCAGCTCTTTGCGGAGGCTGCCTTGCCCAAGCTCACGAAGCGATTTGTCGACGCGCTGAAGCCCGTCACGGTCGACACGCTCTATCGGGATAGCGACCTTAAGGGCTTCGGATTGAGGGCCAAGCCGTCCGGCGTTCTGACCTGGGTCGTCCAGTACCGGAACAAGGCTGGCAGGACGCGAAAGCTGGCCTTGGGCAAGGTAGGGGTGCTGACCCCCGAGGAAGCCCGCCAGCTGGCCCGGAACGCCCTGGCGGACGCTTCCAAGGGCGAGGATCCATCGGCGGACCGCCACGCCGAGCGAGCGGACCTGACCATCGCCCAGCTGGTCGAGCGGTATCTGGCGGACGGCCCGGCCGACAAGCCGACCAAGAAGGCGTCCAGCTGGGAAATCGACGCCAGCAACCTCCGCCGCCATGTCGTGCCGATCCTGGGCAGCAAATCCCTGTCATCGGTGACGACGGCCGACGTGCAGCGGTTTCAGCGAGCCGTAACGGACGGCAAGACCAAGGCGGAGGGCAAGGGCGCCCGGAAGCGGGGGCGGGTACGTGTCCGGGGCGGTTCCGGCACGGCATGGCGGGCGACGGTTGTGCTGGCTGGCATGCTGGCCTGGGCCGTGGCGCGGGGGATGCGGGCCGACAACCCGGCCAAGGGCGTGCGCCTCAACAAGCTGACCAAGCGCGAGCGCTTCCTGTCCGGGGAGGAGTTGGCGAGGCTTGGCGAAGCAATGGCCACGCTTGAGCGGCAGGGGGCCAATGGCAACAGTCTGGCCATCGTCCGCCTGCTGATCCTGACCGGGGCGCGACGGACCGAAATTGCCTCGCTGCGCTGGGATTACGTCGATTTCGAGCGGGGGGCGCTGCGGCTCCCCGATTCCAAGACCGGGGCGAAGATCATCCCGCTGGGGGCGCCTGCGCTGGACGTGCTGGCGAAGTTGCCGCGCTCCGCCGCCTCGACATGGGTTTTTCCGGCCGCGAGGGGGAAGGGCTATCACCTGGGGGTGCCGGCGATCTGGCGCAAGCTTGTCGCGCTGGCCGGGCTAGAGGGGGTGCGGCTGCACGATCTTCGCCATGGCTTCGCCAGCTTCGCGGTCGCTGACGGGGATTCGCTCTACCTAGTAGGCAAGGTGCTGGGTCATACGCAGGCGTCGACGACCCAGCGGTATGCCCACCTGCAGCTTGATCCGGTGCGGGCCGTGGCGGATCGGACTGCCCGGCGACTGGCGCGAGCGCTGACGGGCGGAAGTGGTGGGGACAACGTGGTGAAATTGGGCAGTAACGGGCAGTAGGCCTGTCCTAGATTTAACCTTGCTGGGGAAACGCGCAGTTTCGCGTTGGTCATAGTAATTCGGGCGAATGGGCTTAGGCGCGCCAGTGATGCAGTAAGCGGTCCACAAGGGACGCCCAGCCGCGCCTGCTTTGGCAAGCCGACCTGTACCGCATAGATTGGAAGGGGGGGCAAAGTCGGCAAGCCTCGATGTCTCAGCGATTGCCACCAAGTCCCGCCGCTTGGCTTTGAGCCTTGCGGAAAATCGCGCTATGGTAGCAGGAGCAAAAAGGGGGGGGGAGTCGGTGGCTATTGCAACTGCAGTCCAAAAAGGCACGATGGTGTACGTATATGACGCGAAGGGGAGGCAGCTCAGCGTCCACAACGGGGTCCTTCACGGCTACACCGGTGGAAGCGTGAGCGTTAAGCGCGGTACGATGATTTACACTTATGACGAGAAGGGTCGACAGATCTCGGTCACGTCCGCTCGGTAATCTACCTAGGCTATCAGGTGCGCGACTCTCAATCGGCCGCCCAAGCGACGTGGCCTGCCAAGGGGGTGCCCTATCTCGCCCAGTGCGAAGCCGCGCCCCAAGACTCTGCAGCCGCTGTTCCTATAGGGCACCGTGGAGCAGACGCTAACCACGATTGCCGAACGGTCCGGACAATAATCCTGAAAAATCTCTAATGCATTGAAAAATAACACGAAAATATATTCCATAATGCATGTTATGCGATAATTCAGAGCCGATTGGCATTGGCACTTGCAGTGCCGGAGCGTGTGGCAAATGCTCTTGGAATGCGAAGCCCCCAAGACCCCGGCCAACGGCGCCGCCGCCGCGCTGATGTTAGCGAGATCACGGGGAAAGTGATGCTCCGGCCGGCGGGGACGCGGCTCCCCAAACCGACCGAGGAAGCCAAGGCGGCGACTGAGGCAAGGTTGGCAGCAATCTTCGCAGTCCTTCCCATAGAGCGGCCCGATAAGGACGAGTAGTTAGCGACCTCCCGTCAGCATGGGGCGGGCTCAGCGGCAATGGGAAAAGGGGCGGGGCAATCGCAGTAGGTGCGGGCGACTGGTAGGCTCGCAACTGGCGCGGCTAGGTTTGGCCGCCGAAGATCCCGTCCGCACGGGACCGCCGCGCCGACCTTATCTGCGGAAGCGCCAAAGCGGATGCGCCATGCCGGAATATCCTGATGACAAGTACGTTTCCTATTGGTGGGCCTGTGACCAGGTGGGCCGGGCTTTTTTTGGCGCAGAGTATGTGAAGAGTCTCACGGCTCGCGAGCGATGGATCCTGGCCGTGTTGCACTACGCTGATGAAGCCAGCGGAGCACCGTTTCCGGAACCAGATATGCAAGTCAGGATCGACCGCATTCCACGATGGATCGACCGAGAGGAGGCCGTGCGAGCGCTGAGGCAGAGAGCGTTTGCGGGCTGGCAGTTCGACCAGGTTTGGGATTGGTTCGAAGACTGGGGAGTGGAACTTCACCCGAGTTCTGAATTTGGCGACTGGTTCGATCTGGTGCCGTTCCTAGGCGCTTTCGGAGAAGCATTTCCGGGGGTGGTCTTGGAGAATCGGCCCGATCCCGAACAAGAGCGAAAAATTGCAATCGCACAGGCAAGATGGGGCAGCGCCGGCAACGTCGAAAATGCTGGGATGGCACAGAAGCGCCCGTCGTCGACTTCACGTCCAATCGGCCGACCACCCAAGTGGGACTGGGATGCGATGCACAGAGAGGTCATTCGCCTTTCATTGATGAAGGCAGGCCTTCCTCAGACTCAGGCTAAGCTGGAATCGACCCTCGCCGATTGGTTCATGGCAACGACGGGAGACCAGCCCGCCGAGTCCCAGATCAGGGAAAAGGTTAGCGCCATTTTCCAAGCGCTGACGGAGGCCGGAAAGGCCAGAAACTAGCTCCCCAGCATTTCCGGTTATTCAGCGAAGGGCATTGGCCGAAATTGCCAGCACGAGCCGGGGGTTGCCCGGCACTTCTGTGAGGCAACAATGACCGTTTCACCTGACATTGCCGAAGTCTCGGCTCCGAGCGCCGCAAGCCACGGTCAAATCTGGCCGTCGAAGCTACGCAGAGCAGAGGCCGCGCGCTATCTCCGCGAGGTGCATGGCATCCCCGTGCAGGCCTCCACCCTGGCGAAATGGCATTGCCTCAGGTCGGATGCCCCGCCCGCATATCGTGCTGGTCGGATCCCTCTCTATCCTCGCGATGGCCTTGACGCTTGGGCCGTAAGGCGACTGGGGCCGTTGCGCACTTCCACGAGCGATGATCGCGGGGGCTGAACATGCTCCGGCTCAGCGAGGCGGGAACGACGTGGGCGGCTGCAGCCGGCGGGTCGGTCGGCAATGTCGTATAGGGCGCGCCGGAGCCGTAAGGGCGTCAGGGAGAAGGTGGAGCAATACGCCCCCCTCTCCTACCCGATGCTGCAGAGCCCGGCGTGGCGCTCGCTAGGAGGCTCCGCCGTGAAGGTGTTTATCGAGTTGCGTTGCCGCTTTCATGGCCACAACAACGGGAAGCTCGCCCTCAGTCTTGAGGAAGCGGCCCGCCTGCTGCACATGGGCAAGGCAACCGCGCTCGCCGCGTTCGCCGAGCTGGTCGAAAAAGGGTTCGTCGTCTGTACGCGCAAAGGACAGTGGTACGGCCGACTGGCCTCGACCTGGGCTGTGACGGACAAGGGCGTTGATGGAAACCCGCCAACAAATGCCTGGAGACAGTGGCAGCCCGGTACGGTTCTGAAACCGAACCGCAAAGCAAAAGGCGGTTCCCGGACCGAACCGTCGCACTGCGCGACGGATCGCTTTCAGGACCGAGCGCCCTTGTATGGTTCGGCTACGGAACCCGTCAGGGGCCTTGGAGCGCCCTGCATCGGTTCTGTTGCCGACCGCTAATATAACCACTGGGTATGGGGTGAGGATGAGAAGGCCCGAAGAGGAGCGAGAGCGCGGCGCGGGGCCTGCCCCAAAGCCAAGCGGCGCGCGCTCGCGATGGCCTGTCTTCTCCAGTCCAGAGTCATGCAGCTTGCTGCTTGGGTCGGGACGAAATGTTTTCCTGAAATTGGAAAACACCAGGCAAGTTAGGCACATGTTTTAGGAAAATCGGAGGGGCGAAAATGGGTGGGCCTGGATCCGGCCGAAGTGGCAGGGCCAGCTATGAAAGCACGGCTTCGATATCTCTTCGCACGCGGTCTTTCGCGGGTATCGGTATGCGCTTCGGCCTCCGCTGTGAGGCAACGATCACTTACCGGTGCGATGGCTCGGAGTTTCCCTTGGCGATCACTATCGATACGACGGATCGCTATTCTCCGTTTCTCGAGTTGGACCATGCCCGTCGGACTTCGGCCGCCACGCGGGAGCGCTACAAGGTGCGCCTCGAAACGACGCCGCAGCCCTTTGGAGGGGTGCGATGGTGGTTCCGGTGCCCCCGAACGGGCCGCCGCGCCGTCTGCCTCCGGCTGCCCCTGGGTGGCCATCAATTCTGGAGCCGGCATGCGTATGGGCTGGGCTACGCCTCACAGCGGGAAGACCGCAGGGGTCGCGCCCAGCTTCAGGCGCAAAAGCTCCATGCCGCGCTCGGGGGCGGAGGACACTGGATGGACGGTGCGCCCCCCAAGCCGAAATGGATGCGGTGGGCGACCTATGAGCGGAAGGCATCGAAACTCGACGCTTACAACGACCGCTTCGATGCAGCCTGGGCCGATGGACTCGTCCGCCTTCTCTCCCGCGCGCCGCGTTGAGTTTCGATGCAGTTAGCCAAATGATTACGGGATAATCCAATGGGCGGATCTGGCAGCGGAAACCGTTGGCGCTACGGGACGAAATCCACGACCGACGATTATCGAAGTCTCGACGTGCGGCGCTGGGCACGCGAGGGAATGCTCCGGCCCGGCTACCGTACAGTGTGGACGTGGCGACGAGGCGCGCGGGTCGTGGGATCGATCAACATGCGATCCGAGGCGGATTTCGTGGTCCTGAGCTATCGGCGCCAGCCCGCTGGGGGAGAGTGGCGCGATGAAGAATATCCGGTGCGGATCGTCCGGACCGCCTGCAACCTGGGGGGCTCTCGCCCTTGGTTCCTATGCCCTGCCACGGGCTGCGGCCGGCGCGTGGCGATCTTGTACGGAGGGGGGATCTTCGCTTGCCGACATTGCCACAGACTGGCCTACGAAAGCGCCCGGGAGGATGCGGGCGACCGTGCCGCGCGAAAGGCGGGCAGGCTCAGGGAGCGCCTGGGCTGGGAAGTCGGTATCCTCAACGGGCGCGGGTCCAAGCCGAAGGGGATGCGGTGGCGGACGTTCTGGCGGCTCTCTGGAGAGCATGACCGTCTGGTGGAGCATTCTATGCGGGCGATGGCGGCCAGATTCGGCATTGGTCACCAACTAGCCTAGCCCGGCGCGCTTCCGGCACTGTCTCAGTCTAAGTTCCCAAGCTGCTGGATTCGGATTTCCAACCGCAGGTCGGATTGCAGCACTCCCAAAGTTGGAGACCACCCGGTTTTTCGTATTTGGCAATTAGGCTCCAGCACTTAGGGCACGAGATTCGGGGGCGCCTGGCAGGCCGAGATGGGCTAGGCGGCGGGGTAAGTTTAGTGGTGTGCCGCACGTTCTGTCGATGATGCACATAGAATCCCGCAGCAAGCGCCGCGCCGATGCTGAGCCAGAAACGAAGCTCGCCAATGGAACGATCGACCCCGCCGTGATGAGAGCACGCACCTGTCCGGCCGATGGAAGAGGAGATCCAGCCGTCCCTACATGTTGGCCCAGGCAGGAGGAAGCCCAAGGTAATGAAAAGAACACAAAATGCAGCTGCACCGCCAAGAGTAGGCTTAAGCATTTTTTTCTCGGTGTTACCCGGCGGTTTCGTAAAGGCCGCGCGGCCTGCATTGCGGCGATCAGATCACGTCAGCAGGGCGCTGTCCGCGGTTGCGTACGGTTGCCTTGCTTCCAATATTGCACGGGCGCCGGTCCGCCGAAACCCGCTCGACACTCGCCGGGCTTCCCCTCAAGCGTAGTTTTGGGCACCGTGCGCCCAGGGGGGATACTGAATGGCGGCGAAGGCCCAGCAAGGCGGGGATAACCATCCAGTCGCGGCGTTCGTCGCCCGTTGGAAAGCCAGCGGAGCGTCGGAGCGGGCGAATTTCCAGCCCTTCTTGACCGAGCTTTGCGGCATCCTGGGGCTGGAGCCGCCCCACGGCAGCACAAACGATCCGACCCGCGATGAATACGTTTTCGAGCGCTCGGTTACCTTTCATCATCCGGATGGCAGCAACTCGACGGGCCGGATCGACCTCTACAAGCGGCATTGCTTCGTGCTGGAGGCGAAACAGGGCATGGCGGCCGAAGAGCCGGCGCTATTCGATCTGACACCTCCCGGCGGCGCTGGTGGCAAGAGAAAGACGGCAGCAGTAAGGGGCACCGCACGCTGGAGTGACTTGATGCTGCGGGCGCGCGGGCAGGCTGAAGCCTACGCCAAGGCGCTGCCGACGGAAGAGGGCTGGCCACCGTTCCTGATCGTCTGCGACGTGGGCCACTGTTTCGAGCTGTTCGCGGATTTTTCCGGAACGGGCAAGCACTACACGCAGTTTCCCGATGCCAATGGTTTCCGCATTCCCATCGAGGCACTGACCGACCCAGCCATCCGCGACCGCCTGCGTAGCGTCTGGAGCGATCCTCTCGCACTGGATCCGGCACACGAAAAGGCCAAGGTTACGCGCGAAGTTGCCGCCTATCTGGCGGAGCTGGCGAAATCTCTAGAGGCTGCCGGCCATGCACCGGCTTCCGTTGCGCGCTTTCTCACGCGCTGCCTCTTCACCATGTTTGCCCAAAGCGTTGGCCTGCTTCCGGGGGAAGCGGTCTTCACTGATCTGCTGAAGGATATGCGGGGCACGCCGGAGCGCTTTAAGCCGATGGCGGAAGACCTCTGGCGGGCGATGGATACCGGCAGTTTCTCTCCGGCCCTGCGGAGCGATCTTCGCCGCTTCAACGGCGGCTTGTTCGCTTCGGGAGCCAAGGGCGGCATTGAGGCCCTGCCAGTGAACGGCCTTCAACTCGGGCTGTTGATTGATGCGGCGGAGCGCGACTGGTCGCAGGTGGAGCCTGCAATCTTCGGCACATTGCTTGAGCGGGCGCTGGATCGAGACGAACGCGGGAGATTGGGCGCACATTTCACGCCGCGCGCCTACGTCGAAAGGCTGATCCTGCCCACCGTCATGGAGCCGATCCGCGAACAGTGGGAAGCGGCCAAGGGTGCGGCCGTCCAACTCGCGACGGGTGGCGATCTGGAGAAGGCGCGCGCTGAGATTCGAGCTTTCCACAAGCGCCTTTGTGACTTGCGGATCCTCGACCCTGCCTGCGGATCGGGAAATTTTCTCTACGTTACACTGGAGCATATGAAGCGCCTCGAAGGCGAGGTGATCGACCTCCTGCGGGATTTGGGAGAAGCGCAGGAGACGCTAGGCGGTGCCGGCTTCTCCGTCGATCCGCACCAGTTTCTCGGGATCGAGCTCAATCCGCGTGCTCAGGCGGTCGCGGAAATGGTGCTCTGGATCGGATATCTGCAATGGCACTACCGGACGCACGGCAAGACCGCGCCTGCAGAACCAATCTTGCGCAACTTCCGCAACATCGAGTGCCGTGACGCTTTGCTGGAATATGATTCCGTCGAGATCGTTCGCGACACGAATGGGCAAGCTCGTAGCGTCTGGGACGGCAAGACGTTCAAGACTCATCCGGTAACGGGCGAGAAGATCCCGGATGATGAAGCGCGCATCGAGGTGACGCGGTACATAAAACCCACGGCGGCGAAATGGCCGGAGGCGGACTACATCGTCGGCAATCCCCCTTTTGTGGCCGGAAAGGACTTCCGGGCGGAGTTCGGTAGCGGCAAGGCCGAAGCCCTTTGGGCGGCCTATCCCGATCTTCCGCAAGCGGCCGATATCGTCATGTACTGGTGGCACAAGGCGGCCGATCTGGTCGCACGTGGCAAGGCACGGCGATTCGGTTTCATCACGACCAACTCAATGCATCAGGTTTTCGCCCGGCGCGTGGTGCAGGCGGCCCTAGCGGCACGGCGCCCGGTGTCGATTGTTTTCGCCATACCCGATCATCCGTGGGTCGATGGCGCGGGCAACGCTGCGGTCCGTATCGCCATGACGGTTGCAGACGCGGGCAAGCATGACGGCCGCCTGTTGACCGTGATCGAGGAACGCGCCGGCCGGGATGGCGAAGTAGAAGTGACGTTGCGCGAGCAAAACGGGCCGATCCTTGCAGACCTCCGCATCGGCGCCGACGTGGCCAGCGCCACGCCCCTTCTTTCGAACGAAGCGCTCTGTAGCCCGGGGGTCAAGCTTCATGGCGCGGGATTCATCGTCACGCCGTCGCAAGCTGAGACGCTTGGCTTGGGTCGGACGCCTGGGCTGGAGAAGTTCATCCGGCCCTATCGCAATGGCAGGGATCTTACCTCGCGACCGCGAGGTGTGATGGTCATTGACCTGTTTGGCTTAGATGAAGACGAAGTCAGAAGGCAATTTCCTGGAGTCTATCAGCATGTCCGCGATCATGTGAAACCAGAGCGAGACGAGAATGCGCGCGAAACCTACCGGCGCTATTGGTGGCTGTATGGTGAACCACGTCGAGAATTGCGCAAGGCACTCGCTGGCCTGCCGCGCTACATTGCGACGGTTGAAACCGCGAAACATCGCGCTTTCCAGTTTCTCGATGCGGAGACGTTGCCGGATAATCGGCTTATATGCTTCGCACTAGATGATGCCTATTTCCTTGGCGTCCTATCGAGTGCCATTCACGTGAGGTGGGCACTACAGGCAGGCGGGACGCTTGAAGATCGTCCGATTTACACTAAGACCACGTGCTTCGATCCGTTCCCATTCCCGGCGGCTACGCCAGCGCAGCAAGCTCGCATTCGGCAATTGGCCGAAGAGATCGACCAGCACCGCAGGTCGCGGCTGGCCGTCAGCTCGGAACTGACCTTGACCGGCCTCTACAACGTGCTGGAGATCGAGCGTGCCGGATTGCCGATGACTGCTAAAGACCGGGCGATCCACGAGCAGGGACAGGTCGCTATACTGCGAGCCTTGCACGACGACCTCGATGCGGCAGTGTCCGACGCCTACGGCTGGCCGGCGCACCTGTCGGAAGAGGAAACGCTGACCCGGCTGGCCGCGCTCAACCGGGCGCGCTCAGAGGCCGAAATGCGAGGCGAGGTGATCTGGCTACGGCCGGAGTTTCAAACGTCCGTCGTGCGGAAGGCGAAGGCGGCTCAACTCGATTTGGCGGCCCCCGAGGCGAAACGCCAGCGCAGCTCTTGGCCAGCGGAACTGTCGGAGCAGGTGCTATCCGTTCGCCGCGTCCTGGCGGCCGAAGCTCAGCCGCTCAACGTGGCTGACGTAGCGAAGCGCTATCAGCGCGCGCCCAAGGCGAGAATCGAATCTACCTTGGCCACGCTCGCTGCTCTGGGGCATGCCCGGGCGCTTGGGGATGGACGGTTCGCGGCCTTGCGGTGAGGGCAGAAAGCGTGATTCGCGCCACGCGCCATGGTCGAAGGGATGTTGCAATTTTCTCGGGCATCGGTTCAGATTTGGCGTCTAGGGGGGGGGCTTTCAAAAATGTCCGAAGCAGAGACAATTGCTAAGCGGCTCGCCTTTGAGTTCCTTCGTGAAGGGCGTTACTTCGCTTCGTCGGGTCCCGTTGAACTTAAGATGCCGGGCGCTGTAGCTGCGGGAACCGTTGAAGCCTTTGAGGATTTTACTCAACAAGTGGAATATGGCGGTCTGGCCGTGCAGGCGGTTGGCTATGAGGAGGGGACTGAGAATCCAAAAGTCCACGTTTACCTGACACACGGCTCCGCCCGGAACATTAAGGCACTTCCGAAAGATATCGGTGGCACTGCCATCGCGGTGCACAGAGTCGGTGCCATTAGCGTGCGACCGGATGCGGCAGGAAAGGCAACTAATCGGGGGCATGTCTTTGAGCGCAACGGCCGGATTTGCTGCGGCAGCTCCTCTGGACCAACTTCAGAAGCTTCAGTTGGCACACTCGGCGCAATTGTTCGTCGTGCAACTGACCAAAAACTCTACCTGCTTTCAAATAACCACGTGTTCGCGGGCTGCAATCACGTCCCCTTGGACCAACCCATTCTGTCGCCCGGCAGTCAAGACGGGCGCCCGGGCTTGCGAGCGCCTCAAGAAGTTGGACGCCACTCCGCGATTCACGAATTGAGGAGCGGCGACCCCCATTTTGTGAATCCATGCGATGCAGATCTAGCTATTGCGGTCCTTACGGACGATCACGCGGTTACCTCATGGCAGGGGGACGCTACCGATGGGTATGACACTCCGAGTATCGTTTCGGAACCAGTGTCCAGTATGACTGTTAAGAAGTTTGGGCGAACGACAGGTCTCTCGTCTGGCATTGTGGAGGCGAAGGTGCCAACGCCGATGCCTGTGAATTATGTGGCGAAGCACTTTAAGGGTGTCGTTTGGTTCAAGGATGTCTGGACAGTTAGGTCTTCGACTGCAGATCCTTTTGCACTTCCGGGCGACTCTGGGAGCTTGGTCGTGACGGAAGACGGGTCGAAGGCCATTGGTCTGGTTTTTGCGGCCAATAGCTCCGGGGAGTATGCTTGGATTGTTCCGATGCCGTGTGCAGTAGGCGGATTCGGCGGGCTGCAACTAGTCGATGGACATGGAGTTTGAAATGGGCCTCCAGCAAGCGGCCATTCGCTTGGATGCCACTCTGCGGAAATTCCCTTGGTATCTGTCCGTCGGCATTGGACGGGCGGGGGACGAAGACGTGCTTTATGTTTACGTGAAATCGCTCAGGCACGCCGAACTCACTCAACTTTCAAAGGGCTGGGAAGGCCATCGCGTATTGGTCCGGCCTACGGGAGCCGTGAGAGCGACAAAGACATCTTTTGGGGCTCAAGCCAACGTTCCGTAGCACCGACATATAGCGGCCTGTGTCCCCCGCTTGGTGGAGCCAAACGGGATCGAACCGTTGACCTCTACAATGCCATTGTAGCGCTCTCCCAGCTGAGCTATGGCCCCGAAATCCGTGGGAAGGCGCGAGGTTATAATTGCTACCTCGCGCGCTGGCAACAGGCTCTATCGATCGCCTTCACCTTTGTCGTCGACCTCGACCTCGACTTCGACCTCCAGATCGTCCTCGTCATCGTCCAGATCGTCCGCCGCCAGCGCCTCGTCGCCGTCGACATCGGGCAGATCGTCACCGTCGAGATCGTCCACCTTCTTCTTCGCCGCCGCTGCCTTGGCCGCCGCTGCTGCTGCAGCCGCTGCCGCTGCCGTCGCTGCGGCCGCGCCGCGGCCGCGGCGGACCTTCACGAAGTCCTCGCGGTCATGTTCGCGCCCGCACTTGGGGCACTTGATGGGGCTCTTGCCCAGGTCGTAGAAGCGCGCTGCACAGCTCTGGCAGGTGCGTTTGGTGCCCCAGCTCGCTTTGACCACGCTAAATCTCCTGCAAATGTGCTGGAATCGGCCGAAAGGGCCGCGAGGGAGCGCGTATGTCACGCGTCTTTCACCCTGTCAAAACCAAATTCCGGCATGCTACGAGGGCCGCGCGCTGCAGGTCCCCTGCCGCCCAACTCTGCAGTGGAGACCGCCCTGTCCGCCCATGCCGCTCCCGCGAAGCTGATCGCCCGTCCCGTCGACCGGTTGCAGGGGCGTGTCCGGGCGCCGGGCGACAAGTCGGTTTCCCATCGTTCGCTGATGTTCGGTGCCCTGGCGCTGGGGGAAACGAAGATCACCGGCCTGCTGGAAGGCGAGGACGTGCTCGCCACCGCGGCCGCGCTGCGGGCGCTCGGGGCGAGGGTCGATCATGAGGGCGGCGGCGCATGGCGCGTGCGCGGATTCGGCGTCGGCGGGGCGCGCGAGCCCGACAATGTGCTCGATCTCGGCAATTCCGGGACCTCGGCCCGCCTGCTGTCGGGCATCCTGGCCAGCCATCGTTTCACCAGCTTCATGACCGGCGATGCCTCGCTGCGCCGCCGGCCGATGCAGCGGGTCATCGCGCCGCTGTCGCAGATGGGCGCCCGCTTCGAGGCGCGCGAGGGCGGCCGCATGCCGCTCGCCATCGTCGGTACAGATGAGATGGTGCCGATCGAGTACCGGCTGCCCGTCGCCTCGGCCCAGGTGAAGAGCGCCATCCTCCTGGCTGGCCTCAATGCCGCGGGTGAGACGACGGTCATCGAACCCGAGGCCACCCGCGACCATACCGAGCGCATGCTGCGCCATTTCGGCGCCGAGGTGAGGGTGGTGCCGGCGGAGGGCGGGGGCAAGCGCATCACCGTCGTCGGCTGGCCCGAACTCAAGGCGCGCGACATCGTGGTGCCGGGCGATCCCTCGTCGGCGGCCTTCGCCGTCGTGGCGGCGGCGATCCGGCCGGGCAGCGACGTGACGGTCGAGAATGTCGGGCTCAATCCGCTGCGCGCCGGCCTCTATGACACGCTGCGCGAGATGGGCGCCGACATCACTGTCGAGAACGCCCGCGAAGTCGGCGGCGAACCGGTGGCCGACCTGCGCGTGCGCGGCGGGGAACTGAGCGGGGTCGAGGTGCCGCCGGAGCGGGCGCCGTCGATGATCGACGAATATCCGATCCTGGCCGTTGCGGCTGCCTGTGCCCGCGGCACCACGCGCATGCTGGGCCTGGCCGAGCTGCGGGCCAAGGAGAGCGACCGGCTGGCCAGCGTCTCCGCCGGGCTTGCGATCAACGGCGTCCGCCACGAGATGGGCGCCGATACGCTCTTCGTGCACGGGACCGGCGAGGCGCCGGCGGGCGGCGGCACGGTGGTCACGCACCTCGATCATCGCATCGCCATGGCCTTTCTCGTGCTGGGACTGGCCTCGCGCGACGGCGTCGCCGTCGACGACGGCTCGCCGATCGACACGAGTTTTCCGGGCTTCGCGCGGCTGATGGCCGATCTTGGAGCCCGGATCGAGGCCGCGTGACCCACAAGCCTGTCATCGCCATCGATGGGCCCGCGGGCGCCGGCAAGGGCACGCTCGCCCGCCGGCTGGCCGAGCATTTCGGCCTGCCCCACCTCGACACCGGGCTGCTCTACCGCGCGGTCGGACTGAAGGCGGAAAGGACCGGTCGCTCGCCGGTCGAGATCGCCGGATGCCTCGATCCGTCCGATCTGGCGGATCCGGACCTGCGGACCGACGTGGCGGGCCAAGCGGCGTCGAAAGTCGCGGCGATTCCGGAGGTTCGGGCCACCCTGCTGGATTTCCAGCGGAAATTCGCCGCCCAGGCGACCGGCGCCGTGCTCGACGGGCGTGACGTGGGGACCGTGATTTGCCCTCACGCGCCCGTGAAATTATTCGTGACCGCCAGCGCCGAGGCGCGGGCGGAGCGGCGGTACCGGGAGTTGCGCGCCAAGGGGGTCGACACTATAAAGCCGCGCGTTCTTGCCGAGATGGCGGAGCGGGACCGTCGCGACAGCGAACGGGCGGCTGCACCTCTTAAAGCCGCACCCGATGCTTACCACCTCGATACCAGCGACATGGATGCCGACGCGGCCTTCGCCGCCGCCTTGGCGTTCATGGAGAGCAAGGGCTTTCGATTCTCCGGGCCGTAAGTCGCCGCCGGCGGATCGAAGACTTTCAGCGGCGACTGCGCCGGGACGTGTCGTCCTTGCGTCGGTGTTTCAAAGGCACTGGATCCGCCGGACTTAACCGGTTGGCCGACGGGGCACGTGTCCCGGGATCGATGATGGAGAGTTCCATATGGCAAAGGGCAGCGCCCTGCGTAGACCCGCGAACGACACGTCGAGCGACGAGTTCGCAGCACTTCTCGAGGAATCGCTGGGCGGTTCGACGAGCTTCGAAGGCACGGTCGTCAAGGGCCGCGTCATTCGCATTGCCAACGATTTCGTCGTGGTGGATGTCGGCCTCAAGTCCGAGGGCCGCGTCGCGCTGCGTGAGTTCGCCAATGGCGGCACCGGAGCCCCAGAGATCAAGGAAGGCGACGTGGTCGACATCTTCGTCGACCGTATGGAGAACAAGGAGGGCGAGGCCGTCCTGTCGCGCGACAAGGCTCGCCGCGAAGAGGCCTGGACCGTTCTCGAGAAGGCGTTCACCGACCAGGAACGCGTTATGGGCACGATTTTCGGCCGCGTGAAGGGTGGCTTCACGGTCGACCTCTCGGGCGCCGTGGCCTTCCTGCCGGGCAGCCAGGTCGACGTGCGCCCGGTGCGCGATGTCGGCCCGCTGATGGGCCAGGCCCAGCAGTTCGCCATCCTCAAGATGGACCGCCGCCGCGGCAACATCGTCGTGTCGCGCCGCGCCGTCATGGAAGAGACCCGCGCCGAGGACCGCACGCGCCTGATGGGCGCGCTGTCGGAGGGCCAGGTGCTCGACGGCGTCGTCAAGAACATCACTGACTACGGCGCGTTCGTGGATCTGGGCGGCGTCGACGGCCTGCTCCATGTCACCGACATCGCCTGGAAGCGCATCAACCATCCTTCGGAAGCCCTCACCATCGGCCAGCAGGTCAAGGTGCAGGTCGTCCGCTTCAACCCCGAGACGCAGCGCATCTCGCTCGGCATGAAGCAGCTGATGAGCGATCCGTGGGACGGCGCGGGTGCCAAGTACCCGGTCGGCCTCAAGCTCAAGGGCCGCGTCACCAACATCACCGACTACGGCGCGTTCGTCGAACTGGAGCCGGGCGTCGAGGGTCTGGTCCACGTCTCCGAAATGAGCTGGACCAAGAAGAACGTGCACCCCGGCAAGATCGTCTCGACCTCGCAGGAAGTCGAAGTGATGGTGCTGGACGTCGACATGTCCAAGCGCCGCATCTCGCTGGGCCTGAAGCAGTGCATGGCCAACCCGTGGGAGAGCTTCGCCGACCAGTACCCGGCCGGTACCGAGATCGAGGGCGAGGTTCGCAACATCACCGAGTTCGGCCTGTTCGTGGGCCTGCCCGGCGACATCGACGGCATGGTCCATCTCAGCGACCTGAGCTGGGACAAGGCCGGCGAAGAGGCGATCCGCGACTTCAAGAAGGGCGACCAGGTCAAGGTCAAGGTCCTCGACGTCGACATGGACAAGGAGCGCATCTCGCTCGGCATCAAGCAGCTGGCCAACGATCCGTTCGAGAAGGTGGGTGCGGTCGCCAAGAAGGGCGACGTGGTCACCGTCATCGTGGCCGGCATCCAGGACAACGGCATCGACGTCACGGTGCAGGACGGCATCCCGGGCTTCATCCGCAAGACGGAGCTCAGCCGCGACCGTTCCGAGCAGCGTCCCGACCGTTACGCCATCGGCGACAAGCTCGACGCCAAGATTACCAACATCGACAAGGCCTCGCGCCGCGTCGTGCTGTCGGTCAAGGCGCGCGAACTCGACGAGGAGAAGAAGGCGATGGCCGACTTCGGTTCGTCCGACTCGGGCGCCAGCCTGGGCGACATTCTGGGCGCGGCTCTGAAGAGACGGGCCGAGGCCGACGACGACGAGAAGTAAGCCGTTTCATCATGGTTTACGGCAAGGCCGACCCGCAAGGGTCGGCCTTTTCTTTTGCTTTCAAGGGGTTAGGCTTGACGACACCGTTATCCGGTTTAATATCAAGGACTTAACGATATTTCTCTGGGCCTGAAGCGCCCGCCATGGAAACGCGATGACCAAGTCCGAGCTGATTGCGCGTCTGGCGGCCCGGAATCCGCATCTCTACCAGCGGGATGTCGAGCGGATCGTCGCGACCGTGTTCGACGAGATTTCCAAGGCGCTGGCGTCCGGTCACAGGGTCGAGCTGCGCGGTTTCGGCGCCTTCTCCGTGAAGAAGCGCGATCCGCGCACCGGCCGCAACCCGCGCACCGGCGAGCAGGTCTCCGTCGCCTCCAAGCGCGTGCCCTATTTCAAGACCGGCAAGGACCTGCGCGACCGGCTGAACAAGGAGGCCGCGCGTGCCGCCGGCCTGCTGCCGCCCGACTCTGCGGACGACGACAAGAGATAAATCTGCCCTGATCGTTCGCTCGCGTGGTGGGGGCGGGCTGTGGCATTCTCCGGGCCGCATGAAAATCCTCTCGCGCGCCCTGTTCCTGCTCTTCATCCTGATCGGTGTCCTGGTCGCGGTCAGCAATACGCAGACCGTCCAGCTGGCGCTGTGGCCGTTGCCGCACATCATCGTCATGCCGGTCTATCTGCTGGTCGTCGCCATGCTGATGCTGGGCGTCCTCGCCGGGCTCAGTATGGGGTGGTGGGCCGGTCGCCATCACCGCCGTCGCGCCCGCGAGGCCGGTGGCGAGGCTGCCAGGCTCGACCGCGAGGTCGCGCGCCTGCGCGCTGCCCAGGCGGCGTCGCAACCGGCCGCACCCAGCGGCCCGGCGCCGCGCGACCAGCGTGCCCTCGAACGGCAGAGCGCCCTCGTGGCACCCGAGCTCGGCACGCGCGCCGCGCGGGGTCCCTTCTCGTGAAGGTCCTGTCGGCGGCCGAGATCGATGCCGCCCTGGACGACCTCGCGTTGATCGACCGGCTCGACGGGCTGTTCCGGGCGGGCTGCGAGATGCCGGTGCGTCATCACCATCCGATCCGGGAGCCGCTCGGCGCCGGCTCCTCCGATGCGATGCTCCTGTTGATGCCGGCCTGGACGACCGCTCAGCCGGGGGGAGTCTCCGGCCGCGTCGGCGTCAAGGTCGTCACCGTGTTCCCCGACAACGGCAAGCGTTCGCTGCCGTCGATCTACGGCCAATATCTGCTGCTGGACGGCAGCACGGGGGCCACCCTGGCACTGCTCGACGGTACGATGCTGACCAAGCGGCGCACCGCCTGCGCCTCGGGCCTCGCTTCGCGCTACCTGTCGCGGTCCGATGCCGCGTCTCTGCTGATGATCGGGACGGGCGCCCTCGCGCCGGAACTGATCCGCGTGCACGCCAAGGTCCGGCCGATCCGCGACGTGGCGATCTGGGGCCGGACGGCCAAACAGGCAGAGGCCCTGGCCGAGAGCCTGTCGGCGTCGCTCCCGGAGGCGGTCGGCCGGCCGGTCACCGTGCGGGCCGTCAGCGACCGACGCGCCGCGGTACACGAGGCCGACATCGTCTCCTGTGCCACGCTCTCGAAAGTGCCTCTGGTCGAAGGCGACTGGCTGCGCGAGGGCCAGCATGTCGATCTGGTGGGGGCCTACACGCCGCAGATGCGCGAGAGCGACGACCGAGCGGTCCAGCGCGCCCGCCTCTATGTCGACACCCGCGCCGGCGCCCTGAAGGAAGGTGGCGACGTCGTACAGGCCATCGCCAGCGGCGCCATCACGGAAGCCGCCGTCGTCGCCGATCTGTTCGAACTGGCACGCCGCGAGCGAACTGGCCGCGCTCCCGGCGATCGCACCTCGACCACCCTGTTCAAGTCGGTCGGTGCCGCGCTCGAGGACCTGGCCGCCGCGGAGCTGGCGGTCGAAGCTACGGCTCGATAAGCGCGCCCGAATTCTTCAGCGCCTCGATCTCGGTGGCGCTGACACCGGCTTCCGCCAGAACGGCACGCGAATCCTGCCCCTGGAGCGGGGCCATGGTGCGGATGGAAGGCGGTGTCCGGCTCATGGTCATCGGCGGCTCGACCATCATGATCTCGCCTTCCGACGGGTGCGGATATTTCCTGAAGAGCTTGCGCCACACGAGGTGAGGGTCCTCGAACAGGTCGGCCGGCTTCGAGACCGGGGCGTTGGGAATCTGGGCCTGGTCGAGCAGCTTCACCCATTCCCCGGTGGTCTTCGAGGGCGCGATCGCCTCGACCATCGCGTACATGTCGCCGATATGCATCGAGCGGGCGTTGATGGTCGAATAGCGCGGGTCCTGCAGCACCTCCGAACGGCCGACCAGCTCGAAGAAGTTGCGCCAGTGCTTGTCGTTGTAGGGCAGGATCGCCATCCAGCCGTCGAGCGTGCGGTAGGGCTTGCGGGTGCGGGCGAGCAGGCGGGTGTAGCCGACCTCGCCCTCGTCGCTGAAGGTCCGCTCCCACAGATGCTCGACCATCAGCCAGGCCGACATGGTCTCGAACATCGGCACCTCGACGAACTGACCTTCGCCGGTGCGCTGACGGTGCATCAGGGCCGACAGGGTCGAGAAGGCGAAGGTGAGGCCCACCGTCTTGTCGGCGATGATCGTCGGCGGGTAGCGCGGGACGTCGTCGCCGGCCGCTCGGCCCATCAGGTCGGCGATGCCGAAGCGGGCCTGGATGGCATCGTCGTAGGCTGGCAGTTTTCCGTAAGGACCTTCGGCCGAATAGCCATAGGCGCCGACATAGACGATGTCGGGCTTCACCTTGCGAATCTCCTCGTAGCCCAGTCCCAGCGCCTCGATGGCCTGGGGCCGCAAGGCATGGACGAAGGCATCGGCGGTCGCCACGACCTTGAGCAGGGCCGCGCGCGCGTCCTTGTTCTTGAGATCGAGGCACAGCGAGCGCTTGTTGCGATTGACGTAGAGATAGGTCGGCCCCATGCCGGGCGTCTTGCCTGGCTTGCCGATGTGACGCACCGCATCGCCCTCGGGTGCCTCGACCTTGATGACGTCGGCGCCCTGGTCGGCCAGCAGCATCGTGCCGTAGGGACCGAGGATGATGTTGGTCAGGTCGACGATCCTTATGCCTTCGAGCGCGCCGGGCATTTTAATATCCTGTGTTGCGAATGGGGTGCGGTCACACTGCCACCGCCCCGCCCGCGCGTCATCGTTGCTGCCATTGCGCCGCAAAACGTGGGCGGAAATCCTTGAAGCCGTTGGGATAATGCCCGGTGACCGTGAAAGACCCGGCGCGCACGCGAACGCGGGGTTGCAGGAGACTTGGAAATTCCCCCTTTTCCATACTCGGACAAAGCGCTTCATGTGACCGTTGTGCGATGCGCCGTGCCGGTGTAGCGAAGGGACAGCGAGCCGGGGGGGCGATGCGAAGCAACGTTGCAAAGAAGCAGCACGAGCCTAAGGCGGCATCGAGCAGCGCGGCCTCCAGGCCTTATCGCATCGAAGACCAGATCGGCTATCTGCTGCGCCGCGCCCATCAGCGGGCGAGCGCGATCTTCCAGGGCAGCATCGGCGATCCCAACATCACGCCGACCCAGTATTCCAGCATGGCGAAGCTCGACGAGTATGGCGAGCTGTCCCAGAACCTCCTCGGCCGTCTCGTCGGCATGGACAAGGCGACGATGCAGGGCGTGGTGCGCCGGCTCAAGGAACGCGGCCTGGTCGATTCGCGGCCCGATCCGGGCGATGCGCGCCGCACGCTGCTCAGCCTGACGACCGAGGGCAAGAAGCTGGTCAACCGGCTGCTGCTGAACGGGCCGGCGGTCTCGCGCGAGACGCTGAAGCCGCTCACCCCCCAGGAACAGAAGCAGCTTCTCGATCTTCTCTCGCGAATCATCTGAATCCGACTCATTCGTTTGACTCGCACGGAGCCTGTGTCATCGTACGTACACGAACGATATGGGCGACTATCTCCGACCCCGAGGCCTTGAAGAGGCTCTCCAGGCACTGACCCGACCTTTCACGGTGCTGGCTGGTGGCACCGACTTCTATCCGGCGCGGGTAGGCCGTGCCGTTACTGAAGACGTGCTCGACATTGCGGGAATTGCCGCCCTGCGCGGCATTTCGGAGACGGAAGTCGGCTGGCGCCTCGGCGCCACCACGACCTGGAGCGAACTGGTCGAAGCGCCGCTGCCGCCTCTGTTCGATGGGCTGAAGCAGGCGGCGCGCGAGGTCGGCGGCCGGCAGATCCAGAATAGCGGGACGATCGCGGGAAATGTCTGCAACGCCTCGCCGGCGGCCGATGGCGTGCCGCCCCTCCTGGCGCTCGAGGCCGAGGTGGAGCTCGCGCACCGCGACGGCACACGGCGCCTGCCGCTCGCCTCCTTCATCACCGGCGTGCGCAGGACGGCGCGTCAGCCCGCCGAACTCGTCGTGGCGCTCCATGTGCCGCGCCCGCGCGCCGAGGCGAGGAGCGCTTTTTTGAAACTGGGCGCGCGGCGATACCTGGTGATCTCCATTGCCATGGCCTCTGTCGTGCTTGAGGTCGCGGAAGGAAAAGTCGCTGCCGCCCGCGTGGCCGTCGGCGCCTGTTCGCCGGTGGCGCAGCGCCTGCCGCTGCTGGAGCGGGCGCTGATCGGCGCCTCGTTCGACGCGACACTCGGCGAACGGGCCGAGCCGTCCCATCTCGCGCCACTGTCGCCGATCGACGATATCCGCGGCAGCGCGGCCTATCGCGGCGATGCGGCCCTGGCCGTGCTGCGGCGCCTCCTGTCGAAGGTCGCCGCATGAAGCTCGAATTCACCCTCAACGGACGCGCGGCAAGCTGGGATGGTGCGCCGGTCACACGGCTCGCGGCGGCCCTGCGCGACGACCTCGGCGTTACCGGAACCAAGACTGGCTGCGACGCGGGCGACTGCGGCGCCTGCACGGTTCTGCTCGATGGCCGCCAGGTCTGCTCCTGCCTTGTCGCCATGGGCCAGATCGAGGGAAGGAGTGTCGAGACGGTCGAAGGTCTCGAAACCGGCCCGGACGCGATGGCCGCGCTCCAGCAATCATTTCTCGATCATGGCGCGGCCCAGTGCGGCATCTGCACGCCCGGCATGCTGATGGCCGCGCAGGAGCTGGTGCGGCGGAACAGCAAGCCGAGCCGGGCCGAGGTCGAGGACGCTCTGGGCGGCGTGCTCTGCCGCTGCACCGGTTACGGCAAGATCGTCGATGCCGTGATGGATGTCGTGTCCCCGGCGCCGGCGAGTGCACCGGTGGCGGGCGGAGCCGTCGGGTCGCGAATCGTGCGGGTCGACGGGCCGGCCAAGGTGACGGGGCGCGACGTGTTCGGCGCCGATGGCATTCCAACGGACGTGCTGTGGATCCGGGTCGTGCGCTCGCCGCACGCGCGGGCGCACTTCGAGCTGGGCGATCTCGAGCCGCTGCGGCGAAGACTTACCGCGGTGCTGACGGCTGCGGACGTGCCGTTCAACGGCTACGGCATCTATCCCGACATCAAGGATCAGCCGGTGCTCGCTGACGGGCATGTCCGCTACCGCGGCGAGGCGGTCGTGGCGTTGGTCGGCGAGCGCGCCGCGGTGCTGGCGATCCGCGACGATGAGGTGCCGATCGCCTGGAGGCCCGAGCCGCCGATCTTCGGCGTTGACGCCGCGATGGCGGAGGATGCGCCGCTGGTGCAGGCCGACAGGCCGGGCAACCTGCTGCTGAAGGGCGGCGTGAAGCGCGGCGATGTGGCCGTTGCCTTCGAGGCCTGCGCGGCCGTGGCCGAAGGCACGTTCGAGACGGCGTTCGTCGAGCACGCCTATATCGAACCCGAGGCCGGCTGGGCGCGCCGGGTCGGCGACCGGATCGAGATCCACGCCACCACCCAGACGCCGTACATGGACCGCGACGAGATCGCCAACCTGATGCGGCTGAAGCCCGAGGCGGTGCGCATCGTGCCGACGGCCTGCGGCGGCGGCTTCGGCGGCAAGCTCGACCTCTCGGTGCAGCCGCTGATCGCCATCGCGGCCTGGACTCTGGGACGTCCCGTCGCGCTGGTCTACACGCGGCCCGAAAGCATGGCGGCCAGCACCAAGCGCCATCCGGCGCGCGTGAAAGCGCGTTTCGGCTGCGATACCGAGGGCAAGCTCCAGTCCTGTGACGTGACGGCCCTGTTCGACACCGGCGCCTATGCGTCCTGGGGGCCGACCGTCGCCAATCGCGTGCCGGTGCATGCGATGGGGCCTTACGCCATTCCCAACGTGCGGACCTGGGGCGAGGCCTACTTCAGCAACGGACCGCCGGCCGGCGCCTTCCGCGGTTTCGGCGTGCCGCAGGCCGCCATCGCGCACGAGGCGATGATGGATGAGCTCGCGGACAGGCTCGGGATCGACCGGCTGGAGTTCCGTCATCGCAACGCTTTGCGCGCCGGCGACACGACGGCGACCGGCCAGACGCTCGCGCACTCCGCCGGTCTCGCAGAGTGCCTCGACGCGCTGCGGCCGCACTGGCGGAAGGCACACGAGGAAATCGCGGCGTTCAACGAGACGGGTGGTCCGCATCGCCGCGGCATCGGCATCGGCTGCATGTGGTACGGGATCGGCAACACCTCGATGTCGAATCCTTCGCGCATGCGCGTGGGGCTATCGCCGGCCGGGACGCTGACGCTCTACAGCGGCGCGCTCGACATCGGGCAGGGCAGCAACACCATCATGGTGCAGATCGCCGCCGATGCGGTCGGTCTTCCCGCTGAGCAATTCACTCTGGTGACGGGCGATACCGATCTGACGGCCGATGCCGGCAAGACCTCGGCCTCGCGCCAGACCTTCGTGTCGGGCAAGGCGGCGGAGAAGGCGGGACAGGATCTGCGCCAGCAGATCCTGCGGCTGGCCAATGCCGGGCCGCAAGCGATCCTGTCGCTCGAGGGCGCAACGCTCTCGGTGCGCGATGGCGCCGACGTGCGGACCATCGATCTCGCCACGGCCGGTCCGCTGATGGGCGAAGGCACCTTCGATCCGCCGACCACGCCGCTCGATGCCGATGGGCAGGGCGTGCCCTATGCGACCTATGCTTTCGCCGCGCAGCTGGCCGAAGTCGAAGTCGATATCGAGCTGGGCACGGTGAAGGTGTTGCGCATCGTGGCCGCGCACGATGTCGGCCGGGCGATCAATCCGACGCTCGTCGAGGGCCAGATCCAGGGCGGCGTGGCGCAGGGGCTGGGCCTCGCGCTGATGGAGGAATATCTGCCCGGCCGCACCGAGAACCTGCACGACTATCTCATCCCGACCGTGGGCGACGTTCCCGAGATCGAGTGCCTCCTGATCGAGGATCGCGAACCGCTCGGTCCCTCGGGCGCCAAGGGAATCGGCGAGCCGGCGCTGGTGCCGACGGCCCCGGCCATCCTGGGCGCCGTCCATCACGCGACCGGCGTGCGCGCCCATCGCGTCCCGCTGCTGCCGCACCGCCTGCGCGAGGCCATGGTCGCCCAGCAAAGGAGCAAGGCATGAGCGACGACATCTCGCTCTCGGAGGCCGAACGCAGCGCGGGCATCGTGCGTTGCGACGCCTGTCCCGTGCTCTGCCGCATCCGTCCCGGCCGCGCCGGCGCCTGCGACCGCTATGCCAACGAGAATGGCGCACTGGTGCGGGTCGATCCGCTGGTGCTGCTGGCCAAACCCGATCTGGCGCGCGTCGCGTTCGTGGACGGCAGCGAAGCCTGGCGCGGCGAGCTGGGCAAGGGCGAGGGCGCCTTCGTCACCGGCATCGGTGCCACCACCACCTATCCCGACTACAAGCCCGCGCCCTTCATCGTCTCGTCGAAGCATGACGGCGTCGACATGGTCACGGTCGTGACCGAGGGGATCTTCAGCTACTGCGGCGTCAAGGTGAAGATCGACACCGACCGCTATCTCGGGCCCGAGCAGGCGGCGGTGCGGGTCAAGGGCGAGGCGGTGGGCCACGTCACCACCGCGGAGTACGGCTCGCAGATGCTCTCTCTGGGCGGCGTCCACCATCTCACGGGCGGCAGCAAGAAAGAGGGCGTCGTCACCTGCGACACGCTGCTGGCGCTGTGCAATCGCGAGGCCGTCGAACTCACCATCGACGGCGGCTCGACGGTGGTCGTGCAGGCCGACCGGCCGCCGGTGGTGAACGGTACGCTCGAGGAGCGCATGCGGGTCGGCTGCGGCTCGGCGGCGATCGGCATGTTCGCGCCGCAATGGAAGGACCATGTCGACGAGGTGATCGTGGTCGACGACCACATCACCGGCGTGCTGAGCGAGCATCAGGGCGGCGTCTTCCTCGACATGAAGCCGGCCGGCATCCGCGTGCGCGGCCGGCGCTCGACGCCGGGGCGTTACTTCCAGGTGGCCGAGCCGGGGATGGGCTGGGGCGGCACGAACGTCAGCGACCCGCTGGAGATCATCGATAGGATCGATCCCAAACAGGCCTGGCCCGGACTCAAGCTGCTGATGGTCTCGACGACCGGCGAGCATTCGGCCTGGTTCACGCTCGACGGTGACTTGAAACCGCAGCCCGCCGAGATGCCTGCGCCGGTGCGTCACGTCGTCGAGCGCATCGCCGAGAATTGCGAGCCCGCGCTCTGCACCGTGCTGTTCATGGCCGGGGCCGGTGGTTCGCTGCGGGCCGGCGTCACCGAGAACCCGGTGCGGCTCACGCGCTCGGTACGCGACACGCTCACCAAGGTCACGCTGGGCGGCGCGCCGGCCTTCATCTGGCCGGGCGGCGGCATCACCCTGATGGTCGATGTGGCGCGCATGCCGGAGAAATCCTTCGGCTATGTGCCGACACCGGCGCTGGTCGCGCCCATCGAATTCACGCTGCGGGCCGACGATTATGCGGCGCTGGGCGGCTACGCCTCGCGCGCGGTCACCCTGGAAGACGTGCTGGCCCATCACAAGGTGCGGATCGAGTGAGCGCCGTCGCCGCCCGTTTCGCCGACGGACGGCTGCATCTGCAGCACGGGCCGATCGATCTCATCGTCGAGGCGTTCGGCGTGCCGGACGAGGTCGAGCGTGCCTATGCGCAGGCCATCGATCGCTTCGGCGACATCCTGCCGACCCTGGTTGGCGAGCTGACCGTGCTGCGCCGGCCGATGGGCCAGGCCTATCCGCTGCTGCAGGGTCCGGTGGCGCGGCGCATGGCCGAAGCCGTGTGGCCACATCGCGCTCGCTACATCACGCCGATGGCTGCCGTTGCCGGCGCCGTCGCCGACGAGATGCTGCAGGCGCTGGTGCGTGGCCGCACGCTCGCCAAGGCCTATGTGAACGACGGCGGCGACATCGCGATCCATCTGACGCCCGGGCAGAGCTTGCGCGCCGGCATCGTCGCGCAGGCGCTCGATGGTGTGGCGCTGTTGACGCACGAGCGGCCGGTGCGTGGCATCGCGACCTCGGGCCGGGGCGGGCGGTCCTTCTCGCTGGGTATCGCGGAGTCCGTGACCGTGCTCGCCGCCACGGCGGCGGCGGCCGATGCCGGGGCGACGATGATCGCCAACGAAGTGAATGCCGACCATTCCGCCATCGAGCGCCGGCCCGCGCGCTTGCTCGATCCGGACAGTGATCTCGGCGAACTGCCCGTAACGGTGGCGGTCGGTGACTTGCCGCCGGAGATCGTCGAGGCAGCCCTCGACCGCGGCCTGACGGAAGCGCGGCGGCTCAGGCTGTGCGGCCTGATCGACAGCGCCGCGCTGTCGCTCGAAGGACAATGGAGAATTGAGACAGGCGGCACGCCGCTTGCTCTGTCGGAGGCGGGATGAGCGATCTGGTGAACGTGCGGAAATACGTGGCGACGGTCGAGGAGACGCTCCACGACTTCGGGCCGGTGCTGGCGCGCCCGGTGACCAAGGCGGTGGTCGGCGGCGTCATCGCCAACCCCTATGCCGGTCGCCACGAGGCCGACATCCAGCCGATGATGAAGGCGCTGGAGCCGCTCGCGGTCGATCTCACCGAGCGGGTGATGAAGATCCTGGGCGCCAAGGGCTCCGAGCTTGAAGCCTATGGCAAGGGCGCCATCGTCGGGCTGAACGGCGAACTGGAACATGCCGCGCTGTGGCACCAGCCCAGCGGCTTCGGCATCCGCCATGCGATGGGTGGCGCCAAGTCGATCGTGCCCTCGACCGTGAAGGTCGCGACCGCCGGCACGCGCATCGACATTCCGCTGCATCACGTGACGGCGGCCTACGTGCGCAGCCACTTCGATGCCATCGAGTTCTGCGTGCCCGATGGGCCGCGTCCGGATGAGATCGTGTTCATCGTCGCCGCCGCGATCGGGGGCCGCCCCCATGCGAGAGTCGGCGGCCTCACGCCGGACGGGATCAAGCTCGGGGACGGTCAGCGATGAGGAGGCAGCGATGAACGACGACGCGCTCGCTGCCGCCCTGAAGGTCATGGACGACTATATCGGCGGCCTGAATCGCCATGATGAGCCGGCCGTCAACAACGCCTGCAATTTCCCGCATGTGCGGCTGGCCGGCGGCAAGGTGGTCGTCTGGCCGAACCACGGCGACTACAAGCTCGGCGATTTCGTCGCCCGTGCCGGCGACGGCTGGCATCACAGCACGTGGGACGAGCGCACGCCGATCCATGTCGGCCGCGACAAGGTCCATCTCAAGGTGAAGTTCAGCCGCTGGCGCGAAGATGGCTCGCTGCTCGGCGTCTTCGAGACGATCTACATCGTGACGCTTCAGGACGGTCATTGGGGAATACAGGCACGGTCGAGCTTCGCAGACTGAGCGCTTGTGGGAGAGGGGCCGGCCTCGCTAGGGTCTGTTCACAGGGAATGTTTCACTTATTGAAGAGGGGGATGTCATGCTGACCCGCAATCGCCTGCTTGCCGGCACCGCCGCGCTCGTGGCGCTGTCGCTCGTCGGACCGGCTGCCGCGCAGGCACCGATCAAGATCGGCGAACTCAACAGCTACAAGGTCTTCCCGGCCTTCCTCGAACCCTACAAGAAGGGCATCGAGCTGGCGGTCGAGGAGGTCAATGCCGCGGGCGGTGTGCTCGGGCGCAAGATCGAGGTCGTGAGCCGCGACGACAACGGCAATCCCGGCGATGCCGTGCGCGTCGCCGAGGAATTGCTGAGCCGCGAGGGCGCCGCCTTCCTGATCGGCACCTTCCCGTCGCATGTCGGTCTCGCCGTCGCCGACTTCGCCAAGCAGCGCAAGGTGCTGTTCATCGCCGCCGAGCCGCTGACCGACAAGATCGTCTGGGACCAGGGCAATGCCTACACGTTCCGCCTGCGCACCTCGACCTACATGCAGACGGCGATGCTCATTCCCGATGCCGTCAAGCTCAAGAAGAAGCGCTGGGCGATCGTCTATCCGAACTACGAATACGGCCAGTCGGCGACCGCCGCCTTCAAGAAGCTGCTTAAGGAGAAGCAGCCCGACGTCGAATTCGTCGCCGAGCAGGCGACGCCGCTGGGCAAGATCGATGCCGGCGCCGTGACGCAGGCCCTGGCCGACGCCAAGCCCGACGCGATCTTCTCCTCGCTGTTCGGCCCCGACCTCGCGAAGTTCGTGCGCGAGGGCCAGACCCGCGGCCTGTTCAAGGGCGTCGAGGTCTTCAACCTGCTGGCCGGCGAGCCGGAATATCTCGATCCGCTGAAGGAAGAGTCGCCCGAGGGCTGGTACGTCACCGGCTATCCGTGGAGCGAACTCAAGACGCCGGAGCACACGAAGTTCCTCAACGCCTACCAGGCCAAGTTCAAGGACTATCCGCGGCTGGGCTCGGTGGTCGGCTATGCAACGGTGATGTCCGCGGCCGAGGCGATCAAGAAGGCGGGCTCGCTCGACCAGGACAAGCTGGTCGCCGCCATGAGCGGCCTGAAACTGATCACGCCCTTCGGCATGATCGAGTACCGGCCGATCGACCATCAGTCGACCATGGGCGCCTATGTCGGCCAGATCGGCGTGAAGGACGGCAAGGGCTACATGAAGAACTGGCGCTTCGTCGACGGCAAGGACGCCCTGCCGAGCGACGCCGACGTCCAGAAGATGCGGCCGAAGAACTGATAGCCCGTCTGTTGGTTTTGTCCCTCTCATTTCCTCCCCCGTCTGACGGGGGAGGTGGCCCCGGCGCTGGCTACAGCGCCTTTGGCCGGAGGGGGAGAGCTACCTGTATGATTGTCGCTGCTTCCTTCGCGTTGCTTTCCCCTTCCCCAGCCCTCCCCCGTATGACGGGGGCGGGAGTAAGGGGCGGCGGGCTGCTCCCCGCATGACTCTCGCCTCCATCCTCATCCAGCTGCTGAACGGGCTGGCGGCCGCCGCGTCGCTGTTCCTGGTGTCGGCCGGCCTGTCGCTGATCTTCGGCGTCACGCGGATCGTGAACTTCGCGCACGGCTCGCTCTACATGCTGGGCCTCTACGGCGCCTATTCGCTGATCGAGTTCTTCGGGCGAACGCCGCTCGGATTCTGGGGTGCCGTCGTCCTGTCGGCGCTGGCGGTCGGGCTGGTCGGCATCTTGATCGAGGTGCTGGTCCTGCGCCGCATCTACCGCGCGCCGGAGCTGTTCCAGCTGCTGGCGACCTTCGCCGTCGTGCTGGTGATCAAGGACATCGCGCTGTTCACCTGGGGCGCCGAGGATCTGGTCGGCCCGCGCGCGCCCGGCCTCTCGATGGCGGTCGAGATCATGGGGCGGCGGATTCCGGCCTACGACCTGCTGCTGATCGCCATCGGCCCCGTCGTGCTGGGGCTCGTCTGGCTGCTGCTCACGCGCACGCGCTGGGGCGCGCTGGTGCGGGCGGCGACCCAGGATCGCGAGATGGTGGGCGCGCTGGGCGTCGACCAGGCCAAGCTCTTCACCTCGGTCTTCTTCGTGGGCTCTGTCCTCGCCGGGCTGGGCGGCGCGCTGCAGATTCCGCGCGAGCCGGCCAATCTCGAACTCGACCTCGCCATCATCGCCGATGCCTTCGTGGTCACGGTGGTGGGCGGGCTGGGCAGCATCGGCGGCGCGTTCCTGGCCGCCATCATCATCGGCGTCGCCAAGGCCTTCTGCATCGGCATCGGCACCGTGACCTGGTTCGGCTTCGAGGTGTCCTTCTCCAAGCTCACGCTGGTGGTCGAATTCCTGATCATGGCGCTGGTGCTGGTCGTGCGGCCCTACGGGCTGCTGGGCAAGCCGCAGGCCGCGCAGCGGGCGGCCGAACCGGCGCCGCGGCTGCAGGTGCCGTCCTGGACCTTCGCGCTGGTCTGGCTGGTCCTGCTCGCCCTCGTGCCGCTGGCCGCGGACCGCTACACGACGATCCTGCTGACCGACATCGTCTGTTTCGCGCTGTTCTCCGTCTCGCTGCATTTCATCATGGGGCCGGCCGGCATGGTCTCATTCGGCCATGCCGCCTATTTCGGCATCGGCGCCTATGCGGCGGGTCTGCTGATGAAGCGCTTCGGCCTGCCGATGGAGGCCGCCCTTCTGCTGGCGCCGCTGGTCGCCGGCCTGTTCGCCATCGTCTACGGCTGGTTCTGCGTGCGCCTGTCGGGCGTCTATCTCGCCATGCTGACGCTCGCCTTCGCGCAGATCAGCTGGTCGATCGTCTTCCAGTGGGATTCCGTCACGGGCGGCAGCAACGGCGTATTCGGCATCTGGCCGTCGGGATGGCTCGCCGACAAGACCGCCTACTACTATCTGGCGCTCGTCCTGTGCGGCGCCGGTATCGTCTTCCTGTGGCGGGTGCTGTTCTCGCCCTTCGGCTATGCGCTGCGGGCCGGCCGCGATTCGCCGCTGCGCGCCGAGGCGATCGGCATCGACCTGCGCGGCTTCCAATGGGCGGCCTTCGTGCTGGTCGGCGCGCTGGCCGGCCTGGCGGGCGCGGTCTACGCCTTCTCGAAGGGCAGCATCTCCCCCTCCAGCATCTCGATCGCGCAATCGACCGACGGGCTCATCATGGTGCTGCTGGGCGGCGTCGAAACCCTGACCGGCCCGGTGGTCGGCGCGGCGATCTTCACCTGGCTGCGCGACGTCGTGGCCCGCAACACCGAATTCTGGCGCGCCGTCATGGGCGGCGTGATCCTGCTGATCGTGCTGCTGTTCCCGCAGGGGCTGGTCGGCGGCCTGAAGGCGCTGGTGGCGCGCTGGCGGGAGCAGCGCGCATGAGCCACGCGATCCTGCAGGTCGAGGGGCTGCACAAGGCGTTCGGCGGCGTCCAGGCCGTGGCCGACGTCTCCTTCGCCGTATCGGCCGGCGAGATGCTGGCGCTGATCGGGCCCAATGGGGCGGGCAAGAGCACCTGTTTCAACATGTTGAATGGCCAGCTCACGCCCGACTCCGGCATCGTGCGCCTCGAAGGCCGCGACATCGTGGGCCTGCGTCCGCGCGCCATCTGGCGGCTGGGCGTCGGGCGCACCTTCCAGATCACCGCCACCTTCGCCTCGCTCAGCGTCCGCGAGAACGTGCAGATGGCGCTCTATTCGCATGCGGGCCGGCTGCGCTCGCTGCTGTCGCGCTTTGGTGCGGCGTTCGCTGCCGAAGCCGATGCGCTGCTCGACCAGGTGGGCATGCTCGACCAGGCGGAGCGGACCTGCGGCGTGCTGGCCTATGGCGACCTGAAGCGGGTCGAACTGGCCATCGCGCTGGCCAACCAGCCGCGCCTCCTGCTGATGGACGAGCCCACCGCCGGCATGGCGCCCAAGGAGAGGGTCGCGCTGATGGAGCTGACGGCGCGGCTGGCGCGGGCGCGCAACATCGCGGTCCTGTTCACCGAGCACGACATGGACGTGGTCTTCACCCAGGCCGACCGCATCATCGTGCTCGACCGCGGCGTGCTCATCGCCGGCGGCACGCCGCCGGAAGTCCGCGCCAATCCCAACGTACGCGCGGTCTATCTCGGGAGCGCGCATTGACGGCGCCGCCGATGCTCGAGGTCAAGGACCTGCACGCCTTCTATGGCCGCGCCCATATCCTGCACGGCATCTCGCTCGAGGTGCGCGCCGGCGAGGTGGTGGCGCTGCTCGGCCGCAACGGGGCCGGCAAGTCGACGGCGATGAAGGCGATCATGGGGCTGGTGCCGCCGGCGCGCGGCGAGGTGAGCTTTGCCGGCCAGCGCATCGAGCGCCTGCCGCCCTATCGCATCGCGCGCCTCGGCCTGGGCTACGTGCCCGAAGAGAGGCGCATCTTCACCGAACTCTCGGTGATGGAGAATCTCGAAGTCGGCCGCCAGGCGGCGCGGGCCGGCGTGCCCCTCTGGACGGAAGACAAGCTCTTCGCGCTGTTCCCCAATCTCGCCCGCATGCGCGAGCGGCCGGGCGGGCGGATGTCGGGCGGCGAGCAGCAGATGCTCACCATCGCCCGCACCCTGATGGGCAATCCGAGCTGCGTCCTGCTCGACGAGCCGTCGGAAGGGCTGGCCCCGATCATCGTCGAGGAGATGGCCAATTCCATCCGGGCGCTGAAGGGCGAGGGCGTGTCAGTCATCTTGTGCGAACAGAACCTGCATTTCGCGCTGGGCGTCGCCGACCGCGCCTACATCATCGAGAAGGGCCAGATCCGCTTCGGCGGTTCCATGGCCGAGCTGGCGGCCAACGAGTCCCTCCGCGAACAATATCTTTCGGTTTGAACCCATGGCGTCCAAGAGCACTTTCACCGTCGGCATCGATGTCGGCGGCACCTTCACCGACCTGCTGGCGATCGATCCGGCCACCAACGAGGTGAAGCTCGCCAAGGTGCCGACCACCGTCGACAACCAGGCGATCGGGTTCATGGCGGCGCTGGCGGCAGCAGGGCTCGATCCGGCGCTGCTGCAGGCCGTGGTGCACGGCACGACGACCACCACCAATGCGGTGCTCGAACGCAAGATCGCCAAGGTCGGGCTCATCACCACCAAGGGCTTCCGCGACGTGCTGGAGCTGGGCCGCCGCACGCGCCCTCAGGCTTATGGGTTGCGCGGCACCTTCACGCCGCTGATCGACCGCGAGGTGCGGCTCGAAGTACCCGAGCGCATGGACGCCGACGGCAAGGTGCTGACGGCGCTCGACGAGGCCGCGGTCGCCGAGGCCGCGAAGGCGCTGCTGGCGGCGGGCTGCGAAGCGGTCGTCATCCATTTCCTGCACAGCTACATCAACCCGGCGCATGAGCGGCGCGCCGCCGAGATCGTGCGCGGGCTTTGGCCGAATGCCTATGTCACGGCGGGCCACGCGATCCTGTCGGAGTATCGCGAGTATGAGCGCGGCGTGACGGCGGCCGTGAATGCCTCGGTGCAGCCGGTGCTCGACCGTTACCTGTCGCGTCTGCGCACCGAGCTGGAGGCCAAGGGCTACGACCGCGACCTGCTGGTGATGCAGGGCAATGGCGGCACCATCTCTTCGCAGCTCATCGCCGAGGCGGCGGTGAACACGGTGATGTCCGGCCCGGCCTCGGGCGTGATGGCCGCGGCCTATACCGGCCGCGCCTCGGGCCATCCCAACCTGATCACCTACGACATGGGCGGCACCTCGACCGATGTCGGACTGATCGAGAATGCCGTGCCGCAGGTCTCGGGCGAACTCGAACTCGAATATGCGATGCCGATCCACGTGCCGATGGTCGACGTCCACACGATCGGCGCAGGGGGCGGCTCCATCGCGTCGGTCGATGCGGCCGGCATGCTGCGGGTCGGCCCGGAGAGCGCGGGCGCGCGGCCCGGCCCCATCTGCTACGGCCGCGGCGGGGCCGAACCCACCATCACCGACGCCAACCTGGTGCTGGGCCGGCTCAACCCCGACAAGTTGCTGGGCGTCGATCATCCCGTGACGCTCGATCATGTGCGCGGGCTGGTGCTGGAGAAGGTCGGACAGCGGCTCGGCCTCGATGCCGGGGCGGCGGCCGCCGCCATCCTGCGCATCGCCAACGACCGCATGGCCGGCGCCGTGCGTCTCGTATCGCTGTCGCGCGGCCACGATCCGCGCGACTTCGCGCTCTTCGCCTTCGGCGGCGCCGGTCCGCTGCATGCGACGGCGCTGGCGCGCGAGCTGGGCATCCCGACCGTTCTGGTGCCGGCGCGGCCCGGCATCACCAATGCGCTGGGCTGCGTCGTGGCCGACCTGCGCCACGACTATGTGCGCACCGTGAACAAGCCGCTGTCCGCGGTCGACGACGCCACGGTGGCGCGCATCTATGCCGAGCAGGCGACCGAGGGCGAGGCCACGATCGCGCGCGAGGGCGTGCCGGTGCGCGAGTTGCGCCGCGTGCTGTCGGCCGACATGCAGTTCCAGGGGCAGAGCCATATCCTGTCGGTCGGCGTCGACAGTGCCGACATCGGCGTCGCCGGCCTGCACAAGGCCTTCGCCGCCGCCTACTGGCGCCGCTTCGGCATCGAACTGCCGGAGATCCCGCCGGTCCTCGTCAACCTGCACACGGCGGTGATCGGCGTGCGCCCGGAAATCTCGCTGGCCGCGCTGGCCGCCACCGAGCGCGCGGCCACGCTCGACGCCGCGAAGCTCGGCACCCGCCGCGTCTGGTTCAGCGACGGCTGGCACGAGACGCCGGTCTATGCCCGCGAGAAGCTGCCACTCGATGCCACGTTGGAGGGCCCGGCAATCCTCGAACAGCTCGACTGCACCACCGTCGTCGAACCGGGCGACACGGTCCGGCAGGACGGGCTCGGCAATCTGTTGATCTCGGTGAGCCGTCAGGACACGATCCAGACCTCGACAGGGTAGGAATATCGATGGCGTTTCGCTTCGTGCATGCGGCCGATATTCATCTGGATTCACCGCTTCGATCCCTCGCGCTCCGCAATCCCGAGCTTGCCGATCTGATCGGAAACGCGACGCGCCAGGCATTCACCGGCATTATCGATCTGTGCCTCGCCGAGGAGGTCGATGCGCTCTTCCTCGCGGGCGATCTCTATGACGGGGATCAGACGTCGATGAAGACGGCGCGGTACTTCGCCAGTCAGCTTCATCGCCTGGACCAGGCTGGTATCCAGGTGTTCATCGTGCGCGGCAATCACGATGCGCTGTCGCGCATCACCAAGGAACTCGTCCTCCCCGAGTCGGTCAAGGTCTTCAGCGGCCGGGCCGAGGCCATTCCCATCGAGGGTGCGGCCGGCAAGCCTCGCGTGGTGATCCACGGTATGAGTTTCGCGCAGCCTCACGCCCCGGACAGCCTGCTGCCGCGCTACAAGCCGCCCGTCGAGGGGGCGGTGAACGTCGGGATCCTGCACACCAGCCTGGCCGGGGCGCCCGGCCACGATCCCTATGCGCCGTGCAGCGTCGCCGATCTGCGCGCCACGGACTTCCGCTACTGGGCTCTCGGCCATGTCCACAAGCGCTTCGTCGCCGACGGTCCCTGTACCATCGTGATGCCCGGCAATCCGCAGGGCCGCGATATCAACGAGGCCGGCGCCCGGTCCGTCACCCTGGGCACGATCGCCGATGACGGTTCGATCCGCATCGAGGAGCGGTACACGAGCGTTGCGCAGTTCGAGAGGACCGTCGTCGACGCGAGTGGCATCGCCGAATGGCGCGACCTGATCGCGACGACCGCCAAGGCGATGGAAGGGACCCGGGCAAGTGTCGCGGCGGGTCACCTGGTGGTCCGGTTGAAGATCGTCGGAAAGACCCCGCTAGCGTGGCGGATGCGCAGCGATCTCGATCTCCTGAGGGCCGATGTGGAGCACCGCGCCGCCGCGATGGGCGCCTGCAGCGTGGAGAAGCTGGAGATCGAGTGCCATCCTTCGGATGCGCCCCCGGTATCATCGGGCGACCCGATCGCGGAGTTGCGCCGGCTGATCGAGAGCGAGATCGTCCGCTCCGATGCGTTCCAGCGAGAGGCGCTCGAGATCGGCGAGGAGCTGAGGGGGCAACTGCCGCAGGAATGCAGGCATCTCCTCGGCGCCGACGAGGCGGGTCTGAAGGACTTCGTTCTGTCGCTGGCCCAGGACGGCGCCGACGATGTGCTTGCCCGGCTTCATGCCCAGGCGAAAGCTGGAGAGGGCTGATGCGCCTAAGGCGGCTCGACCTCACGCGCTATGGCAGGTTCACCGGGCGCAGCATCGATTTCGGCCTGGCGGAGGAGGGCGCGCCCGATCTGCACATCCTCTACGGACCGAATGAGGCGGGCAAGTCGACGGCGTTGGCAGCCTTCCTGGATTTTCTGTTCGGGATCGAGCCGCGGTCGCGCTTCAACTTCCTTCATTCCTATCCGACGATGCGCATTGGCGCAGCGCTCGAGCTTGCGCGGGGCAGCCGGGAACTGGTCAGGGTGAAGCGAGCGCAGAACAGCCTCCTCGATGCCAGCGACCAGCCGGTCCCGGAGGCCATCATCCAGGCAGAGTTGGGCGACATCGATCGGGACTCCTACCGGACGATGTTCTCGCTCGACGACGACACGCTGGAAAAAGGGGGCGAGAGCATCCTCGCGAGCAAGGGCGATCTCGGGCAGCTGCTGTTTTCGGCCAGCGCCGGCCTGTCCGACCTGGGCCGCAACCTCGAGGAGATCCGCGGCGAAGCCGACAGGTTCTACAAGTACCGCGCCCGGAGCGGAGAGCTGGCCGATCTCAAGACCCGGCTGGCGACGTTGCGGGCCGAACGAGAGAAGATCGACACCTTCGCCGCGCAATATGCCCAACTGATCGCGACGCGGGACAAGGCCTTCAGCCTGTACAACGACGTCCTGGGAGAACGCGCGAGGATTGATTCTCGGTGCGGCGAGATCGAGCGACTGCTGATCGCCCTCCCGCGCCTCGGAGCGTTGCGAGACATCCGGCAACGTCTCCTGCCGCTCGCCGATCTGCCGGACATTCCGCGCGATTGGGCAGAGCAGCTGCCTGCGATGCAGAAGGATGAGGTCGCCCTGGAGACGCGGGCCCAGGCCGCCGAGGACGAAGTGGCGAGGCTGGAAGGTGAGCTGGCGGCGATCGTCGTCGATCAGGCCGCTCTCGCCCTGACCCAACGGTTCAGCGGCCTCTCCGATCTGCGGGCCCGATCCGTCACGGCGACCAAGGACATTCCGGAGCGTCGGCTGCAGTCGCGGGAGGTCGACTTCGTCATCTCCGGCATCCTCGAGCGGATCGAGCGCAAGGACGAGCCCGAGCCGGGCAGGCTGCTGCTGGGCGCGTCCATCGCGGCGTCCCTGCGAGCGTTGATCGAAAGCTGGTCGGGAATCGAGGCCGCCCTGAAGGCCGCCGAAGCCGAACTCGGCGCCGCCAGAGACCGCGTGGAGGAAGCACGGGTCCAGCTCGAGGAGGCTGGAGGCGCCAGCGAGAGGGAACGCACCCCGTCGAACCTTGCCTCCACGCTCGGTCCAGTGGTCGCGGCCCTGCGGGCCGACGATCACATGGCCCGGCGGCGGCTTGCCGACCGCGCGCTTGCCACGCATCGGCAAGTGTTGGACGAGCGACTGCGCGACCTGCACCCCTGGTCGGGCGATGTCGAGCAGCTGGCGGGGCTGAAACTGCCGGACGCCAGTACCATCGAGCGGTGGAAGAAGGAGGAAGCGGCCGCGCAACGGCAGGTCGACCGGCACGAGGACGATATCGAGCGCCTGACGGCCGAGCGCGACAGGATCAAGGCGGAGCGCGACGCGCTGGGCGTCATCGGCGTCGTCGGCGATCCGGAAGCGAGCGAGGTCCGCATGGCGCGGGAGCGCGCCTGGGCCAGCCATCGACGGACGCTCGACGAAGCCTCGGCCGATACGTTCGAGGCGGCGCTGCGTCAGGACGACATCGTGACGACGACCCGGCTCGGACACACGACCGACCTCGTCAAGCTGCAGGAGGCGAGCCGTGCGCTCGTGGTGGCGGAGCAGGCCCTTGGGCGCGCCGTGGGCCTGCGCGATGCGGCGGCGACGGTCTTGCAGCGTGTGAGCGACGAGACCGCGGCGGTGCTCGCCGATGCGTCTCCGGCGCTGCCGGTCACGATGACCCTGCCGCAGCTGGAGGCCTGGCTGTCGCGGCGCGCCTCGGCCCTGGACGTGCGAGCGAGCCTTCTCTCCGCGCAACACGACAGGGACGGGGCGGACTCGGACGCGAGGAGGGCGCGCGACAGGCTCGCGGTGGCACTCGCTGCAAGAGGTATCGCGGTCGAAGCGGAGGCAAGCTTCGAGGGGCTTCTGGAAATGGCGCAGGGCGCGATCGACCGGGAGGGTGAACTCGAGAACCTGCGGGCGGCGCTTGCCGCGCGCCAGCGCGACCTGTTGAGGCGAGAACGGGAGGTGGAGAGAGTTGCCGCCTCGAGGAACGAGTGGACGGCTGCCTGGCAGGCTGCGTGCAAGCGATGCTGGTTGGGCGATGCCGACCCGATGCCGTCGATGGGGGCGGTCCGCGAAATCCTGGCGGCCTTGGTCGAGTTGCGCCCCGCTCTCGAGAAGCGCGCGGGGTTCGCTGACCGGATCGAGAAGATGGAGAATGACCAGGCGGCTTTTGCCGCTGAACTCGAGGCCATGGCCGGGGAGCTGGGCGTTGCCTCGGCGGGGCTCGCACCCCTCGATCTCGCCCGCGAGATCCAGCGCCGGGTCGATGCGGCGCGCGCGGCCGAGGCGGAGTGTAGCAGCAAGACGCGCGACCTCGAAGCGGCGCTGGCAAAGCAACGCGCGCTCGCCGAGGATGTCGCCATCCACGCGCGGCTCAAAGCCGAACGGACGGGGTTCTTCGGGGTCCAGTCGCTTGGCGAGATGGCTGTGAAACTGCAGGCCATCGAAAGAAGGAGCGGGTTGCAGGAACAGTACGATGCGGCGGTCCGCGATATTGTGGCGATGCTGCACGTATCGACGATCGACGAGGCCGAACGGCTCCTCGATGGCCTGGAGAGAGGCGCCCTCGAAGCCGAGTTGGCCGAGTTGAAGCCGCGGTCTGCCGATCTGGACCAGCGCAGCCGCGATCTCTTCTCCGAGCACAGCAAAGCCGTGGACGCCGTCGAAGCGGTGGGAGGCGACGACGCGGTCGCCCGGATTGAGGAGCAGCGGCGGACGACGCAGCTCGATGTCGAGGACAAGGCGTTGCATTACCTGCGGCTGAGGCTGGGCTCTGCCGCTGCCGAGCACGCCCTGCGGGCCTATCGCGAGCAGCACCGCAGCTCGATGATGGCGCGCGCGTCGGATGCGTTCAGAACGATCAGCCGCGGGACCTATGAGGGCCTGGCCACGCAGCCGGACAAGGACGGAGAGACGCTGATCGCCGTTGGCGCGGACGGCCGCTCGAAGATGGCGATGGAGTTGTCGAGAGGCGCGCGCTTCCAGCTCTACCTGGCGCTCCGGGTCGCCGGCTATCACGAGTTTGCCCGGTCACGTCCCTCGGTGCCGTTCGTCGCCGACGACATCATGGAGTCGTTCGACGACTTCCGCGCGGAGGAGGCCTTCCGCCTGTTCGCCGACATGGCCGGGGTGGGACAGGTGATCTATCTCACCCATCATCGCCACCTGGCGGAAATCGCCCTGCGCGTCTGCCCGACGGCCCGCCTTCACCAAATGGAAGCGTGATCGCCGAGTCTGGCCGCTTGCTGATTCCCCCTTCCTGCTCAAGAGTGACGCCGCTGAGTTTGGGAGGAAAAGAAAAGTGAAAATTACCGACGTCGTCTGCCACATCCTGAGCTGCAAGGTCGACAAGCCGTTCGTCTCGGCGCGCGGCTGGGTCTATGGCACGCGCTCGACCTGCCTGGTCGAGATCTCGACCGACGAGGGCATCACCGGCTGGGGCGAATGCTACGGGCCGGCGGCCGTTGCCAAGACCTTCGTCGAGACCCAGTACAAGGCGCGCGTGATCGGCCGCGATCCGTTCGACGTCGAGGCGATCTGGGAAGACCTCTACAACAGGATCAAGGACTACGGCACGACCGGCATGGCGATCTCGGCCATCTCCGGCATCGACATCGCGCTGTGGGACATCATGGGCCGCGCCGTGAACAAGCCGGTGCACAAGCTGATCGGCGGCGCCTATCGCACCGAGGTGATTCCCTACGCGACCGGACTCTACTTCATCGACATGAACCGCCTGATCGACGAGGCGGTCGAGGAAGCGCTCGAGTTCAAGCACGCCGGCTTCCAGGCGATCAAGATGAAGATCGGCCTGGGCGACCTGAAGCTCGATGCCAAGCGGGTCACGGCGGTGCGCGAGGCGATCGGTCCCGACGTGAAGCTGGCCGTCGACGCCAACCACTGCTTCTCGGTCCCCAACGCCATCAAGCTTGGCCGCATGCTGGAGGAGCAGGACATATTGTGGTTCGAGGAGCCGATCAGCCCCGAGGATCATGACGGCTATATCGAAGTCACGCGCGCGCTCGACATGGCGGTGGCCGGCGGCGAGAACGATTTCACGCGCTGGGGTTTCCGCGACGTCATCGCCCGGAAGGCGATGGACATCGTGCAGCCCGACCTCTGCGCCGCCGGCGGCTTCTCGGAATGCCGCAAGATCGCGACGCTCGCCTCGGCCTTCGGCGTCGAATGCGTGCCGCACGCCTGGGGCTCGGCCATCGGCCTTGCCGCCACGGTGCAGTTCCTCGCGGCCCTGCCGGACCAGCCGCCGGCCTTCCGCCCGATGCCGCCGATGCTCGAGTTCGAACAGACGCCCAACCCGTTGCGCGATCATCTGGCGCAGGAGCCGATCGAGCAGAAGAAGGGCATCGTCAAGGTCCCGACGGGTCCCGGTCTCGGCATCGAGATCGATCGCGAGGTCCTGAAGAAATACAAGGTCGCGTAGCTGGGGACGCGTCACTCCAGTGACGCGTCTTCGCTTGCTGTAACAACAACGCGCCACTGGAGTGGCGCGCCCCCAGCGGGGAGGACATCCATGAAAATCGTCGACGTAAAGGCCTATCCGACCAGCTATCGCGTGCCCAAGGAGCTGCAGGTCTCGCTGGGCATCGGCACCATGACCAAGCGCGACTGCGTGATGGTCAAGGTGACGACCGAGGACGGGATCGTGGGCTGGGGCGAAAGCCACCATGCGCGCTCGCCCGGCAGCATCGGTCATCTGATCAACACGACGCTGAAGGGTTTCGTGGTCGGCATGGACGCCACCGACACGGTCGGCATCTGGGCGAAGATCTACAAGTTCCAGCTTGGCAGCCACGGCATGGGCGCGGCCACCGCCATGGCGATGAGCGGCCTCGACCAGGCGCTGTGGGACATCAAGGGCAAGGCCGTGGGCTGGCCGCTCTACAAGCTGCTGGGCGGCTCCAACAGGCCGGTGCCGGCCTATGCCGGTGGCATCTCGCTCGGTTACCAGGCGCCGGAGTCGCTGGCCGACGAGGCCGGGCCCATGGTCGAAGCGGGCTACAAGGCGCTGAAGCTCAGGGTCGGCGACAGCGTCAAGAACGACATCGCCCGCATGACGGCGGTGCGCAAGCGCTTCGGCGACGACATGGTGCTGCTGACCGATGCCAACACCGGCTACACGGTCGAGGATGTGCGCCGCGTGATGCCGGCGATGGACGAACTGGGCATTTCCTGGCTGGAAGAGCCGTTTCCGGCGCACGACCATCGCTCCTATGCGATGGCCAAGGGCTGGGGCGTGACGCCGCTGGCGGCCGGCGAGAACCATTACACGCGCTTCGAGTTCCACCGCATCATCGAGGACGGCAACATCACCATCCTGCAGCCGGATCTTTCCAAGAGCGGCGGCATCACCGAGGTCCAGCGCATCGCGGCGGCCGCTTCGATGTGGAAGCTGCCGATCCATCCGCACAGTTCGATGACCGGCCTCAATCACGCCGTGTCGATCCACTTCCTGGCGTCGATCGACAATGGCGGCTACTTCGAGGCCGACCTTTCCGTGGCCAACAAGTTCCGCGACGAGCTGGGCAGCGCGCCGTGGCAGATCGGCAAGGACGGAAACGTCCGCCCGCTCGACAAGCCCGGCATCGGCGTGGAGATCGACGAGGACTTCCTGATCGCCCACCCGGTGATCGAGGGGCCGGGCTACGTCTGAGCTGGAGAGTCTGTTTCAGCGCGAGTCAAACCGATACCCTCATCCTGAGGAGCCGCACGCAGTGCGGCGTCTCGAAGGATGGGTAACAAACGCGGTGCTGGCGCCCACCCTTCGAGACGCGGTCCTGCGGACCGCTCCTCAGGGTGAGGTGGTGCCGTCAGGAGTGGAAGACTCTACGTCGCCGGGATCAGATCGCTCGCCTTCTCCGCGATGGCGTTGGTCGCGGCGTAGGTGTTGCCCGAAACCATCGTCGGCATGCAGGAAGCGTCGGCGATCCTCAGCCCCTCCAGGCCGATCACGCGCATGCTGAGCGGATCGACGACGGCCATCGGATCGGTGCCGAGCTTGGCCGTACCCACCGGGTGATAGGTGGTCGAGCCGGTGGCGCGGGCATGGGCCATCCATTGTTCGTCGGTCTGCACGCCGGGGCCGGGCAGGTTCTCTTCGACCACATGTTCCTTGAGCGGCGAGGTGTTGATCAGCTTGCGGAGATATTTCATCGCCGCCAGCAGCGCGTCGCGATCGTGCTGGACCGCCAGATAGTTGGGCTGGATTTCGGGCTTGGCCGCTGGATCGGCGCTCAGCGCCTTCACGTGGCCGGTGCTCTCGGGCCGCAGCTGTGAACAGCCGAGCGTCATGCCCGGCACCGAATCCAGCACCGACGTGCCGTAGCTGCCGGGCGCGTAGCTGGCCGGCGCGAAATAGAGCTGCATGTCGGGCGTCTCGAGCCCCGGCCGCGTCTTGAAGTATCCGCCGGCATGGCTCGGGCTCGACGTCAGCAGGCCCTTGCGCATGACGGCGTAGCGGATCACCTCGCGGACCAGCCGAAGCCCGTGACTGCGCTCGTTCAGTGAGCCCGCGCCCTTTACCAGCGCCGAGACGCGCACGGCATAGTGGTCGCGCAGGTTGCGGCCGACGCCGGGCAAAGCGTGCTTCGCCGCGACGCCGATGGCGGCGAGATCCTCGGGGTTGCCGATGCCGGAGATCTGCAGGAGCTGCGGCGTGTTGATGGCGCCGCCGCTCAGGATCACGTCGCGTCGCGCGCGTATCGTCCTGCTCTGCCCGTCCTGGCGGTAGGTGACGCCGACGGCCTTCCTGCCCTCGAGGTCGACCCGCTCGACCAGCGCGCGGGTGATGACCTTCAGGTTCGGCCGGCCCATGGCCGGGCGCAGATAGGCATCGACGGGGCTCCAGCGCCGGCCGCGCTTCATCATCTGCTGATAGAGCATCGTGCCTTCCTGGTTGCCGCCATTGTAGTCGGGCGAGCGCTTCAGCCCGAGCGCCTCGTTGGCGGCCATGAAGGCATCGGATAGGTCGTGCGGATCACGCTGGTCCTCGATGCTGAGGGGACCTGCGCGGCCGCGCACCTCGTCGCTGCCGCCGACCCGGCTCTCGGCGCGCTTGAAGTAGGGCAGCAGGTCGTCCCACGACCAGCCGCGGCAGCCGAGCTGCGCCCAGGTGTCGTAGTCCGCCGACTGGCCGCGCACATACAGATGGCCGTTGATCGAGCCGGAGCCGCCCAGCACCTTTCCCCTCGGAAACCTGATCTTCCGATCGTCGATGTGCGGGCCGGGCGCGGTCTCGTAGCCCCAGTTGAGATTGTCGTTGTAGACCGTCTTGTTGAAGCCGGCCGGCACCTTGATCCAGATATGGTTGTCCTTGCCGCCGGCCTCGATCACCGCGACCGTGTTCTTGCCCGAGGCGGTCAGGCGATTGGCCAGCACGCAGCCCGCGGCACCGGCGCCGACGATGACGTAGTCGAACTCTTCCATTTTTATTCCCCCTCTTGTCGTCCTGAGCGCAGCGAAGGACCTCACCGAGCGATCAGACACAGTTGGCAACAGCGGATTCCCGGTCGGGCGCCAGATCCTTCGCTGCGCTCAGGATGACATGAAGGTTGCTCTCCTTAGGCGGCCACCACGAGCGCCGACGCCAGTTGGCGCACCGACTTCACCATCGCCATGGCGACCAGCTTGCCGGTCTTGCGGTTCTCCTCACTGACGGCCACGTCTTCCATGAAGGTGAAGCGGCCGAAGGTGCCCCTGGCTTCCAGCTCGACGATATGTGTGGAGATGGTCGGATCGGCGACGATGACGACACGCGTCCTGTCGAGGCCCAGGCCGGCAAGGGCCGCGGCGGCCGAGATGTTGACGTTCTGCGGATAGAGCCGGGCGCCCTCTCGCACCGGCCCGTCGAAGACGGTGTGCGGGGCTTTCAGCGCGTCGAGATCGACCAGGGTCTCCGCAATGGTGCCTTTCCAGGCCGACGGGTCCTTGCGCACCGTGACGGTGACGCTCTCCAGTCCGCCGACCGCGGCGCTGCTCAATATGTCGAGCGCGCCGATGCCGGCCGACGGCAGGATCAGCCGCACGCCATGGGCCCTGGCGACGGCCAGCAGACGCTCGAACAGGACCGTGTCGGTGAAGGCGCCGACGGACGTCACGAGGAAATCCGCGCCGCTTTCCAGCACGCGCTGCCCGTATGTGCGGACGGCCTCATGCCCCGCGCATTCGGCCACGGCGTCGAAGGTGTGGCCGAAGAAACGGTCGGGCTCGTGCGTCAGCAGGCCGCCCTCGGGTCGCGGGCGCTTCACCAGCGCCGCGACCAGGTCGAGGTTCTCGATGTTGCCGGCCTTCAGTGCCGCCTCGACATGCTTGCCGATGGCGCCGTAGCCGATCATGCCCAGCCGGACCGCGGCTCTGGTCGTCACGAGAGGCGGCTCTCCACCCAGCGTGCCCAGGAGATGAGCTGGTCGTCGCTGCCATGCTTGCCGATGAGCTGCACGGAGAGCGGCAGGCCGAACGGTCCGGTGTTGAAGGGCAGCGCGATGCACGGTGTGCCGAGCAACGTCCAGAAGCGGTTGAAGACCGGGTCGCCGGTGTTGCCGAGACCGGCCGGCGCTTCGCCCTTGGCCGATGGCGCCAGCAGGAGGTCGAACTTCTCCCAGGCATCGTCGAGCTGGGCCACCGCAACCTTCTTGCGCTTCTTCGCGTCGGCATATTGCTTGGCCGTCACCGCGTCGCCGTCGATCATGCCTTGCTGCATCACCGGCGAGAGGAGATGCGGGAAGCGCTTGCGCTCCGGAGCGTAGGACTGCGTCGCCTCCTTGGTCATGATGCGGTGCTGCGCCTGCATCAGGCCTGTCCAGTCCTCCGGCGCCTGCCACTCGCGCACCTTTGCGCCGGCGGCGCGCAGCGCGCGGACGGCTTCGAGGATGTTCTTCTGATTGTACGGTTCGGCCAAGTCCCACCACGGCGTGCGGATCAGGCCGATGCGCGGCGGCTCGCGCACCGGATCGGCGGCTTCGTGGCCGTAGGCGGCGCGGATCAGCGCGAGGTCGTTGGCCTCACGGGCGAAGAAGCCCAGCGTGTCGAGCGACTTGGCGTAGGTCTTCACACCGGTCATGTCGGCCCAGCCATAGGTGCCCTTGTAGGCGACCACGCCGTTGAAGGCGCCGGGCCGGATGACCGAGCCTGCGGTCTGCGTGCCGTAACCGACCGGCGCCATGAAGTCGGCGACCGCGGCCGCCGAGCCGGAGGAGGAGCCGGCCGGCGTGTGGCGGAGATTGTGCGGGTTGTGGGTCTTGCCGGCATGGGCGCCGGCAAACTCGGTGGTCACCGCCTTGCCGAGCACCAGGGCGCCGGCCTTCACGAGCTGTGTCACGCAGGCGGCGTCGAAGCCCGCGACATGGTCGCGATAGATCGGCGAGCCGCAGGTCGTGGGCATCGTCCTGGTCGAGATGATGTCCTTCACCGCGAGCGGCACGCCGTGCAGCGGACCGACCGGTTTGGCACGCTTGTCGAGCAGGTCGGCGCGTTTGCGGGCACCCTCGGGATCGAGCGCCTCCCAGGCATGGACCTGGCCTTCGCGCTGCTCGATGCGGTCGAGGCAGGCCTCGACGAGGTCGCGGGCCTTCAGCCGCTTCTCGCCCATCCGTCGCACGGCCTCGCTGGCCGACAGCCTGTTCGGCGATTTCGCCATCCGCTCGCTCCCCTTTTCAGATCGTCCCGCGCATGATGACCGAGCGGCCGGCGGAAAGGTAGCCCGTGCGGGGAGCGCCGACTGGCATGCCGCTTGCTGCCGGGAGCCATACAAGAGGAGGGCTCCATGGACATCGGTGTTTTCATTCCGATCGGAAACAATGGCTGGCTGATCTCCACCACGTCGCCGCAATATATGCCGAGCTTCGATCTCAACCGGCAGATCGTGCAGAAGGCCGAGGGCTACGGGCTCGATTTTGCCCTGTCGATGATCAAGCTGCGCGGCTTCGGCGGCGAGAGCGAGTTCTGGGACCACAACCTCGAATCCTTCACCCTGATGGCGGGATTGGCCGCGGTGACCGAGCGTATCAGGCTCTATGCCTCGGTGGCGGTGCTCACCATCCCGCCCGCCATCGTCGCGCGCATGGCCTCGACCATCGATTCGATCTCGAGCGGCCGGTTCGGCGTCAACATCGTCTCGGGTTGGGCCAAGGACGAGTACGAGCAGATGGGCCTGTGGCCCGGCGAGGCCTATTTCGGCTACCGCTACGACTATTCCACCGAGTTCGTGACGGTGATGAAGGAGCTCTGGGAGACCGGCACCTCCGACTTCAAGGGCAAGTACTTCCAGATGTCGGACTGCAAGCTCTCCCCGCGTCCGAAGGAACCGATCAAGATCGTCAGCGCCGGCCAGAGCCCGCGCGGCATGGAGTTTGGGGCGACCTACTGCAACTACAACTTCACCCTGGGCAAGGGCGTCAACACGCCGACCGCCCATGCGCCGACCAACCAGCTGATGGTCGAGGCGGCTGCGAAGACCGGCCGCGACGTCGGCAACTATGTGCTGATGATGGTGATCGCCGACGAGACCGACGAGAAGGCGATGGCCAAGTGGAAGCTCTACAACGAGGGCGCCGACATGGGCGCGATGGCCTGGATGTCGGGCCAGGCCGACGCCGATCCCAATGCGGCCGAGGGCGGCACCGCCAAGGCGATCTCGGCGCCCGAGGGCGCCATCAACTTCAACATGGGAACGCTGGTTGGCTCCTATGCCAGTGTGGCGAAGATGCTCGACGAATGCGCCACCGTGCCCGGCACCAAGGGCATCATGCTGACCTTCGACGACTTCCTGGCCGGCATGGACCAGTTCGGCCAGCACATCCAGCCGCTCATGAAGTGCCGCAGCGACCGGCTGGTCAAAGCCGCCGCTTAGGCCGAGCAAAGCTCGGCCTGTGAGCGTCAGGCCGCGGCTTGGTTACAAGCCGCCACGCGAAGCGATGTCCGGGAGCGCCGCTTTCAGGGAGGACCTGCTACCATGGTCGCCATGACGACCATGGAAAACCCCGACCGCTGGCGACATCACGGCCCGATGTCGGCGCCCGGCGCTGGATCATTGAATTTCGACGGATTGCCCGTCGATGTTGCGGCGCTCTGCCGGATCGTGCAGGGCGTGCTGATCCATTCCGACTGGCTCACGGCCTACGGAGTCGGCGAAGCGCAGTTCCGCACGGTTTCGCGCGAGACCTTGCCGCTGTCCGGCCGGCTGCGGCAGATCGCCGAACACGATGGATCCGCCCTGACGACGGAGCGGGCGCCGGACCGGCGCGCGGTCGGCACCTGTCGCGACTACGCGTTGATGCTGTGCGGCATGCTGCGCCAGCAAGGCGTAGCCGCACGCGTGCGCTGCGGCTTCGGGGCCTACTTCAAGAGGGAGTGGGAGGATCACTGGATCTGCGAGTACTGGCGCGAGGGGCGCTGGCGCCGTGCGGACGCCCAGCTCGATCGCGTCATCGCGCCGCGTCTCGGCATCGGCTTCGATCTCGCGGACCTGCCGCACGACATGTTCATCACTGCCGGTGAAGCGTGGCGGCGTTGTCGTGCGGGCGAGGCCGATCCCATGGACTTCGGGCATGGCGCGCAGGCGAACGGTCTGTGGTTCGTGAGAGTGAACGTCGTGCGTGACCATCATTCGATGAACGGGCGCGAGACATCGGATTGGGATACGTGGCGGCAGGCCACGGCGGCGCATCACTCCCTATCTGAGGCCGAATGCGCCGCAGCCGACGAACTGGCCGCCCATCCGGAGAAGCCGACGGCCGAACCGCTTCCGCCGTGGCGCGCGGGCAAGGAGTCATAGGAGCGCGCCACTCCGGTGGCGCTGCATTCAAGCAACAACCTCACCCTTGTAAGTCGGCGTCTGCCGGATCTGCTAGACTAGCCGGCGCGGTGGCGGCGGGTAGACCGACTCACCCAGGGGCGTCGAAGCTCGTTCC
>NCHQ01000023.1 GCA_002281855.1 Rhodospirillales bacterium 24-66-33 | reverse complement strand
GACGACCCAAGCGAAGGCTCGCCGTCGACATCGGGCTCGCGTTCGTCATCCTCGAGGTCGGCACAGGCCTGCCCGGCCAGCTCGAGTATCCGGACGAGCTTTCGATCGAGCGGCACCAACATCCACACACCGGCCGGGCATCGCTCGTCGGCGGGCGTCTTCAGGTAGTGGCCGGCGTCCAGGGCTTTCGCCAACAGGGCGTCGGCAGCCTCGCTCTCAGTGGGAAAACGGCGGGTACTCATGCTGCGTCGTCCCACAGGAACGCCGCCGCGCCGACGATCGCCTTCCCAAGGTGGACGCCGAGCGCATTGCCGAGGCCGACGGTGAGGTGGTCCTTCCCCTCCGCCTCGTTGATCTCGGCAACCGCCAGCAAGGCGCGCGCGACGACCTTGAGCCCGATCGGCGTCAACGGCGGCGGCGCGTGCAGGATCGCCCGCAGGATATTCTGCACGTCGTAGAGGCGGGCCTGATGCTCGTCGGCGAGGTCGGGATAGCGCGACGCCGTCACGGCCGCCTCGACCTTTCGCTCGTACGTCGTCGCCAGTCGGGCGAGCCGGCGCAATCGCTTGCCCTCCCGCGTCGTGGTCGGGACATCCTGAGCCAGAATGTGGATCTTCAACGACTTCGCGTCGTAGATTCTGCGGTCGTCGATCAACTCCTCTGTCAACCGATCGAAGTTGGCGTGGGTGACGGATGCCAGATGGTGCGTCGGCCACTGCGGGCTCGGCACGGCCCATAGTTCGTCAGGCATGTCGGGCGCGCGGACCAAGGCGAAGTCCCAGGCCGCCATCGCCTTGCGCTCGCGGATGTAGCCATAGAGTTTCACCGCCTCGGCGAGCTGATCGTCGAGGGCCAGCAGCTCCGGCACCTCTTCGACCGTCGGCACCGGCGCGACCGCAGCGGCAGCCGGCGCGGCCGCCACGGCGGGGATCGCCGCCGCGGCCATGATCCGCCCGAGAAACGAGCGGCGGTTGCTGGGGGCGCTCATCGTGCCGACCTCCTGCGATCGGGCTTCAGGCCGGCGCCGTGAACCCAGGATCGCACAAGCTCGCTGGCATGTTCGAGGCACTGCAGGGCGTCGTCGCGCTGGCTCGGCAGGTCAGACGCGATCTTGCAGGCCCACTGGCGAAGGCGCTCGTCCTTGCCCGGGACGAAGGCGGCGGGCGGTGCGGTGGTGCTGCTGGGGCGCTTCATGCTCACGCCCTCCCCGGAAAGAGCGGCATCGGTTCCGGCGCGGCGTGGCCCTTCAGCTCTTCCATCAGGTCGGGCGGCGCAACGACCACGATGAACCGGCTGCCGTCGGACAGCACTTCGTCGAGGACACCGGCATGGCCGATCAATCGGCGCAAGGTTGTTTCGGGATCGGCAGGTTGGACCGTGTGGCGGGCCTCGAGGAGGTACGCCCGCAGGGGGGTCGCTAGTTGAAGTGACATGGTTGGTTTCTCTAGGAAAGCCGGCTTCTGAAGGCCGGGCGCCAGTGATCGGCACTGGCACCGGGAGCTTCAGAACGGACCTAGAGATCCGCGCCACGACCTTTCCCCGAGGGGTGTTGTATAGCCGTGGCGCTCCCGGCATAGTGAGCCGGTCGCGACCCACGGCAAATGGGCGCGTCGCTTTCGGTGGCTTGATGATCCTGGCAAGGGTCGCCCCGCCACCGCTCTAGGATGCCAAGGCCCGGCAAAGGCCAACGGCGGGAGTTCTGAAGCTCCGCTCGCATCCTCACCCAAAACAGCATCAAGCGCCACCCCGCCGGGGTGGCCGTTTGCGCGCTATCGCCGTCAAAGGGTTTCGGGATCGGTCACGTGGCTTGATCCGTAAATCGAGGGGCTAGCTAGGACGAGCCAAGGCCCTCTATGGTTGTGGCGAGAGTGGGGGGGGCACTATTGCCGGAATCACACGAACTCGGATCACCGCAAGCGCCGACTTTCTACAGTGAGCGCCAGTGGCGGATCGAACGCAATCTGGAGCTTCTATATGAACGCTCCGGGGCGGAAGTATCACTAGAAGAGTTCAGAAAGAAAGCTGCGTACACGCAGTACGCTTCACTGCTTGGCCAAATTGCAGACAGCACCCTCGATCGCGCAAAAGCACGCGGCCAAGATCCTGAAGAGTTTAGTTTTGAACTGGATGTGGGCTTTGGCGTTTGCCAATCCATTTACGACGCGTTGGAACCGAAGCGAGACAAGGATTCACCTTTTCTCGTATGGACGCACATCCGCGAGCTGCCCCAAAAGATCCGATCCGACGACCTTCCCTCCGTGCGTCGCCAAGAGCTCTACGATGCGACAGGAGAATATCTTCGTCTTCCAATCCGATGCGCGATGGCCGACCGTATTTTGGTCGATGCCCTGATCGCCGTTGAAACGATCGATTACGGATGGGAGATGTTCGGCAAGCAAGACTTGGCCAGCACGCTTTTCCCGTCCCGATCGCCCTTCAAGCAACGGCATGTTTTCTGGAAGTTCTTGACGTCGCTCGCGTTCAATTTTGTGTTCTTTGCCTTGCTGACCGCCGCCACTGCGTTCCTTGGGTACAAGGATATCATGGCCTCAAGCTGGTCTCTCGGAATAAGCGCGACATGGGTAGCTCTCTTCTTCGTAAGCACCATCTTGCAGGTCGTCTCTCTCCCGGCTGCTTGGAGACGGCAAACGAAGGCTCGAGCCCTGGTTGCCGATCTCATGAATGAGATGTTGCTGACTTACGACGAACTCAGAGACGACGGACCAGTGAGTCCGCAACGCGTTCGCGATGTTGCCGAGCGCGCAGCCAGCAAGGGGGTAGCGTGGCCTGGAGCGCTTTTCGCGCTTTTGGATGACATGAGATCGAGAAACGCCAGACTGTAGCTACTTTCCGAGCGGCAAGCGGAAGCGAAGGGTAGCCGATGAAATCAACGATTGCGACAGCCTTCCTTATTGCTGGGATGTATTCGCCAGCCACTTTTGCTCAGCAGCCATCGCCATGGAGTGTGCGTGCGATGCTTCCATCTTGTGAGTCACTGATGACGAAGCTAAGCGGCACTAGCGTAACCGGATTGACCTTCGACGAGGGGCGCTGTCTAGGCGTCGTTGTATCTGCGCTGCAGTTTGGGTCGACATGGTTCCCCGCGGATAAAAAGTCATGTCCACCGGCGACGTACGAAACAAGGCAGGTGATCGCCGATGTCGTGTTCCATATACGCCTTAGATTAGACCAAGCGGCCGATAAGGCCGGTGTCCTCGATCTTCCATTTACAATTGCCGCTGCCGCCGGCCTTTTCGCATCCTACCCCTGCAAAAAGAACTAGAAGCGCACGAAGGTGTTCGAAAAGTCCCCTTGCATCCACAGTGCCGCGTCGTTGAACTAACTACGCAGCGCCTAGCACCTTCGCTTGTGATCGTGGACGGCCCCCAGATCCGCCGTTTGTCGACGGCATGCCTTGCTCCGCCCAGCTCGCAGACGTCGCGGCTCCGCGCCACTACGTCGCCCGCCCCTTGTCGATCGCCATCTTCGCGGCATCGCCGACGGCCATCAGAGCGTGAGCGAGGTTTGACTTCAGAAAAGGCTTTCACTAGTTGCATTCGCCTGACAGCGACCGGTCTGCAACATTCCATTCATGGACCCGCAGCGATCGATCATCACGTTGTGCCAGGACGTCTACGCACAGGCGAAGCGACTGCCAATTTTGGCCGATCCTTCTATTGGGTTCGAAGTGCTTCTAACTCCACCACGTTATCGCCCACCGATTCTTTTTGTTGGGTACCAGCCAGGCAACGGCGCCAAGGACATGTCGGTCCAGCAAGCGCGCGACTGTGGTTACGAAGACTGGCCTCAGCGAAACGATCTACTCTGCGGGAACTCTCGGCTCGCTTACTGGCTGCAGACCATGTTTGGGCGAGAACGACTGTCTGATTGTGTGGCAATGAATGCCATTTTTATCCGATGGCGCAGTGTTGCTGAATATCGGCGCGCCGTACCGCGAAAATCGCGCGAAGAGATAGAGCGATTTTGCCTAGGCAAGGTTGAGGCCATGGTAGCTGCGATGAAGCCAGAGCGAATCGTAGTGATCGGCTTTAGTACACTAGATCGCCTCGGCTCGCGGACCGATCGAGGCGCCGGAGGTCGGAAGTTGACGATTGAGGGACAGGTGTTCGGGAGGAAGGTCTTGGCGACTCAGCACCTGTCCGGGGCACGGATCTCGAATGAAGAGCGGAAGTCGATCGCGAAAAGGGTTCTGGATTTCTCTTCGATTGAAGATGGACCCGCTTGAAATCTTTAGCATTGCAGCGGGCCCGGGGCCTCACATCCCCGCGTCGTTGAACTCGCCGCGCAGCGCGCGGGAGACGTCGCCGCTTGTCGTCGTGGCGCCGATCGACACCTTGCGCTTGTCGACGGCATCCATCGCCCGGCCGAGCTCGCGGAACTTCGCGATGGCCCGGTCGACTTCGTCGAGCTGAACACCCGGTGCCACAGTGCGATCGAGGCCGCTCAGCTGGCCTGCCGCATCGCCGACCGGCAGGCTCATCTCGACGCTGGTGGCGCGCGGATTCGGCACCATCCGTTTCGGCTTGCCGAGCACCGGCGTCGTCAACATGTCCTGCACGCTCTTGAAGGCGCCGGCCTTGAGGGCGGCGTCGCCGTCCATCATGCGCTGGTGGCGTTCGTCCATCCACGCCTGGATCTGGCTGATCCAGGAGCCGCCGGTTTCCCGTTGGGCGCCGAACTGTTCCTTACGCAGCCGGTTATGCCGGGCATAGGGATCTTCCTGGGCACGGAGATCGCCGGGCAGCATACCGGGCGGTAGCTGGCGCGGTGGCGCCTGGGTATCGCCCTCGCCCTGCCACGACTGCTGCCTCCCGCCGAGGCCGGGCTCGAGGCTGTCGCCTTCGCCCTGCCAGGTCTCCTGCTTGCGGCCGGGCATGATCGCTGGGGCGTACTTCGCATCGCCGGTCACGGCGTACATGAACCTGCGCCATGCCTCGCCCGCGCCTTCGATCCCTTCGATGATCTTGTTCATCGCGTCGGCCATGACGTTCGCGATCTTCGCGGCAGCGGTGCCGGCGCTCTCTCCCCAGGCCGACCACTTCGAGTCGTCGACCTTCCACGAGTCGCCGAACATCCACTTCTGGATCCGCTCCATCGTGTCGAGGAACTTCTGCAGCGGCTTGCCCTCGACGCCGCCGATGCCTTTCTTGAAGGACTCGCCGAACTTTCCGAAGAAGGTGCCGAGCCCTTCCCAATTGTCCTTGATGAACTTGCCTGCGGCCGCGATGCCGGTGAGCACGGCGCCGACACCCGTGAACATGAGAAGGCCGCGGAGCCCGACCATCGACCGGCCGAACACGGCCAGCGGACTGCCGATCGATCTGAAGGCGCCGATCAGCGTTCGGCCGAGGAACTGGCCGACGGACATCAGTGGCTTCAGGAAGCCGAGCACCAGGCCGGTCGCGCCGCGGAAGGCGAAGCCACCCGCCAGCATCGCGAGCCGCAGGCCGGTGAAGGCCACCGCCGCTTTCACGATGCCGGTGATCAACTTCGGATTCTCTTTGGCCCACTTCGTGAACTTCGCCACCAGCGGGTCGATGATGTCGAGCACCTTCCCGAAGGCCGGCAGCAGCGCGTCGCCGATGGTCAGGCTGAGCTCGTTGACCCGGTTTTTGAGGAGCTGCAGGCGGTTCCGCATCGTCTCGACGCGGGTCTCGTATTCCTTCTGGGCGGATCCGGCATACTTGGTCCTGTTGGCGATGAGGGCCAGCGTTTCGGACAGGAGCTTGCCGTTCGTGATCAGTGGGGCCAAGGCGCGCGCTTCGTCGCCGAACAGGTCCGACATCAGGGCGGCGCGTTCGTGCTCGGGGATGGCGTTGATGCGCTTGAACAGTGTCTGGATCGTCGCGATCGAGTTCTTCTGCATCAACCGGGCGATCTGCGTCGAACTGGTACCTAGTCGGGCAAAGGCGGCCTGCTGAGCCTTGGTGGCTGAGGCACCCCTCGTCAACGCCTGCCCCATGTTCCTGTAGCTCGTCGCCGCCACGTCGGGCGCCGCGCCGGCGCTGATCATGGCCGCGCCGAAGGCGCTGGCCTGCTCCGCAGTCATGCCGAACAATTTCGCGAGCGGCGCGACGCGGCGAGTCACTTCGAGCAAGTCGGGCGCGGACGCGGCGGTATTGTTGCTGAGGTGGTTAATCGCGTCGGCCAGGAGGCCCGTCTCCGGGATCGTGAGGCCCAGCGATGTCTTGAGCTTGGCGAGGGCATCGCCGGCCACGCCAGCCGACACGTCCCAGGCGATACCGACCTTCGTCGCCATCTCGGCGAACGAGAGGAGATCGCCTTGCGCAATGCCGGCCTGCCCGCCGGCGGCGACGATCGTCCCGATCTGGTTCGCGGTCATGGGCAACCGCAGGGACATCTTGCGGATGTCCTCGCCCATCTGTTTGAAGGCCTGCGGCGTCTCGAAATCGACGACCTTTCGGACATCCGCCATCGTCGACTCGAAGTCCATCGCCGCATTGAGCGGCAGGCTGAGACCCTTCGCCAGGCCGGCGGCGGCCAGCGTCGTGGTGAGCATCTTGCTGCGCATCGCTACCATCGCGGCGCTGTTTGCCGCGATGGCGTTGTCGAGGCCGGCCATGTTGGCGGTAGAGATCGAACGACCGATGCCCCGGATCGAGCCGGCGACGGCCTTTGCGGGAGCCGATACGCGATCGACCAAGCTGACGATCAACGACGAGGAAACCGCGGCCATTATTCGTCATCCTCTTCGTTCGGGACCATGACAGGCAGGCCGAGCGCCTTGCCGAATCGGACCGCGCTTGTGTGCCAGGCCAGCACCTCGGTCCAAGGCATCGCGAGTAGGTCGGCGAGCGGGACGTGCAGCGTGTGCGCTACGTCTGCGGCGACGTCTCGCCAATATTGCCAGAGGGCGCGGCCCCCATGATCGTCGAGAAGAAAGGGCTCATCGCTTCCATTGCCTCCGCGAATACCGAGAACGGGACCTTGCGCAGCGCTTCCTCCGGGATCTCGGCGTTGACCGCCAGCATCGCGATCGCGGCGGGAAGATCGCCCTGCGGCGCGGCCGCGACGTAGGCCGCAACGGCGGCGAGTGTCGGCGGACGGATCGGGATTTCGGAGTAGGTCTTGCCGGCGTGCTCGATCGGCTTGGTCAATGCGATGGCGGTCATGTGACTCTCGGCTTGGGTGGACTGGAAAGAAGGCGCCCCCGACCCTGGACGACCCCTCGCACGGGGTCGGGGGTGGCACTCGAGCGCGGAGGTTTCAATTCGCGCTCGGGGGCCGTTTACTGACCGGCGTTCTTGTAGAGGCCGCGGAAGTCGAGCGGCTTCACGCCGGCATCGATGCGGACCTTGAACTCGACGCCGTCGACCTTCCAGCCGTCCTGCTGGTCGATCATCGGCGTCTCGTTGCCGTTGAGGTAGGCCACCTCGACGGTGTCGTGGCTGTTGGGATCGGCGGCCAGATACCAGGCGGTCGCCGAAGCCGTATCGAGGCGGGCGTCGTCGATGACGGTCGCCATGCCGCGGATGTGGTTCGGCTTGGAGGCGTTCGGGCTGGAGGCGCCGGGATCCTTCTCGGCCGTCATCATCGTCCGGGCGAGACCGCCCAGCCCGACCGGGACGATCAGGTATTTCGGCCGGATGTTGAGGGCGCCCGTCGCGATGCTGTCGGGGTCGACCTGCCGGGCCATGCCGCTTCGTGCCGCGTCGAGAGATGCGACAGACATCGCCGCCGCCACCGCCGCCAAGTTCTTGTGGTCGGCATGGAACAGCGCGACGCTGTCCGACATCGCAGCATTCGCGGTGAGCACGGCGTAGACCATGTTGCCGATGGTGCGCTTCGCGGCGCGGCCCATGTACCGGGGAACTCGGGTAAAGGCGTCGAGGTCATCGTTGATGATGGCCTGCCGCGTGATCGCGAAGGTCTTGCCGTAGGTGGCGAGCTGGATCGTCTCGCCGCGGTTGCCGATCGACCCGCTGGTGTACTCGGCGCCTTCCGGCACCTCGGCCAGCGACGGGAATAGATTGAGGTCGACGCGCTTCTGCGGCTTGAAGTCGACCAGGACGCCCTTGGCCGTCCAGAGATGGAAGGTCTCCTCGGCCTCGCCGTAGCCCTTCAGCATCGACTTGTTGGCGACGTTGGCCAGGATCTCCAGGAAATCCGACGTCGAGTGCGCCCCGGACATCACGGCGCCCCGCATGCCGAGCGCGGCGCCGACGAACTGCCTCGGGTCGGCGAAGGCCGGGCTGATACCGGCCTGCAGGAGGCAGTCGCGGGCCAGGCTCTGCAGGTTGGCGCCCGTGAATTCGTTGGCCTCGCCGCCACCGATGCCGCCCCGGTGCAGCAGCGCACGGGTCACGCCCTCGCGGAAGCGGTCGCGGTTACTGGCGATCAGAGTAGCTCTCATTTCCGGCCTCGTGAGTTGATGAATTCGTTCGCGCGGCTGAGCTGCCTGTCCGGCGCCACGGGATTTTCGAAGTAGCCCGCCAACGACCAAGCGCCGATCTCGGGAAGGTCGGTCACCGGGCAGCCGATCTGTTCGGCCAGGCGCTCCAGCGGAAGAGCGATGCGGGCATCGATGCCAAGGCGCATGTACTCGGCGTTCACCGCCTCGATCTCGTTAACGGCATCCCAAAGCGAATTGAGCAGCTTGGCCAGGTGCGCGGCGTGACCGTGTGCCTCTGCCAGGATCGCCAGGCCCTGCACCTGCAGCTCGCGCGCCTTGGCTGCGCGCCGGTCGATACTGCCTTCGATCTCACGGCGAGCCCGCAGGCGCTCCGGGATCGCGCGCTTCGCGGCGGCCAGCGCCTCGACGTGTCGGTTCGCGACGGTGATCCGGCGCTCGATCTCGTCGAGGGTGTGCTCGGCGCCGGCGATGAGCAGCCTTTGCCGATCGGCCTCGAGCAGATCGACCGCGGCCTCGGCGGCGGCAAGCTCTGTGTCGACGCTATCGAGTGCGGCCTGCAGAGCGGCGGCGCTGGAGTCGGGCTGGCGGACGGTGGAGAGCACGCGGCTGAGCCGCGGCGGCGGTGAGGCGGCGAAGGCCAGAGCGGGCGTGAGCTGCATGTGCCCAAGGTCGGCGATCTCTCGTCGCCCGAGCAGTCCGAGAATGTACGAATTTCACCGAAGGCCGGCGCCCGCCATCGGTGGATAGGGCCGGCCTTCACAATAAGCCCGGCAGCGTGCGAGGCAGACACGCCAGCGTCCATCCCTGAAGGTGCCCAAGCCGTTGCGCCGGATGATCTTCACGCTCGTTTCGGCCGACCGTTGCAGGATCGAGGTCGCTTGCTGCAGCGTTCCCCATTCCGGGGACCATGCCGGCTCTATCGCCGGCACCGCCGCTGCATGACCCGCGTCCGCAACGCCCAGCAATGCCCGCGCCTCGTCGAGCACGAGCTGCGCGGCATCGATAACGGCGAGCAGCTTCGCGCGCGCTAGGTCGTCGTCCGCAGGCCTAGGCTCGGTCATGGATGAGCCTCCCAATCAAAACAAAACGGAAAAACGAAAGCCGCAAAAACATTCGAATCCTACGGGCCGCGTGCCCCGCAAAAGAAAAAGCGCGCCGGAGGACCCGGGCGGGGTGCCGGCCCCCTAGGGCTGGTGAGGGGCGACGCGGCACCGCCCCCAGGGCTAGGGGCGTGGCTCGGGTCCTCCCGCCGCGCAGCCCGCACGGGGGCACGGCTCCGCGGCTTCGCGCCAGTGCTGGCGCGTTTTTCCGAGGTCCGCACCCAAGGGGTGCGCCGGCCTGAAGCGGCGGCCTGCCTGCATCGGGCGGGCGCGAACCTTGCCGCGAGGTGCGCACTAGGTTCGCGCCAGGTCCGCAGGTGCGCCGTGGAATGGTACCCAGCGCGGGCGGCGCAATAGTCTTTCGGCGATGCGGCTGGCACACGGCGGCGCCGCGAGTAGCTTCCTGCCAACCGCTCGTGGGGTCCCCCGATCTCCCTGCGGCCAGGCCCCGTTCGATGGAACCACACCGAACGGACGGGGCCGTTCTCCCCTATGGTCGACCACGAACAAGTCGCTGCGGACCGTTTCATGCGTCGTCCGGCGGTTCTGGCTGTCGAGCGTGACGTGACAGCGTGACGGGCCCCCCCTAAAGGGGCCGTCACGTTTGTCACGCCTCGACGGCCGCGTGACAAAGAGGGGATGTCACAGACTGTCACGGGGTGTCACGCTTTCCAGCAGAGATCGCCGCTGATCACTAAAACCCCTTTGTTTGCGAGGTTTGTCGTGATGCGGCGCCACTGCTGGCGTTCGTTTTGCGAGTTGTCACGGTCCGTCACGCCGGCCGATTTAAGGCCCTCGCGGAACGACTCGATTTTGGTGGGCGTGACATTCGGGCCTGTCACGCTGTTTCCTAAGGAATCGCGATAGTTCTCCTTTGCAACTGGATGGTCGACGGTGACGTTCAACAGCACGTCGATGGCCCGTTTTTCGACCGGAGAGAGCTTTGGCCGTTGCTTCGCGATACTGTCGCTGGGCTGCACGATGCAGGTGGTGATCGACTCGCCGTCCTCGTCCTTTCCCACCTCCACGATATCGAGGTCGAAGCCGAGCTCGTCTCCCTCGGCGCCGTCCTTCTGCTTAACGACCGTGGCGACCCTGGCCCCGTCCCGCTTTTCGACTTCGATCGCGGTATCCACTGCGCCGATCAGCGAGGAAGACCCGCGGGCACCCGAGCCTTGCGCCTTGCCCTTGTGGTGAACGATCAGCACCGTTGCGCCGGTATCGATCCGGATCTTGTCGCAGGCCGCGATGAACGCGCCCATGTCCTGGCTCGTGTTCTCGTCGCCGCCGCCCATCGCACGGGCCAACGTATCGATCACGACCAGCCGGACTGCCTTCCCTGTCTTCGCTTCAACAGCGGCCGCCGCCTCGATTACCCGCTCCGCATCGCGCCCGCCGGGACCGAGATTTACGACTGCAGGAACGACGGCGATGGGCACTTGAGCCGGGAGGTCGTGGCGCCGGCGGATCGCCTCGAGGCGATTGGAAATCCCTGCGGTGCCCTCGCAGGCGACGTACAGCACGGCGCCCGGCGTGACGGCTCGCCCGAACCAGGGACGCCCGAGCGCGATGTGCATCATGAGATCGGTCGCGAGGAACGTCTTGCCGGATCCGGGCTCGCCGTAGATCAGGGTCAATGCCGTGGTGCCGAGGAGGCGCTTAACGAGCCTGTCAGGCGCAACTACTGCGTCCAGGTCGCTCCAATACTTGATCGGCAGCCCGTTGCCCTTGTGGGGCGCCTCGGCGCCTCGGCGGCCATGATCGAAAGCATGGCGAAGGCCGTCCGGCCCTTGCGCGCGCAGGATGTCGTTCGCGTCGACCCCGCTCATGCGCCGGCCCGCGTCTTGTCGAACGTCACCATCTCGACCTGCAGCCAGCGCGCCCGAAGCCGGGCCGCAAGGTCCGCAGCACCGCGTCGGCCGGCAGGATCGGCGTCGGCGATGACGGAGACGGACCTGGCGTAGGTCGGCACTGTGTCAGCGAGCGCGGGAAGCCGAGAGGCGGCGCCGGCGGCCCAGGTGCCGAGGCCCGTCGCCCCGAAGATGCTGAGCCCGTCTTCGATGCCCTCCGTAACAGCCAGGCCAAGGCCGTCATTCAGCGGGGCCAGCACGATCGGACTGCCCGCGCACTTGCCGATGATGACCTTGGCCGGCTCCTCCGCTTTGCCGCTGCCGTCGGCGCGCAGGCGCGTGATGTGGACGCCCTTCACGGCGCTGTCCGGCATGACCAGCAGCCCGGGCTCTGGTTCGATCGGGATGCCGAAGGCGGCCACGACGGCCGGTGGGTGCTGGGCGCGGGCCGCCAGGAATCCTAGGGTCGCGGGTATCTCGCCCTGGTAACCGCGCGCCTCGCGGAGATAGCGTTCACCACAGGTGCCCGATAGCGGGGTCCGGCGCTTCCACAGAAAGCCGGCAAGGGCCAGCCGATCGGCCGTCGCTGCCCGGTCGCGGCTTTCGGCCAGGGCTCGAGCGCGCTGGATGGCCTCGCGGTCGACATGTCGGGCTTGAACACCCCCGGCGTGCGCCTCGCCCTTCTCGCCGCATCTCGCGCAGTGGTAGGTCGCGAAGCGTTCGTCGACCAGCCAGACGCGAAGGACGTTGCGCAATCGGTTCTTGGGGGATCGCCGCTCAGGTCCGCACATGGGGCACGGGACGTCGTGGAAGCCGGGGCGGCCGCCAGCTAGCGCGCGAAGGTCAGCCAGGGTGAAGGCGCCGGCCATCGCTATGGCCCCGCAGCCGCGTTGTGCAGCGCGCTGGCAGGCAGGTCGACATGGATGTCGCCTGCGATTTGATGGTGTGAGATGCGATCTCTACCGGATCGCTGCCGGCCCGGGGGATGGGCCATTTCGTGGACCCAGGACTACGCGGCTTTGGCGCTGGACGTCCCCTCGCCCCGCACCATGGCCTCGAAAGCCACCCGCGGCACCAGCATACGCTTGCCCAGGCGGATCACCGGAAGCTGCCCCGATCGAGCGCAGGCATAAGCCGTGTTGCGGGAGATGCCGAGTTTCTGAGCTGCCTCGTCGACCGTCATGGTGAGGGGCTCTGGCGTCGCCGCCGCCTTGCTCTTCGCCTTCATCGAGATCCTCATATTGTTGAATGGGACCTAATGTGGTTCCATACCAGCTATGTATCAGAGGACCACATGTGGTCCAAGGACCATTTGTGGTCCCAACATGTGTGCGGGGGATAATGGCGACGAAGAGGAAGCCGACCGACAAGGTCCAGCTGAAGATCCGGCTTCAGGAATCGCTTAGGGCGAAGATCGAGAAAGAAGCCGAGGGTCGAGACGCCTCGCTGAATGATGAGATCGTGCGCCGACTCGAGCGGTCGTTTGAGCCGAACAACATTCTGCGAGACGTGCTCGAGCTTGGCTACGGCCCCCATCTGGCGGGCTTGTTGCAGGCGATCGGCGACGCTGCCTTTCGCACCGTCGCGGCGGTGCATCCTCTTTTGTATTTGGGAACCGACATCGATCCAGCGAAGACGACACCGTTCAATCGAGCCCTCGTCGAACCTTGGATATTCGACCAGGTTGCTCGCTCCACGATGGCGATCATCGAGCATCTGCGGCCGCCGGGGTCGACGGAGCCTCCAAGCCATGTTGCGGCCGTTGAATATGCGAAGGGTGCCGGCGAACGGTGGGCCGAGAGCTTGATCGGCATCATGAACGACTTGCGCGCGCAGATCCGCGAAGGCGTGCCGCCGGGGCCCGAAGACGATCGCATTCAATGGGCCGTTGAAAGTCTGGCCGACCTACTGCGATTGAAGGAGGAGCGGATGGACGTACTGCAGCGGAGCACCAAGAAGCTTCTTCAACTCGAAAAGAAGAAGGCGGCAGAAAAATGAAAGGCACCATCACCAAGCGCGGCCGCGCATCCTGGCGCCTGAAATTCGATCTTCCACCCGGGCCCGACGGCAGGCGGCGGACGCAGTACCTCACGGTGCGCGGCTCCAAGAAGGACGCCCAGGGGAAGCTTGCCGAGCAGCTCGCGGCCGTGAACAAGGGCACGTTCGTCGAGCCGACCAAGCTCACCGTCGCCGATCACGTCCGCAGCAGGATCGACGCGTGGCACGCTGACGGCAAAAAGAAAATCAGCGACTACACGGCCGGCCGTTACCGGGACATGCTCCGGCTCTACATAGCCCCGCATATCGGTAGCACGCCCATTCAGCGCCTCAGCATCGCCGACGTCGAGACGTGGCACCGCACATTGCTCACCTCAGGTCTAGGAGCGGGCACCGTCCGCAACGTCCATACCGTGCTCACGCGCGCACTGCGAGACGCTGTCCGCCACGGCATCATCGCCCGCAGCGTCGCCGGTCGCGATGGCGAGACGGCACCCTCCTACGCGCCTGAAGAAATGAAGATCATCAGGACGGACGAGCTCGATGGCGTCTTGGCCAAACTCCGAGGCCACAGGATCTGCGCCGAAGCGATGCTGGCTCTGTTCTGCGGGCTGCGGGCCGGTGAGGTGCTGGCGCTGCGCTGGGATGCCGTGAACCTCGACGAGAAGATGCTCCATGTCCGCGCCACCGTGCTTGCGATCAACGGCCAGGCGCCGATGACTAAACCGCCGAAGACCAAGGCGGGGCGGCGGTCGCTGACAGTGCCGGACGTGGTGATCGATGTGCTGCGAGGTCACCGGCGGAGACAGCTCGAGATGCGCGTCGCTCTTGGCCTTGGCAGGCCGGAGGCCGATGCCTTGTTGTTCCCCGACACGGCCGGCGGACTGCGGCGCCCCAGCACCTTGTCGCACGACTGGCGAGATGCAGACGTGGCGGATGTCCGGTTTCACGATTTGCGACACAGCCATGTCAGCATGCTGATCGATGCCGGCCTTGACCCGGTGACGATCGCAAAGCGGATCGGGCATAAGAATGCCAAGGTGACGCTGTCGACCTACGCGCACCTGTACCAGCGCGACGATGGCCGGGCGGCCGCAGCGATCAACGCCGCGCTCGGTGCCAACCCGGTGCCAAAAAGCGGCTGAAAACGCCGAAGATATTGAAGCGAGAAGGCTTAGAACGAAAGCATGCTGAAGAAACCCGTTGAAGCGGTCCTTTTCGACATGGACGGTCTGCTGATCGACACCGAAGCCGTCTACATTGATGCCCTGCAGGACGCAGCGCGCGATCTCGAGATCGAGATAAACCTCGCGTTCTGTCATTCGATGATCGGCATCTCCGGCCGTGAATGCGACGTCATGATCCAGAATTTCTATGGGCCCGACTTCCGCATCGATCATTTCCGCGAGCGCTTCTCCGGCCATGCCAAGCGGCGGTTGGAGAGCCATCTGCCGGTCAAGCCCGGCGTCGTCGAGATGCTCGACTTCCTGGCGGGTCGCGACCTGCGCCTTGCCGTCGCCACCGGCTCCGGCCGGATCACGGCGGAGCGTCATCTCGGGCGCGCGGGTCTCCTCGACCGCTTCGCCGCCGTGGCGACACGCGACGATGTCGAGAACGCCAAGCCCGCACCCGACGTCTACCTCGAAGCCGCCCGTCGCCTCGGCGTGGCGCCGGAGCGCTGCATCGCTTTCGAGGACTCGAACGTCGGCCTCACCGCTGCCCATGCGGCCGGCACGATGGCGTTCATGGTACCGGACATCCTGCCGCCGCTGCCGGAAGTCCGCGCCAAGTGCCTGCGCGTGTTCGACGACCTGCACGCGGCGCGGCTGATGCTCGAAGAGACTCTTTAATTTCACATGGACTGATCCGGGAATCAGGCGGGTACGTAAAAGAGGGTCAACAGCGGAGTTGCCCTGTGCGTTTGTCCCGTCTCCTCGCGACCTGCCTCACCGTCGTCACGGTGCACGCGGGAACAGCCTCCGCCCAGCCCACGAGCATCGGCAGCGAGCCCGCGGGGCCGCCGCCGAAGGATTGGACGTTCGATATCGGACCGGGCGCGGTGATCGCCCCGTGGTTCGAGGGCAGCGCCAACTATCGCGTGCTGCCGGTCCCCAACCTCGACTTGCGCTATCAACGCGACAAGGTCTTCATCTCGGCGCGCGACGGCATCGGAGCCACGCTGTTCGACAATTCCGGCTTCAAGGCCGGCCCGATCTTCCGCTACCGCTTCCCCCGCAACCAGGGCGACGGCGGCTATCTCTACGGCACGGGCAACGTGCCCTTCACGATCGAGGGCGGCGCTTTCCTGCGCTACGAGCAGCCCTTCATCGCCGCCAAGATCGAGCTGAGGCGGGGCATCGGCGGCAGCAACGGCCTGATCTTCGATGCGCTGGTCGATGGCAAGCTGCGGCTCACCGACAGCGTGTTCCTGTCCGGCGGTCCGCGGCTCTCGGTGACCGACGGCACCTTCAACCAGGCCTACTTCGGCATCACCGCCCTGCAGTCGATCAACTCGGGCTATGCGCAATACTATCCGGGCGCCGGCCTTCGCAGCGTCGGCCTCGGGGCGAGCGCCCTGTGGCGCATCCACGACAGGCTGAGCTTCGTGGCCTTCGGCAGCTACAACTACCTGGCCGACACGGTCGCCAATTCGCCGATCGTCACGGGACCGGGCGGATCGCGGAACCAGTTCGTGACGGGCGCCGCCCTCACCTGGCGCTTCTCCTGGTAGGAGGCCGCCGGCCAACCCTCGTTGCCGCAGATTCCGAGCAGGTATAGGCTTGGCGGCAATAGGGAAGGAAACAAGCCATGGACCAGGTCCAACCGACCGGCCGCATCGACGTCATCTCCGACGTGATCTGCCCCTGGTGCTACATCGGCAAGCGCCAGCTCGAACGCGCCCTCGATCTTCTCGCCTCGCACCATTGCCGGATCGCCGTCGCCTGGCACCCCTTCCAGCTCAATCCCGAGATGCCGACACAAGGCGTCGAGCGCACCAGCTACCGCATCTCCAAGTTCGGCAGCCTCGAACGCTCCCGGCAGCTCGACCAGCGCATCACCGAGACCGCCGCGACGGTCGGCCTCGAATTCCACCTCGACCGCATCGTGCGCACGCCCAACACGGTGAATGCCCATCGCCTGATCCGTTTCGCCGGCCCGCGCGGCGTGCAGGACGCGGTCGTCGAGGAACTGTTCGACAGCTATTTCTGTAAGGGCGCCGACATCGGCGATTCGAAAATTCTGGCGGACGTGGCGGCCGAAGCCGGACTCGACCGGGCCGAGGTGCTCGCGATGCTGGCCGGCGACGAGGGCCGGCGCGAAGTGCTCGCCGCCGACGAGATGGCGCGAAATGCCGGCATCCAGGGCGTGCCGAGCTTCGCGCTGCAGGGCCATGTTCTCTTCTCCGGCGCCGTACCGGCCGAGGAGATGGCGCAGACCTTCCGTCGCGCCTGGGAAATCCTCAAGGAGCGGGCGGCGTAAGGCGTACCCGCTCGAAGGGCATCAATTGCCGCGAATGCTCATCGTCGGTGACGAGACAGGGCCCGTCACCGTCATCACATAATCCGTCGAACCATCCGCGCCCGAGCCGACGGCAATCGTCGTCTCGGTGGTCGCCGCGGTCAGGTTCGTGCGACTGTTGATGCGCGCCGTCGCATTCGGGCCCTTGATCGCATGGTTCTGCAGGTTGATCTCGCCATTGGACAGGGCGATGTCGCCCTCGATCGTGCTCTGCGCGTTGATGAAGCCCGATATCACCGCCGAATTGAATCCCATCTCGGTGCTGAAGAGGCTGCCGATGCCGGTCGCGAAGGAGGCGAAGCCCAGCGAGCCGCCCGCGACCGACGGATAAATGACGCCCGAGAGATGGCCCTGGCCGGTCAGGGAATTGCGAATCTGCTCGGGCGAGTTCCCCTGCCCCTGCAGCGCGATCTGCATGACGTTGATCTTGCCATCGACCGCGACCTTCAGATGCTCGTTGCCGAAGACGTTCTGCCCAGCCGCACCGCGCAGCATTTCGCCGACATAGATGCCCTGCAGCGTGCCGGCGACGTCGACCGTCATCGTGTCCTTCGAGGCATCGACCGTTCCCGCGAAGTCGACGGCCCCGCTGTAGAACTGGCCGGTGAGCTTAGAGACCTTGAACACGCCGTTGCGCAACGTGGCATCCATGTCGGCATAGCTGACCCTGAGGGCCCCGACCTCGATGGCGCTTGTCTCGAGGTTCAACGTGGCGTCGAAGGCGCGCAGGCCGGAAAGGTCGATCTGCTTGCCCGTCGCGACGCGCGGCCCTTTCGAGGGCAACGGCACGGCTGCGGCGTTGGTGCCGCCCGGTGCGGCCGGAAGCGCCGGCGTGGGCACGGACGGCGGAGGTCCATCGGTGACGCCCAGCCAGTCGTCGAGGTCGAGCGTGCCGGGGATACGCAGGTTGGCCGCGAAATTGGGCCTCGCGCCCAGGGTGGCGTCGATGCGCCCCGACATCTGCGTGCCGATCGCCGTCAGGCTACCCTCGAACGAAGCCCGCTGGTCGTTGCCCTTGAAGGCGCCTTCGGCAGCGAGCCCGCCCAGCCCCGTCTGCGGCTTGCCTGTCGCCACCGATACCAACCCGCTCGCATCCTGCGCCTGCAGGACGAAGCTCGAGAGGTCGAACGCGAACTTGTCGCCCAGTACCAGCGAACCGGTGGCGCGGGCGCTCGCCCCGGCGGCGGTGACCGATGCATTGCGCAGGGTCAGCGCCTCCATCGTGCCGGCGACGCTGCCGCCTGCCGTCGAGGCGCCGAGCTTGCCGTTCAGGAACTTCGGCAGGCCGGCATAGACCAGCAGCTTGTCGGTGTCCGGCACCGTGGCGTTAAAGGTGACGTCAAAGCGCGGCGCGGTGCCGAAGTCGGCAACCTGGCCCTTGAAATCGAACTTGGCGCCCAGAAGGTCCCCGACCTTCAGTCCGTTCACCTTCAGGAGATTGCCCTGGACGGCAAGGTCCGCATCGATGCCGTTCACGGTCCCGCCGCGGAAGACGAGCTTGGCGACCTTGGCCTTGAGTGCCAGGACGGGAAGGGTCTTGTCCGGCGCAGGAGCGGTCGCAGCCGGAGCGGATGGCGGGGCCGTCGATGCGGCCGGATCCGCGACGACCGACGCCTCGCGGGGCTGCGGCAGATAGGCATCGAGGTCGAAACTATCGAGTTGCACGGCCGTCGACACCGTAAGCGGTATGCCGAAGGTGATACTGCCGCTGCCGGTGGCGCGCTGACCGTCCAGGTCCATCGCGAGATCGGAGATCTGCAGGCTGTTGGCCGTCGACGCGACCTTGCCCTCGATCGCCAGGGTCTGGAGCTTGCCGGCCGGCACGCCCGACGTGTCGATCGCCAGCCATGCCAGCGTCTCGCGCAGCCGCGGTCCGGTCAGGCTGAACCGACCGGCGGATTGCACGGGAAGGGCGGCTCCCGGCTTGGGCGCCGGTGCGGCAGGAGCCGGCGGCACTGCGGCCTCAGCGTTCGCCTTCAGGACCATGTCGCCCGGCAAGGTGGCGCTGAGACGCGGCACGGCGATCACGCCGTTTCGGATCTCGACGGCGAGGCCCACGTCGCGCGCCGAGCCGTTGCGATAGGTCACCTCCTGTGCGTCGATCGACAGCAGAACGGTGAACTCGGGCGGGAACGGCGACAGGGAGGCGCGCGCAGGCGCGGCCGGTGCCTTGGCCGGGGCGGCAGGCGCCGCGGATGCGGCAGCGGGCGGCGACGTTGCAGGCGCCACGACAGGCTTCGGCCGAAATGCCTCCGGCTTGGACAACAGCGCGAGCCATTTCTCGGCATCGACCTTCGGGAACGACAGGCGGCTCTCCAGCGACGGTTTGGCGCCCGTCATCAGGGTAACGCTGCCCGACACGCTCTCGGTGCCGATCGACATCCTGAAATCGGTCAGCGCCAGCTTCTCGGCCGAGAGGTCGATGGCGCCGTCGAAAGCAAACGAGCCGATCGCTGCGGCATCTAAGGCGGGCACTTCCTGTCCGCCCGCCCGCATCAGGCTGGCGATGAAATCGGTCAGCCCGCCGGTGGCGAGAGCGACCCTGCCCTTCACGTCGGCATCTGGGGCGATGCGGCTGACATGCCCGTCGAAGTTCAGCGTGCCGCTCTGAACCTTGAGCTTGAAGGACATGTCGCTGCCCTTGTCGGTCGGCGCGCCGACCTTGGCCATCAGCGACAGCGGAACCCCGTTGACGGTCGCCGTGGCGTCGAACTCGAACGGGCCCTGCAGGGAGCCGACCGATGCGAGGGCCTCCAGTTTCTCCGCCTTCAGCGTCTGGCCGGTCGCCGGATTGGTGTAGCTGAGCGTCCCCTCCCGGATCTTGAGGGTGCCGATCGTCAGGTGCAGGCCGCTGCTCGGCGCACCGGCCGGCTGGGCGGCGCCCGCGCCGGGATGGAATTCCCAGTTCGGCCGCCCCTCGGCGTCGGCTTCCAGGACGAGGGTGGGCCTGAACAGCGTGAGCCGCCCCACCTCGATGCGGCCCTGCAGCAAGGCCCAGAAGGACGGGGTGATGCCGACCCAGCGCACATCCACCATCTGGGCGCCCTTGGCGCCGACCGCATTGGCGAAGTGGACCTGCCGGGCGCTGATGCGCAAGGTCGGGAAGACCGTGAGTTTGAGCGGCCCCTCGATCACGAGCTCGCGGCCGGTCGCCTCCTTCACGGCTGCGATCATCGCGGGCTTGTATTGGTCGATGTTCAGCAAGGTGGGCGCCGCGAGGCCGACAAGCGCCACCAGCGCAGAAAACGCCACGACGGCCACTCCGGTCCGGATCCAGGTTCGCTTCTGCATGGCAAATAACTCGTGAACGCCTCGACCCCGTGAACGCCACAGGGCGTTGCAGGCTGCTGCCACAGTCTATTTGAGGTCCCGCTTTGGGGCTATTCCAAGGTCGCGGTACTGATTTGTAACCATTGTATCCGGATGGCTGCCGTCGCTTTCGCCTCTCCGGCAATACTGTCAGAGTCAAGATTAGACCGTGATCGCCGGTCTGGCGTGCGCAGAGGTTGGGCGATGCTTACGAGGCTACTGTCCGTCTCCCTGGCTTTGCTCCTGTGCTGGGGCGACGCGGCGCTCGCCCAGCGTAGCGGCGGCATGCTTCGCCTCTACCATCGCGAAAATCCGGCCACGGCCTCGATCCTGGAGGAGGCCAATGCCGCGACCGTCGTGGCATTCATGCCGGTCTTCAACAATCTCGTCATGTTCGATCCGGCGGTTCCGCAGAACAGCGAGGAGTCCATCGTTCCTGACCTCGCCGAATCCTGGTCCTGGAACGATGACGGGACCGAATTGTCCTTCGCCTTGCGGCGCGGCGTGAAGTGGCACGACGGCATGGTCTTCACGTCGAGCGATGTCGAATGCACCCTCAACCTGCTGACCGGCCGCTCGCGAAACAATTTGCGGACCAACCCTCGGGGGGCGTGGTTCGCCAACATCAAGTCCGTCGGAGCGCGCACCGACCATGACGTGACGATAAAGCTCCACCGGCCGCAGCCGTCGCTGCTGGCCATGCTGGCGTCGGGATTCACGCCGATCTATCCCTGCCACGTCCCGCTGGCGCAGATGCGCGCGAAGCCAGTCGGCACCGGCCCCTTCGTGCTCGACACGTTCAACAAGTTCGAACGCATCCGCCTGAAACGCAATCCCAACTACTGGAAGGCGGGCCTCCCATACCTCGACGGCATCGAGTTCACGGTTGTCGCCAGCCGGTCCGCGGCGCTGCTGAGCTTCGTTGCCGGCCGCTACGACATGACCTTTCCGGGCGACGTCTCGATGGCGCAGCTGCGCGACGTCAAGCGTCAATCGTCGCACGCGGTGTGCGAGGCGGCGGCGGTCAATCACAACACCAATATCATGCTGAACCGCGAAGCCGCGCCGTTCGACAATCCCGACATCCGCCGAGCGCTCACGTTCGCGCTCGACCGCGCGGAATTCCGGGACAGCCTCGGTGACGGCAGCGGCGCGATCGGCGGACATCTGCAACCACCTCCCGACGGACGATGGGGAATGACGGTCGAGGCGCTGGCCGCGATCCCGGGTTACGGGTCCGACGCGGGGAAGAACCGGGAAGAGGCCCGCCGGTTGATGCGGGCGGCAGGCTATGGCCCGGACAAGCCGCTGCCGCTCAAGATATCCACCCGCGCCGTCTCGGCCTATCGCAGCCCGGCAGCGCTCCTCGCCAACCAGCTTCGCGGGATCTTCATCGAACCGACGCTCGACATTGTCGAGACGGCGCACTGGAACACCCGGATCGAGCGCCGCGACTACGCGCTTGCGATCGAAACGACCGGCAATGCCATCGACGACCCCGACCAGGTTTTTTACGAGACTTTTTCCTGCCACTCGGAGCGCAATTACAACCGCTACTGCAATCCCGAGATCGAACGCCTCTTCGAGGTGCAATCCTCGGAGCTCGATGTCGCAAAGCGGCGCCAACTCGCCTGGGAGATCGATGCCAGGCTATTGGCCGACGGCGCCCGTCTTCCGCTGATGTGGAAGCACGCTGCAACCTGCTGGCAGCCCCACGTGCACGGGTTCGTGCCGCAGACCAACAGCTCCTACAACGGCTTCCGCTTCGAAGACGTGTGGATGGACCGCCGCTGACGACCCGGCCGGCCTAGGACTGGCGGCGCCGGACCTTTTGAACAGCCTCGTCGAGCGCCGACAGGAAGCGAGAGCGGTCGCGCGGCGCCATCGGCTTGGGCCCGCCCGTGATTTCTCCCATGGCGCGAAGGTTCGACATCAGCTCGCGGCTCGCCATCGCCATGCCGATCGAAGAGGCGGTGAAGGGCACGCCATTGGAGCCGATGACCGAAGCACCCTTCTTGAGGCTTCGGTCGGCGAGCGGAATGTCGGAGGTGATCACGATGTCGGCGGGCCCGGCGCGCTCGGCGATCCAGTCGTCGGCCGCATCGAAGCCATCGCTCACGACGACGCGCTCGATGCGCGGATCGCGCGGCACGTTGATGTAGGCATTCGCGACGACGAAGACCTTGAGGCCATAGCGTTCCGCCACACGATAGACCTCGGCCTTCACCGGACAGGCATCGGCGTCGATGTAGATGTCTATTCCAACCTCCCCGGATTCCTTCCCGTCGTCCTCAGCTCAGGACGGCGAGTTTCTTGCGGTCGACCAGGGCGAAATCGATGTCCGCCCCGAGGCCCGGGCCATTCGGCACATGCACCAGGCCATCGCGTCCGACGGTGATGTCGTTCACCAGCCCGTACTTCTGCGCGCCGTCGGGCAGCAGTACTTCGAAGAACTCGGTATTGCGGATGGAGGCGATGACATGGAGGTTCGCGACATTGTTCAGCGAGTTGCCACCGTGATGAACCTCGTAGTTCATGCGGAAGGCCTCGGCGAGATGGGCGGTCTTCACCAGGGTGGTGATGCCGCCCTTCACCGCGACGTCGCCGCGCAGATAGTCCGTCGCCTGCTGCAGGATCCACGGCTGGTATGAATCGAGGCCGGTCTGCGGATATTCAGTCGCCATGATCGGGATCGAGAGCTGTTGCTTCAGCTTGGTGTAGTTGTAGATGTCCTGGTCGGCCAGCGGGTCCTCGTACCAGTAGAAGCCCATCTCCTCGACGGCGCGACCGACGCGGATGGCAGCGGGATAGTCATAGCTCCAGGTCGAATCGAGCATGATCGTGTAGTCGCCGACGGCGCGGCGCACCGCCTCGCAGACCGCGATATCTTCCTTCCAGCGCGTCGGCGGATGGATCTTGTAGGCGGCCCAGCCATATTCCCTGAACCGCAGCGCTTCCTCGGCGTACTCGGCGGGCGAGGCCAGCACCGCAGAGCTGGCATACGCCGGCACGGCCTCCCGATAAGTGCCGAGCAGGCGATGGATCGGCTGGCCGATCGCCTTGCCGACAAGGTCCCACAGCGCCACGTCGACCGCGCCGATGGCGCGCACACCGGCCGAGCGCTGGCGCTTCCAGATCTCCTGGTTGAGGTGCTCGCGCTGGAAAGGATCCTTGCCGATCAGCACCGGCTTGAGATGCGAGATCAGGGCCTGCCCGTCGGATGTCGCGGGATTCATCGCCGAGCCCAGGAAGGCGTGCCCTTCCAGTCCTTCGTCGGTGACGAGGCGCAAAAGTCCGAGCGCACTCTTGCCCGAGAAGCGTCCGGTATGCGCGCCATAGGTCGTGGGTGGAATGTCGTCCCACGCGAAAAGCGTCAGCGTGACGTCGGTGATCTTCATTCCCTTGTCTCCCAGACCCGCCGCTCGGTGCCCAGCGGATCTATGTCGAGGTGGCACACCGTGTCGAATACCATGGTGGTACGCATGCCTGTCGTATAGGCCGGCCAAACCGGCAGGCCGGCATGGCCGGGATTGTCGTTCCGGGCAAAGGCGATCCACGCCCGGCTCATCGCCTCGCCCAGCGGCAGGCGCGCGGGATCGTCGCCGGTCAGTTCCGCCGATTCGAGGTTCGAGAAGACGAAGGGAATCTCGAGCGTGTGGCAGGAGCGCAGCCTGCCGCCCAGGACCGGCGTCTCCCAGCCGAAGAGATAGACGAACACCGGCGCAGCCTCCTGCGCCAGCTTGCGGTCGGCCATGAGCAGCGACGGCGCGCGGACCCCCTGATCGGAGACGATGGCGATGGCGATCTCATCGGGTCTCAGCTTCGGCTGCGCCGTGCGATAGACGGCGACGATCTCGGCCGCGCGGTCGCCGAGATAGGGCGTCAGGGCGTCGGGCAGGTTGTCGAAGGTGGCGTCGGTGACCCAGGGCATGTGACCCAGGAACAAGGTCATCTCGTCCTTGTTGCTGCCGATCATCAGCGGCACGTTGATCGATGCGAGCGGCGCGTGCGGCGCAAAGGGACCGCCCGGAAACAGCGTGCCGTCGATCACCGGATTGAAGCCGAGCCGTCGCCGGTCGGCGAAGGCGGCGCGACTGACGCCCGCCAGCACCTTGACCTGCGCTTCGAGGATCTTTTCCGCCGGGAGACGGCGCAGCTCAGCGGCGCTCGCGGCCTCGAGGCCGAGATGCTCCAGCATCTGTCGTGCGGTCTTCGAGCCGTCTTCACGGTTGGCCATCTGCACGGCCGGTCCGCTCTGGACGATCGCCTTATGGAACAGGCCCCTGGCCGGTGGCATGGCCATGAGCACGCTCACCTTCGCGCCGCCACCCGATTCGCCGAAGATGGTGACGTTGCCCGGATCGCCGCCGAACCGGGCGATGTTGTCGCGCACCCATTCGAGAGCCGCCACGATGTCGAGCACACCTGCGAGACCCGAATGCTCGAAGCCATCGGCCATGTCTTCGAGATGCAGGTAGCCCAGGGCTCCCAGCCGATGGTTGAACGAAACCACGACGACATCGTCGAGACGACACAGGTTGGCCCCGTCGGACCACGGCGAGGAGCCCGAACCGGTGATGAAAGCGCCGCCGTGACACCAGAACAGGACCGGCCGTTGCGCGCCTTCGCGACCCGAGGTCCAGACATTGAGATAGAGACAATCCTCGTCGAGCTTCTGCCGGCCCGCGAGCGTGAAGAGGCGCAGCAGGTCCTCGGGCAGCGCGAACACGTTCGGACTTTGCACCGCCATGTTGCCGTACTCGAGCGCGTCCCGGGTTCCGCTCCACGGACGCGGCTTGCGCGGCGGCCGGAAGCGCAGCTCGCCGAGTGGTGGCTCGGCATACGGAATGCCCTTGAAGATTTCGACACCGCGATCGCGGATGCCACGGATCTTTCCGGCGATGGTCTCGACGACGATTTCAGCGCTCATGAGCAACACTCTAGCGCGAAATGGGCGAAGCGGCGCTGTGACCGCTGCGAAACAATTTCTCCTGCGCGCCCGCGCCCAGCGAAGTCGTGAGCAAACCGCCTCGCGATCAACCTACCATCCGCTCCCGGTTGGCCATAGACTGGCGCGATGAACGACAAGGTCCGAGCCCAACTTGCCCCGACCGGCGTCCTGCGCGCCGGCATCAATCTCTCAAACTTCCTGCTGGTGACCGGCCGCAGCGAGAGCGGCGATCCGACCGGGGTCGCGCCCGACATGGCACGCGAGATCGCGGCCGCGCTGGGCGTACCGGTGAAGTACGTCACCTTCAAGTCGCCCGGCGAATTGGGAGACCAGGTCGGCAAGGATGTGTGGGACATTGGCCTGATCGGCGCCGAGCCTCAGCGCGCCGAGAAGATCCAGTTCACCGCCGCCTATGTCGAGATCGAGGCGACCTACATGGTGCCCGAGGGTTCGCCCATCCAATCGATCGCCGACGTGGACAAGAAGGGCGTGCGCATCGCCGTTTCCGCCCGCTCCGCCTACGATCTCTGGCTGGTGAACAATATCCGCAATGCCACGCTCGTCCAGGTGAACGGCCTCGACGCCGCCTACGAGAAGTTCATGTCGGACAAGCTCGAGGTGCTGGCCGGCCTCCGCCCCGGCCTTCTCAAGGATGTAGAGAAGGCGCCGGGCCTCAAGATTCTCGAGGGCAAGTTCACCGCGGTGCAGCAGGCGGTCGGAACGGCCAAGGCCAATGCCGAGGGCGCGGCTTTTCTCGCCGACTTCGTCGAAAAGGCCAAGAAGTCGGGCATGGTCCAGGGCTTCATCGACCGCCACAAGGTCAAGGGCCTGTCGGTGGCCCCTCCCGCCTGATGCCCATGGAATTGAACGTCAAGACGCTCTACCTGATCGGCGGCATCGTTACCGTCTGCAGCGCGGGCGCGGCGTTCCTGACCTGGTATCTCCATCGTGAGGCGCCGGCGCTGCGGGCCTGGACGGCCGCCCTGCTGCTCACCAGCCTGGGCGCCCTGGCCTTGCGTTTTCGGACCTCGCAGGCCGACGTGGCCCTGAGCGTGGCGGCCGACATGGTGATCGTCGCGGGCTTTGCCGCGATGTGGCTGAGCCTGCGCTACGCCAACCGCGGCTTCAACGACCTGATCGGTCTGTCACTCGCCTGCATATTGGTGGCTTTGGTTTTTCTTGCGCTATTCGTTGTGCTGCGCGCGCTGGGCGCGGGACGGCAGGCCGCCTCGATTCCCTTCTCCCTGACCCTCGGCCTGCTGGGACTGGCCTCGGCCCGGGAGATCTGGCAAGGCCGTCACAGGGACCGGCTGCAGAGCCGGCTGCCGGCGGCGCTGGCCTTCGTCGGCCTGGGCGTCGCGCGCGTCATCCGCGCTGGCGTGCTGGGTTTCGAGGTCATTCATGTCCTGCCACCAGGCGCGGCGGCGGCGACGCACCCCTACACGCTCTACGCAACGATCGTCTTCATCGTCGTCGTGACCTATGGGCTGGTGATGATGGCCAACGAACAGGCCGGGCGCCGCGAGGCCATGCAGTTCGGAGAAGGGTGAACCTTCGCCTCCGGCCCCGCAGCCACATCGTTCGGAACCTTGCGCAACGATCCGCGTTGTTGGTCGTTGGAGGGGGTCCAACAGCGCCGGAGCAGGTTCCCGAGGAACCGGTAAATATCCGTAGCGGCGTGCTCCCGGATTGAGGGGGCCTTGTCATGACTGCTGACGCCGGTTCAAACGTGGCGAGTGGGCCGACAGCGCGAGCGTCCTCTTCGTCGCTCGGCGCGGCGTCGTCCCCGGATCTCGGCGACTTGCTGAACGTGCTGAGCGCCCTGCGGGGCGGCAATTTCTCGGTGCGCCTGACCGGCGACCACGACGGTATCCTGGGAAGGATCGCCTCGGTGGTGAACGACATCGCCGCCGGCAACGAGAGCATGGCACACCAGCTCGAACGCATCGGCAAGGCGGTCGGCGAACAGGGGCGCACACGCCAGCGCGTGAAACTCGGCCTGTCGGCGGGCGCCTGGGGCGAGATGGAAGGCTCGGTCAACACGTTGATCGACGACCTGGTCTGGCCGACCACCGAGGTCACGCGGGTGATCGGCGCCGTGGCTCAGGGCGACCTTCTGCAGACCGTGCGGCTCGACGTCGACGGACGTCCCCTGAAGGGCGAATTCCTGCGCGCCGCCACCATCGTCAACACCATGATCAAGCAGCTCGCGGTGTTCACCTCCGAGGTGACCCGCGTCGCACGCGAAGTCGGGACCGAAGGCAAGCTGGGCGGCCAGGCCAAGGTGAGCGAGGTGACGGGCGTGTGGCGCGAGCTGACCGAGAGCGTCAACTCGATGGCCAACAACCTGACGGCCCAGGTGCGCAACATCTCCGACGTCACCATCGCCGTGGCCAACGGCGACCTGTCGCGCAAGATCACGGTCGACGTGCGCGGCGAGATCCTGCAGCTCAAGGAGGCCATCAACACGATGGTCGACCAGCTGCGCTCCTTCGCCTCGGAAGTGACGCGCGTGGCGCGCGAGGTCGGCACCGAGGGCAAGCTGGGCGGCCAGGCCATCGTGCCGGGCGTCGCCGGCACCTGGAAGGATCTCACCGATTCCGTGAACGCGATGTGCGGCAACCTCACCGACCAGGTGCGCAACATCGCCGACGTCACGACCGCCGTGGCGCGCGGCGACCTGTCCAAGAAGATCACCGTCGACGTGCGCGGCGAGATCCTGCAGCTCAAGGACACAATCAATACGATGGTCGATCAGCTCAACGGCTTCGCCGGCGAAGTGACCCGCGTGGCGCGCGAGGTCGGCACCGAGGGCAAGCTGGGCGGCCAGGCCCAGGTGCCCGGCGTCGCCGGCACCTGGAAGGACCTCACCGACAACGTCAACTCGATGGCCACCAACCTGACGGCGCAGGTCCGCAACATCGCCGACGTGACCACCGCCGTGGCGCGCGGCGACCTGTCGAAGAAGATCACGGTCGACGTGCGCGGCGAGATCCTGCAGCTCAAGGAGACCATAAACACGATGGTCGACCAGCTCAACGGCTTCGCCGGCGAAGTGACGCGCGTGGCCCGCGAGGTCGGCACCGAGGGCAAGCTGGGCGGTCAGGCGCAAGTCCCCGGTGTCGCCGGCACCTGGAAGGACCTCACCGACAACGTGAACCTGCTGGCCGCCAATCTCACGACCCAGGTGCGCAACATCGCCGACGTCACGATCGCGGTGGCGGGCGGTGACCTGTCCAAGAAGATCACCGTCGATGCCTCGGGCGAAATCCTGCGCCTCAAGGAGACCATCAACACGATGGTCGATCAGCTCAACTCCTTCGCGGGCGAGGTGACCCGCGTGGCGCGCGAAGTCGGCACCGAAGGAAAACTCGGCGGCCAGGCCCAGGTGCCCGGCGTTGCCGGCACCTGGAAGGATCTCACCGACAACGTCAACTTCATGGCCACCAACCTCACCGGCCAAGTGCGCAACATCGCCGAGGTGACGACCGCCGTCGCCAACGGCGATCTTTCCAAGAAGATCACGGTCGATGTGCGCGGCGAGATCCTGCAGCTCAAGGACACGATCAACACGATGGTCGACCAGTTGAACGGCTTCGCGGGCGAAGTGACCCGTGTCGCGCGCGAGGTCGGCACCGAGGGCAAGCTCGGTGGCCAGGCCCAGGTGCCGGGGGTCGCCGGCACCTGGAAAGACCTGACCGACAACGTGAACCTGCTGGCCGCGAACCTTACCACCCAGGTGCGTAACATCGCCGAAGTGACCACCGCCGTCGCAACGGGCGATCTCTCCAAGAAGATCACCGTCGACGTGCGCGGCGAGATTCTTCAGTTGAAAGACACGATCAACACGATGGTCGACCAGCTGAACGGCTTCGCGGGCGAGGTGACGCGCGTGGCCCGCGAGGTCGGCACCGAGGGCAAGCTGGGCGGCCAGGCGAAAGTCCCCGGCGTCGCCGGCATCTGGAAGGACCTCACCGACAACGTGAACCTGCTGGCCGCGAACCTCACCACCCAGGTCCGCAACATCGCCGAAGTGACCACCGCCGTCGCGACGGGCGACCTGTCGAAGAAGATCACCGTCGACGTGCGCGGCGAGATCCTGCAGCTCAAGGAGACCATCAACACGATGGTCGACCAGCTCAACGGCTTCGCGGGCGAAGTCACCCGCGTGGCCCGCGAGGTCGGCACCGAGGGCAAGCTGGGCGGTCAGGCTCAGGTGCCCGGCGTCGCCGGCACCTGGAAGGACCTCACCGGCAACGTCAATCTGCTCGCCGCCAATCTCACCACCCAGGTGCGCGCCATCGCCGAAGTCGCGACGGCCGTCACCAAGGGGGACCTGACGCGTTCGATCCAGGTCGATGCGCTGGGCGAGGTGGCGGAGCTGAAGGACAAGCTCAACACCATGATCGACAATCTCCGTCTCACGACGGAGCGAAACACCGAGCAGGATTGGCTGAAGACCAACCTGGCCAAGTTCACCAACATGCTGCAGGGGCAGCGTGACCTCGGGACCGTCGGCCGGCTGATCCTGAGCGAGCTGACGCCGCTCGTGAATGCGCACCAGGCCGTGATCTATCAGACGGTCGACGACGACAAGGCCCGGCTGCGCCTTCTGTCCGTCTATGCCGATGCGGTGAGCGACGGACACCCGGAGACGTTGCGCGTCGGCGAGGGCCTGATCGGCCAGTGCGCCGCCGACGGACGACCGATCCACATCTCGACCATGCCGGATGCAGCGCGGCCCATCACGTCGGGCCTGTTCAGCGCCTCGCCGAGGAGCCTCATCGTCCTGCCCGTGCTGTTCGAAGGCCAGGTGAAGGCGGTGATCGAGCTGGCTTCCCTCAGCACCTTCACCGAGCTGCAGATCGCCTTTCTCGAGCAGCTCACCGCCTCGATCGGCATCGTGCTGAACTCGATCGAGGCGACGATGCAGACAGAAAACCTGCTGCAGCAGTCTCAAACCCTGGCGGGCGAGCTGCAGAGCCAGCAGAGCGAGCTCCAGCAGACCAACGAGCAGCTCGAGCAGAAGGCCGCCCAGCTCGCCGAGCGCAACGCCGAGGTGGAGCGCGCCAACCAGGAGATCGAGCAGGCCCGGCGTGCGGTCGAGGAGAAGGCGTCGGAGCTGGCGCTCACCTCGCGCTACAAGTCGGAGTTCCTCGCCAACATGAGCCACGAGCTGCGCACGCCGCTGAACTCGATCCTGATCCTGGGCCAGCAGCTCGCGGACAATCCCGACGGCAATCTGGCCCCGAGGCAGGTCGAGTTCGCGCGCACAATCCATGGTGCCGGCACCGACCTGCTGAACCTGATCAGCGACATCCTCGACCTGTCGAAGATCGAATCGGGCACCGTCACCGTCGAAGCGGAGGAAATCTACTTCGCCAACGTGCTCGAGGCCGTCGCGCGTCCCTTCCGCCACCAGGCGGAGTCGCAGGGCCTCGCCTTCGAGGTCGAGATCGATCCTCGGCTCGCCCGTTCCATCGTCACCGATTCCAAGCGTCTGCAGCAGATCCTGAAAAACCTTCTCTCCAACGCCATGAAATTCACAGCCGAAGGCAGCGTGCGCCTTCGCGTGCTGCCGGTGGCGGCTGGCTGGCGGTCCGACAATGCCGCCCTCAACCAGGCGAGCTCGGTGGTAGCCTTCGAGGTCACCGACACCGGTGTCGGCATCCCGGCCGAAAAGCAGAAGATTGTGTTCGAAGCCTTCCAGCAGGCCGATGCGAGCACCAGCCGCAAGTATGGCGGCACCGGCCTCGGCCTCGCGATCAGCCGCGAGCTGGCGAGCCTGCTGGGCGGCGAACTAGCGCTCCGCAGCACCCCCGGCCTCGGCAGCACCTTCACGCTCTACCTGCCCATGATGTACACCGGCCCGCGAACCGCCGTGCGCCAGCCCGCCCAGGGTCAGGGCCTGCAGCCGCTGGCCGCCGTTGCGCTGCCGGAACATATCGCCGACCAGTTCCCCGACGACCGTCACGAGCTGCAGCCGGGCGACCGCGTCCTGTTGATCGTCGAGGATGACGCCAACTATGCCGGAATCCTCGTCGATGCCGCCCATGCCGCGGGACTGAAGGCCGTGGTCACGGCGCGCGGCTCCGAGGCGCTGGACCTCGCGCTCCAGTACAAGCCGGTCGCGATGTCGCTCGACGTGTTCCTGCCCGACATGCTGGGCTGGAACGTGCTCAGCCAGTTCAAGCGCACCCTCGAGACGCGCCACATACCGGTGCAGATCCTCACCATGGACGAGGATCGCCAGCAGGGCCTGTCGCGCGGCGCCTTCTCCTATCTCAGCAAGCCCACCTCGACCGAAGGCCTGAATGCCGCGCTCGCGCGGATCAACGAGTACGTCCGCCCGCGCCGCAAGAAACTGCTGATCGCGGAGGATGACGAGGCGGAACGCTCAAGCATCGCCGCCCTTCTCGATCACCCCGATGTCGAGATCATCACCGTGGCCTCGGGGCGCGAGGCCCTCGAACTGCTCAGGACCGGCCAGCACGACTGCATGGTGCTCGACCTGCGCCTGCCCGACATGTCCGGCTTCGAGGTGCTGGAATCCCTCCAGGCAGATCCGGCGGTCGCCGACCTGCCGGTCGTGGTGTTCACCGGTCGCGACCTCACGGCCGAGGAGGAAGGCCGGCTGCATTCGATGGCGCGCAGCATCGTGGTGAAGGGCGCTGCCTCGCCCGAGAGACTGTTCGACGAGACCTCCCTGTTCCTCCATCACGCGGCGGCCGCCCTGGCGCCCGAGAAGCAGCGCATGCTGGAACGCCTGCACGGCTCCGACGAGGTGCTGGCCGGCCGCACCGTGCTGGTGGTCGACGACGACGCCCGCAACATCTTCGCCTTGTCGAGCGCGCTGGAGCGCCGCGGCATGCGGGTGCTGACGGCGACGACCGGCCACGAGGCGATCTCGATCCTCGAAGCGTCACCCGACGTGTCGATCGTGCTGATGGACATCATGATGCCCGACATGGATGGCTACGAGACCATGACTCTGATGCGCAGCAAGCCGGCCCTGCGCCGACTGCCCATCCTCGCCCTCACCGCCAAGGCCATGAAGGGCGACCGCGAAAAATGCCTGGAAGCCGGTGCGTCGGACTACCTCGCCAAGCCGGTGAACACCGAGCAACTCTTCTCCGCCCTGCGCCTCTGGCTGCATCGCTGACCTTGGCCCGGACATCAGCCCCCATGGACAAGGTCAACATCCTGCTGATCGACGATCAGCCGGCCAAGCTGCTGAGCTACGAGGTCATCCTCGGCGAGCTGGGCGAGAATCTCGTGAAGGCCAACTCGCCGCACGAGGCACTCGGCCTTCTGCTGAAGCTGGAGGACGTCGCGGTCGTGCTGATCGACGTTGTGATGCCGCAGATCGACGGCTTCCAGCTCGCGGCCATGATCCGCGAGCATCCGCGCTTCCAGAAGCTCGCCATCATCTTCGTCTCGGCGGTCCAGATCGCCGAGACCGATCGTCTGCGCGGCTACGAAATCGGTGCCGTCGACTATGTGACGGTCCCCGTCGTGCCGGAGGTGTTGCGGGCGAAAGTCCGGGTCTTCATCGAACTCTATCGCAAGACCCGCCAGCTCGAGGCAATGAACCAGGAGCTCGAGAAGCGCGTCGCCGAGCGCACGGCCGCACTCGAGGCCCAGACCGAGCAGCTGCGGCGCAGCGAGGAACGCCGGTCGATCGCACTCAGCGCCGGCGGCATGGGTTCGTGGGAAGTCGATGTCGTCTCGGGTCGCGTCGAGTGGGATGACGGTCCCTACCGCATCTTCGGCGTCGATAGCGCCTCGTTCGAGCCCACCGTCGAACGCATCGAGGCGATGATCCATCCCGATGACCGCGGCAAGAACACGGTCGGCGCCATCGTCGCCGCGGGCGACAACCGCTTCCAGGTCGAGTTCCGCATCATCCGCCCGAGCGGCGAGGTCCGCTGGTGCTTCGGGGCGGGCGTGATCTCGCGCGACGCCAATGGCACGGCCGCTCGCATCAACGGAGTCACCGTCGACATCACCGAGCGCAAGCGGGCCGAGGAGCGGCAGCTGGTGCTGGCGCGCGAGGTCGATCATCGCGCCAAGAACATGCTGGCCGTCGTCCTGTCGGTGCTGCGCCTCACCAAGGCCCGGAGCATGCCCGAGTTCGTCTCGACGGTCGAAGGACGCATCCACGCGCTGGCCGCCACGCACAATCTCCTGTCGGCCACCCGTTGGCAGGGTGCCAATCTCAGCCAGATCGTCGAGGAGGAGCTGGCGCCCTATCGCACCGACCACCGCGAGCGTATCGAGTCGGGCGGTCCGCCGGCCATGCTGCTGCCGGCGACCGCGCAGGCCGTGGCGCTCGCGGTGCATGAGCTCGCCACCAACGCCGCCAAGTACGGTGCGCTGTCGACCGAATCCGGCCACCTGCAACTCGTCTGGAGAATCGACGAACAGGCGTTGATCGTCGACTGGGTCGAAACTGGCGGGCCGCCCGCGGTGGAGCCGAAGTCGCTGGGGTTCGGCCTGTCGATCGTGCGCTCGTCGATCGAGGCGCAATTCCGCGGCGGCGTGTCCTATGACTGGCGACCGGAGGGTCTGCATTGCCGTCTCTCGATTCCGCGCGCCCAGATCGCCGGGCCGGCACCCGCCCAACCGCCCGAGGCGGATGGGTCGCGCGGGATGCCGAACCGCCGTTCGCTCAGTCTCGCCGGACGGCGTCTTCTCATGGTCGAGGACGAGGTGCTGGTCGGCATGATGGCCAAGCGCATCCTCGAAGATTTCGGCGCGACCGTTCTCGGCCCCTATGGCGGCCTGGCCGATGGACTGGAGGCCGCCCGCAGCGAGCGATTCGATGGAGCGCTCCTCGACTTCAATCTCGCGGGTGAGTTCGCCGATCCGCTGGCCGACCTGCTGATCGCACGCGGCATCCCCTTCGTATTTGTCACCGGCTATCAGCGAGACAGCATCGACCGTCGCTACGCCAACGTTCCCGTCCTGCCCAAGCCGCTCGAGGCCGAAAGCCTCGAACGCGTCCTGGTGTCCCTGCTCGACCCGCCGTCGCGCGCTACGGCCGACGCGCAGGAGCGGCGAAACAGGGCGAACTCGGGGCGGTTCCCCGCGTAATCGAGGTCTGCGCCGTCAACTTTCAAGCCGCCCTGCCGTTATCACCATCCACAAGGAGGTGATAAGAAACATGGCGAGAGACATTCGAACTATGCCCAAAGGCCTGATCGCCCCGCTTACCCAGGCCGCTCTTACATCGCTACGTGCGCTGGCCGAAGGCACGGCCCCGTCGATGCCCGACGAGCATCGCACACGCCTGCTCCACCTGGCGTTGATCGAGATGAGCCCGGAAGGCGATGCCATCACCGCCCTTGGCCGCGAACGCCTGATTTCCGATCGTTAGTAATTGCCGGCCATCGCCGTCACGCATCCTGGGTCGACGGCAGCCTTCACGATCTTGACGAAGCTCTCGAGAGGGCAGGCATTGTTCACCAGCTCGCCCGAGCAGGCCGGCAGCGCCACTTGCACCATGCCGGGTGGATCGCGGTAGTTGAGGGGCGCGCGACGGCGCATCTCATCCAGCGTCTGCGTATAATAGGCAATTCGCACGTAGCGCTTTTCGCTCTGCACCTCACGAAACTGCTCGAACGCCAGCGCTCCACCCGGCGAGGCCTCGCCGGGAAGGAAGCCCGGGATCTGCCAGGTCAGGTCGAGCAAGGCGGCGAGGTTGTGGATGTTGCTCTCGTGGCCCACCAGAAACCCCAACCGGACCGGCTGGCCGGTGGCGGCATGGCCGGGGAAACTATGGCCGTTCACCAGGATGGCGCCGATCAACGACAGGAGATTCGAGCCGCGCTGCTGGGCGATCGGCTTTGTCTTCTGGGTGAGATCCTGATCGAGCTGGTGAAGGGTCAGGAGTTCGCGCAGGGTGGCATCGTGCGCGATCCGGCCCCAGGCGATCTGATCCTTGGGCATGCCCTCGGCCGTTTGCATGAGGAAATCCTCTGCCGCCGTGGAAGCATAGCCCAGGGGCCCGCGCAGCCGCACGCCGTCCTCGGTGCCGCTCACGATGCTGTTCGTGACGCCCGCTTCACCACAGCTGCCGCCACCGGCTCCCTTGGTCGCATCGCCCGGACAAAGGACGGACTGCATCATGGAAAGCGAGGCGGCGGAGTCGCGCTGGACCGACGCGAAGCTGCCGCCCAGACGCGCCAGGATGGCGGCGCGATTGGCCCCGATGTCCATGGGACAGGAGGCGCTCGGCTGCGGATTGAAGAGAGGATCGGGGACCGTGAAGTTCGCCTGATTGCGCAGGGGCAGTTTGGCGCAGCGCGGATACATGCCGGCCAGGAGCGCGGCGCCCGACGTACGCGTCCGCTGAGAGAGATCGGTCCAGGCCGCGACCGTGCCGGCAGTCGGGCAATCGTCCGCCTGGACCAGCCCGCGCCCGCCGTACAGCACGCGGTAATAGCCGCCCATCAGGCGCATCAGCTCCTCACCGCGGGGCGAGAGGAAGCCGGGCTCGACCGGCCAGGTGGGCCAGGGCGTCGCACTGTATTTATCGAGCTGATCGTTGGGCGCGGTCGGCGAGCGCACACCGTGCCGATTCACCAGGACTGCCCGTTCGATCTGCCAGCCCGGCGGCGTCGGCAGGATTTCGGCGCCGGCCGGCATCAAGGCGGCCAGAAGTGAGGCAACGAGGACGACGGTAAAGACGCGAATGCTCATGATACTCCCCCGGAGGCCGCACTATGCCGTCTCCGGGTCCCGCGCGTCATCCATTCCGTGCTAGAATTCCCATCATGCCCGTCCAGTGGACGATCTCGCATACCGACCGGCTGGTCGTCGCCGTTGCCCGGGACAAGGTCACGGTGAGCGACATCGAGCGCTATTTCGCCGGCGTCACGGCGGACGGCGCGATGGGCTATCGCAAGATCTTCGAAATCACCCACACGCCCGAGGCGCTGAGCGACGAGAACCTGCGGGTGTTGGGCGCCAGGGTGGTGCTCTATGCCCAGCACGGCCAGGTCGGGCCGCTGGCGATCGTTGCCGCTTCCGACAGAAGCTTCGGACAGGCCAAGACCTTCGCTGCGGCCGCGACGGCCCGGCGGCCCCTCGCCATCTTCCGCGAGCTGCACCTCGCGCGGGAGTGGCTCGACGCCCAGCCCGCGCCGGATGGCTGAGCCGGAACCCGCGCGCCCTCGCGGGGGTTGAGCCCGGATGCCTGCACCGTCGACGATCAGCACCAGCTCGTTTCGTGAGCGCGTCGGCGCGCTCAGGAACCTGCGGCCCTTCCTCGCCATGGTCTGGGCCACCAGCCCGACGCTGACCGCCGCGACCATCGCGCTGCGCCTGGTGCGCGCCCTGCTGCCGGTGGCGACGCTCTACATCGGCAAGCTGATCATCGACGACGTCGTCATGCTGGTGCAGCTGCCGGACAAGCCGACGACGCTGCCGCAATGGCTGGACAGCGGCCATCTCAACCGACTTGGGCTTCTGCTGGGGGCCGAGTTCGCGGTCGCAGTGCTGGCCGACGTGCTGGGCCGCATCGTCTCCCTGCTCGATGGGCTGCTGGCCGAGCGGGTCAGCACCAGTTCGAGCGTACGGCTGATGGAGCATGCCGCGACGCTCGACCTCGAGGATTTCGAGGATGCCGAGTTCCAGGACCAGTTGGAGCGGGCGCGACGCCAGACCAGCGGCCGCATGACCTTGATGAGCCAGCTCTTCTCGCAGGCCCAGGACCTGGTGACGGTGGCGAGCCTCGCGGCCGGTCTCATCGTCTTCGCGCCCTGGCTGATCGTGCTGCTGCTGGTGGCGCTGGTCCCCGCCTTTCTCGGCGAGGCGCATTTCAACGCCAAGAGCTATTCGCTCGATTTCGGCCGCACGCCCGAGCGGCGGGAACTCGACTATGTCCGCCAGACCGCCGCCAGCGCCGAGACCGCCAAGGAAGTGAAGATCTTCGGGCTGAACGGGTTCCTGATCGATCGCTACCGTCGCCTCGCGACTTCGTTCTACGAGGCCAACCGCCGTCTCGCGCTGCGCCGTGCCGGCTGGGGCGGGCTGTTCACCACCATCGGCACCATCGGCTACTACTTCGCCTACGCCTACATCGCGTGGCGGACCCTGACCGGCGAATTCTCCGTCGGCGACCTCACCTTCCTCGCGGGCTCTTTCCGCCGCCTGCGCACGCTGCTCGAATCGCTCCTGAGCGGCTTCTCCTCGGTGGCCGGCCAGGCGCTCTACCTCGACGACCTCTTTTCCTTCTTCGAGGTCCAGCCGGAGATCCACTCTCCCGGCAATCCCCTGCCCTTTCCCAAACCGATCCGCGACGGCTTCGTGTTCGAGGATGTCGGTTTCATCTATCCCGGCGCCGAGCGCTGGGCGGTGCGCCATCTCTCCTTCACCCTCAAGGCCGGCGAGGTGGTGGCGCTGGTCGGCGAGAATGGCGCCGGCAAGACCACGCTGGTCAAGCTGCTGACGCGGCTCTACGACCCCGACGAGGGCCGCATCCTGCTCGACGGCCGCGACCTGCGCGACTACGGGCTCGACGAGCTGCGTGGCAGCATGGGCGTCATCTTCCAGGACTTCGTCCGCTACAATTTGCCGGCCGGCGACAATATCGCGGTTGGCCGCATCGAAGCGCGCGGCGACCGCGAGCGTATCGCGCGCGCCGCCAGCCGCAGTCAGGCCGACGAGGTGATCGGCCGCTTGGCCCACGGCTACGACCAGATGATCGGCAAGCGCTTCAAGAACGGCGTCGAACTCTCGGGCGGCGAATGGCAGAAGATCGCCATCGCCCGCGCCTACATGCGCGAGGCCGAAGTGCTGATCCTCGACGAGCCGACCGCCGCCCTCGACGCCCGCGCCGAGTTCGAGGTGTTCCAGCGTTTCAAGGAGCTGAGCAAGGGCAAGACCGCGGTGCTGATTTCCCACCGCTTCTCCAGCGTGCGCATGGCCGACCGCATCCTGGTGCTGGCCGGAGGCAGGGTCGAAGCGCAGGGCACCCACGAGCAACTGCTGGCGCAGCAAGGACGCTACGCCGAGCTCTTCGAGCTACAGGCAGCGGGGTATCGGTAGCGCCATGAAGATCGCCACCTTCAACGTGAACAACGTCAACCGGCGACTGCCCAACCTGCTGGCCTGGCTGAAGCGCGCCCGGCCCGACATCGTCTGCCTGCAGGAACTGAAGGCGGCCGACGAGGCCTTTCCCGAGACCGAGGTGCGGCGCGCCGGCTATCACGCCGTCTGGCAGGGGCAGAAGACCTGGAACGGCGTCGCCATCCTGGGGCGCAAGGCGGAGCCCGTCCTGACGCGCAAGCGCCTGCCCGGCGATCGCAGCGACGTGCAGAGCCGCTACATCGAGGCGGCGGTGAAGGGGCTGATCGTCGGATGCCTCTATGCGCCCAACGGCAATCCGCAGCCGGGCCCGAAGTTCGACTACAAGCTCGACTGGCTCCGCCGGCTGCAACGGCATGCCAGGTCGCTCCTGAAGAGCGGCGCGCCGGTCGTGCTGGCCGGCGATTACAACGTCGTGCCGACTGATTTCGACATCTATTCGCTGCGCTCGTGGAAGGACGATGCGCTGGTCCAGCCGGCGCCACGGGCGGCCTTCGGGAAGCTGCTGGCGCAGGGCTGGACGGACAGCCTGCGCGCGCTCCATCCCGACAAGCCGATGTACACGTTCTGGGACTACAAGCGGCACCGCTGGGAGCGAGATGGCGGCCTGCGCCTCGACCATCTGTTGCTCAGTCCCGATCTCGCCCCGCGCCTCGCGTGCGGCGGCGTCGACCGGGAAGAACGCGGGCGCGAAAGCCCGAGCGACCACGCACCGGCGTGGATCGAACTGCAGTAGGGATTGTGGTCGTTCTTCCTTCGGCGCTCCCGGACATTGCCGATGGCAGTCTCCTGCCGCTTCTTGGGCTGAGCTTCGCTCAGCCTCACATCGCCGGCGGGAGTTCCTTCAGCGCCTGGGTGGCGATCGGCATCATCTTCTCGCAGAAGTCCTTCTTGTTCTTGTCGGCTTCCTTTTCCATCGTGTCGTAAGTCTTGTCGAGCTTGCGATCCGCGATGTTGAGCTGCTTCTCGGCCCAGTCGATCCAGAACTCGAGGCGCGTTTCCTGGTCCTTGGTCATGTCGAGGTCGCAGGTGTCGACGGCAATGGAAACCGCGTAGAGGCCGATCACCATCTTTTCCGCGTCTTCCTTCTTGAGCGTCTGGGCGGAAGCCGCCGCCAGCGGCAGGACCAGCAACGCAAGCGAACAGGCGAACGCACGAACCATCGAAATCTCCCCGGCTTGCGGGGCGCCGCGAGAGGCGGCGCACCCGCTCTTGAATGCCGGAACCTACTTCAAAGTCTTGTGGAGCGTTATCTCGGCGTTGAGCAACTTGGAGACGGGGCAACCCTTCTCGGCCGCCTCGGCCAGCTTGTCGAAGGTCGCCTGGTCGAGGTTCGGCACCTCGGCCACCAGGGTGAGGGCCGACTTGCTGATCTTGAAGCCCGCGCCGTCCTGATCGAGCGAAATCGCGGCCTCGGTCTCGAGCAGGGTCGGCGTGAAGCCTGCCGTCTGCAGCTGGAACGCCAGCGCCATGGTGAAGCAGCCGGCATGGGCGGCGGCGATCAATTCTTCGGGATTGGTGCCCTTCTCGCCCTGGAAACGGGTCTTGAAGGAATAGGGCGTCCCGGACAGAACGCCGGAATCGCTGGTGAGGCCGCCGGTGCCGTCCTTGCCCGTGCCACGCCATTCGGCCTTTGCCTTGCGGATCATCTTCGTCTCCTTCAGGTGGTCGATGTCACAGCATGCCCCGACCGTGTGACAGAAGCGATTCCTCCCTTCGTATAGGGTGAGAGGTCGCCGGGGTGGGGGCTGTGCTATCCTCGGTCGTTGGCGAGGAGATGAGTTCATGCGGGTAATTTTCGGGGCGCTGCTGTCGGCGCTGCTGTTCATCGGATTTGCGACCGGCAGCTGGGCGCAGAACGGGCTGGAGCGCTTCGAGAAGGAGATCAAGCCCCAGTTCGAGCTCAAGACGCTGAGCTATGCCGGCGCCGAGCCGCTGGGCGCCACGGGCTTCGTGCTCAAGGACGTCGTGGCCGTGGTGCCGGCCAATCCCGCGACCGGCGACAAGGAAAGCACGATCAGGATCGACAAGGTGACGGTCGACGACCTCGACTTCGAGCGCCTCAGGAAGGATTCCAAGGACGATCTCGCGCCCCGCTTTGCCAAGCTCAGGATGGAGGGCATGACGGGCGACGACGAGATGTTCACCGCCCTCGAGCCCTACGGCGTCCCCAAGGTGCCGTTCGACATCGCGCTCGATTATCGCATCGACCCGGCCGCCAAGGTCCTGACGCTCACCCTGCTGGAAGTGACCCTGCGCGGCCAGGCGCGCTTCGCCCTGTCGATGATCGTGGACGGGGTGAGCGACGACACCGACATGGACACCGCCAAGGACGAGGGCCGGCTGCGCAGCGCCTCCCTCACGATCGACGACAAGCAGCTGCTGGACAAGCTCGTCCCGGCCCTTGCCAGCGAGGAGGGCATCAAGCCGGAGGAGCTGATCACCACCGCGCTCGACGCGCTGGCCGGCTTCGCGCGGGCACAGACCGGCGAAACACTGACGGCGCTCGACGCGCTCGCCTCCTTCGTCGGCGACTGGAAGGCGCCCAAGGGACCGCTGGTGCTCGGCCTGAAGCCAACCAAGACCGCGGGCCTGGATGATCTCGACAAGATCATGGTGCCGGACGCACTCTCGACCCTCTTCGGCTTCACCGCCACCTATCCCGGTACCCGAAGCGGAGCCGCCAAGGCCGGCTCCAAGGGCAAGTAATCAACCAAGACGTGACTGGAGGAAACGAGATGAAGCGGCGTACCCTTCTGGCCGGCGCGGCGATGCTGCCGTTCGGCCTTCCGGTCCAGGCCCAGGAAGCCTATCCGTCGCGGCCGATCACCATGATCGTACCCTTCCCGCCCGGCGGCGTGGCCGACATCACGGGCCGGCCGACGGCTCACGTGATGGGCAGGCTGCTCAAGCAGTCGGTCGTCGTGCAGAACAAGGGCGGCGCAGGCGGTTCGGTGGGCACCGCGCAGGCCGCGCGCTCGGCCCCCGACGGCTACACGATCCTGATGGCCCTGTCGTCGATCTCGGTCCTGCCGGTGGCCGATCGCCTGCAGGGCCGTACACCCGCCTACGAGCTGGACCAGTTCGCGCCGATCGCTCTGATCAGCGCCGATCCCACGGTGCTCGTGGTGCGCGCGGACGGTCCCTACAAGACGCTGAAGGATCTGGTCGAGGCCGCGAAGGCCAAACCCGGGACCATCAACTATGGCTCCTCGGGCGTGTACGGCACGTTGCACGTGGCGATGGAGATCTTCGCCGATGCCGCGGGCATCAAGCTGTTCCACATTCCCTATCAGGGCGGCGGACCCGCGGTCGCGGCGCTGCTGAGCGGCCAGATCGACGCGTTGGCCTCGGGCCCGTCGGCCGCCATCGGCCAGATCAAGGCCGGCAAGATGCGCGCGCTCGCGGTCTGGGGCGACAAGCGTCTCGCCTCGCTGCCCGATGTTCCGAGCATGAAGGAGCTTGGCTACGACGCCACCTTCTACATCTGGTCGGGGCTCTTCGCGCCCGCAGCCACGCCCTCCCCGATCCTCATGACGCTGCGCGACGCGGCGCGTCGCACGGCTGAAGATCCGGAGTTCAAGGAGGCAATGGCCAAGGTCGAGACGCCGATCGCCTATCTCGATGCACCGGCGTTCAAGACCTTCCTCGACAAGGACGCCGCACGGCTGAAAGTCGCGGTGGAGCGAATCGGCAAGGTGCCGGAGAAGTAGACGCCTCTACGTGCTCGCGTAGGGCTGGCGCAGGCGCTCGATCTCGGTCTGGCTGGGCGTGTAGGGCTCGGCCTGCGGATCGAAGCGCGTCCAGCCGGTGGTACGATAGTCGGCTTCGCGGGCGGCGTGATCGATGGGGCGATGCTGGTCCATGATCAGCAGCACGCGCTGCTCGTCGGCCTCGGAGGTGCGCATGCTCACCATCGTTCCGCCGCGGCGCACCGCCTCGCAATAGACCTCGGCCTCGCGTTGCGGCACGCCGGACGACACGAGCGCGGCCACGAGACCGCCGGTCGCGGCGCCCGCAACGGCGCCGACAGCCGTCGCCGCCAGGGCACCAGCGGCAACGACCGGCCCGAGCCCGGGAATCGCGATCATGCCCAGCCCTGCCAGCAGCCCCGCCGTGCCGCCGAGCGCTGCGCCGATGCCCGCTGCCGCGCCGGTAGGCTCCTCGCCCCGCGCGGTCTCTTCGCAGACATAACGGTTGGCGATGATGTTGATGTCCGACGGAGGCGCTCCGGCGGCTTCCAGTTCGGCCACGACCTGCCGGGCCTGTGCATAGGTGTCATAGACGCGCGTGATGGTCTTCATGGTGAACCTCCCTGCCTGATTGCTATTGCGAAACGACGTTGCCCTTGAAGTCGATGGCGATATTCACCGTGTCGGCGTCCTTGCGCGCGGCGCCCCGCCAGATGCCGTCGGCGTCCTTCGTGAGCGGCGCGATGTCCCTGTAGCCGGCAGCCACCGCACGATCCTTCGCCTGGGCCGCGGTGAAGGAGTTGGCGCCCTTCAACGGCGCGCCGGGATCGGTAGGCCTCGCCTTGAAGACGTCACCCCGGCAGGCCCGCATGAAAGCGTCCTGCGTGATGCGGCCGTCTGTCGGCTCGGCCTGGGCGCGAATGCGGATGTAGGCGATGTACCGGTCGGCTTCAGGGCCTGCGATGACCCCGTCCTTGTTTGCGTCGGCCTGCGCCCACTCCGCCGCGCAGCCGGCCTCGTCGGCCGCGAAGGCGATCGGCGGTACGACAGCAAACACGCCCGCGAGAATCGCTGTGCGTGCGAACTTGGTAATCATCGAGAACCTCCCGGAATAGCGTCGTTTTTCGGCCATCGGTCTGGCACGCCAAGAAACGGCGCGACGTGCAACCCCGTTCCCGTGAGAGACGTTTTGTAGGGAGCGGTTGCCATTCCGGCGGTCGCGGCGAACATGGAGAAACGCCATGAACGACCAGAAGCAGAATCCCTCGCAGCAGCAGGATCGCGATCGCCAGCAGCGCGAACAGGTCCAGCGCGAGCAGCAGCAGAAGCAGAACCAGCAGCCCAACCAGCAGCCTGGTCAGCCTCAGCAGCCGCAGAACAAGGATCGCTAGTCCTTGATCTCCTGAAGCCGAATGCCCGCCGAGAGGCGGGCATTCGTTTTTCGGCATTCGCGAAAGGAAATACTGACGATGACGCTCTACGCAGCAGACACGCCCCGCGAAGTTCCCGCCGTGCCGCCTGCTCCCGGCAAGACTGACCCTGTGCCGCCCGAGATGCCACTGCCGCCGGGGACGCCGGCACCGGAAGACATGCCGACGCCGGTGCCGCATCCGCAGGGGCCACCCGGCCCTATCGCCTGAGGCAGGAAAGGCTACTCCTTCACCGCACCGGTGAGGGAGCAGAGGTAGTCGTCGACGACGAAGGAGTAGAAGATTGCCACGGGTAGCGAGCCCGGCCGAGATCAGGCCGGGCACCGCCAGCGGCAACGTGATGCACTGTCAGCAGGCCAACGGCCGGCAACGGGCACAGCGAGATCAGGAACGCCTGGTTGCCGAACAGGCGTGCCAGCCCCGGTTGTTGGTGATGTCGTTCACGACATCGTGCCCGCGATGAAGATCGGGTAAAGCTCCTTCACGAACTTGAGTGCGCTGGCGTTTTACCTGCTGTTAATCGTGACTTTGCCGTCCTCGAGCGAAGCGCGGGCGCTCACTGACGGGATGGTAACCAGGTTACCGAGCAACCGCTTGTCGAAAGACGGTGCCGCATTCAGGATGGAGTCCACATTCGCTTTTGGGGATTTTCCACGATGAATTTCGACGCACTCGGGGCCGCTTGGGCACCGCGTCTGCTCAGTGTCCTGCGCATCATGACGGGGCTGCTGTTCCTGCAACATGGCACGGCCAAGCTGCTGAAGATCCCGACCATCCCGATGTTCGCCAACCTCAGCCTGACCTCGCCGCCCGGAATCGCCGGCATCCTCGAGCTGGTCGGCGGCGTCCTGATGATCCTCGGCCTGTTTACCCGCAGCGTCGCGTTCATTCTGTCCGGCCTGATGGCGGTCGCCTACTTCATGGCCCACGCCCCGCGGGGCTTCTATCCGATCCTCAATGCAGGCGAGCTTGCGGCCCTGTACTGCTTCGTCTTCCTCTACATCGCCGCCGCCGGCCCCGGCCCCTGGAGCATCGACGCCGCGCGCCGGAAGTAGCGCTTAACGCGCCTTCGCCGAATCGCTATGGAACGAACGGACGGCTGCCTCGTGCAGCCGTTTCGTCGTGTGCGCGAGTAAAAGAAAAGAGAAGCAGGAGGAGCGTTCATGTCCCAGCCCGTCTCGATCAACCGCCGCCGCTTTGCCGCCCTGGCCGGCGCGACGGCGCTCACCGCCCCCCTCATCGTCCCGGGGCTCGCCCGCGCCCAGGCCGGCTGGAAGCCCGAGAAGCCGATCACGATCTACAACCCCTTCGCCGCAGGCGGCGTCACCGACGTCCACATGCGCCTGCTCGCCGAAGCCGTGGGCAAGATCCTGGGGCAGCAGGTCATCATCGACATCAAGCCGGGGGCTGCGGGCACACTGGCTCCGGCCATGCTGCTCAATGCCAAGCCCGACGGCTACACGCTGGCCGTCATGAGCATCAACACGCTGCGCTATCCGCACTACCAGAAGACCAGCTGGAACCCGCTGACCGACTTCACCTACATCACCGGCCTGTCGGGCTACACGATGGGCATCGTCGTGCGCTCCGACTCTCCCTGGAAGACCTTCCAGGACATGATCGCCGCCGGCAAGAAGGATCCGGACAAGTACAATTACGGCACCTCGGGCGTCGGCGGCACGGGCCAGCTCATGATGATCGAGGTCGAGCAGGCGACCGGCGCGAAGTTCACCCATGTCCCCTACAAGGGCGGTGCCGAATGGATGCAGGCGCTGATGGGCGGCGAAATCCAGTTCATCGCGGACGCGGCCCAATGGGCGCCCTTCGTCGACGACGGCAAGTGCCGCATCCTGGCCTTCGCGACCGAGAAGCGCATCCCGCGCTATCCCGACGTGCCGACGATGATCGAGCTCGGCGTCAACGTGGTCGGCCAGAGCCCCTACGGGCTGCTCGGCCCCAAGGGCATGCCGCCGGCGATCGTCGACACGCTCTACCAGGCCTTCAAGCAGGCCTCGACCGAGCCGAAGGTGCTGGAGTACCTCGCGAAGTTCATCCAGGTGCCGTGGGACAAGAACCCTGCCGAATTCCGCGCCTTCGCCGAGAAGTACTATGCCGAAGTGAAGCCGCTGCTCATCAAGGCGGGCCTCGCGAAGCCCTGAACAGGAGAAAGCCATGGCGTTGAAGAAGGTAGCCCTCGAGATCGGCATGGGCACCGACATAAGGGGCGGCGACTACACCAAGGCCGCGGTCCGCGCCCTGCGTGACGCGCTGTGGCACAACTCGCTCACCGTCGCGACGGCACTCGGCAAGTCGAGCGACGACATGGTGGTCGAGGTGCTGATCGGCGTGCCCCAGCCCGACCAGGTCGACACGGCCGAGGTGCTGGCGGTCCTGCCGCACGGCACCGGCACGGTGAAGGTGGTCGAGGGCGGGCTGGAGATCGAAAACGAAGCCGGCACGGACAAGACGGTGATCGCCCAGGCCGCCGCCATCGTCCGACTCGACCTGTAAGGGAGCCAAGACCATGACCGCCAAGCGCGTGATCCTCGAACTCGGCACCGGCAACGATCTGCATGGGGGCGACTATACCAAGGCGGCCCTGCGCGCCGTGCAGGACGCCCTGCACCATTCCTCGCTCGCGATGATCCGGACCCTCAAGATCGACACCAAGACCGGCATGTTCGTCGACGTCACGATCGGCGTGCAGCAGCCCGACAAGGTCGATGCGGAGAAGGTGAAGGCGTCCCTGCCGCACGGCATCGTGACCGTGAAGGTGGTCAAGGGCGGGCTCGATATCGCCGATCCGGAGAACAACGACCCCGCGGTGATCGCCAGCGCCGCCATCGCGGTCCGCATGGAGATTCCCGAACGCTGAGGTCGCTTCCCGGCGGACTCAGCCGCGCGCGGCGCGGCCCATGAACAGGAGGCCGGCGCCCGCGACCACGGCGACGATGCCGGCGATGGTCGGGATCGGGATGGTGCGCTGTTCGTCGGCCGTGACCTTGAGCGGGCCGGCGTCGACGATGGTCTTGCGTTCGGTGAAAGAGATGTTGTCGATCGCCAGGCCGGCGATGCCGATCGCGATCAAAAGGACGCCCAAAATTGCCATCGGCTTCATGCCGTAAACTCCCTTATTGGTTCCCCGGACAACGCAAAATGCTGTCCGGGGTTGCCGAGCGGGAATTCAGGCCTTGGGCCGGACCAGCATCGCCAGGCCCTGCTCGATGGCCGTGCGGGCCATGGCGCGGAGCTGGTCGTCGGTCGCGCTGCTGACCGGATGACCGATCTGGGCGAAGGCATAGCCCGGCATGCCGAGCACGCGGCTCATCATGTCGGCCGCGCTGGCGAACCGGGTCGTCATCACGCTGAACGCGGGAACTTCCAGTCTTTCAGCGGTAACTGAGTCGTGCAGACTGCACGATGAACAGCTGCCTCAATCCCCCAGGCCGGAGACGACGGCATCCCAGCCTTTGATCTCCGCCACGATGTGGGGATCGGCCGGCGCGCTGTAGTTCGACTTGGTGCGGCTCACCACGTTGGCGACGCCGTATTCCTCGCGCAGGATCTGGTCCAGGTGCTTGAAGAAGCCCTTGGTGCCTTCCTTGCCGTTGGAGATGAAGCCGATCGTCTTGCCTTCCAGCGTGTCGAGGCGTGGGGCGAGCTGGCCGGCCGGCGGGGCGGTACCCGGCGTGGGATCGAGAACTTCGAACATGGTGTTTCCTCTTAGTTCTTGGGAGGTTCGCAATCGACGCAGACGCCGATCGGCAAGGTGACCGCATAGCTCTTGTTGCCCAGCCAGGGCGGGATGACGGCGCCGAAGCCGCCCGCGGGACCGCCGGCCGCTACGACCAGGAGCTGGTCGGGCGAATCCATCGCGGTGTAGACGCTGTCGCCGCGGTCGCGGACGACGGCGCCCTTGCCGACATCGGCCCATTCGCGGCGATGGATGCGCGCGCGTTCATGGATGAAGGTCGCGATGTCGGCCTTGGTCCAGCCGCCCGCCTGCAGATGCTCCCTCAGCTGCTTGGGGATGATCAGCGCGTAATTGCCGGGATGGATCGAATAGTGGCGCATGTTGGCGCGCATCTCGGCGGCGAAGGTCTCGAGGATTTCCTCCGGCTTCGTGGTCCATTCGTTCATGAGCTGGCGCGGCGCGCCGGCCGCCAGCACGGTCACGGAGGACGCGCCCTTCGGCACGCCGCGATGTTCGGCCAGCGGCAGCCAGCTCGTGTCCTCCTCGTCCTCGGCGACGCAGTAGCTGAACTTGCCGGGATGGCCGAGGGTCGAACGGTCGATCACGCCCGGCCGGTCGTCCAGCAGGTTGATCAGGCAAAGCCGGATGGCGCGGCCGATGACCGCCGTCGCCCGGTCTGAATTGGCGAGCGCATTGAACGAGCCGCTGGCGCCAATCTCGAGGCGGATCGGTCCGTTCAAGATGATCAGCACCGCGCAGCCGCCGGTGCTCGCGGTCGCGCCGTGCATCAGGAATTCTTCCTGCATCATGGCGGTCCAGGCCGTCACGACGACCGGGAAGTGCATGGGCAGGCAGCCGGCCATCACGGCGTTGATCGCGAGCTTCTCGGCGGTGATGGCGAGCCCGCGCACCGGCTCGATGCCGATCAGCTGGTCGGGTGGCATCATCACCCATTCGAGGCAGGCCTCCACCGCCTCGCGCGTCGGCGGCACGATGGGCAGACCGTCGGTCCAGCCGTTGGAATGATAGAGTTCCTGAACCGCCGAAATGCTGTCGGCCGAATAGGATCGGGATGCAAACTGCACGCTGTTTCCTCCACCGCTCCGGGCACATGACACCGGACGGCTTCTCGGCAGAATAGACTTCTGCGCGCCTATGCCAACCGCAAGCTGATAGCTTGGATTATTCCATTTCGCGTATCAACGCGTGGCCGGCTTGGGCCACGATCGCCGCGCCAGGGCGAGGAAACCGGCCGCCGCCGGCGACGGCTCGCGTTCGCGCAGCAGCACGATACCGAGGCGTCGCGACAGTTTCTGCTCGCCGAGCCGGATCGCGCGCAGGTCGCGGCCCAGGAAGTGGCCCGTCGCGCCGGTCGGGACGATGGCGAGCCCAACGCCCGCGCGCACGCAGCCCATCAAGGTCGCGAACTGACTAACCGTGGTCATCTGGCGCAGCGTGACCCCCGCGACCGAAGCGGCGGCATCGATCGTACGGCGGGTACGTGAATCGCCGGGCAACGCCACCAACGGCTCGTCGCGCAGCTCGGCGAGCGTGACCGTGGGACGGCTGGCCAGCCGATGGCGGCGCGGCACGACAAGGCAGAAGGTCTCGCGCTGCAACGCCTCGCCCGACATCGCATCGGGCAATTCGTCGACATAGGCCAGGCCGATATCGGCGATGCCGCTACGCACCGCTTCCAACACGCTGCCATGCACGCCTTCCTGGACATGGATCTCGATACCGGGCCGGTCGGCACGATAAGCCGCGAGCAAGAGCGGCAGCGTTCCGCTCGCCACCGACATGATGCTGGCGATGGCGAGCCGGCCGCGTTGCTCCTCGGCGACCTCGCGGATCGAGCGCACCGTGATGCGCAGGTCGTTCAGCATGCGCTCCGCCACCGCGGCGAACTCGCGGCCGGCTGGCGTGATCTGGACATGCCGCGTGCTGCGCTCGAACAGGCGAACGCCAAGCGCCGTCTCGATCCGCTTGATGGTGCGGGTCAGCGCCGGCTGCGAGATGCGCAGCCGCGACGCGGCAGCAATGAAACTGCCGTATTCGCCGACGGCGAGAACGGCCTCGAGTTGGCGGGCGCTGAAGTCCGGCAGAGAGAGCTGGGCCATGGCCCCAGCCTACGCAGACGGAAGTTACGACGCCAGCATGCGCCCCGGGTTACGCTCGCGCAGGATCGGCATGATCCATTTGCCGAAGCGCTCGGCCTCTTCGTCATGCAGGTAGCCCGACAGGCAGAAGGAATGGCAGCCGAGGTCGATGAACTTCTGCAAGGTATCGGCGCACTGCTCGGGGTCGCCGACGATGGCGATGCCGGCGCCGGGCCTAACCTGGGTGATGCCGGTCCACAGATGTGGCTCGATGGTCTCGCCGATCGCCGCCAGCTCACGCACGCGGCGATTGGCTTCGGAGGTGGCGAAGCGCTCCTTCACGAACGCCTTCTGCGCCTCGCTGGCATGTTCCACGAGCCCATGGGCGAAGTCCCAGGCTTCCTTCTCGGTCTGCCGGCAGACGACCTGCAGGCGCATGCCGAAGCCGATCTCCTTCTCGCGGCCGTGGCGCGCCGCCATCGATTTGATCTCGGCCATGTTGGCGCGGATGCGCTCGTAGGTGTCGCCCCAGAAGAGATGCACGTCGGAGTGCTTCGCGGAAATCTCCCAGGCCTGCTTCGAGCCGCCGCCGAGATAGAAGCGCGGATGGGGCTGCTGCAACGGATAGGGCCGGATCTGCGCGCCCTTGAGCTGATAGAACTTGCCGTCGAAATTCACCGGTCCGCGCGTCGTCCACAGCGCCTTCAGGATCGAGACTTCCTCGTCCATGATCTCATAGCGCTCTTCCTTGCCCCACTTGATGCCTTCAGACGCGTTCTCGGCCTCGCTCTGGCCGGCGATCAGGTTGATGCAGATGCGGCCGCCCGAGAGCTGGTCGAAGGCGGTGATCATCTTGGCCAGCAGCACGGGATTGATGTAGCTCGGCCGCGCCGCCACCAGCATCCGCATCGTCTTGGAGCGCGCCACCATCATGGCGCTGGAGATCCAGGCCTCCCAGCAAGCGGTCTGCACCGGCACCAGCATGTACTCGAAGCCCGCTGCCTCGGCTGCGCCCACGATCTTGTCGAACAGCTCGAGCGACGGCGGCACCTGCGCGCTCGGCGATCCATAGGCGGTGGTGTCGCCCGCCGTGGGCAGGAACCAGCCGAATTCGAGTTTGCGCATGAGGTTCGTTTCCTTCCGCTGGCAGCTTAGCGCAATTCATTGTGGTCGCGCCCATCCGGAAACGGCACGATCCGCGCTAGCATAAGGGAGAGACAGGTAGATGCTGCAACATGGTAAGCGTCCGACAATCGCATCGCGGCACGGCATGGTGGCGGCGGCTCATCCGCTGGCGGCGGCGGCCGGCGCGCGCATCCTGTCGAACGGCGGCAATGCCTTCGATGCGGCGGTTGCGACGGCAGCGGCCCTGAACGTCGTCGAACCCTATATGTCCGGCCTCGCCGGCCGCGGCGTCGCCACCTGCTACATCGCCAGCGAGAAGCGCGTCCGCACGCTCGACTTCGTGGGTCCGATCTCGAAGAACTTCCCGGTCGACAAGCTCAGCAACCGATCCCAGCTCCAGCGCGGCGCGCTGGCGGTCGGAGCACCGGGCAATCTCGCCGGCTGGTGCGAGTTGAACAGCAGCCACGGCAAGAAGAAGCTGCCGGAGCTCTTCGCACCGGCGATCGCCCTCGCGCGCGACGGCTTCCAGCTGATCGAATTCAACCTCGAGGAAATGCAGGCCATCGCCGGCGACCTCGCCGGCTACGAGGCGCTGCATCCGGAATGGTCGCGCGTCTACACGGCGGGCGTGGGCACCGTGAAGCCGGGCTTCGTGCTGAAGCAGCCCGACCTTGCCCGCACGCTCGAGGCGCTGGCGAGCGAAGGCCCGGGCCTGCTCTACGGCGGTGCGCTCGGCCAGAAGATTCTCGACCGGCTGACCGAGCTGGGCGGCTGCATGGTCATGGACGACCTGCTGGCCGCCAAGGCGACCTGGCGCGACCCGGTCTCCGTCACCTATCGCGGCCGCACCGTCCATGTGCCGCCGCCGCCCTGCGAGGGTTTCCAGTTCCTGCTGACCCTGCGCATCCTCGAAGGCTTCGACCTCGCCGCGATGAAGCGCAATTCGACCGAGCATCTCGACACCGTGCTGCGGGCCGTCCGCCTCGCCGCCGGCGTGCGCATCGCGGCCGGTGTACCGTCGCCGCAGAAGCTGGCCGAGATCCTGTCGGACGCCCATGTCGAGACGCTGCGCGCCCGCGTGCGCGACGGCAGGCCGGTGATCGGCCCGACCGAACAGTGGACTCCGCCGCAGCAGCCGGTCTCGCCGACCGACGAGAGCCACACCACGTCGTTCTCGATCGCCGACAACGAAGGCAACCTGATCTGCCTGACGCAGAGCCTGGGAAGCGTCTTCGGGTCCGGCGTGGTGGTGCCCGGCACCGGCCTCTGCCTCAACAACTTCCTCTATTGGGCCGACGTGAACCCGCAGAGCCCCAACCGCGTCAAGCCGGGCGAGCAGCTCCCGATGTGCATGGCGCCCTCGATCTCCACCAAGGACGGCACCCCGATCCTCGCGCTGGGCACGCCGGGCAGCTACGGCATCCTGCAGACCCAGCCGCAGGCCATGGTCCAGCATGTCGATTTCGGCCTGCCGCTGCAGCAGGCGATCGAGGCGCCGCGCGGCCGCCTGACCGACGGCGCCGCGGTGCTGCTGGAATCACGCCTGTCGCCCGAGGTTCATGCCGACCTGCGCAGACTCGGCCACGACGTCACGACCGGTCCGGAATGGACCTGGAGCGTGGGCGGCATGCAGGGCGTCGCGATCGATCCCGAGACCGGCATCTTCACCGGCGGCTGCGATCCCCGCCGCGACGGCTACTGCGTCCCGGCGTAGAGGTTTTCGGTCTTAGGATGGCCCCCTAACCTCATCCTGAGGAGCGGCCGCAGGCTGCGTCTCGAAGGATGGGCAACAGACGGGATGCTCGTGCCCACCCTTCGAGACGCACTCCTTCGGAGTGCTCCTCAGGGTGAGGTCGTTGTTGAGCATCCAAACAGGCTACTTTAGCGGCCTCGACGGCTCGGAAATCTCCGCCACGGCGTCGCCAACCCGGCCCGCCGCGGCCGCATCGGGCTCGGTGGCAATGTCGCCCAAGGCCACGATGCCGGCCAGGTTCTTGTCGCGGTCGAGAATGACGAGACGCCGTATCTGCAGCACTTTCATGCGTTCGAGCACCTCCTCCGTTTCCTCGTCGCAGAAGGCGTAGGCGACGTCCTCGGTCATGCAGTCCTTCACCAGCGCATCGACCGGCGACCAGCCGGCGGCGACCGCGCGGACGACGATATCGCGGTCGGTGATCGTTCCGACCAGCCGCTTGCCATCACAGACCGGTAGCGAACCGACGCCCATCGCCTCCATGGCTTCGGCGGCCGCCTGCAGGGAGGCATCGGGTGCGATCGTCTCGACCTCGCGCGTCATGATCTCGGAGACCTGCATGCGCGGGTAATGCGACTCTCGCGACATGGTTGCGGTCTCGATTTAGGCATTCCTCTTGCACGGAGGCGCAAGGCAAGATGGAATGCGTTCCAACAAGAACGTTCAGGAGGGGATGGGTGATGCGTAAACTGGCATGGCTCGCGGTCGCCGCGATCGCCGTCATCGGCGCCGGCGCGGCAAACGCGCAGCAGACGCCGCGCAAGGGCGGCACGCTGCGGATGACGGCACCTTACGCCGCAAGCTTCGGCAGCCTCGACCCGCACGTGACGCCGCGGGCCCAGGACGACATTGTCGGCAAGGCCCTGCAGCGCTCGCTCTACAACTGGGACACCGCCGCCAACAAGCTGTCGCTGGAGCTCGCCAAGTCCGTCTCGGTGTCGGCCGACGGCCTCACCTACACCTACAAGCTGCGCGACGACGCCTTCTTCCATAACGGCCGCAAGATGACGGCCGACGACGTGATCTCCTCCTTCACCCGCATCATGGACGGCAGCAAGGGCTATCCCGGCGCCCGCTATGTCCGCCTGATCAAGGGCGCGGTCGATGTCGAGAAGGGCACGGCCAAGGAAATCTCCGGCCTGAAGAAGATCGACGACTTCACGCTCGAAATGACGATCACCGACCGCGTTGACCCCGGCTATTACTTCTTCGGCGGCTCGACCGCGATCCTGCCGAAGGAGGAGTTCGAGAAGGGAAACTACGCCTCCAACCCGGTCGGCCTCGGGCCCTTCAAGTTCAAGGAGCACATTCCAGGCTCGCGCGTCTCGATGGAGCGCTTCGACAAATTCTACAAGACGGGCCAGCCCTACCTCGACAAGCTCGAGGTGCTGATCATGGCGGAGGCGGCCGCCCGCGACGTCGCCTTCCGCAACAAGGAGATCGACACCTCGATCCTGGGACCCGCGCAGTACGTCGCCTATCGCGCCGATCCGCAGCTTTCCAAGGGCATCCTGGAAGTGGCCGAGATGTTCACGCGCTCGATGCACATGAACCTCGGCTCGATCAAGCCGTTCCAGGACAAGCGCGTGCGCCAGGCAATCAACTACGCGATCAATGCGGACCTGATCATCTCCCGCCTCGCGAAGGACAAGGCCTATCGCGCCACCAGCTGGCTGCCGTCCTCGGCCGCCTCGTTCGACAAGACCATGAAGCCCTACCCCTACGACCCCGAGAAGGCCAAGAAGCTGCTGGCCGAGGCGGGCTTCCCCAACGGGTTCGAGTTCGAATGGACGACCAGCCAGAACGAGAGCTGGGGCCTGCCGATCGTCGAGGCGGTGATCCCCATGCTGGCGCGGGTCGGCATCAAGGCCAAGCCCAAGCTGGTCGAGGTGACGGTGCTGACGGAGATCCTGATGAAGGGCGATCACCAGGCCCTCATCTCCTCGAGCCTGACCGGGCCCGACTCGCTCGCCACGCTGCGCTGCTACTACTCCAAGACGCCGCGCACGGCCTGCAACTACACCGGCTTCAACAATGCCGAGTTCGACAAGCTGCTCGATGCGGCGGCCCAGGAAGGCGACCTGGCCAAGCGCGACGAGATCCTGAAGAAGGCCAACAACCTGCTCTACGAAGAAGCGCCGGTCTGGTTCTTCAACTACAACAAGGCGGTGCTGGCCTTCCAGCCGTGGGTCCACGGCCTGCAGCCCAACCCGACCGAGATCACGCATCAGTATCCGGAGAACATCTGGGTCGATGCAAGCTCGCCGGCCAAGTGACGCTGGACAAAGAAAGTTGAGGGTCCCTCGCTGCGCTCGGGATGACAGCATCTTTGTCATCCCGAGCGCCAGCGAGGGACCTTTCAGAACCCCGTAATGCTCCTCGTCCTTGGCCGCCGCCTCGCCAACATCATCCCGACGATGCTCGCCGTCGTGGCGCTCGTCTTCCTGCTCTTCTCCGTCCTGCCGGGCAGCTTCATCTCCGGCATGAACGAGGACGGGCGCTCGACCATCGATCCCGCGGTCATGGAACGCATGCGCAAGGAGATGGGCCTCGACGATCCGCTGATCGAGCGGTTCGCCAAGTACGTGGCCGCGACCGCCACGGGCGACCTCGGTATCTCGTTCCGCACACGCGAGCCGGTCACCAAGATGCTGGCCGGCCGCATCTGGCCGTCGCTGAAGCTGGTGCTCGCGGCCATGACCTTCGCCATCCTGGTCGGCGTCACGCTTGGCTTCCTGGCCGCGCTCAAGCCCGGCAGCCTGATCGATACCGCCGCCATGGTCGGCGCCATCTCAGGCCTCTCGCTCAGCCAGTTCTGGTTCGGCCTGATGCTGATGTACCTGTTTGCGTTGAAGCTCCAGTGGCTGCCGAGCTTCGGCTACGGCGACGGCGGCCTGCGCAACCTCATCCTGCCCGCCATCGCGCTGGGGGTCGGGCCGATGGCCCTGCTCGCCCGCACCACACGCGCCGCGGTGCTCGACGTGCTCAACGCCGATTTCGTCCGTACCGCCCGCAGCAAGGGCATGAGCGAGCGCCGTGTCGTCGAATGGCATGTGCTGCGCAACGCGCTGGTCCTCGTCATCACCATCGTCGGCCTGCAGTTCGGCTCGTTGATGGGCCAGGCCGTGGTCGTCGAGAAGCTGTTCGCCTGGCCGGGCGTTGGCTCGCTGATGGTCGACTCGGTGTTCCAGCGCGACATGCCGACGGTCCAGGGCTGCATCCTGATGATCGTGCTGTTCTTCCTCGTCATCAACACGCTGGTCGACCTGGCCTATGTCGTGATCGACCCCCGGATCCGGTACCGATGAGCCTCGCCCTCAAGCTCCCCCGCCTGCGCCTGAAGGGCGGCACCTCCCTCTGGGTCGGCGGCGGCCTGGTGGCCATCGCCATCTCCTCTGCCATCCTGGCGCCGTGGATCGCGCTGACCGATCCGGTGCTCGACGCCAACCTGATGAACGCCGAACTCCCGCCAAGCTGGGAGTTCCCTTTCGGCACCGACGCGCAGGGCCGCGACATCTACTCGCGCATCGTCTGGGGTGCGCGTGTATCGCTGAGCGTCGGCATCATCAGCCAGATCTGCAACAGCCTGATCGGCGTCACGCTCGGCCTGACCGCGGGCTACTGGGGCGGCTGGTGGGATGATCTGGTGAGCGGCCTCACCAACCTGATGCTGGCGATCCCGTCGCTGGTCTTTGCGCTCGCCATCATGGCGATCCTCGGACCGGGCCTCGTCAGCCTCGTGATCGCGCTCGGCCTCACCAGCTGGTCCTATTCCTGTCGCATCGCGCGCGCCCAGGTCCTGTCGCTGAAGAGCCAGGGCTATATCCAGGCCGCGCGCATCCTGGGCTATGGCGACCTGCGCATCATGTTCACCCAGATCCTGCCCAACATCCTGGGCCCGCTGATCGTGATCGCGACCCTGGGCATGGGCGGCGCCATCCTGGCCGAAGCGGCGTTGTCGTTCCTGGGCCTCGGCATCCGCCCGCCCTTCCCGAGCTGGGGCAGCATGCTGTCGGAAGCGCGCGACCAGATCACGACGGCGCCCTGGCTGTCGGTGTTTCCGGGCCTCGCCATCTTCTTCACGGTGCTCGGCCTCAACCTGTTGGGCGACGGCCTGCGCGACTATCTCGACCCGCAGTCGACGACGCGGCGCGGATGAGGCCACGCGCATGACGACACCTCTGCTCAAGGTCGAGAACCTGCGCATCGCGCTGGCCGGCGACGGCGTCACCTACGATGCCGTCGAGAACGTCTCGTTCGAAATCGGCCGCGGCGAAGCCTTCGGGCTGGTGGGCGAATCGGGCTGTGGCAAGAGCATCACCGCGCTGTCGGTAATGGGCCTGCTGCGCCGGCCGCTGTCGCTGGCCGGCGGCAGGATCATCCTCGACGGTAAGGAGATCCAGAACGTCTCCGCCGCCGAGATGCGCCGCCTGCGCGGCAAGCGCATCGCCATGATCTTCCAGGAGCCGATGACGGCGCTCAATCCGCTGTCACCGGTCGGCCGGCAGATCGCCGAGATGTTCGTGCTGCACGAGGGTGCCAACTGGAACGAGGCGATGGACCGCGCCGAGGACGCGCTGCGCCAGGTCCGCGTGCCTTCCCCCGAGCGGCGCATCAAGGACTATCCGCACCAGCTCTCGGGCGGCATGCGCCAGCGGGTGATGATCGCCATCGCACTGGCCTGCGGTCCCGATCTGCTGGTTGCCGACGAGCCGACCACGGCGCTCGACGTCACGGTGCAGGCCGAGATCATCGACCTGATGGCCGAGCTGTGCGCCGCCAAGGGCACGGCCGTCCTGATGATCAGCCACGATCTCGGCCTGGTCGCCAACATGTGCCAGCGGGTCGCGGTCATGTATGCCGGCCGCATCGTCGAGAGCCAGGTGGCCGACGCCATTTTCGCCACGCCGACCCATCCCTATACCCAGGGGCTGATCGATTCCCTGCCGCGGCTCGGCGAGCGGGCGCGCCGCGGACGCCAGAAGCTGAGCGAGATTTCGGGTGTCGTGCCGTCGATCGCCAACTATCCGGCCGGCTGCCGGTTCAATCCGCGCTGCCCCGCCGTCACCGATGTCTGCCGTACGATCGTGCCCGAGGCCACGCCGCTGCCGGCCGACGGCGTCGTAAGGTGCCATCACCATGGCTGAGCCCCTGCTTTCGCTCGACGACCTGGCCGTCCACTTCAAGGTCGGCAATGCGCTGGCCGGCGGCATCAAGACCCTGAAGGCGGTCGACGGCGTCACGCTCGACGTGAAGCCCGGCGAGTGCCTGGGGCTGGTCGGCGAATCGGGCTGCGGCAAGTCCACGCTCGCGCTCGCCATCATGGGCCTGCTGCCACCGACGCGCGGCGCAATGAACGTCGACGGCCAGCAGATTTCCGGCGCCACGCCGCCCGACCGCATGAAGATGGCGCGCACGGTCCAGATGGTCTTCCAGGACCCCTACGCCTCGCTCAATCCGCGCCAGACGGTGCGCCGCACCCTGGCCGATCCGCTGCGCCTGCACGGCATCACCGACAAGGCGGAGGTCGAGGCGCGCGTCATCGACATGATGGCCAAGGTCGGCCTGCGCCCCGAGCAGGCCGACCGCTATCCGCACGAATTCTCGGGCGGCCAGCGCCAGAGGATCGGCATCGCGCGCGCTCTGATCCTGAAGCCCAAGCTGGTGCTGTGCGACGAGCCCGTTTCGGCGCTCGACGTGTCGATCCGCGCCCAGATCATCAACCTCCTGCTCGAGCTCAAGGACGAGATGGGTCTCGCCTACATCATGATCAGCCACGATCTCGGCGTGGTCGAGCATGTGAGCGACCGCGTGGCCGTGATGTATCTCGGCCGGATCGTCGAGCAGGGCGGCTGGCAGGAGATCTTCGAGAATCCGCGCCACCCCTATACGCGCGCGCTGATCGCCGCGATCCCCGACCCGTTCCATCGCGCCGCGATCAGCGCCGACGCCAAGGCGCGCGGCGAGATCGCCAGCGCGCTCAACCCGCCCTCGGGCTGCCATTTCAATCCGCGCTGCCCGCTGAAGGCCGACATCTGCACGGCCGAGTATCCGGCGTTCGGCGAGGTGTCTCCGGGTCATCGCGCGGCTTGTCATTTCCGCGACCGCGTGGGTTGATGGGGCAGTAGCCCCATGACTCTCCTCGACACTGACATCCTTCTCGACTGGATCGTTCGCCGCGGCCTCGACGGTCTCGACGAAGGCCAGCTCTTGCGCGAATTCTGCGAGAAGTGCCGGGAGGCCGGCCTCATGGTCTCGCGGGCGCTGTCCTTCATCGACACGCTGCACCCCGTCCATGAGGGCCGCATCTACCGCTGGCGCGACGATTCGGTCGAGGAAGAGGCGGCCATGGACTATGCCCGCACCGACCAGGGCGGTCCCGCCGCCGAATCCTGGCAGCGCAGCCCGTTCTTCCATCTGCTCCAGACCGGAGAGGAAGAGCTGCGCCGCCGTATCGGCTTCGGCGAGGAGCCGGGCTTCGGCATCATCCAGGAAATGAAGGACCTCGGTCACACCGACTACATCGTCTTCATCCACCGGTTCGCCGGCGACACCAAGATCGGCGACATGGATGGCGTCTATTCGGCCTGGTCGACGCGCCATTCCGAGGGCTTCAGCGACGCCAATATCATGGCCCTGCGCCGCCTGGTACCGGCGCTGGCGCTCGCCATCAAGAGCGCGGCGCTGGCGCGGATCGCCGACACGCTGGTGCAGGTCTATCTCGGCCGCGATGCCGGCCGGCGCGTGCTGGAGGGCAGCATCCAGCGCGGCGTCGCCGACCGGGTCGAGGCGGCGCTATGGTTCTCCGACCTGCGCAGCTACACCGCCATCACCGACACCGCGAAGCCCAGCGATATCATCCCGCTGCTGAACGACTATGCCGAGGCGGTGATCACCTCGATCCACGAGGCCGGCGGCGACGTGCTGAAGCTGATCGGCGACGGCACGCTGGCGGTCTTCCGCACCGACGATCCGGCCGAGGCCTGCCGGTGCGCGCTGCGCGCCGAGGAGAATTTGCGGACCCGCATGACGGAGCTGAACGAGCGCCGTCTCGCCGCGGAGCAGCCGGTCACGACGGCCTATATCGGCCTGCATATCGGCGAAGTCTTCTACGGCAATATCGGCAGCTTCGACCGCCTCGACTTCACGGTGGTGGGGCCCGCGGTCAACGAGACCAGCCGCATCGCCTCGATGTGCCGCTCGGTCGACCGGCCGGTCCTCGTCTCCTCGACGTTCGCGGAGGCCCTTACTGCGGAGGAACGCGCCCGCCTGGTCTCCGTCGGCCGCTTCGCCCTGCGCGGCGTCGGCAGGGCCCAGGACCTCTTCACGATTGATCCAGAGTTGCTCTGATCTCTGCTATGGTTGCCGATGCCGCGGGTGCTGCCAGCGTCGCGGCCTGACTTCAGAGGAGCAGCCCATGGCCAAGACACCCGCCATCTCGATCGGCATCAAGGAAACGGACCGCAAGCAGATAGCCGAAGGTCTGAGCCACCTGCTGGCCGACACCTACACGCTCTATCTCACGACCCACAATTTTCACTGGAACGTCACCGGACCGATGTTCACGTCGCTCCACACGATGTTCATGACCCAGTACACCGAGCTCTGGAACGCCGTCGATCCGATCGCCGAGCGCATCCGCTCGCTGGGCTACCCGGCTCCCGGCTCCTACGGCCAGTTCAGCAAGCTGAGCTCGCTCGCCGACGCCCCGGCCAAGCCGCCGAAGGCGCTTGAGATGGTGAGCATCCTGGTCACCGGCCATGAAGCCGTGGCGCGGACCGCGCGCGGCATCTTCCCGGTGGCCGACAAGGCCGGCGACGAGCCGACGGCCGACCTGCTGACCCAGCGCCTGACCGTCCATGAACAGTCGGCCTGGATGCTGCGGTCGCTGCTGGAATAGCCCCCACCAACATGCCCAGAATCAGACGCCGTAGCCTGTTGAGGCTTGCCGGCGGCGGTACCGCCACGTCCATGGCCGCCATTCTGGCCACCGGCCGCATGCCGGCCCTTGCCCGGCAGAGAACGGTCCACTGGCTGAAGTGGATCGACTTCATCCCGGCGTCGGATGCGCTGCTGCGCGGAGAATTGCTGCCAGAAGCCGAGCGGGCACTGGGCATCAGGATCGTCCTCGAGACGGCCAACGGCAACGACCTGCAGCCGCGCGTGATCGGCTCGATCAAGTCGAGCGCCGGCCCCGACCTCGTCATGGCATTCAATGAACAGACCTACCTCTATGCCCATGCCGCGGTGGATCTCACGGAGATCGTCCAGTCCGTCGCGTCGGAACAAGGCGGGCTGTACCCCTATGCCCGCGCGACCTGCAGCGAAGGCGGCAAGTTCATGGCCATGCCGTGGGCGGTGATCGGCAGCATGATCGCCTATCGCCGGTCATGGTTCGAGGAAGCCGGAGCGACATCGTTTCCCACGAGCTGGCCCGCCTATCGCGAGGTCGCGCGCAAGCTCAAGGCCAGGGGGCGTCCGATCGGCCAGACCCTGGGCCATACGCTCGGCGACTCGCCGAACTTCGCTTACCCCTACCTGTGGTCCTGGGGCGGTATGGAGGTCGATCCGGCCGGCAAGGTGGTGCTCAACTCGGCGGCGACACTCGAGTCGGTGAAGTTCATGCAGGGCTTCTGGAAGGACGCCTGCGACGAGCGCGGCCTCACGTGGGACGATACCGGCAACAACCGGGCCTTCCTGTCCCAGACCATTTCGGCGACGCTCAACGGCGCCTCGATCTACATCGAGAGCCTGCGCCGACCCGAGCGATATCGGACGGCGGACGGCACGCCGCTGCACAGGGACATACTGCACGCGCCACTGCCCGAGGGTCCGGCCGGACGGTTCGGCCTGCACCTGCTGCAGTCGAACATGCTGATGAAATATTCGAAGAACCAGGAGCCCGCGAAGGATTTCCTGAAGTGGATTCACGCCGAGAAGAACTTCGAGAAGTGGTTCGTCTCGCAAAGAGGTTTCTCGACGCCCTGCACCGAGAAGTGGGAAGGCCACGCGGCCTGGACCGACGATCCCGTGATGACACCCTTCAAGGTCGCGGCGAAGCTCGGCCAGGCGCCGGGCCGCGCCGGCCCGCCGAACGCCAGGGCGGCGGAAGCGCTGTCGACGTACGTCATCTCCGACATGTACGCCAAGGCCGTGCGGGGCATGCCCGCCGAGGAGGCCGTCAAAGGGGCCGAAGACAGGCTGAAGCAGATCTACGGCTGAGCCGGGCCCGACCACGACTCCAGCACGTCCCACTTCGCCTTGCGCTGCTCGTCGCGCGACTTCTTGAAATCGTGGCCGTACGGCGCCGTGTCGAACGAGCCATAGGTCGGATTGGGCAGCATCAGCCATTGCTTGCCCCAGTAGGGCATGCCGGCCTCCAACGCCTTGACCCGCTCGGCCTCGCTGCTGCGATAACGGTCGTCGAAATCGCCCAGATTGTCGCCGATGTTCAGCAGAACGCGATAGTCCCTGGCGATCACGGCGCGGCGGGTGCTCTTGACGCCGGTCCACTCCGGCTTCTCGCCCTGCATCAGGAACGTGTCGACGTTGCCGCCCAGGGGAAAGCCGAGCTTCGCCATGTTCTCGCGCGTATCCTTCTCGGTCTCGATGCCGCGGTTGGTGACGTAGAAGACCTTCACGCCCTTCGAGTCGGCGTACTTCGTGAACTCGACGGCGCCCGGAATCGCTGCGGAAATCTGCGCGGCACAGAACTGGTTCCAGCTCTTCGTGCTGAAACTCTGGTTCGTCCGCATCATCCAGACTTGGTATTCCGAATTGTCGAGCAGGGTCTCATCGACATCGAGCACGACGGCCGGCGGCAGGTTCTGGAAGTCGCCCTTCTGCTCGGCCGGCGCGGCCGTCCAGCTCCTGTCGGCCAGCGCCTCGTCGAGGCGGATGCGCGCCAGCGCGTACACCGTGAGCGCGTTGGCCTTGTACTCGACGGCGCGCTGCGTCCACAGCGTCGCCAGCAGCAGGTCGTTGGCCGGCGGCGTTTCCTGGGCGCGGACTCCACCACCCGCCAGCACCGCCAGAAGAACGGCGACGAGCAGGCTGTTGCGTGCCCTCATCACGATACCCTCTCCAGCAACAGCCGCTTCGTCGCCGGGTCGGCGAACGACGCTTCGATGGTCGTGCGGGTGATCTGCCGCAAGCGCCCCTCGTCGAGGCCGGCGAGGTCGTACTCCGTGCCGAGCGTCGTGTGGAAGAACGGCGGATCGTCGGAGTTCAGCGTGACGCGCACGCCGGCATCGATCAACCGGTGCAACGGGTGAGAGGCCCTGTCGGGATAGAGACCCAGCGCCACGTTGCTGCCCGGACAGACCTCCAGCACGATGCCGCGCCGTGCCAGCTCCTCCATCAGGGCCGGATCGTCGGCCGAGCGCACGCCGTGGCCGATTCGCGTCACCGGCAGGTCCCGGATCGCGGCCCACACGCTCTCCGGCCCCACGACCTCGCCGGCATGGACGGTGCAACCGTAGCCGTTCTCATGCGCGAGGCGGTAGGCTGGCGCGAAGTCGACCGGCGCGAACCTGGCTTCGTCGCCCCCCATGCCGAAGCCCACGACATAGGGATGCGGCTCGGCCAGCATGGCACGGACCATCGCTTCGGCCCGCTCGGGCCCGAGGTGGCGGATGCAGATGATGATGATGCGGCCCTCGATGCCGAACTCGCGGCGGGCGTCGTCGATGCCCTGCGCCAGCGCCTCGAGCCAATGCGCGTAGGAGATGCCGAGGGCGGCCGGCCGTTCGGGCGAACAGAACATCTCGACATAGACCGCGCCCTCGCGCGCTGCACCGGCGAGGTAGGTGTAGATGACGTCGTGGAAATCGCGCGGCGTCTTGAGCGCCGTGCAGACACGGTCGTAGGCGTCGAGGAAGCTCCAGAAGTTCGTCCAGGCGTAGTGGCCCCGGGCATCGAGCAGGTTCGGCGGCAGCACCAGGCCGTTGCGCCTGGCCAGTTCGAGGGCGAGCGACGGCGGGATCGAGCCTTCGAGATGGCAGTGGATTTCGGCCTTGGGAATCACGCAAATCCTCGGAGCGGCAGGTCAGGGCGGTGCAGCCAGTTGTCGGCCGGATAATCGGCACGCCCGTCGATCAGGTGCAAGCTGTAGGCATGACGCGGACGCGACGAGCGGTTGGGCATGCTGGCATGCGGCAACAGGCCATGCAGGACGACCAGGGTGCCCCGTCGGACCTCGAGCGCCACCGGCTCGACGGCCGGCCACGGGGTGGCGTCGAGCGTCCGGGTGACGAGCTCTTCCTCCCGATAGCCGAACCACTGCCGCAACGGGCCGCGATGGGCCCCTGGCAGGGCGATCAGGCAACCATTGTCGCGGTCGGCGTCGTCGAGCGCGATCCAGAAGCCCGTGACGCTGGGCGGATCGGTACGCAGATAGGTGGCATCCTGGTGCCAGCCCACTTCGGCGCCGACGAGCGGCTGCTTGAAGAGATACATGGATTGCAGCAGGAGCGGCACTCCGATGCTGAGCGCCTCCGCGAGCGCCGCCAGCGCGGGCTGTCGCGAGACGCGGTCGAACACCGGATCGAGATCGTGCAGGGCATGACCGATCTTGTTCAGTTGGTCGGGTGCGTCCGCCTCGACGAAGAAGCGGATGTCGCCGCCCGAGTCGCGGAAGTAACGGTCGCTGGCATGGGCCTGGTCGACGGTCGAGAAGGCCGTCGGCGCAGCACCCGGATCGAACCCAGCCACGAGTTCAGCAGCGCGCGCCTTCAGCGCCTCGCAGTCAGCTTCCGTCACGAAATCCGGCAGGACGGCGAAACCATCTCGCGCGTAGGCGTCGAGGTCGATCACAGCGCGACCCGTTCGAGGATCGCGGGCGTTTGGGCCGGCGCCTCCTCCTCGATGCGGACGGCGCGGCGTATCAGGGCAATCGCCTCGTCCGCGTCGGCCTCGCTGGCGGCATGCACGAGGCACAACGGCTCACCGCTCCGAATCTGCCGGCCGACATCGACGAACCCGGTGAGGCCGACAGACGTATCGATGGCATCGTCAGCGTGGCGGCGCCCGCCGCCCAGTGCGACGACGGCGATGCCCACCTGGCGGGCGTCCATGCCGGCGACATGGCCGGAGCGCTCGGCCGTACAGGCTTTCACGACCGGGGCGTGGCCGAGATAGCGGGCGCTGTGTTCGAGGAAATCGTCGGGACCGCCCAAAGCCGAGACCATGCGGGCAAAGGTCTCGGCCGCGCGGCCATCGGCCAGCACGGACTCTGCCTTGGCCCGGCCCTCGCCGACATCCGCCGCCAGTTTGCCGAGCACCAGCATCTCGCCGGCCAGCGCCATCGTCACTTCGTGCAGGCGCGGTTCGCGCACACCGTCGCCGGTGAGATACGCGACGGTCTCCGCGACTTCGAGCGCATTGCCGACCTCGCGCCCCAGCACGCGGTCCATGTCGGTGATCAGCGCCACGGTCGGCAGGCCGGCCCGGTTGGCGACATCGACCAGGCTTCGCGCCAGGTCGCGCGCCATCTCCTCGGTGTCGCAGAAGGCACCGGAACCGCACTTCACGTCCATCGCCAGCCCGTCCAGCCCCTCGGCGACCTTCTTGCTCAAGATCGAACTCACCAGCAGCGGGATCGATTCGACGCTGCCGCTGATGTCGCGGGTCGCATAGAGGCGCCGGTCGGCGGGGGCGAGATCGTCGGTCTGGCCGATCACGGCGCAGCCGACCTCGCGCACGACCTTGCGGAACGTGTCGATGTCAGGCTGGGTCTCGTAGCCCGAGATGGCGGAGAGCTTGTCGAGCGTGCCGCCGGTATGGCCGAGGCCGCGGCCGGAGATCATCGGCACGAAGGCGCCGCAGGCGGCCACGATGGGCGCCAGCATCAGGCTCACCTTGTCGCCGACGCCGCCGCTCGAATGCTTGTCGAGCACCGGGCCGGGCAAATCGAGGTCGCGCCAGTCGAGCATGATGCCCGAGCGCGCGAGCCCGAGCGTCAGCGCCACCCGCTCCGGCACGGTCATGCCGCGAAAGAACACGGTCATCGCGAAGGCCGCCACCTGGCCTTCGCTCAGGCCGCCGTCGTGGATGCCCCGCACGATGAAGGCGATCTCCTCGTCGGAAAGTTCATGCCCGTCGCGCTTCCGGCGGATGACCTCCTGCGGCAGCATGCTCATGCGCAGCCTTCCAGGAAGGTGCGCAGCACGAGGCGCACCTTGTCCGCCGCGGCAGCCGCCACCGCGAGGGTCTGGTCGTGGCCGAGCGCGCCCGGCACGAGGCCCGCGGCGTAATTGGTCATCAGCGACAGCGCCGCGACCTTGAGGCCGGCATGGCGCGCCAGGATGGTCTCGGGGGCCGTCGACATGCCCACCGCATCGGCGCCCAGCACGCGTGCGGCGCGGATCTCGGCCGGCGTCTCGAAGCTCGGCCCGCTGAAGAAGATGTAGACGCCCTCGTGGCAGACGACGTTCGCCGCCCGCGCCGCTTCCATCAGCTTCGTGCGCAACAGCGGATCGTAGGCATCGACCATGTCGACGAAGCGGCCGTCGCCCGGCCCGACGCCGAACAGCGGATTGATGCCGCCGAAGTTGATGTGATCGCTGATCGCCATCACCGAGCCCGGCGGCATGTCGAGCCGCAGGCTGCCGGCGGCATTGGTCTGCAGCAGGGTCTCGCAGCCCAGCGTGGCCATCGCATCGATGGCGCCCTTCATCTCGTCGGCCCGGCCGCGCTCGTAGTAATGTGCGCGGCCCTGCATCACCGCCACGGGCGTCCTGCCGACATGGCCCAGAACCAACCGTCCGGCATGACCGCCGACCGTCGGCTGCGGGAAGCCCGGCAGGTCGGCATAGGGGATCGTGGCAACCGCCGACACATCCTCGACGAAGCCGCCGAGGCCGGAGCCGAGAATCACCGCGACCTTCGGTCGAAAGCCCGGGGCAGCCCGCTCGAGAACGTCGCTCACGGTCAGGCGAAATGCTGCGGGCCGAAGGACATCGGCAGGAGCTGCCCCAGTGTCACCGTGCGATGCAGCCCGTCGGGACCACACAGATGCACCGGCACGTCGTCGCCCGCGAACTCGCGCAGTTTCTGCCGGCAGCCGCCGCAGGGCGTGATCACTTCCGGGCCGGGACCGACCACCACGCATTCGAGGATACGCTTGTGGCCTGCCGCGACCAGGGCGGCGATGGCACCCGCCTCGGCGCAAAGCCCCTGCGGATAGGCCGCGTTCTCGACGTTGCAGCCGCCATGGATCGAGCCGTCCTCGGCGCGCACGGCGGCGCCGACATGGAACTTCGAATAGGGCGCATGGGCGCGCAGCATCATCCGCTGCGCCAGGTGGAGAAGGTCGTTCATCTCAATGCTCCTTCTCGTAGGGCACGCCGGCCGCCTTCGGCGCGACGGTGCGGCCGATGAAGCCGGCCAACAGGAATAGCGTCAGAAGATAAGGCAAAGCCTGGATCAGTTGCACCGGGACTTCGCCGACGCCGGGCAGCTTCACGCCCTGCAGGCGGATGGCGATGGCATCGAGCAGGCCGAAGGCCAGGCAGGCGCCGAAGGCCGGCACCGGCCGCCAGCGCCCGAAGATGATGGCGGCCAGGGCGATGAAGCCCTGCCCCGCCGTCATGTCGCGGCTGAACCCCGCATTCTGCGCGATCGAGAGATAGGCGCCCGCAAGCCCGGCCAACAGGCCGCAGATCAGCACCGCCCGGTAACGCAGCCACGACACGGAGATGCCCGCGGCTTCGACGGCCAGAGGCACCTCGCCCACGGCGCGCAGCCTGAGGCCAAAGCGCGTGCGCTCGATCACCCACCAGGCGAAGGGCACGGAGAGAAGCGCCGCGTAGACCAGGATGTTGTCGCCGGCGACAGGGAAGAAGATCGGGTTGAGACGCTCCGTCCCGGCCAGCGGCGGCGTCTGCCCTCCACGGCCGAACCATGCCGTGCCCAGCACCACGGTGAGCCCCATCGCCAAGATGTTGATTGCGATGCCGCTCACGACCTGGTTGCCGCGATGGGTGATGCAGGCGAAGCCGTGCAGAAGGGCCAGCATCTCGGCGGCCAGGATCGCGGCGCCGACACCCGCCCAGGCCGACCCGGTGAGCGACGCGGTGGCGGCCGCGAAGAACGCCGCCATCAGCATCTTGCCTTCGAGTCCGACATCGATGATGCCGCTCTTCTCGGAGAACAGCCCGCCCATGGCACACAGCACCAGCGGTGTCGCCACACGCAGGGTGGCGGCGAGCGTCGCAACGACGAGGGTGAGCGCCTCCTCCACGTCAGCCCTTTCGCGCGAACAGTGCCTGCAGCCACGGCCGCGGCAGATGGACGAGCGCACCGGAGAACAGGATCACCAGCCCCTGGATCACCACCACCATCTCGCGGGTGATCTTCGGAATCTCGAAATTGAGTTCGGCGCCGCCCTGTTGCAGTGCGCCGAACAACAGCGCCGCCAGCACGATGCCGAGCGGATGGCCCCGCCCCATCAGCGCAACCGCGATGCCGGTGAAGCCGTAGCCAGCAGCGAAGTCGAGCACGAGCCGGTGGTGCACGCCCAGCAGCTCGTTGACCGCGACGCCGCCCGCCAGCGCGCCGGACAGGCACATGGCCAGCAGGGTGGTGCGCTTCAGGTTGGTCCCGGCATAGAGGGCCGCTTCCGGATTGTGTCCCAAAGTGCGCAGCCCGTAGCCCCACGGCGTGTGCCACAGGAAAATCCAGACGCCGACGCAAGCCAGCAGCGCCAGCAGCAGCGACAGGTTGAGCGCCGACGGCGCGACCGCGATGCCAACCCACTGCAGCGTGGCCTGCATCGACGGCACCGCGGCGGAGGCGGCGAAGCCGCGGCTCTGTGGCGTCATCGAGCCCGGCGCGATCAGCACGTTCACCATGAGGTAGACCATCAGGGCCGAGGCCACGAAGTTGAACATGATCGTGGTGATGACGATGTGGCTGCCGCGCCAGGCCTGCATCCAGGCAGGAATGGCGGCCCAGGCCGCACCGAAGGCCGCCGAGGCGAGGATGGCGAGCGGGATCATCAACAGGCCCGGCAGGATGCCGTCGAGCGCCAGCACGGCGAGACCGCAGCCCAGCCCGCCGATATAGGCCTGCCCCTCGCCGCCGATGTTGAACAGGCCGGCGTGGAAGGCCACCGCGACGGCAAGCCCCGTGAAGATGAAGTTGGTGGCGTAGTAGAGCGTATAGCCGATCGATTCCGACGACCCCACGGCGCCGAGAACCAGCAGTTTCAAGGCATGGAACGGATCGACGCCGATCAGTTTCACGATGAGCCCGACAACGAGAAACGCCATCGCGATGTTGGCGAGCGGCAGCAGGCCGATCTCGACCCAGCCCGGCAACGGAGGGCGCGAGGCGCTCATGCCGCCCGGGCGCCCGCCATCATCAGGCCGAGGGTGCGCTCGTCGGCCTCGCCGGCCGCGACCTCGCCCACGATGCGGCCGCCGAACATCACCAGGATGCGGTCGGCCAGCGACAGGATCTCTTCCAGCTCGACCGACACGACCAGCACCGCACAGCCCGCGTCGCGGCTCCGGACCAGCTCGCGGCGGATGAACTCGATGGCGCCGATGTCGACGCCGCGCGTCGGCTGGCCCACCAGCAGCACTTTGGGATTGCGTGCCATCTCGCGCGCCAGGATCAGCTTCTGCTGGTTGCCGCCGGAGAAGTTCGACGAGCGCAGGCCCGGCGTGCGCGGCCGCACGTCGAAGCGCTCCATGAGGTCCGCGCAGTACTTTCCGACGGCGGGGCCGTCCATGAGGTAGTTGTGGCAGAACGGCTCGCGATCCTGATAGCCGAGGATCGACGTCTCCGACGCGAGGAAGGCCGGCACCAGCCCCTGCCTCAGCCGGTCTTCGGGTACATGGGCCACCCCGAGGTCGCGCATTTCGGCCGGATCGACGGGATGGGCGGCATCGACCCTGCGTCCGCACGCTTCCATTTCGCCGCCGGTCGGTGGCCGGATGCCCGCGAGAACCTGCAGCAATTCGCTCTGTCCATTGCCGGAAACGCCGGCGATGCCCACGATCTCTCCGGCCTTCACGTCGAGCGAGATGTCGTCGAGCAGGCGGACGCCGCGACGATCGACCAGCGACAGGTGCCGAGCGGCCAGCCTCGTCTCGCCTTGCCGGGTGGGCTCCTTGTCGAGATCGAAGCGCACCTTGCGGCCGACCATCAGCTCGGCCAGATCCTCGGCATCGGTCTGCGCGGTGCGCCGCTCCGCCACCACCTCGCCGCGACGCATGACGATCACCTTGTCGGTCACGCTCAGGATCTCGCGCAGCTTGTGGGTGATCAGCACGACCGTGACCCCACGGTCGCGCAACAGGCGCAGGATCTCCAGCAGCCGGTCGGTCTCCTGCGGCGTCAGCACGGCGCTGGGTTCGTCGAGGATCAGAATCCGCGCGCCGCGAAAAAGAACCTTGAGTATCTCGACTCTCTGCTGTTCTCCCACCGACAGGTCGGCCACGCGGGCATCGGGATCGACGGCCAGACCGTAGTCCCGTGCCAGTCGCGCCAGTTCGGTCCGTGCCGCCGCCAGCCCGCCGGCCAGCAACGGGCCACCTTCGGCGCCCAGGATCAGGTTCTCCAGTACGGTGAAGCTGTCCACCAGCATGAAGTGCTGGTGGACCATGCCGATGCCGTGGCCGATCGCATCGCGCGGGCTCGCCATCTGGACCGGCCGTCCCTCGACCAGGATCTCGCCGGCATCGGCGCGATGGAGCCCGTAGAGGATGCTCATCAGGGTCGACTTGCCGGCGCCGTTCTCGCCCACGATGCCCGTGATGCTGCCGCGTTCGACCCGCAGCGAGGCGCCGCGCACCGCGTGCACGCTGCCGAACGACTTGTCGATTCCCCGAAGCTCGATGGCCGCGTCGGCCGTCAGCTCTTGCACGAATTGTTGCTCATATAGTCGTGGACGACGATCTGGCCCGAGATGATGCCCGCCTTCGCGGCATCGACCGCGGCCTTCATCTGGGGCGTGATGAGCTTTTCGTTGTCCTTGTCGAGCGCCCAGTCGACGCCGCCTTCCTTGAGGCCCAACACCTGCACGCCGCCCTTCCACTCGTTGTTGCGGGCCGCCTTGAAGCTGTTGTAGGCCGCGAGATCGACGCGCTTCAGCATCGAGGTCAGCATGTTGCCCGGATGCAGATGGTTCTGGTTGGAATCGACTCCGATCCCGAGCTTGCCGCGGTCCTTGGTCGCCTGGAGGATGCCCAGCCCGGTGCTGCCGGCGGCGGCGTAGACGACATCGACTCCGCGATCGAATTGTCCCTTGGCCAGCTCGGCGCCGCGGCCCGGATCGTTCCAGGCAGCGGGCGTGGTGCCGGTCATGTTGGTGATCAACTCGGCACTGGGGCTGGCGTACTTGATGCCCTGCTCGAAGCCGCACTGGAAGCGGCGCACCAGCGGGATGTCCATGCCGCCCACGAAGCCGATCTTGCCGGTCTTCGAGGCCATCGCCGCCAGCACGCCGACCAGGAACGAACCTTCCTGTTCCTTGAAGACGACCGACTGGACGTTGGGCAGGTCCACGACGCTGTCGATGACGGTGAAGTGGATGTTGGGGAATTCCCGCGCGACCTTCTCGAGCGCGACCGCCTGCGCGAAACCGACGGCAATGATCGGGTCTTGCCCCCTTTGGGCAAAGCGCCGCAGCGCCTGCTCGAACTGCGTCTCGTTGCTGGGCTCGAACTCCGAAACGGCGATGTTCGTCTCCTTCTTGAAGCGCTCGGCGCCCTGCCAGACACCTTCGTTGAAGGATTTGTCGAATTTGCCGCCCGTGCTGAAGACGATCGCCGGCTTGATGGCGACGGTCTGTGCCTGTGCGAGGGCGCCGAAGCCGACGGCAGCCAGCGCGGAGATCAGGGGGCCAACCCAGCGTTTCATTGCCATTCCCATTTTGTTGGCGAGAGTTTGGACCGGGCCGCGCCCCCGGTCTAGGCGAAGAGGGAGCCACCGGAGACGGGCACGGGACTTGCTATACTACAGCGCAAAGCCACCCTGGGAGGACTCATGGCCGAGTACGAGCTCGTCATCCGCAACACGACGATTGCCACGGCCTCCGACGTGGTGAAGGGCGATATCGGCATCGTCGGCGGGCGCGTGGTGGCGCTCGGCGAACGGCTCGACAAGGGCCGGCGCGAGATCGACGCGACCGGCCTGATCGCGGTGCCCGGCGGCATCGACGCGCATGTCCATTTCGACCAGGACACCGCCGACGGCTCGGTCTTCTGCGACGATTTCGAGAGCGGCAGCCGCGCCGCCGCGGCAGGCGGAACAACGACCATCATTCCCTTCGCCTACCAGAACAAGGGCCAGCCGCTGCGCGACGCGGTGAACAAGTATCACAAGCGCGCCGAAGGCAAGTCGCTGATCGACTACGCGTTCCACGTGATCCTGTCGGATGCCAGCGAGAAGATCATGGGCCAGGATTTCACGGCCCTGGTCGCCGACGGCTACACCTCGTTCAAGGTCTACATGACCTATGACGACGTGAAGCTGACCGACCGCGAGATGCTCGACGCGCTGGCCGCCGCCCGCCGCGAGCAGGCGATGCTCATGATCCATGCGGAAAATTCCGACTGCATAACCTGGCTGACCGAGCGGCTCGAGCTGAAGGGCATGACGGCCGCCAAGTTCCATGCGACGTCGCGCCCCTTCGTGGTCGAGCGCGAGGCCACGCACCGCGCCATCTCGCTGGCCGAGCTGCTCGACGTGCCGATGCTGCTGGTCCATGTCTCGGCCAAGGAAGCCATGCACGAGATCCAGCGGGCGCAGGCGCGCGGCCTCAGGGTCTACGGCGAGACCTGCCCGCAATACCTGTTCCTGAGCGAAGAGGATTTCGAGAGGCCCGGCGAGGAAGGCGCCAAATGCGTCTGCTCGCCGCCGCCCCGCGGCACCGACAACCAGGAGCATATCTGGACCGGCCTGTCGGCCAACACCTTCCAGATCCTCTCGTCCGACCATGCCGCCTTCAAGTTCGACGATGTGCGCGGCAAGAAGCTGCCGGGCGCGGCCCAGAGTTTCCGCAAGATTCCCAATGGCGTGCCGGGCGTCGAGACGCGGCTGCCGCTTCTCTTCTCCGAGGGCGTCAACAAGGGACGCCTCACCTTGCAGCAGTTCGTGGCGCTGAGTTCGACCAATGCCGCCAAGATCTACGGCCTGCACCCGCGCAAGGGCACGATCGCGGTGGGCGCGGACGCCGACATCGTGCTGTGGGATCCCGAACGCCGGGTGAGCCTCACCAACTCGATCCTCCACCACAATTGCGACTACACACCCTACGAGGGGCGCGAACTCACCGGCTATCCGGTGATGACCCTGTCACGCGGCGAGGTGGTGATGGAGGAAGGCCGCATGAGCGGCTCGGCCGGCCGTGGCGTCTTCCAGAAATGCGATCGCCCCGAAGCCGCCCGCCCGCGCGGCCGGCCGCTGATCGATCCGTCGATCTTCAATTAAAGATACAAAACACCCCGTCGTCTCGACCGGAGCGCGCAGCGCGGAGTGGAGAGACCTTGCCTCCACCAAAAGCCGGCAGATTGTGGAGACAAGGTCTCTCCACTGCGCCTCGCGGCGCTCGGCTTCGGTCGAGACGACGGGTTCTTTTGAGCTGGTGGTGTTATTGCGGGCGCGACTTCAGATCACCCGCTCTAAGTCACCGGCTCGTAGCGCTCCAAAAAAATTGACCACCTCGGCGACCGGCAGGACATCGGCATATTTGGCCATCATGTCGTAGAGGTTGGCGAAGTGCGGACTCTCGTGCTTGTCCGCGACGCACTCCTCCGGAACGATCGTGCGAAAGCTGCGCGACAGGCTGTCGACCACGGTGGCGCGCACGCAGCCCGACGTCGAGCCACCGGTGACGATCACTGTATCGACCCGATGGAAGGTGAGCAGCGATCCCAGGTTCGTCTCGAAGAAGGCCGAGGCCATGCGCTTGTTCATGAGGATGTCACGGTCGCGGTCGACTTCGCAGCGATCGTCGAGTTGTGCGCGCCGGTCGCCGGCCGTGATGCTGCGCAGCGCCTCCGACATGTCGGCACGCGTTCCCCAGACACCGCAATCCTCACCCGACTCGAGATAGGCGACGAAGGTCCAGATCACCGGGCAGCCGTGGGAGCGCAGCAACCGCGCCAGCCTGTTCACATGCTCGATCTGGCGTGGATCGGTCTCGTAGGCCGTCGCGAACTCGGACGGCCGCGTATAGGCGTTCTGGAGATCGATGTTCACCAGGGCTGGCTTGCGCCCAAAGCCGAAACGGCGCCGCTGCGGATCGGCTTTCAGCGCCTCGTAGAGTTGGCGTGCCGTCTTGGTCGAGGTTTCCATGCGAGGTGCTTGGGGCTGAGGGCGTATCGCCCCAGCTTACCGCGCGCGCGGCGTCGCGGCGACTCCTGGAACGTGATTGAGAACCGAGTGGACGAGGCCGCCGTCGACCAGCAGCGACTGGCCGGTGATGTAACTGGCCTGCGGCCCCAGCAGGAAAGCGATGGCGTCGGCGATGTCACCCGGCTTGGCGACCCGGCCGAGCGGCACCATCTTGGCCCGCCCGCGGGCCAGCGCCGGCTTGCTGTAGATGGCGTCCGTCATCGACGTATGGACGAAGCCCGGACAGACCGCGTTGGCGCGGATGCCGTCGGGCGCCCATTCCTGCGCCATCATCTCGGTCAGCATGATCAGCGCCGCCTTGGTCGGGCTATACGCGCCGGTCGGAAGCTGCGGTACGACGCCCGCCATCGAGGCCAGCATCACGATGGCGCCCTTCGAGCGCTTGAGATGCGGATGGGCGGCCTTCGCCAGCAGCCAGTTGGCGCGCAGGTTGACGTCGAACACGCGGTTCCACGTCGCGACGTCGAGATCGACCAGCTTCGAGGGCGCGGTGATGCCGGCATTGCCGACCAGCGCATCGATGCCGCCCATCGCCTTGACGGCGGCGGCGATCACCTTGGCCGGCGCGGTCGGCTTGGCCATGTCGGCCTTGAGCGTGCGGACCTTGCAGCCCGAGGTGCGCAGGTTGGTGGCCAGCGCCTCGAGCTCGTCGAGATAGGCCACGTCGCAGAGGGTCATCGCCTCCGCGCCGTCGGCTGCCAGTTTCAAGGCGGTCGCTCGACCGATGCCACGGCTCGCGCCGGTAATGACGACCCGCATCGTTTCTCCCCCTTATGCCGTTCTTATGGGGAGGATGGTGGCACGGTTCCCGGCCTGGGGTCGATGGGGAGCAGTCGATCGAATCCGACCAGTTTCTCGTAGAGCGCCGCGGCCTGCAGGAGCGCCGCCTCGCCGCGCGGCTTGCCGACGAGCTGCAGGCCCACCGGCCGGCCGAAACTGTCGAAGCCGCAGGGCACGGCGATCGCCGGGCTGCCGGTCACGGTGATGGCGGAGTTCAAGGTCGAGCCCGACATGTAGTTCTCGAGCTTCTTGCCGGCGATGGTCTCCGGCGCCCGCAGGTTGACGTCGAAGGCCGCGGTCGGCGCGCCCGGCGTCACCAGCAGGTCGTAGGTCTGGAAGAAGGTAAACATCCGCCGGTACAGCGCCGCGCGCTCACGTTCCGCCCAGGCCAGCTGGCTCGTCGTCTGCTTGAGGCCAAGCTCGGTGTTCCAGATGATGTCGGGCTTGAACTTGTCGCGGTACTGCTGGATCTGCAGCTCGCGGTCGACCACGAATTGCTGGCTGCGCATGGCCATGAAGACTTCGTCGACCGGACCGAAATCGGGCGAGACCTCCTCGACGATGCAGCCCAGCTCCTCGAAGCGTTGCGCCATCCTCGTGCAGATCTCGCGGATCTCGCGGTCGACCTCGAACCGGCCGCCGAAGTCGATGGTGAAGGCGACGCGTTTGGGCAGCACGGGATTGGCGACCGCTTCGCTGAACGACACGCCTGGCGCGTCGAAGGTCATGGCGTCCTGCGGGCAGAAGCCCGACATCGCGTCGAGGAACAGCGCCAGGTCGGCGACGTTGCGCGCCATCGGGCCCTGCACCGACTGCGGCGAATAGAGATTGTTCGAGGTGCCGCGCGTGACCCGGCCTGCCGACGGGCGGAGGCCGACCGTCGAGCAGTAGGTGCCCGGCCGCCGCAGCGAGCCGCCATGGTCGGAGCCGTGTGCCAGCCAGACCTCGCCGGTCGCCACCGAGACCGAGCCGCCGCCGGTGGATCCGCCGCAGGTGAGCGAGGTGTTCCAGGGATTGCGCGTGCGGCCGAAGACTTCGTTGAAGGTGCTGCCGCCGGCGCCGAATTCCGGCGTGTTCGACTTGCCCACGACGATGCCGCCCTTGCGCTCGATGCGCTCGACCAGCGGATTGGACTTCTCCGGCACATGGTCGGCGAAGATCGGCGAGCCGTAGGTGGTGCGCACGCCCGCCACGTCGGTCAGGTCCTTGATCGAGACCGGAAGACCGGCCAGCCAGCCCGCCTCACCCTCGGCCTCGTTGGCGGTGCCCGCCATGATCCGCTTGGCGTGGTCGCGCGCGCGATCGAGACAGAGCGTCGGCATGGCGTTCACCGCCGGCTCGACCTCCGCCATGCGCGTGGCCGAGGCCTCCACCAGGTCGAGGGGCGAAATCTCCTTCTTCTTGAGACGCGAAACGGCCTCGACTGCGGTAAGACGCCAAAGTTCGTTGCTCATGCATTGCCTCCGACCATCACTGTGCCAGCCTTCACCGCGCCCTGTCTGCCTTCCCTGTCGCGCAAAGCCGGTTTAGCTGCCTTGACCGCTCCGCATGCGCACCGGCCCGATATTCGCCCACGAGGAAACGCCCGATGAAGATCGATCAAGCTGAAGCCGCCGGCCCCCTCAAGGGTCTGCGTATCGTCGACATCTCGACAGTCGTGGCCGGTCCCTTCGCGGCGGGTCTGCTGGGCGACTATGGTGCCGAGATCGTCAAGGTCGAGATGCCGGGCGTCGGCGACTCGCTGCGCGCGCTGTCGCCGCACAAGGACGGCGTGCCGCTATGGTGGAAGGTTACGAACCGCAACAAGAAGGGCATCACGCTCGACCTTCGCCTGCCCGAGGGCCGCGATCTCTTTGCCAGGCTGGTGGCCGACGCCGACGTGCTGGTCGAGAATTTCCGCCCGGGCACGCTCGACGGCTGGGGCATCACGCGAACCTGGCTGCAGGGCCTCAATCCGCGCCTCACCATCCTGAGGGTCACCGGGTTCGGCCAGGACGGTCCCTATGCCGGGCGGCCGGGATTCGCCCGGATCTTCGAGGCGATGAGCGGCTTCACGCAGATCTGCGGCGAGGAGGACGGGCGGCCGTTGCATCTCGGCTATCCGATCTCCGATGCCGTCGCCGGCCTGTTCGGCGCGGTGGGAATCCTGGCCGCCCTGCACGATCTCGCGAAACACCCCGAGCGGCGCGGCCAGGAGATCGATTGCTCGGCCACCGAGGCGATGATGCGCACGCTCGAATTCCTGGCCATCGAGTACGATCAGCTCGGCGCCGTGCGCACGCGGTCGGGCAACCGCAGCCAGTATGCCGCGCCGGGCAATGTCTATCGCACGGCCGACGACAAGTGGGCGTCGATCGCGGCCTCGACCCAGAGCATTTTCGTGCGGCTCTGTGCGGCGCTCGACCTGAAGCACCTGCTGGAGGATCCGCGATTCGCGCTCAATCCGGCGCGGGTCAAGAACTACCGCGAGCTGGACGAGATCGTCGGCGCCGCCATCGGCAAGCTCACTCTCGCCGAGTTGCGCGAGACGTTCACGCGCCACGAGGTCGGCTTCTCGCCGATCTACGATATCGCCGACGTCTTCGCCGATCCGCAGTTCGCGGCGCGCCAGGCGATCGTCAGCGTGCCCGACGCGGAGCTGGGTTCGGTGCGCATGCAGGGCGTGGTGCCGCGCTTCTCCGAAACGCCGGGCGTCGTGCGCCATGCTGGCCCCTCGATGGGCCAGCACAACGAGGAAGTCTATGGCGGCCTGGGCCTGTCCGCGGCGGAGATCGCGGCGCTGCGGGCACGCAAGGTTATCTGAATCTCTATTCCTCCCCCGTCAAACGGGGGAGGAGAAGAATTTTAGGGCAGGCTGACCATCTGCCGGCGGCGCTGAGCCGTATAGAGGATGCCCAGCAGCATCAGGTTCAGGAGATTGAACGCCAGCGCCGACTGGAACGCCGACGTGTAGGAGAGCGTCGCGTCGAAAATGAAGCCGCCCAGCCAGCCGCCCGCGGCCATGCCCGCCATCGCGAACAGCATCACCACGCCCAGCCGCCAGCCGGCGATCGTCGGGCCGTAGAGGAAGCGCAGGTTGAGCGCATAGCCCTGCACGATGGCGATGAAGGGAATGCCGTGCAGCAGGGACAGCGCGTAGATTCCGTTGATGTCGCGCACGTAGAGGAAGCCGACGAGTGAGCCGACCTGGATCACCGAACAGAGAAGGCTGACGGGCAGCGGCCCGATGCGCTGGGCGAGGCGAGCCATGACGAAGGTGGCGACGATGGCCGAGACCAGCACCAGCGACACCGCCTCGGTGCCGCGCGCCGCGGGATAGCCGAGATCGCCGCAGAAGGCGACCATGTGAACGAAGGGAATCGCCATGGCGGTGCAGCAGCAGAAGCCGGCCGCGGAGAGCAGCCCCATGATCGCCGAAGAGGGCAGCGGCAGGTGCACCTTCTCTTCGCGCCGCCGTCCGCCCGGACCGCGCAGGGTCGGCGCCGCCCGAACGTAGAGCGCGCCCAGCAGCAACAGCCCGCCGGCCGACAGGCCGTAGACGAGCAGCGTGTCGCGCCAGCCGATCTCCGGCAGCAGCAGGCGATAGACCTGCGGCCAGACCGAACCCGCGACAGCGGGCCCGATCGAGATGAGAGCGATCGCCATGTTGCGTCGCTTCTCGAACCAGCCCTGCACGTTGTTCATCGCCGGCGTGAAGGTGCCGGCATTGCCCAAGAAGCCCAGCAGCACCGCGTAGCCGGCATAGAGCGCAAACTCGCCGCCGCTCGAGGCGACCCATCCGCCCAGCGCGATGCAGACTCCGGCAATCAGCAACGGCACGCGGGGACTGGTGCGATCGGCCAGCCAGCCCATGAAGACGCCACCCACGCCCATGCCGAAGAAGCCCACCATGTAGGCGAACGACGGGACGGCGCGCTGGTCGCCGAAGTCGGCCGCCATCTCCTTGAGGCCGACCATGGGCAGATAGATGCCGCCGCCGCCCAGCGCGACGCAAGCCATCGAGACCAGCGCCAGCCGCCACGCATAGGCGCTGTCGACGCCCCTTCCCGGCGGGGCGACGCTCACTCGCGCGCCAGCGCCGCCGCGGCTGCCTGCTCGGCGTTGAGCACCTGGTCGTCGTCCATCAGCACGGTGACCTTGCGCAGCTTGCCGGTGAAGGCGAACGGCGCCTCGTAGTGCGACACCGGGCTCGACCGGTCGCGACCGATGTCGAGGCCCGACCAGGAGATGAAGCTGACGAAGCCGTTCTGGGTGTCGAAGCTGCCCGCCGGCTCGCCGTCGATCAGCAGGGTGGCGAGGTTGCGCCCCTTGTTGCGCCGCATCTGGACCGCCAGCTTGCGGTTGCCGGCCGGCACCGGCCGGTCGGAGACGATCAGGTGATGCTCGCCGCCGATGTTCATGTCGTAGGCGAGCTTGCCGTCCTTCATGTAGAGCGAATAGCCGGTGGTGGCGTCGCCATGGGCGATCAGCACGCCCTCGGTCATCGCCCCGTCGACCTGCACGTCGGCCTCGATCGTGTAGGTGCGGTTGCGCACGTCGGGCGCCACGTCGGTCGGCACATGGCCCATGCCGGCGTGGAAGACGAAGCGGTTGCGCGGCCCATGGAAGCGCTTGGCGTTGTCGGCGAAGCGCGGCGCGAAGCGGTCGTCAAGCGGCAGCACCTTGCTCGCCTCGGCCTGCCGCCACCATTCGTCGATCATGGCCTTCAGCCGCTCCGGCCCCTTCTCGGCGAGATCGTTGGTCTCGTTGAAGTCCTGATCGAGATGGTAGAGTTCCCACTTGTCGTTGGCGAAGTCGGCGCCCGGCGGGTGGAAGGAGACGGCCTTCCAGCCGTCCTGCACCAGGCCGCGATGGCCGAACATCTCGAAATACTGCGGCTTGGCCTTGGACTTGGCCTTCGCATTCTTGAGGCTCTTGGCGAAGCTGGTGCCCTCGAGCGGCATCTGCTTCACGCCGTTGATCGCCTTGGGCGGCTTGATGCCGACGACGTCGAGCAGCGTCGGGACGAGGTCGCTGGCATGGCAGAACTGGTGGCGCAGCTCGCCGCGCGCGGCGATGCCCTTGTCCCAGGCCATCACCAGCGGATCTCGGATGCCGCCGCCATGGGTGTTCTGCTTGTAGCGGCGCAGCGGCGTGTTGGCCGCCATCGCCCAGCCCCACGGGAAGTTCGAATGGGTGTCGGGACCGCCGATATCGTCGATTCGCGAGATCTTCTCCTCGAGCGATTCGCGACGGAGATTGTAGGGGCCCATGGCGTTGATCATGCCGAACGGGCCGCCTTCCTGGCTGGCGCCGTTGTCGGACATGACGATGACCAGCGTGTCGTCGAGCTGACCACTGCTCTCGAGGAAGGCCATCAGGCGGCCGATATGCTGGTCGGCGTGGTCGAGCATGGCGGCGTAGGCGGCCTGCAGCCGGGTGAACAGGCGGCGCTCGGGCTCGGCAATCTCGGCCCAGGCGCGCACGGAATCGTTGCGCGGCGGCAGCTGCGTGCCCTTCGGCACGATGCCCATCTCGATCTGGCGCGCGAGGCGCTTTTCACGCTCGGCGTCCCAGCCTTCGGCGAACACCGAATCATACTTCGAGACGAGGTTGAACGGCGCCTGGTGGGGCGCATGGCAGGCGCCGAAGGCCAGCCAGGTGAGCCACGGCGTCTCGGCATTGTCGGCAGTATGGTCGGCGAGATAGCGGATCGCCTGATCGACCAGGTCGGAGGTGAGATGATAGCCGGTGGCGAAAGTGCCCGGCGGATCGACCGGCGTGTTGTCACGCACCAGCTCGGGGGCAAACTGATCGGTCTCGGCGTCCATGAAGCCGTAGTAACGGTCGAAGCCGCGGCCCAGCGGCCAGCCGTCGAACGGGCCGGTCGCGCCGGACTCGGTGAGCGGCGTCACGTGCCACTTGCCCAGCATGTAGTTGCGATAGCCGTGCGGTCGCAGCATCTCGGCGATGGTGCCCGCCTCGCGGCTGATCTTGCCACGATAGCCCGGGTATCCGGAATCGAAGTTGGCGAGGCAGCCGACGCCCACCGAATGATGGTTACGGCCGGTCAGAAGGGCCGCCCGCGTGGTCGAGCACATGGCCGTCGTGTGGAAGCCGGTGTAGCGCAGCCCGCGCTTGGCGAGGGCGTCGATGACGGGCGTGTCGATCGGCGAGCCGTAGCAGCCGAGGTCGGAGAAGCCGACATCGTCGAACAGGATGACCAGGATGTTCGGGGCGCCTTTCGGCCGCTTCGGAGCTTCCGGCCAGTGGGGCTGTGACTCCTGGACCGTCTTGCCGATCTTCCCCTGATGTCCCGTCATGCGTTTCCTCTTTCGTTGTCGCGTTTGTCCGACACTTGGGCAGCGCGATCAACCTTGTCGCAGTTCATGCCACTTGTTAGGGAAAGTCATGGCTCACTTCACCTCCGATGGGCTCGACCTCGCCTACGACGAATTCGGCCCCGCCGATGGCCGCAAGGCGATCGTGCTGGTGCACGGCTTTTCCGCGAACCGCACCGAGAACTGGAAACGCATGGGCTGGTACGACGCCATCGCCGCCAAGGGACTCCGCGGCTTCGCGCTCGACAATCGCGGCCACGGCGAAAGCGCCAAGCCGCACGATCCGGCCCTGTACGATCGCGAAGCGATGGCCCGCGATGTTTTTGCATTGATGGACCATGCCGGCGTCGAGCGCGCGCACGTGCTGGGCTTCTCGATGGGCTCGCATATCGCGCTGACGGCAGCCCTGCTCGATCCCGGCCGCATCGATCATCTGGTCGTGGCCGGCGTCGGCGCCACGCTGTTCGATCCGCCGCGCGAGGAAGGCGCCATGGCCGCGGCCATGGAAGCAGCCAACCCCGACGAGATCGCCGATCCGATGCTCAAGAGCTTCCGCCACTTCGCCGACGAGCAGAAGGAAGACCGGCTGGCCTTGGCCGCCTGCTCGCGCGGCCCGCGCCTGCCGCTCACACGCGGCTCGCTGATGGCGATCCGGCGACCGACGCTTGTCGTCGCCGGCGCCCGCGACCAGCTCGCCGGCCCACCGCAGGGACTGGCCGCCGCCATCCCCGGCGCCAAGGCGGTGACCCTGCCGGGGTGCGATCACTTCTCCTGTATCGGCCATCCGATGTTCAAGGCCACCGTGTTCGACTTCTTCGACGGCTGGCTCGAGTAGGCTGGATGGCAAGGGTCAGCTTCAAGTCGATCCAGGCACGCGCTGCCAGGCGCAAGGGCGGCGAGAAGGCGCTGGCGGCCCTGCTGCCGAAGAAACGCGACAACAAAGCCCTGGCGAAACTGACGGACGATCGCGTGCTGGCGGAGATGGCGCGCCGCGTGTTCTGCGCCGGCTTCGTGTGGAGCGTGATCGACAAGAAGTGGCCGGGCTTCGAAGAGGCCTTCCTCGGCTTCAATCCCAAGCGGCTCCTGTTCCAGCCCGCCGAGTTCTGGGAGAAGCTGACGCAGGACACCCGCATCGTGCGCAACCCGACCAGCATCCGGTCGGTGCGCGACAATGCGAAGTTCGTCGCCGACATCGCGGCGGAGCATGGCAGCTTCGGCAAGTTCCTCGCCGCCTGGCCGGCCGACGACCAGATCGGCCTGCTCGACGTCTTCGCCAAGCGCGGCTCCCGTCTCGGCGGCTTCTCCGGCCAGTACTTGCTGCGTTTCCTCGGGCGTGATTCCTTCATCCTGACCGGCGATCTCATGATGTGCCTGCGCGATGCCGGCGTGCCGATCAGCGAGAAGGGCACCTCCAAGAAGGACCAGAAGCTCGCCCAGGCGCAGATCAATGCCTGGGCGGCGGAGAGCGGCCTGCCGCTCACCCATATCTCGCGCATCTGCGCCCTGTCGATCGGCGAGAACCACGATGCCGCGCGCCTCGCGGAAACCATGCGGACGTGACCATGACGAACATCCTGCTGATCAATCCCAACACGACGAAGTCGATCACCGACCTCGTCCTCAAGACGGCCAAGGGCTTTGCCTCCAAGGGCACGCGCCTGCGGGCGCTCACCGGCTCCTTCGGCCCCCGCTACATCGCCTCGCGCGCGGCCTATGCCATCGCGAGCCACGCCGCACTCGACGCCTATGCCAACGATCGCGGACCGAAGGATGCGGTCGTTCTCGCCTGCTTCGGCGATCCGGGCCTCGCGGCCCTGAAGGAGGTCAGTCCGGTGCCGGTCGTCGGCATGGCTGATGCGTCGATCCTGCAAGCCTGCGCCATGGGCAACCGCTTCTCGATCGTCACCGGCGGCGAGCGCTGGCAGTCGATGCTCGAGGAATTCGTAGCCAACCACGGCCTCTCCTCGCGCCTCGCCTCGGTGCGCACCGTCGCGCCGACCGGCGCCGACATCGCGCGCGACCCCACAGCCGCCATGGAATTGCTGGCAAAAGGCTGCAGCGCTTGCGTCAAAGAGGACGGCGCGGACGTCGTGATCCTGGGCGGCGCGGGCCTGGCCGGGCTTGCCGCCAAGCTGAAGCACATGGTCGATGCCCCTCTTCTCGACGGCGTGGCCTGTGCCATCTCGATGGCCGAGGGACTCGCGCTGCAGAAGCTCGCGAAAGCCACCAATGGTGCACTTGCGAAGCCCGGCGCCGTGGACAGCATCAGACTCTCCAAAGGTCTTTCGAAGCTGCTGCAATCACCCTAGGGTCCATCCCTATGCGGTTGGTCAGCTTTCGCCATGCGGGCGCGAACAAATTCGGCGCGGCCGTGGACGGCGGCATCGTCGATCTGTCGGCGCGCACGAAGGGGCGCTGGTCAGGCTTGCGCGATGTCATCGCGACCAAGGCGCTCGATGAACTTCGCGCCGCACTGAAAGGCGCAACGCCCACTCTCGCATTCGAGGACGTCGAGTTGCTGCCGGTGATTCCCGATCCGGGCAAGATCCTCTGCGTCGGCCTCAACTATGCGAGCCATGTCGGCGAGGTTGGACGCGAGATGCCGACGGTGCCCAGCGTCTTTTCTCGGCTTCACGACACGCTCGTCGCCCATGGCGGCGACATGGTGCGGCCGCGTGCCTCGACGCACTTCGACTATGAAGGCGAGCTCGCCATCGTGATCGGCGAACGCTGCCGGCATGTCCCGCGCGCCGGCGCCCTGTCGGTGATCGCGGGCTACACCTGCTTCATCGACGGCAGCGTGCGCGACTTCCAGAAGCATTCGGTCTTCGCCGGCAAGAACTTCCCGGCGACCGGGCCGCTGGGGCCGTGGATGGTCACGTCGGATGTGATCGCCGATCCGCAGCGGCTCGAGCTGACGACTCGGTTGAACGGCAGCGTGGTGCAGCACGACACGACCGATCACATGATCTTCGATGTCGCCACCATCATCGAATATCTCTCGACCGTGACCTGGCTGGAGCCGGGCGACATCATCGCGACCGGCACGCCCGACGGCGTCGGCACCGGCCGCAAGCCGCCGCTCTGGATGAAGGCCGGCGACCGGCTGGAGGTCGAGATCTCAGGCATAGGGACCTTGGGCGTCAATGTCATCGACGAGTAACTCATTCGACCTGCCGGCCAGCGACGCCGGTAGCGATGCGAAGAAGGCCCGCGAATTCAAGGTGATCGCGCTGATCGCCGTGGCGCATTTCGTGAGCCACGTGCACATCATGCTGCTGCCGCCGCTGTTCGGCGAAGTCCGCGAGGCGTTCGGCGTCAGCTACGTCGAGATCGGCTTCGCGCTGACGGCGTTCAATGCCGCCTCCGCCCTGCTGCAGACGCCGGCCGGCTTCCTGGTCGACCGGGTCGGGCCGCGCGCCATGCTGACCGGCGGCCTGATCCTGGGCGGCGTCGCCGTCGCGGCCGCCGCGCTGCTGCCCGGCTACTGGTTCTTCGTCATCGCCTACGGCTTCCTGGGGCTCGCCAACACCGTCTATCACCCGGCCGACTATTCGATCCTGTCGGCCACCATCGATCACAAGCGCATCGGCAAGGCCTTCTCGATCCATACCTTCGCGGGCTATCTCGGCTCGGGCGTGACGCCGGCGCTGGCGCTGGCCTGCGCGGCGATGTGGGGCTGGCGCGGCGCCTTCCTGTTCGTCGCCGGCCTGTCGATCGCGACCGCGTTGCTGCTGATCGTGATGGGCAGCGTCCTGCCGCGCGTCGTGCACAAGCCCGGGCAGCAACCGGCAAAGGACAGCGGCCAGAAGGTCGGGCTCGACCTGCTGCTGAGCGCGCCGATCCTGCGCAACCTTCTGTTCTTCTTCTGCCTCGCCATGGCCAATGGCGGCATCCAGACCTTCACCGTCGTCGGCATGGCGCAGATCCATGGCACGCCCTTCTCGGTGGCCAGCGTGGCGCTCTCGGGCTTCCTGCTGTTCAGCGCCGGCGGCGTGCTGCTGGGCGGCGTCATCGCGGACCGCACGCCCCACCATGAGCGCGTGGCGGCCGTCGGCTTCGCCTGTACTTCGACGATGGCGATCCTGATGGCGTGGGTGAACATGCCGGCCGCCGTTCTGATCGGCGTGATGTCGCTGGGCGGCCTGCTGAACGGCATCATCCAGCCATCGCGCGACATGATGGTGCGCGCTGTCACGCCGCCGGGCTCGTTCGGCAAGGTGTTCGGCTTCGTCAGCACCGGCTTCAATCTGGGCGGCATGGTCGCGCCGCTGCTCTACGGTTCCTTGATGGACCATGGCGAGCCGCGCGCCATCTTCATGATCGTCACCGGTTTCATTTTCCTGGCGCTGATCACCGCGATCACCCGCCGCAAACCCGAGAGCATCGCCTGATGGATTCCCTGACGCCCGCCACTCCCGCCCAGACCGATGCGAAGACCGATGCGCTGGTTCGCCGCTACGGCGCCGATGTCCTGCCCGCGGCCGGACCGTGGAACGAGACGATCGCCACGATGCTCGATCACCGCTCGGTGCGCAGCTACAAGCCCGATCCCGTGCCGGCCGGCGCGCTCGAAAGCATGATCGCTGCGGCCCAGTCGGCCGCCACCAGTTCCAACATGCAATGGTGGTCGGCGCTCGCCGTCACCGATCCCGCCAAGAAGAAGGTGCTGGCCGAGATCGCCGGCGGCCAGAAGCATATCGAGCAGTGCCCGCTGTTCATCGCCTGGATCGCCGACATGTCGCGCAACCAGCGCATCTCCAACGCGACGAAGACCGCGTTCGAGACCATGCCCTGGCTGGAGACCTTCATGGTCGCCTCGATCGACGCCGCACTGGCGGCCCAGAATGCAGTGGTTGCTGCGGAATCGATGGGCCTGCGCACGGTCTATATCGGCGCCATGCGCAACGACCCTATCCGCGTGGCCGAGCTGCTCGGCCTTCCGCCCCAGGCCGTCGTCGTGTTCGGCCTCTGCGTCGGATACGCCACGGAAAAGGGCGAGGGCGAGGTGAAGCCGCGCCTGCCGCAGTCGGTCGTGCTCCACACCGAGCGCTACGACGCGACCAAGGAAGAGGCGCTGCGCGCCGCCTACGACGCCGAGATGAGCAAGTTCTCGGCCCGCCATGAGCTGCAGGCCGCGACCTGGACGCAGCGCGTGCTGAACCGGCTGGGACCGATCAAGGCGATGAACGGCCGCGAAACGCTGCGCGCCGCGCTGGCGAAGATGGGATTCGAGGTTCGGTAGAGAATTGTCGTCGCCCTCCTCCCCATTCAAATGGGGAGGTGTCGCGTCTCACGCGACGGAGGGGTCATGATTGGTCGTTCTTTCTTCGACGCTCCCGGACATCGCAAGCGATGTCCTGACGCTACTCGGCCGAGCTTCGCTCGGCCTCATGGCACGCCGCGTGCTGGAGTCTCCGGACGGTCAGGACGGAGGGCATCATGCGGCGGACGGCTCATCGCTTTCTCATGACACTGGCGCTCTGCGCGGCGGCAAGTACGGCCTCGGCGCAGGGGCATCTCAGGATCGGGATCGGCGACGACCCGGACGTGCTCGATCCCAGCCTGTCGCGCACCTATACCGGACGCATCGTCTTCGCCTCAATTTGCGACAAGCTGTTCGACATCGACGAGAAGCTCACGGTCGTGCCGCAGCTCGCTCTCGGCCACGAGACCTCGGCCGACGGCAAGACGGTCCTCATAAAGCTTCGCCCCGGCGTAAAATTCCATGACGGCGAGCCGTTCGACGCCGCCGCGGCCAAGTACAGCCTCGAACGTCACCTCACGATGAAGGGCTCGTTCCGCAAGCCCGAGATCGGCATCGTCGAGAGCGTCGATGTGGTCGATCCACTGACCATCAAGCTGAACCTCAAGCAGCCCTTCTCGCCGCTGCTGGCGCAGCTCACCGACCGGTCGGGCATGATGGTCTCGCCCAAGGCCGCCGAGGCGGCGGGCGACAAGTTCGGCCTCAGGCCCGTGTGCGCCGGGCCTTACAAGTTCGTCGAGCGGGTCCAGCAGGACCGCATCGTGGTCGAGAAGTTCGCCGACTACTGGAACAAGGACCAGGTGTTCATCGACAAGATCACCTACCTGCCCATCGTCGACACGACCGTGCGACTGGCCAACCTGCGCTCCGGCGGCATCGACCTCACCGAGCGCATCCTGGCGACCGACATCCCGACCGTTCGGGCCGACCCCAAGCTGAAGCTCGCCAACTCGGTGTCGCTCGCCTGGTTCGGGCTGATGATCAACCAGGAAAACGGGCCCAAGTCGAACAATCCGCTGGGCAAGGACCCGAGGGTGCGCCGCGCCTTCGAGCTGGCGCTCGACCGCGACGCCATCAACCAGGTCGTGTTCAACGGCGAGTTCGTGCCGGGCAACCAGTGGGTCAGCCCACAGAGCCCCTACTACCAAAAAGACTTCCCGATCCCCAAGCGCGACATCGCCAAGGCCAAGGCGCTGATGAAGGAGGCCGGCATCACCGGCCGGCTCACCCTCGACTACATGGTGAACAACGCGCCGGAGTCACGGGCCATCGCCGAGGTCGTGCAGTCGCTGGTGGCCGAAGCGGGCTTCGACCTGAAGCTGCGCGTCGTCGAAGTCGCGACCGCGCTCAAAGCCGGCGAGGATGGCGATTTTCAGATCTATGCGTTGACCTGGAGCGGCCGCAGCGATCCCGATGGCAATTCGGTGGTCTTCCAGACCTGTGGCGCGCCGCAGAACATGGGGAAGTACTGCGACAAGGAACTCGATGGCTGGCACCAGGAAGCCCGCGCGGCGACCGAGTTCGAGGCGCGCAAGGCGATCTACCGCAAGATCACCGAGCGCTTCCTCGACAAAGGCTGGATCTTCTACCTCTACCACCCGCAGAATCTCGCGACCCATACGGTCCGGTTCGAGGGATTTCGTCCGGTGCCGGATGGGCTGCTGCGCGTGGTCGGCCTGAAGCTGAAATAGCGCCGGCTCAGTCGAACTTGCCGCTCTTCAGCCGGTCGACCATCGGGTTCTGGGCCGGCGCCGCGATCCGTCGCAGCGTGTTCGTGTCGCGGTGGTTGAAGGCCGGCGTCTTGCCGCGCACCGCCAGGTCCGTGCGCGTCACGTACGACCAGGAACCGTCATCGTTGAAGGTGATGTCGATGCGGTAATAGTCGGTGCGGAACGCCTGCTCGAGGAAGGTGGTCGAGCAGATGCCGAAGCGCGTGTCGCCGCGTGTGGCCTCCACGGAAATCGTCTTGTCTCCCGGCTTCGCCGTCCCGCCCGCCAGCACGACCTGGCCGCGCGGAATGGCGATTGATTGCATGATCAGGCCGGTGGCCGGCTCCCACAGCCAGTAGCCGACCTGGTCGTGGAAGGTGATGGCTTCCTCGTCGGTGTTGATGTGGATGTGATAGCGGAGCCCGTAGAGGAGCTGGGGCCCGTTGGGCTGCGGGTCGATCGGCTCCATCCGGATATGCTCGCGAAAGCCGCGCTGCTCCGGGCCAGGCGCCTTGGGCGCGATGTCGATCCCCTTGTCGGACTGCCATTCGCCGGCCAGGCGGGCCAGCGGCCCCAGATTGGCCAGCGTGTCGGCTGAAAATTCCTCGGGTTCGGTAAAGACGTCTTCAGGAAGTGTCGACATGGGGTCCTCGGGCTGCACTCGCGCGGAATGTGCAAGCCCGGCCCCGAGTTAACAAGCGCGCGGCTTGTCACGCATCGCGCCAGTCGAAGGTGAGAGGTGCTTCGCGGAAGGCGAAGCGATCGAGGTGGCTGGCCACGGCGCCTTTGAGCCCCTCGAGCTGTCCCTCGGCACTGGCCTCCAGCCGACACTCGAGCGCGTCCGCCTGTGCCGTCAGATGAAGGGTGGCATCGCCCGGCCAGTCGGCGCCCCGGGCGTTGCGCGGAAACACGACCCTGCCCGTCTCCGGCGTGAACTCGACCTCGAGATTGTGGCTCCAGTGCTTGCAGAGCTGCTGGAGGTAGCGGCTGCCGTTCGCGGTCGGCACGCGCGCGATGCTGGCGTTGCTCATAGCCGTTCGATCCTCTGCGCGGCCTCGTCGATGATGGCGACCGCGTCGTGGACCGTCTGCTTCTGCACGCCATCGCGGCCCAGGCGCAGGATCAATGCCTCGCGAAGGTTGCCCATGGCCCGGCGCACCGGCGCGGAGTCGGTGCGCTCCTGGAGGCCGGCAAGCTCGGCCAGTCGTGCGAACAGCGCGGCGACTTCCACCTTGCGCTCATCGAGATGGGCGGTGCCGTCCGGCGTGACCGCGAAGGACTTGCGCGCGCCTTCCGACTTCACCTCCGCGATGTGGCCCATCTCGTCGAGCATCGTCAGCGTCGGATAGATCATGCCCGGGCTCGGCACGTATCTGCCGCCGGTCAGCTCCTCGATGGCGCGAATGAGCTCGTAGCCGTGGCGCGGCTCATCGGCGATCAGCTTCAGCAGCACGAGCCGCAGCTCGCCCGAATCGAAGACGCGCCGGCGTCCCCGCCCGCCGTGGCCCTCGCCGGCATGCCCTTCCCAGCCATGGCCGGGCCGGCCAAAGCCGCGCCGACCGAAATGATGCCGATGGGACGGCTCGCCCTGGGGATGATGATGAAAACCTCTCATGGGTTTGCCTTTCTATGTTTGAACATATCCAAGATATATCTTGAATGTTCATAAAAACAAGCCCTCGCCGAGGATTCCCAAATTGTAACTCGAGTTACGCTGCCGGAAGCGTCAGTGACGGCCCACTCGATTGACCGGACCGCCCCGGTTCACGTCGCCGTCCACCCCACGGCCCGGGGCTACGCCGACGCCGGGAGCGCCCACGCCAACGCCAGGCGTGACACCCACACCGGGAGCGCCGACGCCAACGCCCGGCGCAACGCCCACTCCCGGTGCGCCTGCTCCCACGCCCGGGACCACGCCGACACCCGGCGCCCCGGCGCCGTGGGGTGCCCAGACGCAGCCGCGCGGGATGCCTTCAGCGCGGCAATAGACTTCCGCGTTGGCCGAGGTCGCCAGAAGCGCCAGACCCAGCGACAAACCTGCGATTGTGCGAACCATGATATTCTCCAACACCCGTATGGGATGCGGCGAGTGTCTACCACGTCGCCGACAGTGACGCGCGAGAATTGAGCCGCCCCGCCGATTGAACCTCACCGCGGTTCTCTACGGGCGCCAAGCCGCCAGAATCGCGGCCGCCTTCAGCTTCACCGCCGCCACATCGTCGCCGGGTTTATAGAGCGACGAGCCGAGGCCGAAGCCGGCCGCGCCGGCCGCTCGCCAGGCGACCATGTTGTCCGCGCCGATGCCACCGACCGGGATCAAGGACGTGCCCTTCGGCAACACCGCCAGCAGCGCCTTTACCGCCGAAGGAGAGGCCAGCTCGGCGGGAAACAGCTTCAATCCGTGCGCGCCCGCCTTCAGGGCCGCGAAGGCTTCCGTGGGCGTCATGACTCCGGGCAGGCTCGCCAGGCCGAGCCGCACAGTCTCCTCGACGACCTCGCGGTCGAAATTCGGCGCCACGACGAGTTCGCCGCCGGCGGACGCGACGGCCCGCGCCTCCATCGCCGTGAGGACGGTGCCTGCACCGATCACGGCGTCTGGAAAGCGCGTGCGCAAGGCAGCGATACTGTCGAGGGGCTGCGGCGAGTTGAGCGGCACCTCGATGAGACGAAACCCTGCCTCCACCAGCACCTCGCCGATCGCCGGCGCCTCGGCAGGCTTCAGCCCGCGCAGGATGGCGACGAGCGGCAGCGCGCGCATCGCAGCCTCGAACCTCTCCACGGCCTTCATGGTTGCACGGCCCTCATGCCCGCCCAGGTCGCCTCGGCACCGAAGCGGCGCACCCGGACGCCGCTGTGGCCGAGCGCGAGAGCATAGCGCTCCGTGAGCCCCGGCGCGCCGATGACGACCACCTCGCCGTCGCCCGCCAGGTCCTGCGTGCGCACCTCCTCGCCGATCAGCAGGCCGGACAGGTAGCTCGCCGACTGGGCGGGGGACAACCGGTCGAACAGCGCGAGCGCCCGCACACCGAATGCATTGTGCAGGAGGCCTTCGCCCTCGGCGGCGCGCGTCACGCCGCGCAGGAACATCGCCTCGTCGAGCGGCGCATCGGCGTCGAGCGTCCGGGCCAGGATGGAATGTTGGCCGAGCAGCCCATAGACCTCGCCGGTCATGTAGGTCCGGAAGCCGGTGACCTGCCCGTCCCGCACCGTGGCCCATTTGCTGTGCGTGCCCGGCAGCACGAACTGCCCGTCCCTCAGACCGGCCAGTCGCATGGCGCCGAAGATCTGCACTTCCTCGCCGCGCATCACGTCGGGCACCTCGCCCTGCTCGACGCTGAGGCCGGGCACCAGGGCGATCCGCCCCGGCTCGATCCAATGCAGGTGTCGTTTGAGGTCTGCGGGTCCGGCCGGACAGGCGGCGTACGGTGCCTCGACCCAGCCCTGCCGGCTGCCGGCCATGCCCGAGATCAGGCACACGCTGCCGGCCGGCTTCATCCAATCGGAGAACAGCGAGTCGAAGACGCCGGCGAAATCGCCGTTCGGGACATTGAGAATCCCGAGCGGCGCACTCTTCTCCTCAAGCACGCCGCCCGCCGCGTCGAGACGGGCGCCGCGCAGCGAACTCGTGCCCCAGTCGACGGCGATCAAGTGGGACACTTCAACCACTCACCTGTTGGCGAACGAGGCGTAGGTTCTGACGGAAATCTGATGTCGTGGCGTCAGATAGGGATATCTGATCGCGACCATCCGCTTCACGACATCGTCCTCATCGAGAAGCCGCCCACATTTCACGTCGTCATCCCATCTGACGACCGTCCACGTGATCTCGTGGCACTTCGCCTTTAGCGCCGGATACTTCGAGGGATCGACATCGGGAATTGCTTCCGGCCAGCGCTCCTCTAGGGGAACAGATGCTCGGGGGCCCAACTGGCTGTATTCTTCGAAGGCCCGATCGAATTGCTCCGACGACACGATCGAAAGCTCGTCCGGAGTCAGGCTGTCGGGATCGTCAACAATGCGAGGCGCCGGCTGCGTCGAAGGTCCTGCCCACGGGCCGGTAAGGCCTTCCGCCTTCTCCCAGGAACCAGGAACCTTCGCCATCGGCCCTCTCTCAAGCCCGCAAGCCTAGTCCCGGCAGGACCACTCCAGCATGCGCTTCATGAAGGCCTCGCCGGCATCGATCTGCGAGGCGAGGATGAATTCGTTGGGCTGATGCGCCTGGGCGATGTCGCCCGGGCCGCAGACCACCGTCGGCACGCCCAGCACCTTGCGGAAGATGCCGGCCTCGGTGGCATAGACCACCGCGCCGACCGTGTTGGAACCCGACCAGCTGCCGGCCAGGGTCTTGGCGTCGTCGTTGCCCTCGGGCGAGAAGGCGGGCGTCGAGGCGCGCAGCTCGGTGTCGATGCCGGCCGCCGGATGCTTGGCCTTCATCTTGGGCAGCAGCTCTTCCTTCAGCCACTTCTTGGCGCGCTCGCCCAGTTCCTCGATCGGGCGGGTCGGCAGCTCACGATAGCCCCACAGGACCTCGCACTCGCGCGCCAGGATGTTGCCCGCCGTGCCGCCGATGATGGTGCCGACGTTGAAGGTCGCGGCGGCCGGCATGAACTCGCTGTCCTTGGGCGCGGCGGCCTCGAGCTCCTCCTGCACCGTGTTGAGGTAGTGGATGAACTCGCCGGCGAAATGGATGGCGCTGACACCGAGATGGGTCATCGAGGAATGGGCCTCGAAGCCGGTGAACTTGGTGACGTAGCTCTGGCTGCCCTTGTGGGCATGCACCACGGTCATCATGGTCGGCTCGCCGATGATGATGACCCGGGGCTTCGGCACCTCGGTCGCCATGCGGGCGGCCAGCGAATGCGCGCCGAAGCAGCCGATCTCCTCGTCATAGGAGAGTGCGAAGTGGATAGGCTTCTTGAGGGAGGCCTTCAGGAATTCCGGCAGCATGGCGAGGCCGATCGCGTAGAAGGCCTTCATGTCGCAGGTGCCGCGGCCGTAATACTTGCCGTCCTTCAGCGTGAGCGTCCACGGATCGGTGACCCAGGGCTGGCCGTCGACCGGCACGACGTCGGTATGGCCCGACAGCACGACGCCGCCCGGTACGTTGGGACCGACGGTGGCGAAGAGATTGGCCTTCGACCCGTCCTCGTTGGGAACCAGCTTGGACTCGACGCCATGGCCCTTGAGGTACCCCTGCACGTACTCGATCAGGGCGAGGTTGGAATTGCGCGAGGTGGTGTCGAACGCCACGAGCTTTCGCAGCATGTCGATGGAATTGACGGTCTCTCCGGCCATGATGTCCCTTGCTCACTCTATTCCGACCTCACCCTGAGGAGCCGCGCGAGCGCGACGTCTCGAAGGGTGGGCAACAACTCTGCTGGATCCCATCCTTCGAGACGCGCGCCGGGGCGCGCTCCTCAGGATGAGGGGGAAGTTAAATCGACGAGCGGCCGATCATGCTCAGGAATTCGCGCCGTGTCTCGCCATTGTTCCGGAAGGCCCCCAGCATGCGGCTGGTCACCATGGTCACGTCCGACTTATGGACGCCGCGCGTGGTCATGCACTGGTGCGCCGCCTCGATGACGACGGCGACACCGCGCGGCTGGAGGACCTCCTGCAGCGTGTTGGCGATCTGCGCCGTCAGCTTCTCCTGGATCTGCAGGCGATGGGCATAGGCATCCACCACACGGGCGAGCTTGCTGATGCCGACCACCCGCTTGTCCGGCAGGTAGCCGACATGGACCTTGCCGATGATCGGGACCATGTGATGCTCGCAATGCGATTCCAGCCGGATGTCGCGCAGCGCCACGACCTCGTCGTAGCCCTCGACCTCCTCGAAGGTCCGCTGCAGCATGTCGCGCGGATCCTGGTCGTAGCCCGCGAAGAACTCCTCGTAGGAGCGGACGACGCGATCCGGTGTGCCGGCCAAGCCCTCGCGGACGGGATCGTCGCCGGCCCAGCGGATCAGCGTGCGGACGGCCGCCTCGGCCTCCTCGCGCGAGGGCCGGGACTGGCCGGTGGCGAGCGAAACGACCTCGCGCGGCTTCGCCATCTTGTTCATCGTCTTACTCCCCTTGATCCGGGCAGCCTAGTTGAGGCTGCGCTGCGCCGTCGGCGTGTCGAGCGAAAAGGTCGGAATCTCGATGTCGAACTTCACGCCCGCCTCGTCCACCATCTGATACGTGCCGCTCATGATGCCGGATGGCGTGGAAAGTGGCGTCCCGGAAGTGTACTCGAAGACCTCGCCCGGGCGCAGCAACGGCGTCTTGCCGACGACACCAGGCCCTTTGACCTCCTGAAGGCGGCCGAGCCCGTCGGTGATCTTCCAGTGCCGGCTGCGCAACTGCACCGCGACATCACCCCTGTTCTCGATGCGCACCGTATAGGCCCATACGAATTGTGACTTCTCCGGCTCCGACTGGTCGGGCAGATATTGCGGCTCGACCGTCACCTGAACGGAACGGGTTGTGGACTTGTACATGCGCGGGCGAATTCCTTCCGGCCTCTGACATGGGAGTTTCCGGCCGAAAGGTCAAACCCGTCTACAGCCACCGGGGGGCGGCGGTGAAGTCGATCGTGAGCCAGCGATTCGGACCCTCGCCGCCGATCGCCTCGGCAATCTCGCGCCGGATCGCATCGGCCTTTCCCACACTGTCGATCGGGGTTTGAGCCGGAACGGCGACGTGAATCTCGATGAACTGGGCGCGTCCCACCTTGGCCACGTAACTGGAGTAGGTGTTGAAGCCGTGCCGCACGACCATCTCATCCATCACCTGGCGGACGCGCGCGTCGAGTTCGGGCGGCGTGATCAGCAGGATCTCAGTCAGCGCACGGCGCACGGTGTGAACCGGCACAAAGACGAGGAAGAGAGAAAGCACCGCCAGGATGAGCGGATCGGCATAGGGCGTGAGATGGGCGTAGCGGGTGCCCTCGAGGGTCCACGCGACCGCGAACGCCAGCAGCAGCGCCGAAGTGATGGCGGCTGACATCAACCAGCTCTGTACATCGAGGCGCACGAAATCCGACCCGATCTGCCGATTGCGGTGCCGGGCATAGAAGAACATGCCGAATGCCACGACGCCGACGGCGGCGGCATAAGCCATCGCCCAGTCGAAATCGAGCCGGCGCCCGCCGTCCAGGAAGCTGCCCGATGCGTTCAGGAAGGCATAGAAGCAGAGCAGCATCAGCGTGCCGCCGTTGAAGGCCAGCACCATGGGTTCGATATGCCAGTAGCCGAACTGGAAGCGGCGATTGTCGGCCACCCGGCTCACCAGGCGTGACACGAGCAGGGCGAGGACGGACATGGCTGCGTCGATCGCCGAAAAGACGCCGTCGAACACGATCGACATCGATCCCGACAGCAGGCCGAACAGGACGCCGACCGACGCCACCCCGATGGTGACAGCGATGGAGAGTTTCAGGAGCTTTTGTTCGGCGGCCGCTTTCTGCATGCCGCCAGCTTAGGCTAAATCGGAAAGATCAGGCAGGTCGTCGTTCCGTGGGCGAGCAGCTTGCCGGAAGCGTCGGTCAGGCGGCCCTCGGAGGTGGCGATGCGCGACCCGACATTGATGACCTTGCCCTCGGCCCGGACCGGCCCGGTCTTGTCGGTCATGGCGCGCACGTAGTTAACCTTGATCTCGACGGTCGTGTAGCCGCTGCCGGCCTTCAGCATCGTGTGGATGCAGCAGCCCATCACCGAGTCGAGCAAGGTTGCGGCGATGCCGCCGTGGACCGTGCCCAGCGGGTTGTAATGCTCGAAGACCGGCGTGTAGCCGAACTGCACGCGCCCGGCTTCGACTTCCATCAGGTTGAAACCCAGCGTCCGGGAGATCGGCGGCGCCGGATAGCGTCCCTCCAGCAGGCCCTTGAACAGATCCAGCCCGTCCAGGGTGCGCGCCTGCTCGATCGGCACCACGCCATATCCCGCCTCTGCAGCCATGCCCGTCTCCATCGCGATTTTATGTGCATATACACATTGGGACTTTGCCGGCGCAAGAAGCGGCGATAGTCTCGCCCCATGACCGCCGATTCTCCCCCGGCCCGCCTGTCGCCCAGCGAGTGCACCTGCTTTCGCGTGCGCAGCGCGGCGCGACGGGTGACCCAGCTCTACAGCCGGCACCTCGCGCCCACCGGCCTGCGCATCTCGCAGTTCTCGCTGCTGGGGCATGTGATTGCGCGCGGCCCCCTCAGCATCACCGAACTGTCGGAGATTCTGGCGACCGATCGCACCACCCTGACGCGCAACCTGCGTCCGCTGCTGGCCTCCGGTGTGATCGAACGGGCGGCCGCGGGCGACAAGCGCCGGCACGAGCTGGTCGCGACGCCGGCCGGCCGCGCCCTGTTCAAGCGCGCGCTGCCGCTATGGGCCGAGGCCGAGCAGGAGGTGCGGACGGCGATGGGCACGAAGCTGACCGCCGACCTGCACGGCGCCCTCGATCGCTCGATGGAGAAACTGGCGCCGCTCTGACAGGGCGCTGGAAAAGCCCCAGTCCTGGCAAATAAACGAATCAAACGAAATAAACGCAATAAACGAAGCGAGAGTCGCACCCCGGAAACAGGTATCCTGATACCGCTGATGTTTCCCGCCGGCACCTGCAAAAACCCCTCCCGGCACGGCGTCTCGAAGGATGGGCAACCGATGGGGTGCGCGTGCCCACCCTTCGAGACGCTCACTGCGTTCGCTCCTCAGGGTGAGGTCAGTGTTGAGATGCTCGGCTCGATTCTATCTCGTCCGGAAACGCTCTAGATGTGGGCGGCGAAGAAGCCGAGCTCGAGTTCCATGGCGCGGCGATAGTGGGCGCGCACGGCCTCGGTGTCCTGTGCATGCAGGTCCAGCAGGGCTTCGAGCTGGGCGGCCAGCGCCTCGAAACCCGGATCGGCATAGGTCTTCACCCATTCCGAATAGAGCTTGGCCACGCTGTTTGCCGCCAGCGAACGGCCGAGGAAGGCGTAGAGCCGCATGCACGGCGTCATCGCCGCGATCGTCTCGCCGAGATTGCCGCGCCGCGCCGTCTCGAGAAGAAAGTCGACATAGGCGCGCGTGGCCTCGATGGGCGCGACACCGTCGAGATCGACCCGCCAGCGTTCGGCATAACCTTTATGGAGCTTGAGCTCCTGCAGGACGCCGGCGATCAGGCCGGCGAACCCGTACAGATCCTCGCGCGAGCGCGAATTGGCGAGGCAGAAGGCGTAGGCGCGGGCGAAGGCTTCGAGGAAATAAGCGTCCTGCGCGACATAGCCCTTGAAGCACTCGATCGGCAGCGAGCCTTCCCGCAGCCCGCGCACGAAACCGTGCGACAGGATGCGAGACGCCAGGTCGGAATTTGCCGCCCACAGGTCGGCCGAAAGCGACATTCCTTGCCCCGACTGCCGGCGTCAGGCGTCCAGCGCCTGCATGAGGTCGGCGACGATGTCCTCGACATCCTCGAGGCCGACCGAGAGGCGGATCGTGCCGTCGGTGATGCCGAGCTTCGCGCGCTCCTCGGCGCCGATGCGCATGTGCGTCGTCGTCGCCGGATGGGTGATCAGGCTCTTGGCATCGCCGAGATTGTTCGAGATATCGACGATCTGCAGGCGGTTCAGCGCGGCGAACGCCGCAGGCTTGCCCGCCTTGACGTCGAACGTCACCACGCCGCCGAAGTCGGACATCTGCTTGGCGGCCAGCGCATGCTGCGGGTGGTCGGGGCGGCCGGGATAGAGTACGCGGCCGATCGCCGGATGAGCGGCCAGCGCGTCGGCAACGCGGCGGGCGTTGGTGCAGTGGCGCTCGACGCGCAGGCCGAGCGTCTCCAGGCCCTTCACCAGCACCCAGGCATTGAACGGGCTGAGGGACGGGCCGGTATTGCGGATGATCGGCTGCAGCTTGTCGATGATGAACTCCTTCGAGCCCAGCACGGCGCCGCCCAGGGTGCGGCCCTGACCGTCGATGTATTTGGTCGCGGAGTGGACCACGACGTCGGCGCCGAATTCGAGCGGCCGCTGCAGGATCGGCGTGGCGAAGGCGTTGTCGAGCACGACCTTGGCGCCGGCCTTGTGCGCGAGGTCGCACACCGCCTTCACGTCGACGATGTCGAGCATCGGGTTCGAGGGTGATTCGAAGAGCACGGCCTGCGTCGGCTGGCTCAAAGCCTTTTCCCACTGGGCGAGATCGCCGCCGTCGACCAGCTCGCTCTCGATGCCGTATTTCGGCAGCAGGTCGGTCACGATGTAGTGGCAGGAGCCGAAGAGCTGGCGCGCCGCGACGATGCGGTCGCCCGACTTGAGCAGCGCCAGCAGCGCGAAGAACACCGCCGACATGCCGGTCGAGGTGGCGCGACAGGCCTCGGCGCCTTCCAGCGCGGCCAGCCGGTTCTCGAACATGGTGACGGTCGGATTGCCGAAGCGCGAATACTGGTAGTGGTTGCTCTCGCCCTTGAAGGTGGCCTCGGCCTCCTCGGCGCTCGAATAGGCATAGCCCGAGGTCAGGAAGAGCGCTTCGGACGTCTCGTCGAAGTTGCTGCGGATCTGCCCGCCACGCACCGCGCGGGTCTGGGTGCGCCACTTCGAAACGTCGGCTTGCGCCTTCTTCACGGGAATCGAACCGTCCATCTCACTCTCCTGTCTCGCCGCGCGCCCTTCCGGCGACGCAAACGAAAAGCCCCCGACCTGGAAGGACGGGGGCTTTGCGAGCACCTCCGACCTTTTAGCGATGTTTAACGTGGTCGCAAGCCGGTCGGCTCAAATCTCCACGGACCGCCTCTATAAGGTCGGCGACGGCCGGACGCAAGCCCGTCGCTCGGGCCTCGCGCCGGCCGCCTTGCTTGCCTAGTGCTTCTGCTTCGCCAGCGCCTGCTCGCGCAGCTTGCTCATGGTGATGCGCGAGGTGATCGCCTCGGCATCGGTCTTCACATGGATGATCGAGGGCTTGCCGGCGGCGAGGGCGCGCTCGAACGCCGCCTCGAAATCGGCAGTCCGCTCGACCGTCTCGCCATGACCGCCGAAGGCGCGGGCATAGGCCGCGAAGTCGGGGTTCTTCAGCTCGGTGCCGTGGACGCGCGTCGGGTACTCACGCTCCTGATGCATGCGGATCGTGCCGTACATGCCGTTGTCGACCACGATGAACACGACGTTCGCGCCGTGCTGGACGGCGGTCGCGAACTCCTGCCCGTTCATCAGGAAGCAGCCGTCGCCGCTGAACGACACGACGGTGCGGCCGGGCGCGGCGATCTTCGCCGCCACCGCCGACGGCACGCCGTAGCCCATCGAACCGTTGGTCGGCGCGAGCTGGGTGCGGAAGCCGCGATACTGGAAGAAGCGGTGCACGAAACCGGCATAGTTGCCCGCGCCGTTGGTGACGATGACGTCGTCGGGCAGACGCTTGTTCAGCCAGCCCACGATCTCCGCGAGGTTGGCCGAGCCGGGCTGCGGCGTCGGCTCGATGTTCTTCAGGTAGTCGGCACGCGCTTCGGCGACCCCCGCCTTCCAGGCGGAGGCATCGACCGGCTTCATCGCCTTGGCCGCGGCGGCGAACTGCGACATGCCGCTGTTGATCGGCAGGGTCGCCTGGTAGACGCGGCCCAGCTCCTCGGCGCCGGCATGCACATGCACCATCTTCTGCGCCGGCACCGGCACGTCGAACATGGCGTAGCCGCCGGTGGTGGCCTCGCCGAGACGCGGACCGATCGCGATGATGAGGTCGCTCTCCTTGATGCGCTTGCCGAGCGGCGGGTTCACGCCGAGGCCGAGATCGCCGACGAAATTGTCATGGCGGTTGTCGATCAGGTCCTGGTTGCGGAAGGAGGTCGTCACCGGCAGGTGGTTTGCCTCGACGAACGCCTTGATGTCGTCGCACGCCTTCGCGTCCCACCCACCGCCGCCCAGGATGACCAGCGGCTGCTTCGCCGCGGCCAGCAATTCGCGGAATGTCGCCATATCTTCCGGCGCGGGCGCGCCGCGCGCGACCTTGTAGGGCCCGGCATCGGCCACTTCGACCTCGTCGACCAGCATGTCTTCGGGTAGCGCGATGACGACCGGACCGGGCCGGCCGTTCATGGCGCGATGGAAGGCCTGGCTCACGATCTCGGGGATGCGGCGGGCATCCTCGATCTGGGTCACCCACTTGGCCATCTGGCCGTACATGCGGCGATAGTCGATTTCCTGGAAAGCCTCGCGCTCCGCCTGCTCGCGCGCAACCTGTCCGACCAGCAGAATCATGGGCGTCGAATCCTGGAAGCCGGTATGCATTCCGACGCTGGCATTGGTGGCCCCGGGCCCGCGCGTGACGAAACAGACGCCGGGCTTGCCGGTCAGCTTGCCGTAGGCCTCGGCCATGTAGGAGGCGCCGCCTTCCTGGCGGCAGATGACATAGCGAATGGAATTGCGCTGGGCGTAGAGGGCGTCGAGGGCGGCCAGGTAGCTCTCGCCGGGCACGCCGAAGATCGTGTCGGTGCCGTGGATACGCAGTTGGTCGATCAGAACCTGCGCGCCGCTGCGGCGCGGGTATGCGGTAGCCATGTTGGAGATCTTTCCCTTACTTCGTGGGTGAGAAGGTGGTGGGCACCAATATCTTGTTATTCATGTGCTTCATATATTCTCGGCTCTTCTGCAAATAAGCCTGCCAGGCGGGATCGGCCGCCATCGCCGCGCGACGCTTCGTGCGGTCGGCGAGGTCGGTATAGCCCCACATGTGAACGATCTCGTTCACGTTGCCGACTTCGGTCGTGTAGTAGCCGACGAGGTTGCCGAGATGCTTGAGCTGGACCGGCAGGCCCTCCTTTTCGTAGAGCGCGAGGAAGTCGCGCAGGCGGCCGGGCTGCAGTTCGTAGGTTCGATGGTCGACGATCACGTTCAAATCCCTCCCGAATTCCCGTCGATTGTGTGCCTTGCTTCGTTGTGCCTCAACTCTGCGACGCGGTGGACTCAAAGCTTGAATAGGCGCATAAGTGCTGCATTGCGACACTCGCCGACGAGCATCATCATGAGTCTCGGCACACAGTCGCGGAGCGCGATACCGGTCAACGTCTTCCCGTGAGCTACTTGGTCATCTGTCAAAGGTCATCGAAACGCTTGGACGCATCCGTCCAGCAAGCGCGCGCCGGACTCCGCTCGATCCTTCCTCTAGCCCAGAGCCTTGAATGAGTCGCAAATTGTTTGTGGGCAACCTGCCCTATTCGGTCACGTCTGAGCGTCTGTCTGAAGCCTTCTCTCAGTTCGGCACCGTTACGTCCTCGAAAGTGATCGTGGATCGCGAGACCGGCCGCAGCCGCGGCTTTGCGTTCCTCGAGATGGAAACCGATGACCAAGGCGCCTCGGCCATGCAGGCCATGAACGGCGCGTTGCTGGATGGCCGCTCGATCGCGGTCCGTGAAGCCGTTGAGCGTCAGCCCGGTGGCGGCGGCGGCGGTGGTGGATTTGGCGGCGGTGGCGGTGGCGGCGGTCGTGACGGCGGCGGCTTCCGTCCGCGCGGCCCGCGCCCGCCCTATGGTGGCGGTGGCGGCGGCGGCGGTGGCGGCTACGGTGGTGGCGGCGGCGGCGGTGGCGGCTACGGTGGTGGCGGTGGTGGCGGCGGCTACGGTGGTGGCGGCGGCCGTGACGGCGGCGGCGGCGGTTATCGCGGCGGCGGTGGTGGCGGCTACGGTGGTGGCGGTCCCGGCGGCGCCAGTGGCGGCGGCTATGGTGGCGGCGGTCGCGAGGGTGGCGGCGGCGGCGGTGGTTACCGTGGCGCAGGCCCCGGTGGCGATGGTGGTCCGATGCGGGATCGCCGCGCCGATTTCTCCAGCGCTCCTCCTGCTCCTCCGGCCGAAGGCGGCGATTTCGGCAAGCCGGTCCGTCGTTTCGGCGGCGGCGCTCCGGACAAGCCGCGCCGCGAGCGCGACTACGAACCGCGCAAGCGCGGCTTCGACGACGATCAATAGGCCGTTCTGGCAATAGACCGTCTTGACGGTCGATGCGAACGCCGGAGGATTTCCTCCGGCGTTTTCGTTTGCGCCGGCGGTTGCGGTGTTATGCTTGCCTCCTTCGACGGAGGTGGGCATGAGGCGGCGGTCGGCGCTCGTAGGCTCCATGGCGGCGCTGGCGACGGCGACGTCGGCTCGCGCCCAGACACCGGTCGATCTGCAGCTCGTGCTGGCCGTCGATGTCTCGCGATCGATCGACGAGATCGAGGCCGAGCTCCAGCGGCGCGGATATATCGAGGCGCTGACCAACGACCGGGTGGTCGACGCCATCCTGTCGGGCGAGAACAGGCGGATTGCGATCTGCTACACGGAGTGGGCGGGCGCGCACTTCCAGGCCGTCGTGATCGACTGGACGGTGATCGACAGTCCGGGCGCCGCCCGGCGCTTCGCCGACAAGCTCGCCGAGGCACCACGCACCTCGCAGAGCTGGACCGCCGTCGGGGCCGCCCTCGCCCATGCCGGCCAGCGCTTCGAGAATTCGCCTTTTGCCGCGAAGCGGCGCGTCATCGACGTTTCGGGTGACGGCCGCACGAACGACGGGCCGCCGGCCGAGATCGTGCGCGACAAGCTCGTGTCGCAGGGCATCGTGGTGAACGGCCTGCCGGTCATGATGAACCGCAACAATTTCGGCCGCCCGCCCGATCTGGCACTCGACAAGTACTACGAGGAGAGTGTCATAGGCGGGCCGGGCTCGTTCCTCATCGTGGCCGACAATTTCGACCAGTTCGGGCGGGCCGTCCGGACCAAGCTGGTGCGCGAGATATCCGACACGATGCCTAGGACTCGTTCATCACCTGCCTGAGCCTCGCGAAGGGGCGACTGTCGCGCGTGAGCTGGACCGGCATGCCGAGATGGCCGAACCGGTAGCGAAACTGGTTGCCTTCCGGCAAACGCCAGCGTTGCGCGAGCGCCAGGCCATCGCGATAGGGCACCCAACGATCGGTCTCGCCCAGCGCCGAAACGATGCGCGAAGGCGCCAAAGCCGGCGTGTCCGCAGGATCGATCATGCATGAAAGGCGCGTCAGGCTCTCGCGCGTCCAACCTGCCTCGACCAGGGCGCGGTCGAGGCCCAGCATGGCGGCAAGCGCGCCACCGAAGGTCACGTCTTCGACGCGGCCTGAATGGCTGATCAGCATCGCTGCGTCGGGCCTCGCCTCGGGCGGCCAGAGATGGCAATGGCTGGCGGCCAATTGCGCCACGAACGACGACATCGATATGCCCGCGAGCGCCACCTTGCCGGCAAACCGCGCGCGCGCCCACGCGACCAGAAGCGCCGACTCGATCGTTTGTCCGGCAATGAGATCCAGGGAGCTCGTCGGACTCGCCGCAAAAAATGGCTCGCCGCCGTAGAAGCCCGGCATCGCCCGCAGGCCGTGATAGGGCGAGACGGGCTCGATGACCCTCCACCCCGTTGCCGCGAGTTGGGCACCCGGACCTCTGTCCATCGACATCAACTCGGTCTCGACGCAGAGGCCGTTTCCGAAAACCAGAGTGTCGATCGTCCCACCGACCGGTTCGACGACACGGGCATAAAGAGTTTCACTGCCCGGGCGTTGTCGCAGTCGCGCCGCTGGGGTCGCAGCCCGCAGCCAATATTCGCGAAGGCCGTCCTTCACGAAGCTCCGCGATGTCTCGACGCGTTCGGGGGCGAGCGGCGCCACATAGAGAGCCGAAGGATTCTCCAGCACATGCCCGAGATCACGCTCGACCTGTTCGGGCGCGTCGATGCACCAGCGTGCGAGCGACGGCCGGCTGGGAAACAGCAGCGGATAGAAGAACGCACGGCTCGCCAGGTGGGCGGTCGCAGCGGCGCGCCTTTCGTGGTCCAGCCGTTCAGGATCGCCCCCGGCCGCCGGATCGAAGAAATCGGCCTCCCAGGCCGTCCGGATCTCATCCGCGCGGGCCTGCGTCCGTCCATGACGCGCCAGCAGGCGCCGGAGGCGGCCCTCGGACCAGAAGCCCGGCAGGGCAATGCCGATCTCTTCGCGAAATCGGGCGACATCCAGCCCGGCGAGATTGGCCGCCGCCCACAGTCGCGAGAGCGGCAGATACCAGCGGCGCAGGCCGTACAGCCCGACCGGGTCGACCCACGGCCGCGCCAGCAGGGCTCCGACCGGCGAGTCGAACAGAACATTCATCGAGACGGTTCCTGACGTCGGCGATTTTACTTGGCCGCACCATGGGCTTGGCCGCATCATCGCCCGCCGCGGAGCCTTTCTTCAACGGAGCCTTTGGATGCTTGCCAACGACCCCATCACCCAGGCGCGGATCGACCTGACGACGGCGCTGCGGGCGGCCGCACGGCATGGGCTGAACGAGGGCGTCTGCAACCATTTCAGCATGGCGGTGCCCGGCCGCGACGATCTGTTCCTGGTCAACCCCCAGGGCCTGCACTGGTCGGAGATTACGCCATCCGACATCGTCATGGCCGATGGCGACGGCAATATCGTCGAGGGCAAGTATCCGGTCGAGCCGACAGCCTTCTACATCCATGCCCGCATCCATGCCGGCAACCCGCGCGCCAAGGTCGTTCTGCATACCCATATGCCCTACGCCACGGCGCTGACGTCGATCCGCGACGGCCGCATCGAGATGTGCACCCAGAATGCCTTCCGCTACTGGGGCCGCATCGCCTACGACGACGCGTATGGCGGCGTCGCCCTGTCCAACGACGAGGGCGAGCGCATGTGCCGGGCGATGGGCGACAAGGACATCCTGTTCCTGCGAAACCACGGCATCATCGTCTCGGGCCCGACCGTTGCCCAAGCCTACGATGACCTCTATTACCTCGAACGTGCGGCGATGGTGCAGGTGCTGGCCATGCAGACGGGCCGGGAACTGCACAATATCGACGAGGCGATGGCCGAGCATACGGCCAGACAGATCGCGGGGGAGGCCCAACAAGCCTTCCTGCATTTCGAGTCGCTGAAGCGCATGCTCGACCGGGACGAGGCCGGCTGGAGCAGACTGACAGCGGTCGAGGGACGTTGAGGGGAAAGACGAATGCGTATCGCCGCCACCTTTGTCGCGCTCTCGGCGCTCTGCTTCGCGACGCCGGCTTCCGCCCAAGGATATGGCCTGGGAGCCGGACCGAAGCTGGGCGAACTGGAGATCAAGGCGTTCCAGAAGATTCCCAAGGCCAAGATCGCCGTCCAGCTCACCTCCGACACCCATCTGGCCCGCGAGCTGCGCCGCCAGGTGATGATCCGCCTCACTCAGCGCGGCAACCAGGTGGGCTTCAGCGGCGGCAATATCATGCGCATGGACGTGAGCTATTTCGACCTGTCCGGCGGCGCCGACCGCGAGATGCCGATGATGCAGAGCCAGGACTACGAGACCGGCGCCAATCCGCGCCTCGCGCTGCCAGCGAACCGCATCGGTCCGCGCGACACGCTTCCGGCGGTGCCCGCGGGCTCGACGTTACGGGTGTCGCTCACGCTCTACGAATCCAATAGCGGCAAGGTGCTCTGGACTGCCACTGCGTCCTGCAGCGTCCGCTCGAGTGCAGCGATGCAGGCCGGCCTGTCGATCGTGAACCATATTTTCGACGCCGCCGACGCCAACCGCGTCGCCGACGCCGGTTGCCCGCTCTAACCCAACGACAAGACACAACAGAGGAAACGCAATGCCGCGTCTGGCGCCGCTCGACCTGAACAAGCTCGACCCCGAACAGAAGAAGGTCGCCGACGCGATCCTGTCGGGGCCCCGTGGCGGCCTGCGCGGCCCCTTCGAGCCCTGGCTGCGCAGCCCCGTGCTGGCCGACCGCGCCCAGAAGCTCGGCGAATACTGCCGCTTCGACAACTCGCTGCCGCGCGACCTGTCCGAGCTGGCGATCTGCCTGGTCGGCCGCCATTTCAAGGCACAGTTCGAATTCTATGCGCATGCGCGCCTCGCCAGGGAAGCCGGCCTGGCGGAAGACATCATCGAGGCGGTCCGCCTGCGCGCCACGCCGCCCTTCAAGCGCGACGTAGAGACGGTGGTCTACGACTTCGTCACCGAATATCTCGAGACCAACCGCGTGGCACCAGCCAACTACAAGCGCGCCATCGATGCGTTCGGCGAGAAGGGCGTCGTCGATCTCGTGGGCGTCTGCGGCTACTACATGCTGGTGTCGATGACCCTCAATGTCTTCGAAGTGCCGCTGCCGCCGGGCGAGCCCGACCCGCTGCCGTAGGCGGCAGACGCCTCCACATCGCCAGAAGTCCCTTCGAGGGCCCGGGATGACGCGCGCGATGCGTCATTCCTCGAAGATCGCGACGGCACGCGTCCAGCCGGCGGAGGCGCCGCGGATCTTGTGCGGGAAGCAGGCGATGGTGAAGCCGTCGCCTGGCAGCGCTTCGAGATTGTGCAGCTTCTCGAGGTGGCAGTAGCCGATGTCGCGGCCGGCCTTGTGGCCTTCCCAGATGATCGACGGGTCGTGGTCCTTCGCCCATTTCTGGGCGGTGAAATAGAACGGCGCGTCCCAGCTCCAGGCGTCGGTGCCGGTGAGCCGCACGCCCTTCTCCAGTAGGTAGATCGTGGCGTCGTAGCCCATGCCGCAGCCGGAGTTGACGTAGTCGCTATTGCCGTAGCGCGAGCCCGCCCGCGTGTTGACCACGACGATCTCAAGCGGCTGCAGCTCGTGGCCGATCCGCTTCAGCTCCTCCTCGACCTCGGCCGCCGTGATGACGTGGCCATCCGGCTTGTCGCGGAAGTCGAGCTTCACGCCGGGCTGGAAGCACCATTCGAGCGGCACCTCGTCGATGGTGATGGCGCGCTCGCCCTTGTTCATCGTCGGATGGAAATGATAGGGCGCGTCGAGATGCGTGCCATTGTGGGTCGAGAGATTGACGTTCTCGACCGCCCAGCCCGCCCCGTCGGGCAGGTCTTCCTTCTTCAGTCCGGGAAAGAAGCCGGCGATCTGGCCAGCGGTATCGGCATGCTTGTGATACTGGATCTTCGGCCCGAAGGGCGGCGGGTCGGAGATCACGTCGTTCTCCAGATAGATCGAAAGATCGACGAAGCGACGGGGCATTGGGCGTCCTCTTGTCAGCGAGCGTTCAGCGCATCCACGATCGAACGGGTCAGCAGTCTGCCGATGCACTTCTGGCCGAAATCGTTGAGATGCAGCCCATCGAGCTGCACGAACTGGGCGTAGGGCATCCCGTCGTCGTACCAGCTGCGCATGATGTCGTAGCGGCGGAACAGGCCGGCGGAATAGTCCCTGGCCGCATCGGCCATGATCTTCTCGTAGGCTTCCTTGTCGGGCGCGGCGACGACGGCGGGCACGTATTGCAGGTTCATCAGGACGAAGTCCGCACCCAGCGACTTGCCGAGCCTCAGGCCACCGCGCAACGTGCTGTCGAACTTATCGAGCGGCATGTGACGGATGGTGGCGTTGGTGCCGGTCTGCCAGATGACCAGCGAGGCCGGGTTTTCCTGCATCTCGACTTGCATGCGGGCGGCCATCTCCTCGACATCCTGGCCGCCGATCCCGCGGTTGATCACTTCGATGTCGATGCCGGGCAGGGCCTTCTCGAGACCGATCCGGAGCTGCATGGGATAGGCGAAGGCGGGATTTGAGACTCCGTACCCTGCGGTCGTGGAGGAGCCCAAGGCGATGATTCGCAGGCGCTTGCGTTCGGCGATCGCCTTGCGCGCGACCGGCAGGTTCGTCCCCAGCGTAAGCAGTTCAGGCTCCGCCCGGCACAGGGTCATGGATTTCGCGTGGGCCGTTCCACCCAACGCGAACAGGAGGATCGCGACAGTAAGGGCGATCGTCCGCTTCACCGGGACGTCCCGGTCGCGGCCCGCACACGGCCCGGCGCACGCCTATCTCCGCGCTTGAACCAGGCCGCGATGTAGGCTGCCCCGCACATGATGGCGATGCCCAGGATGCTCACGACAATCTGCGACAAGATCGAATCTTCATAGTGGCTGACGATGACCTGGCCGCTCAGCGCCAGGAAGGTCCCGATACAGAATATAAGCAAGGAAGCTTCACCGCATCTGCGAAGTGGCTCCCAGATGTGCCATTTGAGGCCGGGGGCGTCGATCGGCACGGCGATTCGGACCAGCCATGCGATGGCCAGGAAATGCAGGAATCGCAGGATGTCGATGTTGGTCTTGTCGATCGGATAGATGATCCGGGCCACCCAGGTCGGGACCAGCCTTTCCAGCGGATTGTAGTGCCAGGACAGGGCGATGAAGGCCGCAAACAGGATGAACGCGATCGCCAGGATGGTCAGTGGCGCGCGGAACCGGTCGAGGCGGGATAGCCCGGGACCGAACACGGCGCAGGCTGCCCCGACATGAAAGACGACCTGCCAGGCCATGGGATTGAAGTACCAGACCTTCTCGTCGGGATAGGCCGGCAGACTCCAGTTCAACTGGCAGGTCGCGGCATACAAGGCGATCGAAACCGCGATCACGACCCATGGCCAGCGCACCACCACGGGCAGGACCAGCGGAAAGGTGGCGAGTAGCACGATATAGAGCGGCAGCACGTCGAGATTGACCGGCCGGAACTTGAGCAGGGCCGCCTCGAGAATCACCCGATAGGGATTATCGCCGAGACCCATCAACTGCATTTCCTCGATCAGGGCCGGCGTATCGCGGGCGATCGAGACCCAGGCGATCTGCGCCGAGAACGCTACGAACAGCAGGATGTGGGCGACGTAGAGCTGCCAGACGCGGCGATAGATGCGCGCGGCGGTGTGCGGCCAGCCCTCGTCGTCCAGCATGCGGCTGTAAGCGATGACTGCGGTGTAACCGGAGATGAAGACGAAGATCTCGGTCGCGTCGCTGAAGCCGTAATTGCGGACGGTGAGCCAGCTCACGATGTTGGTCGGAATGTGGTCGAGGAAAATGAACCACAATGCGAGCCCGCGAAACAGGTCGAGACGAATGTCGCGAACGGAGGCGGCGGCCATGGCCTATTGGTACCGCAGCCGAAGGGTCTGCGCTACGCTTCGCGCCGGAGGAATGAAATGACCAGGACACCCTTGCTGCTCGTCCCCGGCGTGCTGTGTTCGCCGCGCCTGTTCGCCGCGCAGGTCGCGGCCCTTTCGGGCCAGGCCGACATCGTCGTGCCGGACTGGCGCACGGCGCCGCTCTCCATCTGGGACAGTTGGGAGAGCGCCGCCCGCTGGGTCGTCGACCAGATGCCGGCGGAAAAATTCGCACTGGCCGGCCTGTCGCTGGGCGGCATGCTGGCGGTCGAGATCATGCAATTCGCCGCCGAACGCGTGACCAGGCTCGCGCTGCTCGACACCGGCATGAGGAGCCAGAGCGAGGCTGAGCGCGCGATCCGGCGCGCCCGCATCCGGCTCGCCGACGAAGGTCATTTCGAACTGGTCCTCGGCATGCAGATGACGCGCTTCATCCCGGCCTATCGCCTGCCCGACAAGCCGCTGGTCGACGAGGTGATGACGATGTGCGGCGAGATCGGCGTCGATATCTACAAGCGTCAGGAGGAGCTGGCGGCGATCCGCACCGACCGACGACCAGACCTGCCGCGCATCAGGTGCCCGACCATCGTGGTCTGCGGCCGCGATGATGCGGCAACGCCCCTGTTCTTGTCCGAGGAGATCGCCAAGGCCATCCCGGCGGCCGCGCTCGTGATCGTCGACCAGTGCGGCCATCTCGTCACGATGGAGAAGCCCGAGGAGACCAACCTGATTCTGAAGACCTGGCTCGACAGGTGAGCTTGGCAGACGCTGTTATCATCGCGAGCGGGGCAACCCCCGCTCTGGAGCCGAAGGCGAAGCATCTCACGCTAGCCACGGAGTCGTCTGGCCGGTCCGTAAGGTCCTTCGCTGCGCTCAGGACGACCTGAAACTTCAGCCGACGATCTTCTTTTCCCGCAAGCTGGCGATCTCCGCCGCCCCGAGGCCCGCCAGATCCTTGAGCACCTGATCGGTATGCTCACCCAGCGCCGGCGGCGGCCGCGTGTCGTCGACCGGCGTGTCGGAAAAGTGGAAGTTCGAGCCGATCAGCGGCACATCGCCCACCCGGCTGTGCCTGTAGGTCTTCAGCATCCCGCGGCGCTTCACTTCCGGCTCGTCCAGCGCCTCCTTCATGGTGCGGATCGGGCCGGCCGGGAGGTGGCGCAGCTTCTGCGCCCAGTTCTCCTTGGTGTCGGTGGTCAGCACTTCTTCCATGAGGCGCGTCAGCTCGGGCTTGTTGGCCACGCGGTTCGCGACGGTGTCGAAGCGCGGATCCGTCACCCATTCGGGATGACCGAGCGCCTTGGCCGTATCGGCGAACAGCTTCTGGTTTGCGACCGCCATGTAGATCTTGCCGTTCGCCGTCTCGAATGAACTGTTGGGCGCCGAGGCGAAATGGCCGTTGCCCGCGCGCCGCGGCTGTTCGCCACCGATCAGATAGTAGGCTCCCATGTTGCCCAGCGACACGAGCGCGGTGTCGTAGAGGGCGAGGTCGATCTGCTGGCCCTTGCCGGTGTCGCGGCGCGCATAGAGCGCGGCATTGACCGCGGCGACCGAATGGATCGCCGTCATCGTGTCGACGATGGCGATGGCATGGCGCAGCCCCTCGCCATTGGCCTCGCCGTTCACGCTCATCATGCCCGACTCGGCCTGCAGCACGGGATCGTAGCCCGGCCGGTCAGACAGCGGCCCGGTCTGGCCGTAGGCCGAGATCGACAGGTAAATCAGCTTCGGATACTTCGCCGCGAGGCTGGCATGGTCCAAGCCGTACTTCTTCAGCACGCCCGGCCGGAAGTTCTCGACCAGCACATCGGCATTGGCGAGCAGCTTGTGCACGATCGCCTGGCCGTCGGGCTTGGTGAAATCGAGCGCGACGCTTTTCTTGCCCCTGTTGAAGGCCATGAAGAAGTGGCTTTCGCCATCGGTCCCGCCGGCACGCGGGCCGGCGCCCTTGCGCGTGTCGTCGCCGCCGTCGGGATTCTCGATCTTGATCACCTCTGCGCCCATGTCCGAGAGCATCTGGGTGCACATGGGCCCCGCGATCACGCGGGAGAAATCGATGATGCGAATGCCGTCGAGCGGCGGCCGACCTGATTGTGACATGGGCGCAAAGTAGGGCTGCAAGCGGCGCGCTGTCCATCTGGCGCACATGCGTTAGACTTCGCTCCCATGGACACATTTCGCACATCGCTGTCTCGCCGCAGCCTCTTCGCCCTCCCGCTTCTCGCCGCCCTTCCCGCCGCTGCGCAGACCGAAACTTATCCGAACAAGGCCATCCGAATCATCGTGCCCTTCGCGCCCGGCGGCTCGGGCGACATCACGGCGCGCCTGGTCGGCAAGTATATCGAGGAGAAGACCGGCCAACCCTTCATCGTCGAGAACAAGCCGGGCGCCAACGGAATCGTGGGCGCCATGTCCGTGAAGGTCGCACCGCCGGACGGCTATACGCTGATGCTGGCCACGACCTCGACCAACGCCGCCAACGTCCACATGTACAAAAACCCGGGCTACGATCCGGAGAAGGACTTTTCCGTCGTCGGGATCATCGGCTCCTCCGGCACATTCCTCGTGGTACCGGCCGACGGTCCCTACAAGACCCTGGCCGAGCTGCTTGCCTATGCGAAGGCGAACCCGGGCAAGCTCAACTTCGGGTACTTCAACGCGAGTTCGCAGGTCCCGGCCGAGGTGCTGGGCAAGCGTGCCGGCGTCGACTGGCAGGGGGTCGGCTACAAGGCGATCGGCAACGCCTGGAACGATCTCTACGGCGGCGCCATCAACTTCATGTTCGTCGACCTCACGGCTGCGCGCGGCCAGGTCGTCGACAAGAAGGCGCGACCGCTCGCCATTTCGCTTCCCAGCCGCAGCCCGCTCTATCCCGACGTGCCGACCCTCGCCGAAACCTTCCCCGGGTTCGTCAGCTCGGGCTTCCTGGCCATCGCGGTGCCGAAGGCGACGCCGCTGCCGATCCAGCAGCGGCTGAACACGCTGATCAACGAGGCCATCACCTCGCCCGCGAACAACAAGCGCCTCACCGAGGAATTCGCCCTCACCGCCAAGCCGCTGACGCTGGAACAGTGCGCGGCGCAGGATCGCGAGGAGCGCGCCAAGTGGGCCGACTACGTCAAGATCGCCCGCATCGAGCCGCAGTAGGGGCTCACTCCGAGCGTGGCGGAGGATCATCCTTCCATCGCGCCAACGGCAGCTCGCCGGGAACGTCGCCCTGTGACTCGGCCTGTCCCGCGGTCTGGTCCTCGCCGAGCGACGAAGCGGCAACAGCCGCGGCGCGCTCGCGCAGGAAGAGAGTCGCGGCCTTCTCGCCTTCGGCGATCAGCTTGGAGATGTTCTCCGAACCGCGGTCGATCTTGCCTTCGTAGTCGAGCGAGTCCTGGAACTCGACCGGCATCTCGATGCAGGGGATATGGTAGGGCTTGTCGGCATCGGTATGGAATGACTTCGGAATGCGCACCGGGGCCTTGATGTCGAAGCGCGCCAGGAACTCGGGCCGGAAGGCATCGGCCAGGATCAGGTCGTTCATGAACTCGAGATGACCGAGCTGCTGGAACAGCGAGATGTTGCCCTCGAGCTGGTTGCGGCGATCGACGATCTCGCCCGGCTTCGCGGGCACCCGTCGGCTCGCCGTCGGATTGATCTTGATCAGCCAGATCTCGTCGGGAATGTTCGCCTCGCCGACCGAGCGCGGGCGGACAAGCTCCTCGACGGGCGGATTGTCGGAGAAGAGGCCGTCCCAGTAGGCATCGTCGCCGATCTGCACCGCCGGGAAGATGTTCGGCACGGCGCAGGATGCCAGGACATGCTCGACCCGGATCGGCTCACGGGTCGAGAGGAATTTGACCAGCGCGCCGCTGGTCACATTGGCCGCCCCCAGCATGAGTACCGGCCGCTGCGCCTGCGCACCCCACGAGGCAATCTCGGCGAAATCGATGTGCTTTTCGAGCAGGCCGCGAAAATCGGAGAAGCCCATGCGCTGGCCGGCCGTCATGACGCCCGTCATGTGCTGCATCATCGGCGAGGATGGGCTGAGCTGCAGGGTCGGCATCATGCCCGAATTCACCAGCCGCACCGATTCGACGATAAACCGGTTGATCGCGTGCTCGACCGGCCCCTGGGCGGTGTTTTCCTCCCAGAAATTCATCATGCGCTTCCAGGCCGGCCGTTCGCCCTTCATGAACGAGTACCAGAGGAGCGCCGCGCACACGGCACCGCCCGAGGTGCCACTGATGCTCACGAACTCGAATTCCTCGCCAAGCTGGGCCTGACACAGGGTCTTCAGCGCGCCGGCGGTAAAGGCGGTCTGGCTGCCACCACCCTGGCAGGCAACGGCGATCTTTGTCTTGGGCATTGGGACTTTCTGCGAAAACGGAAGACGCCAGTCTAGCGCGCCGCGGGCGATTTCGCCCATGCGTCCTGTCGAACCCCAACTTTCAGGCACGCGTGCCGCGCAAGAATCGACGACCGAACCGGCTTGCAATTTGCATGGCGGGGCTCGCCAGATGACGGCTGCAGAACTCGGGAGGAAGACGAAGTGCCGGTGTCCGATCCGATCGCCTTGGAGCTCTTCAAGAACGCCATATTCTCGATCGCCGACGAGATGGCGCTCACGGTCTTCCGGACGACCTATTCCGGCGTGCTCAAGGACAACATGGACTATTCGACGGGCTTCGCCGACGCCAATGGCAAGCTCGCCGCCCAGGGCCTGACCCTGCCGGGGCATCTCGGCTCGGTGCCGACCGCCATGGAATCGATCATGCGTCACTTCGAGGACGATATGGCGGCGGGCGACGTCTTCATCATGAACGACCCGTTCGACGGCGGCATGCATCTGCCCGACATCTTCGTGATCAAACCGCTTTTCCACGAGGGCGAGCGGCTGGCTTTCGCCTGCACCGTCTGCCACCACATCGACGTCGGCGGCCGCGTGGCCGGCTCGAACGCCTCCGACTCGACGGAGATCTATGCCGAGGGACTGCGCATCGCGCCGATGAAGCTCTACGACAAGGGCGTCCTCAACAAGACCATCATGACGTTCATCGAAAAGAACGTCCGCCTGCCCGTCCAGCTGTTCGGCGACCTGCGCGCCCAGCTCGCGGCCTGCCACATCGGCGAGAAGCAGTTCGCCGAGCTGGTCTCACGCCACGGGGCAGAGGAGACGAAGTTCTATCTGAACGAGGTCATCGACTATGCCGAGCGTCTGACCCGGGCGGCGATCCAGGAATTGCCTGACGGCCAATGGAGCTTCGAGGATTGGATCGACGACGACGGCGTCGACTACGGCAAGCCGATCCGCCTGTTCGTCACCCTCACCAAGAAGGGCGGCCACATGGTGGTCGACTGGACGGGCACCAACCCACAGGTCAAGGGCGCCATCAACAATACGCTCTCCTTCACCAAGGCCGCCTCCTATACCGGCATCCGCTCGGTGCTGCCGCCGGGCATTCCCAACAACGAGGGCGTGTTCCGCGCCATCGAGGTAATCTGCCCGCCCGGTACGGTGGGCAACGGCGTGCTGCCGGCGGCCTGCGCGGCGCGCGGCCTGACCGGCTTCCGCATGACCGACTGCATGTTCGGCGCGCTCGCCATGATGCTGCCCGACCGCGTGAAGGCGGCGGGCGACGGCGGCAACACCGGCATCTCGATCGGCGGCTACGATGCGGCGCGCAAGCCCTTCGTCTATGTCGACTTCACCTGCGGCGCCTGGGGCGCCCGCCCCTTCGCCGACGGGCTCGACGGCAACTCGCACATGTTCGCCAACATGGCCTCGCACTCGATCGAGGTGACCGAGGCCGAGCAGCCGATCCAGCTGCTGGCCTACGAGTTCGTGGCCGACAAGGCGGGCGCCGGGAAATATCGCGGCGGCGTGCCCTTCCGGCGCGACTACAAGTTCCTCGAGGCCGAAGGCATGCTGCAGGTCCGCTCCGACCGGCGCGACCATCGCCCGTTCGGTCTCTATGGCGGCAGTCCCGGCGGACCGTCAGAGAACTATCTCAATCCCGACGGCGAGAACCGCCTGCTGCCCTCCAAGCTCACCATGACGGTCAAGGGCGGCGACATCTTCCGCCACGTGCTGGCCGGCGCCGGCGGCTGGGGCGATCCCCTGGAGCGCGATCCCGCCGCCGTGCTGCGCGACGTGCGCAACGAATTGCTCTCGCCGGCAAAGGCGCTCGCCGACTACGGCGTCGTGATCGACACCGGCGCCTGGACGGTCGACACCGCCGCGACCGAGCGGCGGCGCGCCGAGATGGCAAAGGCGCGCGGCTGGACAGAGCCGCCCAAGGTACAATGGCACGATCCGGCACCGCTTGCCCGGGCGGCCGAGTAGCTCCCATGTCTTTGCCGGGAGCGCGCCACTCCAGTGGCGCTCATGATGTGCGACTCCACGAAGATGCGCCACTGGAGTGGCGCGCTCCCAGCCATGAGCAGATCCAATGACCGTGACCTATCGCGTCGGGGTCGACATCGGCGGCACCTTCACCGACATCGTGCTGCTGGGGTCCGACGGCACCATCCATACCAAGAAGATCTCCTCGAGCGTCGGCAATTATGCCCAGGCGATCGTCGACGGCTTGAGCGAAGTCTTCCGCGAGACCGGGCTCGACGGCGGCGCCATCGAGGAGATCCGCCACGGCACTACCGTCGCGTCGAACGCGATCCTGGAGCACAAGGGCGCGAGGGTCGGCCTGATCACCACCAAGGGCTTTCGCGACGTGCTGGAGATCCGCACCCTGCGCATGCCCAAACTCTACGACCTGACTTGGACCAAGCCTGAGCCGCTGGTCGAGCGCTACCTGCGTCGCGTCGTTGACGAGCGGGTCGACCATGCCGGCAAGGTCGACCGGGCGCTCGATCCGGCTGACGCCGAGCGCGCCGTCGATGCGCTGCTGGCCGAGAAGGTCGAGGCGATCGCCATCTGTCTCCTCAACTCTTTCGCCAATTCCGCGCACGAGCTGATGCTGCGCGACATCGTGGCCGCCAAGGCGCCTCACCTGCCGCTCAGCGTGTCGTGCGAGGTATTGCCGGAGATCAAGGAGTACGAGCGGACCTCGACCACGGTCATCAACGCCTATGTGATGCCGATCGTGGCGACCTATCTCCATGCGCTGCGCCGCGGGCTGGACAGTGCCGGTATCCCGGCGCGCCTGCTGTTGATGCAGTCGAACGGCGGCCTCACAACCGACATCGCCGCCGCCGAACGGCCGATGAACATCATCGAATCGGGTCCGGCCGGCGGCGTGGTCGGCGCGCAGGCGCTGGCCCGCGCCAAGAAGCTCGAGAAGATCATCACCTTCGACATGGGCGGTACAACTGCCAAGGCCTCGATGGTCGAGGATGGCGAGGTCGCGCGCGCCCAGGAATATGCCGTGGGCGCCGGCATCATGATCGGCTCACGCCTGCTCACGGGTGCGGGCTACACCTTGAAGGTGCCCGCGATCGACCTGGCCGAAGTGGGTGCGGGCGGCGGCAGTCACGTTTGGATCGATCCCGGCGGCGCGCTGCAGGCCGGACCGGAGAGCGCCGGCGCCTCGCCCGGGCCGGTCTGCTACGACAAGGGCGGCGAGGCGCCGACCATCACTGACGCCAACGTGCTGCTGGGCTACATCAATCCCGGCCATCTCGTGGGCGGCGCGGTGAAGCTCAACGCCGACAAGGCCCGCGCGGTGTTCGAAGAGAAGATCGCCAGGCCCCTCGGCATGACGGTCGAGCGCGCGGCCTATGGCGCCCACCTGATCGCGGCCTCCAACATGATCCGCGCCATCAAGGCGGTCTCGACCGAACGCGGACGCGATCCGCGAGAGTTCTCGCTGTTCGCCTTCGGCGGCAACGGGCCCTTGTTCGCGGCGGGCATGGCCGCGGCGCTGGGCATCGGGCGCGTGATCGTTCCGCCCTCCGCCGGGCTCTTCTCGTCCTTCGGCTTGCTCTATGCCGATGTCGAGCATCACTATGCGCGGACCTTCCGCCGCCTGCTGCGCCAGGCCGATCTTGGCGAGATCGACCGCGCCTGGACGGCGATGGCAGAGCAGGCCGACGGACAACTTGCCGTCGAAGGCTTCACGGGCACAGGCGCCCGGCTGAAGCGCTCCGCGGCGCTCCACTACAAGGGCCAGAGCTACGAGCTCACGGTGCCGGTACCCGACGGGCCGATCGACACCCGCATGGTGACGCATCTCGAGGAAGCCTTCGGCCAGGAGCACGAGCGTACCTATGGCCACCGCGCCGGTCCCGACGAACCGGTCGAGCTGGTGGCGATCCAACTCGTGGGCTCAGGCCTGCGCGAGGGCAGTGGCGTGCCCCAGAACGTGCGGCCGAGCCGCGTCGAGTCCAAGGCCCAGACCTCGCGCCGTGCCTGGTTCGGCGACAAGCATGGCTGGATGGATACGCCAGTCGTGAGCCGTCTCGATCTCGCCGAAGCCAAGACCGGCCCGCTGATCATCGACGAATACGACACGACCTGCGTCGTCCCGCCGGGTGCCCGCGCCGAGCGCGACAGTGCCGGCAACATCGTGATTACCCTGGCGGCGGGCTAGGTCGTCGCCGCCATCTGCGGCAGCCACAGCGCAATTTGCGGCCAGAGCGACAGAGCCACCAGCATCAGCAGCATGGTGATCACGAAGGGCGACGTACCGATGATCACATCGTCGATCCGTCCCTTCTTGCGCAGTCCCTGGACGACGTAGAGGTTGATGCCGACCGGCGGCGTGATCATGGCCAGCTCCATGAGGATGATGATCATGATGCCGAACCAGATCGGATCGTAGCCGGCCGCGATCATGACCGGCGCGATGATCGGCACCGTCGCCACCATCATCGACAGCGTCTCCATGAACATGCCGAGCACGAAGTAGAAAAGCACCACGACGATCAGGAGCTGGACCTTCGAGAGGCCGAGACTGGTGATGAAGCGGTTCACCTGACCGGTGAGGCCGATCGACGTAATGACGAAGTTGAGGAAGTAGGCCGCGAGCAGGATCGCCATGATCATGGCGGTCGTACGCATCGTTCCCTCGAAGGCGTTGAGGAGCGTGCGCAGCGTCAAACGCCGATAGGCCGCGGCAATGCCGATCGAGGCGATCACCCCCAGCGCCGCCGACTCGGTGGCGGTCGCCCAGCCGGCGTAAATGGAGCCGATCACGGCAAGAAAAATGACCAGGGGCGGGATCAGGTCGGGCAATGCGGCAATGCGCTGTGCCCAGCTCGTCGAGGTTGGCTTGCCGCCCATCTCCGGCCGGATGAGGCAGATCACCAGCACTGTCAAACTGAACAGGGCGGCCAGGACGACACCGGGAATGAAGCCCGCGAGGTAGAGCTTGGGGATCGAGGTTTCGGTCAGCACGCCATAGACGATCATGTTGATCGAGGGCGGGATCAGGATTCCCAGCGTCCCCCCGGCTGCGATGGTGCCGAGGAACAGCCGCTCCGAATAGCCGCGCTTCTCGACCTCGCCCAGAGCCACCGTGCCGATCGTCGCCGCTGTCGCCACGCTCGAACCCGAGGTCGCCGCGAACATGGCGCAGGAGGCGATGTTGGAGTGCATGAGGCCACCCGGCAGCCAGGGTACCCAGAGCACGAGAGCGTTGTACATCCGCTCGGCCATGCCAGAACGCAACAGGATCTCGCCCAGCAGCACGAAGAAGGGAATGGCTACCAGCAGGAAGTTGTTCGACGTGCCCCAGGCGATCTCGCCCATTGCCAGCGAAAGCGGCAGCTTCGAATAGATGCCCGACAGCGAAAGGCCGAGGATGCCGAGACCGGCCGCAACGGGAATGGCCAGCGCGAGCAGGCCGATGAGGATGAGCAGCGTGACGATCAGCACGTCAATTTTTCCCCTCGCGAATCTGACGATCCTTGAGGTCGCGGATTTCCTCCTCCACCTCTTCCTCGGCCGAGCGCGTGCTGATCAGACGGGCCATGCCGTTCAGGTCGCCCGCGGCGCCCAGCCGGAGGGCCTGCACCAGCAGGATCAACGCCACAGCGACGAAGGCCACCAGTCCGGCGAGCCAGAGGAACTGCGGGATGATGGTGGGCGTCTCGAGGGCGGACTGGCTGCGCGATTCCGACGTCCAGGATTGCGCCACGACGCCAAAGCCGTGCCATAGGGTCAGCGCGAAGAACCCCGTGAACAGCATGAGCGCCAAGAAATCGAGCGCCAACCGCAGCTTTTGCGGGAATAGGACATACAAGGAGTCGATGCGGATGTGGGCGCGATCGAGCAGGGCTGCGCCGAGCCCCCATGTCGTTCCGATCGCCAGTGAGTAACCCGCCAGCTCGTCGGCGCCGCCGATCGACAGCGCGAGGAACTTGCGCATCAGTACATCGATGCCGATCAGCACTGCGGCCAGAAGAACCAGCGCGCCGCCGAACCACAGGCCCCATTGGGCGAACCGCCGGACCCCGATCATGTGATGAAGCCGCCGGCTAGGGCGTGGGCGCCGTCAGGCCGAGCGTCTTGCCGACCGTCTCGTTCCATTCCTTCGCGCACGCCGCCCCGCAGCGCTTGGCCCAGCCGGCGAGGACTGCCCCTTCGACCAGCTTCTTGTGGGCCGCCATCTCCTCGGGCTTGACCGGAACGATCGTGGTCTTGGCGAGCTTGCCCATCGTGCAAGGCTGCTTGCCGGTGTTGCAGTTGTCGGCCTCGCCGGTCGTCGTCTCGATCGTCTTCCACATCTTGTCTTCGTAGGTCTTGAATTGCTCGGTCAGGAAGGCCTGCGTCTTGGGATCGAGTCGCTTCCAGGTATCGAGGTTGACGGCCAGCACGTTGATGCTCCAGCCCAGCGACATCGGGTAGATCGACTTGGTGACCTCGGCCCAGCCGGCGGTGTTACCCGACAGGCTGCCGGTGACGCCGCAATCGACCACACCATTGTTGAGCGCCGGCACCACCTCGGCGAAGGCCATGCTGACGGCGGTGCCACCGACGCCGCTCAGGAAGTCGCGCATCGTGTTGTTGAAGACGCGGATCTTCTTGCCCTTGAGGCCCTCGAGGCCGGCCAGCACATCGCGGCACCAGAAGACCTGGGGCGTGTTGCCACCGAAGGCCAGCAGCTTGGCGTTCCAGTTCTTCTGCATCTGCCGGTCGATCACGGCGCGATAGGAATTGCAGGCTTCGCGCGCCTTGGCTGGCGTCAGCGTCAGGCCGGCGAGATCGCACGCCTCGAAGCGCGGGTCGTCACCGGCCATCTTGGAGATGTCCATGGCGGCGAAATCCATCACGCCGAGCTTCAGCAGCCGCAGCATGGTCTTGTCGTCGATACCCATCTGGTCGAGCGGCGTCACGTCGACGGTGATCGCGCCCTTGGAAGCCTCCGGGATCGTCTTGCGCCAGAACGGCAGCTCGTCGTGGATCGAGACCGGTGTCGGGCTGTTGAGCCCGATCACCTTGAACTGGCTCTTCGGAAGGTCCTGCGCGGCGGCGGCGGAAACGAAGGCGGCCGCCACGGCCACACCACTCAGCAGTCGCTTCAGCATATGCAATTCCCCCGCGCGGCTCCACAACTCCAGAAGACCACGCAGCAAATTGCATGCCACCGGAACGGTGCGTTGAAGCCTATTCGACGAGGATCGTACCGAACATGCCGGCTTCGCGATGGCCGGGGATCAAGCAGGAGAAGTCGAACGTGCCGGGCTTGGTGAAGCGCCAGAGAATCTCGGCCGTCTGCTTCGGATCGAGGCGACGCGCGTTCGGCTCCTCGTGGCGCATGTCGGGATTGGCTTCCATCGCCTTCAGGTGTCGGAGATTGTCCTCGAGCGTCGCCACGACGAATTCGTGCTCGATCTTTCCGTTGTTGCGCACCAGGAAGCGCACCTGCTCCCCCACCCGCACGGTGAGCCTGTCCGGCTGGAAGAGCATGCGGCCACCCTCCTCGCGCATCACGACCTGTACGATACGCAGCGCTCCCGCCCCGTCGCCGGGCTTGCCGTAGGCCGTTTCCTCGGCGCCGCCGTGCGCCTGCGCCACTGTGATCCCGATCAGGCTAGCGGCGACGACTGTCCAGAACCTCCAGGAGTTCGTCGATCTTGATCTGGCGGTCCTTCTCGGAGCCGGCGTGGAAGGCGTGGGCGACGCAGTGTTGCAGATGGTCATTCAGGGTCTCCTGCTCGACCTTGTCGAGCGCTGCGCGCACGGCGCGGATCTGGGTCAGCACGTCGATGCAGTACCGGTCTTCCTCGATCATACGCGCCACGCCCCGCACTTGGCCCTCGATCCGGCTGAGGCGGGCAAGCTGCGACTTCTTGAGCTTTTCGTCCATCCTTGAACCATACCCCCGTAGGGTATACATGGCAAGCATGACCCACGCCTGCTGCCACGCCTCCCATGGGGCACCTCCCGCGCCTGTCCAGGATCCCGCCATCGCCATCGATCCCGTCTGCGGGATGAAGGTGAAGATCGAGGGCGCGAAGAACACGACCGTGCACGAAGGGCAGACCTATTATTTCTGCAACCCCAAGTGCCTGCAGAAGTTCACCGCTGAGCCGGCGCGCTACCTGAAGCCCGAGGAAGCGCCCGCGCCGCCGGCCGCACCCGGCACGATCTTCACCTGTCCCATGCATCCCGAGATCCGTCAGGTCGGCCCCGGCAGCTGCCCGATCTGCGGCATGGCGCTGGAGCCCGCCGAGATCACGCTCGACGACGGACCGAACGAAGAGCTTCTGGACATGCAGCGGCGCCTGTGGATCGGCGGCGCGCTGGCCGTTCCGCTGGTGGCGCTCGACATGGGCGGGCACCTGCTCGGCCTGCACGAGTTGCTGCCGCACGGCGTCATGCCGTGGCTGCTGATGGCGCTCGCGACACCCGTGGTTCTGTGGGCCGGCTGGCCCTTCTTCGTACGCGGCTGGCAATCGGTGCGGACCGGCCATCTCAACATGTTCACGCTGATCGCGCTCGGCACCGGCGTCGCCTGGGCCTACAGCGTCGTGGCGACCGTGGCGCCCGGCCTGTTCCCCGCCGGCCTGCGCGGCGCCGACGGCTCGGTGCCGGTCTATTTCGAGCCGGCTGCCGTGATCGTCGTGCTGGTGCTGGTCGGACAGGTTCTGGAGCTGCGCGCGCGCGACGCAACCGGCGGCGCCATCAAGGCCCTGCTGGGACTGGCGCCGCGCACGGCCCTGCGCATCGACGCCTCCGGCAACGACGCCGAAGTGGCGATCGACCGGATCGCGGTCGGCGACCGGCTCCGCGTACGACCCGGCGAGAAGGTGCCGGTCGATGGCTCGCTCATCGACGGCGCAGGCTCGGTCGACGAGTCGAGCATCACCGGCGAGCCGATGCCCGTCTCGAAGGCGGCCGGCGCGCGGGTCATCGGCGGCACGGTGAACACCAGCGGCACCTTCGTCATGACGGCCGAACTGGTCGGCAGCGACACCATGCTGTCGCGCATCGTTAAGATGGTGGCCGAGGCACAGCGCAGCCGCGCGCCGATCCAGCGGCTCGCCGACATCGTCGCGGGCTGGTTCGTGCCGACGGTGATTGCGGTGTCCGTCATCGCCTTTGCCGCCTGGTCGATCTGGGGCCCAGCACCGGCCTTTTCCTATGCGCTGGTGGCGGCGGTCTCCGTCCTGATCATCGCCTGCCCCTGCGCGCTGGGCCTCGCCACGCCCATGTCGATCATGGTCGGCGTCGGAAGGGGCGCCGCCGCCGGCATCCTGATCCGCAATGCCGAGGCACTGGAGCGGCTGGAGAAGGTCGACACGCTCGTGGTCGACAAGACCGGCACCCTGACGCTCGGCAAGCCGACCCTGTCGGCGGTGGAACCGCTCGGCGATCTGCCCGGGGACGAGATTCTGCGCCTGGCCGCCAGCCTGGAGCGCGGCAGCGAACATCCGATCGCCGCCGCGATCCTGGCCGGCGCGAAGTCGCGCGGCGTGGCGATGCTCGACGTGCAAGGTTTCGCGTCGCCCGCCGGCAAGGGCGTGTCAGGCCGGGTCGAGGGCCGCAGCCTGCTGCTCGGCAATGCCAGTTTCCTGCGTGAAGCCGGGGTCGACGTCGCCGCAGCCGACGCGAAGGCCGATGCGCTGCGCCAGGACGGCGCCACGGTCGTGCTGCTGGCGGTCGACGGCAAGGTGGAGGGGCTGCTCTCGGTGAGTGATCCCATCAAGGAAACGACGCCGGAGGCGCTGAAGCGCCTGCGCGAGGCCGGCCTGCACATCGTCATGCTGACCGGCGACAACCGGCGGACCGCCGCCTCGATCGCGTCCCGGCTGGGCATCGACGCCGTCGAAGCCGAGGTGCTGCCCGAGGACAAGGCGCGGATCGTCCAGCGCCTGAAGGCCGAAGGCCGCGTCGTCGCCATGGCGGGCGACGGAATCAACGACGCGCCCGCCCTGGCCGCCGCCGATGTCGGCATCGCCATGGGCACCGGCACCGACATCGCCATTGAGAGTGCCGGCATCACCCTGGTGAAGGGCGACCTGCTGGGGATCGCCCGCGCCCGTCACCTCTCGCAGGCAACGATGGCCAACATCCGCCAGAACCTGTTCTTTGCCTTCGTCTACAATGCCGCCGGCGTACCGGTTGCGGCAGGCGTTCTCTATCCGCTGCTCGGAATTACCCTCAGTCCCGTGTTTGCTGCCGCGGCCATGGCCTTGAGTTCGGTCAGCGTCATCGGAAATGCACTCCGGCTGCGACGCCTGGAGATCTGAACTTCTGCGACATTTCGGGACGGTCGTGTCGCTTTGCGCTTGATCCGGGGGCTGCCCCGCCGGAAATTGACCGAACCATGCGCCTGATCCATCGATCGCCCCGCGCCGCCAACGCCGTCCGGACCGTGTCTCCGAGCGGCGAGCTGTTCGTTGCGTCGATCGTGATCTGCATGATCCTGGCGTCGTTCGGCGACGCTGTCGATCCAACCTGGCTCGGCGAAGCCGGCCTTGAATTCGCGTTCTTCGACCTCGGCGGCGAATTCTCGGTGCTGGCGATGCGCCACTGGCATCTGCTCGAGCTGCTGTTTGCCGGCGGCGCGATGGCCATCGGCATCATGGTCCTGCGCATCGTGGCCGGCGCGTTCTTCCGGCCGCTCGATTCCGCCGCCCCCGGCGCCGTCGAGAAGGTGCCGATCAAGCTCTGACGACTGGTTGAAAATCCTGCGACCGCCCTTCCCCCGGAAGCGCGCGGCGTAGGCACACATTCACTTGTTGTTGGAGACTTTCATGGAACTCGAACTGTTTTCGGGCGCATTCTTTTCCGCGCTTCTTGCCATCATCCTGATCGACCTTGTTCTGGCGGGCGACAACGCCCTCATCATCGGCCTGGTCGCACGCAATCTTCCCAAGGAAAGCCAGAACAAGGTTATCTTCTGGGGCACTTTCGGCGCCATCGCCATCCGCGCGCTGATGGCCGTCCTCGTCGTCTACATCCTGGCCGTGCCGGGCTTCATGCTGGCCGGCGGCCTCGCGCTGATCTGGATCGCACGCAAGCTGCTGACCCCCCAGGAGAATGCCGAGGAGAGCCACCTCGTCAAAGCACCCGCAGCCAGCTTTGCCGCGGCCGTACGCACGATCGTCATCGCCGATGCGGTGATGGGCATCGATAACGTGCTGGCCATCGGCGGCGCGTCGCATGGCTCGATCCTGCTGATCCTGCTGGGTCTCGCGATCAGCGTGCCGATCATCGTCTGGGGCAGCCAGCTCGTGATCAAGCTGGTCGACCGCTATCCGTCGGTCATCCTGGTGGGCGGCGCGGTGCTGTGCTGGACCGCCTACGGCATGATCACCCGCGAGCCGATGCTGCTGGCGTGGTTCGAGGCCCATCCGGCCGCCAAGCTGATCCTGGCCGTGCTGGCTTTCTCGATCGCGCTGGCCCCCTGGTACAATGAGCGCCTCAGCGACCAGATGAAGCCGCTGACCCTGCTCCTGCCGGCCATCCTGATCTGGATGCTGGGCTTCGAAGTCGCCGGAACCGTCTGGAAGGTCCAGGCCGACTATCTGATGGCCACCACCCAGGGCGAGTACCTGATGGAAGGCGTGCGCTGGATCGGGTGGCTGCCGTTCGCCGCGCTCCTCCTGTGGGTGCGCGAGCGCCTCGTCCTGCGCAGCGCGCGCGTGGCACGTAGCGCGCAGTAAGGCTGGATCAACCATGGCTTCCTCCCCCGTATGACGGGGGAGGAGATGGGCTTTTCTTTTAGACGGTGAGTTCGGCGCCGGTCAGGCGCCGATAGGCCTCCAGGTACCGCTTGCTGGTCGCCTCGACGACCTCCGCAGGCAGCCGGGGCGCCGGGGCCTCGCCGTTCCAGCGGCCGGCATGGCGCTCGACATCGAGCCAGTCGCGTAGCGGCTGCTTGTCGAAGCTGGGCTGCGGCCGCCCCTCGGCATAGCCGTCGAGCGGCCAGAACCGCGAGGAATCCGGCGTCATCACCTCGTCGATCAGCAGGATCTTGCCATCGGCGGTGCGGCCGAACTCGAACTTCGTATCGGCGATGATGATTCCCTGTTTCAGGGCCACGTCGCGACCGCGGGTGTAGACGAGGCGGGTCAGCCGTTCGAGCTCGCCGGTGACCTCGACGCCCAGCGCCGTCCGCATCTGGGAGATGGTGATGTTCTCGTCGTGGCCGCTCTCGGCCTTGGTCGCCGGGCTGAAGATCGGCGGATCGAGGCGGCCGCTCTCCTTCAGCCCCTTGGGCAGGGTTTCGCCGGCCAGGGTGCCCGCCTTGGCGTATTCGCGCCACGCCGAGCCGGTGATGTAGCCGCGGACCACGCATTCGATCGGGAACACCGTGCCGCGACGGCAGAGCATGGCGCGGCCGGCGATTTCGGCGCGATGGCCCTTCAGGGCGGGCACCGCGGCGACGATCTCGTCGGCGTCGGCCGAGATCATGTGATGATCGACGAGGTCGCCCAGCTGGCGGAACCACCAGGCGCTGACCTGGGTCAGCACGGCGCCCTTCTGCGGGATGGGCTCGGCCATCACAACGTCGTAGGCGCTCACCCGGTCGGTCGCGACCAGCAGCAGCCGGTCTGAATCCACCGCATAGACATCGCGCACCTTGCCGCGCGCGATCCTCTCGAGCGGCAGGTCGCTCACCGTCATCAGCATCATCAACCCCTCGTCCTGAGGAGGCCGCGCCGCGGCCGTCTCGAAGGACAGCCACAGTGCGGGTGCCCACCCTTCGAGACGCGGCCTGCGGCCGCTCCTCAGGGTGAGGTTTTCCTCCGATCAACCTTCCTTGCGCAGTTCCTCGAACACTTCCTTGGCGGTGAGCATGGCCTCGCGCACCGACGGCAGGCCGATATAGCCGCAAAGATGCATCAGCGCCTCGGACAATTCATCCTCCGTCCAGCCCTGACGGCGGGCCATCCGCAGATGGATCGCGAGTTCCGGCCAGCGCGCCTGGGCGGTGTCGGAAATCACGCAGATCAGGGTCTTCGTCTTGAGGTCGAGACCGGGGCGCGACCACAGCATGCCGAAGACCGCCTCGCGGGCATAGTCGCCGAACTTCTGCATCATGGGGTCGTCATAGACCGACTTGTTCATATCGGCGGCGAATTTCTCGCCCATCAGACGGGCCCGCATCTCGGTGCCCTTCCTGTAATTTTCGCTCTCCGCCATTGTTTCCTCCTTTGTTACGAATTCTGGACTGCAGCGTCCCGGAATTCGCGGTTAGGATCAATTGTCTGAGGGGAGAGTTGACCGAACGATGGCCGCCAGCGGCACAGTAGTTGAACCCGCTGGCCGGCGGCGCCGCGCGGCACTGACCCTGGCGGCTCTCGGAGTCGTCTTCGGCGACATCGGCACCAGCCCGCTCTACACGGTCAAGGAGTGCTTCAGCGAGTACACCGGCATCCAACCCACGCACGACAACGTGCTGGGCATGCTGTCGCTCATCACCTGGGCGCTGATCGTCGTCGTCACGCTGAAATACGTGGCCGTCGTCATGCGCGCCGACAACAAGGGCGAGGGTGGTGTGCTGGCGCTGATGGCGCTGGTCTCCAGCCAGGCGAACATCTCGTCGCAGTGGCGTCGCCGCCTCTATCTGATGCTGGGCGTCGCGGGCGCGGCGCTGTTCTACGGCGACTGCCTGCTGACGCCCGCCATTTCGGTACTCAGTGCCGTCGAGGGCCTGACCGTCGCCACCCCGGCCTTCCAGCCGATGGTGATACCGATTGCACTTGGCGTCATCGTCGCGCTGTTCTCGGTCCAGCATTTCGGCACCGGCGGCATCGGCAAATGGTTCGGGCCGATAACACTCATCTGGTTCATCGTGCTGGCGGTGCTCGGCGCGCACCAGATCGTGCAACGCCCGGAAGTGCTGGCGGCGCTGTCGCCGCATCATGCGGTGGGCTTCGCCCTGCGCGAGAAGTTCGTCGCTTTCGTCGCCCTGGGGGCGATCACGCTCGCCATCACCGGTGCCGAGGCGCTGTATGCCGACATGGGCCATTTCGGCGCCCGGCCCATCCGCCTCGCCTGGCTGGGCCTCGTGCTGCCGGCGCTGCTGCTCAACTACTATGGGCAGGGCGCGCTGATCCTGAGCGACCCGAGCGCGCTCGCCAATCCGTTCTTCAAGCTCGCCCCCGACTGGGCGCTCTATCCGCTGGTCGGCCTGGCCACCGCCGCCACGGTGATCGCCTCGCAGGCGACGATCTCGGGCGCCTTCTCGATGGCCAAGCAGGCCGCCCTGCTCGGCCTCAGCCCGAGGGTCCACATTCGGCACACCTCGGCCAGCGAGTTCGGGCAGGTCTATCTGCCGGTGGTCAACTGGCTGCAGATGCTGGGCGTCGTCATCCTGATCATGGCGTTCAAGTCGTCGACCAACCTCGCTTCGGCCTACGGCATCGCCGTCACCGGCACGATGCTGATCACCAGCACGCTGGTGTTCGTGCTGGCCGTGCGCTGCTGGAACTGGGGCTGGCCGCTCAGCATCCTCGTCTTCTGCAGCTTCATGGCCCTCGACCTGGCCCTGCTCTCGTCCAACATGCTTAAGTTCCTCGACGGTGGCTGGGTGCCGTTGGCGATCGCCGCCGTGATTTTCCTCTGCATGTGGACCTGGCGGACCGGCCGGGCGGCCGTTGCCAGACACGAGCAGGCGGAAGCACTCCCTCTGGAAACACTGCTCGAGAGCATCAATCCGGCGCGCGTGCACCGGCCGCAGGGCACGGCCGTCTACCTGACCGCCACGTCCACCAATGCGCCGCGGTCACTGATGCACAATCTGAAGCACAACGAGGTGCTGCACGAGCACGTCGTGCTGCTCAGCATCGAGGTCGCGGACATCCCCTTCGTGTCCGCGGAAGGCCGAAGCCAGGTCACGCATCTCGGCAAGGGCGTGCACCGGGTCGTGCTGCACTATGGTTTCATGGAGCAGCCCGATGTGCCGAGCGGCCTCACCCTCCTCGAGGACAAGGGCATACCGTTCGATCCGATGCGAACGTCCTACTTCATCGGCCGCAACACCTACATGGAGGCGAGCACGCCGCTGCTGCCGCGCTGGCAGGAGAAGCTCTTCCTCACTCTGTCGCGTTTCTCGGCCAGCGCCGGCGACTTCTTCGGCCTGCCGACCAACCGCGTCGTCGAGCTGGGCAGCCGAATAGAGATCTAACGGGCTGTTGGAACAGGTTTTTGCAGGCATCGGCAGGCAATACCGACCCGTACGCGGTGCCAGGATCCCGGTTTCAGGGTGCGACTCTCGCTTCGACTGATTCGTTTAATTCGTTTGTTTCGTTTACTTGCCAGGATCCGGCTTTTTCAGCTGCCTGCCAGAGCCCTTCTGGACGAGATGGAATTGAAGCGAGCATCCCGACACCGACCTCACCCCGAGGTACTCGAGGGGCGGCGCTCCTTGGGATGAGGTGAGTGGGTCGGTGTAAGACGGAAGACCTCCAGCCCTTCACCATTCGCCGCAACCCAACTTCAGCAGGTTGCCGTGCGGATCGTGGATGGAGAATTCCTTCATGTTCCACGGTCGCACCAGGAAGGGGGACAGGTTGGGCACGCCGCGTGCCGAGTACCCCTCGTGGAGTGCGGCAACCTGACCGCCGCGGATGTAGCAGGACGTATTCCGGGGAGGGAGGCGAGGACAGGGATGGCGCGGCAAAGTCCGTCGTCATGCATCGAAGCCGGACAGCGAGACCGCTTCCCGCGCCGGCGGCTGATGGCCGCGCGAGAGGAGATCGCCCAGCCGGGCGAAGATGCGGCCTGCTTCGGTGCAGCCGACATCCTGGGCCACCGCTTCGGCGGCGACGTTGAGCAACGCGTTACCGGCGAGATCGCGACACTCCACGGGCAGGCCCTCGACGGCGTCGGCGATCACGCGCATGGCATGCTGCAGGTCGGAGAGACGATCGGGCATCGGTGCGGTCATGGCGGCGGCTTTCAATTGAGGCGACCGCCGGCGGCACCCGCCGGCGGAGCGATGCGGAGGCCCGCGGCGGCAAGGGCGATGGCAAAGGACTTCAGGCGAATTGCGGCCACGCGGGAGGCGGTGGGCGCCATCATGATGTCGAGCGATGCAAGTAGCGGTCCGTCATGATCAGCCTGGGCCAGCCCGCAAAGCGCCACCAGCACCGCTTCGTCGTGGCTGACGCTCGAACAGGTCGGCACGTGAATTTCCATGGCGCGCCGTGCGCCGAACAGGAATGCGTCCATGGCGATCGCGAAGTCCGGCAGCGTCTCGAGAACGCCCGCGACCTTGAAACCGCGATGGAGAGTGGAGCCCTCGCGCGGCAACGCGCGGTCCTGCTGCCACTGCCGCAGGGCCCACAGCACGAAGCGCTCACTCAGCGGCAGGGCGCAGGCACAGCCGGGCCTTCCGCACCCCTTCCTGAGGTCACGGCGCGCGGTCTCAAGCCTCTGTTCCTGAACGATTTCCATGGCCTCACCAAGGTTGAACGATCTTGACTGCCCCACCAGTCTATGCAAATAAGAGTCGTTCGCAAGATTAAAGCGGAAGCGAGAGCCGACATGAATGAGATGACGCGTCCCCTTCGGGCGTTGGATGCGCAGAGCGACAGGCTGGAGGTCACCATTCCCGCCATTGAGAGCGCAGCGCTCCTCCAGGGACGGCGCGAACTCATGATCCGCCACGGAGTCGAACTCTACCGGCTGCGTCTCACGGCCTCGAACAAACTCATTCTGACGAAGTAATTCGGAGACCCCGAGGGGCCATCCCTCCTCGGTCAAACTGCCCAGCCAGCCGGTCCCGCGAGGGTCCCGCGAGCCAGGCGTCCTTTTTTCCCTGGGGACCTGGCTCAAATGAAGCTGCGCATCGTCTATACGCTGATGGCCACCACGGCCCTCTGCGCACCTCTTGTCATGCCCGCCTGGGCACAGACGCCGACCACGCCACCCGTCACAAATCCGACCCAGGCGCCGCCGGCCGCTCAGGCCGTACCCACGCAACTCGACGCCGTGACGACGGCTGCCATGCGTAGCCGGCGGCCGCTCGACGACGTGCCGGCCACCGTCTCCGTGATCACGACCGAGAACATCGATCGCGAAAATATGCAGGACGTCCGCGATCTCGTCCGCAACGAGCCCGGCGTCACCGTCGGCAACAATCCGGGTCGTGCCGGGTTCCAGAACTTCGTGATCCGCGGCATCGGCGGCAATCGCGTGCTGCTGATGGTCGACGGCATGCGCACGCCCGATTTCCCCGACAGCAACCAGGGCGCCGGCACTTATTCGCGCGAGCAGCCCGACCTCGAGGACATCAAGCGGGTCGAGATCATCCGCGGCCCCGCCTCGGCGCTCTACGGGTCCGACGCGATCGGCGGCGTGGTGGCCTACACGACCAAGGATCCCGGCGACTACATGCGTGACGGCAAGGACGTCTATGCCAGCGCCAAGGCCGCCTATAGCGGTGCGAACCAGCAGTTCTCCGAATCGTTCACCGGCGCGGTGCGCTCGGGCAACGTCGAGTTCATGGGCATCTACACGCGGCGCGACGGCCAGGAATTCCAGCCGGCGCAGACGACGGTCAGCCCGAATCCCACGACGTTTTACAACAACAACTTCTTCGCCAAGCTGGTGATCAAGCCGACCGAAGTCGACACGATCCGCCTTACCGGCTCGTACAACCAGAGCGGACAGAGCACCAACATGCTCAGCGCCGTCGGCACCTTCCCCAGCCTGTTCGCCCGGATCTACGACGAGTGGGGCCAGGACTATACCAACACCTACCGGATCAGCGCCCAGTGGGAGCACAACGCGCCGATCGGCTTCGTCGACCGGCTGAGCTTCCTCGCCTATTTCAACTCGGTCTATACCCAGGCCGATACCTATACGTTGCGCGGCGGCGTCACCAGCGTCGTCCCGAGCAATGCCCGCACCTCGCAGTTCTACTACACGCAGAACGTCACGGGCGCCGAGCTGCAGATGCATACCGATCGCACCATCGGCGGCCTCGACAACTTCTTCACCTATGGCGCGAGCTTCTCCTGGACGACGACGACCCGGCCACGCAACAGGACGCAGATCACCCTCGCGACCGGCGCCACCACGAACTCCGTCGGCGGCGAGCTTTATCCAAACAAGAACTTCCCCGACACCGATACGGTGCAGGCCGGCATCTACGTGCAGGACGAGATCAGCGCACTGGGCGGTCGCCTGAAGATCACCCCGGCGGTGCGTCTGGACTACTACAACATGACGCCCAATCCAGATAAGTACTTCTGGAACTCGACGGGCGCCACGCTCAACGCCGTGCCCTCGGCCACCACCTACGTGTCGGCCTCGCCCAAGCTCGGCCTGCTGTATCACTTCAACGATACCTATTCGGGCTACTTCCAGTACGCGACGGGCTTTCGGGCGCCGCCGTACGACAACGCGAACTTCGGCTTCACCAATGCCGCGTCGTTCTACCAGATCCTGCCAAACGCCAATCTGAAGCCGGAGACGGCCAACTCCTTCGAAGTCGGCTTCCGCGGCAAGTACGAGAACGGATCGAGCTGGCAGCTCACCGGCTTCTACAACCTGTACAACAATTTTCTCGAGACCACCGTCGTCGGCATGGTGGGGCCGGTCACGCAATACCAGTACGTCAACCTCACCAACGTGACGATCTGGGGCATCGAAGCACGCGGCGAATACCGCTTCGCGCCGGAATGGGCGGTGGCCGGCTGGACGGCCTTCGCGCAGGGCACCGATACGAACACCGGCCTGCCGGTCGACTCGGTATCGCCGTGGACCACGCAGGCGCGCATCCGCTACGGCTTCGACACGGGCATCACGGCCCAGCTCATCGGCACGGTGGCGGCCGCCCATACCCAGGTCAGCAACCCGACCTACTTCCAGGCGCCGGCCTACTTCAATCTCGACGCCACCGTCGGCTACGTCTTCAACGATCACTTCAAGATCAATGCCGGCGCGTTCAACATCACCAACGCTAAATATTGGAATGCTCCGGACACGATCGGCATCACGCCGACCAATCCGCAGCTCGATCTCTACGCCCAGCCCGGCCGTTACTTCGGCGTCAACCTCCTGGCCAAATGGTAGTCCCGGCAGCCCTCTCTGCCGAGCGACTGCCGGCGCCACCGGCACGCGGTCCCCGCGTGCCGGTGGCGTTGTCGCTTGCACTGCATGGGCTGGCCATCGTTCCCCTTCTTCTCGCCGGCATGTCCGGCAGCAGCGCCAACGACGACGAGCCGGCACTGATGGTCGAGCTCTCGCTGGCGGCGCCCATCGCCGGACCCGCGGCGGAAGCCGATCGGCCGGAAGCCCCACCCGAACCGCAGCAGCAGCCCGAGCCGCCGATGCCGCCGGTCGAGCAGACCGAGGCGACACCGGAGCCCGAGCCGGAGCCACCCCCGCCGCCGCAGGAGGTCGCCGCCCTGGAACCCGAGATCAAACTGGATCTGCCCCCACCGGATGAACCGCCGCCGCCGACCGCCGCTGAGCTGAAGCCCGTCGCGCCGCCCAAGCCCAAGCCGCCACTGCCCAAGCCCGCGGCGGCGCCGCGTCCGACGGCACAGGCCGCGGTCACGAAGGCTCCCTCCCCCGACGTCGGCAATGCCAGCATCACGCAGCAGCAGGCCGCCTCCTCCTCCTCGCTCGTCGTGTTCGAGGGCAAGCCGCGCTTCCGGATCCCGCCCACGCCGGCCGTCTATCCGCCACGCTCGATCGAGCTCGGCCAACAGGGCGAAGTGCTGGTGCGCGTCCGCCTCCAACCCGACGGCGGCGCCGCCGAGATCGTACTGTGGCGCAGCAGCAATTTTCCCCTGCTCGATCGCGCCGCGCTCACCGCCGTGCGCGGTTGGCATTTCCTTCCGGCCCTGCGCGATGGCCGCCCGGTCGCCGCCTGGGTGGAGATCCCGGTTCGATTTCATCTCCGTTGAAAGGATAGTCTGATGCTCTCACCCTCGAATACCGATCTTGCCGCCCGCTGGAACGTCCTGCGCGGCGAGAAGCCCGCGCTGCGCATCCGTGACGCGGCAGCGACCCTTGGTGTCAGTGAAGCCGAGCTGGTCGCACTGGGCGTGGGCAGGACCGCGACAGCGCTGAAGCCCGACTGGCGCGGCATCCTGAACGACATGCCCGAGGTCGGCCGCGTCATGTGCCTGACCCGCAACGACCATTGCGTGCACGAACGCCATGGCCGCTTCGAGGGCGTCGACGTAGAGGGTCACCATGGCATCGTGCTGGGACCGGACATCGACCTTCGCCTGTTCCTCGGCTCGTGGAAGCACGGCTTCGCCGTGCGCGAGCCACTGCAGCAGGGTGAGCGGCTCAGCCTGCAGTTCTTCGACGGCGCCGGCGACGCCGTGCACAAGATCTACGCCACCGAGGAGACCGATCGCCCGGCCTTCGACGCCCTGATCGCACGCTACACGTCGGCACCGGCCGCTCTGACGATCGCCGCGCGCAAGGCCCCTGCGACCGACCGTCCCGACCGGGAGATCGACGTCGAGGGCCTGCGTACCGCCTGGCTCGGCATGAAGGACACGCACGAGTTCTTCGGCATGCTGGGCCGGTTCGGCGTCGGCCGCGTCCAGGCGCTGCGCCTGGTCGGCGAGGATCTCGCCCGTGAACTGCCGGTGCGCGGGTTGCGCAGCGCCTTCGAAGCCGCGGCCGCCGACGGTACGCCGATCATGGTCTTCGTCGGCAGCCATGGCTGCATCCAGATCCACACCGGTCCGGTGAAGCGCCTGGTCGATGCGCACGGCTGGTTCAATGTTCTCGATCCCGACTTCAACATGCACCTGCGCGAAGACGGCATCGCCCGCGTCTTCTCGGTGCGCAAGCCCACCGAGGACGGTATCGTCACCTCGATCGAAGCCTTCGACGCCCACAACCGCAACATTCTGCTGATGTTCGGCGCCCGCAAGCCCGGCAATCCCGAGCTCGAGGACTGGCGCGCCATCGTCGCGCGCGTCGAGAAGCAGGCGGCCTCGTGATGCGGCGCCGCACGGCTTTCGGAGTGGTCCTGGGCGCGGCCGCCGCCGCCGCCCTGCCGGCCAACGCGCAGCAGCCGCCGCGCATCGTGGCGGTCGGCAGCTCCATCACCGAAATCGTCTATGCGCTCGGCGCGGAAAAACTGCTGGTCGGCGTCGATACGACCAGCATGTATCCCGAGGCGGCGCGGAAGCTGCCGCAGGTCGGCTACATGCGCGCGCTGTCGGCCGAGGGCGTGCTGTCGCTGAAGCCGACCCTGATCATCGCGACGACCGCGGCCGGACCGGCCGGCGCGCTCGACCAGCTCAAGGCCACGGGCATCGAGATCATGATCCTGCCCGACCTCTATGACTATGGCAGCGTGACCGCCAAGATCGCCGCCATCGGCAAGGTGACAGGCAAAGTCACCGAAGCCGATGCGATGATCGCCCGGGGACGCGCGGCGATGCAGGTGCTCGCGGACAAGCTGGCCGCCGTGGAGAGCCATCCGCGCGTGCTGTTCCTGCTGTCGATGACCGGCGGCGCGCCTCAGGCCGCGGGCCGCGACACCGCCGCAGCCGGCATCATCAAGCTGGCGGGCGGCATCAACGCGGTCGATGGCTATTCCGGTTACCGGCCGCTGACCCCTGAATCGGTCATCGCGTCGAAGGCCGACTTCGTGCTGGTGACGCGCCAGACCGTCGAGGCGATGGGCGGCAAGCAGGCCATCCTCGACCAGCCGTCGCTCAATCGCACGCCGGCCGGCAAGGCCGGCAGGATCATCGAATTCGACACGTTGCTCCTGCTGGGCTTCGGTCCGCGCACGCCGGAGGCGGCCCGTGAACTGGCCATGGCGCTTCATCCAGACCTCGCCCGCGCGCCGTGACGGCACTCGCGTTGCGCCGCCCGATTCCGCTGTTCGCGCTCGCCGCCCTGGCAAGCGTGGTGGCCAGCCTCTGCATCGGTGCCTTCCCGGTGGGTCTCGACCAGATCCTGTCGGCCGTCGGCCTGTCGAGCGCACCGCTCGACGACACGACGGCTGCGGTCCTCTACGCGATCCGCGCCCCGCGGGTGGTCGCGGCCTTCGCCGTCGGCGCCGCGCTGGCCGCCGGAGGGGCTGCGATGCAGAGCCTGTTCCGCAACCCGCTGGCCGATCCCGGCCTGCTGGGCGTGTCGAGCGGCGCCGCACTCGCGGCTGTATCGACGATCGTGCTGGGCGAGAGAGTGATGCACATCGTGCCGCCGGACCTGCGCCCCTGGTGCCTGCCAATCGCGGCCTTCCTCGGCGGGCTCGCGGCCACGATCGTGGTCTATCGCATCGCCGCGCGCGAAGGCATCACGCTGGTCGGCACACTCCTGCTGGCGGGCATCGCCATCAATGCGCTCACCTCGGCGGGCATCGGCATGCTCGTCTTCGTCGCTGACGACCAGCAGCTTCGCACGCTCATCTTCTGGACGATGGGCGGCTTCGGCTCCGTCACCTGGGTCGCCATCATGCCCGCCCTGCTGATCCTCCTGGTGAGCGTGCCGACCTTGCTGCCGACCGCTCATCTGCTCGACGCGCTGGCGCTCGGCGAGCGCGAAGCCGGGCATGTCGGCGTCGATGTCGAGCGGCTGAAGAAGCGCCTCGTGGCCCAGGTGGCGCTGGCCGTCGGCGCCGGCGTGGCGATCTCCGGCATCGTGGGCTTCGTCGGGCTGATCGCGCCGCACATCGTCCGGCTGCTGCTCGGCCCGTCCCACCGGACCCTGCTGCCGGCCGCCGCCCTGTTCGGCGGCGCCTTCCTCGTGCTGGCAGATGCGCTGGCCCGCACCCTGGTCTCGCCGGCCGAGCTGCCGATCGGCGTTCTCACCGCGCTGGTGGGCGGCCCGTTCTTCCTGTGGCTTCTCGCCAGCCGCGCCGCGCGAGGTGGATTGTGAAACTGCTGCAGGCCATCGGCATCGAGGTGCGGGCGCGCACCAAGTCGCTGCTGCGCGACGTCTCGCTCGACGTCGCGCCGGGCGAATTCGTGGCGATCATCGGCCCGAACGGCGCCGGCAAGAGCACCCTGCTCAATGCGCTTGCCGGCGATCGCGCCCTGGCGTCCGGCGAGATCCTGCTCGACGGGCGGCCGTTGACCCATTGGAGCAAGCTGGAGCTCGCACGCCGTCGCGCCGTGCTGCCGCAGCATTCGGCCGTCGCCTTCGACTTCACCGGCCTCCAGATCGCCATGCTCGGACTGCTGGCCTTTCGCGGCACGCTGTCGGAACGACAGATGCAGGCGGTGGCAGAAAAGGCGCTCGCCGAGACCGAGGCACTCGCCTTCGCCGACCGTCCCTACACCGTTCTGTCCGGTGGCGAACGCCAGCGTGTCCAGCTCGCCCGCGTGCTGGCTCAATGCGACGCCGATCCCGAGGCCGCGCCGTTCCTGCTGCTGGACGAGCCGATCACCGGCCTCGATCTTTCCCACCAGCACGCCGCCCTCGCCAGCGCCCGACGACGTGCCGACCGCGGACTGGGCGTGCTCGCGGTCCTGCACGACCTCAACATGGCGGCGCGTTATGCCGACCGGGTGGGCATCGTAGAGAATGGCCGCGTGACCAATCTGGGGCCGACGCGCCAGACGCTCGATCCCGAACGGCTCTCGGCCGTTTTCGCGACACCCATCGTGCGAATCGAAGCCGCCGGCGGGACGGCCTTCCTCAGTCCCGGCTGATTCACCGCGGTTCGGTGTTCAATCCGACATAAACCCGCCGGATTCGAACGATGTTATGATGGTTCAGCCAGCCATCATAAGTCCGACCTCAGGCACCCATGGGCGAACGCCCCACTCTGTTGATGACGACCCGACTGGGTGTGCGCCCTCTGGGCGTGCGGGGCGAACCTCTGCATGCGGTCGCGGGCCAGTTGCTGTCCGTCATCCGCCGTCGCCTGGGTGACGGTGCGGCCGACCTGCTGGCCGATCCGCAGCTGCGCGAATCCGGTGACGGCATCGACTGGTACGCCGCCCGCGGCGGGAGCGTGCAGCGCCTTGCGGAACTGAGCGAAGACCAGCGCGCGGAGGTCCTGCGCATCGCGGAGGAGCGACTCGCCGACATACGATCGCTTGGCGCGCAATTGATGGGTTCGGAGACCAGCGAAGAGGCCCGCCTGATCGGCCGCTCGCTGAACCTGTCGACGTCCCGCCCGTCGGACGACTTCGTCTTCGTCGTCGACGGAGAGCCTGTGATCGTCGCCTGGGGCTACGAAGCCGATGCGGCGGCGGGTCTGCAAGCCTTCCAGCTGGCCACCGTTCCGCCGGCAGCCATTCCCCAGGCGGTGTTCGCCAGCGCACCGGCCGGGGCGATGCTGCCCGCGACGCAGATCGTCGGCTGGGCACCGTGGGTCAGGGCCCTGCTGTTCGGCCTGCTCCTTCTTCTCCTGCTGCTCCTGACCTCGTGGCTGCTGCGGACCTGTGTGCCAGTCGATCCCTCCGTGCACGTGGCCACGCTCGAGACGCCGGCGCCCCCGGCCCCCGAAGCGCCGCCCGACCCGACACCGCTGCTGAAGGCGGCCTTCGACTCGGCGGCGGACGAGGAACGCAAGCTCAAGGCCGAGTTGGCCTCGCTCGAGGCCGAACTGAAGGACAAGCTCGCACAATGCAAGCCGATCGAGCCGCCGAAGCCGCCGCCGCCTGCCCCCAAGCCGCAGCCGCCGAAGCAGGCTTCCGCGCCGCCGGTCAACCGGCCACCGCCCGGCCAGCTCCCTTGTGACTGGGCGGGCGATTCCGGCGGCGAAGGCGTGACACGCAACAAGCACTATCTTGGCGACAAGCCAGGCTTCGTGGCGCTGAACTATCAGCTGTTCCAGCGCCCCGACGACATCAAGGTGATCTATCGCGGCCAGCAGATCGCCGGGACCGGCGGGCCACGCGGCGGCCGCGGCGGCTTCGGGTTCGACTGGAATCCGGTTGCGGGGGATTATTCGGTCGACGTGATCGTAACGGGTGAACAATGGGGCACGCGCTGGAACTACGCGATCGCCTGCCCGCGGGGCAGCAGACGGTGAGGAACTGATGGCCGCAGGTCCGCTCCTGGTCAGTGAACCGCTGCAGCGCTTTCGCGCGCTGGGCCTTGCCGGCGATCCGGTCTGGCGCTCGGCGGGACAGCTGCGCGCCGCCATCGCCGCGCGTCTCTCGCGCGAGCATGCCGACCTGCTGGCCCTGCCGGAGGCCGAGCCGAGCGGGCGCACCATCAACTGGTATGCGCCGTTCGACGGAGAGGTGAAGCGCCTCGGCGATCTCGATGAAGCCGAGCGCCGCGAGATGCTCGACAGGGTGCAGCGCCTGCACGGTGAGATCGCGGGCCTCGCGACCCAGATGGAAGCGGCCGAGCGTTCCAGTGCCGAGCGCAATTTCGGGCGCCTGCTGCGTCACGCCCTCACCGCCCCCGGGGAGGAAACGCTCTACGTCGTCGACGGCCGTCCGGTGATGACCTTCTGGGGGTTCACCGCCGAAGCCGCCCTGCCGGGCGTGTTTTTCGCCAGCCCGCCGCTGGCGGTAGCGGGCGCGGGCCCGATGCGTGCCGCGGCGCCTGGACTCGCCCGTCCCGAGGCCGTGCTGGCGTCGGCGCCGGCGGTTGCCGCCGTCGCGGCGCCGCGGACGGCGTGGTGGCAGTGGCTGCTGCTGGGCGTGGTGCTGATGCTGATCCTGGCGCTGCTGGCCTGGCTGGTGCGGCCTTATCTGCCGCGCATCGAACCCTATATCGAGGCCGAAGCGCGCGAGCGGGCACTGGCATTTGCGATCCGCCAGCCGGCGGAGTTGCAGCAGGTCCGCGTCGCGACCCTGGTGCAGGACAATGAAGATTTGCGTCTCGAATTGGCACGCCTCACCGACGAGCTGTCACGGCGTGGCGGCGATTGCGCTGCCGGCGTCCTCGGACCGGGTGGTGTGATCGTCGGTTCGGCCGGCGGGCCGCCGATCGAACGCGGTGCCGGCCCCGATCCCGGTGTGGCGGCCGTCGATCCGGCGCAGGACGCGAAGGATCCGAACAAGCCTCAGGCCAAGGGCGCCGACGTCAAGGGACCCGACGAGCAGAACAAGGACAAGAGCGCCGCAGCGCCCAACGATCCGAAGAATGATGCCGGCAACGGGAAGAAGGACGAGCCCAAGCCGATGGTGGTGCCGCCCGAGGCGAAGCAGAAGCAGGACCTCGCCTTCCTGAAGGGCGACTGGCGCTCGCGCACCGGGCTCGCCACCGCGACCGGCGAGAAGGACCTGCGCCCCAACTACACGCTCGACGACAAGGGCAAGGGCAAGGTGTCCTTCACCCAGAAGAACGGCACCACCTGCGAGGCACCGGCCGAGGCACGCTGGGACGGCACCAAGCTGGTGATCGAGGAAAAGAGCAATCCGCGCTGCAGCGACGGCAAGACCTACGCGCGCAACACCGTGAACTGCGAAATCGGCGCCGACGGTGCGGCGCAATGCAAGGGCAGCCAGCCCGGCGACCCGCGCAGCTACAAGGTGCAGATCGGGCGCTGAGTCCCTACATATGCATGATGATGGCCGTACCGGAGTGACATGAGCGACCTCGCCCGCCTGCCGAGCTATCCCAGCCCGACGACGCTGATTGCCCGCTCCGGCATCCAGTTCCTCGACTTCGGCTTCGATCCCGTGCGTCTCAAGGTCCGCGAATGGGGATTTCATGACGCTGCGGCCACGAGCGCGGTCGACGATCTCGTTCAGCTCGACTTCGACGAGGGCCGCGGCCAGTACGAGGTGGTGGAGAACGGCCGCCGTCGCGCCGCCGATCCCAATCTGGTGATCACCGCCAAGGATGCGCTCGCGCCCTTTCTTGATAAATGGGTGCCAGTGCCGTTCCTGCAGGTGCGGCCCAACAACCAGTTCCGCGAGGGTCCGGCCGACTGGGCGCGCGTACGCGTAGTCGACCTCGAGGCGCGCTACGGATCGGGGTATCGCGACGAACAGGGCAACCGCTACCGCGCGGTGCTGGCCTTCGACACCGGCCTGATCGCCGAAGCCGAAGGCCGCGCCTACCTCGCGCCATCGCCCAAGGACGTGACCGCCGGTGCGCTGTTCGCGCTGGCCCCGCAGCAGCGCGCGAACCACTGGCTGCTGCGCCAGAGCTGGATGGTGCAATGGCTCGAAGAGCTGTTCCATGAACTTCATCCACGCGCGACCGCGGAGGAGATCGACAGCGACATCAAGCAGAAGCCGCAGGAAGCCACGGCGCGCTATCTCGCCTTCCTCGGCCTGCTCGCCGCCGCCGCGCACTTCCCGCCGGTGAAGCTGGTGGGCGATGCCGAGCGGCCGGGCCGCGGCGCGATCGAGGTGGATCTCGTGCTCGACGTCGGCAACTCGCGGACCTGCGGCCTCTTGATCGAGGCGGCGGGCGAACTCGGGGTCAACCTCAACGATTCCTACGAGCTCGCGCTGCGCGACCTCTCGCATCCCGAGGTCGTCCACACGCGCCCCTTCGAATCGCGCGTCGAGTTCGCGCAGGCCTGGTTCGGCAAGAACCACCTCTCGCGTCTCGGCGGGCGCGCCGATGCCTTCGTCTGGCCGACCATGACGCGCGTCGGTCCCGAGGCCACGCGGCTGGCCGCGCGCCGCCGCGGCACCGAGGGCAATACCGGCATGTCGAGCCCCAAGCGCTATCTGTGGGACGAGGAGCCGCAGACCCGCGAATGGCGCTTCAATGTCGCCTACGCGCAGGACCAGACGGCGATGCCGGCCGCTGCGGGGCCGATGGCCCAGCTCGTGAACCAGAAGGGCGAGCCGTTGCACCTGGTCGATCCCGACGCCGATTCGGCCGACCATCTTCCCGTGTTCGAACCGCTCTATTCGCGCTCCTCGGTGATGACGTTCGTCCTCACCGAAGTGCTGCTGCAGGCGCTGATGCTGATGAATTCGCCGCAGCAGCGCGGCCGCCGTGCCCATGCCGAGACGCCGCGCCGCCTGCGCCGCATCGTGCTCACCTTGCCGACCGGCATGCCGCTGGCCGAACGTCTGATCTTTCGCAGGCGCGCCGAAGCCGCGCGCGACCTCGTCTGGATGATGATGGGCTGGAAGCTCGACGATCCGGCGGCGCCGGCACCGCGCGTGCTGACCGACTGGGACGAGGCCAGCTGCACGCAGCTCGTCTACCTCTACACCGAAGTCGCCCGCAATTTCGGCGGCGACGCCCGGCGCTTCTTCCAGATCACCCGCAAGCCCCGCGGCAAGCCGCCCGAGGACGTGCTCAACATCGCGAGCATCGATGTCGGCGGCGGCACGACCGACCTGATCATCAACGCCTACCGTCTGGAAGGCGCCGGCACGTCGGTCACGCTGTTGCCGGAGCAGAAGTTCCGCGAAGGCTTCAACGTCGCGGGCGACGACATCCTGCTGCGCGTGGTGCAGGCCCATGTGCTGCCGCCGATCGAGTCGGCGCTGCGCACCGCGGGCATCGCCAATCCGGCGGACCTGATGGCCGAACTGGTCGGCGGCGACCGCGGCGGCGAGGACGTGATCCAGCGCAACCTCCGCCAGCAGTTCGCGCTGCAGATCGCCCATCCGCTGGCGCTGGAGTTCCTGCGCGCCGCCGAGACCTACGATCCGACGTCGGGCGTCGTCGCGGCCGAGCCGCGTCCCTACGAGACCTTCTTTCCCGGTGGCGCCAAGCCGTCGGAGGAGGTCGTCACCTTCGTGAACGAGGCGGCGCGCAAGCGTGGCGCCCAGAACTTCGACCTGCGCGACGTCGTCTTCCCGGTCGACCTGCCGGGCCTCGACAAGACCGTTCGGGCCGAGATGGGCCGTGTCCTGGCGCCGCTCGCGGAGATCGTCCACGCCTACGATTGCGACGTGCTGCTGCTCTCGGGCCGGCCGTCGCGCCTGCCGGGCATCCGCTCGCTGGTGATGGAACTGCTGCCGTTGCCGCCGGAGCGGGTGATCTCGCTGCACGAGTACCGTGTCGGCGCCTGGTATCCGTTCCGCGATGCCCGACTGCGGGTGGAGGATCCGAAGACGACCGTTGCGGTGGGCGCGATGATCGCCGCGCTCGCACAGTCGCAGCTTCCGGATTTCTCCTTCCGCTCCGATCTGCTGCGCTCCAAGAGCATCGCCAAGTTCATCGGCAAGCTCGACGGCGGCGGCCGCCTGCAGAAGGAAGACCTCGTCTTCCGCGACGTCGATCTCGACAATCGCGAGTTCGAACTGCCGGAGGTCGCCTTCGAGTTCCGCGGGCCCATGTGGCTGGGCGCGCGACAGCTCGACCTGGCGCGCTGGCCGGCCGCGCGGCTCTACGCGCTCGAATTCGCCAAGCCGGAATACGCCGAACGCCATGCGCGCGAGACGCCGTTCCGCATCACGCTCGCTCGCGTGAAGCCCAAGGACAAGGATTCGGGCGACGTCGAACGTTTCCGCCTGCGCCAGGTGACCAACCGCGACGGCCGGGCCGTCGCACTCGACCGCCTGACGCTCCGCCTCCAGACACTGCCGCGCCGTGAGGGCTACTGGCTCGACACCGGCATGCTCAAGACCGGTTAAGGGACATGGACACAGTCGATCTCAAGCTTGCCCAGGACTGCGAGGCATTGGCCGTCGCCGCGAGCGAAGGCGTGGCCTGGCTGAAGGATGCGGCCGACCAGTCGCCGACCGTGGCGCAGCAGGCGCCGTCGCTGGTGAGCGAGCTGCAGAAGGTCCGCAATCAGAGCCGCAAGCTCGCGCGCGCCGCCCGCCGGCGCATGTGCGTGGGTGTTTTCGGTCCCAGTCAGGCCGGCAAGTCGTACCTCGTCTCCATACTCGCGAGCCGCGACGGCCGCCCGCTGCAGGCGCGCTTCGCCGACAAGACCTACGACTTCCTGCGCGAGATCAATCCGCCGGGCAATCGCGAGTCGACCGGCCTGGTCACGCGCTTCGGCCTCGGCCTCAGCGATGGCTCGCCCGACTTCCCGGTAAAGGTCCGTCTGCTCACGCAGACCGACATCGTGAAGATCCTGGGCAACTCTTTCCTGCTCGACTTCGATCACCAGAAGGCCGAGTTCGTGCGGCCCGACGGGGCGGCGATCCGCAAGCGCCTGGCCGAACTGCGCGCCAAGGCCCAGCCGGCGCCGGTCGGCGATCTCGAGTCCGACGACGTGCTCGATCTGATCGAGTATTTCGACACCTTCTTCGCCGGCGTCACCGCCGAGCTGCGCACCGATTTCTGGCGCGAGGCGATCGATCTCGCACCGCGCCTGTCGGGACAGGACCGTGCCCGGCTGTGGTCGGTGCTGTGGTACGACTTCCAGCCCTTCACCGAGCTCTATCTCACCCTCTACGAGGGACTGCAGAAGCTCGGCCATGCGCCCGAGGCGCTGCTGGGCATGGATGCGCTGATCCCGCGCGAGAAGAGCATCGTCGACGTTCTGACGCTCGACCGGCTGGGCGCCGATGCCGACGATCCGCTGCTGGTGCGTCCCCGCCGCGCCGACGGCCGCTCCACGTCCGACGCGCGCCTGCCGCGCTCGCTGGTCTGCGCGCTCACAGCCGAGCTGGACGTGGCGATCGACGAGAAGCCGTGGGACTTCTTCGATCACACCGATCTGCTCGACTTCCCGGGGGCCCGGTCGCGGCTGAAGCTCGCCAATCTCGACGATGTCGCCAAGTCCAAGGGCGTGGCCGAAGGTGCGAACCCGCTGCGCGAGCTGCTGCTGCGCGGCAAGGTCGCCTATCTCTTCCAGCGCTACTCGGCGGAGCGCGAGCTCAGCGCCATCCTGCTGTGCATTCCCGACGGCAATCAGGAAGTCCGCGACCTCTCCGACATGATGTCGGCGTGGATCGACCAGACGATCGGCGCCACGCCGGCGGACCGCGCCAAGCAGAAGAACGCGCTGTTCCTCGTGTTGACCAAGATGGATCGCGAGTTCGAGCAGAAGGCCGGTGAGACCGAGGAGTCGCGCCGCCTGCGCTGGAGCGCGCGCCTCGGCAACTCTCTGGTCAACAATTTCCGCGGCGAGTGGCCGCTCGACTGGAACGGCAGGCCTTTCAACAACAGCTTCTGGCTGCGCAATCCGACCGTCATCGACGAACGACTGATGGACTATGACGGCGGCCGCGAGGTCGGCATCGCCGATTCCTTCGCCCAGCGCGCCGTCGAGTTGCGTCGCCATTTCATCGAGAACGAGGATGTACAGCGCCACTTCGCCGATCCGGCGCTGGCCTGGGACGAGGCGTTCCGCGCCAACGATGGCGGCGTGGCGCATCTGGTGAAGAGCCTGATCCCGGTCTGCGATCCCGCGATCAAGCGCGCCCAGGTGCGGGGCCAGCTCGAGGTCCAGCTGCGCCGCCTCGTCGACCGGCTGGCCGGCTTCCATAGCGCGTCCGATGGCGATGCGCGCACCAAGAAGCGCGATCTCATCCATACGGTCCTGCGCGGCCTCGCCAACGTCATCCAGCAGCAGCTGTTCGGCGAGCTGGTCGCCGCCCTGCAGATCGCCGATACCGCGTTGCGCGAGATCTATTTCCGCATCGCCACCGCCCGTCCCTCGGACGAGGGCCTCGGCCTGAACGGCAAGCCGGCCGCCACGGCGCAGTCGACCGGTGCCGCCGTCGATCTTGGCGCCATCTTCGCCGACGTGTTCGGCGAGGAGCCGGGCCGCTCCGCGCCGCCCTCCGGCGTGCTCGAGGATCGGGCCGAGAGATTCGCCCGGGAAGCCGCGGACTACTGGCTCGAGAACATGCGCCGCGTCGGATCCGACGAGAAGGCACTGTCGCATTTCGGCGTCGACCGCCAGCATCTCGGCTGGCTGATCGATGAGCTGATCGTGGGCGCGCATCGGCTGAAGCTGATCGACCAGCTCTCCCACGAGGTGCGCGAGCTCGAGAACGCCGCCAACGCCAAGTGGGAGGAGATCGCCGAGCGCCAGGTGCGCACGGCTTCCTCGGCATTGAACGGCTATGTGAGCGCGCTGGGCTTCGACAAGCTGCCGCTGGACCAGCGGCCCGGCCTTCCGCCGAACGCACCGCTTCGCCGCGTGTTCGAGCAGCCGACGATCATGATCGACGGCATTCCGCAGCTCAGCGAGAATCCGGCGCCGATCTATGCCGATTACTGCAAGGACTGGATGCGCGCCTTCCTGCAGCTCGCGATGGACAATGTCGGTTACGAAGGCGGGCGCGAGATCACGCCGGAACAGAACGACCGGCTCGGCGCCATCTTGCGTACCGTGGCAGCGTAGAGCGTTTCAATGCCCGTTCGCGCGACCATCACCCCGCTGCCGGAACCCGGTCACGCGCTGTTGCGCGTGAGCGAACTCGACGCCGCCGCCGAAGGACTCACCCTCTCGATCCAGCGCCAGCAGGGACCGGATACGCACCTGGCCGACGATGGCTGGCGCCGCACCGAGACCTGGCTGATGCCCGACGAGGTGCGGCGCAACGGCGAGGTCCTCGAATTCCATCTCGGCCCCGAGATCTGCGACCGTCTGGCCGGCATCGCGACCGTCCGCTTGCGCGTGCGCGAGCCCGATATCGGCGTCGTCGGCACCACGGTCGTGGCCTGGCCTGCGATGCTGACCTCCGGCGCCGCCGGCGCCTCCGGCAGCTACGACGACACCGTGCGGCTTCGCGGACGGCAGGCACCGCCCCCGGCGCCCGAGCCCGAACTGCCGCCACCGCTCGAGGTCGCCGCCGAACCGCCACCCCCGTTTCCACCTCGTCCCGACCTGCGGGCGGCACGCGATCCCATGGCCGATCTCCCGAAGCGGTCCGGCGCGACGGGCTGGATGATCGCCGGCGTGCTGGTCCTGCTGGCGGTGGGCGGCGGCTATTACTACTGGACCAACCATCTCCATCCGCCGGAGCCTGTCGTCGCCGCGGCGCCGCCGCCCGCGCCCACGCCCCTTCAGCCGCCGGCCCCGCAACCACCCGCGAAGTCGGTGCGTGAGACGGTGGCGGAGTATCTGGCGACCAAGCCGGCGCCCGATGCGATGCTGGCCAAGGCGCGTGACTTCGCCAAGTCGGGCGACATGGGCGCCGCTTTCCTGGTGTTCCGCCAGGCCGCCGAGCAGGGCAACGCCGCGGCCCAGGTCGAACTGGCCTCCTTCTACGATCCGACGAGTCCGGCCAAGGCAGGCTTCCCGCAGGACGGCGTCCAGGCGGCGGACTGGTACGAGCGCGCCGCGCTGACGGGCCTCGCGGAAGCCCAGCGCAAGCTCGGCCTCCTGTTGGCCAAGGGCGGCGCCGGCCTCACCGCCGATGTGACAAAGGCCAAGGTCTGGCTGCAACAGGCAGCGGCCCAGAACGATGCCGATGCGAAGAAGGCGCTGGACGGTCTCCCGAAATGAAGATGAGCCTGTTGCTGCCGGTGACGGCGGTGTTCCTAGCCGGACCTGCGCACGCACAAACGGCGAATAAACCTGCGAGCCCGCCGCCGCCGAGCAGTCTGACCTGTGGCGTCCTGAAAGCCGAAACCACGAAGACGGGCTCGACATCGAACTGGACCGTCTCCGGGCCTTCGGGAAAGAACACCGAGACCGGCGTGCTCAAGAGCGGCCCGCGCTTCGACTGTCTCGATGGCGCCGTGCTGACCGTCGAATTCACCTCGACGGCCGGGCACTCCTTCTTCGACGCCTACTTTCCGGACGGCACCAACATCGGCTACGGCCGCCAGCAGATCGACCGCCGCGGCAACCGCTTCGTCCTGCCGATCCAGGCCAAGGCCCGCATCGCCGCGCCGTATCGGACGGCCTTCGACTATCACTGCAAACTGAGCATGCCGCTCGATCCGATCACGCCGGCCATGCGCGCGGAGTGCGCCTCCTGAATCTCCTTGTCAGCAGGCACGCGAATTGCACCTACTGTGCGTCTGGCTAACTCGGGGGAAATGCGATGAAGATCAAGATCGTCGGCAGGCTGACCGCCCTTGTCCTTGCAGGCTCGGCCCTGCTGGCCGCCCAGCCCGCTCTGGCACAGGGCGCGATCGACAATAGCTCGCTCGCCTCGTCCGCCTTCCGCGAACACAAGCGCACCTTCGGGCTGGTCTACACGCTGCCGAAGGAAGTGAACGACCTTCTGTCCATCACGATCGGCGGCTTGCTGCGCGAGAAGCTGCTGAACGCCAACCTCATCGACGAGACGCTACGCTTCAACATCCCGCACGTCACGGTGCTGCACATCCACAACGCCGATCCGACGACGCCGGACAAGATGCTGAAGGCCATGCCGAAGCTGCCGCCGGTCCTCAACGTCACGCTCAAGACCTTCTATACGACCGAAGCGGCCAAGGGCGCCGGCCATCCCTGGTGGCTCGACCTCGGCATCGTGAAGGAAGGCGCAAGCTTCGAGGCCATGATGGCCTTCAATACGCTCGCCACGCCGGCGCTGACGCCGCTGCGCGACGGTCCGCTGCCGCGCGTCACCGGGCCGGTCTATGCGGCAATGGGCGATGCCGGCAAGGAACTCGTCCAGACGGTCGGCGTGAGCGGCATCAACACCGTGAAGGACGGCAAGGAACTGCGCCCGCACAATCCGCACAACACGCTGGTCTACTCGATGGCGAAGTTCACGCCGGAGATCCAGGCGGCGTTCAACCAGACCGCCGTCGAGTTCAACCAGATCCTGCCCGACGGTATCCCGACCGCGTTCAAGACGGTATCGATCGTCGAGCTGGGCTTTGCCGGCAACGTTCTGCGCGAGATCTATCGCCTGAGCCTCGAGGACGGCTCCGTGATCAACGTCGCGACGGGCGCCAAGGTCGCCAAGTAGCCTTTGAGGCGAACAACCCGTCTTTATGGCGGGGCTATGCCGGCGTGCGTCCAGCCCTCTCGAATTCCTACGGGACCCTCCGCCATATCGGAGGCGTCCCGGAGGAATCTCATATGCTCGACATCCTGTCTTCTGCTCCCGACGACCCGTCGGGAGCCCTCGTCGATCAAGTCATGGCGGTCGCGCACCTGCCACCCACGGCAAGCGTCGCCGTCATCGGCCATCACACCCTCCCGCTCCTTCTCGCCCTCATGCGTCGCGGCTGCGAATGCGTAAGGAGCCTGCGTCCGGACACGGTCGCGCCGGACGGTGAAGCCGCCGACCTCGCCTGGATCGTCGACGTCGCCAGCGAAGACGAACTCTGCGAGGCGCTGCAGGCCGCGCGCCGCCGGACCGGAGCCAGCGGCCGCGTGATCGTGGAAGGCACGGAGTGCGTCTGCCGCACAGGACTTGCCGCCATCCGCGATCGCGCGGCCAGCGCGGGCTTCGTCGTGGTTGCGTTCGATCACAGGGCCGGCCGGCTTGTCTTCAGACCAGCCGGTAGCCGACCCCAGGCTCGGTGAGCACGTGTTGCGGCGAGGCCGGATCGGTCTCGATCTTCTGGCGAAGCTGGCGGATGTAGACACGCAGGTACTGCGGATCGACCGCCTCGTCGCGCCATACTTCGCGCAGCAGGTGCCGATGCGTCAGCACCTTGCCGGCATGGATCGCGAGTTGTTCGAGGATGTCGTATTCCTTGGGCGACAGCTTCACCGCTTCGCCGCCCCGCTCGACCAGCCGGCGCACCAGATCGACCTTGAGCATGCCGCTGGAGAAAGACCGGTCCGCGCCCTGCTGCTGCAGCCGGTGACGGAGCGCCGCCCGTAGGCGCGCCATCAGCTCCTCGGCACCGAACGGCTTGGTGACGTAGTCGTCGGCGCCGGAATCGAGGGCCGCCACCTTGGCCGACTCGTCGCCGCGGCCCGACAACACGACGATGGGCACCGGCGCCAGCTTGCGGATGTCGCCGATCAGCTCGAGTCCGTCGCGATCGGGCAGGCCGAGATCGAGCAGAACGAGGTCCGGCCGATGATGCCGCATGGCCTGCAGCGCCTCGGCGCCCGTTCCGGCTTCCAGGATTCGGTAGTCGTGGGCGGCCAAGGTCGTGCGCAGCAGCCGGCGGATCGGCGGCTCGTCCTCGACGATAAGGATGGTGGCGCCGTCAGCCGTCATTTTGAGGATACCGGAAAACTCACCACGAACTCCGCTCCGCTGCGATCCTCGCGATTGCGCGCCGTGAGCGTGCCGCCCATGGCTTCGACGAAACCGCGGGCGATGGCAAGCCCCAGTCCCGTGCCGGCACGCCGCCGATCCCCCGACTCGGCGCGATAGAACTTCTCGAAGATGCGTTCGAGGTCAGCCTCGGCGATGCCCGGCCCCTCGTCGCGCATGATGATCTCGATCCTCGATCCGGCGAGCCGGGCCTCCACCGAGAGACGGCCGCCGGGCGGGGAATACTTGGCGGCATTGTCGAGCAGGTTGAACAGGGCCTGCTCGGCCAGCACGAAGTCGAGCGGCAAGGAAGGCAGCGCCGGCGGCACGATGCTGGCGACCTCGTGGCCGGCCAACAGCGGTGCGGCGCGGCGCAAGGCGGTGGAGATCAGGTCGCCCACTTCCACGGCCTCGCGCTTTGGGACGATGGCGCCGGCATCGAGGCGCGTCATGTCGAGAAGGTTGCCGACGAAGCGGTCGAGCCGCTCGGCCTCGCCCTGCGCCGTCGCCAGCAGCTCCTCGCGCGCCGCTGCATCGTAACGTGCGCCGAAGCTGCGCAGGCTGGACAGCGAGCCGATGATCGAGGCGAGCGGCGTGCGCAGATCGTGCGAGACCGAAGTCAGCATCGCCGAGCGCAGCCGTTCGCGCTCCGCCCCCAGGCGAGCCTGGTCGATGTCTTCCGCAAGAGTCACGCGCTCGATGGCCACGGCGGCCTGGTTGCCGACGGCCTCGAGCAGGCGGCGTTCGCCGGCCGAGAGCTCGTGACCCTCCTTGTTGGGCAGCACGCCAATCACCGCAATGGCCGAACGGCTGGTGCGAATGGGCACGAACAGCCAGCGTCCTCCCGGCAGGGTATCTGTGCCGCGGCCTGCGGGCCGGTCGGCATCCCAGGACCAGCGCGCGGCGGCGAGATCGGCGTCGCTCAGCGCGCCATCGGGAGGAAAGGCTGCCCGGGTGGTAAGCTGGCCCTCCTCCGGCATCAGCACCACGATCTCAGCCTGCAGCAGGCGCGCCAAGTGCGAAACCACGATCCACAGCAGATCGTAGAGTTCGACGACACCGGCGATCTTGCGGCTGAAGGCGTAGAGCCCGGCGGTGGTGCGCGCCTCGCGACGCGCCGACTCGGTCTGCGTGCGCGTCCTGGCCGCCAGCGCGCTCGCGATGACCGCCACGACGACGAACAGGAAGAGGGCCATCACGTTGGCCGGATCGGCGATCGTGAATTGGTAGAGCGGCGGCAGGAAGAAGAAGTTGAAGCAGGCGACGCTCAGCGCCGACACCCAGAGCGACGGCACCAGGCCGTGGCGTGCGGCGGAAAACAGCACGGGGAGCACGTAGACCAGCGAGATGTTGGGCAGCACGATCAGGCGATCGATCAGCACTCCGGCGACGGTCGCGACCGCCGTCGCCAGACTGCCTTCGAGATAGGGGCCCGGCGTCAGCGGCACGTCCCGCAGCCAACCGCGCGGGCCGGCCTTCTGCTCTCCATCGGCCGAGGGCGCCACCTCGACGGCAAGGCCCGATCCCGAGCGCACCAGCTCGTCGACCACCGAGCCATGGCGCAGCTCGAACCAGCGCGACCGCCGCGACTTGCCGACCACGACGCGCGTGGCATTCCGCGAGCGCGCGAAGGCCACGATTTCCTCGACGACCGAGCGGCCGGGCAAGGTCACGACCTCCGCCCCAAGCCGGGCTGCCAGACGCTGGGCCTCGGCGAGGCGCGCATGTTCGGCCTCCGAGAGCGTGGCGTGCCGGTCGGTCTCGACATAGAGCGCGATCAGCTCGGCATCGAGCGCGTCGGCGCTGCGCTTGGCGGCCCGCACGGCGTTGGCCGCCCCCGGCCCCGGATCGAGGCAGACGATCACCCGCTCGCCCGCCGCCCAGGGACCGGCGATGGCATGTTCGCGCATGTAGCTGCGCATCTGCTCGTCGACGCGCAGCGCGGTGCGCCTGAGCGCCAACTCGCGCAGCGCCGTCAGGTTACCGGGCGAGAAATAGTGGCGGAGCGCGCGCTGCGCCTGGTCGCGGACATAGACCTTCCCTTCGGCGAGGCGCGCGATCAGGTCGGCCGGCGTCAGATCGATCAGCTCGACTTCGTCGGCGGCATCGACGACATGGTCCGGTACCGTCTCGCGCACGCGGATGCGCGTGATGCGGGCGACCACGTCGTTCAGGCTCTCGATATGCTGGACGTTCAGTGTCGAATAGACGTCGATGCCGGCCGCCAGGAGCTCCTCGACGTCGAGATAGCGCTTGGGGTGCCGGCTGCCCTCGGCATTGGTGTGGGCGAGTTCGTCGACCAGGACCAGCGCCGGCCGCCGCTTCAGGATGGCGTCGAGGTCCATCTCCCCGATCGTGCGGCCGCGATAGTCGACGGAGCGGCGCGGCAGGATCTCGAGCCCCTTGAGCTGCGCCTCGGTCTCGACCCGGCCATGGGTCTCGACGACGCCGACCACCACGTCGGCCCCCTCGCGGAGCCGACGGTGGGCCGCCGACAGCATCTCCCAGGTCTTGCCGACGCCGGGTGCGGCGCCGAGGAAGATCTTGTGCTTGCCGCGCGACTCCTTCTCCGCCGCCTTCAGGAGCGCGTCGGGCGAGGGCCGCAGATCGTCAACGGCGGTGGGCATTCTGCCGGATCATTGTCACCGCTTGGGCAGCGCGTCGAGGGCGAGGTTGAGCTGCAGCACATTGACCCGCGGCTCGCCCAGCAGCCCGTACATGCGGCCTTCGGTGTGCTGCGCCACCAGCGCCTGCACCTGCGCCTCGGGCAGGCCCCGCGCCTTGGCGACGCGCGGCACCTGCCAAGCGGCTGCCTCGGGAGAGATGTGCGGATCGAGGCCGCTGCCCGAGGTCGTGACCAGATCGACCGGCACACCCTTGCCGAGCTTGTCGGCGTCCTCCTTGACGCGGTCGACCAAGGCCTTGGAGGTCGGGCCGAGGTTCGAGCCGGCCGAGTTGGCCGCGTTGTAGGGCGCCGCGACCGTCTTGGTCGAGTCCGCCGGGTCGGTATCGGTCGTCGCCGAGGGGCGGCCGTGGAAAAACGTCTCGCCGGTGAAGGACTGGCCGATCAGGCTCGAGCCCACGACCTTGCCGTCCTTCTGGAGGAGGGAGCCGCCGGCCTGGCCCGGAAAGGCCGCCCCGGCAACACCCACCATGGCCAACGGATAGGCGATGCCCAGCAGCGCGGTCATCAGGACCAGCATGACGAGCGAAGCACGGAAATGACGAAGCATGACTGTCTCCTTCAGGCGAGGCCGGTGGCCGCGACCACCACGTCGATCAGCTTGATGCCGACGAAGGGCACGACCAGGCCGCCTATTCCATAGATCAGCAGATTGCGCCGAAGCAGCGAAGCGGCACCGCTCGGGCGGTACTGGACGCCGCGCAGCGCCAGCGGAATCAGCGCCACGATGATCAGCGCGTTGAAGATGATCGCCGACAGGATGGCGCTCTGCGGCGTCGCCAGGCCCATGACGTTCAGCACGCCGAGCTGCGGGTAGAAGGCAATGAACATCGCCGGGATGATGGCGAAGTACTTCGCCACGTCGTTGGCGATCGAGAAGGTGGTGAGCGCGCCGCGCGTCATCAGCAGCTGCTTGCCGATGGCCACGATCTCGATGAGCTTGGTCGGATCGCTGTCGAGATCGACCATGTTGCCGGCCTCGCGCGCGGCATTGGTGCCGGTCTGCATGGCGACGCCGACATCGGCCTGGGCGAGCGCCGGCGCATCGTTGGTGCCGTCGCCGCACATCGCCACCAGCTTGCCCTTGGCCTGCTCCTCGCGGATCAGGCGCAGTTTGGCCTCGGGTGTGGCCTGCGCGAGGAAGTCGTCGACGCCGGCCTCGGCGGCGATCGCGGCCGCCGTCTGCGGATTGTCGCCGGTGATCATCACGGTGCGGATACCCATGGCGCGCAGTTCGGCGAAGCGCTCGCGGATGCCGCCCTTCACGATGTCCTTCAGGTAGACGACGCCCAGGATGCGGCCGTTGCGCGACACGCCGAGCGGCGTGCCGCCCTCCTTGGCGATGGTCGTGGCGATGCGGTTCACCTCCTCGACCGGCGGCGTGACGCCGAGCGAGCGCGCATGCTCGATCACCGACTCGACGGCGCCCTTGCGAATGACCGCGCCCTCGTGGTCGACGCCGCTCATGCGCGTCTGGGCCGTGAAGGGCACGAACTGCCCCTGCAGCTCGGCCACGTCGACGCCGCGCAGGCCGTATTTCTCCTTGGCAAGCACGACGATCGAGCGGCCCTCCGGTGTCTCGTCGGCCAGGCTGGCGAGCTGCGCCACCCGCGCCACCTCGTCCTCGGTTACGCCCGTCACCGGGATGAACTGCGTGGCGTGGCGGTTGCCGAGCGTGATGGTGCCGGTCTTGTCGAGCAACAGCGTATCGACGTCGCCCGCAGCTTCGACGGCGCGGCCGGAGGTCGCCAGCACGTTGAAGCGCACCAGCCGGTTCATGCCGGCGATGCCGATGGCCGACAGCAAGGCGCCGATGGTCGTCGGGATCAGGGTGACGAACAGGGCGATCAGCACGACGACGGAGACCGCGCCGCCGGCATAGGTCGCGAAGCTCGGGATGCTCACGACCGCCAGCACGAAGATCAGCGTGAGGCCGGCCAGCAGGACGCTGAGCGCCAGCTCGTTGGGCGTCTTCTGACGCGCCGCGCCCTCGACCAGGGCGATCATGCGATCGAGGAAGCTCGATCCCTCCTCGGCGGTGATGCGGACCTTGATCCGGTCCGACAGCACGCGCGTGCCGCCGGTGACGGCCGAGCGGTCGCCGCCGGCCTCGCGGATCACCGGCGCGGACTCGCCGGTGATGGCCGATTCGTCGATCGTCGCCACGCCCTCGATGATCTCGCCGTCGCCCGGCACCAGGTCGCCGGCTTCGACCAGCACCGTCTCGCCGACCTTGAGCGTATGGGCGCGCCGCGGCTCGAACGTGTCGCCGACGCCCAGCAGCACCTTGGCCATGGTCTCGCTGCGCATGCGGCGCAGCGTGTCGGCTTGGGCCTTGCCGCGGCCCTCGGCAACCGCCTCGGCGAAGGTGGCGAACAGCACGGTGATCCACAGCCAGAGCACGATCTGGATCTGGAAGCCGCTTCCGGCCACGCCGGTCACCAGGTCGCGGACGGTGAGCACGGTGGCGGCGAGCGCCACCATCTCGACGGTGAACATCACCGGGTTCTTCACCAGCTCGCGCGGATCGAGCTTGGCAAAGCTGTCCAGCAGGGCCGGTTTCAGGATCGCGGGGTCGAGGAGCGACTGCGACTTGTCACGTTTACTCATGATGACGCCTCGTTAGAACAGCGAGCCGGCCAGCAGAGCGAAATGCTCCGCGATGGGGCCGAGGGCCAGGGCCGGCAGGAAGGTGAGGCCGCCCACGATCAGCACCGCGCCGACCAGCAGGCCGACGAACAGACCGCCATGGGTCGGGAAGGTACCGGCCGAGATCGCGGCCTTGCGCTTGGACGCGAGCGAGCCCGCGACCGCCAGCATCGGGATGATGATGGCGAAACGGCCGACCATCATCGCGACGGCAAGCGTGCCGTTGCAGAAGACGGTATTGCCCGTCAGACCGCCGAAGGCGCTGCCGTTGTTGCCCGCCGCCGACGCGTAGGCGTAGAGGATCTCGCTGAAGCCATGGGGTCCGGCATTGGCGGGGCCTGCCAGGCCTGCCGGTACGACCGCGGCAAGCGCCGTGAAACCCAGGATGGCAAGCGGGCAACAGAGGATCGCCAGCATGGTGAACTTCACCTCGCGCGCCTCGATCTTCTTGCCGACATATTCCGGCGTCCGGCCGACCATGAGACCGGCCAGGAAGATCGCCAGCACAGCGAACAGGAGCATGCCGTAGAGGCCCGCGCCGACGCCGCCGATGATGATCTCGCCCAACAGGATATTGACCAGCGGGATCAGGCCACCCAGCGGCATGAAACTGTCGAGCATGGCGTTCACCGCACCGCACGAGGCGGCCGTGGTGATCACCGCGAACAAGGCGGAGAGCGGCGCACCGAAACGCACCTCCTTGCCTTCCATGTTGCCCGCGGCATTGTCGACGCCGAGTGCGCCGATCAGCGGGTTGCCACCGGCCTCGGCCCAATAGCAGACGACGACGCCGGCCAGGAACAGCACGCCCATGGCCGCCAGGATTGCCCAGCCCTGGCGCTCGTCGCCGACGGCGCGGCCGAACAGGTTGGTGAGCGCCGCCCCGATCACGAAGATCGACAGCATCTGCACCAGGTTCGAGAGCGCCGTCGGATTCTCATAGGGATGCGCGGAGTTGGCGTTGAAGAAGCCGCCGCCATTGGTGCCCAGCATCTTGATGGCGAGCTGCGAGGCTACCGGCCCCTGCGCGATGGTCTGTTTCGCGCCCTCGAGCGTGGTCGCCTCGACATAGGAGGACAGGTTCTGCGGCACGCCCTGCCAAACATAGAAGACCGTCAGCAGCAGGCAGAAGGGCAGCAGCACGTAGAGCGTAGCGCGCACCATGTCGGCCCAGAAGTTGCCGATGCCCTTGGATTCGGCGCGCGCGAAGCCGCGCACCAGCGCGACAGCGAGCGCGATGCCGGTGGCGGCGCTCAGGAAGTTCTGCACCGAGAGGCCCGCCATCTGCGAGAGATAGCTCATCGTCGATTCGCCGCCGTAGTTCTGCCAGTTGGTGTTGGTCAGGAAGCTCACGGCGGTGTTGCCCGCGAGGTCGGGCGGCACGGCGGACATGCCCTGCGGATTGAGTGGCAGAAGGTCCTGCAGGCGCAGCAGCAGGTACAGGAAGGCGAAACCCACGATGTGGAAGACCACCATGGCGCGGGCATAGACCCACCAGCTCTGTTCTTCCGCCGGGTCGATACCGGCCAGACGATAGAAGCCGCGCTCGACCGGCAGCAGCACCGGCGACAGCAGGGTGCGCCGTCCCGCCATGACGTTGTCGAGATAGCCGCCGAGCGGCCGCGTGAGCAGCAGCACGAGGCCGCAAAAGAGCGCGATTTGCGCCCAGCCGTTGAGAGTCATGACCGCCTCAGAACTTCTCCGGCCGCGCCAGCGCGACCGTCAGATAGACGAGCAAAAGGGCGGCGAGGCCGCCGCCGAGCAGATAGTCGAAGCTCATGATCGCCTCACAGCCTGCTGCAGAGGCGTTCATAGGCGATCAGCAGGCAGAACAGGACGAGCCCGCCGCCGAAGAACAGGATGTCGAGCATGGAAGTCTCCTTCGGCGGCATAGAAGGCGTTCCAGGCATAGGATTTCGAGCCGGCGGGCGCGCCGCCGGCATAGGAAAATCATAGGAATTTTCGCGAGAGAGGCGGCTGCCGAAATGGCAAAGGTCTCTCGCTGCGTTCGAGATGACAATCCTGGTGGTATCGGCGCAGGGGGACTGATGACAGGGGCGGTGTCATTCCGAGCGTAGGGAGAGACCCTTCGCTTTCCTAGACCATCACCGTGTCGAGCCAGTCGAACACGCGCCGGTTCAACAGCGAGCGGTTGCCCATCTCGCAATGATCGCCCGCTCCTTCCGCCGCCGTAAAACGGATGATCTGCTTGGGGCAACGGAGGGCGTCGAACACGATCGATGTTTCCGCCGCCAGCCCGTCATTCTCTGCCTGCGTGAGCAGCACGGGGCACTCGATACGTTCGATGCGGCCCTGGAGGGTGAAGCCTTCGATGAGTCGCAGGTAGTCGCGCAGATCGGTGGCGCCGTTGGCCCAGAAGCCGCGCTGCACGATTTTCCAGCGCAGCCCCCGGTCGGCCTGGATGATGGCGAACATCGTGTCGAGGACGCCCGCATCGAGCATCGACAGGCCGGCATCCGGCGCCAGGCCAGCGCCCAGCCGGTTCGCAAAGACGCGCGCCGACGAGGCCAGGCCCCACAGGCCGGGATCGGCGATGCAGGCGGCGAGCCGCGGCTCGCCCGTGGCCGCGCGCAGCGCCAGGTAGCCGCCGAGGCTCGCGCCGCTGAGCGCAATCCGGGCCGGATCGACCATCGGCAGCGACACGGCGAAATCCACCACCGCCCGGACCACGGTCTCCCAGTCCGGCCGCAGCGGCAACCCATGCTCGTAGAGCATCTCGCCCTGCCCCGGACCGTCGAAGATCAGGCAGTGATAGCCGCGCCGCGAGGCCGCCACCGCCGACGCGAAGTAGAGATCCGTCACCGTGGCGTCGTAGCCGTCCACCTGGATGACGAGAGGCCTGACGGCACCGGCATGCCCGGCGGCTGGAATAAAATAAGCCGGAAGGGTTCGCCCCTCGAAGGGAATGCGCAGCGGCCGGACGGGCGGGTCGCCCAGTGCGAGCCCCTTGTCGAAGGCGCCGATCTGCTTGCGGAACGCCGACACCAGCCTGGGATCGACCGGTGTGCCGAACAGCGGATGATACGAGGCGGCATAGGCGACACTCGCCTGCAGGAACAGTTCCCGCGCGGAGCCACGGTGACCCTCCGCCAATACGTCCTGCGCCTCAGCCGCCAGCCGGTCGCCGGTCGCGACCCACGCCGCATGAAAGTCCGAATCGTCGCCGTCCCCCACCCTCTCGGCGACCGCGGCGATCTCGCCGAAATCCGGCCCGCCATAGCGGATGTATGCCACGGGCCAGGTGCCGAAATCGTCGTGCAGATCGTCCCTGAACAGCCTCGCCATAGCCTAGTGCCGGAACCTGAGGCCGACCGCCAGCATGCGCAGCGACAGGAGGCCGAGGCTGAGGCCCAGCATGCCGAACAGCAGGCTGGGCTCGGCCAGCTCAGCGCCGCGATAGGGAAAGACCTGGCCGCCGATCAGCATGAACAGCCAGATCGCCGCCCAGCTCGCCATCTCGAAGAACGAGGCGGCGCCAGGTACGTAGTTCGCCGGCTTGGCATAGGGCGCGAAGCGCACCCTCCAGAACAGGCAGAGGGACATCCCCACGAACCAGAGGAAGCTCAGGAACTGCACGGCCGTCAGCAGGGTCGCGGGTCTGGCGAGACGGCACCAGACTGCCGGCAGGCCCGCGGCACACAGACCGTCGAGCGTCTTCTCCGTGAAGCCGACCGCCCCCTCCGCCAGCGCCGTGTTCGCCAGGACGATGTAGGCGAGCACCATCACCGGTACGGGCGAGAGGACCAGGATCCACTCCCACACCAGAATCGGCGTCATCTTCGATTTGACCGGCGCCATCCGTCGCGACCGCAGGCTAGAGCAGCATGCGGCTGTGCAGGTCGAACATGATCCAGAAGCTGCCGCCCACCATGATGAACAGGAGGAGGCAGGTGAAGACCAGCGCCAGGACGTTCTCGCGCGGCGTGGTGGTGAAGTTGATGTGCAGGAAGAAGCGGAGATGGACCAGCACCTGCAGCACCGCGGCGATACCGATGACGAGCAGCGTGCGCTGCGGCGGCAGGGCATGGGTGTAGACCAGCCAGAACGGAACGGCGCTCAGGATGACGGCCAGCACGAAGCCGATCAGGTAGGAGCGAAGGGCGTGCGGCGGTTGGTGTTCCATCACAGCAGTCCCGGCAGGTAGACGATGGAGAAGATGCCGACCCAGGCGATGTCGAGGAAGTGCCAGAAGAGGCCGAGCCGGTGCAGCCGCGAGGCGACTGGCATCGAGAGACCTTTCAGCGCGACCTGGGCACCCAGAACCACGATCCAGATCAGGCCCATGGTGACGTGCACGCCGTGCGTGCCCACCAGGGTGAAGAAGGCCGAGAGGAAGCCGCTGCGGTCGGGACCGGCACCCTTGGCGATCATGCCGGCGAACTCGCGCACCTCGAGGAACACGAAGCCCGCCCCGAGCAGAAAGGTGATCGCCAGCCAGGCCAGCACGGCGCCGCGATTGCCCGCCTTCACCTGGAGACTGGCGAAGCCGAAGGTCATGCTGGAGACCAGCAGCAGCACTGTCTCGATGGCGGCGTTGTCGAGTTCGAAGAGTTCCTTGCCCGTCGGACCGCCGGCGGTGCCGGGGATCATGATGGCATAGGTCGCGAACAGCAGGGCGAAGATCACGGCATCGCCCATCAGGTAGAGCCAGAAGCCCAGCGCCCGCTGCTCGTGGGTCTCGATCTCCTCGCGCTCGTGTGCGCTCATATGGGTGACGCTCACGAGCGGCTCCCCAGGAGGCGGAAGCGCTGGTCCTCGATCGCCTTCACCTCGGCCGCGGACATCGTGAACTCCTGATCGTCATTGGAAGAGCGCACGATCACGGCGGCGAACATGACGACACCGGACGCCAGCACCAGCCACCAGATGTGCCAGACCATCGCGAAGCCAAGCACGAAGCCGAAGGCGCCGAGGATCACGCCGATCGGCGTGTTGGACGGGATGCGGATCGGCTCGTAGGCGGCCGGCCGCCGGTAGGCGATGCCCTTCTCCTTCATCTCGAGGAAGGCTTCGCGGTCACCCACCGTCGGGATCACCGCGAAATTGTACGGCGGCGGCGGCGACGACGTGGACCATTCCAGGGTGCGGCCGTTGAACGGATCGCCGGTCAGGTCGCGCGTCTTGGCGCGGTCACGGATCGAGACATAGAGCTGCATCACCATGCAGCCGATGCCGCACAGCACGACCGCCGCGCCCGAGGCGGCGACCAGCAGATAGGGCTGCCACGTCGGATCGTTGTAGGTCTCCATGCGGCGCGGCATGCCCTTCAGGCCGAGCAGGTAGAGCGGCATGAAGGCGAGATAGAAGCCGATGATCCAGCACCAGAAGGCGCCGAGGCCCCAGCCGCGGTGGAAGGCGAAGCCGAAGGCCTTGGGGAACCAGTACATGTAGCCGGCGAGGTAGCCGAACAGCACGCCCGGGATGATCATGTTGTGGAAGTGCGCGACCAGGAAGGTCGTGTTGTGCATCAGGAAGTCGGCCGGCGGGATGGCCAGCAGCACGCCGGTCATGCCGCCGATGACGAAGGTGACGATGAAGCCGATGCTCCACATCATCGACGGGTGGAACTCGATGCGGCCGCGATACATGGTCAGCAGCCAGTTGAACACCTTCACCCCGGTAGGCACGGCGATGATCATGGTCATGACGCCGAAGAAGGCGTTGACGTTGGCGCTCGATCCCATCGTGAAGAAGTGGTGCAGCCAGACGGTGAAGGACAGGATGCCAATCGCCGCCGTCGCATAGACCAGCGATTCGTAGCCGAACAGGCGCTTGCGCGAGAAGGTCGACACGACCTCGGAGAAGATGCCGAAGGCCGGCAGGATCAGGATGTAGACCTCCGGATGGCCCCAGATCCAGAACAGGTTGACGTAGTTCATCATGTTGCCGCCATGCGCATTCGTGAAGAAGTGCATGCCGGCAAGGCGGTCGAGGGCGAGCAGGCCGCAGGCCACGGTGATGGCCGGGAAGGCGAAGGCCATCAGCACCGAGGCGACCAGCGCGGTCCAGACGAAGGGCGTCATGCGCATCAGGGTCATGCCCGGCGCGCGGCGCTTGAGGATGGTCACGATGAAGTTGATGCCCGACATGGTCGAGCCGACACCGCTGATCAGGATGGCCCAGATCCAGTAGTCGACGCCGACGCCCGGATTGTATTCGATGCCCGAATAGGGCGGATAACCGGTCCAGCCCGCGGTCGAGAACTTGCCGATGACCAGCGAGACCATGACCAGCGCCGCGCCCGCCGCGCTCAGCCACAGGCTGACGGCGTTCAGCCACGGGAAGGCCACGTCGCGCGTGCCGATCTGCAGCGGCACAATGACGTTCATCAACCCGGTCATGAACGGCATCGCCATGAAGAAGATCATGATTGTGCCGTGCGAGCTGAAGATCTGGTCGAAATGTTCGGGCGGCAGGTAGCCCCCGGAATTCAGCGCCATCGCCTGCTGGGCACGCATCATCAGGGCGTCGACGAAGCCGCGCAGCAGCATGATCAGCGCCAGCACGACGTACATGATGCCGATGCGCTTGTGGTCGACGCTGGTCAGCCAGTCGGTCCACAGATACTTCCAGGCCTTGAGCCAGGTGAGCACGATGGCCACCAGCAGCGCGCCGCCCACGGTGACGAGGGCGCCGCCCGCGGCGATGGGGCTGTAGAACGGCAGGGCCTCGATCGTCAGTTTGCCGAACATCCGCTATCTCCGGACCGGCGCGGAGTGCGCGTGGCCGCTGTGCCTGTACTTGTCGATGATCGTGTCGAACAGCTTGGGCTCGACCGTCGAATAGTAAGTGATGGGGTTGGCGCGGCTCTTGGCGGCCAGCGCCGGATAGGTCGTGGCGTCCAGCGGCGTCCCGCCCTGCTTGGCGCGGGCCACCCAGGCGTCGAAATCGGCCTGGCTCATGGCCTGGACCTCGAAATGCTGCTGCGAGTAGCCGCCGCCGCTGTACTGGCTGTTGCGGCCGACGAAGGTGCCCGGCTGGTCGGCCAGCATCTGCAGCCGGGTCTGCATGCCGGCCATGGCGTAGATCTGGCCGGCGAGCTGCGGCACGTAGAAGGAGTTCATCACCGTGTCGGAGGTGATGCGCAGGCTGACCGGGCGACCCGCCGGAAAGACGAGCTGGTTAACGACGGCGATACCCTGCTCGGGGTAGATGAAAAGCCATTTCCAGTCCTGGGCCACGACCTGGACGTCGATCGGGGGTTCCTTGGATTCCAGCGGACGATAGGGATCGAGCCGGTGGGTGCTGCGCCACAGCAGGACCGCGACGGCAATGACAATGACCGTCGGAATCAGCCAGGTGAGCGCGTCGATCCTGACCGAGTTGGCCCAGGTCGGCGTGTAGACTGCCTTGGTGTTGGAGGCGCGATATCTCCACGCGAACCACAGGGTCAGGACGATGATCGGAACGATGACGATCATCATCACCGAGAAGGCATCGAACAGCAGGTTCCGCTCCGCGAGCGCTATCGGCCCCTTCGGGTCGAGCACAGCCGCGTGCCTGAGGTCGCAGGCACCCGTCCAGACGGCCAGACCCGCCGCGAACGCCGCCCCCCGCCATCGAGTTACAGCCAGCCTCACGCTCCCCCGCCCGATTTGATTAACCGGCAGGCAGAGTGAAGCGAGCTCCCCTCTCGAGCAACGTTTCTTTTGTTAAGTTCCGTCTACCAATCAGGTCTTCTGGCCGGCCGGGGCGGGCGTCGAAGCAGGCGCCGCCTTGCCCGCCGGATCTTTCGCGGTGCAGACATCGGCGCGCAGACGCTCCTTCAAGGTGGCGATCTGGTCCTCGATCTGCTTGTTCGCGAGCTTCTGCTTCTCGATCTGCTCCTCCAGCGCCTTGACCTGCGCGGCATCGGGACCGGCCGGCGCGGGGGGCGCCGGCGGGGCCGGCAGCTGGACGGCGACGTTCACGATCGGCCGGTAGAAAAGGTACCAGCCCAACCCGAGCCCAGCCGCGAGCAGGAAGAACCCGCCCAGCAGCCCGCCCATGATCCAGGGCCAGCGCGGCGTGGATTGCGGCGGGGAGGATCGCTCGGGCGGCGGAAGGTCGGCCATGTACCAGTGAGGCTCCGGTTGAGGGATGCAGTCAATACCCGCCGCGCGGCGGAATTTGGGCGCCGCGCTGACCGCGCGGAGGCTCTTGCATCGCCCTCTTGCGCGATCCGGGCCGGCGTATAAGTGTATATGCACATAATGGCACCCTCTCGACCGGCCCTACGACCGCGTCTAGGGTCGCCGCCACGAACCAAGGAGACATTCCATGACCGCGTGCATCGTTGGCTGGTCCCACGGCAAATTCGGCAAGCTCGACGGCGAGACCAGCGAGTCGCTGATCGTGAAGGCGGCGTCCGAAGCCATCGCCCATGCCGGCATCGAGCCGAAAGACGTCGACGTCATCTACGTCGGCAACATGAACGGCGGCTTCGTGCGACAGGAGTTCCACTCCTCCCTGGCCCTGCAGGCCCATCCCGACCTGCGCTTCAAGCCCTCGACCCGCGTCGAGAATGCCTGCGCGACCGGCTCGGCCGCGATCCACATGGGCCTCAACACCCTGGCGGCCGGCAAGGCGCGCTTCGTCCTGGTGGTCGGCGTCGAGAAGATGACCGAGCTCAATTCCACGCAGGCGGGCGAGGTGCTGATCAAGGCCTCCTATGTGGCCGAGGAAGCGACCATCGAGGCGGGCTTCGCCGGCATCTTCGGCAAGATCACCTCGGCCTACTTCCAGCGCTACGGCGACAAGTCCGATGCGCTCGCCAAGATCGCGGTCAAGGCGCACAGGAACGGCGCGAAGAACCCCTATGCGCACTTCCAGAAGGAATTCGCCTACGAGTTCTGCCGCACGCCGTCGGACAAGAACCCGTTCGTCGCCGGCCCGCTGAAGCGCACCGACTGCTCGCCCGTCACCGACGGCGCGGCGGCGGTGATCCTGACCGACGTCGGCACGGCGCTCGGCATGAAGCAGGCGATCGCCTTCCGCGCCGCCGAGCACGTCAACGATTTCCTGCCGATGAGCCGCCGCGACATCATCAAGTTCGAGGGACCGCAGCTTGCCTGGCAGCGGGCGCTGAAGTCGGCGCATCTCGACCTGCTCGACCTCTCCTTCGTCGAGAGCCATGACTGCTTCACCTCGGCCGAGCTGATCGAGTACGAGGCGATGGGCCTGACGGCGCCGGGCGAAGGCGAGCGCGCCATTCACGAAGGCTGGGTCGAGCGCGACGGCAAGCTGCCGGTCAACGTCTCGGGCGGCCTCAAGGCCAAGGGCCATCCGGTCGGCGCCACGGGTGTCAGCATGCACGTGATGTCGGCGATGCAGCTCTCGGGCACGGCGCCGGAAGGCCTGCAATTGCCCAAGGCGAAGCTGGGCGGCGTGTTCAACATGGGCGGTGCCGCCGTCGCCAACTATGTGAGCATCCTCGAGCCGCTGCGCTAAAGCGCGTGCGCGCCGTCGGCCATCGCGAGAGCGACACCATCCTGGGTGCCATGCGCCAGGTGGCGCTGGCCGGCGGACGCGCGCTCAGCTACGCCGACACGGCGAGCATCCTGGCGGCGGGGCACTATCTGCTGCGCCGCCGCGGCCTCACCGATCTCGGCACGCTTCCCGCCGTCGAGCCGGCCGACCTCGTCGCGGCACTGCAGGATCGCGCGCTGGCGGAGGAGGCGGTGAAGTATCTCGCCGTCATGGCCATGGTCGACGGGACGCTCGATCACCGCAAGCTCAGGCGCGTGCTGGACTATTCCCGCGCCCTCGACATCGAGGCCGACTATCTCACCGATCTCGTCGAGGCGGCCTCGGGCCATCTCGCCTGGGCCGCCGCCGACATGTGGCGCAAGAACTTCGACAGCGTGCTCAGTCATTCCTCCGAGGGCCTCGATCCGAACGCCTGGATCCGGCCCTATGCCGGCGTCAACGCCGACCCCGGCCTGGTCGCGCGCTACGAGGCGCTGGGCGGTCTGCCGCAGAACAGCTTCGGCAAGGCGCTGTGGGATTTCGACAAGACCAACGGCTATCCCTTCCCGGGTGACCCGGCGGCGCTGAACGCCGCCTTCGGCACGGCGCACGATTCGACGCATGTGATCTCGGGCTACGACACCAGCGCGCGCGGCGAGCTCCTCGTCTCGACCTTCACAGCCGGCATGCATCCCATCAATCCGATGAGCGGCCACATCCTGCCGGTGATCTTCTTCTTTCACTTCGGCGAGCAGATGAACGACGTGGGCCATGCCGGCAAAGGCGGCCTCGATCCCGACGAGTTCTGGCACGCCTGGGCGCGCGGCGCGGAGATGACGGCCGACCTGTTCGACCCCGAGTGGAGCGTCTGGGACTGGGTCGAGCACGACCTCGACGAGCTGCGCCGCCAGTGGAACGTGACGCCAGCGGGCAACCGGCTCTAAGCAATTACCTCCCCCGTGTGACGGGGGAGGAGAAGAAGGTCAGACCACCGGGCTCGCGCCGCCGTCGACGTTGATGGCGACGCCGGTGATGAAGGAGCCGGCATCGGAGCAGAGGAAGCAGGCCATGCGGGCGAATTCCTCGGCCTTGCCCATGCGGCCGAGCGGGATGCGGCCCTTGGCCATGCCGGCCAGGAACTCCTCGTAGGTCTTGCCCTCGCCCGCCGCGGTCTTGTGACGGCGCTGCCACTGGTCGCTCTCGATCAGGCCCACCAGCATCGCGTTGACGAGGATGTTGTCCTTGGCGAGTTCCTGGCTCATCGCCTTGGTGAGCGCGAGGCCCGCGGCACGGCTGACGCTGGTCGGCGTCGAGTTGGCGGTCGGCGCCTTGGCGCCGATGTTCAGCACGTTGACGATGCGGCCCCACTTGCGCTCACGCATGCCAGGGATCGCCGCGCGGCTGAGACGGATGGCGGCGAACAGCTTGAGGTCGAGGTCGCCCTGCCAGTCCTCGTCGGTCACGGTCTCGAACGACTTGGCGTGGCTGATGCCCGCATTGTTCACGACGATGTCGACCTTGCCGAACTCGGCCTCGATCTTCTTGAAGGTGTCGGCGATGGGCGCGGCCTTCGCGACGTCGCAGGAATAGGCCTCGATCTTGATGTTGGCCTTGCCGGCCGCCTTCTGCACTTCGGCCTTGGCGGCAGTCAGCGCGTCCTGCTTGCGCGCCAGCAGCGCCACCGATGCGCCCGACGCCGCGAACTCCTTGGCCATGGCGAGGCCCAGGCCCGTGCTCGCGCCGGTGATCACGGCCACGCGGCCATCCATACGTACGTCCATCTTGTCCTCCCGAAAGCTTCAAAATCGGGCGACACCTTATCCATCGATCAGCGGGGCAGCGAGTCCGGCGCGTATTGCTGGGCGAACTCCGCGCTGGGCGGAATCGGCTTGATCACGTCGATGGCGATGCCGTTGGGATCCTCGGTGATGAAGTGCCGCTGGCCGAAAGGCTCGTCACGCAGCGGCAGGTGAATCTTCAGTCCGGCCGCCTGCGCCTGGGCATAGAGCGCATCGACATCGTCGACCTCGACGTTGATCAGCACGCCCGATGCCTTCTTGCGGAACGGCGCGGGAATCGTCTCGTGGCGATAGTCGAGGATGGCGAGGTTCGCCTTGTCGGAGTCCGTGCCGGTCAGATGGACATACCAGTCGGCCTCGAAGGCGCGGCGGAAACCGAAATGCTTTTCCCAGAAGGAAGCGGTGCCGGCGACGTCGTCGGTGCAGAGCACGGTGTAGAACTCCCTGAGCTGCATTGCCCTCTCCTCTGTGGCCATTTACCTACAATCGGTATGTCGGCGATTTAGATACAGGTTGTATGTATGTCAAGACCCCGGACCCAGGCGGAGCGGCTGGCCGTCACGCGCGCGACGTTGCTGCGGGAAGCGCGGCTGATCTTCGCCGCCTCCGGCTACGACGCCGCGGCGACCGAGGAGATCGTGCAGCGGGCCGAGGTGACGCGCGGCGCGCTCTACTATCACTTCAAGGACAAACGCGCCGTGTTCGAGGCCATAGTGGAAGAGGTGGCGAGCGAGATCGCGGCGGCGATCGACAAGAGGGCGGAGCCCGCCGGCGATCCCCTGCAGGCGCTGATCGAGGGCACGCGCGCCTTCATCGATGCCTGTCTCGATCCCGCCGTGCGCCGCATCTACCTGATAGATGCGCCTGCCGTGCTGGGCTGGCACCGCTGGCGCGAGATCGATGCGCCGCATGGACTGCGCTCGCTGCGCGAGGGCGTGGCCGCTGTCCTCGCTGCACGCCCGGATCAGACCCTCAGCGTCGAGCCGATCACCTTCCTGCTGTCCGGCGCCTTCAACGAAGCCGCTCTGTGGGTCGCCGAAGCCAAGGATGAAAAGGCCGCGCGTCGCGAGATGGACCGCACCCTGGTCCAGCTCATGGAGCGGCTGTTCGGGTCTCCCGACGAACCTGCTCGACCGCCGCGAGCACGCGCTCGGGCGTAGCCGGCGCGTCGAGCCGTACCGGCACCCGGCCGTTGCCCGCCGCGCCGATCGCATCCTTGAGCGCCGTCCACACCGCGGTCGCCAGCATCAGCGGCGGTTCGCCCACTGCCTTGGAGCGGAAGATCGTGGCCTCGCGCGACGGCGCATGGTCGAGCAGCCTGACATTGAACACCGGGGGCACGTCGCGGCTGCCGGGGATCTTGTAGGTCGACGGGCCGGCCGTGCGCAGCCGGCCCTTCGCATCCCACCACAGTTCCTCGCAGGTGAGCCAGCCCTGGCCCTGCACGAAGGCACCCTCGATCTGCCCGAGGTCGATGGCGGGATTGAGCGATTCGCCGCAATCCTGGACGAGGTCGGCGCGCAGGACGCGACTCTCCCCGGTGAGAGTATCGATCGCGACTTCCGCCATCGCCGCGCCGAAGGAGAAGTAGAAGAACGGCCGGCCATGCATCGCGACGGGATCCCAATGGATCTTCGGCGTCTTGTAGTAGCCGGTCGCGGAAAGCGAGACCCGGCCGAGCCAGCAGAGCTTGGCGAGCTCGCCGAAGCTCAGCACCTGGTTGCTGCCGGGCCTGGCGATGCGCACGTTGCCGTCGGCGAATTCGATGTCGGCTTCGGCCACGCCGAAATGCTCGGCGGCAAAGGCTACCATGCGGCTACGGATCGTGTTCGCCGCGTCCCAGGCCGCCCAGCCGTTGAGGTCCGAGCCCGTCGAGGCCGCGGTCGGCGAAGTGTTAGGGACTTCGGCGGTCGAGGTGGCGGAGGGCCGGATGCGCTCGACATCGACCTTGAACACTTCGGCCACCACCTGGGCCACCTTGATGAACAGCCCCTGCCCCATCTCGGTGCCGCCATGGTTCAGGCGGATCGAACCGTCGGTATAGACATGCACCAGTGCGCCGGCCTGGTTCATGTGCGGCAGGTTGAAGGAGATGCCGAACTTCAGGGGGAAGAGCCCCAGCCCGCGCTTCAGCACCGGGTTGGTCGCATTGAAGGCATCGATCTCGGCACGCCGCCGCTCCAGTTCGCCGCCGGCCTTCACTTCGGCCCAGCAGCGTTCCAGATGATTCTCGTCGACCGTCTGGCCGTAGGGCGTCTCGTCCCGGCCCTCGGCATAGAAGTTGAGCGCGCGCACCTCGACCGGATCGCGGCCGAGATGAAGCGCGATCCGGTCGAGCGCATCCTCCATCACCACGACGCCCTGCGGCCCGCCGAAGCCGCGGAACGCCGTGTTCGACTGCTTGTTGGTGCGGCAGGCGTAGCCCACGGCCCGGAAATGCGGAATCCAGTAGGCGTTGTCCGTATGGGTGAGCGCCCGCGTCACGACACCGGGAGTCATGTCGAGACTCCAGCCGGCATCGGCCGCCAGCACGGCATCGAGCGCCAGCACACGGCCATCGTCGTCGAAGCCCACCGTGTAGCGATAGTCGAAACCATGGCGCTTGCCGGTCGTCAGCATGTCGACCTCGCGCGGCAGCCGCAGCTTCACCGGCCGGCCGGTATGGCTCGCCGCGACGGCCGCCGCCGCCGCGACCCAGGAGGCGTTGCTCTCCTTGCCGCCGAAGCCGCCGCCCAGGCGGCGCACCACCACCGTCACACGGTTGAAGTCGCAATCCAGCAGCCGGGCGCAGACATGCTGGACCTCGGTCGGATGCTGGGTCGAGGAATGGACGGTGATGTCGCCATCTTCGCCGGGCAGCGCGAAGGCGATCTGACCCTCGAGATAGAAATGCTCCTGCCCGCCGACGCTGAATTCGGCCGTGATCCGATGCGGCGCGCTAGCCAGCACCGTCTCCGGATCGCCGCGCACGATCGTGGCCGGCGCCTGCACGTAGGATTCGCGGGCGAGCGCCGTCTCGATGTCGAGGACCGCCTCCTCGGCTTCGATCTCCACGACGACCTTCTCGGCGGCCGCCCGCGCGGTGTCGAGGCTCTCCGCGACAACCATCGCCAGGGTCTGGCCGGCGAACTCGATCCGGTCGGTGGCGAACAGCGGCTCGTTCTTGCCGATGGCCGCGATATCGTTGCGGCCGGGAATGTCCTGGGGCCCCAGTACCGCCACCACGCCCGGCATCGAAGCGGCAAAGGCTGTGTCGAGCCGCACGAGCTTGCCGCAGGCGACCCGGCTCAGGACCAGGGCGCCGTGCAAGGTGCCCGGCGGCTCGGGCATGTCGTCGATATAGAGTGCCTGCCCGGTGACGTGCTTCAGGGCGCTGTCGTGACGCTGCGCCGTATGGACCTTGCCGCTCACAGCGCCTCGACCTCCAACACGCGCCCCGGCTCGGCGAGGCGCAGTTCCAGCCGCCGCAGCAGGTTGGCCGCGATCCTCAAACGATAGGCGGCCGAGCCGCGCCAGTCGTCGAGCGGCGTGAAGTCCGTCTCGATGGCAGCGATCGCGGCCGCAAAACCGTCCTTCAGCAGGGCCGCTTCGGCCGCGGGCGCGCGGCGCGGCGTTGCCGCCATGCCGCCGAAGGCCAGTCGCGCATCCTCGATTTTGCCGTTGCGGATGCGTACGCGGTAGGCGCCGGCGACGGTCGAGATGTCCTGGTCGCGGCGCTTGCTCACCTTGTCGCAGTGGAAGGTCTCGCCCTCCCACAGGCGCGGCATCGAGAGGTTCAGGATGATCTCGTCGGGCGCCAGCGCGGTCTTGCGATAGTCGAGGAAGAAATCGTCCAGCAGGACTTCGCGGGTGCCCCGCTTCGACACCAGCGTCAGGCTGGCTTCCAGCGCCAGCAGCACCGGCGGCATGTCGCCGATCGGCGAGGCCGTGCCGATATTGCCGCCGATCGTGCCCATGTTGCGGATCTGCCGCGACCCCAGCCGCGAGAGATAGGCGCGCAGCGCGGGAAAAGTCTCGATCAGGGTTGGCGCAGCGGCTTCATAGGTGACTGCCGCGCCAATCGTGATCTTGTCCGCGGTCGCAGAGATCGCCGCCAGCTCGGGCACGTGCGCAAGATGGATCACGGCCTTCGGCGGCTTGCGCTCGCGGCTGGCCAGCAGGCCGAGATCGGTGCCGCCGGCCAGCAGCAACGCGTCCGGATGAGCCGAGCGCAGGGCCAGGAGCTCCTCGAGACTGCGCGGCGCGAAGAAGGCGCCATCGAATGCCACCGACCCCGTTCGCGCTTCGAGAGAGGGTGCAGGCGGCGGCTCGACGGCGAGGCCGGCGATCCGCGTCATCGCCTCGACGATCGGCCGATAACCGGTGCAGCGGCAGAGGTTGCCCGCCAGCGCTTCGTGGATCGCTTCGGGGTCGGCCGTGCCGCCGCTGCTCGCATAAGCGACGGCCGACATGACGAAGCCAGGGGTACAGAAGCCGCATTGCGTGGCATCGGCTTCGGCCATCGCGGTCTGGACCAGATGCGGCCCGCCGTCGGCGCCCCGCAGCCCTTCGACCGTGCGCACCGACTGGCCGTCGAGCTGGCCCAGCAGGACGATGCAGGAATTCACCGCGTCGCGGCGGCCCTCGCGTTCCAGTACCACGGTGCAGGCGCCGCAATCGCCTTCCGCGCAGCCCTCCTTGGTGCCGCGCAGGCCGCGATGGTCGCGCAGCCAGTCGAGCAGGGTCGTCATCGGCGGAACGCCGACGATCTCCACTGGCCTGTCATTGAGGGTGAACCGAACGTTATCCGCCATGCGAACAGGATGCTGGGCGTTGAAGTGCAACGCAACACGTGTTGCACTCATCATGCCAACCAAAGAAAGAAAGTCCCCGGATGGACCCCTATCGATTCGGCTATTCCCCCATCGTCGAACGACCGAAGCTCTCTTGGCCCAACAATGCGCGGGTCGCAGTCTGGGTCTGCCCCAACATCGAGCACTACGAATATATTCCAGCCGAGGTCCGCGTGCGCAATCCGTGGCCGCGCGTGCCGCATCCCGACGTGCTGGGCTATGGCGGGCGCGACTACGGCAACCGGGTCGGCCTGTGGCGCATGTTCGAGGTGCTGGACAAGCACAGCATCCGCTGCACCGTCTCGCTCTCGATGTCGGTGATCGAGATGTATCCCGAGATCCTCGAGGCGATGGAAGCGCGCCGCTGGGAGTATATGAGCCACGGCTACTTCAACACGCGCTATCACTGGGGCTACAGCGAACAGGAGGAGCGCGAGGTCATCGAGCACAGCAAGGCGACGCACCTGCGCCTCACCGGCCGCAAGCTGCGCGGCTGGTTCTCGCCGGCGGTCTCCAACACGCTGAACACGCCCGACCTCGTGAAGGAAGCCGGCCTCGAGTACTTCTGCGACTTCTATCATGACGACCAGCCGACACCGCTCGCCACCAAGCACGGCCCGCTGATCCACGTGCCCTATTCGATGGATCTCAACGACGCGATGATCTACCGCCAGCCGGTCGAGGCCGAGGAATTCGCCCAGATGATCATCGACCATTTCGACACGGTCTATCGCGAGGGCGGCGAGAACGGCCGCGTCATGTGCCTCGCGCTGCATCCCTACATGATGGGCGCGCCGCACCGGCTGAAGCACCTCGACCGCGCGTTGTCCTATATCCGCCAGCACAAGGATGCCTGGGTCTGCACCGCCGAGGAAATCCTCGACTGGTATGTCGCCAACGGGCTGAAACCCTACCAGCAGCATCTCGGGAAGGAGGCGTGACATGAGCACCGTTCCCAAGAACCCGCCGCCGCTGCCCGCCGGGATGGACAATCCCTGGTACGACTACTCCCCCTATCCGAAGCGGCCGAAGCTCAACTGGCCGCGCAACGCCCGCGTCGCCTTCTACGTCGTGCTCCATCTCGAATATTACGAGCTGCTGCCGCCCGACGGCGTGGTGAGGGACAGCCGCTTCACCGGCGAGTTCGGCACCTACCATCCCGACTACCGCACCTGGACGCAGCGCGAATACGGCAACCGCACCGGCATCTTCCGTGTCCTCGACGTGCTCGATCGCTACCAGATCCGCGCCGGCGTGGCCGTCAATGCGATGGCGGCCGAACGCTATCCCTTCCTGATGGAGCAGTTCCGCAAGCGGAACTACGAGATCATCGGTCACGGCGTCTCGGCCAACCGCATCATCAGCTCGAAGATGAGCGAGGCCGAGGAGAAGCAGGAGATCGCGACCTCGATCGCCGCCATCGAGAAAGCCACAGGCACGGCGCCCAAGGGCTGGCTCGGCCAGGAATTTGGCGAGAGCCAGCGCACGCCGAAGCTGCTGGCCGAGGCCGGCCTCGACTATGTCCTCGACTGGCCCAACGACGACCAGCCCTATCCGATGCATGTCGGCGACGGCGCCAAGTTCGTCTCGCTGCCGAACCAGCCGGAATGGGACGACGTGCAGCAGCTCTGGCTGCGGCGCATCAACACCACGCGCTACCCCGACATCGTGGGCGATGCCTTCGAACTGCTGCATCACGAGGGCGGCCAGGTGTTCAACCTGTCGATCCATCCCTGGCTGATGGGCATGGCGCACCGCATCAAATATCTCGACGAGGCGCTGCGCCGGGTCGAGCGGTTCGGCAACGTGTGGCAGGCGACGCCAGGCGATGTGGCGAAGCACTATCGCGAAACGATGATGGGCTGATCGCGTGACCGAATTCTGGCTCGATACGCTCGCGGAGTTCATCGCGGACTTCCGCCTCGAAACCCTGAAGCCCGCCACCGTCGAACAGACGACCTACGTCATCCTCGACTCGATCGGGGCCATCGTGGGCGGCGCGGCCGAGCCCGAGATGCAGGCGTTGACGGCCAGGCTCACGGTCAGCCCGGTCGGCGAGGCCTCGGTGATGGGCACCGGCAAGACGGCTGTGTCGGCCGCCGCCGCCTTCCTGAACGGCACCGCTGGCACCTTCCTCGAAATGGACGAGGGCAACCGCTTCGCCAAGGGCCATCCCTCGATCCATGCCCTGCCCGCCGTCTGGGCAATGGCCGAAATCAAGGGGCTCTCCGGCAAGGCGGCGATGGAGGCGCTGGTCCTGGGCTATGAGGTCGGCGCGCGCATCGGCATCGCGGCCTCCCTGCGCCCCGACATGCATCCGCACGGCACCTGGGGCACGGTGGGCGCCGCGGCCGCCGTCGCGAAGCTTCTTGGCTACGACGCGGCGCAAATCCGCGAGACCATCAACATCGCCTCCTCGCTGACCCTCGCCAGCTCCAAGCGCACGATGCTGGAGGGCGGCACGGTGCGGAACGCCTATGCCGGCATCTCGAATCGCATGGCGCTGATGGCGATCGATCTCGTCGAAACGGGCTTCATCGGCGAGCGCGACGGGCTGTCCAGTGTGTTCGGCAAGGTCGTCTCCGAGCGCTTCGACACGGCGCGCATGATCGACGGGCTCGGCCGCGACTGGCAGATCGACCAGAACTATTTCAAGCTCCATTCCTGCTGCCGCTACAATCACGGCGCGCTCGACGCGCTCGACCTCCTGCTCGCGCAGGAAGCCGTCGCTGCGGACGCGGTCGAGCGCGTGGATGTGGCGAGCTATCTCTACGCCGCCGAGCTCGACGACCAGGCGCCGCGCAACACGCTGGCCGGCAAGTTCTCCGTGCCCTTCGCCGTGGCGACACGCCTGGTGCGCGGTTCCTCGCGGGTCGAGAACTTCACTTGGGACGCCCTGCGCGACGAGCGGGTGCTGGCCCTCGCCAGGCGCGTCTTCGTGACCGAGGACGAGGCGATGACGGCCAGGCTACCGGAATTCCGCCCGGCCCGGGTCGATCTCAGGCTGCGCGACGGGCGGACGCTCACGGCCGCCGTCGAAAGCAACCGCGGCGACGACCGGGACCCCTACTCGCGCGACGAGCTTACCGGGAAGTACTTCTCGCTCGCGGCACGGATGTTGCCTCACGAAGTCGCGGACGAAATGCGCAAGAAGATTCTGGCTCTGGATGCCATCGCCGACATACGCTCGATCTTCGCTCGTTGATCTCCCGGGAGAGTTTCATGACCAAGCAACGGACGCAGGCGGTTTCACGCCGGACCTTCCTGGCCGGCAGTACGGTCCTGGCGGGTGCCATCGGCGCTCCCGGATTGGTCGGTGCCCAGCCAGCCGCCGTGAAGGTCGGCATGATCCATCCGGTCACCGGCTTCGTCGCCTATAACGGCCAGCAGAGCCGTCTGGGCGGCACCATGGCCATCGAGGACGTGAACAAGGCGGGCGGCATCAAGTCGATGGGTGGCGCGAAGCTCGAGGCGCTGCTGGGCGACAGCCAGTCCAAGGTCGAGGTCGGCGTCAGCGAAGTCGAGAAGATGAACGAGCAGGGCGTTGCCGCCTATATCGGCTGCTTCCAGAGCCCGGTCGGCATCGCCGCCAGCCAGGCCGCCGCCAAATACGGCACGCCCTTCCTGGTCGATGTCGGCGCCTCCGACCTGCTGATGAGCCGCGGCCTCAAGAACGTGTTCCGCCTGAAGCCGGGCTTCGGCGTCTGCGTCGACGACGGCATCGCCTCGCTGGGGGCGCTGAACAAGGCCGCCAACAACGTCGCCAAGACGGCGGTCATCGTCCACGAATCGGGCGAGTTCGGCACCGGCACGGCCAAGCTGCTCGCCACCAAGCTGCCGTCGATCGGCATCGCGGCGAAGGAGCTGATCGCGCACGACAATCCGACGCGCAACTTCGACAACATCGCGCTGCGCATCCGCTCGCTGGCGCCCGACATCGTCATGATGTCGAACTACGGCAACGAGTACATGCTGCTGGCGCGCACCCTCTACCAGCAGAAGGTGAACGTTGCGGGCTTCTTCTCGATCCTGGGCGGCGGCTTCAACTACAAATTCGTCAAGGAGATGCCCGACGTCTCCCAGTACATGATGGACGTGAACCACTGGTACAACCCGAAGAGCCCGCAGGCCCAGGCGCTGAAGAAGCGTGTCGAGGCCACCGGCGCCCTGTTCACCTTCGAGGTCTATCTCACCTACACCAATGTCATGCTGCTGGCCGATGCGCTGGAGCATGCGGGTTCAGCCGACAAGGAGAAGCTCATCGCGGCGCTGGCCGCCTCGACCTTCAAGGCCGAGCTGATGCCTTATGGGCCCACGAAGTTCGTCAACGGCCAGAACCAGGGCGGGCGGCCGGCGACCATGCAGTCCCTCAAGGGCGACATCGAGGTGATCGCGCCCGAGGAATTCGCCTCGGCCAAGGCGGTGTTCCCCAAGCCGAAGCTCTAAGGGCTTTGGCGTGAGGTCAAGTCGGGCCGAACTTTCCCACAGATGCCTCACCCTGAGGAGCGAACGCAGCGAGCGTCTCGAAGGGTGGGCACGAGCACCGCGTCTGCTGCCCATCCTTCGAGACGGCCCTTCGGGCCTCCTCAGGATGAGAGGTATGGTTCAACCCGAAGCCGAAAGACTCTGAAGGCGTGTTCGATCCCGCCTTTCTCTTCGCGGGCGTCCTGAACGGCCTTCTGGCCGGCGGAATCTACGTTCTGGTCGCCGTCGGCCTGACGCTGATCTACGGCGTGCTGCACATCATCAACTTCGCGCATGGCAGCCTGCTGATGCTGGCCATGTATGCCGTCTTCTATCTCTGGCGACTGATCGGCATCGATCCCTATGCCGCCCTGCCGGTGGTCATCGCCGGCGCCTTCGGTTTCGGCTTCGTCCTCTACCGCCTGTTGATCGGCCGCTACAATCACGGCCGCGACGAGAACATCCTGCTGATCACGCTCGGCCTCTCGATCGTGATCGACAATGTCGCACTGCTGTTCTTCGGCGGCGACACCCAGACCATCGACGTGCCCTATGCCGGCACCTTCGTCGAGATCGGCGCCGCCTTCCTGCCGCTGCCCAAGATCATCTCGTTCGGCGCCTCGCTGGTGATTTGCGCGGCGCTCGGCCTCTACATGGCAAAGAGCGACATGGGCAAGGCGATCCGCGCCGTCGCCAGGGAGAGGCAGGGCGCGCGCCTGGTCGGCATCGATGTCGAGAACGTCTTCGCCGTCTCCTACGGCATCGGCATCGCCTGCCTCGGTGCCGCGGCCTGCCTGCTGATGCCGACCTACTATGTGACGCCGTCGTCGGGCCACGCCTTCGTGCTCGTGGCCTTCACCATCGTCGTGCTGGGCGGCATGGGCAGCTTCGCCGGCGCGGCCGTCGGCGGCTTCATCATCGGCATCACCGAATCGCTGGGCGGCCTGTTCCTCGGTGAGCAGCTCGGCCAGATCGGCATCTCGCTGATCTTCATCCTGATCCTGCTGCTGAAGCCCACCGGCCTGTTCGGGAGCAAGGCATGAGCCGCGTCGCGCTCCTCTGCGTCGTCGGGCTCGCCGCGGCGCTGGCCTGGCCGCTGCTGGTGCCGAACTATCTCGTCACCGTCGGCATGCTGGTCTTCTTCACCGCCTTCATCGGCCAGTCGTGGAACATCGCGGGCGGCTTCGCGGGCCAGACCTCGTTCGGCCATGTCGTATTCTTCGGCACCGGCGCCTACACCTCGACCATCCTGCAGGTGACCTGGGGCTGGAATCCCTGGATCGCCTGGATCGCCGCCATGGCGGCGGGCGGTGCCGTCGGCTGGATGATCGCCGTGCTCTCGTTCCGCGCCGGGCTGCGCGGCTCCTATTTTGCGCTGATCACGCTGGCCTTCGCCGAAGTCTTCCGCATCCTCGCCAACTCGGTGCCCTTCACGAAGGGCGGGCTCGGCATGCTGATCAAGGCCGACCCGAGCCCGGCCAACTTCCAGTTCAAGGACCCGATCTGGATCTACTATCTCGCCCTGCTGCTCTGCATCGTCTCGCTGCTGATCGCCTGGCAGCTCACGCGCAGCCGCTTCGGCGCGCGGCTGGTGGCGATCCGCGAGAACGAGGATGCGGCTCGGGCGCTGGGCATCGACGTCTTCGCCGAGAAGGTGAAGGTCCTCACTCTGTCGGGCGCGATGTGCGCGGCGGGCGGGACCTTCTACGCACAGAAGTATCTCTACATCGATCCCGGTATCGCCTTCGGCGTCGACAAGTCGGTCGAGATGCTGCTGGTCAGCATGGTGGGCGGCGCGGGCACGATCTTCGGGCCGCTGATCGGCTCGTTCACCCTGATGGGCATCAACGAGGTGACGCGCTGGCTGGCCAGCGTCGTGCCGGCCCTCAAGAACGTCCAGCCGCTCAGCCTCATCGTCTACGGCATCATGCTGATCCTGATCGTGGCGCGCCTGCCCGACGGGCTGATGAGCCTGTTCCGCAGAAGGCCGCGCCATGCTTGAGGTGCGCGACATCTCGAAGTCGTTCGGCGGCCTCAAGGCCGTGGACAGCGCCTCTCTCGACGTGGCCTCGGGAGAGATCGTGGGCCTGATCGGCCCCAATGGCGCCGGCAAGACGACCCTGTTCGCCACCATCGCCGGCTTCCACCGGCCCGACGCCGGCACGGTTTCCTTCGAGGGCAAGGCCATCACCGGCCTGGCCCCGCATCGCATCTGCGCGGCCGGCATGGTCCGCACCTTCCAGATCACCCAGCCCTTCGCCGGTATCAGCGTGCGCGAGAACATCATGGTCGGCGCCTATCTGCACACCGCCGACCGCCGCCTGGCCGCGCGCGAGGCCGAGGCGGTGGCCGGCTTGGTGGGCATGAAGGACCAGCTCGAGCAGCGTGGCGCCGACCTCACCGTCGCCGGCCGCAAGCGGCTCGAACTCGCGCGCGCCCTGGCGACCGGCCCGCGGCTCCTGCTGCTCGACGAGGTGATGGCCGGGCTCAACCCGACGGAGATCGTCGAGATCGTGGGCGTCATCCGCAACATTCGAGCCGCCGGCGTCACCATCCTGCTGATCGAGCACGTCATGCAGGCCGTGACGTCGCTCGCAGAGCGTGTCTACGTGCTGAACCAGGGCCGCATGATCGCCGAAGGCACGCCGGCGGCCATTGCCGACAATGAAGCCGTCATCGAAGCCTATCTCGGCCACGGCGCCGCCAAGGTGCTTCGTGCTTGAGATTTCGTCCCTGCGCGCCGGCTATGGCGCCATCGAGGTGTTGCGCGGCGTCGACCTCACCGTCGGCGGGGCTGAGATCGTGGCGTTGCTGGGCAGCAACGGCGCCGGCAAGTCGACGCTAAACAACAATGTCTCGGGCCTCTATCGGCCGTTCGGCGGGGAGATCCGGTTCGACGGCACGGAGATCACGGGCGCGTCCTCCATGCGCATCGTCGAGGCGGGCCTGGTGCAGGTGCCGGAAGGCCGCCGCGTCTTTCCCACCCTGTCGGTGCGCGACAATCTCGAGCTCGGCAGCTATCGCCGCGGCAAGCCCAACCGTGCCGCCAATCTGGAGCGGGTGCTGGAGACCTTTCCGCGCCTGCGCGAGCGCCTCAGCCAATCCGCCGGCACCCTCTCAGGTGGCGAGCAGCAGATGCTCGCGATCGGTCGCGGCCTGATGGGCGAGCCGCGGCTGCTGATCCTCGACGAACCTTCGCTCGGCCTGTCGCCGCTCCTGGTCGAAGAGATGTTCGGCCTGATCGGGCGCCTCAACCAGCAGGGGCTCGCGATCCTGCTGGTCGAACAGAATGTCGTGCAGTCCCTCGCGATCGCCCACCGCGCCTATGTGCTGGAGAACGGCCGCATCGCGCTGTCCGGCAGCGCCGGCGACCTCGCCCGCGATCCCGATCTGCGGCGCAGCTATCTCGGGCACTGACTGCCTCGACCCGAATGGCGACGACGTCGCAGCCAAGAAGCTTGCTGTCGATCGCCAAATCGTTTGACAAGGCTTGCTTTGCACGATGCTTTCCCCCATGTCATCGCCCTCCTCGTTGGTTGCTTCCCGGGCGGTTCGTCACAATGCCGAAAACTTCCGAAATTGCTCTCCTCTTTCCCATCGAGTCGCAGAGCAGCATCCGTGACAAGGAGTTCCTTCTCGCTGCGCAGCGGCTGATGGGTGACTTCGCGCCCTGCTACGACTACCTGGAAATTGGGTCCTTTCTCGGCGGTAGCTTGGCGCCCTTTCTCAGGGACCCAGCCTGCACGTCGATCCTGTCCATCGACGAGCGCGGCAAGACCCTGCCCGATGAACGCGGCGCTCTGTTCGACTATGCCGGCATCACCACCCAGTCGATGCTCGACCGCTTGCACGAGGCGGGGTTGGCAACGACGAAGCTGACGACTCACGATGGGTCAATCGACACGCTGCCGCCGTCCGATCGTCGGTTTGATCTCGCTTTCATCGACGGCGAGCATACTGACCAGGCCTGCTTCCGCGATTTCCTGTGGGCCCTGCCGATGATGAAGACGGATTCGGCAGTCATGTTTCATGACAGTTCGCTGATCTACAAGGCAATCAGGCTGATTGGTCTTCTTCTGCGCAAGGATGACCGGCCTTTCGCGTTTCTGAAGAACCATGATTCGGAAATGTCGGCAATCTTCCTCGGCGATTTCAGCCGACGCCATCTCGGTCGCTACTTCGAAACCGGCGAGGATCGCGACGATTTTTTCGCCGCATCGGAGCTTTCCGTGCTGGAACACAATATCCGCAATCGCGTCCGTAGCGGACCCAGCGAAGAGCGTTTGACTTCTATCATCATTGATCCGCCAAAGTCGGAGAAAGCCTACTACTGACGTCCGGGATTTCGGCTCCTTCTCAAATCTTCCGCCAAAGCGGCCAGGTCGCGGCGAGCGCCAGCAGGCCCATCACGCCGGTGATCGCCGTGGCCTCGGGCGCTCCGATGAGATCGGCGAGCCAGCCCAGCCAGACGAAGCCGATCGGGCCGGTGCCGATGCAGACCGAGAGCACACCCAGGATGCGCGAGCGCATTTCTATCGGCGCCGCGAGATAGACGAGCGTGGCCTGCAGGGTGGCGAAGGTGGCGCCGGCGAGGCCGGTCACCAGCAGCGCCACACCCGCCAGCAGCGGCGTGGGCGCCGCCGCAAAGCTGATCAGCCCGACCAGGTAGGCGGCCGTGCCGCCGACATAGGCGCGGGCATGCCAGCCCGGCGTCAGCCACAGCGCCAGCAGGAAGCAGCCGGCGAAGGCGCCGACGCCGTCGATGCTGGTGAGCAGGCCGACGCCTTCGGGGCCGAGCAGCAGCCGGTCGGTGCCGATCACCGGGATCATGCTGGTGAAGGGCCAGCCGAAGACATTGTAGATGACGGTGACCGCCATGATCGCGCCGAGGCGGCGGTCGGAAAAGATGAGCGCCACGCCCTCCCAGGTGCGGGCGAGCACGGCCCCCGCACCGGGCGAGGACGGGATGTGGCTCTGCACCATCAAGGTGGCGGCAACGGCCGTCGCGTACAGTGCCACGCTCAGCAGGAAGGCCCCTTCGATGCCGACGCCCGCCAGCAGCAGGCCGCCGACGGCGGGCCCTACCATGCGGCTCACATTGCCGGCGCCGACATCGAGCGCCATGGCGATGGCCATGCGATCGCGACCCATGACCTCGCCCATCATCACGCGCCGGAGCGGATTGTCGGTGGCCCAGCCGCAGCCGTTGATGAAACTGGCGACGGCGAGGTGCCAGACTTCCAGGGCTCCCCTGAAAGCGACGACGGAGAGCAGGGCCGAGGTGACCATCATGAGGCCGACGAGGCCGGCCAGGGTCAGGCGGCGGTCGAACCGTTCGGCGAAGGCCCCGAGGAAGGCGCCGAACAGGCCCATCGGGACCAGGCGGAGCATGGTGATCATGGCGACGACCAGAGCGGAGCCGGTCTGCTGATAGACGACGATGCCCATGGCGACCGTTTCGAGCCAGCGCACGGTGGTGACGACGAAGCCGACGTACCACAGGCGCCAGAAATCCATCGGACTGGTCCGCAGCACCTGCCGGAACGAACTCGCCGTGTTCTTGTTGTTCTCGCCCATGCCGGCGCCGACTGTCGCGCACGGCCGCGCCAAAGTCTCCTGTCCTGACACTGCTAAACAGCTTCCAACATGGAAAGGTCGAGCTTCACTTGATCGATTGCGGCAGTACTTGGCAGATCAAGAAGAGAGAACTGACACTCTGATCGCAGCCCGCCCTTCTGCCCACAACGCCTCGCCGGCCAACCAGCCGCTCGACCAGGCTCACGGGAAGACGACAATCTCCTGGTCGGACCAGCACCGTCTCAGAACTTGGGCGCGCGCTTCTCCATGAACGCGGCCGTGCCTTCATGGTAGTCTGGGCCGAAATAGACGTCCCGACGCAGGCCATGGAGATACTCGTATATGGCCGGGTTGATCGGCACCGATTCGCTCAGCACACGGATGGCCTCCTTGGAGGCGGCAATCGCCTTGGAGGAACGCGACGCGATCGTCCTTGCCATCGCGTAGGTTTCCGCCTCGAGCGCGGCCGCCGGGACGACCCGGTTGACGATACCGACGCGCTCGGCCCGGTCGGCCGGAATGAGATTCGCCGAGAAGAACATCTCCTTCACCACGGTGAGCGGCAGGCGACTCATGAAGTTGAGAATTCCGGCGACGTTGTACGGCAACCCCAGCTTCGCGGGCGTGATGGCGAAGGCGCAGGTCTCGTCGCCCATCACGAGGTCGCAGGCCATGACCAGATCGCAGGCGCCACCCCATGCCGAACCGCGGACCATGGCGATCACCGGCGCCGGGAACGCCTTGACCGCCCGCAGCAACTGTTCGAGTGGATCGCTATAGGGCAGCGGGTCGACGTCCGCCCTCGGCAGCTCGCCGACATCGTGACCGGCCGACCAGACCTTGCCACCGGAGGCGCTGCGCAACACGACCACGCGTGCGCCATCGGCCTTGAAGGCATCCAGGGCCGCGATCACCTCGGCGATCAGGTCGGCGCCGAGGGCGTTGCGCTTGTCGTCATGGTCGAACGCGATGGTGCCGATCTTCTCGGCAAGCGAAGTCCGGATCAGCGGCATGCGATCGATCCTCAGATCAACGTGACTTTGCGGGCCGCCGACATCAGCTCGTCGCGAAAGGCCGGATCGGCAATTCCGATCAACGCGAGCGCGCGTTCCTTGGTCGACTTCCCGCGCAGGTTCACCGCACCGTGTTCGGTGACCACCCATTCGACGTCCATGCGAAGGTCGGTGACCATCGCGACCTTCGGCACGATGCTGGAGACCGTTCCCTTCCGCGCCGTCGACTGAATCGCGATGATCGACTTGCCGCGCTTCGCCAGCGAGGCGCCTTTGACGAAGTCGAACTGGCCACCCGATCCGCTGTATTCGTGCTCGCCGATGAACTCGGCATTGACCTGACCATAGAGGTCGATCTCGATCGCCGTATTGACCGAGATGAAGTCGTCGTGCTGCGCAATGACCCGGATGTCGTTCACGTAGGACGACGCGTAGCTCTCGAAGGCACTGTTGTCGTTCATGAAGGCATAGGACTCGGTCGTGCCGAAGGCCACGGTAAAAACGTGCTTGCCGGGGTGGAGGGTCTTGCGCGCGCCCGTGATCACGCCCTTGCGGACCAGCTCGGCCATGGCCGGCGAGAACAACTCGGTGTGAATGCCGAGGTCCGAATGGTTCTCGAGCGCCATCGCAACGCCCGAAGGTATCTTGCCGATGCCGAGCTGGATCGTGGCGCCGTTCGGCACCATGGGCGCCACCAGGGCGCCGATGGCGCGTCCCTCGGGCGATGGCTCGGCGACACCCGCCTCGATCAGGGGCACGTGGTTTTCAACGATTGCAGCCACTTCGCTCACGTGAATCTGCGACTGTCCGAACACCCGCGGCATGTTGCGATTGACCTCGACGATCAGGCGCTTGCATCGCCGTGCGGCGGTCGAGGCGAAATCGTTGTTCGTGCCCAACGAGAGAAAGCCGCCGCCGTCCATCGGCGAGACGGTCACGATGAAGGTGTCGAGCGCGATGATCTCCTCGAACAGGCGGGGGATCTGGCTGAAGTTGACGGGAACGAAGCTCAGGAGCTTCTTGCCGGTCTTCACCTGCCGCTTGATGATCTCGTGATCGGGGCCGCCAACGAAGAAGCTGTGGGCGTCGACCTTCTCGATGACATCCTCGGCCAGCAGCGACTTGGCCAACGGCTCCATGGCGATCTTGTAATAGAGCCGAATCTGTTTGAGATCGTTGGACCGCAGCCGATTGGCAAGCGCTGCCAGCAAAGCCGGTGGTTGGCCGATCGCCATGCCGAGGGAAACCGTTGCCCCATCGGGAACGCCTGCAACTGCCTTCTCGGCAGTCGTCATCTTGGCCATGTACAAGTCAGCACAACTTGTCGCCATCGTTCCATCCCCCAACCGGCACCTGACCGTGTCGCCAAGTTTCTTGTTCAGTTGAGCCGACGAGGGGACCATGTCAACACGACTGCCTACACCGCCTCGCCCGCCACCCAGCCCGACGACCAGGCCCACTGGAAATTGTAGCCGCCCAGCCAGCCGGTGACGTCGACCGCCTCGCCGATCGCGAACAGGCCCGGGACCTTCTTCGCTTCCATCGTCCTCGAAGAAAGCTCGTCAGTGTCGATGCCGCCCACGGTCACCTCGGCCTTGGCGTAGCCCTCGGTGCCGGTGGGCGTCACGTGCCAGGCCTTCAGCTCTGCCGCCAGGGTTTCGAGATCCTTGTCGCGCCGCTCGCCGATCACGCCTTCCGGCGCCAGCGCCTGCGCGAGGCGATCGGGCATCAGGTCGCCCACGATGTTGCGCAGCTCGGCCTTGGGCCTGAGCCGCTTGCGGCCCTTGAGGAAGGTGGCCGCGTCGCTGTCGGGCAGCAGGTCGACCGTGATCTCCTGGCGCGGCTGCCAGTAGGAGGAAATCTGCAGGATCGCGGGCCCCGAGAGGCCGCGATGGGTGAACAGCATGGCCTCGCGGAAGCGTGTGCGGCCGACGCTCGCCACCACGTCGAGCGCCACGCCGGCGATGTCCGGCACGCGCGCCGTGAACGGCACGAGGCCCGGCCGCGTGTCGGTGATACGCAGCTTGAAGTGGCGCGCCACCTCGTGCGCGAAGCCGGTCGCGCCCATCTTCGGGATCGAGAGCCCGCCGGTTGCCAGCACAACGGAGGCCGCGGTGAAATCGCCATGGTCCGTCATCACCGTGAACCGGTCGGACCTCTCCACGCGCGTGATCTTGTGCGCCACCCGCACGTCGACGCCGACCGCCGCGCATTCGTCCAGAAGCATCGCCACGATCTGGCGGGCCGAGCCGTCGCAGAAGAGCTGGCCCAGCGTCTTCTCGTGCCAGGCGATACGGTGCTTGTTCACCAGATCGATGAAGTCGTGCTGCGTGTAGCGTGCCAGCGCCGATTTGCAGAAATGCGGATTGGCCGACAGGAAGGCCTCGGGGCGCGCGTCGCGATTGGTGAAATTGCAACGCCCGCCGCCCGAGATCAGGATCTTCTTGCCGACCTTCTCGGCATGGTCGAGCAGCAGCACCTTGCGGCCGCGCTGGCCCGCCCGCATCGCACACATCAACCCCGCGGCGCCGCCGCCCAGGACGACGACGTCGAAAACCTGCGGCTGGCTCACGCCAGCGCCTTGCCCATGATCCACAGCGCGGCGGCGAGGCCTGCGATGGCGCCGGCGACCGAACCGCCGACATAGAGGCCCGCCATCAGATATTCATGCCGCTCCCACAGGAGCACGGCGTCGAGCGAGAAGGCGGAGAAAGTCGTGAAGCCGCCCATCACGCCCGTCGCCAGGAACAGGCGAAGGTGGCCGGCCGCACCGATCCGTTCGGCGAACCAGCCGGTGATCAGTCCCATCACGATGGACCCCAGGATGTTGATCACCAGCGTGTGCCAGGGGAAGTGCGAGCCGAGAAGGCGTGCCACCCAGATGTTCATCCCGTGTCGGGCGGCGCCACCGATGCCGGCGCCCACGAAAACGACCAGGTAGCTCATGTCCCACGCCCTCCGAATTTCGTCTTCCAGTCGGGCACGGCATTCGCGAAAGGCAGCGCCGTCGCCTCGTAGACACCACGCGCCACGGCTCGCGCCAGGCAATCGGCCGCCACCGTGCCGAGTTCCGTGAGGACCGGCGGCTCACCGCCGCGGCCGGCCTTGCCGGTCGCCGCAGCAAACACCGTGTCGCCGTCGTTTGGCGCATGCACGGGGCGCAGCGACCTGGACAGTCCGTCGTTCGCCATGATGGCGAGCCGCTTGCACTCCGCCTTCGTCAGCGTTGCATCCGTTGCCACCAGCGCGATGGTGGTCGCCGTGACGGGCAAGGGCTGTCCCTTGAAGCGCATCTTGAGCGCATCGTCGGGCAGCCTGGCCGGCCAGCCGAGGCCGCCGAACTCGTTGCCCTGCTCGTAGGCGCCCGCCCAGAAATGCGGACCGCTGCCGATCGTGGCCGAGCCCACCGCATTGACCGCAACGAGCGCGCCGACCGTGAAGCCCTGGCTCGTCTTCGCACTGGTCGAACCGAGGCCGCCCTTCAGTCCCGCCGTCGTGGCGCCCACGCCGGCCCCCGCCGTGCCCAGCGCGAAGTCATGCGCCGCCACCAGCGCGGCGTCACGGCCCAGATCCCAATAGGGCGGCTCGTGCTTTACCGGCTCGCGCATCCAGTCCTTCTCGCCGCCATTGATCAGGTCGAACAGGATGGCCTGCACCGCCACGGGAATGGCCAGCCCGCCGAAGGTCCGGCCCTGCCCGCGCTGGCAGAGCACGGCCGAGGCGCCGCCGGCGGCGTCGAGTCCATAGACCGAGCCACCCGACAGCACGACGGCGTCGATCATCTGGCCCACCATCTCTGGCTCGAGCGAGGTGCCCATCCGGTCGCCCGGCGCACCGCCCAGGGTCGAGATGCTGGCGACGGCGCCCTGTTCGAAGATCGCGACCGTGGCGCCGGTGGCGGCGCGCATGTCCTGGGCATTGCCGACCAGCACGCCCGGCACATCGGTGATCAGGTTCCTCATGTCAGGAACTCGCCGCCGTTCACGTGGATCGTCTGGCCGGTGATGAAGGTGCCTTCCGGCCCGACCAGCAGCCGCACCATGGCGGCGATCTCCTCGACCGTGCCGAAGCGCTTCAGCGGAATCGGCCGGTTCACCGCCGGACGCGCGCCCGCTGCGGCCCCGCGCGTCGTGTCGATGGCGCCCGGCGCCAGCGCATTGCAGGTGATCCTGTGCGGCGCCAGCTCGACCGCCAGCGCCCGCATCAGCCCTTCGAGGCCCGACTTCGAGGCCGACACGTGACAGCGGTTGGGCGTCCCGACATGGGTGGAAATACCGGACAGCGCCACGAAGGCGCCGCCGCCCCGCGCCACCATCTGGGGCACGATCGCCTTGCCCAGCAGGAAGGCGCCGTCGAGCGCGACCGACATGATCTCGCGCCATTCCTCGAACGACATGTCGAGGAAGGAGGTCTGGCGGCGCAGGCCGGCGTTGCTGACGAGGATGTCGACGCCGCCGAACGTCGCGGCCGCCTCGGCCGCGAGACGCGGCGGCACGGCGGGATCGGAGACATCGCCCATCGCGGCCATCGCGCTGCCCCCGGCAGCCTCGATCTCGGCCACGACGGCGTCGACCGCCGCCTTGTCCGAACGCCCGTTGACCACGAGGGCCGCGCCGTCGCGCGCCAGTGTCAGCGCGATCGTGCGACCGATATTCTTGCCCGCGCCCGTCACCAGCGCGACCTTGCCTTGCAGGGGTAATGACATGCCTTCTCCGCCCAGGGTCCGCGGGGACCCTAGCGGAGATCGATTGCGAACTTAAGCGTTGCCGTCAGCCGGCGACGATGTAGGCCCGCAGCGCCTCGGTCTCGTGACGGGCCTCTTCGAGACGCGTCTTCACGACGTCGCCGATGGAGACGAGGCCCAGCAGTTCGCCGTGGCGAACGACCGGCAGGTGACGGAAGCGACCGCTCGTCATCAGCTGCATGACATGGTCGATCGAATCGTCGGGGTCGCAGGTCACGACATCGCGGGTCATGACGCTGTGCGCCTCGAGTTCCAGGGCAGCGGCGCCGTGCTTGGCGAAGGCGTGCACGAGGTCGCGCTCGGAAACGATGCCGGCGACCGAATCGTCGGAATCGAGAATCAGCACAGAACCGATGTGACGCGTGCTGAGGTGCTGGGAAATCTGGCCGACCGACGTGCCCGGTGTGACCGTGTGAACGAGACCGCCCTTACGCGACAGGATATCGGAGACGAACATGGGTTCCTCCTTCCGTGGTGGATGGGTCTGCTGAACGCCAACACTGTAGCGCGGAGGGAGGTGGCGGGCGATAAAGCCCCTCATGAACGATGCCCGATCTGCCCTCGTCCTCTTCTCCGGAGGACAGGACTCCACCACGTGTCTGGCCTGGGCGCTAGAGCGATTCGCGCATGTCGAGACCGTGGCTTTCGACTATCGCCAGCGGCACCGAATCGAGCTGGATCAAAGGCTTACCGTCCTTGATGAGATCCGTAGCCGTTTTCCGCACTGGGCGGAGCGGCTGGGCGAGGACCATTTCATCGATATGGGCGTGCTGGGACAAATCAGTGACACGTCGCTGACCCGCGACGTCGCCTTCGCGATGGAGAAAGACGGGCTGCCCAACAGCTTCGTGCCCGGCCGCAATCTCCTCTTCTTCACCTTCGCGGCCGCCGTGGCCTGGCGGCGCAACATCCGCAATCTGGTCGGCGGCATGTGCGAGACGGATTTCTCGGGCTATCCCGATTGCCGCGACAACACCATCAAGGCGCTGCAGGTGACGCTCAATCTCGGCATGGACCGCGCCTTCGTGCTCCACACGCCGCTGATGTGGCTCGACAAGGCGGAGACCTGGGGCCTGTCCGATCAACTCGGAGGCCAGACGCTGGTCGAGCTGATCCTCGAACACACCCATACCTGCTACGACAGCGTCCGCGGCGCACGGCACGAATGGGGGTATGGATGCGGCCAGTGCCCCGCCTGCGCCTTGCGCAAGCGGGGCTTCGTCGCGTGGCGCGAGGGCAGGACCTCGCTGTAGCGCCTAGCGGCCGCCGGCGAGCTGGCGGGCGCCGGTCAGGTTCTGCTGAACCTTCGGCAGCTGGCCCTGAGCATAGCGGCGCAGCGCGCCGTTGCCGCCATCCTGGGAGTAGGCGCCGTACTGGGCGTTGGCATCGATATGGGCGGCCAGCTGGGCGTTGGCATAGGCGGTGTCGAATTCGACGCCCTGCAGCACGTTGAGGCGCTGCAGCGTGGCAGTCCAGCCCGGCGCATTGGCGGGATCAGGCGCGTAGGAGACGCCCGCCTCCTGACGCGCCTTGCTCAGGTACTGCGCCGCTTCGGTCTGGTCGGCCACCATGCGGGCCGCAAAGCCGCGCACGTTCTCGTTCGTCGACTTGGCCAGCGCCAGCCGGCTCGAGGCGATCTCGAAGTCGTTGAACTCCTGGGCAAAGCCTACGAAGCGGGCGTCCGGCAGCGCGTTGACGGCGAACGCGGCAGTGGCGGAAAGGCCCGACAGGGCGGCGACGCCGAACAGGACCGAACGGCGGGCGATGGGCTTCATGAAATGTCTCCTGGATTGTGTGCGATCTAACGCAACCATTGCGCGCGGGTTCCTCGGGGTTCCAGCGCCGCGACGGACCTGCTACGAGCGCCCGCATGATTTCTTCGCGGCGGGCCAGACTGGTGGGCCTGATCTATTTCCTGGGCTTCATCGCCTGCATCCCGCTCGCCAACTGGATGATCGGGAATGTCGGCGCCGTCTGCGTGCCGCAAGGGCCGTGCCTCGTTCCGGTCTGGCCGTGGGGCCCGGGCGGCAAGCCCCTGATGGCGCCCTCCGGCGTCCTGATGATCGGGCTGGCGCTGGTCCTGCGCGACCTCGTGCAGCGACGTCTGGGACGTGGCGTCGCCGTCGGCGCCATCGTGGCGGGCGCTGCCCTCTCCGGGGCGGTCGCGCCGCCGCAGCTCCTCGTCGCCTCGGCGACGGCTTTCCTTCTGTCCGAGCTGGCCGACTTCGCCGTCTACACGCCGCTGCAGTCGCGCGGGCTCGTGATGGCGGTGCTGGCCAGCAGCGTGGTGGGCCTGATAGCCGACAGCGTTCTCTTCCTGTGGCTGGCCTTCGGCAGCCTCGACTATCTGGCCGGACAGATCCTGGGCAAGCTCTGGATGGTGCTGCTGGCCCTTCCCTTCATCCACTGGATCCGCAAACGGGAGTTGTCGACATGAGCCTTTCCCTGTTGCCGGTTGACGATCGAGTCTCGGTCTCCGGCCAGCTCGATCCGAGCGACATGAAGGAAGTGGCCGCGGCGGGCTTCACCGCCGTCGTGAACAATCGGCCCGACGGCGAGGCCTTCTTCGGCCAGCCGAAGACGGCCGACCTGAAGGCGGCCGCCGAAGCAGCTGGACTGCAATTCCTCGATCTGCCTTTCTCCGGCCCGCGGGCAACGCCCGACCAGGTGCGTGCTCTGGCCGACCTGCTCGCCTCGGGCGACGGCCGCGTCGTCGCCTTCTGCAAGAGCGGCATGCGATCTGCGCTGCTCTGGGGCGCCGCCTCACTGGCCAATGGCCGCTCGATCGAGGAGGTGCTGCAAGGGGCGCGCCTGGCCGGTCAGGAGCTGAGCGGCATCGCAGAGCTTATGACGGGCCTCGCGCAGGCGGCGCGACGCTGAGCCGCCGACCGAAAGACTTGGCTTGCACCGGACGGGCGGCCGCTTCTTAATCGCGCGTCCTGAAGAATTCCTGGGGGAGTAATCCATGTTGAAGTCGATTCTGGCCGTGTCTGAAGGCGGTCCTGATGCCGCGATGTCCTTCCGGCTGGCCGCCCGGGTCGCGGCCGTGTTCGACGCCTCCGTGGATGCGCTGCATCTGCCGGTCGGCCCGGCCGGCGGCGCCATCGGCGGGCTCGCCATGAGCGGTGAGGCGATGCCGCTGATCATGAACCTCGACGACGAGCGCCTCGAAGAGCGGGCCAAGGAGTCGGACCGCGCCTACAAGGAAATCCTCGGCGCCAGCGCTGGCTCGACCTACACCGCTGCGGAAACCGCGACGCTCGACACGCTGGTCGCGATGGGCCGCTGCTCGGATCTGCTGGTGCTGGGCCGTCCCGGTTCCGACCCCGAGAACGTGGCGCCGGCCACCGTCGAGGCCGCCATCCACGAATGCGCGCGTCCCGTCATGATCGCGCCGCCGAATGCGGGTACCGGCGGATTCGGGTCGATCATCGTGGCATGGAACGGCAGCTTCCAGGCGGCCCGCGCCGTCGAGTACTCCCTGCCGTTCCTGGCGAAGGCCAACAGCGTCACGCTGCTGATCGTCGGCTCGAAGGCCGACGATGTCGGCGCGTCCTATCTCGCGCGCAATCTCGGCCGGCATGGCATCAAGACCACGATCGATGCCATCGACCCCGGCGCCGTGTCGGGCCGCGCCCGTGGCCGCGCCCTGCTCGATTACACGCACGGCAAGGGCTCCGACCTGCTGGTGATGGGTGCCTATGGCCGCGGCCAGGTCATGAGCTTCCTCGGCCTGGGCGGCGCCACCGGCAAGGTGATCTCGTCCTGCCGCGTGCCGCTGCTGATGGCGCATTAGGCCGTCCCCGATCATCAGCTTCCTCCCCCGTTACACAGGGGAGGTGGTGCGAAGCGCCGGAGGGGGCAGGCCACAGATCCTGACCTCGCCCCACCTCCAAATTCTTCGCGTTGCTTTCCCCCTCCCGGCCTCCCCCGTAAGACGGGGGAGGTGAAAGAATATCAAGGACAGGCGCCGGCGCCCTGGGTCACGACCTGCGGATCGCTGCAGGCGGTACAGGCATTGCCGTAGGTCTTGCGCGTACCGTCGCGCAGCTGGCCGCAGGCGGGACGATAGTCCTTGGTACACATCTTCGGCCGCGGATCGGCGCAGGGACCACCGGCCACCGGCAGGGATTCGGGCGCGAGCTCGGCGCGGGTCAGGCGGAACAGGAACGGCTGGGGCCGGTACTCGCTCAGCGTGCCGAACATGAAGATGTTGGATCCCACGGCCGGCAGCGGGCTGAGCGGCCGCATCATCGTCACTTCGAGCTCGACGAGGTTGCCCGCCTGGGCCTCGTCCGTGATCGCGCCTTCGATGCGCTCCGGCGTGGCGCTGACGACCTTCAGCGGCAGCTTCAGCCGCTGGCCGCCCTGCTGCCGGTCGCCGATCGCCTTCCACACCGCCTCTGCCGCCCGCTTGTTGGCCGGGCTGACGTCGCGATGGCGCAGCACCAGCACCCATTGCGCGGGCGTCAGCTTGGCCGGCTCGTTGTCTTCGAGGATCTCAAGCGCCCGATCCGGTGGCGTCATGGCCCGGGGAATCGACTTCTTGAAGTTGGCGGGCGGCGCCGTCTCGTTGGCGACGCGCGAGACGACCGCATCCCAACCCTCCTCGCTCCCGCGATAGACGCTGTAGCGGGAGCGAACGTAGCGATCGATGTCCTGCGCGGCAGAGTCGTTCTTGGCCGCCCTCGCGATGGCGATCGAGCGGGCGCCGTACCAGAAGCCCAGCGCATCGACCGGCGATCCCTCGAGCTGGGCCACCGCATATTGATAGACGTCCTGCAGGTTGGTCGGGTCGGCCGCCACGGCCAACCGGTAATACTCGCGCGCCTTGTCGTAGTCCTTGGCCTGCAGTGCCGCGAAGCCCAGCACGCCGTTGAACACGCCGGCCATCTGCTCCTTCACCAGCGCGAAGCCGGCATCGTCGAGCAGCGCCGGTTTCTGCCACTTGGGCATCACGGCGAGGCCGCGTTCCGACGCGGCAACGGCGGCCGCCAGCGCCGACGTGTCGCCGCCCGCGGCCTTGAGACGCCCGACATAGGCCCGGTTGGCCAGGGCGCGCACATTGTCGGGATCGACCTGGAGCAGGCGCGCGACCAGCACGTCGGCCTTGGCCGGCTGGTTGGCCGCCTGCCAGGCCGAGATTGCCTGCTCATGGGCGTCGAGCCGCAGGACGCTGCCCGGGTACCAGGCAATGAACACCTCCATCGCCTGCGCCCGCCGCGCCGGATCCTTGGTGTTCAGCGCCGCCATGTAGCTGTCGTACTCGGCGGGGTTGGTAAAGGAACCGCGCTGGGCCGGACTTCCGGCTGAGGGAGCGGGCGTCTGCGATGGCGTCTGCGCGGCAGCATTGAACGGCGCGACGGCGCATGCCGCCGCGAAAACGATTGCCAACCACCGCCATGCTGCCATTCCTAACTCCTCCTCGATCACGCGCTGTGTTGCAAGCCCATCCCGCCCTGAATTGCCGTGACCATTTGGGCGAATTAAGGCACTGTTCCCGCGATACTTTTGAGCGGGGACTTCAGGATGAAAGACCGACGTTCGACGGCTTCGATGCTCGTCGCTGCGGCGCTTTGCGCTGCCTGCAGCGTGGCGCCGGCATGGGCCCAGCAGCCGGGCGCCCCGCCCCCCGCCGTGCTCGTCCAGGCCGCCGAACTGAAGCCGATCGCCGACCAGGCCGAGTTCATCGGCCGCGCCGCCGCCGTCGACAAGGTCGAGTTGCGCGCCCGGGTGAAGGGCTTCCTCGGTCCGCGCAAATTCGCAGACGGCGATCAGGTCAAGAAGGACCAGGTCGTCTTCACCATCGAGCCCGAGACGTACCAGGCGGCGGTCGACCAGAAGAAGGCCCAGCTCGACGCCGCGCGGGCCGCGCTGGCGAATGCCGAGCTTCAGCTGAAGCGCGCCGCCGAGCTGCTGCGCACCAATACCGGCACCCAGGTCACCTACGACCAGCGACTCTCCGAGCAGCTCCAGGCCAAGGCCCAGGTCGAGGACGCCAACGCCCAGCTCCGCGACGCCGCGCTCCAGCTCTCCTACACCGACATCAAGTCGCCGATCGACGGCCGTATCGGTCGCGCCGCCTTCTCGCCGGGCAATCTCGTCAGCCCCGAATCGGGCGTGCTGGCGACGGTGGTCAGCGAGAACCCGATCCGCGTGCTCTTCCCCGTGACGCAACGCGAGCTGCTCGACGCACGGCGGGACCAGGCGACCGACCCGAACGGCATCGTCGTGCGCGTCCGGCTGGCCGACGGCTCGATCTACAAGGAAAAGGGCAAGATCGACTTCATCGACAACACGGTCGACGCCAAGACCGACGGTCAGATCGTCCGCGCCACCTTCCCCAATCCGGAGGGCATGCTGACCGACGGCCAGACCCTGCGCGTCATCATCGAGGGCGAGCAGGTGCCGACCTCGGTCGCCGTGCCGCAGGCCGCCATCGCCCAGGACCAGACCGGCGCCTACCTGTTCGTCGTCAACGACAAGAACGTGGTCGAGCAGAAGCGCATCAGGACCGGCGTGTCGCGCGACGGCATGGTCGCCATCACCACGGGTCTCCAGGCCGGCGAACGGGTGATCGTCCAAGGCCAGCAGCGCGTGCGACCGGGCATGACGGTCAATCCCAGCGTGGCGCCCCCGTCTGCCTCGACGCAGAAGCAGTAAGCCATGACGATCTCGTCGCTGTTCATCCGCCGGCCCCGGCTGGCGTTCGTCATCTCGACCGTCATCACCATCGCCGGCATCATCGCCATGACGGCGATGCCGGTGGCGCAGTTCCCCGACATCGTGCCGCCGCAGGTCCGCGTAACCGCGACCTATCCCGGCGCGTCGGCGCAGGCGGTCGAGGAAAGCGTGGCGCAGGTCATCGAGGCGCAGGTCAACGGCGTCGAGCGCATGATCTACATGAAGTCGACGTCGGGCGGCGACGGCAGCTACCAGCTGACCGTCAGCTTCGAGGTCGGCTCCAACCCCGACCTCAACACCGTCAACGTCACCAACCGGGTCAACCAGGCGCTGGCCCTGCTGCCCCCCGAGGTGCAGCGGCTGGGTGTCACGACCAAGAAACAGTCCTCGGCCCTGCTGCAGGTCGTGGCCGTCTATTCGCCCAACGGCTCGCGCGACGCGCTGTTCCTGTCGAACTTCACGACCATCACCCTGCTCGACACGCTGCGGCGCGTGCCGGGCGTCGGCGACGCCACGCTGTTCGGCGCCCTCGACTATTCCATGCGCATCTGGCTGAACCTCGAACGCATGGCGAGCCTCGACATCACCCCCAACGAGGTGGTGCAGGCAGTCCAGTCCCAGAACGTCCAGGCCGCGGTCGGCCTGGTGGGCGCCGCGCCGCTGCTCGACGATGTCAGCTTCCAGCTCAACATCACGACGCAAGGCCGCCTCGTTACCGTCGAGGAGTTCGAGAACATCGTGGTGCGCGCCAAGTCCGACGGCGCGCTGGTCCGGGTCAAGGACATCGCCCGCGTCGAGCTGGGCGCCAAGACCAGCGACCAGCTCGGCCGCTACAACGGCCAGGCCGCGGCCGGCATCCAGATCTACCAGCTGCCCGGCGCCAACGCGCTGGCCACGGCCCAGGGCGTGCGCAACGCGATCAAGGCGCTGGAGCCGCGCTTCCCCGAGGACGTCGCGTACAACGTGATGTACGACACGACGGTCTTCGTGCAGGCCACGATCGAGAGCGTGATCCACACGCTGATCGAGGCCTTCGTCCTCGTGGCGATCGTCGTCTTCATCTTCCTCGGCAACCTGCGCGCCACCCTGATCCCCATCATCGCGGTGCCCGTGGCGCTGATCGGCACCTTCGCCATCATGCTGGCGCTGGGCTACTCGGCCAACACGATCTCGCTGCTGGCGCTGGTGCTGGCCATCGGCATCGTGGTCGACGACGCCATCGTCGTGGTCGAAGCGGTCGAGCACATCCTGGAACACGAGCCCGAACTCACGGTCGCCCAGGCGACCGAGAAGGCCATGGGCCAGGTCACCGGGCCGATCATCGCCATCACCCTGGTGCTGCTGTCGGTGTTCATCCCGACCGCCTTCATCCCCGGCATCTCGGGCCAGCTCTACTCGCAGTTCGCCGTGGCCGTGTCGGTCTCGATGATCATCTCGGCGATCAACGCGCTCTCGCTGTCGCCGGCGCTGTGCTCGCTGATCCTGCGCCACCGCAAGAATCCGACCGGCGTCATGGGGTGGATGCAGGGCCGCATCGACAGGACGCGCGACGGCTACACGAAGGTGGTGACGCCGCTGGCACGGCGCGGCATCGTGGCCCTCCTGCTGGTCGTGGGCTTCGCCGCCGCGACCGGCGGCATCGGCTCCATGGTGCCCTCGGGCTTCCTCCCGGACGAGGACCAGGGCGCCTTCATGGCCGAAGTCCAGCTGCCCGACGCCGCCTCGACCAACCGCACCCTCGCGGCCGTCGCGGAAGTCGAGAAGATCATCGCCGACAAGCCCTGGAAGCAGAGCGTGTTCACCGTCTCGGGCTACAGCCTGATCGACGGCCTGGCGCTGCCCAACCGGGCGCTGGTCGTGGTCGAGCTGAAGCCGTTCGATCAGAGAAAGGACGCCTCGCTCTCGGTGTTCCAGGCGCTGAAGGACCTGAACATCGCGTTCAGCCAGATCGCCTCGGCCAACGTCTTCGCTTTCAACCTGCCGCCCATCATGGGCCTGGGCAACTCGTCGGGCTTCGAGTTCGTGGTGCAGTCGCTCACCGGCGCCTCGCCCACCGATCTCGCGGCCGTGGCGCGCGGCGTGATGATCTCGGCGCAGGAAGTGCCGGAACTCGCCGGAGTCTACACGACCTACAGCGCCTCGACGCCGCAGATCAACCTGAAGCTCGACCGCGAACGGGCCCAGGCGCTGGGCATCTCGATCGCCGACATCTTCTCGGCGATGCAGACGTCACTGGGCGGCGCCTACACCAACGACTTCAACCTGTTCGGCCGAACCTGGCAGGTGAAGGTGCAGGCCGATGCCTCCGACCGCAGCAAGGTGAACGACGTGTTCCGCGTCCGAGTGCGCGCGGCCAGCGGCGAACTCGTGCCGCTGCAGGCGGTGGCGAACATCGAGATGGTCACCGCGCCCTCCTCGGTCGTCCGCTACAACAACCTGCGCTCGGTCGTCGTGAATGGGGCGCCCGCGCCGGGCTACTCCTCGGGTGACGCCATCGCCGCCATGGAGAAGCTCGCGACCCGCACCCTGCCCGCCGGATACGGCTTCGAATGGACGGGCACGGCGCTGCAGGAGAAGGCAGCCAGCGGCCAGACCGGCTTCATCCTGGGCCTCGCCGTCGTCTTCGCCTACCTGTTCCTGGTCGGCCTCTACGAGAGCACGGCGATCCCGGTGGCGGCGCTGCTGTCGGTCATCGTCGGCCTGTTCGGCGCCGTGACGGCGCTGCTGATCGCCGGCCTCGACAACAACATCTTCGCCCAGATCGGCATCGTGGTGCTGATCGCGCTCGCCGCCAAGAACGCCATCCTGATCATCGAGTTCGCGATGGCGGAGCGCGCGAAGGGTGCCGACGTCGTCACCGCGGCGACGACGGCCGCCAGCCTGCGGTTCCGCGCCGTCATGATGACCTCGTTCGCCTTCATCCTGGGCCTGGTGCCGCTGGTCATCTCCTCGGGCGCCGGCGCCGCCACCCAGCGCGCCGTCGGCACCGCGGTGTTCGGCGGCATGATCGCCGCCTCGTTCCTCGGCATCTTCGTGATCCCGGGCCTCTACGTGGCCTTCCAGCGCTTCCGCGAGACGGTGAAGGGCTGGATGGGTGTCAAGCCGCCGGTGCCCGCACAAGCACCGCCCCCGGCCAAACCGGAGCACTGAAGTAGAGTCGACCAAAAAATCACCTCACCCTGAGGAGGCGCGAAGCGCCGTTTCGAAGGGTGGGATACAGACGTGGTGCGCGTGCCCACCCTTCGAGACGCACTCCTGCGGAGCGCTCCTCAGCGACTGTGTCTGAGGTCAAGCGTTTTGCCATGGTGTCCTGTCTCTAAGGATGGCGTTGAGGATGACAAGAAGTTTGCG
>NCHQ01000022.1 GCA_002281855.1 Rhodospirillales bacterium 24-66-33 | reverse complement strand
CGCGTCGTCGTCGGCCTCGTCCTCGGCGAACTCGAACTCAGGCGAAGGCGCATTCGGCTCGGGGGCAATGTCTTCATGCTCGGCAAGCTCCGGCTCCCGACGAATGCCGCCGTTTGCGGGATCGTCGACGGGCTGCCCGTCCTGAAGACCGCCGGTCCTCTCTCCGCTTGCCGTCGGAACCGGGCGAACAGCCTTGGCACTCCAGTCATCCATGGTGACGCTGGAGGCTCTCGGTCGCTCAGGCTCCGGCGGTGGAAGCAGACGCTCCGTCAGCTGCCGGTCCTCGTAGTACCGCGCCTTCCTGGCCCGGATCGGTGGGCAGCCGGAAACCAGGACCAACTCGTCGGTTGCCGGCAGCTGCATGACCTCTCCGGGCGTCAGCAACGGTCGCGCCGTTTCCTGTCGTGACGCGCTTCGCGGTGCGCTCGTCGTTGGTCGCAAAACACACGCGCACATGACAGTTGTCCAGGATGGCATTGTTCGGACCGTAGGCCTTCTCGATCTGATTGAGCGACTGAGCGATGAGAAAGCTCTTCAATCCATAACCGGCCATGAAAGCCAGCGCCGACTCGAAGAAGTCCAGGCGCCCGAGAGCAGGAAACTCGTCAAGCATGAGCAGCAGCCTGTGCCGCCGTCCCTTTGGGTGCAGCTCTTCGGTCAGCCGGCGGCCGATCTGGTTCAACACGAGCCGCACAAGCGGCTTGGTGCGACTGATGTCGGACGGCGGCACAACGAGGTAGAGGGTCGTCGGCCGTTCGCTCTCGACGAGATCGCGGATGCGCCAGTCGCAGCGACGCGTCACCTGGGCGACCAACGCCCGAGCGCTCGTTCTCGCTCTTGTTCAGCAGTTCGCGAGCCGCCGAGGCGATGACCGGATGGACACCCGCCTTGCCGAGGTGCGGCGTGGTCATCATTGCGCGGAGCGTCGTCTCGATCGGCTGCCTGGGATCTGACAGGAAAGCCGCCACCCCGGCCAACGTCTTGTCCTCACCGGCATAGAGGACATGCAGGATGGCACCGACGAGCAGGGCGTGACTGGTCTTCTCCCAGTGGTTCCGTCGCTCCAGAGCGCCTTCGGGATCGACCAGCACATCGGCGATGTTCTGGACGTCGCGGACTTCCCACTCGCCGCGCCGGACCTCGAGCAGCGGATTGTAGGCCGCCGAGGCCGCATTGGTCGGATCGAATAGCAGCACGCGGCCATGCCGCGACCGGAAACCCGAGGTCAGCTCCCAGTTCTCGCCCTTGATGTCGTGAACGATCGAGCTGCCGGGCCAGGTCAGCAAGGTCGGCACGACCAGGCCGACGCCCTTGCCGCTGCGTGTCGGCGCAAAGCAAAGGACGTGCTCCGGTCCTTCATGGCGCAGGTAGTCGGCGCCGAGCTTGCCCAACACTACGCCGTCCGGGCCGATCAATCCCGCGCGGCGTGCTTCGCCTGCTGTCGCCCAACGTGCCGAACCGTAGGTCGCCACGTTCTTTGCCTCTCGCGCACGCCATACAGACATGCCGATCGCGACCCCGATCGAGATGAAGCCGCCAGAGGCCGCGATACAGGCGCCCTCCACAAAGATCGAGGGTGCATAGGCGTCGAAGGCGTACCACCACCAGAAGAAGGTCGGAGGAAAGTAGATCGGGACGTGGGCGAGTTCGAACCAGGGTGGTCCGAGCTGGGATTGGTAACCCAGCCGCCACGCCGTCCATTGCGTCGACGCCCATACTGCTACGAGCACGATGGTGAAAACGAGGGTGATCTGCCCCCACAGGATCTTCGTCGCAGACATGACGACAAGATCAAGCTGTCGCTTGCCATCCATTCAATGCCGACGACGCGCGCAGCGCTCGCGCGGCGGCTTTGGCGTGCAATTTGGTGGAACGCCGGAGCAGTCATGCTCTCTTCTGCCTAGAGCCCCAAGCCTCGACGTCGTCCCAAAGACCAGCTGACATCGCCGCCGGGCAAGGCAACCCCCGAAACCAATCGGGCGACATGCTGTTCGAGCGCGGGTCGCCACGGGACCAGGCTGAAGCCGAGCCCGTCGTCGAGCATGGCGAACCGTCCACTCGCAAGCTGCGTGGATCCGACCAGCGTCCCGGCAACGTGTTTACCCGGAATGGCGGGCTGCCATTCCCGCCCCCTTTCTGCGGCGAGGGCCCGGCCAACGCGCTCGATCTCGCGAGCCTCCAGCCGCTGCACCACATCTTTAGAAATCCGGATCCGCCCGTCGCCGACATCTGTGGCATAGCCCTTGTCAGCCAGCCATCGTCGGCGCCTGGCCAGCGCTGCGGCCACGTCGCGGCCGAAGCCGTCGTCCGCCAGGACGGTGCGTTGACGAGCCCCCAGCTCGCGGTCGAGCCACGTCGTGCCATCATGACCGACCTGCTGCTCGAGCCCCGTCGCCGAGAGAACGGTCACCCGACCGGTCGCGCGGTCCCGCGCGAGATCGTAGGCTCGGCCGCGCTCGGCCAGGTCGGCCGGAATGCGCCAGTGGTCGGCGTCGATCCGCTCGACATGGCCTGCCCGCCGCAACGCCTCCAGGCGCCGCACATGGGATCGGACGTAAGCCGCAGGATCGCCGCCCAGACGCTCGACGGTGCCGACAGCCTGCTCCAGATGCGTGGCCGGCCGATAGATACCCTCCTGACCGGCAACGGCCAGAATGTTGCGGTCTGATGCGCGGGGGCCGGCCTCACCAGCGCCCGCCGCCACGATCATGCCCCGATGGATATCCTCTGCTCGAGCAGGATCCATCTCAATGTGATGGACGCGCCCGTCCACACCGTCGACGACCAGCCTCACTCGCTCGCCCATCTCGTCGCCGGCCAGCCCCTTGTCAAGCACCCGGCCAACGATCGGCTCGCTCATCTTTTCACGATGAAGGACATAGCCCACGACAGAGCGAGTGCCCGCCAATCCTTCCCGGTCCAATGCCCGATGCATCGTCTTGATGATGTCGCCGCGTTCGCCCAGCTCCCGCAAGACGAATTCGGCCTTGGAAGATACCGTCCACCGTCCGGGCTCAACCTCGGCGGCCAGGCCCATACGCTCCAGCTTGCGCGCCCGCTGGATCAGAAGGGCCCGGTTCAGCCGCAGGCTTTCGAGCACGTCCCGATCTGGCCGGAGGTCGGCGAACTCATTGCGGCTCCGCTGCTCGGCGAGCAGCATGCGGTCGAGCCTGGTGAAGCGATCAGCGTCGACCTCCCGCTCCAGGCCACGGGACACGTCCTGCTCGGTCTGGCGGCCAAGCTCACGAGTCAAGACCTCGCTCGCCCGCTCCCGGATGCCATACGCGATGTAGTCGCCAGCGATGTTGAGAGTCCTGCCATCGTCTGTCACACCCCGGACGATGATGTGGGTATGAGGATGGCCGGTGTTGTGGTGATCGACCGCGACCCAGTCGAGGCGGGTGCCAAGGTCGGCCTCCATCTGCTTCATGAGATCGCGGGTAGTCGCGCGATGATCCGGGAGCTCCACGCCCTCCTCGGCCGATACGATGAAGCGGAACTGGTGCCGGTCTTCCCGGCCCCGTTCGACAAACGCACGACCATCCTCGGCATCCCGGCCGGCTGAATAGACCTGACCCCTCTCCCCGTCCTTCGTCACGCCATCACGCTGGAGATAGCGGAGATGCGCGTCGACGGCTTTGGCACTGACGAACTGCCGTCCCCGGACAGAACCGGATTGGGGATTGAGCTTCACGACCCGAGCCTTGACCGCGACCCGCCGCGAGCGCGTTCGGACGCCACCGTCGCGGCTCCATGGCTTGCGGTTCTTCAGCACCGCAGCCACGGAAGCACCACGCCCTCGTTCATTAAACCGGCCGCTTCCCTTTCCGGCCTTCCCCACCCGGGAGGGACTGCCGCCAGCCCGTCGAATAGCCTGCTGAATCTGCCCGTTGAAGCTGGACCTGCGGCTGCCCCCGCCACCATCGCGGCGCTTGCCAATCCGCGCGCCATCGCGATTCCGGATCCTGCCGGGCCGGAGACGGAAATCGTCGTCATCACGTGCCATGGCATAAGGATTGGCAGCGACGCGAACGCGTTCAAGCGCCCGAACACACACATCGCTGCGTGGCGTAGAAAAGGCGTCTCCCGGGTAGCATCGGAAGGGTTGCCCAAGAGCGATGGCGCTTGGAGCATTGATAACAAAGAGAAAAGTGCTTCAAGAGCCGAACGCACGTCGCAAAGAGCCGGCGCCGGGCCCTCGAAAAACAACGTGCAGACAATCCCTTAGGAGCGCAGCGACGGCAGCGGGGCCACCCGCTTTATCTTGCCGTCCATAATTCAGGATCTTGGGCCGAGAAGCCTCATGAGCTCCTTCGACAATCTGACCGAATGCCGGCATCCACGAACGCTCCGAATCACGGCGACCGACTTGCGGTGCCGTGGCGCACAAACAGTCCATCAGCTGGCAGCGCCAGCGCAGATGCACCGCCAACATAACGACCGGCCGATGCTCGCTCCGATGACGTGTGCCGAGAGGACGGCATGGCTGCGGAGCTCTCACGGGTACGCGCTGCAAACAGCGGTGACTCCTGCCATCTCATGACACGGCGGTTAAGAGTGGCCGCGTTGTTGACTCGTTCGTCTCCGATCAGCGGGACGAGCATGTCGACGTAGCGCCGAGTCTCCGCAGGCAGCTCCCGGCCCGCCGCCAGATAGTCATCGTAACGCCGCGGGCCTGCATTGTAGGCAGCCAGGAAGCCGGGGACGCCGTAGCGATCATGCATCTCGCGCAAGTAGGCCGCGCCAGCGAGAATGTTGTCGCGAGGATCGTAGGGGTCGGCGCCCAACCGATGACGAGCACGCAAGTCAGCCCAAGTATCCGGCATGATCTGCATCAGCCCCATTGCACCTTGCGCCGAGAGTGCGCGCACGTCTCCGCCACTCTCTACAGCCAATACGGCGCTGATCCAGGACGCGGGCACACCAAAGCGCTGAGCAGCTTCGTGGACAAAGGCGGCATAGGGATCGACGGTCGCTGCGGTCGTCGACTCCGTAGCACGAGCCGGCTCGGCATGCGCTCTTTCGGACAGTCCAGCTGCGGTCACCATCAGCGCGATCACCGTTACCAATGCGTACGATCGCACGACGCCTGCCGGGATCTTGGCCGGGAAAGAGGGTGGGTCGCAGCACGTCATGAGCAAGCGCACCGGTGCGTGAGCGAAATTGCAATGCATGGTCACTCCTTCTCGATCCAGACGGGATGCGCGCGGGCGACAACGGCGGATGCTGGGATCGGGCCAAAGTATCGTCCGTCCAGCGAGTCAGCCGATTGCCAGTTCATCACGAACAGCTGGTCTGCCGCGATGACGTAGCAACCTTGCCAGGTCGGTAGCGGCCGGCCGCGTCCGTCGCGCTCGCGGGCCAGCCCGATCGCGGTCTCATCGATCAGGATTGTGGAACCTTGCCGGCAGACGGTCTGCCCGGGAAGCGCCAATACGTGCTTGAGAATAGGAACGCCACGCGGCAGGTAGTTGCCCTCAACGAGGAAGCTCGCGAGCGGCTCTGGTGGCACGACGACGACCAGCTCAGTAGCGTAGAGTTTGTCGATCGACTGCAGTCGGTAGAGTCCTACAGGCACGCTTGCCGAGGCATTCCACATGAAGAGCGGAAGTGCACCTTTGCCAGTGTTCAACGCCAGAATGGCGACACCGGCGACCATGGCCATAAACACGCGCTTCCGCCCGCTCATGAGCCGATCCGCTGCCGCAGAAGCCACGCCTTGTGCCGCGCCAAGGTATAGGGTCGGAGCGCTTCGCCGACCGACAGGCGATTGTGAATGTGACGCCAATAATCTGGCGCTGCGTCGGCCGGATCGACACCCAACGTCTCCACGATGTCGATCATCTGCAGCACGTGCTTGACCTTGGGCCAGCCAGACGTTCGCAGCAGGATGTCGGCGCCAGGTCGCACAAACGGAACAGTCGCGCAGGTTTCGCTGGCCCGGACGGCGCGCAGGATGTCGATCCGCGACGCGACCGTGCCGTAGTCGTTGGCTGCCCAGCGCACGAAGGCGAAGACGCTGCCCGGAGCGAAGGAGAGGACGCGCCGCCGACGATCGAGGATCTGCTCCTCTGCGGCACGGCCAAAGCGGATCCAGTGTTCGGCCTGCTTCTCGAGCCACAGGAGCTCGACATGCGTGAGGTCGCTCATGCGGTACCTCCATCACGCGTCGGAAGTACGCTCGGTCGCGGCCCCGTTGCCGAGCAACCTGTTATCCCAGACGGTGGATGAATGCGGACCGTTAGACAGATTCCGAAGGAATCTGAGTTAGGAAAGTTAAGGCCACTCCAACCTGTTGAGCGCCAAGGGATTATCCGCGATTGCGGTCCCCGATAGCACGAGGATCGGGTCCCCGATGGCACGATAGTCCCGGTCCCCGATAGCACGACGCGACTCACAGTCTATCCCCAGGTCGAGAGATTCCATCTCGACGAAATCTCGAAACGAATGCGTGAGGAAGGACCGACGTGAAGGCTAGACGCTCCGCCCCGCGCGTACCGCGATCGACGATCAGCCGGTAACCCGGCAGCGCCTGCCGGCGCACGATCTCGCGCAGGTCGTACGCAAAGTGCTTGAGCGGCGAGAGGCTGCCGGACTTCGCATGCAGGTGCAGAAAGTCGAAGCTCCAGCCGCCGGCCTGACGGCCGCCATGCTTGCGCACGACGCGGTACAGCCATCGCTCCAAGCCACCCGTCAGATCGAAGTAGGCCCGGTCGATGGTGAGCACCAGTGCGTCGTCCAGCACGCCGGCATAGAACCAGTCGGGCAGAACCAACTCGAGGCCAAGGGGTCGCCCGTTGGCATCCGTGGTCTCCTTCCATTCGTTGATCCAGGAGAAGCGGTGACGTCGCCGTTCTGCAGACTGGCGGATCGACGTCAGCACGCTCGTTGACTGGAGCCGGTCGAGCGCGGCCTTCAGACGCTCGTAGTCTCGTGCGCCAGTGCCGCGGCCGACGAAGGTCAGAATCTCGTAGGGCGTCGTCGCCATCAGGCGGGATGTCTGCAGTCCGGCGTCTCGCGCCTCGACGATCTGCGAGGCGGCCCAGATCAGCACGTCTGCATCCCAGATGGTCGCCATGCCGTGGTCGGGAACGCCCTCGACACGGATGGCGACGGTGCTGGTGCGGTAATCAATCGGCAAGACACGCTTGGACTTGGCCAACGAGAAGAAGGGATAGGCCATGAGGTTCTGCTGGTCCCGCGGCGCCAGGCCACCCGGCAACGCGCGAAACAGATGCAGCTGATTGCGCTCGCTGGCCCGCTTCTGCTGAGAGGTCATGCGCTGGCTCCGATCAACGCCGAAGCCTGGCGGCATCGGCGGGAGCCGCGACATGTCGCTTGGCCGGGAGCACGATCCCCACGCCGGGATCGGACGTTGAGGTCTTCGCGCCGCGATCGGCCCATGCCTTGAGGTCTTCGAGGGCATAGACAACCCGACCGCCGATCTTCCGGTAGGTCGGACCCGTGCCATAGGTCCGATGTTTCTCCAGGGTGCGCCCTGAGAGACTGAGGAAGCGTGCAGCTTCAGGGGTGCGCAGAAAGCGTGGCGGCAGACCGGCGGTTGGATCTGGCATTTGAGAGGCTCCGTGTCCTGGCGAGAGCCGTCGACGGTGACGGCGGATCGACGGTCACGGTGGCGAAGGACGACGGCGTAGGAGGATGACGGACTGGCGTGCCTTCAGAACGGCACCCCGAGCTTCGGGGCAAGAGCCTCCTACCGCCCGCCCCGCAGCAGCTTCCGATAGCCTCCGTTCATCATGGCCACAGCATCTGTGACCAGCCGAATGGTCTGGCCCCTGATAGATGACGTCTTCCAAGGGAAACGGGCGACGGCCTGCGTGCCATAGAGCGCTAGCGCGATCTCACGGTAGCTCGCTCCCGCGAGGTGACCGTCCAGCGCACGGATCATGCCGAGGAGCCGATTCCGGAGGCGGGCCGTTATCCGCCACGCAGGTGGAAGCGCGCCTGCCGGCTGGCGGTCGAGGCGCCGCTTGAAGCGCAACAGGCCGGCAAGACGCAGCAGAACGGTCTCATCCAGAGGAACGAGCGCCGCCATCGGCGCCACCGGCTGCACGCCTTGAAGCCAAAGATAATGCGGGCCACCGGCGTCATCTACAACGCAAGGGCACTCGGTTAAACGCCCCAGGTCAGCAAATGACTCGAAGCGATAGGCATTACCAAAACCCTCAGGTGCAGGAACAAGAATCACCGCATGAGGTATCAGATCAGGGCGCCATAATACCGGCGCAGCTGACGCAGCGAGGGCCGGATCGCGGGCGAAAGGAAAGCCCCCAGTTCCCTCCCACCGTCTCTGAACTCAGGCCCGATTCATCTGGATCTTCTGCAAGTTCGTCATAGTCTTCGCGGTAAGCCGGATTGCGCCGGAGGAACTCCCAGGCGAAACCAGCACGATCCAGATTCTTCAGCGCGTCGACATATTCGGGCGACCTCCAATCGGGTCTCTTCGTCATCAAAGACTCCGTTTACACACGATTACTCAGGGCTAACCGAAGCAAGCCTTTCATGCGACCAACGGTTGTTGAAGAACCCAAACACCGAACGCGCGATGTCGTTTGCAGTGGTCCCAAAGCGCCTATCTGAGAATGCTTGTTTGATGCATACCCGTCAGATGCGCGGTGCACGCAACAGATGACGAAAGCCCTTCTCGGTCATCCACCGGGCCCGCGCCAGATGACTGTCATGGACCAGCCGAGCGCGCTCGGGTTCTTGCGTCGGATCGAGGCCAAAGACAATTTGCACTGCTTCCCGCCAGTCCGCGGACTCGGCCGCAGCATCGAGCAAGCGAAGGTAGGTCACGAAATGCCGCTCGTCATAGGGCGTCACCTGATCGCTATCAGGAGGGCTGTCGTCAAAGGAAAGTGTGGTCATCGCGGCTCATAAGCAGGGAGAGATTAGCGGTACCCCCGCCACCGCATTGTCACAGCCCAGGGAGCCAGTGGCGATGCACGCGGCGCATCACATCAGTCAATTCGTGAGCTCACCACGTGAGCGGTGAAGACCATCGAAGCCTGATCTGCATAAAAGCATAGACAGATCGCTAGGAAAATGGCCCGCGTATTATAGTACGTAGCGTCAAAATACGCGATTGCCTCCTATCCTGCGAATGGACATTCGCAAGGTGTTCGGCGCCAATGTCCGCTCCTACCGACTGGCGGCGGGCCTCAGTCAGGAGGCCGTCGCCGTTCGCATGGGCGCGGACCGGGCTTATGTCAGTGCGATCGAGCGTGGGCTGCAGAACGTCACGCTTCTGTCGATCTGGGAAATAGCGCAGGCCCTGAGCGTTCGGCCGGCTGACCTCGTGATGGAGCCTGTTCCAAAATCGAAGTCGTGACCGCAAGGGATCGTCACCGTCAGGCGAAGACGCCCTTCCCCCGCTCTAACCGAAGGGCGGCTTCGTGCGGCCGCCAGCCCCTCCCAGCGGCCGCATAGAGCCCGGTCCGGCGCAGCCGGATGCGCCAACTCCCATCAACCGGCTATGCGCTAACGCCACAACACAAAAATTGGTTGTGCAGGCAAAATCACGTTGGCCGTCATTGCGCTGGGCGGACCAGCCGGCGCGTCCGCCTTGAGCAAAGAAAAACCCCGCCCGGCGAACCGGGCGGGGCTTCGGGGGGGCGCTGGTTTACTCGCCGTTCTTCTTGCGGCTGCGCGACCAGATCAAAGTGAACCCCTCGCCGTCCTCGTCGTCGAACAGGTTGGCGAAGATCGGTGCGTTGAAGCTCGGATCGTCGAGCTTGAGCGAGAGGTAGTCGCGGCCCTCGTTGGAGCGCTTCGACCAGGCGGCCCCGATCTCGGCGCGGCCGACGAAGACCCGGTAGCTGGGGGCATTGTCATTCGACCGGTTGGCCTCGGGAACAATGCGGACGCCCTTGGTCTGGACGCTCAGGGTGACGATCTCGCCCTGGTACTCGTTGCCGGCCTTCTTGAAGGAACCGATGTTGGCCATATGACTTCTCCTTGCTGTTTCGAGCTCCGCGACCATCGCGGCCTCGATGGCGATCGTTTGCCGAAGGCGATCGACGCCGCACCCGCTCGCGGGCCGGAGCGCAGCGGAGGATGGCGGCGGAGCGACTTTCTTGCCTCGCGAGGAATGGGCGAAGCCCAGGGGAAGAAAGTCGCTCCGTCGCCATTGCGGCTCAGGCGATCGAGGCACCGCCGTCCTACGGCTAGATCAAGCCAAGGAGAGGCCGTGGGTCCGCGCGCCGAACAGCATCCTCACGGGAAGTCGTGGCTAACCTGAAGGGTCCTGCGCAAGAGATTCGGCATGCCGGGCGAAGATAAGACGGCCATAGCGTAGAGAAAGGATTGCTTTGTCCCCAGCCGACCCGGCGTAGAAGATGAACCCGCCACAGCATCTTGTCGGTCGGGCCTAGGACGCGGGCTCATCGAAGCGCTATCGAGGGCTGCGTTCGTGCCACCGCAGGATACCGAGCAGCCACCACCCACCTTCGCCAATCTGTACGGCGAGAAGATGCTAAGAGTGTCAGCGTCTCTGGTCGTGCGGCCGCCAGCCGATCGGCGAGTGAGCTCCCTCGGTGCCCTGTCCGCCCGACGCGACAAACAGCGCCATGCGCGAGAAGGCTGTGAAGCCAGCGAGAACGCCGCCGACAACGGCAAATGCCATCTGCCAACCGTCCCGGGACATGCCCAGACCGGCCAGCGCAAACGACAGCTGATAGCCTGCGATCGTTGCCGGCACGGCGTAGAGCAGACCGATGATCGCGCGGATCAGCAGAGTATGCGAGGTGGCGAAGGCAATCTGTCCGAGCGCCAAGGTCGCACCGCTGACAAGAAACCCGACGATAAACGTTCCCATGACCCCTCCCCCGCTATCAAAAGCAGCGAGACCCGCCGTCAGTCCGGCTAGGAAAGGAAGCGCATAGATGGCGAGCGCGAACAGCAGCCAGCAGAAGAAGCCGAGGCCAACGACGCTAAGAACAATACCAGTGACAAGCATGGTGGATCTCCGTGACACGAGTCGAACGGCGGCGCCTTCCACCACCACCATGGCGCCATCGAATTACTGTCGAATGTTAAGTTGGCCAAAAGGTGGCGCTTACGCGCCGCCCGAACCGAAGCGCCAGACCGGGATGCCGAGCTTGCGAGCCTTGTCGGCGAGGTTCTCCTGGATGCCTGAGCCGGGGAAGACGATGACGCCGATCGGCAGGACTTCCAGGATCTGGTCGTTGCGCTTGAACGGCGCGGCCTTGGCGTGACGGGTCCAATCCGGCTTGAAAGGGATGTGAGGCACCTTGCGGTCGTCGGCCCAACGGGCGGCGATGCGTTCGGCGCCGGTCGGCGAGCCGCCGTGCAGCAGGACCATGTCGGGATGCTTGACGCGGACCTTGTCGAGCGTGCTCCAGATCAGGCGATGGTCGTTGAAGTCGGCACCCCCGGTGAAGGCGACCTTGGGACCGGCCGGTAGAAGCAATTCCGTGTCGACCCGGCGGCGGGCGGCCAGGAAGTCTCGGCTGTCGATCATCGCCGCGGTGAGCGCCCGATGGTTGACCATCGACCCGGTGCGCGGCCGCCAAGATGAGCCGGTATGGACCTCGAAGCGATCAGCGGCCTGGTCGCGGAAGAGTTCTAGGGCATTGCGGCGTTCGATCAGGGTCAGGCCCTCGGCGACGAGACGCTCCAGTTCGACCGAGCGGACCTCCGAGCCGTTCTGCTCCTTCTGGCTGCGACGCTGCGCCTGCTCGTTGCCGTCGAGTTCACGCTCGATCCGTCCGGTGGCGCGATGGAACAGGTTGACGGTCGACCACAGCAGCTCCTCGAGATCGGGTTCAAGACGGGTGTCGGTGAGTGTCGAGACGAACGCATCGAAGATGTCGACGACGGCGCCGGCGATGATTTGGGCTTCGGGCAGTGGTCGGGGGTCCGGCTCGTCCTGGAAGGGACGATGGCCGTAGAGCTGCAGCTCGGTGAGGACGTGATCGGTCGGAGATGAGGCGTGCACGGGTTCGAAGTCGGGATCGTCGCGGTCGGTCGCCATGATGATGTCCTTTGTCGGATCGGCCGCGCCCATCGCGGCCTTCGTGGGCGTCGACAGACGGCGGGCGGACCGGGCCTGCACCGCGCTTGCGGCCGGAGCAGAGCGGAGGACGGCGGACCGAGGCTTTCTTGCCTCGCGAGGAATGCCGGCGAAGCCGGCAGGGGAAGAAAGCCGAAGGACCGCCGTTGCGGGACCGGGCGGCCTGCCGTCCGATCGCCCTTTTAGAAGGCGGGGGTGCGCCCTCGTCCGATCCGAAGGGCAACAGAGCGACCGGCCACGAAGCGAACCGCCGTGCCCGTGCTCATGCCGTCACCAAGGCCAGGAAGCGAACAATGTCCTGCGGAGCGAGTTGCCGGCGCACCGATGCTCGAAGCCTTTCCACTCCCAGGCGGCGGAGATCCTCGTTGAAGTCGTCGAAGCACGGCGACAGTCTCCCCACCTCAATTCCGGCGGCCTCGGCGCGGTGGCACAGGCTGGCCGTCGCGGCATCACCGGCCGGATCGGCATCGCGCGCGACATAGAGGCGGCGCAAGGTCGGTGGAAACAGCAGCGCCGCGAGATGGTTGGCCGAGAGCGCGGCCACCATGGGCAGGGTCGGCACGATGGTGCGCAACGACAGCATGGTCTCGATCCCCTCTCCAGCGGCCATCACGTCGTCGGCCACACCGAAGCGGACACCGTGCCCGAGAAGATGACCCATGGCCCGTCGCGGCGAGTCGACGGGCGCCTTGCCTTGGCCCGACCGGTCGAGCCAGGTGCGGTGCGCTCCCGTGATCCTGCCGCCAAGATCGGTCACCGCGGCGATCAGTGCCGGCCAGGTCTCCGTCGGACTGTCGTCGTCGGGCCGATAGTAGCAGCGCGGATGGAAGCGCAGCGGATCACCGTCGGCTACGGTTACGATAGCTCGGCTGTGCAAGTACCTTTGCGCCAGCGTACCCTCAATGGGCTTGGATATGGCGTAGAGACGTCGCGCGGACTCAGGCGAACCGCGCGGCGCGGGAAGACGATCCCGCCGTGGAGCGAGCTGGTCCGGCGGCAAGGCCAGGAACGCGCGCGCCTCGTCCAGGGTATCGCGCAGGCGATCGAGGCCTTGATTGAGGGCGATGAGGTCTAAAAGGTCGCCATGCTCGCCCGTTGCGGCATCGGTCCATTTGCCGGCGGCTCCCTTGCCATGGTCCGGCCCGCTCAAGCGGACGAACAGGCTGCGGCCCCGGGTGTTGGCGACGTCGCCAACCAGCCAGTAGCGACCCTCGCGATGACCGTTGGAGAGATAGTGGCGGCACACCGCCTCGGCGTTGCGAGCCAGGCGGCGTGCGAGGTCGGCGGCGGGCAACGACATGGCTGCCCCTCACGCTGCTACCCGATCGGCGATGCGCACGATCGGGTAGCGCTCCATCAGTTCGGCAAGGATCGAAGGCCCGTTGGCGCCGGTCGGCACGAACAGGCGCAGCTTCCAGGCGATGATCTCGGAGATGAGGCCCATCGCCTTCAGGCGTTCAACCATCCCGTCGGTGAACCCGCAGAGCTCGACCCGGAACAGGCCCATCACCCTGGCGCGGCGAAGTGAGAACCCGTCCTGAAGCTCGAGGATGGTTCGACCGTTAAGCACGGCGGCCCAGGCATCCGCCGGTGTGATGCTCACGCCATCGGCGCTGACAGCCTGCGCCACCCAGGCCGGCGAGACCAGCCGGCCGATCACGCGCTCGCCGGCATCCGTCTGCAGGCGGTAGACTCGCATGGAGTCCTCTGGCAGCCGTTTCCAGATCGGCAGCAACAGGCCCGTGACAATGTGAATAGCGCTGTCGGTAAAGGCGGGAACGTCGACGAGTTCCCGCTCCCAGGCTTCGGTGAAGGCGACCCGATCGGCCCCCTCCCAGTTCGTCTGGTCCAACGCCGCCAATGCCATGGATGTCCGTTCCATCGGCCGCAGCAGGCGGACACGGCGTTCGACCTCGCCATCGTCGAGCATGACGCTGGGCGCAGACACCTGCACGGCCGCCCGGCCGGACTGCGCGTTCACCAGCAGCAAGGCGCGCGGGTCGTCCGCTCGATCCATCGCCTCGGCGAGTGAGAACGGCCGATTGCGCTCCCGCCGGCGGATGGTGAACACCTGGGTCTCCGCGCCGGTCTGCGGATGGAAATAGAGCGAGCGCCGGTCGGTCACGACCAGGCTCTCGGCGGTCAGTGTCTCGACGCCGACGTCGTAGGTGCCGGAAGCCTGCGCCCCCTCGATCCTCGCCCGCAGCAGGTCTTCGAACACACCGAACAGCGTGTTCTGCAAGCCGATGGTGAGCGCCAGCAGCCGATTGAGGAAGGTGGTGATCGGCGGCAGCTCTTCGCGCAGGCTACCGTCCTGGTCGGTCAGATGCAGGCCGGTGGCGTCCTCGAAGGCTTTTAGCGAACAACCTTCGACCTTGCCGGCGAACAGCAGAAGGTAGAGCTGGCGCAGGGCGGCACGGCCATAGGGAGATTCGAGATTGTCGTCCGAGCGGAACAGGCCCTGGCCGCCGGTCTGGCGCTGGCCCTTGGTGATGGCGCCCAAGGTGTCGAGCCGGCGGGCGATGGTCGACAGGAAGCGCTTCTCGGCCTTCACGTCGGTGGCGATCGGCCGGAACAGGGGCGGCTGCGCCTGGTTGGTCCGGTTGCTGCGCCCCAGGCCCTGGATGGCGGCATCGGCCTTCCAGCCTGCCTCCAGCAGATAGTGGACACGCAGCCGCTGGTTCCGGGCGCCGAGGTCGGCGTGATACGAACGCCCGGTGCCGCCAGCATCACTGAAGACCAGGATGCGCTTGTTGTCGTCCATGAAGGCCTGCGCTTCCGCGAGATTGGCGGAGCCCGGACGGTTTTCTACGCAGAGCCGGTCGCCCTTGCGCACGATCCGCCGCGACCGGCCCGTCACCTCCGCGACCAGGTCTGTGCCGAAGCGCTGCACGATCCGGTCGAGGGCGCCCTGGACGGGAGCGAGCGCGGCCAGCCGCTCGATCAGGCGGTCGCGGCGCTCGACGGCATCCCGGCACTGCACGGGCTGGCCGTCGCGACAGACCGGCCGCGAGGAGAGATTGCCCTCGCTGTCGGTGAAGGGCTCGAACAGCTGGGTCGGGAAGCTGTGCGCCAGGTAATCGAGCACATACTCGCGGGGCGTGATGTCGACCTGGACGTCGCCCCAGTCCTCGGTAGGGATGTTGGCCAGCCGGCGTTCCATCAGGGCCTCGCCGGTGGAGACGATCTGGATGACGGCGGCATGGCCGGCTAAAAGGTCGCGCTCGATCGCCCCGATCAAGGTCGGCGTCTTCATCGAGGTGATGAGGTGCGAGAAGAAGCGCTGCTTGGCCGACTCGAAGGCCGAGCGGGCCGCCGACTTGGTCTGCGCGTTGAGCGTGCCGCGCTCGCCGGTAACGTTGGCGGCCTGCAGCGCGGCGTCGAGATTGTTATGGATGACCTGGAAGGCGCCGGCATAGGCGTCGTAAATGCGGATCTGCTCCGGCGTGAGGGCGTGCTGGAGCAATTCGTATTCGACGCCCTCGTAGGACAGCGACCGGGCCGCATAGAGACCGAGCGCCTTGAGATCGCGCGCTAGCACCTCCATGGCCGCAACGCCGCCAGCCTCAATCGCAGACACAAACTCGGCGCGCGTGGTGAAGGGGAAGTCCTCACCGCCCCAGAGGCCAAGCCGCTGGGCATAGGCGAGATTGTGCACCGTGGTCGCGCCCGTGGCGGAGACATAGAGGACGCGGGCATTGGGCAGCGCATGCTGCAGACGCAGGCCGGCACGGCCCTGCTGCGAGGGCGCCTGGTCGCCGCGCTCTCCCTTGCCGCCGGCGGCATTGGCCATGGCATGGCTTTCGTCGAACACGATCACTCCGTCGAAGTCCGCTCCCAGCCAATCGATGATCTGGCGGACCCTCGAAACCCTTTCCTCGCGTGCATCGGTGCGTAGCGTGGCGTAGGTGGCAAAAAGGGTGCCCTGCTCCAGGCGGATCGGCGTGCCCTGGCGGAAGCGGGCGAGCGGCGTGATCAGTAGGCGCTCCATGCCCAGCGCCGACCAGTCGCGCTGAGCATCCTCGATCAGCTTGTCGGACTTCGAGATCCACACCGCCCGACGGCGGCCTTTTAGCCAGTTGTCCAGAAGGATGCCGGCGACCTGGCGGCCTTTGCCGGCGCCGGTGCCGTCCCCCAGCATCCAGCCGCGCCGGAATCGTACGGCGTTCTCGGCATCGTCGGGCGCAGCCGAGACGAAGTCGAATGTCTCGTCCACCACCCACGATCCCGCGAGGTGGCCGGCATGGGCTTCGCCGGCATAGACGACACTCTCGAGCTGGGCATCGGACAGCAGGCCGGCGCTGATGACATTGGCAGGCAGGTGCGGCCGATAACCGGGCTTGGGCGGAGCGACGGATGCCATCGCCGCGGATTGCACGAGCCGCGTCGGATGCTGGCGCGCTTCGTCGATCCGGATGGACTGAAGGTCGTAGCCTTCATACAGCCCTTCTGTGAGGCTGCCGCCCTCGGCGGGCTTCCAGTCGACGGTCTTGTACGCGAGTTCGGTGCCCGCTCGTTCGAGCGACCTGCCCGCAACGGTGAGCGGCTTTCGTGCGGGCCTGCGGCTCGGTCTGACCGCGACAGGATGGACGGGTGCCCGAAGCGCGACCGCGCCGTCAACAGGCAAGCGCGCTGGAACGCAGGTGGTCACCCACTCAAGCAGCGTGGCAGCGTCGGGCGCCATGCCTGGTGATGCCGGAAAACAACTCGGATCGTCCGCGGGCACACGATCGATGACGGTCAAACGCGTCTCGGCCGTCGTGCCGTGTCGAGCATAGACCCGACCATCAATGGCGGCGGAAAAGACGACACGACCGCGTTCCTGGAGGCGGACGAAGGCCTCGCGCCATGACGGGTGGTCGGGCGAGAGACTGGCGCCGGTGATTGCGACCAGCCGTCCGCCCTCGGCGACGCGGGCAAGTGCGGAGGCGGCATGGCGCAGGGCAGCGTCGGCAACAACGCCATCGACATGCGCCGCTGCCGAGAACGGCGGGTTCATCAGCACGACGCTCGGGCGCACGGCATCGTCGAGATGGTCGTGGATGTGAGCTGCGTCGTAGCGAGTCGTCGCAGCACTGGGAAAGAGCTGCCCAAGCAAGGCCGCGCGGGTTTCCGCCAGCTCGTTCAGGGCCAGCCCGCCGCCGGCGAGCTCGGCGAAGATTGCGAGCAAGCCCGTGCCGGCCGAGGGCTCGAGAACGAGATCGGCCGGGGTGATCGCGGCAGCGCTGGCGGCGACAAACCCGAGCGCGAGCGGCGTCGAGAATTGCTGCAGCGCCTGGCTCTCTTCGGAGCGTCGCGTATGTGTAGGAAGAAGCGCGGCGATCTTGCCGAGCATGGACAATTCAGCAGCCGGCGACCCAGCCCGCGCCCGAATGACAGGGCCGAACTTGCGCATGAACAGCACGGTCGCGGCCTCGCAGGCGTCGTATGCGGACTTCCAGTCCCAGGCGCCGGCCGCATCGGAGCCGCCGAAGGCGCGCTCCATGGCGGCACGCAAGACGACCGCATCGATGCGGCGGCCGTGTTCGAGGTGAGGGAGAAGAAGATGTGCGGCGGTGACGACGCCATCGGACAGATTGACGGTAGAGGAGCCGAGCGCGCGCAGCGGCGCGGGCGTGGCCACGGAGGTGGAAAGATTCGACATGGAGGAGACCTCGGGAGAGCGGGAACGGTTTGAGCCAGGAGGTGCTCTCTCTCGACCCCGCCGGCTCAAACCCGTCCCGGCCGTCCTCTCCCTCTCCCTTGGGAATCGTTCATAGCGGACCTATCCATGGAAAAAGCCCGGCGCGGCGGCCGGGCCTATCCAACGACTGGCGGGAAGAACGCGGGGCGGCCGAAGCCACCCCGCGGGACGTCCTTATTCGGCGGTGATGGGATGCGGATCCACCCCGTCCATGGCGACATCTTGCTCCTCGCCGTCGGCGAGGAAGGCCGGAAGTCCCTCGACCGTGTCGGTCGACGTGTCCGACACGTCCACGTTGTCGACGAGCCGCAGCGGCCCGGGCAGCCAGCCCGTGCCGTCGAGCAGCCGCTCAGCCTCCGTCGCCATCTCGACCTTCTTGAGATGGTCGATGAGCTGTGCTGCCTGGTCTCCCTTGGCCTCCCGCACCGCTTCGAGGATGCGGGGCTTGGTGACGCGGCCGAGATAGTTGTCGACCGTCGGTCGCCATCCGGCTTCCACCATGTCGAGGCCGACGGCGCGGGCGAGTCGATCGGCCTGGGCGATACGGTGCTGGACGCCGTGTGCCGAGACACCCGGCCCGCCGTAGCGGTCACCCTTCTCGTAGAGGGCATTCACTCCGAACGAGACGCAGTGCGCGAGTAACGCTGCCCGGCGGGTGTCGTCGAGGGTCGCGAGCCAGTCCCAAAGCGCGTCGTCGTCCTTTGGCAGCTCGGCCTTCCACGCCTCGTGCCGCTCGGCGACCGCCTGGGCGGAGGAGCTGTCCTTCAGGTCGCCTGCCTGGGCGGGGAAGAACACGTGCCGCACCGAGGCTTCCAGGCATGCGCCAGGGGCGCTGTGCTGGAAGGTGTCGAGGCAGAGCTTGTGTAGCAGCGCCGTCATGGCGACCTGCGGGTTGTTCGCCACCGCGTCCCGCAGCGCCAGGGTGCGGTGGGCTGTCAGTTCGCCCACGAGCCGCTCCGGCAGTGGCTTGATGGCGTCATCACTGTCGTCGTCTCCGTCCGACTCGCCCCCGCCGATGGTGATGACGGCTCGCTGCATATCGGAAGTGGCGGATGTCGTCCCACCGGCCTGACGGGTTTCGCCTTCCGCCGGGTCTTCGCCACTGGCTTGAATCGATGGCTCGTCCTCCGGCCGGACATAGCCTCGATCGACATCCAGGCGTCCGTCAGCGTCGATGCTGACGAACACACCAGCGCGCGCGATCTCGGTCGGCTCATAACGCACCGGCCGATTCTCGAAGGCTGCGAGCGCCGCCTCGATCTCGCCCAAGCGGGCATCGACCTCGTCCGGCAGCTCGTCGGCGCCTTCGTATTCGATCTCGAGTTTCGTCTGCTCGGCGGTCAGAGCATCGAACGTCACCTGCTCGGCCGGAGTGAGCTCGATCGTCACGCCGTCAAGTTGCCGAAGATGGCTCATGTGGCCATAGCGGAAATCGACGGCGACCTCGATCCACTTCCAGCCTTCGGGGGCGACCTTTTCGGCCGCCGCGGCCAACCTCTCGGTCGCCAATCGGTCGAGCAAGGCGACGTCCTCAAACCAGCCGCCGCTGTCGTCCTCGAACAGGTCGCGCAGGATCACGCCGCCAGCAGCTTCGTAGGCCTCGGCACCGACGAACCGCGCCCGCCGGTCCGAGCCGCGGACGGCGCTCTCGGTGAGCTGGCGCCGGATCAGGTATGGCTCCTTGTCGTAGGATTGCTGAAGCGCCTCCCAGACCTGCTCCTGGCGGGCATGATCGGTGGTGACGGTGAAGGCCATGAGCTGCTCCAGGGTCACGCCGTCCTGGGCATAGACCTCAAGGAGTTTCTCGGACACGGCTGCCAAGCGCAGCCGCTGCTTGACCACGGCGGGCGCGACGAAGAACCGGGCGGCGATCTCTTCCTCGCCGGCGCCCTGGTCGCGCAACGCCTTGAAGGCCCGAAATTGATCCAGCGGATGCAGGGCGACACGCTGGACGTTCTCCGCTAGCGAATCCTCCTCCGCCGAGATCTCGCCTTTTGGATCGCGCACGATGCAGGGGATCGACGCCGTCTTCGAAAGGCGCTTCTGCTTCACGAGGCGCTCGAGGGCACGGTAGCGGCGGCCGCCGGCCGGGATTTCGAACTGGCCGGTCTCGGCGCCCTGGGCGTCGAGAACCGGCCGGACATTGAGGCTCTGCAGGAGTCCGCGTCGGGCGATGTCTTCAGCCAGGTCCTCGATCGACACGCCGGCCTTCAGATGGCGGACGTTGGACTGGCTGAGCGCCAGCTTGTTGAAGGGGATGTCGCGCGAGGGGCTAAGGGTGATCTTCTGAACGGTCTTTGCCATGTCGGGATGCTCCGCGACGGACGGCCGGGAGACTCTCTCGCGACCTGAAAATCCGTCACGGAAACCGGCGCAGCCCTCTCCCTCTCGATTGTCTGCAGAGCGGGAACGGAAGGTGTGCCAGCCGGTTGCCGCCTTGCGCGAGGGGACGTTACCGAAGGCGAAGAGGTCTTCCTTCCGGCAACCAAAGGGCGGCTTCAGGAAATCGTTAAGTCCCCGTAAGCGGTCGATTAGGACTCGGTCCGGCAAAGCCGGACGCGTCTACCTACCGACCATGAAAGCGTCAGCCCACTTCTTGAAGTTCTCGGGCGTGGGCTTCATCTGCTCTTCGAGTTCAGCTTTGTAGGGTGCCGCGTTCTCCTCGGTCAGCGCTTGTCCTTTTTCCTCCAGCATCTCGGCGACCAAACGTTCGATCCGTTCTGCACGCCCTGTTCCCGCAAGACCGTTCTTGATGTACCTCCCAAACGTGACTGCAAAGAATTTCTCGACGTGAAATTGCTGAAAGGTCTTGTCGACCTCGTCCATGGCCTTTTCGAGAAGGCCTGTCTTAAACATTGTCCGATAGAACTCTTTCATCTGAGCATCGATCACGTCGTAACCCACTTCCTCCTCACTACCGACTAGAAAGTGGAATGGAGCAGGCTCTTTAGGCGATTCACGGGAAGTTAGAACGGCTGCTGCAATGCGGGCGTATGGCACTAGCGCCGCCGCGTGCGCCCGAAGCCCCCGGTTGGGGTGCTTCTGCCTGTACTCTTCCATCCGCCTTTCGATGTCTTCGGCGCGCGCGAGGGGCTTTTCCGTCGGCCCTGCCTTCTGCTCAGGCTCGTCGCTGATGATCGCAAGGTCGCTTGATGACAGTGCCATCCGCACAAACTCTGCCGCAGCCACGCAATGGTGCGGCTGCTCTCATCAGGTGGCGACGATCGATAGGAGCAAGTCTGATACGAATCGGAGGAGCACAATCTGGACTTTATGCCGTCTCCGCGCTGGCAAGTTCCACCCTTACCATTACACCCGCGATCGGTTGATGGACCCAGTACTGCCGGCAACCGCGCCCAACCCCGCGACGCAGCGCCCGCGAATACAGGTCTACCTGCCCGCCGAATGCCTGGAGTCGTTCGGCATCGAGTTCCATCGAGCCGGGGAAGCTCTTGTGGTCGACGATCGCGAAGTCGCCGCCGTCGTCGAGCAGGAGGTCGATACGCCCGGAAATGACCTGGAGTTCCTCATCCGCGTGGACGGGCCACTCCGGTAGGCGCGCGGCGGCGCCGAAGCGCACGTCGAGGAAGTCGTGCAACCTGTCTGACGCGGACACGAGGTCGGCTGGATTCACCTCAGGCACGCACCAGCGGTGGAGCATGCCGCGGGCGACGTCGAGGCGCGCGGCCGGTGCAGCTTGCCGATCGTCGCAGGCGAAGAAGCGATGGAATGCCTCGCCAATTACCTGGAGGTCGGGATCGCCGACGAGGGTCATCCGTGAGCCGAGCCGGACAGTCTCCACGACGCGAACGTCTCCCTGAAAGGCGTATCCGCTCGGCCTGAGGCGCAGCGGTTGATGTTCGCGGCGCGCTGCGGCCAGTCGGATGAATTCGGGCTTCGGCTCCGCTTCTTCTGGATCGAACCGATCCGGGGCGGGACGAAGGTTGAACCGTACGTCCCCGACCGCGAGCGGGTCGCCACCAATCGAGATCAGCGGGCGGTTCTCATCGGTCCGGAGTTCGTCCAGCCAGTCTGTGCCGCCCGCGATCGCGAGCGCCACCTGGTCGCGCGCGCGGGTCATGCCGACGTAGAGCAGGCGGGTGCGTTCCAGCTGCTCCTCCTCAAGGGTGCGGAGTCCTTCCGGGCTCTGCGCGGCGGCAACGTCGAGACCAACATCTTTACCCTGCGCGCCGTAGGGCCAGGGCCAATAGCGCAGGACGCGCTCGGCCAGGGGATCGTGCCAGTCGGGAGTCGCAAGTTCCTCAGCATAGATCCCGAAGGGATTGCCCTTCGCCTTCGCGTCAAGCTCGGCGAGCACCACGATTGGCCACTCGAGGCCTTTGGCGCCGTGGTAGGTAAGCACGTTCACAGCCTCGGGATGGCGGTTCTGCGGCTGCGAGGGCGCGTCGCGGCTGACGAGCCAATCGCATGCGCCGGAGAGCGTGGCGGCTTGGCGTTCAGAGCGCTGCTCCTCTTGGTAGGCATCGAGGAGCGAGCGCACGGCCTCGAGGTTCGCCAGGCGCTGTTCCATGAGGCCCCACCGGCCGATGGTCGCGAGTAGCCCCTCGACATGGAGGACACCATTGAACATCTCCACAGGGGTGAGTTGCGGCGCAAGCGCGCGCATGGCTCTGAGTTGGTCGGCGAAAGGGACGCACGCTTCCAAGGCCGCTGCGTTGTCAGCCTCGAAGGCGGCAGCGACCCAGGCGTCATCGTTGCAGGCAAGCCGTGCGATTTCCGCGAGCGCCAGGCTGTCTGTCGGGTCGGTGACCCACCGAAGCGCGGCGAGTGCGAGTTCGACCTCGGGCTGGTCGAGGAGACCTTTGCGCTCCACGGCGACCCTAATGCCGCGCCTCGACAGCGCGGCGGCGAGCTGGAGTACTTGGTCGTTGGAGCGGCAGAGGACCGCCACATCGCCGCCGCGCGCGGGCCTGACGGCTCTGCCCTTCGGCTTCACCGGCCAGGTGTCCCGCTCCCGAAGTAGGCCGGCGACGCGGGCGGCGAGATCGTCGGTCCGTTCCTCCTTCTTCTTTCCAGAGAGTGGCCACACCGAGAGAGGCGAGCCGTCCTCTTCCGCCTCAGTGCGATCATAAGCGTCGAACGTGATTTCCTCGGCAGTCATGCCGGTGCGGCGAAAGTTCGGCTCGAACACGGCGTTGACGAAGCCGCCTAGAGCTGGTCGGGTCCGGTACGACTTCCGTAGGAAGGCGAACGTTCCGCCCGTTCCCGTGGTAATCGCGCGCGCGGCGGCCTGGGTAAGCGCCGGGTCGGCGTCTCGGAAGCCATAGATCGACTGCTTGGGATCTCCCACCCAGACGTTCACCGGCGCGATCGCCGCGAGCGTTGAGAAGATTGCGATCTGGATCGGACTCGAATCCTGGTATTCGTCCACGAAGACGGCACCGACCAGCTCCCGGAGGCGGTCGTGGTTGGTCGGTGCTCGCAGAATATCGAGGGCAAGCATCTCCTGGTCGACGAAGTCTACGAGGCCGCGGACGCGCTTATACTCTGAGTAGTCAGAGAGGCATTGTGCGGCGCAATCGAATTGGAGCCGGATAAACTCCTCGAGATCGCGACGCAAGGCGGGATGGCGCGGATGAACTGCGGCGACAGCCTTCACATCCGTGAATAGCGCTGCGTCGGTTTTGGTTTGCCCGAGCTTGGTGAGCCTCGCCCAGTCAGCCCACGGTAAGCGTTCGCCACGCCGAAGGATCGCCGCGGCGTTCTCGACGCATGGCACGTCCTTGTCGAGCGTTCCTTTCTTGAGACTGGCTCTGGCGGCCGCAACCGTCTGGGCGCAGGCTAGCACGGCGCACTTCAGCCTCTCGTCGAGTACCTCGACGGTCTCACCCGCACCCGATTCAGGCAGGAGGCGCACCAGGCCCGCTATCGAGTGCTCGGCCGAAGTTGCGAGAAGCTCCGCTGAGATGCCGTTCGACCGCGAGAGGTCGACGAGTCGGCGGATGTGGTCTTGCCAGCCGTCGATGCGACCGCGAGGTGACTGATAACCCTGGGGCTGCATTTCGAATCGCGCGGCGATCGGCTGGATGGAGCCGGCGAACCGTGACATGGCGCCACCTATAGCGCGCTCGAACAGAACCTTCTGTCTGTCCTCCGGGACGACCTCCGCGACCGGTGAGCGACCAAGCTCAAAGGCGAATTCGGCAATTAGCGATCCGCAGACGCTGTTCACCGTACCGATCCGCGCCGCAAGCATGGCCGCCGCAAGTTCCGGCCGGCCCTGCTGAATCAGCCGCGAACGAATCCGGCCGGCAAGCTCCGCGGCCGCCTTCTTCGTGAAGGTCGTGGCGACGAGACGATCGGGCTCGAGTCCACCGTCGAAAGCTGACCTGATCCGCTCGACGAGTGTATAGGTCTTGCCCGTGCCGGCGGACGCGATGATGGTGTCGACACGGTTCCGGCCGCTTCCGTTTCTGTTGGTCAAGCAAGCCCCCTTATCCGGCACAGCGTCTGGTAGTCGCACCATTGACAGTTCGCCTTAAGGACAATCGGCAGGTCGCTCGGCAAGTGCTCTTCGAAGCCCGCCACCCCACAAGCGACTAGCCTGCCAGCCTCTGCGACCTCGCCCAGGCGTTGCCAGCTCTCCCGGATTGCGACCCACGTCTCCGGGAAGTCGCGGCGGCCGTCGACTTGCCGGCCGGTGAGTCCGCCGTCCTCCAGCGTAGCGAACTGCCGTTGATTGAGGAGGAAGTAGCCCGCCCGATAGGGAGCGCCACCAGACACCATCGCGCCGTAGGTGGCAAGCTGCACGGCGTTGCCGTCCTTGAGCTCGTCGAGCCGCTTCTTTCCGCGGCGCGTCCACTTCAGGTCGATAATGACGTGGTGTCCATTCAGGTCCTTTGCGACTAGGTCGATCGCGCCGCGCACCGCGAGCGCATTCTCAAACGTGACGCTGATCTCCCTTTCTGAAGATTCGACGACCAGACCGTTGACGGCGATTGTGTGGGCAAGCTCCGCCATGGCGGCTGGCAGGTGCTCGCGCGCGTCTGAAAGCTGCGCGGCGAGCTCGGGGAGGCGCAGCGGCGCGGCGACACCGTCGACGAGGCTCTCGAGCAGCTCGCGGGTTCGTGCCGCTGCAATCTCCGGCATCGGCGGCGCGCCGGGGACGAAGATCTCGTGGGCGAGCGCATGGGCAAGGTTGCCGAGCAGCCGGTTGGCGTCGGGAATCGACCGGACGCGACCTGGCCTCAGCCTCGCCACGTGCTTCAGAGCCCACATAAGCTGACATTCGAGACCACTTTCGAAGGAGGTGGCGGAATGGGCCAGACCCTCCAGGCGATCAGCATAGCCGGCGGGTGTCGGCCAAGTTGTCCGTCGCTCAGGCAGCGGCGCGAACGAGACGGGTTCGCGCCGCAGCTCGACCCCAGCGAGGACGACGCTGGCGTGTGCGAGCGCGTCCTCCATCCTCGTCCAAGTGGCCAATCGCTCGGTCGCTGGGGCGAGGCGGTGGGCGAAGGGATGCAGCACTTCGTCCTCGCCGGCATCGAGCTCGCCAGCGATGAGGAGGAGATGGCTTCGCGCGTTCATCACAGACCGCTCCCAAGCCGCACTCGCCGCGCGCGCTGCAATGTCAGCGTCGTCCAATGGACAACCTCGCTCGCCCAGCTCGCGTCGCTCATCATTTGTCCACGGCTGCCGCTGCAGACCTTCCTGCGTGGCCCGGAAGTTCCACCAGACGACGGTGTCTACGGGCCCCCAGATACCGCCTGGATGGGGGACACAGCGCCACCGAGCTGCCTCGGCGTCGGCCACGGGGTTGTCGTGCCCGATGTCGAGCGCCTGATCGATAACACGCTCGACAAGTGTCCGAGGGAGGCGGTCTCGGCCGAGGGCGACCAGCGCCCTGCGCGCGTCTGTAGCGAGGGCCATGGTCGCGCGGTAGAGGGCGTCACCATTGCTCGCATGGCGGACGGCTGCCCAGGCAATCGTGCGGTCGCATATGGCGAGTGCCGCTTGGAGCGGCATTCCCGTAACCGGGTCGGCGAGTTCGGCATCGGCCCAAGCGCGCCAACGCTCCAGCCGCTCGTGCACCTTTCGAACCGCCCCGGCATCGCCTCCGGCCTCGGCTAGTTCCGCCGCGCTCATCTGGGCCCAGGCGTCGTTCCATATCGTGCTTCCTCGTCCCGGCGCCTCCTCAAGCGCGGCCGCGAGCCGCCGGCCGGCGCGCGGCGCGATGGGCGACGTCGGGAAAACGAGAAGCTCCATCAGTGCGCGCGCATCGAAGGGTGCCCAAGAGACCTTGAAAGCGAGGAGGAGGATTTGGAGCGAGCCGCGGTGGGCCGAGGGCCGACTCCGACCGGCACGAGGCTGCCCGGCTCCGCACAAACCATGGTCGAGGAGGTGCGTGTCGCCATCTTGTGCGATGAGCACGGTCTCGCGGTCATCGCGCGCGGAAAACCAGTGACCAGTCACCTCGGCCGCAAGGGCCGCACTCGCCGACGTTGCGATGGTGACGGTTCCGTCAGCACCGCCGGCAACAGGGGATGATCCGACTATCCATCGCTGGAGTCGCCCTAGCGCGGTATCTTCCGGGGCGGCGGGCGAATTCGGGACCTGTTCAATCGCGACGCCGCAGGCCTCAATCCGGTCGAGCAATATCCGCCAGCCGGCGGAGTGCACATCGCGAGCGTCGATCAGCCGGATGCGCTGAATCGGGAGGGCCGGACGTGCGGCGAGGTCGGCGGCCAAGGCGGCAACACGATCGGCGATTCCAGGAAGCAGGTCGGTTGCGGAGGCGGCGGCGAGGTCGAACAGCCGCGGGCTGCGCCACTCCTGCCTTGGGTCCCAGCCGGCGTCGACAAGTGCGTCCCGCCAGCGCAGCAGCGTTCTCGCAGTCGCCCAGCCGTCTACGGCTAGCGAGCGCGACCAAAAGCGCGGCACACCGTCCATCGCCTCGAGTGCGGCTTGAAATGCGGCGATTCGCACGACATTCGGCGTGCCGGGTCCGCCGAGCCCGCGGAAGGTCTCGAGGATCTCAAGAAGGCCGTTCGGCCCCACGACCGGCGCACCGAGCGCACCGCCGCCGAGCCCGCCGTGCTCCGGCCAGGCTCCCGCGTCGGCCCAGAGTCCGAAAACGACATCCATCATTCCGCCTACCCCGCCTTTCTCTCTAGGCTGCTCGTCGTTGTAGCGCTTGGCCGGCAAGCGCCGGCGCGGAGCAAGCCATCGCTGAGATCTTTATCAGATCACCTTTCATATGCCTTGCACTTGACGATCCAAATTGCGGCCGCGTCTTGAGGCCGTTGCAAAGCAGTGCCCGCTCGTCGGCGTGTCCGATCAAGCCTCGACCCGTTCTGCCCATAGTTCCCGGATGATCGGCTCGTACTCGGGCTTCGAGCAGAACTGGCATTCGGGATGGCGAGGGCGAAGTGTCCGTCCGCGCGCGATCGGCAGATTCCAGGGATCGACCGACCAGTAGTTGGTCTTGGTGGTCCCCGCGAATGACCTCAGCATCTCCACTACCATCAAAACACCGGCCCAAGCCGAGACGAAAGCGAACGGCGCCAAGACTTGCCGCCCCTCGGGTGTCGACAGAGTCTGCTCAGCGCACAGCTGTCGAAAAAGGCTGTCGAACGCGATGCCAGTGATGGCGGCCGGGTCGAGAGCGGGGTGCCTACGCACGATCCGCCGCGCCACGTCCGCAGTGATAAGGCCATGGCGGACATCAGCTAGATCGACACCGAGGCCTTCAGCGATCGAGCGCTCGCGCGCGTGCTCCTCAGGCACGTGACGATAGATGCAGGCGAGGCATGCCTGTTCCGTCGGCAGCACGTTTGAGTGGACGACAACCCCGCGAACATCAGTAGTCGAGGCATCCACGATGCGGCCGGGCACTTCCAGTTGAATCGATCGCCGGACATGCCGGCTGTCAACCGTCACGAAGACGGTCACGGGCGGATGCCCGAGTCCGCGGACGTACGACTTGAAGTCGGTGACATATGGGCGAAGCCGCAGGTCCGAAAAGTCGGCCTGGGCCCGCTCGGCGAGCACTACAGCCTTATCGCCGCCGACATCCTCCTCCCGCAGATACATACAGCGGTTCAGGATGCCGCCCTGCACCACTTTTGGATCGATGATCACCAGTTCGCCCTGAACATCTAGATGGCGCGCGGCGCGGAGGAAGCTGTGCGCAACGGCCCCCGCCCCCGCCATCAACGCGTGACCAACGTCGATCGGACGGTTCAATGCCCCATCCGGGATTCCGAGCTGTGAGTAATCCAGGCGCATGGGCAGGCGTACCGGCGGCAGCGCCGCGTTGTCGATCACGGCGTGCACTGCCGCCGCAGCCACTGCACACGCGGCCGCCGCGGCGTGGAGACCGTGAGGCTCGCCGGTAAACCGGCCGAGGGGATCCATGGAGAGGGCGGCGCCGGCGGCCCCGAGGTTGACGAACAGGCACTTAGCGCCTGTCCGAGGGGCGATCATACCGATCATCAGCTCCAGGTCGGGAGCAGCGTCGCCCTGTTCGAACCTGACTTCGACCGTGCGACCGAGGAGCTGACCCACCTCGCTCGCCCAAGACGACTTCCACCCCTGCTCGGCAGTTAGGAGAACGGTTCGCCTTAGCCGCTCGCTGGCATCCGCCTCGTTCACCCCGAGCAAGGATGCGAGCATCAGGGCGTTCTGCTGTTCAGCCGTACTCATGCAGTCACGATAACGCGCGCGGCTGGCCCTACGCTCGGGCAATGCTGCCAATCACCATCGGAGGAATATTCATACGTCATGACCTCCTCCAGGAAATTTTCGGGAGTGGTTGTGGCTGCGAAGCGAGGCAACACAAGCGATAGCGCGCCCACGTGCTTGACGATTGCCCACTCGGCGTCCACCTCTGAGTGGAAGGCCTGCCCGGGATGGGTGTGGATTTGCGCGACGATCCGCCGCCGCGTTGGCCTGAGGTGATCCATCAGCGACCGCATCGAGAGGGGCGGCAGGCGGAAGTAGTCAACCTCGGCAACCTGATCGGGCTCATACACCTCGATGACCGCAGCCGGCGTGCGAGGGGCGGCAGTCGAAAGCCACAGCGCGACTCGTTCCTCACCCCGCTCCCCGCCACGCCGCAGGACGGCGATGGTCGTCTGTAGCACCTCGCGCGTGCAGATAATGGCGCTCATCCAACGCTCCTCTTCCAAGCCCGCCAGAGCTGAAGGGCGATTCCAGCCAGATCCATGCCGGACTTGCCGCGGTAATTATCCCAGAGATCTGACGTGTGGCTGGAATGCGTGTGGTACTCGCGCGCGCCACGCATGCAGACGAAGGGGCGACCGGTACTTGGATGCGCGCTGCCATTGAAGACGCTACCGACATTCGGCGGTGCCGAACCGAGGTGTTTCCCATCCATGTCCAGCAGTTCGATCGAAGGCGGGAGCTCATCCCAGTCGGCGCAGGACAGACGGAGTCTCAGCGGGGCGGCGCTGGTGTGGTTGAAGACGACGTCAAAGATCGGATAGATCGCCTCGATGATCGTCCAATCGTACAGCCGGACGGATCGAACATCGATCCGCTGGACGTCGCGTTCGAACGCTGCTCGGGACAACGCCTCAAGCACCGCCGCCGCCCTCGCGTGCGCCCCATTCGAGCGCCACCTCTCCCGACAGGCCCGCCTGCGCGAATGTCAGCGTGGGATTCACATCACTGCCGGCGACCGTCACGATCCACGTCTCGGTGTCGGTGATGCTGAGCTTACGCGCGGCGTCGGCGAGCACGTCGGCGATCGGCGTCGACGCCGAATAGCGCTTTGCACCCTCTGCCGGGAAGGTCCCAGCAGTAGTGACCACCGTTACGAGCACTTTATCGGGGTGCGTGTCCTTGCGCGACACGATGTCCTCGACGCCGTTCGGACCGAAGGACAGTAGCCCGCTTGGGACAAGTACGGTGTCCGGTTCGTCCTCGCGTTCGAGGACCCAGTGATGGCCATCGCGCGGCGGCCAGATCGAAAGGAACTCGTCGACCTCCATGTCCTCAGCACCCCAGACCTGACCCACCTCATCGACCGTGAAGCCATAGCTGCGGTCCGACAGAAAGGCGCGCAGGGCGCCGCCCCTCTCCTTCTTGAGGTCGAGCTCATCGTCAGTGCCGATCAGGTGCGTTCGGCGATCCCGCACCAGGATCAGCTGGTACTCGCTGGCGGGTACGTTGCCCGAGCGCGTCAGCGCCTCTCGACCGGTGATGATGTGATCGGGAAACGCCACGTCGGTGCCGTTGACGGGGTAATCGCTGCTACGGGTATGGCGCGCCATCACTTCTTCCATCACGATTCTCCACTTGGCCGGCTCATGTAGCCGGACTCTTGACGGGCGAATCGGATGGACTATTCTGTTATCCGAGTCCCGATACGGACTGTCTATATCGGGACTGAATAGCCCGTCAAGTCCATTTTAAGATTGAGGGTCACGATGCATGTTGAAATACCCGACGCCGGATCCGGCGCCGGGCAATCGAGGATTCCAGCCGAACTGGAAACATTCTTCGCCATTGCCGACCGGTGGCAGCTGTCGGTCGATGAGCAGATTGCCCTGCTCGGATCGCCGGGCAGATCGACCTTTTTTAAGTGGAAGAAGGACGGGGGAACGCTGCCTACGGACACCCGCGAGCGGCTCTCGCATATGCTCGGGATTTGGAAATCGCTTCGCATCCTGTTCACACAGGATGATCGGGCGGAGGCGTGGCTTCGAGCGAAGAACCGCTACTTCGACGGCGCCAGTGCGCTCGACGTTATGCTGGAGGGCATGTCAGGCATCATCCGCGTGAGGAGGTATCTTGATGCCCAGCGCGGCGCTTGAGAACGCTCCTCTGGTTAAGTGGTCTGGCGAGGCGTTCCGCCTCATCCCTTCCCGCTTCCCGCCAGTGAATGTTTACGAGGGGCTGATCGCCAATGACCGCCAGGACGATATCGTCGCCGTAGAAAACCTCACGAATCCGCGGCTGCGTTCCCTCAGCCGGCTCCAACAGACCGTGCAGTGTGATGCTGGTGGCGATCCCAGGCTCCAGAACTGGAACCTGGCCCCGTTCGCCTACGGCAATCCAGATGGCAGCATCTTCTTCGGCGAGGACCGACCATGCCTCGAAGTCGCTTTCGAGCGGCAGACGGCTCTGGCAGTGTCCGTTGCCAAGAGGCAGTCGTTCATGGAGGCCACACAAGAGGCGCCGATCGGCCTCGACATGCGGATGCTGTGTACGCCAGTGACCGGCACGTTCTGGGACCTGCGCAACTTGTCAGGCCTACCGGCCGGACTCGATAAAGCGCGGCGCTTCGAACTAGGGGCGAAGTTGCCCGAGCGCGCACAAGGCATCCTCTACCGTCCGGCACAACGGCCGGCCGGGACCTGTCTCGCCATCGTCACAGGCGACGTTCTGCAGCGTTCCCACCAGACTGTTCACTTCCGTTACGTGTGGGATGGGAAGCGCATCTCTCTGCTTTACGCGTTTGACAAAAAGGGTACGCCCATCGAGGCAGATACCCTCGCCAGTGACAACGACGTGCTAGCTGCCGCTTGAGCCCGTCATAGCGCGCCGGTCGCCCAGCCCTCGAGTCGCACGAAGTCGTGGAAGCTGCAGCTCGCTGCCAAGCAAACGACGCTTGGCGAGACCCTGCCGTCGCCGGCGATCGAATGCTTTCGCAGGGACACGCCGTGGCCATTCGAACACGTTAGCTCCGCCTTGAAGGTCGCGCGCGTCCGCGGGTGGCAGTGTTTCCACATGAGAGGCGGCGGTCGGTCCGGGCCGGTCCAATGCTTTAGCTGAACGACCGGCCGCGGCGAACTGCGTTGCACCGGCCGCCTCTTCGGCCAGCGGAACATTCCGAGTAACGCGTTAATTGCCTTCTTAAATAATATCACTCGCTCCATCCCATCTTAATCTCGGTCGCAGGCTGCAGCGTGAGAGCAATACATAGTTATCCGACCACCGCTCTGCGTCGGAGGCCGAGGCTACGCAGCCAAGCGTCGACTTGGCCGAACGCGTCATGCTGCCACTGTTCCGGCGTTCGATCTCCCGGGATCTGGCTCGCCTGAACGAATTGGCGGACACAGGTAGGACCGAAGTCATCCACGGTCGTGAACCTTGCGTCGATGAAGGGATCCGGCCTCGCCGCTGGCCTGGGCAAGAATCACCCTGCACTCCTCGGCCAGCACCTCCGGACCTCCCGGGTAGTTTCAGATACCATGTTCGATGTCGTAGGCGTCCTTCACCGACCGCCTTTAGTCGAAGGCGGTAACCCCCTCGTACTCCGTGGGCGAGTCGGTGTGGAAGGTGGTCACGTCGTCGAACGTGCAACTGGCGACACTCAGCACTTCCACGAGATTGTCGAAAGCAAGCTGGACCTGCTTTTCGAAGATCGGCTCGGGCCACCCGTCATCGCGGCTGCAGACCTGGACCATGAAGAGAAAGTCGCCGGCGCGGATCGCCGCCTAGTAGCTGTTGATCTCGCAAGGGGCCGCCGGCCGGTAGGAAGACCGCATCGCGTTTGGCCATCGTTTCATTCCCTCATTCAAGCGAGGTAGGCCGCACGGCACGCTCCATATCCTGCTGCTTACAAAGCGCTTACATTGAAGCGCCAGACCGCCGGTGTAAGCAGAATTTGCTCACCCGGCACGTCCCAATGCTTTATTTTTTGGAAGAAAACTGGAGCGGGCGAAGGGATTCGAACCCTCGACCCCGACCTTGGCAAGGTTCGGGACGTCGATGCCTACGCTCGGATTTAGGCCTCACCCAAGGCAGCGCCGGTGTTCTCGAGAACGACATGCGATGCTCGAGAGTGCAGATCTCGAAATAGGTGATGGTGCGGGCGGTCGGAATCGAACCGACACTCTGTCACCAGAACAGGATTTTGAATCCAGCGCGTCTACCAGTTCCGCCACGCCCGCCTATCGCCGCCGCGAGTTCCCTCGCCCTCTGCACCTATTTTGCACCTAGCGCGGTTGTCACCGCCAGGATGCGCCTTGCCGTAGCCGTTCAACCCTCGAAAATCAAACGACTTTTCCGAGCACCGCGCCAAACGTCGCAGGGTAGACAAACCACTTTTTGAGTCAGGCGCGTCTACCAATTCCGCCACGGGGGCACAAAGTCGTGCGCCGGGGAATAAAGCCGAAGGGTGGAACCGGGTCAACTGCGAGGACTGTGCCCCCTCCCCCTGGGCGGATATAGACCTTATGCGCCGAGCCTCTCGGCGTGCCATCTCAGATGGTCTTCGATGAAGGTCTGGATGAACCAGTAGGAATGGTCGTAGGCCTCGTGCCGTCGCAAGATCAGTTCCTGTCCGGCGCTTGCGGCCGCCGCTTCGAGGGCGTCGGGCCGCAGCTGGGGTGCGAGGAACTGGTCCTTCAGGCCCTGGTCGACGAGGATCGGGCCCGCGAAACGGTTCCCCTGCTTCAGCAGCTCGCTCGCATCCCATGCCGCCCAGCGCGCACGATCCGGGCCGAGATAGTTGCCGAATGCCTTCTCGCCCCAGGGCACGGCGACGGGGTTGCAGATCGGCGCGAAGGCCGAGACCGATCGGTAGGCCTGCGGATTCTTCAAGGCGACCACAAGGGCGCCATGGCCGCCCATCGAGTGACCGAACACGCCGCGCCGGGCCGCATCGACCGGAAAGGTCGCCTCGACCAGTGCAGGCAGTTCGCGCGTCACATAGGAGTACATGCGATAATTCTGCCGCCACGGCTCGGCCTCAGCATCGAGGTAGAAGCCCGCGCCCGTGCCGAAATCCCAGTCGTCCTCCTCGCCCGGCAGGCCGAGGCCGCGCGGGCTCGTATCCGGCGCCACGAGCACGAGACCGAGCTCGGCGGCGTATCGCAAGGCATTTGCCTTCATCATGAAGGTCTCTTCCGTACAGGTCAGACCCGCCAGGAAGTAGAGCGCCGGGAGTGGCCGCGCCGACGCGTTCGACGGAACGAACACCGAGAACCTCATCTCGACGCCGATCTCCGTCGAGGCATGGCTGTAGAAGCCGATCGTCCCGCCGAAGCAGGCCTGCTCGCTCCGCGTCGTCATACCGGCCATCTACTCACCACACTAAACGGCTACACGACCCTCTGAATACAGGAAGGCGGTGCCGAGCACAGCGCTTCGCGAGCTCTTGTGCAAGCGAACAATCAGCTTGAAGTCCCACAGGCGCGCCGTTCATATCCGCGCCCCGGAGTGGCACCGTGTGCGCTCCCGTCTCTCTCATCCGACCCAGAGGTGTTACTTGGCGGTATCCATCCAGGCGCGCATTGCCGGAGAACTCGGGGTCAAGGAACAACAGGTCCAGGCCACGGTCGAGCTGCTCGACGGCGGCGCGACGGTCCCCTTCATCGCGCGCTACAGGAAGGAAGTCACCGGCTCGCTCGACGATGCCCAGCTCCGCACGCTCGAAGAGCGGTTGGTGTACCTGCGCGAGCTCGAGGCCCGGCGCAAGGTCATCCTCGATTCCGTGCGCGAGCAGGGCAAGCTCGATGCGACGCTCGAAGCGGCGATCATGGCGGCCGATACCAAAGGTCGCCTCGAGGACATCTATCTTCCCTACAAGCCCAAGCGCCGCACCAAGGCCGAGATCGCCAAGGAAGCGGGACTTGAGGCGCTGGCCGACCTGCTGCTGGGCGATCCGACCGTCGATCCGCTGGTCCGCGCCGAGCCCTTCGTCTCGGCCGACAAGAACGTCGCCACGGCGGCGGCAGCGCTCGAAGGCGCGCGCGCCATCCTGGTCGAGCGCTTCGCCGAGAACGCCGACCTGATCGGCGCGCTGCGCGAGGAATTCTGGGCCAACGGTCGCCTCGTTTCCAAGGTCCGCGAGGGCAAGCAGGAAGCTGGCGCCAAGTTCAGCGACTATTTCGACTTCTCCGAAGCGCTGGCCAAGATGCCGTCGCATCGCGTGCTGGCCCTGTGTCGCGGCGAGCGCGAGGAAATCCTCGGCCTGACCGTCGAGCCGGACGATCCCGCGACGCGCCCGCCCGCAGCGCAGGCGGTCCCCACCGCCTACGAGCTGCGCATCATGCGGACCTACGGTATCTCCGGCCAGGGACGGCCCGGCGACAAATGGCTGGCCGACACGGTGCGTTGGGCGTGGCGCACCAAGATCACCATCATGCTGTCGATCGACCTCAGGCTGCGCCTCTGGACGGCGGCCGAGGAAGAAGCGGTGCGGGTGTTCGCCTCCAACCTGCGCGACCTGCTGCTGGCCGCGCCGGCCGGCGCACGGCCGACGCTCGGCCTCGATCCCGGCTTCCGCTCCGGCGTGAAGGTCGCGGTGGTCGACGCCACCGGCAAGGTGGTGGCGACCAGCACCATCTATCCGCACGAGCCGCAGCGGCGCTGGGACGAATCGCTCGCCATCCTGGCGAGGCTGGTGCGCGAGCATAAGGTCGAGCTGATCGCGATCGGCAATGGCACCGCCTCGCGCGAGACCGACAAGCTCGCCATCGAGGTGGTGAAGGGTCTGCCGGACCTCAAGTTGCAGAAGATCGTGGTGTCGGAAGCCGGCGCCTCCGTCTACTCGGCGTCGGCCTATGCGTCGGAGGAACTTCCCGGCCTCGACGTGACCCTGCGCGGTGCCGTGTCGATCGCGCGCCGCCTCCAGGATCCGCTGGCCGAGCTGGTGAAGATCGATCCGAAGTCGATCGGCGTCGGCCAGTACCAGCACGATCTCAGCGAGTTCAAGCTGTCTCGGTCGCTCGACGCCGTGGTCGAGGATTGCGTAAACGGCGTCGGCGTGGATCTCAACACGGCGTCGGCGCCGCTGCTGGCGCGCGTCTCCGGCATCGGCACGTCGCTGGCCCAGAGCATCGTCTCCCACCGCGACACGAACGGCGCCTTCCGCTCGCGCAAGGCGCTGAAGGACGTGCCGCGCCTCGGCCCCAAGGCCTTCGAACAGTGCGCCGGCTTCCTGCGCATCCCCGGCGGCGAGGACCCGCTCGATGCCTCGGCGGTGCATCCTGAATCCTATCCGGTGGTCCACCGGATCCTGGAGGCGACCAAGAGCAGGATCGATGCCGTGCTGGGCAATGCCCCGGTGCTGCGCGCCCTGTCGCCCAGCACTTTCGTCGACGACCGGTTCGGCCTGCCCACCGTCACGGACATCCTGCGCGAGCTCGAGAAGCCGGGACGCGATCCCCGTCCGGCCTTCAAGACGGCGGAGTTCAAGGCCGGCATCGAGACGCTGAACGATCTCGAGCCGGGCATGATCCTCGAAGGCGTCGTCACCAACGTGGCCGCGTTCGGAGCCTTCGTCGATATCGGCGTCCACCAGGACGGGCTGGTGCACGTGTCGGCGCTGTCGAAGACCTTCGTGAAGGATCCGCGCAGCGTGGTGAAGCCGGGCGACATCGTGCGCGTGAAGGTCCTGGACGTCGACAAGCCGCGCAAGCGCATCGCGCTATCGTTGCGACTCGACGACGAGGCCGGCGCCCAATCTCCGCGCTCGTCCCGTCCCGACAGCGGCGGCGCGTCCCGGCGCGATCAGGCGCGAGCGCAGCCGCCGAAGGCGCCTTCCCCGGGCGGCGCGCTGGCCGATGCCCTGCGGCGGGCCGGCGTCGGCGGCGGCAAGGGACCACGGTGAGCCTCCCGACTTCGTTGGAGCGCGCCGCCGAAGCTCCCGGCCAACCTCAAGGGTGCGCCTTCCTTTCCAGGGCGACGTCCACCGTGAGCAGCGTGGCGTTCGGATAGAAACGAAACTCGATCTCGTAGGATTGCCGATCGTCGCTGCCGGCATAGACGATGTGGGAGTTGCCGTGCGGGCGCGTCGCGACTGCTTGCTTTCTGTGAACCGAAGGAAGCTCCGGGAGAGCAAGCTGCCAGTCACGCCCATAGAGCGATTCGATGGACTCGAAGTCAACCTCGGAAGACTCCGTCAAGACAAACGACCACACGGCAGTCACCTTGTCCGGCTCTGCGCGATATAAGAACGTCGCCGAGATCGCTTCGATCTTAGAACCGCCTATCGTTCGAGGCGAGGTGGATGTTGCAAAAGCGGGCAAGTAACCCGATCGAAAATCCAGAGCAGGCTTTTTCCGCCAGTCCACCACGGTGGCGCCGAAGTAACTCTCGAAGTTCTTTTCGAGATAGAAGCCTTCTTGCAGCAATACACCGGTTGAGATTGCCGCCTTCAAATTCTGCATGATGCCAAGAATGGTTGTCGGACGCCCGACGGCCCCTTGCAGGTCGCGGGCCTCCGGGACTTTTGTAAGAGCCGACATCGGGAGGCAGGAAAGCGCGGCCACGGAGAGGAAAACGCAGCCAATACCAAGAGCGGTGTTCGGAGCTGTCCAGCCCATGCCAGCTTGCCCAATTCAGGTTGCACTCGATCGCCTTGCACTGCGCTCGAGTGTGAAGGCGTTAGCTTCATCAGGCTCGGCCAGGGAGTCAAAGGCCACGGAGCCTGATCTTGGCCAGGGTGCGCCGTCCCTGCTCCAAAAATTCGTGCGCGGTCAGACGCAACAAGCAGAACCGAAGTGCGGAACTGGCACAACGCTTGCGAGTGTTGTGCCGGTCGGCTCTTATGCGGCCGTCATGCATCCCTATCATCACGCCCGCACCCATCCCGACAAGCCCGCCTACATCATGGCCGGCAGCGGCGAGACGGTGACCTATCGCCAGCTCGACGAGCAGTCCAACCGCATCGCGCAGCTCTTCCGCTCGCTCGGCCTCCAGGCCGGCGACCATGTCGCGATCTTCCTCGAGAACAACCCGCGCTTCTTCGAGATCTGCTGGGGCGCCCAGCGCTCGGGCCTGGTCTACACGGCGATCAGCTCGCGCCTCACCGCCGCCGAGGTCGACTATATCGTCACCGATTGCGGCGCCCGGCTGTTCGTCACCTCGAAGGCGCTGGCCGACAAGGCGGCCGAGCTGGTGCCGCTCATGAAGGGCGCGCCGCATCGCTACATGATCGACGGCACGATCCCTGGATACGAGGCCTGGGAGGATTCGGTCGCGCGCTTTCCCGCGACGCCGATCGCCGGCGAGACGGCGGGCCACGACATGCTCTATTCGTCGGGAACGACGGGCCGGCCCAAGGGCGTCATGCCGGTGGTCGAGAAGCAGCCGATCGACTTCGACAATCCGCTGCTGGCGGTCAGCCGCAGGCTCTACGGCATCGACAGCGACACGGTCTATCTGTCGCCGGCGCCGCTCTATCATGCGGCTCCGCTGCGCTTCAACATGAGCGTCATGCGGCTGGGCGGCACCTCGGTGATCATGGAGCATTTCGACGCCGAGGAATATCTGGCGCTGATTGCCAAGCATCGGATCACGCATACGCAGGTCGTGCCGACGATGTTCGTGCGCTTCCTCAAGCTGCCCGAGGAGGTGCGCGCCAAGTACGACGTCTCGTCGCTGAAGTGCGCGATCCATGCCGCCGCGCCCTGCCCGATCCCGACCAAGGAAGCGATGATCCAATGGTGGGGCCCGATCATCTGGGAGTATTACGGCGGCACCGAAGGCAACGGCCTCACCATGTGCAACGCCCAGGAATGGATGGCACACAAGGGCACGGTCGGCCGCGCCATCATCGGCAAGCTCAAGATCTGCGACGACGAGGGCACCGAGCTGCCGACCGGCGAATCCGGCACCGTCTATTTCGCCGAGGGCCGTCCCTTCGAGTATCACAACGATCCGAAGAAGACCGCCGAGTCGCGCCACCCCAAGGGCTGGAGCACCTTGGGCGACGTGGGCTATCTCGATGCCGACGGCTTCCTGCACCTGACCGACCGCAAGGCCTTCATGATCATCTCCGGCGGGGTGAACATCTACCCGCAGGAATGCGAGAACCTGCTGATCAACCATCCCAAGGTGATGGACTGCGCCGTGTTCGGCGTGCCGAACCCGGACTTCGGCGAGGAAGTGAAGGCCGTGGTGCAGCCGCGCCACATGGCAGATGCCGGCCCGGCGCTCGCCGAGGAGCTGATCGCCTACTGCAAGCAGCACCTCTCCGCGATCAAGTGCCCGCGCAGCGTCGACTTCGAAGAGGAGCTGCCGCGCCATCCGACCGGCAAGCTCTACAAGCGCCTGCTGCGCGACCGCTACTGGCAGGGCATGGCGAGCAAGATCGCCTAACCCGGCGGAGCGTCGGGCTCCGCTACGAAGCGCCGGCCGACGCCTTCCACCTCGGCGCGGCCAGCGTCTCGGCGTAGTTGGTGAACATGAGGTTGAACGAGATGCTGACGCGCTCGGTCGTGCCTTCGTTGGACGGAACGTGGTGGCGCAGCCATGACGGGAATATCACCATCCGGCCGGGCTGCGGCTGAGCCACCGACGCGTTGGCCGTCACATTCGTGGGCTTGCCGCTCCACGGCATGATCGAGATCGGCCGCGGATCCTGGAAGACGATTTCCGTGCCGCTACCGGGTATGTCGACGTAGTAGACGCCGCTCAGGAAATTGTTCGGGTGAGCGTGCGTGGGATGATAGCTGCCCGGTGGATTCACGTTGGCCCAGCAGCCCGTGATCATCAGCGGAAAGCGCTCGAGCTGAAGATACTCCAGGACGCTCTTTGCAGAGACCTCGATCAGCTTGGCCAACTCGGCGAAACCCGGGCGCGTATGCAGGTCGTGCGGCGTCTGCCAGTTCCGGCCGCTCTGCAGCTGGGGGCGCGGCGAAATGATCGTTTCGATCTCGGCCTTGAGCCTGGCGTTGAACGGCGCCGCATCGGCGGGGGCGATGTCGAGGATCCAGAGCGGCGTGGGGAACAGCTCCTGGACCTGCTGCTTGATCTTCATGTCCTCTCCCCTCCGAGTCCCTTTGTATCTAGTGCACTTTTTGTCCTTTCACAACGAAGGGGCGTCCCGGTCGCTCGACCGAACGAGCCCCTCATCACCCACCGAAACGTTTGCCAAGAAATGTTCGAACGGTGCCGCGCTGGCATAGGCCCCCGGTGCCCTGCCTGCTAAGCAGGAACACTGAACCATCCATCGTTCCAGGGAGATCCGCCATGAAGGCAGCCGTCGTCACCGACAAGGGCGTCCAGTTCACCGATGCCCCCAAGCCCGTGCCCAAGGCGGGCGAGATTCTGATCAAGGTGAAGGCGGCGTCGCTCAACCGCGCCGACCTCGCGGTCGCGGCGGGCCATTCGCACGGCCGCATCGGCGGTCCCGGCACCATCGTCGGCCTCGAATGCGCCGGCGAGGTCGAGGCGGTCGGCCTCGACGTGAAGGACTTCAAGCCGGGCGATCGCGTCATGAGCGCGGCGGCCGGCGGTTTCGCCGAATACGCCATCACAGACGCCAACCGCGCCCACAAGATCCCGGCCAACAACATGAGCTACGAACAGGCCGCTTGTATGCCGGTCGCCGTACAGACCATGCACAACGCGCTGGTCGGCGCCGGCCGCCTCAGGAAGGGTGAGACCGTGCTGATCCAGGGTGCCAGCTCGGGCGTCGGCCTGCTCGGCATGCAGATCGCCAAGATCATGGGCGCCTCGGTGGTGCTCGGCAGCTCGACCAACGACGCCCGCCGCGCCCGCCTGGGCGAGTTCGGCTGCGACGTGGCGATCGACACGCGCGATCCGAAATGGCCGGAGAAGGTCAAGGAAGCGACCGGCGGCAAGGGCGTCGACCTGATCGTCGACCAGGTCTCGGGCGGCGTCATGAACCAGAACATGGAGGCGGCCGCCATCCTCGGCCGCATCGTCAATGTCGGCCGGCTGGGCGGCATGAAGGGCGAGTTCAACTTCGACCTGCATGCGCTGAAGCGCATCGACTATATCGGCGTCACCTTCCGCACCCGCAGCCCCGAGGAGGTCCGCGACATCGTGCAGGCCGCCCGCAAGGATCTATGGCCGGCCATCGAGGACGGCAAGCTCAGCCTGCCGATCGACAAGACCTTCCCGCTGTCGGAGGCCGCCGCCGCGCTTGCGCACATGAAGGCGAACGCTCATTTCGGCAAAATCGTCCTGGTGGTCTGAGAGGTCCATCATGAAAGCCGCATACATCGAAAAATTCGGCGGACCCGAGGTTCTGATCGTCGGTGACCTCCCCGATCCCGTCGCCGGCCCGGGCCAGATCGTCGTCGAGACGGTGGCAGCCAGCATCAATGGCGCCGACGCGAAAGTCTGCGCCGGCGAATATCCCGGTCAGCCCCGCTTTCCCTTGAGCCTGGGACGCGACTTCTCCGGCGTCGTCGCGACGCTTGGCGATGGCGTGTCGGACTTGCGTGTCGGCGACGCGGTGTTCGGTGTCCTGGAAACCGGCCGCGACGGCACCTATGTCGAGAAGCTGGCAATTGGCGCGGCCATCGTTGCGAGGAAGCCAACGACGCTCACGCATGTCGAAGCCGCGGCCTTGGCGCTTATTGGCCTTACGGCTTTGTGCACCATCGAAAACGCCCTGAAGCTGCAGAAGGGCGAAACGATTCTGATCCAGGGCGGTGCTGGCGGCGTCGCGAGCTTCGCCATTCAGCTCGCCAAGCATCTCGGCGCCCATGTCATCACCACGGCAAGCGCTGCCAACGCGCCGTATCTGCGCGAGATCGGCGCCGATCAGGTCATCGATTACAATTCGACCGACTTCACCAAGGCAGCAAGCGATTGCGATGCAGTGTTCGATACCGTGGGCGGCGACGTCGCGATGCGATCGTTTTCGGTCCTGAAGCCTGGGGGACGCGCCGCCTTCATCGCCTCGGGGGCCCAGGCACCCAAGCCCGACCGCGGCGATGTCACGGCCTTGCGGCCCGCCGTTCCCCGCACCCGCGCGCACCTCGAGCGCATCGTGGAGCTTCATCGCATCGGCGCCGTTCGCGTACCTCCAATCACTGAATTCAGTCTGGCCCAGGCGGCGGATGCGCTGCGGGTCAGTGCCAGCCGTCACCTCAAGGGCAAACTGGTACTCAAAACGCGGTGAGCGTCGCTTGCACGCAGGAACGCCAATGCCCATTTTGAAGAGATTGTCAGTGCCGTCCGAGGCCTCGATGTCGTCCTGAGGCGGCGGGATGACCGGACGGCAGAAGAAAAAGGTGCCCCCATGAGCAAGTCGATCAACCATCTCGCCACCGCCGACGGCCTGTTCTTCGGCAAGGACGGCCTCGACAAGCGCAAGACCGAGAAGATGGTCGACGACGCGCTGGCCGGGACCGACGATGGCGAGCTGTTCCTCGAATATGTCCAGAGCGAGAGCCTGTCGTTCGACGACGGCAAGCTGAAGAGCGCGTCCTACGACACCTCGCAGGGCTTCGGCCTGCGCTCGGTGGCGGGCGACGTCACGGGCTTCGCCCACGCCTCGGCGCTCGACGAGCAGGCGCTGAAGCGCGCGACCGAGACGGTGAAGACCGTTCGCTCGGGCCGCGGTGGTACGTCCGACGAGTCGCCGCGCGGCACCAATCGCCTCCTCTATGCCGACGACAATCCGATCGACGGCGTGCCCTTCGCCCAGAAGGTCGCGCTGATGCAGGAGATCGACGCCTATGTGCGGGCCAAGGAGCCCAAGGCACGCCAGGTCTCGGTCTCGCTGTCGGGCTCGTGGCAGGTCGTGGAAATCGTCCGCGCCGGCGGCTGGCGCGCCGCCGACGTGCGTCCGCTGGTGCGGCTGAACGTCAGCGTGGTCTGCGCCGACGGCACGCGCATGGAGGCCGGCAGCACCGGCAGCGGCCGCCGCGCCGCCTATGGCGACATCTTCCTGCCGTCCTATTGGCAGAAGGAGGCCGACGAGGCGATCCGCCAGTCGCTGGTCAACCTCGATTCGATCGACGCGCCGGCTGGCGAGATGCCGGTCGTGCTCGGTGCCGGCTGGTCGGGTGTGCTTTGGCACGAGGCGGTCGGGCACGGGCTGGAAGGCGACTTCCACCGCAAGAAGACTTCGATGTTCAGCCACCTGATGGGCGAGATGATCGCCTCGCCGGGCGTCACCGTGGTCGACGACGGGACGCTCAACGACCGCCGTGGCTCGCTCACCATCGACGACGAGGGCACGCCGACGCAGCGTAACGTGCTGATCGAGGACGGTCGCCTGGTCGGTCTGATGCAGGATCGCATGAACGCCCGCCTTATGGGCGTGAAGCCGACCGGCAACGGCCGCCGCCAGGGCCATGCCTACGCACCGATGCCGCGTATGACCAACACCTTCATGCTGGGCGGCGACAAAGATCCGAAGGAGATCATCTCCTCCGTCAAGAAGGGCCTCTACTGCGCCAACTTCGGCGGCGGCCAGGTCGATATCGTCTCGGGCAAGTTCGTGTTCAGCGTGACCGAAGGCTACCTGATCGAGGACGGCAAGATCGGCCGCCCCGTGAAGGGCGCCACCCTGATCGGCGCCGGCTCCGAGGCGCTGACCCGTGTCGGCATGGTCGGCAACGACATGTCACTCGATCCGGGCATCGGCACCTGTGGCAAGGACGGCCAGGGCGTTCCCGTCGGCGTGGGCCAGCCGACCCTGCGCATCGACGCGCTCACGGTGGGCGGCACCGCGACCTGAGGCTTGAAGGTCCTTCGCGCAGCGAAGGACCTTTTGTCGTTCGCCCCGGAACGACCGCTGCTTCTTATTGGCCGCCCGAAGTCAGGCCCGATAAAGGCCCTTCGATTCGGCGAGGCTGACCGCGATCGATTCGATGGCGTCCAGCGTCGGCGTGTCGACGCCGGCGGCGCGCGCAAAGGCGACGGGGGCGCGCACGATGGCGTCGACCTCCATCGGCCGGCCGCCTTCGTAATCCTGCAGGATCGACGGGCGATGGTCGGGATAGACGCGCTTAGGCCCGTAGCGGACCTCGGGCGAATCGTCGAGCACGATGCCGTGCGCGGCAGCAACGGCCAACGCCTCGGCATGGGCGCGGCGGGCCAGGCGGTTGACCATCGGCGTCGCCTGGATGGTCGTCGGCTGGCGCAGGATGAGGCAGAGCGTCGAGCCGGTGAGGTTGGCCATCAGCTTGTGCCAGATGTCGTAGCGGATGTCGGTGGTCGGGGGCGAGGGGATGCCCGCCGCGATCAGAGTTTCGCGCAGCTTCAGGATTCGCGGCGTCTGACCGTCGTCGGTCTCGCCGACCCACAGCACGTTGCGCTCGGGCGAAATGTTGCGCACCACGCCGGGCTCGATGACGTGGTTGGACGAGGTGATGACGCCGCCCAGGGTGCGGTCGAAGCCGACCATCTTCAGCAACGCGCCGCCGGGATCGAGTCGCGACAGGTCGGGCGCCTGGGGCCGGTCCTTGCCCAGTCCGTGGCCGTACCACCAGGGAATGCCGTTCTGGGCGAAAACGACGGGCGTGCCGGGCCCCAGCAGCGGCGCCACAGTGTCGGCGATCGCCGACAGGCCGGAAGCCTTCAGGGTCGAGATCACCACGTCCTGCGGGCCGAGATCGGCCGGCTTGTCGCTCGCCTTCACTTTGGCGACGATCGTCTTGTCACCCGTCAGCAGCGTCAGGCCGTTGGCGCGGATCGCCTCGAGATGCGGACCGCGCGCCACGACCGAGACCTCGTTGCCGGCCGCCGCGAGGCGTGTCGCATAATTGCCGCCGATCGCGCCGGCGCCGAAAACGCAGATACGCATCCTAGCTCTTGGTCTCCGCGAACCGCAGCGAGTTCAGGAAACGTGCCGCCGCGGCCTTCGTCTCCTCGTCATTCTTCGCCGTCACCAGCAGACGATAGAGGCGGTCCTTCACGATGTAGGTGCGCATCATCACCAGCGCCCCCTGCTGGTCGGCGATGTCGAGCGCGTAGCCGTCCCAACCCTGCAGGATGACCGGTTCGTCGAGGACGTACTTGAACGTGGCACGGGGAAAGGCTTTCTCGGCCTCGCCGCGTCCCAGTTCGCGCGCCATCTCCTTGCTGTCCTTGGACGAGAACCAGCCCGGCTCGTAGTCGACATAGTCGAAGTCGAACATCTCGTCGGCGCGCTTGGACGCCCACGCGACCCTCCCGCCGGCGTGGCCTGTTTCCTTCTCAGCCGCCGCGGTCTTGTTGACCGGTGCCGGCATCTCCAGCCGGAAGCGCAGGTCGGGACCGACCACGGTCTGCCACTGGTCGGGCTGGGCATAGACGACCGTCGGGACGGCCGACAGCGCCGGAGCCGTGAAAACGAACGAACGACGGGTCATGCCAAGACTCTTGAAAAAACTCATACGGGGGGCACCAATTCTTCGCGGCCCGACCAGTCCCAGGCCAGCCCGGTGCGCGAGACGCCGAGCAGCACCCCATGCAGTTCCTTCGGGTGGATCCAGCCGCCATCGGGATCGGTCGCGGGATCGGAGCCGCGCGGCGTGTAGCGCGCGCCAGCGTCGAGCAGGCGCTGGCGCACGTTCGGCCAGTCGTGGACCTCGACGTAGCACATGTAGAGCGAGTCGCCGTGCTTGTGAGCGTAGCGGCCCATCGCATGGACGTTGTCGGTGACCTGGCTGAGCTCGATGCGGTCGAGCCGGTTGGGCGGATCGAACAAAGTGAGCGTGCCGATATAGCCGAAGCGCTCGCTGCCGATCTCGCTGAAGCGCGCGGGATCGAGCCCGAACAGGCCAGCATAGACAGCGGCGACGCGGCGCCAGTCGCTCATCAGCGTGTTGGTCGTCTCGTAGAGGAACGATACCGGCCCGACCCTGGGGCGATAGGTACTCTCGGAAATCACCATCGGCAGCCCGAAGGTCGTCTCGGCCGACAGATAGAGCTGCTCGTTGTCGAGATCGTAGGGAATGCCGAGACCTTCCCAGCGCTTCACCATACCGTCGAGGTCGGCGGTGCAGTAGCCCGCCGTCATCAGACCCTCGCCACGACGGCTCAGGAAATCCTGAGTGAGGCCTGCGCCGTCGGCCTCGCAGAGCTCGAACTCGCTCTCGCCGACGGCAAGGATGGTGCGCTTCGCAGACAGGTGGCGGCTATGGTCGTGCCGTGACACCTGGCTGCCGAGCAACTGGCCGAAGCGCTGCGCCGCTTTGGCGGCGTCGTGCACGGCGATCTGGACGCGGTCGCAACGATCGAGCATGTCGCGACCTTACCTCAGTAGGCACAGTCGCGGAACAGCGCCGCGAAGGACCCTTTCCATTCACCATGCCATTTGGCGAGGAGTTCGTCGGCCGGCGCCTGGCCGCTGGCCACGGCGCGGTCGAGCGGCGCCAGGTACATGGTCTCGTCGGCGCCGACCGCATTGAGCTGCTTGCGCGCGCGCAGGCCGGCATGGGCGATCTCGACGACGTCGCGCGCCAGCTCCGAGAGGACACGGCCGCGGAACATCGTGGCAAGGCCAGACCTCGGCGTTTCCGCGCGCAGGAAATCGTGGTCGGCGGTGCTCCAGTCCTTCACCAGGTCCCACGCCGCATCGAGCGCACCCTGGTCGTAGAGCAGCCCGACCCACAGTGCGGGCAACGCGTTCAGCGCGCCCAGCGGACCGGAATCCGCGCCGCGCATCTCGAGGTAGCGCTTCAGCCGCACCTCGGGGAAGGCCGTGGTGATGTGATCGGCCCAGTCGTTGATCGAGGGCAGCTCGCCCGGACGCGCCGGCAGCCGGCCCTTCAGGAAGTCGCGGAAGCTCTGGCCGGACGCGTCGATGTATTTGCCGTCGCGATAGACGAAGTACATCGGCACATCGAGCATGTAGTCGACGTAGCGCTCGAAGCCGAACCCGTCCTCGAACACGAAGGGCAGCATGCCGCAGCGGTCGGGATCGGTGTCCGTCCAGATGTGGCTGCGGTAGCTCTTGAAGCCGGCCTCCTTGCCCTCCTTGAAGGGCGAGTTGGCGAACAGCGCCGTGGCGATCGGCTGCAGCGCCAGCGAGACACGGAACTTCTTCACCATGTCGGCGTCGGAGTCGAAGTCGAGGTTGGTCTGCACGGTGCAGGTGCGCAGCATCATGTCGAGGCCGAGCGTGCCGACCTTCGGCATGTAGTCGCGCATGATCTTGTAGCGGCCCTTGGGCATCCAGTGCATGTCCTCGCGCGTCCACTCGGGCGCGAAGCCCAGACCGATGAACGACGCGCCGATCTCGCCCGCGACCTGCTTCACTTCGTCGATATGCTGAGCGTTCTCGGCCGCCGCCTCGTGCAGGGTCTCGAGCGGCGCACCGGACAGTTCGAACTGTCCGCCCGGCTCCAGCGTGATGCTGGCCTTGTCGCGCAGGAGCGCGATCGGGTTGTTGCCTTCGATCACCGGCTCCCAGCCGAAGCGCGTCAGGCCCTCGAGCATGGCGCGGATGCCGTCGGGCCCGTCATAGGCCAGCGGCTTCAGGGTCTTGGTGTGGTAGCCGAATTTCTCGTGCTCGGTGCCCATGCGCCACAGGGCGCGGGGCTTGTTGCCGGCCGCGAAGTATTCAATCAGCTGCCGCCGATTTTCGATCGGCGCGCCGCCGCCCGACGGAGGTGCGGACATACGATCATCTCTCCCTGATCGCTCCGCGCCTTGTGAGGGCTTCGGGAGCGGCGCGGTCGCATGAGAAAACCTCACGCGAGCCCGCGGCTGGTTTATCCTGTTCGATTCGCTCTCTCCCACATCGCCGGGGGCCTGCGCAAGCGCTCAGACGGTAACCCTGGAGGCGCCATAATCGCCGCTGAGACGCGGTGTCGGGCGCCGCCAGTCGCCGACCAGCGCCTGCCAGCATGCAAGCGCTGCCAGCGCCGCGGTGTCGGCCCGCAGGATGCGGGGACCGAGCCCCACCGACGTTACATCCTTTATGCGACGGAGCGCCTGAAGCTCGATTTCGGCGAAGCCGCCCTCGGGACCGATCACGATGGCCCATGGCGCCGCGCGCGCCGCCTCGTCGAGCCCCGACAGCGCCTCGGCGATCGGCGGCCCGCCGCCCGTCTCGTCGCACATCATCAGGCGCCGCCCCTCCGGCCAGCGGTCGAGCAACTTCCCGAGATCGACCGAATCGCGCACCTCGGGGACGGTGAGCCGCTCGGTCTGCTCCGCCGCCTCGATCGCATTGGCGCGCAGGCGGCCGACATTGACGCGCTCGACGGCCGTATGGCGCGTCACCACCGGCTGCAGGACCGAGACGCCCAGCTCGGTCGCCTTCTCGGCGATATAGTCGATGCGGGCCCGTTTCACCGGCGCGAAGCACAGCCAGACGTCGGGCTCGGGCACCTGCTCGCGGGTGCGCTCGCCCAGTTCGGCGACGGCGGATTTCTTGCCGCGGGACGACAGCGTGCCGCGCCATTCGCCGTCGCGGCCGTTGAACAGCAGCAGCGGCGCGCCGTCGGGCCGCCGCATGACGTTGCGCAGGTAATGGACCTGCGCCTCGTCCAGCGGGACTTCGCCGCCGGCCGCCAGGTCCGTCTCGACGAAAAGACGTGCCGCACTCATCTATTTGCCTTCATGGATCATTGTCGCGCATAGCTGCATCATGAAGCGCATGATGACGCCATGACGGCCGGGCGGACAACCGGCTTCACCGATATCGACACGACGCACTGGACGTTGCGCTTCCTGCCGCCGTGGGCGCGCCCCTACGGGCGGCTGGCGCGCTGGGACCGGCCGATCGGCATCTGGCTGCTGCTGTTTCCCTGCTGGTGGTCGGCGGCGCTGGCGGCCGCGCCCAACTGGGCGCAGCTCGTGGGCTACATGGCCCTCTTCACGGTCGGCGCCATCGCCATGCGCGGCGCTGGCTGCACCTGGAACGACATCGTCGACCGCAAGGTCGATGCCGGCGTCGAGCGTACGCGGGGCCGGCCCCTGCCCTCGGGCGAGCTGAAGCTGCACCACGCGCTGATCTGGATGGCGCTGCAGGGCGCGGTGGGCGCCGCCGTCCTGTTCAAGCTCAACAAGTTCGCGGGCGGCGTGGCGCTGCTGTCGCTGGTGCTGGTCGCGATCTATCCGACGATGAAGAAGATCACCTCCTGGCCGCAGGTGGTGCTGGGCTTCGCCTTCAACTGGGGCGCGCTGGTGGGCTACGCCACCGTGACCGGGACGCTCTCCTGGGCCACCGTCGCGCTCTATTTCGGCGGCGTCGCCTGGACGATGGTCTACGACACGATCTACGCCATGCAGGACCAGCGCGACGATGCGGTGGTCGGCGTGCGCTCGACGGCGCGCCGCTTCGCCACCGCGCCGCGGCGCTGGCTGAGCTTCTTTGCGGTGCTGGCGATCGGGTTCTGGATCGCGACCGGCCTGCTGGCCCCGCTCGGCATCGGCTACTTCGTGCTGCTGGCCGGCATTGCCGCGCACCTCTGCTGGCAGATCGCGCTGCTGAAACCGGATGATCAGGCCGACTGCCTGATGCGCTTCAAGTCCAATCGCCTCGTCGGGTGGCTCATGCTGGCGGCCCTCATCGTCGACAGGATTGCCTGATGTCCAAGCTGCCCAGCGACCCCGAGGGATTCATCCGCGCCAACACCGCCCTCGAGGTGCCGGCGATGGTGCCCGAGTTCAGGCTGTGGCTGGCCACCGAATATGTCCCGATCTGGCAGGCCACCGAGGCGTGGCTGGAGGAGCAGAATGTCGACCCGCCCTACTGGGCCTTCTGCTGGCCGGGCGGCCAGGCGATCGCGCGCCATCTGCTCGACAACCCCGACCTGGTCAGGGGAAAGCGGGTGATCGACTTTGCGGCCGGTTCGGGTGTCTCCTCGCTTGCGGCGGTGCGGGCGGGTGCCGCCTCCGTCGTGGCCAACGACATCGACCGGCTGTCGCTGGTGGCCGCGGGCCTCAACGCCACGGCCAACGGTCTTTCCATCGAGACGAGCAGCGAAGACTGGCTGGCCGGAACGCCGGGAGCCCCCGAGGCCGACGTGGTGATCGCCGGCGACGTCTGTTACGAGCGCGAGATGTCGGTCCAGGCGCTGGCCTGGCTGCGCAGTCATGCCGCCAAGGGCCGCCTGGTCCTGCTGGGCGACCCCGGCCGCAACTATTTCAGCGCCCAGGGCCTCGAGGAACTGGGCCGCTATGAGATACCGACCTCGCTCCAGCTCGAGAACCGGGGCATGCGCGAAACCGTCGTCTGGCGGGTCCTGCCCGTTTCGTGAAGCTATTCGGCGGCAGGCTGTTATAATTCCGTAACTGTTCTTTCACAGACGGATCGGGCTACAGCAAATACATGCCCCCTAGCACCAAGAAATCAAAGATAAGCGCGGCCGACTTCGCGAGCCTGTACGAGGGCTTCAACGCGCCGGTCTCGCGCTTCGATTGTGGCCGCAAGTGCGCGCCGCTGAACGACGGAGAGCCGGTCTGCTGTTCGACGCAGAACGCAGTGCCCGTCGTGCACAAGGCCGAGTGGGCGCTGCTCAAGACCCGCACCGACCTGTGGTCCAAGTTCAAGCCCTACGATTATTCCACCCGGATGATCGTCGAGGAGCTGACCTCCGACTGCATGGCCATCCACTGCAAGGGCGCGCGGCACTGCGAGCGCGACAACCGCACGATCGCCTGCCGCGGCTTCCCCTTCTTTCCCTACCTGACGCGGCAGAAGCAGTTCGTCGGCATCGGCACCTACTGGGTGTTCCAGGACCGCTGCTGGATGATGTCCAACCTCGAGGTCGTCGACCGCACGTTCGTCGAGGAGTTCATCACCGCCTACGAGGCGCTGTTCGTCAAGGACAAGGACGAGTTCGATACCTATGTCGATTACTCGGCCACGGCGCGGCGCGTCTACTCCCGCTGGAAGCGCGAGATTCCGCTGCTCGGCCGCAAGGGCGAACTGCTGATCGTGACGCCTTCGACCGGCGAGATCCGCCCGGGCAAGCCGCGCGACTTCCCGAAGATGGAGCCCTTCAATTCGGAGAAGAACTACAAGCAGGCCATCAAGGATGCAGGCGGCGAATATCCCAAGGACGGCCTGCGCCCGAGCTGACACCGCGCAAAGGTTCCTCGCTGCGCTCGGGACGACACGAAATCGTGTAGCGCCACCCGGTGTCCTCCCGAGCGCAGCGAGGGACCTTTCGTGTGGCCCGAGCACACGTCTGCAGACGTGCTAAGAACACCGCCGTGTCGTCCCTCACCCGCCGTCGCATCGCCTGGACGCTGTTGCTGCTCACGCCCGCGATGTTCGCCGTCAACATGCTGATGGCGCGCTACGCCACGTTCGTGCCACCGAACGCGCTGGCGCTGGGGCGGTGGTTCTTCGTGGCGATGCTGCTGCTGCCGTTCGCTTGGCCGCGTCTCGTGCGCCATCGCGCTGCGCTCTCGCGCGAGTGGCGCGACCTGCTGCTTCTGGGTGCGATCGGCATGTGGATCTGCGGCGCCTGGGTCTATATCGGCGCGCGCTCCGTGCCGGCGCTGAACATCGGCCTGATCTACGCCGCCTCGCCGATCCTGGTCGTGGCGCTCGGCCGCCTGCTCTATCGCGAGCGGCTGACGATGGGCCGCATCGCCGGCATCGTGCTCTGCCTTGCCGGTGTCGCCGCGGTGTTCGCCAAGGGCCGTCTCGAAAATCTCCTGTCGGTGCAGTTCACCGAGGGTGACCTCTGGATTGCGGCGGCCTCGGCCTGCTGGGGCCTCTATTCGGTCCTGCTCAAGGCGCGTCCCAGCGCGCTCGATCCGCTCACGCGCCTCTGCGCCATCTCCTTCGCGGGCTGCCTCGTGCTGCTGCCGTTCACCGTGGGCGAGGCACTGTTCTGGCAGGCGCCGGACCTCGCCGACTGGCGCACCTGGGCCTCGTTCCTGGTGCTCGCCGTCATCCCCGGTGTCGGCGCCTATGGCGCCTTCGCCTATTGCGTGCGCGAGCTGGGACCGTCGGTCACCAGCGTCTCGATGTATCTCGGGCCGCTCTATGTCGGCATTCTCGCCTGGGTCGTCCTTGGCGAAGCGCCGCAATGGTATCATCTCATCGGAACGGTGCTGGTGCTGCCTGGCCTGTTCCTCGCCACACGTCCGGCCAGCAAAGGAATCTGACATGAAACGCGCGATCCTCGCCGTCCTCGCCCTGGTGGTTGCCGTTCCCGCATCAGCCGAGGAAATCGGCTCGGTCGGCTATCGCTTCAAGTGGCTGGGTCCCAACGACAAGATCGTGGTCGAGGCGTTCGACGATCCCGACCTGGCCGGCATCACCTGCTATCTCGCGCGCGCCCGCACCGGCGGCTTCAAGGGCATGGTCGGCCTGGCGGAGGATCCGCCCTACGCCTCGATCTCCTGCCACCAGGTCGGCCCGATCGACGGCGACAAGGCCGAGAAGCTCAAGAGCCCGCACGAAGTGTTCAGCGAGCGCGCCTCGCTGATCTTCAAGACCACGCAGGTCGTGCGCTTCTACGATCCCAAGCGTCGCGCCCTCATCTACCTCACCTATACCGACCGCGTGATCGAGGGCAGCCCGCAGAACTCGATCAGCGTCGTGCCCGTCGGCCTGCGCTGACTTCCCTCCGGAGAACGATGAAATGACCACCCGTCCCACGCCCAACTGGCGCTCGCTGATGTTCGTGCCGGTGCTGGCCGAACGCTTCATCGCCAAGGCTCATACGCGCGGCGCCGATGCGCTGATCCTCGACCTCGAGGATTCGATCATCCCGTCGAAAAAGGCCGAGGCCCGCGCCGCGATTGCCGCCGCCGTGCCGCGCGTGTCCCAGAACGGTGCCGACGTGGTGGTGCGCATCAACCGGCCGCTCGAACTCGCGGTGCCCGACATCGAAGCCGCGGTGATGCCCGGCGTCTCGGCGCTGATGTTGCCCAAGGTGATAGGCCCCGAGCATGTGCGCCTGCTGGCCGAACTGGTGACCGAGCGCGAGCGCCAGCTCGGCATGGAGATCGGCCATACGCGCTTCCTGGTGCTGATCGAGACGGTGGCCGCGCTGCCGCATCTCTTCGCCATCGCCGCCGAGCCGCGGATGGCCGGCATGTCGGTCGGCGGCGAGGATTTTGCCACCGACATGGGCGCGATCCCGTCGGCCGACAGCATGTACGTCTTCGCCATGCACGGGCTGGCCGCCTGCCGCGCCGCCGGCATCCTGCCGATGGGCTCGATGGGCCAGCTCGCCAAGATCGACGATCTCGAGTCCTATCGCGCCGGCCTGAAACGCGGCCGCGAGCTCGGCTTCACCACGGCCTCGTGCATCCATCCCGCGCATGTGCCGATCATCAACGAGGAATACGGCGCCTCCGACGCCGAGATCGACCGCGCCCGGCGCCTGCTCGCGGCCTTCGAGGTCGCCAAGGCCAATGGTGAGGGCGCGGTGGCCTTCGAGGGCAGCATGGTCGACCTGCCGATCGTCATTCGCGCGGAACGTTTGCTCGCGCGGGCCGCTTCCTGGAAGAAGACCGGCTGAACGGGAGCCTAGGCAATGTCGCTTGCGATCTACGGCCACCTCTTTTCGTCCTACACCCAGAAGGTGTTGATGGCGCTCTACGAGAACGGCACGCCGTTCGAGTTCCGCGCGCTCGGGCAGGAAACGCCCGAGCATGTCGGCGAATGGCTGAAGCGCTGGCCGTTGCGCAAGTTCCCGGTGCTGGTCGACGGCGATCGCACCGTCGTCGAGACCAGCATCATCATCGAGTATCTGCAACTCGCGCATCCGGGCGCGGTGCGCCTGATCCCGGCCGACCCGATGGCCGCCCTCGACGTACGGTTCCTCGACCGCTTCTTCGACCTGCACGTGATGAACATGATGCAGCTCGCGGTCGACGGCGCTCTCACCGGCGATCCGATCAAGCGCAAGGACGGCCACGACGCCGCCATCGAGAAGCTCGAGCGCGCCTACGCCTGGCTCGATGCCGAACTGGCCGGCCGCACCTGGGCCACCGGCAGCGACTTCACGATGGCCGACTGCGCCGCCGCACCGTCGCTGTTCTATGCCGACTGGGTGCACCGGATCCCCGAATCCTATCCGGTACTGCGCGCCTACCGCACGCGCCTGCTCGCAAGACCGTCCTTCGCCCGCTGCATCGAGGAGGCGCGGCCGTTCCGCCCCCTCTTCCCGCTGGGCGCGCCGGACAGGGACTGACTTTCAAACTCCTCTTCCCCTATCGGGGGAGAGGAACATGAGTTCACCGATACAGGAACGTCCCCAGCAGGACCCAGCGGCCGGCTTTCGGGGTGCCGACCAGCGGCGTCGTGTAGTGCCAGAAGGGCAGGCGATAGGCCGTCACGGTCGAGGGTCCGGCCACCGACACGATCTCGCTGAAATGGCCGGCGCGGCTGTAGACCAGCCACTGGTGCTCGACGCCGGGGGTGCACAGGCTGAGATGCAGGTCGATATAGCCGCCCTTCGCCGCCTCGTTCTCCGGATGGTGATCGTTGTGCGGGCCGGCATAGTCGCCCGGCCCGTAGCGCAGCACCTGCAGGCCCCACCCCGACTTGAGCGGGCGTCCCGCCAGCGCCTCGGCGAAGGCGCGGAAGCTCTGGCTGCGCATCATGCGCGCAAGGCCGATCCGTTCGGCGGCCTTCACGCCCGGCTCGCGGCGGCTCTCGAAATAGATGGTGCGCGCCCGGCTGCTCTTGGGCAGCAGCTCGGCATAGTCCTGCTCCATCCCGAAGATCGTGTCGGGCAGGACCGGCCGCTCGATCGGTTCCAGCACGCCCGGCAGCTCGGCTTCGAGCGTGCGCCGCACGCGCGCGACCTTGGCACGATCCAGCAGGTCCTCGGCCGCCACGAACCGCGTGCGCGGATTGGCCAGCGCCCCGCACAGCGGATGCGTGCCGGCCAGCACGCGCCGGCCGGCGCGGCTCAGCAGGTCCTCGAACTCCGCGGGAATGTCGTTTGATCTCATCGGTCCGCCCCTCTAAACGACGTGCCTAGCATGCCATACGCCTCGCTTCGCGACTTCATCGACCGGCTGGAGAAGAGCGGCCGGCTCGTGCGCGTCACCGCGCCGGTCTCGCCGAACCTGGAGATGACCGAGATCCAGACCCGCCTGCTGGCCGAGAAAGGCCCGGCGGTGCTGTTCGAGAACGTCGTGCGGCCCGACGGCACGCGCTCCGACATCCCGGTGCTGGTCAATCTGTTCGGCACGGTCGAGCGCGTCGCCTGGGGCATGGACCGCGAGCCGGGCCAGTTGCGCGCCGTGGGCGAGACGCTGGCCTTCCTGCGCCAGCCCGAGCCGCCGGGTGGCTGGCGCGAGGCGCTCGAGATGCTGCCGATGGTGCGCACCGTCATGGCGATGAAGCCCAGGACGGTGAGTTCCGCGCCCTGCCAGGAGATCGTCCTCACCGGCGACGACATCGACCTCGGGAAACTGCCGATCCAGACCTGCTGGCCGGGAGAGCCCGCGCCGCTCATCACCTGGCCGCTGGTGGTGACGCAGGGCCCGAACCCGAAGGGCGACAAGCAGGACAGTTTCAATCTCGGCATCTACCGCCTGCAGGTGACGGGCAAGAATACGACGCTGATGCGCTGGCTGAAGCATCGCGGCGGCGCACAGCATCACCAGCGCTGGCAGAAGTCCGGCAAGCGCGAGCCGTTGCCGGCCGCCGTCGTGATCGGCGCCGATCCCGGCACCATCCTGGCCGCCGTGACGCCGGTGCCCGACACGCTGTCGGAGTATCAGTTCGCGGGCCTGTTGCGCGGCAAGAAGGTCGAGCTGGTCGCGTGCAAGACGGTGCCGCTCAAGGTGCCGGCCGAGGCCGAGATCGTGCTCGAAGGCCATGTCAGCCTCGACGACTATGGCGACGAAGGTCCCTACGGTGACCATACCGGCTACTACAACAGCGTCGAGCAATTCCCGGTCTTCACGATCAGCGCCATCACGATGCGGCGCAAGCCGATCTACCTCTCGACCTTCACCGGCCGGCCGCCGGACGAACCCTCCGTGCTGGGCGAGGCGCTGAACGAGGTGTTCATTCCCCTCTTCCAGCAGCAGTTCCCCGAGATCGTCGACTTCTGGCTGCCGCCCGAGGGCTGCTCCTACCGCATCGCCGTCGTGTCGATGAAGAAGGCCTACGCGGGCCACGCCAAGCGCGTGATGATGGGCGTGTGGAGCTATCTGCGGCAGTTCATGTACACCAAGTGGGTGATCGTGGTGGACGCCGACATCGACGCGCGCAACTGGAAGGACGTGATGTGGGCGCTGTCGACCCGCATGGACCCGGCGCGCGACATCACGGTGATCGAGAATACGCCGATCGACTATCTCGACTTCGCGAGTCCGGTCTCCGGCCTCGGCTCCAAGATCGGCCTCGACGCGACGGATAAGTTCCCCGGCGAGAGCAATCGCGAATGGGGACGGCAGATCAGGATGGACGACGCGGTGATCGAAAAGGTCGACGCGATGTGGAGCGGGCTGGGTTTGCCGGGGTCGGGCAAGAAGATCTGGAAATAGCATCCGTCGTCTCTCTCTCGCACTCGTCGTGACAGGAGCCAAGCTGCCCTTCAGGCGTTGAGCCTCGCAGAAAAGTCTCATTGCGCGTCCAAGGGACCTTCGTGTCCCCCGCCCCCAACAAGCTCCTCGAAGGTCCGATCCTCCGCTCCCTGCTGACGCTCGCCGTGCCGATCGTGACGGCGAACGTGTTGCAGTCGGCCTACCAGATCATCGATGCCTTCTGGGTCGGGCGGCTGGGTGGTGCCGCGGTGGCCGCGGTATCGATCAGCTTTCCGGTGCTGTTCCTCACCTTCGCCATCGGCTCCGGCCTGTCGCTCGCCGGCTCGACCCTGATCGCGCAGTATGTCGGGGCGCGGAACGACAAGATGGTGGCGCACGTCGCGGGCCAGACGCTGCTCATGGTGATCCTGGTCTCGGTGGTGCTGGGCACGATCGGCTATCTCTGCTCGCCGGCGCTGCTGCGGCTGATGGGCGTCGGGCCCGACGTCTATCCCGGCGCGCTGGGCTTCATGCGCGTGTCGTTCGTGGGCATCGTCTTCAATTTCACCTTCTTCGTGTTCCAGGCGATCATGCGCGGCATCGGCCGGCCGACCCTGCCGGTCTATATCGTGCTGGGCACGGTGTTCCTGAACTTCGTGCTCGACCCGCTGCTGATCTTCGGCTGGGGGCCGGTACCGGGCTACGGCGTGATGGGCGCGGCCATCGCCACGCTGGTTACCCAGGCGATCGCCGCCATCATCGGCATCGCCGTCCTGCGCATTGGCCTGCACGGCATCCATGTGCGGCGGCGCGACTTCATTCCCGACTTCAGCTACGTGAAGCGCGCCTTCTTCCTCGGCCTCCCCGCCTCCGTCGAACTCTCGGCGCGGGCGCTGGGCCTGATGGTGATGACGTTCCTGATTGCCAGCTTTGGCACGCTGACGCTGGCGGCCTACGGCGTCGGCTCGAACATCCTGCAGGTCGTGATGGTACCGGCGATGGGCCTGTCGATGGCGATCTCGACCCTGGTCGGCCAGAACATCGGCGCCGGCAACATCGAGCGCGCGGCGCAGATCGGGCGCCTGGGCGGGCTGCTCGGATTCGCGAGCCTCTCCTTCTTCGGCGTCCTGGTCTTCCTGTTCGCGCCCCAGCTCGTCGCCGTCTTCGTGCCGACCGATCCCGCGGTGATCGCGGCCGGCGCGGGCTTCCTGCGCATCATGTCGCTGGCCTGGGGTTTCCTCGGCCTGCAGTTCGCGCTGACCGGCGTGTTCCGCGCCTCGGGCAACATGGTCCTGACCATGGTGCTGACCCTGGTGTCGCAATGGGTCGTGCAGTTTCCGCTCGCCTACGTGCTCTCCAAGCACACGGACCTGCACGAGCAGGGAATCTGGTGGGCGTTGCCGGTCTCCAACATCGTCACGGCGCTGATCACCCTGTGCCTCTACGCCAAGGGCGACTGGAAGAAGAAACGCCTGATCGAGCCGGAAGAAGAACTTGCCGGCAAGGTGACGGAAGACATCCTGGTCGGCGAGGTTTCGCGCTAGTTCCTGTTGCAGCGGCCGGGATTGATGTAAAGCTCCTTAACATGAGCTGGAAGCGCAACGACCGTGAGGAGCGGAAGTATCACCACGGCAGTCTGCGCGAGGCGCTGATCAAGGCTGCCCGCGAGCTCATCAAGGAAAAGGGCCCGGCGGGCTTCACCTTCGCCGACGCCGCGCGCTCCGCCGGCGTCAGTCCGGCTGCCCCCTACCGCCATTTCCGCGACCGCGACGCCCTGATGGCGGACGTGGCGCGCGAGGGCTTCGAGCGTTTCGCCGCAATGCTGGCCACCGGCTGGGCCAATGGGAAACCCGATCCCGTCACGGCCTTCCACAATATCGGCAAGGCCTACCTGGCCTTCGCGCGCGCCGAGCCGGCCTACTACGCCGCCATGTTCGAATCGGGCATTTCGCCCGAAGCGAACCCCGAGCTGCGCACCGCCTCGGAACGGGCCTTTGCCGTGCTGCGCGCCGCGGCCGATCAACTGGTCGTCCTGCTCCCGGCGGCCACGCGCCCGCCCGCGCTGATGATGAGCCTGCACATCTGGTCGATGTCGCACGGCATCGCCTCCCTGTTCGGGCGCGGCGATTCCGGCCGGCGGCCGCTGCCCATGACGGCCGAGGAACTGCTGGAATCGGAAGTGCTCATCTACCTGCAGGGCCTGGGCTTTCCTTCGGCGCGCTGAAAGTTTTTGCCGAGGCCTTGACTCACCGGGCCGGCAACCCCAATGTAAATGTCGTTAACATTCACATCGTTAACATCAGCAAAAGGGGGCTCCCACATGGGCCTGATCGAAAAAATAGACGACCTCGGCAAGCCGGCGTGGATTGCGCTCATGGTGCTGAGCTTCATCCTGTTCTGGCCCGTCGGCCTGGCCCTTCTCATCTATCTCAAAGGGAGTGGACGCATGTTTTGCTCGAAGCGCTACGGTCACTGGAACATGCCCGATGGCCGCTCGTGCCGTGAGGAATTCCGCGGCTGGAAGCGCCGCTCCGGCTGGGGCCGCTCGAGCAGCAGCGGCAACGTCGCCTTCGACGAGTATCGCGAGGAGACGATCAACCGCCTCGATCAGGAGCAGCGCGAGTTCCGCGACTTCCTCGACAAGCTGCGCGCCGCCAAGGATCGCGCCGAGTTCGACCAGTTCATGGCCGAACGACGCAATCGCCCGGCCACCAGCGAGCCGCCACCGGCGCCCAGCGCCGCCTGACACTTCGGAAACAGATCTTCCACGACGCGCCCGCGGCTCACGCCGCGGGCGTTTTCGTCAGTGGTCGAGTTTCATCGGCAGATGTTCGGCGTCGGCGCGGCGGGAGAGGTCGAAGAGAAGCGCGAAGGCGTAACGCGCGCATCCTTCCACGGTTCGCGGCTCGGGCGGCACCCGGCCCCAGGCGGCAATGTCGGCGGCAGGTGCCTTCCACGTTGCAGCGTTCAGGTCCGCCAGCTGGCGGCGCAGTGTCGTGACCGAGCCCATCACCACACGGCGACCGGCGACATCCTGCCCTTCGAACGTGATCTCGAAAGAGATCGGGAGCCACAGCTCGACATTCCGTACGAGATGCGAATAGCGCGAGCGGAAACCATCGGCGGTGGAGCGGGCGAGCGCGATGTCGTCGTCCCAGTCTTCCGCCAGGACGGCAGGCATCCGCAGGGATGGATTCTCCGCGTAGGCGGCCCACAGGACCAGGGAGCCGAAGCCGTCCCAGCCCGGCCGATGGGTGAACCAGGGTGCGGCTTCGCTCTCATCCCAGTCGAGGGGAACGTCGATCCGTTCGCCGAGCGCCTTCCAGCATCGCACGCCAGGCGATCACCTTGGGGCGGATGCGGTCCTGGCTTCGGGTGGTGCCGGTCGCTTCGCCGGATCCGGCGGGACGAGGCGCCCCACGCTTGCGGGCCGCGGTTTCGGCCACACTTTCCCAGGCACCCGCGTAGTAACGCGTGAGCGGCCCTACATAGACGTCTAGGGCCATGAACGACCCGGTCCCTTCGGTTCGATTTCTGATTGACGGTAGCTACTTGCACCTTCGCTACACGTACAATCGGAACGAGCAGATGTGCAATCGCGAATCGCCCACGCAAACTTCTATTTTCGGCACGATGCTTGCTTGGCCGACTGCCTGAAACCGGGTCGTCGGAAAAGAACGGGGACCGATCTGCCTGCTTGGCCCGCTACTGCGGCTCGAGATTCAAGCCCTTCACCAGCTCGATCCAGATCGGCCCCTCCTCGGCCACGATCTTCTCGAAGAAGACGTGATCGCGCGCGGCGTTGTCGATGCCGAAGGTGGCGAGGATCTTCTGGATGCGCTCGCTCTTGCCGCCCTCGACCATGAGGTCCGAGAGCTTCTGGACGATCTCCTTCGGCATGCCGGCGGGACCGACCAGCCCGATCCAGCCCTGCACCTGGAAGGCCTTGTCGGTGACCCCCTGCTCGAAGAAGGTCGGCACGTCAGGCAGCTTGGCCATCCGCTTCTTGGTCGGCACCGCGATGGGCCGGCCATTGCCCGACTGCAGCACGCCCGAGGCGGCGGCGACGCTGCCGCTGCCGCCCTGGACCGCGCCGGAGGCCACGTCCTGCCACATCGGCGCCTCGCCGCGGTAATGCACGGCCTCCATGCCGAGCTTGTAGTGGCGGTTCAGCGCCGCGACGGCGACGTGGCTGTAGGAACCGGCGCCGTAGGTTCCAAGACTGGTCTTGTTGGCGCGCGCATAGTCGGCGAGCTCGGCGAGGTTCTTCACCGGCAGCTTGCTGTTCACGATCAGCGGCAAGTGGCCCGCATCCATCCACGAGATCAGGACGAAGTCCTTGTCCGGATCGTAGGGCAGTTTCTTGAACAGGACCTTGTTCATGATCATCGTCGTCGAGATCGTCCACATCAGCGTGTAGCCGTCGGGCGCAGCAGCCTTCACCTGCTCGGCCGCGATCGCGCCGCTGGCGCCGGTCTTGTTCTCGACGGACACCGGCTGGCCGGTTCTCTGGGAGATGTACTCGCCATAGGCACGGGCGAAGGTGTCGGTGAGACCGCCCGCGGGGTAACCGCAGATGATACGGATCGGTTTGTTGGGCCAGGCTCCCTGGGAAATTGCGGGAGCTGGCAGAGCAGCGGCAACTGCAGCGGCAGAGCCATAACGCAGCACATCACGTCGCGACGCACGCACGATCATCGATTGCCTCCCTGTGGCGCGATGTTTTTGTGACGGTCGGGGCCGTCCTGGGTGCGCCTGCAAGAAGCATGGCGGCGATTTCGCACTGCGTAAAGGCCACGCCGCAGTGCGGCCGGCCTATTGGGGCTCGATCCCCAGGCTCCTGATGACCTCGATCGAGACCGGTCCCTCCTCGTCGAGGACCTGACGGAAATAGGCGGCGTCGCGCGCGCCTTCGTCGATGGCGAAAGTGTCGTTGATCTTCCGGATGCGCTCGGTCTTTCCGGCCTCGACCATCAGCGTCGAGAGCTTCTGCACCACCTCGGGCGGCGTGTCGGCCGGTGCGGCGCAGCCGACCCAGCCGCGAATCTGGAACGCCTTCTCCGTCAGTCCTTGCTCGTAGAAAGTCGCAACATCGGGCAGCTTCTTCATGCGCACCATGGTGGGCACCGCGATCGGCTTGACGCTGCCCGCCTGCAGCACCGCCGCGCCCGAGGCGTAGCTGCCGGTGGCACCCTGCACGGCACCGGAGGCCACGTCCTGCCACATCGCCGATTCGCCGCGATAGTGAACGGCCTCCATCTGCAGTCCGTAATGGCGGTTCAGCGTCTCGGTGACGATATGGGCGAAGGAGCCGATGCCGTAAGTCGCGAGCGAGACCTTTCTGCCCTTCGCCCAGGCGGCGAACTCGGCCACGTTCCTCGCCGGAATGTCCTTGTTCACCATGGTCGGCAGGTGACCGGTGTTGAACCACGCCACGAGGGCGAAATCCTTGTCGGGATCGTAGGGCAGCTTTTTGAACAGCGCCTTGTTCTGCACCATCGTGGTGGAGTTGGTGAACATCAGCGTGTAGCCGTCCGGCGGCGACTGCTTGACGATCTCCGCGCCGATCGCGCCCGCCGCACCGGCCTTGTTCTCGACGATCACCGGCTGGCCGGTCTTCTCGGCCACGTACTCGCCATAGGCGCGGGCGAAGATGTCGGTGAGCCCGCCTGCCGGATAGGTGCAGACGATCCTGATCGGCCTGGCCGGCCACGCCTGTGCAATGGACGGCGCCGGCAGTGACGCCGCCAGCGCCGAGAGTGAGCCGTAGCGCAGCAGGTCGCGCCGCGTTGTCCGCAGGATCATGGTCGCCTCCCCGAGGGGCGGCGACTCGTTGTGGGGACGGCCTGTTTTTTAGGGGGCCGTCCTGGTCGCGCCCGACTTGAGCATGGCGTCGATTTCGCCCTGCGTAAACCCGGCCTCCTGCAGGACCTCGACACTATGCTCGCCCAGCCGGGGCTGCAGGCGGGTGATCTCCGGCTTGGTCTTGCTGAAGCGCGGCGGAATGTCGGTCATGCGCAGCCTGCCCTCGGTCGGATGATCGACATGCTTCCAGAAGCCGGTCGCCTCGAGCTGCGGATCGACGAACAGGTCGTCGAGCGTGTTCACCGGCCCGTGCGGCACGTTGGAGTTCTTCAGCAGCTCCACCCATTCGGCGTTGGTGCGCTCGGCGCACAGGCCGGCCAGGGTGGAGTAGTATTGCTCGACGTTCTTCAGACGGTTGGCCATGCCCTGGAACCGCTCGTCCTGCGCGAGGTCCTCGCGGCCGACCAGGGTGCAGAACTCCCGCCAGTGATTGTCGGTGTAGGGCAGCAGGGCGAAGTAGCCGTCCTTCGACGGATAGGGACGGCGCTCCTTGTTGAGCACGCGCTTGTAGCCTGCCGTGTCGAGCGCCGGCTCGAAGGTCTCGCCGTAGAGATGCTCGACCATCACGAACGACACCAGCGTCTCGTACATCGGCACCTCGACCGACTGGCCCTTGCCGGTGCGCTCGCGCGCGAACAGGGCGGCCAGCAGGGCCGAGACGACGCCGTTGGAGCTCGTCTTGTCGGCCACGATCGTCGGCAGGAAGCGCGGCTGGCCGGCCACGACGGTCTGGAGCGCGGCCAGGCCGGAGCCGGCCTGGATGATGTCGTCATACGCCGCCTTGGCGCCCATCGGCCCGGCAGAGCGATAGCCGTAGGTCGCGAGATAGACGAGGCGCGGATTGATCTTCTCGAACTTCTCGTACTCGACGCCCAGCCGCTTGGCGGGCTCGGGCCGGTAATTGTGCATGATGACGTCGGCGGTCTCGGCGAGCTTGAACAGAGCGGCCCGTCCGGACTCCTGCTTGAGGTCGAGCACGATCGATCGCTTCGAACGGTTGCAGCCGAGATAGAAGGCCGACATGCCGGGATTGCGGGCGGGCCCGAGCTGGCGCGTCGTGTCGCCTTCGGGCGGCTCGATCTTGATCACGTCCGCCCCGAGATCGCCCAATTGCTGCGCCGCCCACGGACCCAGCACGACGGTCGTGCAGTCGAGAATGCGAACGCCGTCCAACGGACCTGCCATCTGATGATTCCTCCGATTATTCGTTCCCGCTTACCACAAGTTGGTCACCATCCCAGGGCGAATTCACAGGCAACATCCGGCTCGCGCGGGACGTTTCATCCTGCAGCAAAGGAGACCGCAAAAATGAACATCGAGGTCCTGCGTCTGGCCGGTTCGCTCGCCGTGGCGGGCGCCGTCATGCTCACCGCCTCCGCAGCGATGGCCGGCGACTGGAAGAAGGGTCGCGGGCATCACAAGCACCATCATCATCACCACTATGATCGCGAGGTCGTGGTCGTTCAGCCGCCTCCGCGCGTCTATTACGCCCCTCGTCCCGTGGCCGTTTACCCGGCACCGGTCTACGCCCCGCCGGTGGCCTACGCGCCTGCCTACGGGCCTGCCTATCCCGGTGGCAATCTCAGCATCGGCGTGAACGTCCCGCTACGTTAGCCGTCGTTTCCCTCCCTTTCGCGGACTCCGCGAAGGGGAGGGAAACAAGCCGGGTTGACGCCCGGCGGCAAATCGACGATTGTCGCGCCCAACATGCTGCGACTGACGACGCTACGACTTATTGGCTGATCCGCCGCCCGACCGGAAAAACCGGAAGGGCCCTGCGGATCGCTTGTCGTTCGTCTCTGTTTTTACCCAACCAGTCGCCGCCTCAATTCCATCCATCGCAGTGTTCGTTTGAGCCATACGGCCGTGCGCGGCGCGAGGAGCTACGTCATGTCATCCCAAAACCCTCACGACACCAATCCCCAGAAGCCCATGATGCCGATCGCGGCCGAGAAGTACGTGCCGTTCAAGCCGGTGCCCCTGCCCGACCGCAAGTGGCCGAACGCCGTGATCACCAAGCCGCCGATCTGGTGCGCGGTCGATCTGCGCGACGGCAACCAGGCGCTGATCGAGCCGATGGATTCCGACCGCAAGACGCGGATGTTCAAGTTGCTCTGCGACATGGGCTTCAAGGAAATCGAGATCGGCTTCCCCGCCGCTTCGGAGACCGACTTCGAGTTCGTGCGTGAGCTCATCGAGAAGAAGATGATCCCCGACGACGTCACCATCCAGGTGCTGACGCAGAGCCGGCCCGAGTTGATCGAGCGCACCTTCGAGGCCTGCCGCGGCGCCCGGCGCGTCATCGTCCATCTCTACAACTCGACCTCGACCCTGCAGCGCCGCGTCGTGTTCGGCCTCGACACGGCCGGCATCATCGATATCGCCGTGACGGGCGCCAAGCTGGTCAAGCAGATGGCCGACGCCGATCCCGCGACCGAGTGGGTGTTCGAGTATTCGCCCGAGAGCTTCACCGGCACCGAGCTCGAATTCGCGCGCGACATCTGCGCGGCCGTCGCCGACATCTACAAGCCGACGCCGCAGAAGAAGATGATCTTCAACCTGCCGGCCACCGTCGAGATGTCGTCGGCCAACGTCTATGCCGACCAGATCGAATGGTGCCACCGCAACTTCAAGGATCGCGATTCGATCATCCTCAGCCTGCATCCGCACAACGACCGCGGCACCGGCGTGGCGGCGGCCGAGCTCGGCTACATGGCCGGCGCCGACCGCATCGAGGGCTGCCTGTTCGGCAACGGCGAGCGCACCGGCAACGTCGACCTGGTCACCCTGGGCCTCAACATGTTCACGCAAGGGGTCGATCCCGAGATCGACTTCTCGAACATCAACGAGATCCGTCAGACGGTCGAATACTGCAACCAGTTGCCCGTCCATCCGCGCCATCCCTATGGCGGCGACCTCGTCTTCACCGCCTTCTCGGGCTCGCATCAGGACGCGATCAACAAGGGCCTCAAGTCGCTCGAGGCGTCGAACAGCAAGGTCTGGGAAGTCCCCTACCTGCCGATCGACCCGGCCGATCTCGGTCGCAGCTACGAGGCGATCATCCGCATCAACAGCCAGTCGGGCAAAGGCGGCATCGCCTACATCCTGAAGAGCGACTACGGCATCGACATGCCGCGGCTGCTGCAGGTCGAGTTCTCCAAGGTGATCCAGCAGATCGCCGACGAGACCGGCAAGGAGATCCAGCCGGCCTTGATCTGGGACACGTTCCGCAAGGAGTATCTCGAGAACGCCTCGCCGGTGGAGTTCGACAGCCACACGACGGTGCCCGACCCCGATCATGCCGACGTGCGGCTTCTCGATGCCAAGGTGACCTTCAACGGCAAGCCGGCGACCATCTCGGGCCGCGGCAACGGTCCGATCGCGGGCTATGTCGACGCGCTGGGCAAGAATTGCGGCATCCAGATCCGGGTGCGCGACTATCACCAGCACGCCACGGGCGCCGGCTCCGACGCCCAGGCCGTCAGCTTCATCGAGGCCGAGACCCCGGGCGGCAAGGTCCTGTGGGGAGTCGGCATGGACTCGAACATCGTGGCGGCCTCGCTCAAGGCCGTGACCTGCGCCGCCAACCGCGCCGCGGCGCTCAAATAGCGGTACCGCCGCTTTAAGGCGGGCGTTAGCATCCGGGCGCGCGGGAGACCTTCCGCGCGCCCCGCAACGGTGATGGACTGAAGAAGTGGCGCTTCCCGATCCTGTTGCGACACGCCGGCGGGCTGAAGGCCCGTTCATGCGCGGCGCCCGTCACGTCTGGAACGCCGCGATTTCCCTCACGCTGGGCGCGATGATCGGCATCCTCGGCCACCAGTTCGTGGGCGATGCGGTGGCCCGCCTGTGGCCCGAACAGGCGCTGATCGCCGACCTCGTGCGTGCCACATTCTGGACACTCGGTATCGCTGCGACCGGCGTGTTGTTCTTCTCCTACTATCTCGACGACACGGGCCGATAGCGCGTAGAACGGCCTCATGGCCAAAGCGAAAAAGACCGCCCCCAAATCCTCCCCGAAGAAGCCGGCTGCGAAGAAGTCGGCGAAGCCCGCCACCCGGAAGGTGGTGAAGAAGGCAGCGCCGAAGAAGGCAGCACCTGAGAAAGTTGCGCCTAAGAAGGTAGTGCCTAAGAAGGTCGTGCCGAAGAAGGCTGCTCCAAAGAAAGCCGCTCCGAAGAAGATCGCGAAGGCGGCTCCGAAGGTTGCCCCGAAGGTCGTCAAGCGCCCGGCGCCAAAGATCGCGAAATCGCCCGCGCGCAAGCCTGTGCCGAAACCCGTCGCCAAGGCCGCCGCAAAGATCGCGCGCAACACGCACCCAGCCGGCGTACTCGACGCCAATCTCCTGTCCGACCTGCTGAAGTGGGCGAAGGACTTCGGCGCGGACGCGGCCGACGCGCTCTACGTCAACGGCGAGTCGATCTCGGTGGCGCAGCGGCTGGGCAAGCGCGAGAAGCTCGAGAGCAGCGAGGGCCGCGATCTCGGCCTGCGCGTCTTCGTGGGCAAGCGCCAGGCCTTCGTCTCCTCGACCGACTTCGCACCCGCCTCGCTGCGGGAACTGGCGAGCCGCGCGGTCGACATGGCGCGCGCCGTGCCGGAAGACCCGGTCTGCGGCCTCGCGCCCGAGGAATTGCTGGCCCGCTCGTGGCCCGACCTCGACCTCGACGACAGGACGCGCCCCACGGCCAAGAAGCTGATCGCCATGGCCTCCGAGGCCGAGGATGCGGCACGCGCCGTCAAGGGCGTGACGAATTCCGAAGGCGCCGAGGCCGGCTGGGGCCGCACCTCGGTCATGCTGGCCGCCAGCAACGGCTTCTCCGGCGGCTATCGCCGCAGCGGCTTCTCGCTGTCCTGCTCGGTGCTGGGCGGCGAAGGCACCGGCATGGAGCGCGACTATGAATGGACCAGCGCGGTCCATCTCGAGGACCTGATGTCGGCCGCCAAGGTCGGCCGCAACGCCGGCAAGTTCGTCGTGCGCCGCCTCAACCCGCGCAAGGCGCAGAGCGCGCGCGTGCCGGTGATCTACGATCGCCGCGTCTCGGGCGGCCTGATCGGCCATCTCGCCGGCGCCATCAACGGTCGCGCCGTGGCGCGCGGCACCTCGTTCCTGAAGGACAAGATGGGCGAGCGCGTGTTCGCCGAGGGCATCCGCATCCTGGACAATCCCCTGCGCAAGCGCGGGCTGGGCAGCCGCCCGTTCGACGCCGAGGGCCTGGCAACGTCGCGCCGCGCGGTCATCGACGACGGCGTGCTGACCACCTGGCTGCTCGACCTCGCGGCCGCCCGCCAGCTCAACCTCAAGCCGACCGGCCACGCCTCGCGCGGCGTCTCCGGCCCGCCCTCGCCCACGACCTCGAATTTCTATCTCGAGAAGGGCAGGCTGTCGGTGAAGGAGCTGATCGGCGACATCAAGAGCGGCCTCTACATCACCGACATGATCGGCTTCGGCGTCAACGGCGTGACCGGCGACTACAGCCGCGGCGCCTCGGGATTCTGGATCGAGAACGGCGAGCTTGCCTGGCCGGTGAGCGGCATCACCGTCGCCGGTAACCTTAAGGACATGTTCCTCAACATGACGGCCGCCAACGACCTCGAATTCAAGAGCTCGACAAACGCCCCGACGGTGAGAATTGAAGGGCTGACCGTCGCCGGCTCGTGATAAACTGGCGGGTATGACCTTCATGCCCAATGCACGAATTCTCGCCGCAACGACGGCACTTCTCTGCAGCCCCGCCTTCCTCGGGGCTGCGCCCGCGCAAGCCCAGGATGGCGGCTTCCGCGACTGTCTGGCCGGCATCAAGGCCGATGCGCTGAAGCAGGGCGTGCCGGCATCGGTCATCGACCGCGCTTTTCAGGGACTGACGCCCGACCAGAAGGTCGTCGATCTCGACAACCGCCAGCCCGAATTCTCCCTGACCTATGCCAAGTATGTCGGCGGCACGGTTTCGCTCGATCGCATTCAGAAGGGTCAGCAGAAACTGGCGCAGCATCGCGCCCTGCTCGACCAGCTGCAGGCCGAATACGGCATCCCGCCGCAGTACATCATGGCCTTCTGGGGCATCGAGACCAACTACGGCACCTACATGGGCGACTTCCGTGTGGTGCGATCCGTCGCGACGCTCGCCTGCATGACCAAGCGCAAGGAGTTCTTCAGCAACGAGACCGTCCAGGCGCTGCGCATCCTGAACAGCAACCACATGACCAGCGACCAGATGCGCGGCTCGTGGGCCGGCGCCATGGGCAACATGCAGTTCATGCCCTCGACCTTCACCCGATGGGCAGTCGATCGCGACGGCAACGGCAGGATCGACCTCTGGAACAGCCTGCCCGACGCCTTCGCTTCGGCCTCCAACTACCTGCGCGGCGTGGGCTTCAAGCCCGGTCTCCCCTCGAGCGAGGAGGTGATGCTGCCCCAGGGATTCCCGCTCGATCAGGCCGACACGACGGTCGAGAAGCCGGTGAAGGCCTGGGCCGCCATGGGCGTCAAGAAGATGAACGGCGGCGCCCTGCCCGCGGTCGACGATGCGGCTTCGATCCTGCTGCCCGCCGGCTATCGCGGCCCCGCTTTCATCATCTACCCGAACTTCAAGGCGGTGATGAACTGGAACCGGTCCACCCTCTACGCCCTGTCGGTCGGCATCCTGGCGCGCCAGATCGCCGGCGGCCCGCCGGTGCAGCAGCAGGCCCCGGCCGACGATGCGCCGATCTCGCGTAACACGGTGATCGACATGCAGATGCGCCTGGCGCGCCTCGGCCTCTACAAGGACGAAGCCGACGGGCTGTTGGGCCCCAAGACCCGCTCCGCCTTGCGCCTCTTCCAGCAGCAACAGGCCCTGCCGGCCGACGGTCATCCCACGCAGGAGTCGGTACGGCGCCTGCAGGCGGTGCGGTAAAGACGCGTCCCCGTGACCGCCTTCATCGGCATCGGCAGCCGGGGAGGCCTGCGCAGCTTCGGCGGCACTCAGTTCGCCCAGGTCAACCGATGGTGCACGACCTGGTTCAAGCGAGACCTGATCCATTTCTCGCAGGCGCTGACGCTTCGCTTCAATGGCGCAAACATGGTCCTCCGGTTGATCTCGGAGGACCGTCTGCTGGTCCGCATGCAGATCTTCCAGGCGGGCACCAGGATCGCCAGCATCGCATTCCGCATCGACCCGCAGCAGCAGCGCGCATTTCTGAGTTGGACGGTGTTGACGCCGGCGACGCAGCGCACCGGCGCCTTCAGGCACATCCTGCAGAACCTCCTGCTCGTGCTGCGCGACTGCGGCATCACACGGATCAGCCTCGTCGCCAGCCTGACCCATGGCGGCTATGTCTGGGCCATCTACGGCTTCCTGCCCGAAACCGCTGGCCAATGGGCGCGTTTGGCTGGGGTGCTTCGGCGGAAGCTGCTCGCCATCGCGTCCGAGCTGAAGCCCGCGGAACTCGATGCCGTCCAGAAGCTGGTGGCCTCGCCGGACCGGCTGGCGCTGCGGGCCCTCGCGGGCAGCGCCATCCCGGTCCGCGACACGACACTCGGCAAGCACTTGTTGATGGGAACCGAATGGAAGGGAGAACTCGACTTTTCCGACGGCCCATCGGTGCTTATATACCTCAAGCGCATAGGGGTGGTTCCATGACGAAGAAACCGGCTCCCACTGTTACCGATTTTGTCACGGCAGCTTACGTCGCCCCTAGACGCGCCCGGACGACCGAAGCTCCGCCCAAACCCAAGACGCCTCGGGCGCGGCGGTCGATCAAGTTCGTTCCCATGGAAGAACTCATGCTGGCGGATCTCGAGACGACCTCGAACCTCGTGAGCCTGCCGACGGAAGAGATCGACCGGATCGCGCAGATCTTCGGCCTGTCCTCGGACGACGTGGCCGCGCTCTACGCCCGGCGCTAGCACACCTGCTCGTTGCCCCCCGAGGGCAGTGAGGGACCTTTACCTCCTATGCGATAGCTCTTCCCCTAGGGGCGAGCAGCGTGAGGAGAAGCCGGCCTCAACAACCGCACGGCCTCGGTCGAGAGGCCGATCGATACGGGCAGCGTCAGCGCGTCGTCGCCGTCGATCTGGACCGGCTGACGGCGCTCTTCGCCGGCGTCGTTCAGGACCGAGATCCTGACCTGGCGCCCGGCAACCACGCGATAGCCCGGCGTCCGCGGCAGCGTGCCCAGCACCAGGGCCGCGCCGAAGCGCAGCGCGTGCATCCAGCCCCAGCGCTCGAACAGGCAGACATGCAACAGCGGGGCGCCGAGCGACGCTTGCGGCGCCACGACATAGGGGCCGGCATAGTGACGCGCATGCGTCACGATCACCGACGCCGCCTCGTGGGTAACGCCGTCGATCTCCACGGCATAGCGTACCGGACGGTAGCGCCTTGCCTCGACCAATGAGCGCCAGACATAGGCGCCCTTGCCCCAGCGACGCTTCAGCGGCGCACTGACGCCCGCCACCACCTTGGCATCGAAGCCTGCGCCGGCCATCAGGGAGAAGCAACGAGGACGGCCGGCGCCACTGGCCTGGCCCGGATGCATCAGCACCTCGCGGCCGGCCGTGATGGCCTGGGCGAGCGCTGAGGCGGTCGAGCCCAGTCCCAGCTCGTGCGCCAGCACGTTGGCGGTCCCCAGCGGCACGAGGGCGAGCGGCGGCGCCGTGGCGGCGCGGGCGGCGAGGCCGTTCACCACCTCGTTGATCGTCCCGTCGCCGCCCGCGACCGCGATGACACCATAGCGTCCGGCATCGCACTGTTCGGCAAGGCGGCGCGCATCGCCCGGCGCCGCCGTCTCGACGACATCGACCGTCCAGCCCAGGGATCTGACGTGGCGCACGACCGCATCGACCAGCCCGCGGCGGCGACGGCCAGCCGTTGGATTGAAAATGAGAAGCACCGATGGGGCAGTGCCGGTGATTGAGGCGAATGTCATCGAACAGTCACAACCGATACACCTCCACGCAACGGCTCCCTTACACAATCCCATGCGTACCGTGCAATCTCGCACAACAGATTTAGTGCCGGCCCGACACTATCCACATGACCGTGCCTGTATCATGACGCTCCACGAGCGAAACCAGCCCGCCCGTCACAGGGCGATCTTCCTGTCCGACATCCACCTCGGCACGCGCGGCTGCCAGGCCGACCTGCTGCTCGACTTCCTGCGGAAGAACGAGAGCGAGCATCTCTACCTGGTGGGCGACATTGTCGACGGCTGGCGCCTCAAGCGCTGGTGGTACTGGCCGCAGAGCCACAACGACGTGGTTCAGAAGATCATGCGCAAGGCCCGCAAGGGCACCAACGTGGTCTACATCCCCGGCAACCACGACGAGGCCGCCCGGCAATATTGCCAGCTCACCTTCGGCGACGTGCGGGTCGAGGACGAGGCGATCCACGAGACACCCGACGGCAGGAAACTGCTGGTGATCCACGGCGATCAATTCGACGGCATCGTGCGCTACGCGCGCTGGCTCGCCATCCTCGGCGACTGGGCCTATGCCGCGGCCCTGCGCCTCAACACGATCTTCAACTGGGGACGGCGCAAGCTCGGCCTGCCCTACTGGTCGCTCTCGGCGTTCCTGAAGCACCGGGTGAAGAACGCGGTGCAGTTCATCAACGACTACGAGAAGGCGGTGGCAAGCGAAGCCCGGCGCCGCGGCGTCGACGGCGTCGTATGCGGGCACATCCATCACGCCGAGATGCGCATGATCGACGGCGTGCTCTACTGCAACGACGGCGACTGGGTCGAGAGCTGCACCGCGCTGGTCGAGGATTTCGACGGCCGCCTGCGCATCGTCCACTGGGCGGACGAGATGGCCCGCCGCGCCTCGCGCCTGCCGCTGTCCCAAGTTCAACTCGCCGCGGAGTAGACGCTTGCGCATCGCCATCGTTTCAGACGCCTGGCGGCCCCAGATCAACGGCGTCGTCCGCACGCTCGAGACGGTGGCGCGCATTCTTCGCGCCGAAGGCCACGAGGTCGAGGTGTTCGGCCCCGATCGGTTCCGCACCCTGCCCTGTCCGACCTATCCCGAGATCAGGCTGTCGCTGTTCCCGTCCTCGCGGCTCAGCCACATGCTGCAGCTGTTCGCGCCCGACGCCATCCATATCGTCACCGAGGGGCCGCTCGGCTGGGCGGCGCGCGGCTTCTGCCGGCGCCGCGGCATTCCCTTCACGACCGCCTATCACACGCGCTTTCCCGAATATGTCCGTGCCCGCATCCGGGTGCCGCTCTCGTGGAGCTACGCCTTCGTGCGCTGGTTCCACGCGCCTTCCGCCGGGGTGCTGGTCGTGTCGCCGGCGATCCGCGACGAACTGAGCACGCGCGGCTTCAGAAACCTCGTGCCGTGGTCGCGCGGCGTCGACATCACCGCGTTCAAGCCGCAACGCCGCGAGGATACCGGCGATCCGCGCCCGATCTGGCTCTATGCCGGCCGCGTCGCCGTCGAGAAGAACATCGAGGCCTTCCTCGGCCTGGACCTGCCCGGCACCAAGTGGGTGGTGGGCGGCGGGCCGCAGCTCAAGTCGCTGCAGCGCCGCTACGCCAACGTGCGCTTCTTCGGCTCGGTCGATGCCGACGAGCTCTCGTATCGCTATGCACAGGCAGACTGCTTCGTCTTCCCGAGCGTCACGGACACGTTCGGCCTCGTGATGGTCGAGGCACTCGCATCCGGCGTGCCGGTCGCGGGATATCCCGTGCCCGGACCGCTCGACGTCGTGACCGATTCCAGCGTCGGTGCTCTCGACAAGGACCTGCGCACGGCCTGCCTCGCCGCGGTGTCGCGCAATCCCGAGGATTGCCGCCGCCATGCGGAAACCTTCACCTGGGAACGCTGTGCGCGGCAATTCCTGGAGGCGCTGCAGGTCATTCCGCGCCATCACTGGCAGCCCTTGCGCAATCGCGTCCTGCCCGACGCCGCCGCCCCCTGAGCGACATATTGCCCCCATTCATTGTGGGTTGCGGCCCACCCCCGAGGAAGAGTAGATGCGGCGTCCGCATTCCTGAGGGCAGACCGGCATGGCCATCCAGTACTTCGCCAAAGTGACCGCATCCGACCACGAGGTGCTGCAGCGCATCGTGAAACACTATCCGCTCAGCTCATATGCCGACTGGCATCTGAAGGAGATGAGCCGCATGTCCGACTGGCGCAGCCGTCGTCACGCCATCAAGATGGTGCCGGTGACGCCGCAGGAGTTCGAGGAATACTGCAAGGAGAAGGGTGTCCCCAGCGACATCATCACCTTCAAGGCCTTCGTCTGCGAGAAGGGCGGCGGCTGATCGCTCCCGATCACCGGCGCGTAACCGGTTGAAGTCATCCGCGGCCTGCCTACGTTCAGGACAGCCGCAGGAGGACTTCGATGCCAGCCCTCAATCACCTGATCGTCCACGCGAAGGACAAGGATGCGTCGGCCGAGTTCCTGGCCGGCATCCTGGGCGTCGAAGCCGGCCCGCAATGGGGCCCGTTCCGCCCGGTGCAGATGTCGAACGGCGTTACCCTCGACTTCATCGGCACGCCCCATCCCAGCACGACCCACTACGCCTTCCTCGTCGACGACGCGGAATACGGCGATTCTCCGGCTTAGGGCTTCAAAAGGATTTACGACATGGCCAAACGCGACGCGGTCTTCCCGGCGAACGGCCGGCACGCCCTCTACAACGCTCACAAATATTCGCCGGCCATCCGCTCGGGCGATCTTCTCTTCGTATCGGGGCAGGTGGGCAGCCGCGACGATGGATCGCCGGAACCGGTCTTCGAGAATCAGGTCCGGCGGGCCTTCACCAATCTGCGCGCGGTGCTGGCGGCCGCCGGCTGCACGTTCGACGACGTGGTGGACGTCACATCCTTCCACACCAACCCCGAAGCGCAATTCGAGACGGTGATGAAGGTGCGCGACGAGGAGATCGGTGAGGCGCCCTATCCGAACTGGACGGCGGTCGGCGTCACCTGGCTGGCGGGCTTCGACTTCGAGCTCAAGGTCATCGCCCGCATTCCCGCGACGGCGGCCTAGTACTGCGCCGCGCGGCTGCCGCTCATCACGGCGGCCTGCCCAGAGCCCGGGTCGGTTTCGCGAATGCTACAGACATACTGTCCGGGCAACATCTGCACATCGACGTAGCGGATGTTGCCGGGCGCGATCTCCATGTTCATCGCATTCGCCGACCCGCCGCCGCGGCAGCGCAGCGTGTAGGGGCCCGCGGCCAGTTCCGTACGCATCCAGGTCTGCGTGCCGAGGCGCCCGATCTCCTGGCCGTTCGCCGTGACGTTGAGCACCGGGCTCGCCGTCGAGGGATTCACGAAATAGACCGCGCCCATGCCGGGCGGCGGCGGCGCGAACTGCTTGCCGGCAATGTCCTGGCCCGGCGGCGCCATCGCCACGTTCGAGCCTTCGCAGGCGGCCAGGCCGAGCATCAGCAGCACGGCGATCGACGAAACACGCATATACGACCTCCTCACCCGCCGGCAGGCTCACCGGCCTTGATCCACGCCTGATAGAGTTTCTTCGTCTCGTCGTTCGGCGGATAGGTGCCGGTGATCGGATGGCCCTGGCCCACCCGGATCGCGACAAACTTCTCCAGCCGCTCCTGCTCGAAGGAATCGCGCGCCACCTCGTCGGCGAGATGTCGCGGCACGATGATGGCACCGTCCTCGTCGGCCACGATGACGTCGCCGGGATAGACCGGAACGCCGCAGATGCCGACCGGCACCTGCACTTCTACGGGGCGCAGGTTGGCCATGCTGGGCGGCGCCGCCGCCGCGCGGCAATAGACCGGGAAATCGAACTTGCCGATCACCGGCGAATCGCGCATCGCGCCATCGCTCAGCACGCCCGCCAGACCGCGCACCTTGAGGCGCAGCGCCAGGATGTCGCCCAGCGTGCCGGACCGCGTATTGCCTTCGGTGCCGATCACCAGCACGGAGCCCGGCGGTGACTCCTCGATCGCCGTGCGCTGCGCATTCGGCGGATCGCTGGGACTGGGCGCCTTGTCGATATCCTCGCGGCTCGGAATATAGCGCAGCGTATAGGCCGGCCCCACGATCCGCGCCGCCGCCGGATTGAGCGGCTTCACCCCGTTCACCGCGACATTGCGAAACCCACGCTTCAGCATCTGCATCGAGACGGTCGCCGTGCTCGCATACAGGAAGTTCCTGATCGTCTCGGCCGACAGCGGTTCAGCGGTCATTGGCGCCCTCCCCTCGATTCATCGAGGCAAGCCTCAATCGAAGCGCCCCTCCATCTCGGAACGATACAGCGCCTCGGAAATCGTTTCGACCACGGAGTCGGTGCGGGACAGCACGTCGCCATTCCAGAAGCGCAGCACGCGAAAGCCGGTCGAATGCAGGAAGGCATCGCGGTTGGCGTCGTACGGTGCGTCCGTCACATGCTGGCTGCCGTCGAGTTCGACGACGACCGCAGCCTCGAGGCAGACGAAGTCGCAGACGTAGCGGCCGATCGGGTGCTGGCGGCGGAACTTGAGGCCGGCGAGCTGGCGGCGTCGGAGTCGGTTCCACAGGACCCGCTCGGGTTCGGTGGCGTTGTTGCGGAGGTCCTGAGCGTAGCTTTTCACTCCGTCAGCAGAACGCCACGAATGGACGAAATTATGACGATGAAACAATCATGGGTTGCTCTCCCCCTCCCTAGCCCTCCCCCGTATGACGGGGGCGGGAATAAGAGTTCATGTCCCCTCCCCCGTCATACGGGGGAGGGCTAGGGAGGGGGAAGGCTACAGCAAGGACCCTTGGCCGCCGCCGCCGTCGCGACGCTTGGGCGGTGCGGGCGGAGCCGCAACCGGCTTCGGCGCACCCGCGCCATCGGTCACGCGGGCGCCGACGCGGCCGTCGTTGAATTCGATGGTGATCGTCTGGCCCGCGCTGGTGCCGGCGGCGGCGAGGACGGGTTGGCCGTCCTGGTCGCGCACCAGGGCGAAGCCCCGGTTGAGGACGGAGTGGAAGGAGTAGCTCTCCAGCAGCTTGGCGGCCTGGTCGACCTGGCGCTGGCCGTTCAGCAGAAGGTCGTTGCCGTGACGCTTCAGGCGCTCGCCGAACTGATCCAGCCGGTCGAAGGCGCGGGCATACTTCTGCAGCGCGTCGCTCTTGAAGCGGTCGACGGCACGGGTCAGCGCGCGGCCTTCGGCGAGAAGCGCCTGTTCCTTGGCGGCGATCACCGCCTGCGGGCTCACCAGGCGCGCGGCCGAGAGCTGATGTGCCCGCCGCTCGACGAGCTGGCGCGCGGCCAGCGCCAGCCGCTCGCCGCTGACATCGACCCGTTGCTGCCGCTCCTCGATCAGGCGGCGCGGATCGCCCAGGCCGCGCGCGAGGCCGGCCAGTTCCATCGACTGCTCGCGCAGCAGGCGTGTCATGCCGCCGACCAGCCGCTTGGCGTAGTCGAGCGTCTCGGTCATCAGGTCGGCGCGCACCGGCACCGCCATCTCGGCGGCGGCCGTCGGCGTGGGCGCGCGGCGGTCCGAGGCGAAGTCGATCAGGGTCGTGTCGGTCTCGTGGCCGACGGCGGAGATCAGCGGAATCTCGGAATTCGCGGCGGCGCGCACCACGATCTCCTCGTTGAACGCCCACAGGTCCTCCAGCGAGCCGCCACCGCGCGCCACGATCAGCACGTCGGGCCGCGGCACGGGACCGTTCTCGGGCAGGGCGTTGAAGCCGGCGATGGCGCGGGCCACCTCGCCCGCCGCCTTCTCGCCCTGCACCGCCACCGGCCAGACCAGCACGTGGCAGGGAAAGCGGTCGCTGAGGCGATGCAGGATGTCGCGGATGACGGCACCCGACGGCGAGGTCACGACGCCCACCACCTGCGGCAGGTAGGGCAGTGGGCGTTTGCGGTCGGCGTCGAACAGCCCCTCGGCCTGCAGCTTCTTGCGGCGGTCCTCCAGCAGCTTGAGCAGCGCGCCTTCGCCCGCCAGTTCCAGCCGCTCGACGATGATCTGGTAGCGAGAGGAGCCGGCATAGGTGGTGAGCTTGCCGGTGGCGATGACCTCCAGGCCTTCCTCGATCTTGATGCCAAGCCGCGGGATCGAGCCCTTCCAGCAGACGCCGTCGATCACGGCATTCTCGTCCTTGAGGCGGAAGTAGCAGTGGCCCGAGCGCGGGAAGGAGGGCTGGCTGATCTCGCCGCGAACCCGCACCCGCGGAAACGCGGTTTCAATCTCGCGTTTCAGGGCGAAGGACAGCTCGGAAACCGAGAATTCCGGGACGTTCGAGGGGGCTGCCGGGGCGTCGAGGTTATCCATGTCGGCCGAACCTAGCCGCTTGTGCCGCCGGCGCAAACTGTGGTCAAAGCCTCGCCATGCGAATCCTCGTGGTGGGCGGCGGCGGCCGCGAACATGCGCTGTGTTGGGCGATTTCGGCCTCCCCGCTCTGCACAAAGCTCTACTGCGCGCCGGGCAATGCCGGCATCGCGCAAGTTGCCGAATGCGTCGACGTCGGGGCCGAGGATATCCCGGGCCAGGTGGCGTTGGCGCAGCGCCTGAAGATCGACTTCGTGGTGATCGCCCCCGACGCCCCGCTGGTGGCCGGCATGGCCGACGCCTTTGCCGAGGCCGGTATCAAGGCCTGGGGCCCGTCGAAGGCGGCCGCCCGCATCGAAGGCTCCAAGAGCTTCACCAAGGAACTCTGCCGCGCCAACAACATCCCGACGGCCGCCTACGAGCGCTTCACCGAGGTCGCGCCGGCCGAGGCCTATGTCAGGTCCCAGCCCCTGCCGATCGTGATCAAGGCCGACGGACTGGCAGCCGGCAAGGGCGTGATCATCGCTGAGACGGTCGAGCAGGCGGTCGAGGCGGTGCGCGACATGCTCTCGGGCAACCGCTTCGGCGCCGCCGGCGCCTCGGTGGTGATCGAGGAATTCATGCAGGGCGAGGAGGCGAGCTTCTTCGCCCTCACCGACGGCGAGCACGTGCTGCCGCTGGTCGGCGCGCAGGACCACAAGCGCGCCTTCGACGGCGACACGGGCCCCAACACCGGCGGCATGGGCGCCTACTCTCCCGCGCCGATCTTCGATGCCGCCATGCAGCAGCGCACGATGGACGAGATCGTGCTGCCGACCGTGCGCGCTCTCGCCCAGGCCGGCACGCCGTTCCGGGGCGTGCTCTATGCCGGCCTGATGATCGACGCCAAGGGCCCGCGCCTGGTCGAGTACAATTGTCGCTTCGGCGATCCCGAGACGCAGGTTCTGATGATGCGTCTGAAATCCGATCTCGTGCCGGCGCTGCTGGCCAGCGCCGAGGGCGGCCTGAAGCATCTCGACCTGCGCTGGTCGCCCGACGCCGCCGTCACCGTGATCATGGCCACCAAGGGCTATCCCGAGTCCTATCCCAAGGGCAGCGAGATCCGCGGCCTCGCCGAGGCGGCCAGGATCGAGGGGGTGCAGATCTTCCACGCCGGCACCAAGGCTGGCCCGGACGGGAAGATCCTGGCCAATGGCGGCCGGGTCCTGAACGTCAGCGCCATGGCCCCCACCGTCGAGGAAGCCCGCGCCCGCGCCTACCGCGCGGTCGACCTGATCGACTGGCCCGAGGGCTTCTACCGCAAGGACATCGCCTGGCGGGCGCTCAAACCCTCGTAAGGCTGGCATGCGCCCTCCCCCGGAGACGGGAGCGGGAGAATCCTCTAGTTTCCGCCCATGCCTGACGCCCTCTCCGAGTCCCAGCGCCTGCTGGCTCAGCTCCGCTTTCCCTGCGGCGACGTGCCGGAACCCGGCGACATCAAGAATGTCGCCCCCGGCATCCACTGGCTGCGCATGCCGCTGCCCTTCCAGCTCAACCACATCAACCTGTGGCTGATCGAGGAGAAGGACGGCTGGACGATCGTCGACACCGGCATCAATTCGCAGGACACGCGAGCGCTCTGGGAGAAAATCTTCGCCGAGAAGCTCCAGGGCAAGCCTGTGGTGCGCGTGATCGGCACGCATCTCCATCCCGACCATATCGGCCTCGCCGGCTGGCTGTGCGAGAAGTGGAACGCGCCGCTCTACATGACGCTGGGCGAATACATGAGCGCGCAGGCCGCGCGCAACGACTTCGTCGAGAGCGAGGAGACGCGGGCCGCGCATGTCGCGCGCAACGGCGTGCCGGCCGACCGTATCGCCAACTTCCACCGCCACAAGGGCGGCTACGCCAAGGGCGTGGTGCCCCTGCCGACCGCCTTCCGGCGCATGATCCATGCCCATCCCATCACCATCGGCGGCCATCGCTGGGACGTCATCGTGGGCCGCGGCCATGCGCCCGAACATGCCTCGCTGTGGTGCCCCGAACTCAACGTGATGATCGCCGGCGACCAGGTGCTGCCCAAGATCAGCACCAATGTCGGCGTGTGGCCCAACGAGCCGCTGGCCGATGCGCTGACCTGGTTCCTCGACGGCTTCTCGCGCTTCCGCCGCCTGCCGGCCGACGCCCTCGTGCTCCCGAGCCACGGCTTCCCGTTCATCGGCCTTCACACGCGGCTCGACCAGCTCGTGGCCCATCACGATGCGCGCCTGAACGACATGGAAGTGGCAATCGCCCGCATGGGACCGGAGGGCGCGACCGGCTGGGACATGGTGCCGATCCTGTTCCCCCGCCATCTCGACAACAACCAGATCGTCTTCGCCTTCGGCGAGACCCTGGCGCATCTCCATTGCCTGGAGACACGCGCGCGCGTGAAGCGCGTCGTGGTCGACGGCGTACACCGCTTCGTGGCGCTGGCCGATCTCAACACCCTGCCCCCTTCCGACGATTCGGATGGCGTGGTCATGGACATCGGCCAGACCTGACAAAGGCCAGATCCTCAAACAATGCGCGTCGACCTTTTTGATTTCGCGCTGCCGGACGATCTGATCGCCCAGCGGCCTGTTTCCCCGCGCGACTCCGCGCGCCTGCTCGACGTCACGGGCGAGACCCTGCACGACCGCACGGTGCGGTCCCTGCCCGGCCTGCTGCGGCGAGGCGACCTGCTGGTCTTCAACGACACCAGGGTCATCCCCGCGCGTCTGAAGGGCGTGCGCCCGGGCCAGGGCATTCGCCAGGACGTGGCGGTCGAGGCGCTGCTGATCCGCGATCTCGGCAGCCGGCGCTGGCGCGCCTTTGCCCGTCCGGGAAAACGGCTGCGGCCGGGCGATGCGCTGGTCTTCTCGGGTCTTCGCGCCCGCGTCGAAGCCAAGGAAGAGGACGGCTCGCTGGTGCTGGCCTTCACCCAGGAGGGTCACGCCTTTCTCACGGCCCTGGAGCAGGAAGGCACGGTACCTCTGCCTCCCTACATTCGCGGCGGCACCGCCGACGCGCAGGACCGGAAGGATTACCAGACGCTGTTCGCCCGCCACGAAGGCTCCGTCGCCGCCCCCACCGCCGGCCTGCATTTCACGCCCGAGCTGATGGCGGCGCTCGCCGACAGCGGCATCACCACGGCGGGCGTGACGCTGCATGTCGGCGCGGGCACCTTCCAGCCGGTGCGGGTCGATGACACCGACGCGCACACGATGCACGCCGAATGGGGCGAGGTTTCCGAGGCGACCGCACGCGCCGTCGAGGCGACGCGCATCCTGGGCGGCCGCGTCGTGTCGATCGGCACGACCTCGCTGCGCCTGCTCGAAACAGTGGCACGGGAGCATGACGGCGCCCTTAAGCCGTGGAGCGGCGAGACCGACATCTTCATCACGCCGGGCTTCCAGTTCCGCGCCGTCGATCTGCTGCTGACGAACTTCCACCTGCCGCGCTCGACCCTGTTCATGCTGGTGTCGGCCTTCGCCGGGCTGGAGCGCATGAAACAGGTCTACGAGCACGCTGTCGCAGCGCGATACCGCTTCTATTCCTACGGCGATTGTTGTCTGTTGCGCCGATGAGCCTTTCCTACGAGCAGCTGGGCAGCGACGGCGCCGCCCGCCGCGGCCGCATCACGACCGCGCATGGCACGATCGAGACGCCGGCCTTCATGCCGGTCGGCACGGCGGGCACAGTGAAGGCGATGCTGCCGCAATCCGTCGCAGAGACCGGCGCGGAGATCGTGCTGGGCAACACCTTCCACCTGATGCTGCGGCCGGGCGCGGAGCGCGTCGCGGCCCTGGGCGGCCTGCACAAGTTCATGAACTGGCCGGGCCCGATCCTGACCGATTCGGGCGGCTTCCAGGTGATGTCGCTCAAGGAGCTGCGCAAGCTCGACCCCGACGGCGTCACCTTCCGCTCGCCCAAGGACGGCTCGCAGCATCGCCTGACGCCCGAGAGTTCGATCGGCATCCAGCGCCTGCTCGACGCCGACATCACCATGTCGTTCGACGAATGCACCAGCTGGCCCGCCGAGGAGCCGGAAGCCGCCTTCTCGATGCGGCTCTCCATGAAATGGGCCGAGCGCGGCCGCCGGGCCTTCGTGGAGCGTTCGGGCTACGGCCTGTTCGGCATCGTCCAAGGCAGCACCTTCCCCGAGCTGCGCGCGGAGAGTGCGAAAGCGCTGATCGACATCGGCTTCGACGGCTACGCGGTCGGCGGCCTTGCCGTGGGCGAAGGCCAGGAGCTGATGTTCGGCACGCTCGACTATACGGTGCCGATGCTGCCTGCCGACCGGCCGCGCTACCTGATGGGCGTCGGCCGTCCCGGCGACATCGTGGGCGCGGTGAAGCGCGGCATCGACATGTTCGACTGCGTGATGCCCACGCGCGCCGGTCGTACGGCGCAGGCCTTCACGCGGCGCGGCGAACTCAACATGCGCAACGCCCGCCATCGCGACGATCCGCGGCCGATCGACGAGCAGTGCGGCTGCCCTGCCTGCAAGCACCACAGCCGCGCCTATCTGCATCACCTCATTCGCGCCGACGAGATTCTGGGTGCGATGCTGCTGACCTGGCACAATCTCCACTACTACCAGGACGTGATGCGCGGGCTGCGCGGCGCCATCGAGAGCAAGACCCTGGACTCCTGGATCGCCTCGTTCGAGCGCGACCAGGCGCTGGGCGACATCCCACCCCTGTAGCGGAGCGCACCGGATGCCGAACGAGGCCCTGATCGTCGTCGACGTCCAGAACGATTTCTGCGAGGGCGGTGCGCTGGCCGTGGCCGGCGCCAACGCCATCGTGCCGCTGGTCAATCGCCTGATCGGCCGCCACGACCATGTCGTGCTGACCCAGGACTGGCATCCGGCCGGCCATGCCTCGTTCGCGAGTTCGTGGCAGGACGCCGAGCCCTTCTCGACCGTGCAATTCCCCTACGGACCGCAGGTCCTGTGGCCCGACCATTGCGTCCAGGGCACGCCGGGCGCCGCGTTCCATCCCGACCTCGAGATCACCAAGGCGCAGATGATCGTGCGCAAGGGCTTCCACACCGGCATCGATTCCTATTCGGCGTTCCGCGAGAACGACCGCATGACGCGCACCGGCCTCGACGGCTACCTGAAGGCGCGCGGTTTCACGAAACTGATCTTCTGTGGCCTGGCGCTCGACTACTGCGTCGCCTGGTCGGCCATCGATGCGCGCCAGGCGGGCTTCGACGTGGCCGTCGTGGTCGAAGCGACGGCCGCCATCGATCTCGACGACAGCCGCAAACGCATGATGAGCGACATGCGCCGCGCCGGGATCAATCTGAACGCTACGGCGTAGGCGCTGCGCCCCGGCGCAGCGCCGGCGGCGTATAGTGCTGCAGGGAGCGAAGCGACCGAAGCGCGGGCGCCGCACGCCTCAGAAAAGGTCTCGGTGCCGAGACCTCAGACGCGCTCGAGCGCCAGCGCGATGCCCTGGCCGACGCCGATGCACATGGTGGCGAGCGCGCGCTTGCCGCCGGTGGCCTCGAGCTGGTTGAGCGCGGTGATCATCAGGCGGCCGCCCGAGGCGCCCAGCGGATGACCGAGCGCGATCGCGCCGCCGTTCGGGTTCACGTTCTCGGCGTCGTCGGCGAGGCCCAGCTGGCGCAGCACGGCCAGGGCCTGGGCGGCGAACGCCTCGTTGAGCTCGATCGTGTCGAAATCGCCGATGGTCATGCCGAGCTTGGCCAGCAGCTTCCGCGTCGCCGGCACCGGGCCGATGCCCATGACGCGCGGCGGCACGCCGGCCGAGACGGTGCCCAGGATGCGCGCGCGCGGCGTCAGGCCGTTGGCGCGGGCGGCGGCTTCCGAGGCGATGATCATGGCGCAGGCGCCGTCATTCAGGCCCGACGAATTGCCGGCCGTCACCGAGCCGCCGTCGCGGAACGCGGCCGAGAGCTTCGACAGGGTCTCCATCGTCGTATCGCCGCGCGGATGCTCGTCCTTCTCGACGACGATCTCGGCCTTGCCCTTCTTGACGCAGACCTTGACGATCTCCTTCTCGAAGAAGCCGCGCTCCTGCGCGGCCTTGCAGCGGCGCTGGCTGCGATAGGCGAAGGCGTCCTGGTCGGTGCGGCTGATCTGGTGCTCGGTGGCGACGTTCTCGGCGGTCTGGCCCATCGGATCGACGCCATAGGCCGCCTTGAGGCGCGGATTGACGAAGCGCCAGCCCAGCACCGTGTCCTCGAGCTTCATCGAACGGTCGAAGGCGCTCTCGGGCTTGCCCATCACATAGGGCGAGCGGGTCATGCCCTCGACGCCGCCGGCGATCATCAGGTCGGCTTCACCCAGCTTCACGGCGCGGGCAGCATGGCCCGCCGCCTCCAGGCCGGAGCCGCAGAGGCGGTTGACGGTGGCGCCGGCCACCTCGACCGGCAGGCCCGCGAGCAGCCCGGCCATGCGGGCGACGTTTCGGTTGTCCTCGCCGGCCTGGTTCACGCAGCCATAGATCACGTCGTCGACCGAGCCCCAGTCGACATTGGCGTTGCGCTGCATCAGCGCCTTGATCGGATGGGCGGCCAGGTCATCGACACGCATGGCGCCCAGGCCGCCATTGTAGCGGCCGACGGGGGTGCGGATCGCGTCGCAAATGAAGGCTTCAGTCATCTTGGGTACTCCCGGCACAGGCAATCGTTCGTGTCGGGTTAGCACCCGCCGCGGGCGGTTGCCAATGCCCCGCGCGATGCCCCTGGAACAGGGGCGCCATGTCTTTGCGGGGATGGCGGACTAGGCCGAGCGACGGCAGACGGCGTACTGGGCATAGCCGAGATGCGGCCGCTCGAAGCGCCGGACCTCGATGTCGCCGGGCAGCCGCACCAGAGCGGCCTCCAGCGCGTCGCGCGGGATCACGTGGAACAGCGCCAGCCACTGGCGCAGGCCGCCGCGGAACCAGCGGGGCAGCCGCTCCTGGCCGCCGAAATCGACGAGATGCAGCTCGCCGCCCGGCTGCAGCCAGACGACCGACTGAGCCAGCGCCCTCTCCCATTCCGGGATCATCGACAGCGTGTAGGAGAAGAAGATGCGCGAGAAGCCCGGCACGCCGAACAGCAACGCCGGGTCGAAGCGCGTTGCGTCGGCATGGGCCAGGCGAACACGGGCAACCAGTCCCTCGCGTTCGACGCGGCGGCGCGCCGTGTCGAGCATCTCCAGCGACAGGTCGATGCCGAACAGCGGCGTGGCAGGATGGCGTTGCGCGACCGCGATCAGGTTGCGCGCGGTGCCGCAGCCGATCTCCAGCACACGCCCGCCCGGTGGCGGCGCGAGGCCGTCGATCAGCCGGTCGCGGCCCAGCAGGTAGTATTTGCGGCTGAGATCGTAGACGTGGCGCTGACGGCGATAGATCCGGTCCATCAGTCCGGCATTGGCGAGCGTCGTGCTCACGGCTTCAGCACATAGAGATGGAAGCCGCCGTAGATCGCCGAACGGTCACGCGCGGTGAAGGCGCGCGACGCCTCGGCCTCGTAGTGCCACTGGTCGAGCAGCTCGGGCGCGACACGACCGGGCAGCAGCGATGGCTCGGCGGCGGTGCGGAAGATCACGCGGGCGCCGGGCCGCGCGGTGCGCGTGATCTCGGTCCACAGCGCGTTGAGCTGCGCGTCGGTCATCCAGTCCTGCGCGTCAAGCAGCACGTAGCGGTCGCGCGAGCCGGCGGGACAGGAGGCGAGATAATCCGTCACCGAGCGGTTCATGACTTCGACGCGCTCGGCGCCGCGCTTCACCGCGGCAAAGTTCTCCTGCCGGAGATAGGGCGGCAATGGCCCGCTGCCGTTACGCGCATAGCCACGGCCGAACGCCTGCCAGGCGAAGTAATTGTCGTCGAGGCTGAAGCCGCAGGCCAGCCGCTCGACCCGGTCGCGCAGCACCGAGCCCATGTCGCGGCCGCCGGCCAGCGCCTCGTACTGCGCCGGCGGGATGCCGAGGCCATAGAGCGACAGGCGGTTCGACGTGGCCCAGCGCACGGCCGGCTTGTCGAACAGCGGCGCCAGCACCGTGTCGAAGAAGCGCTGCTGCTCCTCGATCGTGCGCGCCGCGAGGAGCTTGCCGAAGTCGACGCCGTAGACGCGGGCGGCGACGTGCGCCGCGCCGATGAAGCGGCCGAGCACGCCGTGGCGGTAGGCGTTCTTCGCAAAGATCGAGATACGGCGACGCCCGCCCCGGTGCAGGCTGCGGCCCTCCCAGTAGGCCCGGCTCTCGGCATCGAGATGCGGCGCGATCTCGCGGTCGTAGACGCCCGGATTGACGCCGGAGTCGGCGGCGCCGAAGAAGCGATAGTAGTCCGACCAAGTCGACAGTTTCTGGGCCGCCGTGAGTTTCAGCCGGTTGAGCGCCACATGGGCGCGGCTGAGATCGACGGCGGTGATGCGCGCCGGATCGGCGGTGAGATAGGACAGGATGTTGCAACCGCCCGACGCGATGGCCACGACGTGGCAGTCGGGCGTCAGCGCCATCGCCTCGAGGTCGATCTCGGGATCTTCCCAGATCTGGGCGTAGACCAGACCCCGGAACAGCCGTTCGAACAGCTTCTCCAGGAGTCCCTCGCGGGACAGCACCTTATGACGGCGCACCGCCTGCTTCAGGATCGAATGGCTCTCGGCCCGCGGATAGATCAAACAATCGACTCCGGCTCAATATCGACCGTCCGACGCTAGCCGTTGTCAGTGCCAGTTTGATGACGGCTATCTGTGGGTTTCTCCCGACTTGACGGGATGACCGGTTAGGCAGGAAGGTTCAGCATGAACGCCCAAGGTTTCGCCCTGTTCGACACGCCGATCGGCACCTGCGCCGTCGCCTGGAGCGGCCGCGGCATCGCGGGTCTTCAACTGCCCGAGCCGACCGCCGCCGCGACGCGGGCCCGTGTAAAGCGGCGCTGGCCCGGTGCCGTCGAGGCCGAAGCCGTGCCGGCCGGCGTGCAGCGCGCGCTCGACCGTGTTCGGACCCTGCTATCGGGCGACGCCGTCGATCTCGCCGACATCCCGCTCGACCTCGAGGCCGCGCCCGAGTTCCATCGCAGGGTCTACGAGGTGGCGCGCACCATCCCGCCCGGCCGCACCATGACCTATGGCGAGATCGCCCGGCGGCTCGGCGTGCCGCAAGAATCGCGCGAGGTCGGCCAGGCGCTGGGCAGGAACCCGGTCGCCATTATCGTGCCCTGCCACCGCGTGCTGGGCGCCGACGGAAAGATGGGCGGCTTCTCGGCCAATGGCGGCGTCTCGACCAAGCGCCGCATGCTCGAGATCGAGGGTGCCCCCGAAGTCGGCGCGGGCCCCCTTTTCGCGGCCCGATGAGCGGCTTTCCGTTCAAGCCCGCGAAAGCGGTCGCGCATCTCAGGGCCGCCGACCCGAGGCTGGCCGCGATCATCGACACGGTCGGCCCGTTCCGCATGGAGCTGAAACACGCGCGCAGCCTGTTCGGCTCGCTGGCCGAGGCCATCGTCTACCAGCAGCTCTCCAACAAGGCGGCCGCGACCATCTACGGCAGGGTCGAGGCGCTCTATCCCGACGCGCCCGACGGCTTCACGCCGGGCAACATCCTGAAGACGCCGGACGAGGCCTTGCGCGGCTGCGGCCTGTCGCGCGCCAAGGTATCGGCGGTGCAGGACCTCGCGCGCCGCGTCGAGGACGGCGAGCTGCCGACACTCGACGTGGCGCAGGACATCCCGGATGCCGAGCTGATCGAGCGCCTGGTGACGGTCCGCGGTATCGGCCGCTGGAGCGCCGAGATGTTCCTGATGTTCCGCCTGGGCCGTCCCGACGTGCTGCCGGTCGACGACTACAGTCTGCGCAATGCCTATGCGAAGGCGTTCGCGAAGCGCGCACTGCCGTCGCCGAAGGAGCTGGAGAAGGCAGGCCGGAAGTGGCGGCCCTATCGCACGGTCGCGAGCTGGTACCTGTGGCGCGTGCTCGACCTGCCGTCTTCATGACGGCGCGACAAGGACATGAAGCCGCGTTCACGTGACGCCACTGGAGTGACACGTTTGCTGTGACATAATCCGCGCATGGCCCTGCTCTTCTCCAATACCGTCGACCGTACCCTCGAACGACTTCGCACTGCTTTCATCGACACCGCCCGCGGCGCCCGCGAGGCGGTGGGTGCGCCGCTCCGGCCCGATCTGCCCGACGACGACATTCCCCGCCTGAAGGGCCGCATCGACGCCTGCCTCGAAGGCAAAGGCGGCGAGACCGCGCGTCGCGGCCGGGCCGCCGAACTGGGACAGGCCTACCTTTCGCTCTCGGCCGCCGGCCGCAAGAAATTCCTGCTGACCCTGGCGCGCGACTACGGCCTGCCGCGTGAAGCGGCGATGAAGACCGTCGATCACTGGCGCGCCGGCAAGGAGCCCGCCCGGGCGCTGCGCCGCGAGTTGGAGCCGCCGGCGGTACGGTTGCTGCGCGAGTTCGTCGGCGTGCCGCAGGGCGTGAAGTTCGTGGTCGATCTCCGCGCCGAACTGCTGGCGCTGGGCCGCAGCGATGCCGCCGCCAAGGCGCTGAGCGAAGATCTGCGCTCGCTGCTGGGCGCCTGGTTCGACGTCGCCTTCCTCGATCTCGTGCGCATCGACTGGGCCTCGCCTGCTTCGTTGCTGGAAAAACTCGTGACCTACGAGGCGGTCCACGCCATCCGCTCGTGGCGCGACCTCAAAAACCGGCTCGATTCGGACCGACGCTGCTTCGCCTTCTTCCATCCGCGCATGCCCGACGAGCCGCTGATCTTCGTCGAGGTGGCCCTGGTCGACGGCATGGCCGGCAACGTGCAGCGCCTGCTCGATGCGCGCGACGAGACGCACGATCCCAAGCGTGCCAACACCGCGATCTTCTACTCGATCTCGAACTGCCAGCAGGGCCTGGCGGGCATCAGCTTCGGCAACTTCCTGATCAAGCGCGTGGCCGACCAACTCTCGCGCGACCTGCCCAACATTAAGGATTTCGCCACCCTGTCGCCGATCCCCGGCCTGCGCCAGCATGTCGAGCACCGGTTCAAGACCGAGGGCGACGGCGCCCTCACCCCGAGCGAGATCACCTCGTTGGGGCCGGTCATCGACGACGCCTACGGCGCGGCGGCCGTCCTCAAGCTGCTGGCCCGCCCCAACTGGTGGGAAGTGCCGGCGATCGACAAGGCGCTTCGCCCGATCCTGACGCGGCTCGCCGCCGTCTACCTCACCGCCACCGACAAGGGCCGCGCGCTCGACAAGGTGGCGCACTTCCACCTCGGCAACGGCGCCCTCGTCGAGCGGCTGAACTGGCTGGGCGACACCAGCGCCAACGGGTTCAAGCAGTCCTACGGGATGATGGTGAACTACCGCTACAAGCTCTCCGAGGTCGACGCCAACCACGAGGCCTATGCCGCCGGCAGGGTCGTCGCCAGCCGCGATGTGCGGGGGCAGACGAAGGGATGATATGCGCCCCCGCATCTACGGGCGATGTGGTCGCGCTCCGCAATTGATGGTGTAGTTCCCCTCTCACTTGCGGGGAACGACGAATGTCTACGACGGAGATGGCGCCAGGCGCGCCTGCGTCCCGGAAGAAGCGCATCATCCTGCTGCTCGACGGCACGTGGAACGACCCGGCGGCCGGCGACATGGACACCAACATCGTCCGGCTCGAGGACCTGATCGCCCGGACGCTGCGGGAGACATCGACGGAAACCGCCGCCACGATCGGCAAGCTCACGCACGGCTACGTCACCGAGGGCCAGGAGAACATCGTCCTCTACCAGCGCGGCGTGGGCACGGGCGCCTTCGACAGGTTCAAGGGCGGCGTGCTGGGCATCGGCCTGCACGACAATATCCGGCGTGCCTACAAGTTCATGTCGTATCACTACGAGAAGGGCTGCGACCTCTACGTCTTCGGCTTCTCGCGCGGCGCTTACACCGCGCGCTCGCTGGTGGGATACATTGGCGCCTCCGGCCTGCTGACCCGCGAGAACTGCAGCCGGAAGAACGAGGCACTGGCCTGGGGCAACTACCGCACGCCGCCCGCCGACCGCGTGCCCGCCGTGAGCGTGCAGCTCGACGGGCTGGTGCATGACCGAGCGGAAGTGCGCGTGAAGTGCCTCGGCGTCTTCGACACGGTCGGGGCGCTCGGCATCCCCTTCGCATGGTGGTTCTCCAGGTTCAACCGGGAGAAGTATGGCTTCCACGATGTCGAACTTTCGTCGATCACCGAAGTGAATCTGCAGGCGATAGCCGTCGACGAGCATCGCCGGCCGTTCCGGGCCGCCGTCTGGCGCAGACCCCGCTTCAAGAAGCTGAAGGGCAAGGTCGAGCAGGTCTGGTTTCCCGGCGCCCATGCCGACATAGGCGGTGGCTATATTTCGGCCGAACGCCGGCGCAACGAGCCCGAGTTGGCCTCACTGGATGACGTCACGCTCGACTGGATGCTCAAGCGTCTGGCGGTCCATTGCCCCGACTTTCCCATCGACCGGACCAGGGCCAGATGGCGGGATGCCGGCACCGCCTGCTCCCTGCTGGGCCAGCACGACGCGCGCTCGCTCCCGTACAAGCTGTTTCCCTTCGCCTGGCGCGCGCTGGCCAATCGTCCGATTGCCAGGCCCGGATGGCGGCAGGAGTCCGTGTCCTACGATCGTCGCGACACGACGATCGGCGAGGCCATCCATATCTCGCTGCTGGAGCGGCTCAACCAGCAGATTACGATCAACGGCCGCGCGGGAGTCTATGCACCCCGCAATCTGCTGGAGATCATCGAGATCGTGCGCCAGACCTATGCGTTGAAGGACTTCGAATCGCCCATCAGGATCGTCGACTGGAACGGCGAAACGCTCGATCCCGACAACGAGGCCGACGCCGCGAAGGCGCTCGCCGCGATCGAAAGCGCCGTGCCGACCGGCTGACGGTCAGCACTTGGCGCCAGGCCCTACTTGTTCAGATATTCGAGCTTCAGGCCCGGACGCGGCCATTCGAAGCTGACCAGCTTGCCGGTCATCGAGAGGGTGGCATAGGCGGTGCGCAGGTCGTGTCCGCCGAAGCAGACGTTGGTCACCATCGGGTCGGGCAGCTTGTGCTGCGTCACCGACTTTCCGTCGGGCGAGATGTCGGAGACGGCGCCGGTGATCAGGGTCGCGACGCAGACGTGGCCGGCCGAATCGACGGCCAGCGAATCGAACATCTGGTAGCCGCCAAGGCCGGCCACCACCCGGCCCTTCTCGCCGCGATAGGGGCCGTTGGCGTCCTTGATGACGCCCGGCGACGACAGATCGAAGGCCCACAGGCGCGCGGTCGGCGTCTCGACGACGTAGAGTGTCTTGCCGTCGGGCGAGAGGCCGCAGCCGTTGGGTCGCTCCAGCGGGAACACCTTCTGCTCGATCTTCGAGCCGTCGGCCTTGGCGTAATAGACGGCGCCGCGATCGTTGTCGTACTCGCGGGTCTTGCCGAGGTCGGTGAACCAGAAGCCGCCGGCATCGTCGAACACCAGATCGTTGGGGCCGTTCAGCTTGCGGCCGTCGCAGCTGTCGTACAGCGTCTCGAACTTGCCGGTCTCCGGGTCGACCACCTGGATCGAGCCGCCCTTGTACGAGGCGGGCGCGGTGCCGGGAAACAGCCGGCCATCGGGCCGCTCGATCCAGTTGAAGCCGCCATTGTTGGTGACGTAGATCTTGCCGCCGGGCCCCATCGCCGCGCCGTTCGGGCCGCCGCCCAGCTTGGCAATGACATGCTGCTTGCCGTCCGGCGTGACGCGCGTGAGCGTCTCGCGCGCGATCTCGACCAGGATCACCGAACCGTCGGGCATGGCCACAGGACCCTCGGGGAACTTGAGGCCCGAGGTGATCTCCTTGAACGGCGTCGTCATGGTTTCTCTCCCGTGGTTCTTGTCGTTCTTACTTGCCCTTGAAGGCGGGCTTGCGCTTGGCGAGGAAGGCCGCGACGCCTTCCTTGAAATCCTCGCTCTTGCCCAGCTCGCGCTGGAAGTCGCGCTCGACGTCGAGCTGCTGGGAAAGCGTGTTGCCGCTGGCGCGGTTCATCGCCTCCTTGATGCGGGCGAGCGACATTGTCGGTCCGTCGGCCAGACGGCGCGCGAGGTCGCCCGCCGTCTTCATCAGGTCGGCGTCCTCGACGACGTCCCAGATCAGGCCCCAGTCCTTGGCCTGCTGTGCGCTGATCTGCGGCGCCAGCATGGCCAGCGCCCGCGCCCGCTGCTCACCAACCAGGCGCGGCAGGAACCAGGTGCTGCCGCCGTCGGGCAGCAGGCCGATGCGGGCGAAGGCCTGCAGAAAGGAGGCGGACTTGCCGGCGATGGCGATGTCGGACGCGAGCGCGAAGCTCATGCCGACGCCGGCCGCCGGGCCGTTCACCGCCGCCACGATCGGCTTGGGAATCCCGCGCATCAGGCGGATGACGGGATTGAAGAACTTGTCGAGCGCCTCGCCCGAATCGGAGATGGCGCCTTTCGCACGATCGGGATCGGCGAGGTCGGCGCCGGCGCAGAAGCCGCGGCCCGCACCGGTCAGCAGCACGGCGCGCACCGAGGCGTCGGCGGCGAGTTCCTCCCAGCACTGTTTCAGTTCGCCGATCATCTTGCGCGACACGGCATTCAGCCGGTCCGGCGCGTTCAGCGTCAGCGTGGCGAGGCCGTCTTCCTTGGCGATCTGGATCTTCTCGTAGGTCATCTTTCGTCTCTCAACGTCCGGTGAAATTGGGGGCGCGCTTGGCGAGGAAGGCCGCGACGCCCTCCTTGAAATCCTCGCTCTGGCCGAGTTCGCGCTGACGATCGCGTTCGAGGTCGAGCTGCTGGTCGAGCGTGTTGGTGGCGGCGGCGTTGATGGCCCCCTTGATCGCGGCATAGGAGCGGGTCGGGCCGGTGGCGAGCTTCCTCGCGATCTTGCCGGCCTCGTCCATGAGCGCCGCATCGTCGACGACCTGCCAGACCATGCCCATGCGCGCGGCCTCCTCGGCCGGCACCGAGGCGCCGAGCATCGCCAGCGCGCGGGCGCGGGCGTCGCCCACCGTGTGCGGCAGGAACCAGGTGCCGCCCAAGTCGGGGATCAGGGAGATGCGGACGAAGGCCTGGTCGAAGCGCGCCGAGCGCGCGGCGATCACGATATCGCAGGCCAGCGCCAGGTTGGCGCCGCCGCCCGCGGCCACGCCGTTGACCGCGGCGACGATCGGCTTGGGCAGGTCGCGCATGGCCCGGATCATGGGGTTGAAGAGGCGGTCCATCGCGGCGCCAACATCGCGCGGACCGGAGGCCGACGCATCGCCGGGGCCGCCACCGGCCAGGTCGGCACCGGCGCAGAAGCCGCGACCGGTGCCGGTCAGCAGCACGGCGCGCACGGCATCGTCCTCGCGAGCGCGCTTCAGCTCGGCGTTCATGACGTCGATCAGTTGATGGCTCATGGCGTTCAGCCGCTGCGGGCGGTTGAGCGTCAGGGTCAGAACGCCGCCCTCGAGGGCGGACAGAACGGGCTTTTCCTGGGTCGCATCGGTCATGGCCCGAAGACTGGCATGCGTCCCGGAGCCGCGCCATCCGGTCGCGTCGCATCGCGGCATTCGGTCCCGTATCCCGGAGCATGGCCACGATCCTCATCCTGGTCGGCACCGAATCGGGCAATGCCCAGATGGTGGCCGACGCGCTGCAACCCGTGCTGGCGAGTGCCGGACACGCCGTCGACGTCACCGACAAGGCCGCGACCGCCGCCGACCTGCAGGCGCACGACGTGCTCCTCGTGGTCTGCGCGACCCACGGCTCGGGCGACATCCCGACCAACATCCTGCCGCTGGTCGAGGCGCTGCAGCGCGACAGGCCCGACCTGTCGGGCCATCGCTACGGCGTCATCGCGTTGGGCGACATGACCTACCAGGACACGTTCTGCGGCGGGGGCAAGAAGGTCGACCAGGTCCTGGAACTGTGCGGCGCCCGGAAGGTCGGCGACCGTCTCGAGATCGACGCCTCCGAACAGCCCCTGCCCGATGAGGAGGCGCTGACCTGGATCGAGGGTTGGAAGACGAAGGTTTGAGCCTCAATCCGGCAGCGTGAAGATCTCGACCGGTTCGCGGACACCGCGCAGGCGGTGTTTGCCGAGCGACTTCATCGGGCGCGGGCAGTCCTGGTTGAACTCGGCGGAGGCGCAGACGCGGACGCCGAGCGCCTTGGTGAGACCTTCCAGCCGCGAGGCGCGATTCACGGCCGAGCCGATGACGGTGAAGTCGAGCCGGTCCTCGGTGCCGATATTGCCGAAGGTCACGGTGCCGACATGCAGCCCGATGCCGAACTTCATCGGCTCGGCGCCGGCCGTCGCACGGGCCTCGTTGGCGGCTTCGGCATCGGCGATCAGCTGGCGCGCGGCATCGAGCGCGGCCGCCGTCACCATCGGCATGAACAGCGCATCCTCGGCCGGGAAATAGGCCATCACGCCGTCGCCGATGAACTTCAGGATCTCGCCGCCATGCTTGGCGAGCGCGTCGCCCACCAGCTGGAAGTAGTTGTTCAGCAGTTCGAGCACCTGGTCGGGCGGCAGGCGTTCGTTGAGGCCGGTGAAGTCGCGCAGGTCGGAGAACCACAGCACCGCGCGGATCTCCTCGCCGTCGCCGCGGCGGATCATGCCGCGCAGGATGCGCTCGCCGACCTGGCGGCCGAGATAGGTCTGGGCGACGGTCTGGGCGACGCTCTCCTCGATATGCATCTCCGTCACGGCGCCCATCATGTCGACCAGGCGCGTCAGGTCGTCGATGTCGGCCTCGCTGAAGCCCCCCTTGCGGTCGGTCGCAAAGGCCACGACGGGCAGCGGTCCGTCGCGGCGGACATGCATCGGCAGCGAGAAGTAGTCGGTGCCGCCGCCGCTCTTCACCTCGTGCAGCACTTCGTGATGCCGGTCGGTGAGGCCTTCGAGCCGGTAACGGACCGGGGTGCCGCCTTCCCGCACCTCCTGCAGCGGGCTGCCGATATAGGCCGGGGTGAACTGCACGCCATAGGCGCGGGAGATCGTCTCCACCCGCTCCCCACGCCGCCACAGGAAGCCCATCGCCTGGAGCTGCGGATGGACGAGCTGCAGGCCGATATAGGTGCGCCAGACCGGAATGCCGGCCTCCAGCACGCGGTTCATCAGCTGCTCGAGAAAAGCATCGGGACGCCGCACGAGTCGGCCTTCCCGTAACAGCCACTTCTCCACCGGCAGCAGACGATCCGCTGCCGGTGCGGTCCCAGGAGGCGCCTCGCCGCTCAGGAGCCGCTCACGACGGCGGCGACTTCCTCGCCGGAGGTGCGGAAGACTCGGCTGGCCGAGACGTCGGCGATCTTGTCGATGTTGTCGGCCACGTCCTCGATGGTCGGCGCACGACCGTCGATGCGCAGGCCCTCGGCCTCGCGATACTCGATGCGCGCGAAGGTGCCGGCGCCGGCGCTCCAGATGTCGCCGGTGCGCTGGCATTGTTCGCTGCACAGGTAGGCGACCATCGGCGACACGAACTCAGGGCGCAGCTTGGCCAGCGCCTCGGGCGTCATCAGGCTCTCGGTCATGCGCGTGGCGGCGATCGGCGCCAGCGCATTCATCATGATGTTATACTTCTGGCCCTCCAGGCGCAGCGCGTTCATGAAGCCCACGACCGCGAGCTTGGCGCCACCATAGTTGGACTGGCCGAAGGTGCCGTAGATGCCCGAATTCGAGGAGGTCACGACGATGCGGCCATAGGCCTTGGCGCGCAGGATCGGCCAGGCCGCGTGCGTGACATAGGCGGTGCCGAGGAAGTGGACCTTCACGACGAACTCGAAATCCTCGGTCGTCATGTTGTGGAAGGTCTTGTCGCGCAGCACACCGGCATTGTTCACGACGATGTCGACCGTACCGAAGGCATCGACGGCGGTCTTCACGATGTTGGCGGCGGTCGCGGCCTCGGCGACCGAATCGTAGTTGGCCACGGCCTGGCCGCCCGCCGCCTTGATCTCGTCGACCACCTTGTCGGCTGCCGCATGGCCACCGCCTTTACCGTCGACCGCGCCGCCCGGATCGTTCACCACCACCTTGGCGCCGCGGCTGGCCAACAGCAGCGCATGGGCCCGGCCGAGCCCGTTGCCCGCGCCGGTGACGATGGCGACGCGATTGTCGAAGCGGATTGTCATGTCTTTCCTCTACTCTTTCTTGAGAATCACGACGGAGGCGACGGCCTCCTCCATGCCGATGACGCCGCCGCCATTCTCGGCGAGCGCGACCCTGGCCCCGTCCACCTGGCGCGCACCGGCCTCGCCGCGCAGCTGCGTGGCGAGTTCGGCCAGCATCGACAGGCCGGTGGCGCCCACCGGATGGCCCTTGGAGACCAGGCCGCCCGAGGTGTTGACCGGCAGCTTGCCGCCCGGGCCGGTGGCGCCCGATTCGACGAACTTGCCACCCTCCCCCTCGGGGCAGAAGCGCAGCATCTCGCACTGGTAGATCTCGCAGAAGCTGGTGGCGTCATGGACCTCGGCGACGTCGATGTCCTCAGGCCCCAGGCCCGCCATCCGGTAGGCCTTGTCGGCGGCCGCGCGCGTCAGGCCCGGCTCGTCGAGGTTTCGGTACATGCCGCCCGAGAAACCGACGCCCGCGATCTTCACGGCGCGGTCCTGGACCTGCTTAGGCTGCTTCGCGAGATACTCCGCCGAGCAGAGCAGCGCCGCCGCGGCGCCGTCGCCGATCGGCGCGCACATGGCGCGGGTCAGCGGGAACGACACCGGGCGGTCCTCCATCACCGACTGCGGCGTCATCTGGAAGCGGTACTGCGCCTTCTCGTTCAGCGCGCCGTAATTGTGGTTCTTGGCGGCGCCGGCCGCGATCTGGGCCTGAGTCGTGCCGTACTTCCACATGTGCCACTTGGCCTGCATGGCGTAGGTATCCATGAAGATGGTGCGGTCATCGCCCGGCTTGAACTCCGACCCGACCATCTTGCCCACCCGGTTCATCTCCTCGACCAGCCGGTCGTGCTGGCTGGTGATATAGCCCTGGTTGAACAGGCCGGCCGTGCGCTCGGGCGCCTCCGGGCTGAACAGCTTCTCGACGCCCAGGCAGAAGGTGAGCTCGTGGGTGCCGGCCAGCACGTCCTTCCAGGCGCCCATGAAGGCGGTCGAGGCGGTGGCGCAGGCATTCTCGACGTTGAACATCGGCACCCGCTCGGGGAACAGCCCCTCCTCGACCAGCGGCTGGAACAGCGCCTGGCCGCGGATCGAGTTCTGGCCCCAGAAGCCCATGCCGCAATTGCCCAGCCAGCCGGTTTCGATGTCGGTCCCCTTGTCCATGCCGGCATCGGCCAGGGTGCCCAGATAGGCCTCCCGGGCGAGGTCGCCGAAGCTCAGGCCGGGGTGCTTCTTGAAGACGGTCGTGTAGGCGCCGATCATGTAGACGTCGCGCATGGGGCGGTTTCCTCAGGTTGGCTTTGGCCGCATTTGAGCGTATCCAAACGGCTTACGCTAGGAGAACGAACATGGCTGTAGCGGCCCAGGCGAGACCCCTCAACGTCGATGCCACGATCGCCGAGCTCAGGGCGCTGTTCGGCGACCGGGTCAGCACCGCGCACGCCGTCCGCGAACAGCACGGCAAGGACATTTCGTATCACGAAGCGCACCTGCCCGACGCCGTGGTCTTCGCCGAATCGACCGAGGAGGTGCAGCAGATCGTCCAGCTCTGCGCCCGCCACAAGACCCCGATCATCCCGTTCGGCACCGGCACCTCGCTGGAGGGCCATATCAGCGCCCCCAACGGCGGCATCTCGCTCGACGTCAGCCGCATGAACAAGGTGCTGCAGGTCAACGAGGCCGACCTCGACGTGGTCGTGCAACCCGGCGTCACCCGCAAGCAGCTGAACGAGTATCTCCGCGCGACCGGTCTCTTTTTCCCGATCGACCCCGGTGCCGACGCCTCGATCGGCGGCATGACCAGCACCCGCGCCTCCGGCACCAACGCCGTGCGCTACGGCACGATGCGCGAGAACGTGCTGTCGCTGCAGGTCGTGACGCCCGACGGCCGGATCATGCAGTTGGGCCGCCGCTCGCGGAAGTCGAGCGCGGGCTACGACCTGGTGAAACTGTTCGTGGGCTCCGAAGGCACGCTGGGCGTCATCACCGAGATCACGCTTCGCCTCTACGGCACGCCTGAATCGATGGTCGCCGCGACCTGCGCCTTCGACAGTCTCGAAGGCGCGGTCAACACGGTGATCCAGACCATCCAGTCCGGCATCCCGGTGGCGCGCATCGAGCTGATGGACACCTACACGGTCGACACGGTGAACCAGTATTCCAAGCTCACGCTGCCGCAGAAGAACCTGCTGCTGCTGGAGTTCCACGGCACCGAGGCCGGCACCAGGGAACAGGCCGAGATGGTGCAGGCCATCGCCGCCGAACATGGCGGCGGCGACTTCGCCTGGACCAACCAGGCCGAGGAACGCAGCAGGATGTGGCAGGCCCGCCACGACGCCGCCTGGGCCGCCAAGGCCTACAAGCCGGGCTGGGGCATGTGGGCGACCGATGTCTGCGTGCCGATCAGCCGCCTGGCCGAGTGCATCCTCGAGACGCAGAAGGACATCCAGGCCAACGGCCTCTACGCGCCGATCGTCGGCCATGTCGGCGACGGCAACTTCCATCTCACCATGATGGTCGATCCCAACGACCCGACCTACCTGCCCAAGGCCGAGGCCCTCAACGACCGCATGGTGGCGCGCGCCCAGCATCTCGGCGGCACCTGCACCGGCGAGCACGGTGTCGGCATCGGCAAGATCAAATATCTCTACGCCGAGCACGGCGAGGCGATGTCGCTGATGCGCGCGATCAAGAAGGCGATCGACCCGGACAACATCATGAACCCGGGCAAGATCATCGGGCCGATCAACTGAGATTGCCTCCCCATTCAGATGGGGAGGTGTCGGCGTCCCGCGGCTTGTAACCAAGCCGCTTAGCCGACGGAGGGGTCATGACCTCTTTACCACCATCTACCCTCTCCCCGGAGTTCGGGCGGATAGAAGCCGACGCCGGGCAATTGCGTCAAGACAGCGCCCGAAAAGCAAAAGGGCCGGCGAATGCCGGCCCTTTTCTATTGAAGCAGACGCGCTTACTTGGCGGCCTGGATCATGATCTCGACCGAGAGGCCGGGAGCCGCCAGCTTGGCTTCGACGGTGGCGCGAGCCGGGGCGTTGCCGGGGGAGACCCAGGCGTCCCAGACTTCGTTCATCTGGCTCCAGGTCGAGATGTCGGTCAGCCAGATGTTGGCCGAGAGCACCTTCGACTTGTCGGTGCCGGCTTCGGCCAGGAACTTGTCGACCTTGTCGAGGATCTGCTTGGTCTGGCCCTTGACGTCGGCCTTGGCGTCGTCGGCGGTCAGGCCGGCGAGATAGACCGTGTCGCCATGGACCACGGCGCTGCTCATGCGGGCGCCGGCGTTGATGCGCTTGATGCTCATATTCTCTCTCCTCGAAGAAACTTCAAAAGCGGGCGGGACCTTAGCAGAGGCTAGATCGCCGCGACGACCATGATTTCGACCTTCATGTTCGGGTCGTTCAGCCGGGCCTGGACGGTGGCGCGTGCGGGCGTGTGGCCGGGCACGACCCAGGCGTCCCAAACTTTATTCATGGCGGCAAAATCGGCGATGTCGCTCAGCCAGATCGTGGCCGTCAGGATCTTCGACTTGTCGCTGCCGCCCCTGGCCAGCAGGGAGTCGATCTCGGCCAGCGCCTGCTGCACCTGGCCGGTGATGTCGAGACTCGTATCCTCGGGGATCATGCCCGAGCAGTGGATGCGGTTGCCCAGGATGACGGCCTCGCTCATGCGCGGGCCGCAGTCGATTCGCGTGATGGTGCTCATGCGCCGACCCTAAAGCGCCCTTTCCGCTCGCACAACGGACCGGAGACGCACTCCGCGCTGCCCGCGCCGCCGGATCGCGTTACAGTTCGAGGAAGCCTACCGGAGAACCGCCATGACCATCCGCCGCCCCCTCGACGGGATGCTCGTCCTCGATCTCGGCCAGATCTACAACGGCCCTTATTGCGGGCTGCAGCTCGCCTTCATGGGCGCGCGCGTGCTCAAGATCGAGCCGCCGGAGGGCGACGTGGTGCGCCGCCGCAAGCGCGAGGTCGAGCCCTATCCGCTGGTCATGCTGAACTCCAACAAGGAGTCGGTCGTCCTCGACTTCAAGCAGCCCCGCGGCAAGGAGATCTTCCTCGACCTGGTCGCCAAGGCCGACGTGCTGATCGAGAACTTCGCCGCCGGCGTCATGGACCGGCTGGGACTGGGCTACGACGTGCTGAGCAAGCTGAACCCGCGCCTCGTCTATGGCGGCAGTTCGGGCTTCGGCCTCGACGGCCCCTATCGCGACCTCGCCGCCATGGACGTCACCATCCAGGCGATGAGCGGCATCACCAACGCCACCGGCGACGCCGACGGACCGCCGACCAAGGCCGGCGCCGCGGTCTGCGATTTCCTCGCGGGCATCCATCTCTGCGCCGGCATCCTGGGCGCGCTCGTGCAGCGCGAGCGCACGGGCAAGGGCCAGCGGGTCGAGGTCGCCATGCACGAGGCGGGCGCCGTCTCGATCGCCTCGGCCCTGGGCGCGGTGATGGACGGCGACAAGAACGTGCCCGACCGTACCGGCAACCGGCATCCCGCGCTGGCCATGGCGCCGTACAACACCTATCGCTGCCGCGACGGTTACGTCGCGATCTTCACCTCGGCCGAGCGGCACTGGACGTCGATGTGCGAGATGCTGGGCCGCCAGGACTGGCTCGCCAATCCCGAGTTCGCGACCACACCCGGGCGCGCCCGGAACATGGACCTGATCGACGACGCGGTCGGCGCCTGGACGTTGCCGAAGACCAAGGACGAGGTGCTTGCCGCGCTCAACGAAGCGCGTGTCCCCTGCGCCCCGGTGAAGACCGCGCGCGAGGTCGCCTACGATCCGCATCTCGAGGCGCGCGGCTTCTGGGTCGATGTCGACCATCCGCGCCGCGGCAAGACCCGCGTGCCGATCTCGCCCATCCGCCTCCACACCGGCGGCAAGTCGGAGATCAAGCGCCCGGCGCCAACCCTGGGGCAGCATACCGATGCGGTGCTGGGCGAGTTGCTCGGATTGAAGGCGGACGAGCTGCTGCAGCTGCGCGCCAGCGAAGTCACCGTGCCTGTGACGGAACGGAAGAAGAAGTAACCATTGTCATCGCGGGCGGGGTAAGCCCCGCCCTGGAGCGCAGCGAGGGAACTCACGTCAGCTTCATCTCCGCTGATCGCTCCGTCAGGTCCTTCGCTCTGCTCAGGACGACAAAACAAAAAGGAAGGAAACCCATGCCGATCATCGATTCCCAGGTCCATGCCTACGAGGCCAACACGCTGCAACGGCCCTGGGCCACCATTCCGAACTGGCCCGGTCACGTGACCGGCGACGAGATGGTGGCGGCGATGGACGCGGTCGGCGTCGACGGCGCGATCATGATCTCGCCCTTCGCGATGTACCGCTATGACGCCAGCTACGCCGAAGAAGTGGCGCGCCGTCACCCCGGCCGCATGGCGATCGTGAAGCCGGTCGATCCCGACGACGAGAACGTGGCCGACGTGATCGCCAAGTGGAAGGAGACGCAGGGCGCCGTCGGCATCCGCATCTTCCTGCGCGAGGAGGAGAAGCGCGCCGCCGACCATCCCGGCCTCGACCGCATCTGCAAGGCCGCGGTCCGGTACGACCTGCCGCTCAACTTCCTGTTCTGGGGCCGGGTCGAGGAGGGTATGCAGATCATCGACCGTCATCCCGAGACGCGGTTCATCGTCGACCATCTCGGCCTGCTGCAGCCGCGCGTCCCGCCCGCGCCCGCCCAGCCCTGGGCCGACCTGCCGAAAATCCTCGACCTCGCCAAGCGCCCCAACGCCGTGATCAAGATCAGCGGCGCCTGCACGCTCTCCAGGGAGCCCTATCCGTTCCCCGACATCTGGGACCCGCTGAAGCGAATCTTCGACGCCTGGGGCTTCGAGCGCTGCCTGTGGGGCACCGACTGGACGCGCGCCTTCGCCGTCGTGAACTACGAGCAGGCGGTGAAGCCGTTCCTGGAAACGAAGACGCTCAGCGACAGCGAACGCGCGATGCTGATGGGCGGTGCCTGCGCCAAGGCCTACGGCTGGTCGCCTTCCAAGTCATCCTGAGCGCAGCGAAGGATCTAACGCCAGCCACGGAGTGCTTCGGTCGCTCCGCAAGGTCCTTCGCTGCGCTCAGGACGACATATTGAGTTAAGCGCGTTCGCGGATATCCGCGAACTTCACCTTGGGGCTCTTCTCGGCGATATAGCCCAGCTCCCAGGCATTGCGCGCCAGGAACACCGGGGAGCCGTCGCGGTCTTCGGACATGCCGCCGCGGTTGGCCGACATGAACTCCTCGAGGTCGGCCTTGGTCTCGGCCGAGATCCAGCGCGCGGTCTCGAACGGTGCCGGTTCGAGATCGATATGGACGTTGTACTCGGCCTCGACGCGGGTCTTGAGCACGTCGAGCTGCAGTTCGCCCACCACGCCCACGATATGGTCGCCGCCGATGACCCGGCGGAACACCTGCGTCACGCCCTCCTCGGCCAGATCCTCGAGCGCGCGCCGGAGCTGCTTGGACTTCATCGGGTCCTCCAGCCGCACGCGGCGCAGGATTTCCGGCGCGAAGTTCGGGATGCCGACGATCTTCAGCGTCTCGCCCTCGGTCAGCGTGTCGCCGACCCGCAGCACGCCGTGATTGGGAATGCCGATGATGTCGCCGGGCCAGGCCTCGTCGACGATCTCGCGCTCGCGGGCGAAGAACAGGATCGGTGAATTGACCGAGAGCACCTTCGACGTGCCCATCTGCGTCAGCTTCATGCCGCGGCGGAACTTGCCGCTGCACAGGCGCAGGAAGGCGATGCGGTCGCGGTGGTTGGGGTCCATGTTGGCCTGGACCTTGAACACGAAGCCCGAGACCTTGGGCTCGGTCGGCTCGATCGGCCGCGGCTCGGCGGGCTGCGGCCGCGGCGGCGGCGCCCAGGCGGCGATCGCGTCGAGCAATTCCTTCACGCCGAAATTGTTGTAGGCCGAGCCGAAGAACACCGGCGACAGATGGCCGGCGCGATAGCTCTCCAGATCGAATTCAGGGTACCCCGCGCGCACCAGCTCGACCTCTTCGGCGAAGTTGGGATCGGCGATCGTGTAGTTCTCGATCACCTCGCCGATGCGGCTCCGGTCGGTGTTGTCGAACACCAGCATGCGGTTGTTGTTGAGATCGTAGGTACCCTTGAAGTTCTGGCCCGAGCCGGTCGGCCAGGTCATGGGCGAGACGTCGAGCGCCAGGGCCGAGGCGACCTCGTCCAAAAGCTCGATCGGATCCTTGGACTCGCGGTCCATCTTGTTGATGAAGGTGATGATCGGCACGTCGCGCAGGCGGCAGATCTCGAACAGCTTGCGGGTGCGCGCCTCGATGCCCTTGGCGGCGTCGATCACCATCACCGCCGAATCGACGGCGGTCAGCGTGCGGTATGTGTCTTCGCTGAAGTCTTCGTGGCCTGGCGTGTCGAGCAGATTGAAGACGGCGCCGCCATATTCGAAATGCATCACCGAGGTCGTGACCGAGATGCCGCGCTGCTGCTCGATCTTCATCCAGTCCGAGCGCGCCCGGCGCGCCTCGCCGCGCGCCTTCACGGCGCCGGCGACGTGGATGGCGCCGCCGAACAGCAGCAGCTTTTCCGTCAGCGTCGTCTTGCCGGCGTCGGGATGCGAGATGATCGCAAACGTGCGCCTGAGTCCGGCGGGATGGCCGGCCAGGCGGGCGTCGGAAGCGGGAAGAGCGGCGGAATCGGGCACTTTTTGGGGGTCCTTCGGGGTGGCGTGGGGGTAGCGGACAGGTCCGTTGGCGTCAACTGAGGCGGGGGACGCTTCTCTCCCGCCCTCCGCTTGCCCTGGCGCTTGGTCGCACTGCCGAGGTTTGTTAGTAGGGCGCCGGCTTTTACCGGCCGCGCGTGGGCCGGAGCGAATGGATTGGGGTCGATGGACAAGAAGAAGGCTGGCAGTACGCCAATCGCGCTACGCGTGCTGAAAGAGCTGGTGCTGCCGTTGGCCGGCGGCGCGGCCTACGGCACGCTGGTGGCCCAGGCCAAGCAGATGCCGCTCGACGGGGTGACGGCAGGCGGCGTGGCGTTCTTCTGCATCCTGGCGGCGCAGGGCCTGGTGCTGCGCGCGGCGCGGACCGCCCGGAGCGATCAGCCGGCACCGGCGGCCGTCAGCGCACCGGCCCCCGAGCCGCTGAAGCTCCCCGCCCCCGAGAAAGCGCCGGAGAAGGAACCGGAGCCCGCGCCCGTGCTCATCGCCGCGCCGACGGTCGAGCCCCTCCTCACGCCCATCATCGAGCCCGTCGCCAAACCGGTCGAGGAGCCGGCCCCTGTGCCCGCCCCGGCGCCCGTCCCCGAGCCTGCCGCGAAGCCCGCGCCGAAGCCAATCCCCAAGCCCGCCAACGATTTCGTCAGCATCCGGGTCGGCATCGAGGAGCTGAAGGAGCAAGGCGCCCTGCCCGAACCCGAGCCGGAAAAGCCGGAGGACGGCCAGCGCCCGCTGTTCCGCAACCTCGCCCACGCCCCCACCAAGCGGACCCCCGTGGAGGCGCTGGCGCCGAAACAGCTGCTCGACCTCAAGATGCCCTACCAGGCGGTGCTGAACGCCGCCGTGAACTTCGAACGCGAGGTCAAGCGCCAGGCCGACATGGCCGACGACCGGACCGCCACGCTGGAAAGCCTGTTCGAGGCGACGCGCTTCAACCTGTCGAAGGACCGGCTGCGGCAGCTCGATACGCTGCGCCGCATCCGCAACAACATCCTCCACGGCTTCGAAACCCTGGTCGATCCGACCGAAGCCGCCGCCCTCGTCGCCGCTTTCGACAAAGCAGCGACATGGTTCGATCCCGCCAATGTCGAGCCGGTGGAGCCTGCGAAGACCGAGGACGAGACGCCGGCGAAGGACGAAGCGGAGAAGCCTGCCGAAAACGAGGCCGAGAGTCCCTCAAACACGGAAGCCGAAGAGCCCATCAAAGAAGAGGCAAAAGCCGTCGTCGAGGACGAGGAGCCTGCGGACGCGGAGACCGAAGAGCCCGCGAAAGAAGAGGTAAAGGCCGTCGTCGAGGGTGAGGAGCCTGCGAACGCGGAAGCCGAAACGCCCGCGAATGAAGAGGCAAGAGCCGTCGTCGAGGACGAGGAGTCCGCAAATATGGGAGCCGAAGAGCCAGCGAAAGACGACGCTGAGAAGTCCGTGACGGACGAGGCCCTAATACCGGCAGAGCCCGTCCAGGAAGAGACAGGAAAGCCCCAGGAGAGCGAGCCGGAGAAATCGGAAGAAGCAGAGAAGAAGGCGGACGCTGTCCCAGACTCCAAGGTTACGGAGAAGACTGGACGTGAAAAACTGCCGGAGGTCTAATACTCTGGGTTGAGTTGGCTTGAATGGGCGAGGATATTGTATCGATGCCGAACTTTCAGATTGCCATCGAAAAGCCTGAAGAAATCATCCCGCGCCTGGGCAAGCAAGAACTCCACTGGAAACAGGGACGGAGCGCTTACGAGCTTTCCACTTCTTGGATTCAAGCCAAAGGCTTTCCCCCATCAGTGAGAGCTGTGCTCGACCAGGCTGACGAGTGGCGAGACGCAGAATTGCTAGAAGGGTTTTTTGAGCGTGAGACGGAACTGCCGGCACGAGGCAGGCCCAGCCAGACGGATTTGTTGGCCCTCGTGCGGCTGAAGGGCGGCAACGCCATTCTGGGAGTTGAAGGAAAGGTCGACGAACCATTCGGCGAGTTGGTGGAAGACTGGCTCAAGGGCAAGCCCGACGAGAAAGCGGGCGAACCTCCCGAGGCCACGGCAGCGCGCCAAAGAAGCACACGCAATCGACGAGAACGCTTCAACGCCCTTTGCGGCATCCTGGAAATCGATCCCGCAGACTCGGATGGTCTCTACTATCAACTATTCCATCGAACCTGTGCCTCGATCTACGAGGCCAAGCGGTTCGAGTGCAAACGGGCCATCGTCCTCGTTCACTCCTTTGCTGCAATACCCGAAGCCCCGCTCAAACCCGCATGCTTCGAGGATTTCAGTGCGTTCACCACCAAGATCGGGATGCCTGTGATCAGGCCCGGAGCGATCTCCACCAGCAAGACCTGCGCCGGGATCGAACTCCGCCTCGGTTGGGTTTCTGACAAGCCCTCAAGCTAGATAGCGCGGCTTACACGCTCGACTTCCGGCGCTACACTCCGCCCATGAACCCCGACCAGCTCAAGACCTTCATCGGCAGCTTCTGGGACGACCAGATCCTGCCGTCGCTCACCGAATACATCCGCATCCCCAACAAGTCGCCGTCCTTCGACCCGAAGTGGGAGGAGAACGGCTACATGGAGCAGGCGGTCACGCTGATGACCGACTGGGCGCGGCCGCATGTGGCGGCCTTCGCGGGCGCGACGATGGAGGTGGTGCGGCTGCCGGGCCGTACGCCGCTGATCTTCATCGAGATCCCGGGCGACGACAACGACGACACCGTCCTGCTCTACGGCCATCTCGACAAGCAGCCCGAGATGAAGGGCTGGGCCGAGGGCATGGGGCCCTGGATCCCGGTGCGCAAGGACGACAAGCTCTATGGCCGCGGCGGCGCCGACGACGGCTACGCGATCTATGCCTGCTTCGCCGCGCTCTTGGCTCTCAAGGAGCAGGGCATCCCGCGCACCCGCTGCGTCATCATGATCGAGGGCTGCGAGGAATCCGGCAGCTACGACCTGCCCTTCTATGTCGACCATCTGCTCGACCGGATCGGCGATCCGTCGCTGGTGGTCTGCCTCGATTCGGGCTGCGGCGACTGGGACCGGATGTGGCTCACCACGTCATTACGGGGCATCGCGGCCGGCACGCTCAAGGTGCGCGTGCTGAACGAGGGCGTGCATTCGGGCGACGCGTCGGGAATCGTGCCCTCCTCCTTCCGCATCACGCGCGCGCTGCTCACACGCCTGGAGGACGAGGCGACCGGCGAGATGAAGCTGCCGGAGCTGTTCGTGCAGATCCCGCCACAGCGCATCGCCCAGGCCTCCGAGGCCGCGCGCGTGCTGGGCGAGGAAGTCTATCGCAAGTTCCCGTTCGCCGGCACGACCAAGCCGATGGTCGAGGATCTCGGGCAGATGGTGCTGAACCGCACCTGGCGGCCGCAGCTCGCGACCGTGGGCATGGCGGGCTATCCCGAGCCGGTCGATGCCGGCAACGTGCTGCTGCCCTACACCGAGGCCAAGATCAGCGTGCGCACGCCGCCGACGCTCGACGCCAAGGAGGCCGTGAAGGCCATGAAGAAGGCGCTGGAGTCCGATCCGCCCTATGGCGCCACCGTCGAGTTCGACGCCGGCGAAGGCGGCCAGAGCGGCTGGCACGCGCCGCCGCTGGCGCCGTGGCTGGAGACGGCGGTGAACGAGGCCTCGCAGGAAGCGTTCGGCCAGCCGGTGGCCTACATGGGCGAAGGCGGCACGATCCCCTTCATGGGCATGCTGGGCGACAAGTTTCCCAAGACGCAGTTCGTGATCACCGGCGTGCTCGGCCCGCACTCGAATGCACATGGGCCGAACGAGTTCCTGCACATTCCTACGGGCAAGAAGGTGACGGTCGCGACCGCGTTGATGATCGCGGCGCATTACGAGCGGAAGACGAAGTGATCTTTACGCCTCCCCATTCAGATGGGGAGGTGGCGGCGTATCGCGGCTTGTAACCAAGCCGCTGAGCTGAGGAGCGAACGCAGTGAGCGTCTCGAAGGGTGGGCACGCGCACCCCATCGGTTGCCCATCCTTCGAGACGCCGTGCTGTGCACGGCTCCTCAGGATCAGGTGGTGGGTGAATGTAAAACGGAAAGACTCTAGCCGCTCAGTTCCTCGCGCAGCATCTCGAGTTCGAGCCATTCCGTCTCGGCAGTCTCGATCTCGGCCTGGGCGGTGCCGATGCGGGCGGTCTTGGTCTGGAAGGACTTGGGATCGCGACGGTAGAGGTCGGGATCGGCCAGCGCCTTTTGTAGCGTGGCGATCTCGGCCTGCAGGGCCTCGATCTTCTTCGGCAGTTCGACCAGGGCGCGTTCGCGCTTGTAGCCGAGGCGGGCCTTGCCCTGCGCTGCAGCCTTTGGCACGGCCGGCTTGTCCTTCGCGCGCGACGGCGTAACGCCGGTCGGCTCCACGCGCGGGCCGCGCTGAGCCACGTAGTCGCTGTAGCCACCGGCATATTCGGTCGCCGTGCCGTCGCCTTCGAGCACGATGGTCGAGGTGACGAGACGATCGAGGAAGTCGCGGTCGTGGCTCACCAGCAGGACGGTGCCGTCGTAATCGTCGAGCGCCTCCTGCAGCAGGTCGAGCGTGTCGGCATCGAGATCGTTGGTCGGCTCGTCGAGCACGATCATGTTCGAAGGCGCGGCCAGCGCCTTGGCCAGCAGCAGGCGGTTGCGCTCGCCACCCGAGAGGGTGCGCACCGGCTGGCGCGCCTGCTCGTCGCGGAACAGATACTCGCGCAGATAGGTCATCACGTGGGTGAGGTGACCGCGCACCAGCACATGGTCATTGCGGTCGGCCAGCGTCTCCCACGGCGTCTTGTCGGGATCGAGGCCGATGCGGCGCTGGTCGATCACCACCGGCATCAGGTTCGAGCCCAGCTTCACCGTGCCACTGTCGGGCTCGAGTTCGCCCATCAGCATCTTGAGCAAGGTCGTCTTGCCAGCGCCGTTCGGACCGATCAGGCCGATGCGGTTCTTGCGGAAGATGCGGGTCGAGAAATCCTCGACGATGGGCTTGTCGCCCCAGCGCTTGGTTATGTTGCGCGCGGTCACGACCAGCGCGCCCGAGGCCTCGGCGCTGCCGGCCTCGATCGAGGCGCGGCCGACCGGGCCGATCTGCTGGCTGCGCTGCTGGCGAAGGGCATTGAGCGCGCGCAGGCGGCCCTCGTTGCGCGTGCGGCGGGCGCGGATCGACTTGCCCGCCCACTCGGTCTCGCGCTCGATCAGCCGGTCGAGCTTGTGCCGCTCCGTCGCCTCGCGCTCGATGATGTCGCTCGACCAGGACTCGAACTCGCCATAGCCCTTGTCGAGGCGGCGCACGATGCCGCGGTCGAGCCACAGCACGGCGCGAGACAGATTGGTGAGGAAGCGCCGGTCATGGCTCACCAGCACGTAGGCGCCGCGCCACCGGGAGAGCTTCTCCTCCAGCCATTCGATGGTCGGCAGGTCGAGATGGTTGGTCGGCTCATCGAGCAGCATGACGTCGGGCTCGCCGATCAGCACGCGCGCGAGCGCTGCGCGACGCGCCTCGCCGCCCGACAGGGCGGTCGGATCGCGCCCGCTGTCGAGCTTCATGTCCTCGAGGATGGCGGCGACGCGATAATCGTCCGGCCCCAGCGAATCGGTGAGGGCGGAGGCGACGTAGTCGGCCACCGTGGCATGTCCGGAAAAATCCGGCTCCTGCGGCAGGGTGGCGACGGTGGCGCCGGGCTGGGCGAAGCGCTCGCCGGAATCGGCGATCGGCGCGCCCGCCAGGATGCGCAGCAGGGTCGACTTGCCGGCGCCGTTGCGGCCGACCAGCGACAGGCGCCCGCCCGGCGCGATGCCGAGATCGACGCCGGCCAGGATGGTCTGGTCGCCGAGATGGAAGCGGATGCCGCTGAGCGCAAGGAGAGGAGGATCGGCCATGGAGCGGGCTGTATTGGCCGAACCCGTCCGCCTCGGCAAGGGCGAAGCCCGGGTTGGGGCAAGGGCGAAGCCCGCGTTGGGGCAAGGGCGAAGCCCGGGTTTGACGGGCCGGACGGCGCGCTTCATGAAAGCCTCATGGTAATGGGGCTCACCACCGGACTCTGGGTCAGCGCGCAGATACGCCTGTGCGACCGCGCGTTCATTCCCGCAGCCGTCGTGCGGCGCGGCGATCCCGATGTCGGAACCGTGCTGCTGAAGATCAACCGCTTCGAGGCGGGCGTGACCGTGTTCACCCAGACCAGCACGCTCGACGATGAGGCGGCGTGGAGCCGCGGCACCGGCCCCTCGCCCGTCAGCGAGCCCGAAGCCGACGCCTACATCGCCCGCCAAGTCGCCCGCGATCCCGACCTCTGGGTCCTCGAAATCGAGGACCGCAAGGGCGAGTACAAGATGATCGGGAAGGTGGTTTAGGCCGAGCGAAGCTCGGCCCGCGAGCGTCAGGCCGCGGCTTGGTTACAAGCCGCTAAGCGCCGCGATGTCCGGGAGCGCCGTAAGGAAGAACGTCCACAGGCCTATTGCGCGCCGAGCACCGTCCTCGGATCGATGGTCTTGCCGGAGCGGCGGACCTCGAAATGGAGCTGCGGCTCGGCCGTTCCGCCGGAATTGCCGACCTTGGCGATGGTCTGGCCCTTCTTGACCGTGTCGCCCTTCTTCACGAGCAGCTCTTCGTTGTTGCCGTAGGCCGTGATGTAGCCGCCGGAATGTTCGATCAGGAGCAGGTTGCCCATCTTGGCAACCTCGCCGCCGGCATAGACGACCTTGCCGCCCTCGGCGGCCTTCACGGGGGTGCCCTTGGCCGCGGCGATGTCGATGCCGTCGTTCTTCTGGCCGCCCGACGTGCCGTAGCCCGAGACGACCTTGCCGTGGACCGGCCAGATCATCCGCGCCGGCGGCGTGGCCGGCACGGTCACCGAAGTCTTGCTGAGCGGCGTGGGCTCGCCCGCGGGTGCGGCGGAGCGCGGCGCTTCGCCCTGCGCGCCCGGCGGCGGCGCCAGGCCTTCGCGCTTCACCGAGGACGGCGCGTTGGGATTGGCGGCGGCGGTCTGCTGGCTGGCGGGCTCGCCGTAGCTGTCCGGCACGAAGCGGGCGCCTGGCATGGCGAGCGACTGGCCGGGCTTGATCGTGTACGGCGCCTTGAGGTTGTTGCGGTCGATGATGGTCTGCGACGGCACGCCATAGCGGCGCGACAGGCCATCGACCGTGTCCTTGTCCTTCACGACGTAGACCGGAACGGCGTTGGGGCCGGCGGCGGAGCCGGGATATTCCATGGTGCCTTCGCGGGCACCCATGACGGTGTTGCAGGCGCCGAGCGCGACCGACAGCACCGCCATTGTACCCAGCGTGTGCATCCGGCCGGCCCATCGCGAGGGGAAGCGAGGGGCGTTCTTCATGTGCTGAGTGTAACCCATCGGGATTCGGGCGGGAATAGGAGGCTCCGAGGGTCGTTCGTTCTTCGACGCTCTCGGACATTGCCCTGGGCAATGTCCTGTCGCTCCTCGGGCTGAGCTTCGCTCAGCCCTGACCCAGCACCGGCAGCGGGCCCGCGACGAGCGGCACGAAGCGGACGGGCATCAGCGTGTCGCGCTGCAGGCCGCTCTCGTTCTTGACGATGCGCTCGACGACCTGGGAGGTGGGATCGCGGCCCACCGGCACGATCAGGATGCCGCCGACGGCGAGCTGGTCGATCAGCGCCTGCGGGCGCTCCTCGGCGGCGGCGGTGACGATGATGCGGTCGAACGGCGCCTGCCCGGGCCAGCCCTTGCTGCCGTCGTTGATGTCGACCACGACGTTGTAGATGCCGAGGTCGAGCAGCAGGCGCTCCGCAGCCTTGGAGAGCGGCTTGAAGCGCTCGACCGAGTAGACGCGGCGCGCGAGCTTGGCCAGCACGGCGGCCTGGTAACCCGAACCGGTGCCGATCTCGAGCACCTTCATGCGCGGACCGACGCGCAGCGCCTCGGTCATGGCGGCGACCACCAGCGGCTGGCTGATCGTCTGGCCGAAAGCGATCGGAAGCGCCGTGTTTTCCCAGGCCCGTTCGGCGAAGGTCTGCGTCACGAAGCGCTCGCGGTCGACCGAGGCGATCGCTGCCAGCACGTTCTCGTCCGTGATACCCGAGTTGCGCAGTTCGGCGATCAGCCGCTGCATGGCGGGGACGTTCACGCAGCCCCCTCAGTCGAGGTCGACGGGTGCCGCCTCGAACTCCGCGACGAGCTTCCGGCGCATGGTCTCGTGCGTCAGGTCGAGGTGCAGCGGGGTCACCGAGATGTGGCCCGAGCGGACGGCGGCGATGTCGCTCGCCTCGTCGATCTCGCTCTCCTGCGGCGCGTAGCCGATCCAGTAGTAGGTGCCGCCGCGCGGATCCTTGCGCTCGAGGATGTGGCCGCCGAAGCCGCGCGTGCCGGTGTGCGTGACCCGCACGCCCTTCACCGCCCCCGCCACGACATCGGGGAAGTTGACGTTGACCAGCACGTTGCGCGGCCAGTCGAGCGCCAGCACGCGCCGCGCCACCGCGGCGCCGTGAGCCGTCGCGGTGCCCCACTTTACGGGATGGTCATGGACATAGGCCTGGCTGAAGGCGATCGACGGGATGCCCAGCAGGCAGCCTTCCATGGCGCCCGCGATGGTGCCGGAATAGGTCACGTCGTCGGCGATGTTGGTGCCGCGGTTGACACCCGACAGGACGAGGTCGGGCTTGCGGTCCTTCATCAGGTGCTTGACGGCGAACAGCACGCAGTCGGTCGGCGTGCCATCGACCGCGACCTTGCCCTCGCTGACCTCGCGCGCGCGGATCGGCCGCGACAGCGACAGCGAATGGCCGGCGCCGCTCTGGTTGACCTCGGGCGCCACGATCCAGACGTCGCTCGAAAGCTGGGTCGCGATCTCGACCAGCGCCTCGAGACCGGGCGCATGGATGCCGTCGTCGTTGGTGACGAGGATGCGCGCCTTGGCGAGGTTGGGAACCTTCATTTCTTCGCCGGCGCAGACGCCGCAGGGGGCGCAGGAATAAGCTCGAGGCCGCCCATGTAGGGACGCAGGGCCTCGGGCACTGTCACCGAACCGTCCTCGTTCTGGTAGTTCTCCAGGACGGCGACCAGGGTCCGGCCGACCGCGAGCGCCGAGCCGTTCAGCGTGTTCAGGAAGCGCGTCCCCTTCCCTTCCTGGGGCCGATAGCGCGCGTTCATGCGGCGTGCCTGGAAGTCGCCCATGTTCGAGCAGCTGGAAATCTCACGATAGGCGTTCTGGCCAGGCAGCCAGACCTCGATGTCGTAGGTCTTGCGCGATCCGAAGCTCATGTCGCCACCGCACAGGACGACCGTGCGATAGGCGAGCCCGAGGCGCTTCAGCACTTCCTCGGCGCAGCCCGTCATACGCTCGTGCTCGTCAACCGACTGCTCGGGGGTGGTGATGCTGACCAGCTCGACCTTGGGGAACTGGTGCTGGCGGATCATGCCGCGCGTGTCCTTGCCGGCCGAGCCCGCCTCGGAGCGGAAACAGGGCGTGAAGGCCGTGAAGCGCAGCGGCAGTTCCTTTTCCTCCAGCACCATGTCGTTCACCAGGTTGGTGAGCGAGACCTCGGCGGTCGGGATCAGCCAGAAGCCGTTGTCGGTATGGAACATGTCCTCGGCGAACTTCGGCAGCTGGCCGACGCCATAGACGGCGGTATCCTTCACCAGCAGCGGCGGATTGACCTCGGTGTAGCCGCCCTCGACCGTGTGCAGGTCGAGCATGAACTGCGCCAGGGCCCGTTCCAGCCGCGCGAGATGCGCTTTCAGGAACACGAAGCGCGAGCCGGATATCTTAACGGCGGCGGCGAAATCCATCTCCCCCGTCGCCTCGCCCAGCGCCACATGGTCCTTCGGCGGGAAGCTGAAGTTGCGCTGGTTGCCCTCGCGTCGGATCTCGACGTTGCCGGTCTCGTCGGCACCCTCGGGAACCTCGTCGAACGGCAGGTTCGGGACCACCTCGAGGCGGATGCGCAATTCCTCGTCGAGGCGGCTCGCCTCGCGCTCGCCGTCCTTGAGGCTCTGCTCGAGATTGGCGACCTCAGCCATCAGCGCGTCGGCATTCTCGCCCTTGCGCTTGGCCATGCCGATCTGCTGGCTCAGCGCCTTGCGCTTCGCCTGGATCGCTTCGCTCTCCGATATTGCCGCGCGACGGCGCCTGTCGATGTCGAGGATCTCGGACGAGAGGGGCGCCAAGCCGCGCTTCTTCAGCCCGGCGTCGAACGCCTCGGGAGTCTCCCGGATGAAACGGATGTCGTGCATGGCTAGCTGCCGGACCCTTCGGCGGACTTTTCGGCTTCCTCGGCCTTCGCCTCGGCCTCTTCGGCCGCCTTCTCCGCGGCCGCGCGTTTCCGCTCGATCACGCCGCCGATCAGGATGCTGATCTCGTAGAAGGCCATCAGCGGAATCGCCAGCGCGATCTGGCTCACCACGTCGGGCGGCGCCAGCACGGCGGCAATCACGAAGGCCACGACGACGGCGTAGCGGCGCTTGGACTTCAGCCCCTCGGTGGTGGCGATGCCAACCTGGATAAGCAGGGTCAGCAGGACCGGGACCTCGAAGGCGAAGCCGAAGGCGAAGACGAGCTGCAGGATGCGTTCGAGATAGTCCGACGATCTCAGCGTCTTCTCGATGTCCGGCGGCGCGTACTGCGTCAGCATGAAGTTGATCACGTACGGCAGCACGACATAGTACATCAGCGCGCAGCCGGCATAGAACATGAACGGCGTGGCGACCAGGAACGGGATGAACGCCCGCTTCTCGTGACGATAGAGGCCCGGCGCGACGAACAGCCAGATCTGCACCGCGATCAGCGGAAAGCCCACGATCAGCGCCACGAACGCCGATAGCTTCACCGTGACGAAGAAGAACTCGAAGATGTCGAGGACGATGACCTTGTAGCCGTCGGCCAGCGCCGGCTGGATCAGGAACGAAAAGATCGGCTTGGCGAAATAGAACGTGATGAAGAAGACCGCGAAGAAGCACACGAGCGCATAGATCAGGCGCTTGCGCAGCTCGACCAGGTGGTCGAGCAGCGGCATCGGCTTGTCGTCTTCGGGTCCGTCGTATGCCTGGGTCACGGATTACATCGCAGCGTTGGGAGCCGCGTTATGCCGCCCTTTGGTGCGCAATTCAAAGCGCAAGTTGGCGCTCAGCCGGCCGCAACGGCCTTGGCCGGCTTCTCTTCGGCTGAAACCACCGGCACCGGAGCTTCGGATACCGCCGTTTCGGCAACCATCGGCGCCGTCGCCGGGGTCGCGTCCAGCCCCGCGACGGGTGTCGCCTCCGCGCTCTCGAGCGCGGGCTGGGGCTCGGCCGCGATCTGCGGTGCCGATTCCGGTTCGACGAGCGGGTTGTCGAAGTTGGCCTTTGCGTCGGCCATCGCCTTCTCGCCCTCGGCCATGCCTTCCTGTAGCGCGCTCTTGATCTCCCGGGTCGGGTCGAGCGCCTGCAGGTCGAGGCCGGGTGAGGCGGTCAGCTGCTTCTTGACGTCGTCGAGATCGGCTTGGCGCACCATCTCGTCGACATGGCCGCGGAATTCCGAGGCCATGCCGCGCATCTGGGCCATCCACTTGCCCCAGCTGCGCAGCAGGCCTGGCAGTTCCTTGGGGCCGATGACGACGAGCGCCACGACCGCAATCACCATCAGCTCAGGACTATCGATACCGAACATGGCCGGTCAGGCCCTCACGTCGCCCGCGTCTCAGATCTTGGCGGCGCTGTCCTGGTGGTGGACCGTTCCGCCCGGCGGGTTGGTCGTCGCCTGAGCCGAGATCGGCTTGGCGCTGTCGCCCGGCTGCGTACCCGGCTGAGCCTGCGGCGGTGTCTCTTCCTGCGAGCCTCCGACGCCCTTCTTGAAGGCCGAGAGGCCCTTGCCGAAGTCGCCCATGAGCTGCGAGACCTTGCCGCGACCGCCGAAGAGCAGCAGCACGACGGCCAGCACGATCAGCCAGTGCCAAATGCTGAAGCTTCCCATTTCACAATGCTCCCAAAATCTATTGCAATCGGCGTGTCGAACTTCTTATGCCGATTATGGCACCCGGCACGAAGCCCCGGCAACCTGTCGAATAAGGTGGTTCTGGGGCGTCAGCGCCCGCTTTCCGCAGGGCTCTCCTCGACGGCGAGAGGCTCGTCGGCCTCGTCCTCCGTTGGCTCCAGCGGCAGATCGGGTTCGTCCGGCCTGAACATGGGGGGCTGGGAGCGGGCATCCAAGAGCCCGGCGGCCTTCAATTCCTCCTGGCCCGGCAGATCGTCGAGGCTCGGCAGGCCGAAATGTTCGAGGAAAAAGTCCGTCGTGCCCCAGGTCACCGGCTTGCCCGGCGCCCGGCGGCGCCCCATCGGCTTGATCCAGTTCTGCTCGAACAGCAGGTCGAGCGTGCCCTTGCTCAAGCCCACGCCGCGGACCTGCTCGATCTCGGCACGCGTCACCGGCTGGTGGTAGGCGATGATGGCCAGCGTCTCGACCGAGGCCCGCGACAGTTTGCGCGTCACCGGCTTTTCGATCTTGAGCTTCTCGGAGAGATCGGGCGCCGTGCGGAAGGCAAACCCGCCCGCCACCTGCACGAGGTTCACGCCGCGACCGGCATAGAGTTCCGCGAGATCGGCCAGCAGGCGCTTCACGTCGGCATCGTTGGGCAGCCGCTCCGCCAGCTCCTTCTCGCCGAGCGCCTGGGTGCCAGCGAAGATCAACGCCTCGAGCAGCCGCAGATGCTGGGCATGATCGGGCGAGACGACGTCGGTCACCTCGCCGGCCGGCGCGGCAGCGGCTGCCGCCATGGACACGGCCGCCACCGCGACGGCCTCAGCGGCCACGGTCTCGGCCAGAACATCCTCCACGGGCGCGTCCGGCGCCGAACTCTCTTCTACCGAAGGATCTTTCGCAGGCTTATCGCCGTCGCCGTCATCCTCGTCACGATCGTCGCCGTCGGACTCCTCAGCCTCAGCCTCAGCCTCAGCCTCAGCCTCGTCGTCGTCGTCGTCCTCGTCGTCCTCGTCGTCCTCGTCTTCTTCATCGACTTCGTCGCCGTCCGGCTCGTCGTCATCCGATCCGTCATCGTCGTCGTCGTCGTCATCATCGTCATCGTCCGAATCATCATCATCGGAATCGTCCGAGCCGCCGTCCTCGACGTCGTCATCCTCTTTCTTTTCGTCGTCGTCCTTGCCAGCCTCGTCCTTCGCGGCGGCCTCCTCGGGAACGAGCGCGGGCTTGTCGAGATCCTCGACCGGGGGCGTGGCGTTTTCGATGTCTGACATGTCGGGGACCGTCACTGCTGGTCGGTACGTTTACGCAAATGGATGGGGCCGAAGCGCTCGGTCTGGCGCAGCTCGATCTGCCCGTCCTTGGCAAGCTGGAGGCCGGCGACGAAGGTCGCCGCGATCGCCGAACGGCGGCGCGCGGGATCGGTCAGGCCGGCCGGCAGGAAGGCTTCGAGCGACTGCCAGTCGATGGCGATGCCCAGCATGCGGCCGAGACGCTCCGCCGCCTCCTCGACCGAGAAGAACTCCATCGGCTTGATCTGGTAGGTGTCGGCGTCCTTCGGCCTGACCTGCGAGCCGTAGGCGCTCAGCAGGTCGTAGAGCTTCACGTCCCACACCGCTCGGCGCACGACCACGATGCCTTCGGGCTGGCCGCGCGAGAAGATGTCCCGGCCGAGCTGCGGCCGCGCCATCAGGCGCGCGCCGGCCTCCTGCATTGCCTCGAGGCGGCGCAGCTGCCACTGCAGCGCGTCGGCCATTTCCTGGCCGGACGGCTCCTCGCCGGCGGGCGGTTCCGGCAGCAACAGGCGCGACTTCAGATAGGCCAGCCATGCCGCCATCACGAGATAGTCGGCGGCCAGCTCGAGCCGCATGCGGCGCGCCTGGTGGATGTGGACCAGGTACTGATCGACCAGGGCCACCATCGAGATCTTGCGCAGGTCGACCTTCTGGTCGCGGGCTAGACTCAGCAGCAGGTCGAGCGGGCCTTCGAAACCCTCGAGATTGACGATCAGCTCGCCCTCGCCCGGCGCGATGACGTCGGGTCCTGTCGCGCCGAAGGCGTCGGCAGCGGCGCCCGGGGCCGGAGTCGCGTCAGCCGGTGCAGCGGCACCATCGGCGACGGGCGCCTCCTCGGGGGGCGGGCTGGCGGGTTCGGTCATGCAGTCCCGGTTTAGTGAGCGGAAGAGCCTACCGCCACATGATTTGGCCCTGCCTTATCCCCATTCCGGCAGGAGTTCGGCGACTCGTCGGGCTGCCTCGGCAAGCCCGCGGGTGCCGGCGGGATCGCGATGGCGGGCGAGAAAACTGCGGCCGTCCTGGAAACGTCGATGGGCGCGCTCGGTCATCGGACCGGTCCGGCCCGCGATCTCGACCATTTCGGCCATCCGGCCATTGCAGTGCAGGGCGATGTCGCAGCCGGCGGCCAGCGCGCGCGCCGCCCGGTCGCCGAGCGACCCGCCCAGCGCCTGCATCGAGAGGTCGTCCGACAGCAGCAGCCCGTCGAAGCCGATATGGGACCGGATCACGTCCTGCACGGCGCCCGCAGAAACAGTGATGCAGTCCTTCGAGTCGATCGCCTCGAACAGGAGATGACCCGTCATTGCCCAGGGCAGGTCGGACAGCAGCTTGAAGGGCACGAAATCTGTCCGCTCCAGCTCGGCGCGCGGGGCCGTGACCCTCGGCAGCGCCTCGTGGCTGTCGACCGTGGCGCGGCCATGTCCGGGAATGTGCTTGATGACCGGCATCACGCCCTCGGCCATCAGCCCCTCGGCCGCGGCCCGGCCCAGCGCCGCGACCGGTTCGGGCCGGTCGGCATAGGCGCGGTCGCCGATCACGGCATGTGTCTCGGGGAAAGCGATGTCGAGAACGGGCAGGCAGTCGACGTCGCAGCCGACCGAGGCCACGTCCGCCGCCAGCAGCCGGGAATTGAGCTTCGCAGCCTCGAGCCCGGCGTCGGGATCGCGGGCATAGAGGTCGCCCAGCAGCCGGGCCGGCGGCGCCTTGCGCCATTGCGGCGGCCGCAGCCGGGCGACCCGGCCGCCCTCCTGGTCGATCAGCACCGGCGCCTCGCCGCGCGCCACGCACGAGCGAAGATCGTCGGTCAGGCGGCGGGTGCTCTCCACCGTGTCGATGTTGCGCGCGAACAGGATGAAGCCCATCGGATCGGCGTCGCGGAAGAAGGCGCGCTCCTCCGCCGACAGCTCGGTTCCGGCGCATCCTAGGATCAGCGCGCACGGCCGGCTCATCGAAGAGACCTCACCCCGCCGGCCTCAGCGCGCAGGCGGGACCGAAACGCAGTCGGCCTTGCGGGCCTTCAGCGAGGCGCAGACGGAATGGGCCTGCTTCTCGTCGAGCGGGCCGGCCTGCACGCGGTACCAGACGCCGCGATCGCCGAGATCGACGCGCACCGCCTGCATGCGCAGTTTCGACAACTGTTCGCCGTGCGCGCTCTGCAGGCGCGCCCAGGTCGACTTGGCGACGTCCTCGTTCTTCACCGAGGCGACCTGGATACGCCAGCCGCCGGTCGGGCCGGACATGTTCTCGATCAGGCTGGCGATGCTGGGACCGCTCTCGGTCGTGGTCGGCGTAGTGGTCGCCGGCTGCATGTTCGGCGGATTGGCGGGCACCTTCGGCTCGGCAATGGCCGGGGCCGTCGTGGTCGAGACCGGCTGCAGCGGCGTCGGCGTCCTCGTCGCCGCCGTCTCGGTTTCCTTCGGCGCGGCCGGCAACGGCAGTCCGTTGGGCGGCAGCTTGGGCGTCACGGCGACCGGCAGCAGCTTCTCCGGCTGCGCCGGCACGGTTCCCGGCGAGATGCGGTTGAAGACTTCCTTGTCCTGGTTCGGCGGCACCAGTCCACCAGCATTCTCGGGCTTGATGCGGGCCGGCGTCGTCGGCGCCTGCACAACCAGCGGTTCCAGCCCGCGGCCGCCTGCCTTGACGTCCTGGTTGTGCGCCCACCAGACGACCGAGCCGAAGCTCGCCACGGCGGCGACAGAGACCATCACCGTGAGGATCTGGCCGCGGCGCCGGTTGACCCGCATGAGCAGCGAGTCCCGCGGCGGCGGGGGTATAGAATCAGGTTCATGCGCGACGGGCCGAGGCGGAGGATCGAGCCGCACAGCTACCGACTCGTTGGGCCGGTAGATCGTTGGTCCGTCGCCGGAGGGGGACCGGCGAACATGCATTTGTTATCTCATTTCATCGACGGGTGTTACGCCGAAGACCTTTAATCCTGATCCTATCACAAAACCGATTCCCTGTACCAATGCCAGACGCGCGCGCGTGAGATCGGAGTCGCCTTCGATCACGAAGCGCAGGCCCGGCTCCTCCCGTCCCCGGTTCCAGTGGGAATGGAAGGCGGCTGCCAGGTCGTAGAGATAGAAGCCGATGCGATGAGGCTCGTGCGCCACCGCGGCCGCTTCGACCTGACGCGGCCACTGCGCGATCATCCGGATCAGCGCGAGTTCGCCGACATCGGACAGCCGGTCGAGCGGCGCGCCGTCGAGACCGTCGATCGCGATGCCCGCGGCCGTCGCCTGGCGCATCACGGAGCGGGTCCGCGCATGCCCATACTGGACATACCAGACCGGGTTGTCGCGTGACTGTTCGGTGGCCTTCACGAGATCGAAGTCGAACGGCGCGTCGTTCTTGCGCGTGAGCATGGTGAAGCGCACGACGTCGGGCCCGACCTCGTCGAGCAGGTCGCGCAGGGTCACGAAGGTGCCGGCGCGCTTGGACATGCGCACCAGCTCGCCGTTGCGCATCACGCGCACGAGCTGGCAGAGCTTCACGTCGAGCTCGCCCTGCTTTTCGGTGATGGCGCTGACCGCCGCCTTCATGCGCTTGACGTAGCCGCCATGGTCGGCGCCCCACACGTCGATCATGTCGGCGAAGCCGCGCCGGTACTTGTCGTGGTGATAGGCGATGTCGTTGGCGAAGTAGGTCCAGGTCCCGTCCGACTTCTTGAGCGGCCGGTCGACCTCGTCGCCGAACTGGGTGGCCCGGAACAGCGTCTGCTCGCGATCCTCCCAATCGTCGGGAAGCTGCCCCTTCGGCGGCTCCAGCCGCCCCTGGTAGATGAGACCCTGTTTCGTCAGCTCCTCGAAGGCGCGGTCGACGGCGCCGCTCTCGACCAGGGCGCGCTCCGACGAGAACACGTCGATATGGACGCCCAGCGTCTCCAGGTCGGCCTTGATCTCCGCCATCAGCGTGGCAATGGCGAAGGCGCGCATCTCGGGAAGCCAGTCGGACTCGGGCTTGCCGATCCAGCGCGCCCCGTCACGTTTGGCGATCGCGGCGCCCACGTCCTTCAGATACTCGCCGGGATAGAGGCCCTCGGGAATCGAGTCGATCGTCTCGCCGAGCGCCTCGCGGTAGCGCAGGTAGGTCGACTGTCCGAGCTTGTCGACCTGGGCGCCCGCGTCGTTGATGTAGTATTCCTTGGTGACCTCGAAGCCCGCCTTGTGCAGCAGGTTGGCCAGCGCGTCGCCCACGACCGCGCCGCGCGCATGCGCGACGTGCAGCGGCCCCGTGGGGTTGGCCGAGACATATTCGACGTTCACCTTCCGGGCCTTGCGCATCGTCGAATCGCCATAGGCGACCCCGGCCTTCAGGCAGTCGCCGAGGCGCGCGCGCCAGAATCCGTCGGCGATCTTGAGGTTGAGGAAGCCCGGCCCCGCCACCGTCCCATCGACCACGTCGGGATTGGCCTTGAGCCGCGCCAGCAGCGGCTCGGCGATGTCGCGCGGCTTCTTGCCCGCCGCCTTGGACAGGACCATCGCGGCGTTGGTCGCGATGTCGCCATGCGCGGCATCGCGCGGCGGCTCGGCCGTGATGGCGGAAAAATCGAGCTTTTCGGGCAGTTCCCCCGCGGCCTGCATGGACTGGAGGGCCGCGACGATCTCGCCGATGAAATGACGGTAGGGATTCATGGGCCGGGTATTGCCGAATCCGCGCCTTTTGTCATCCGGGAGCCCCTCTTCCCTTCCCCGTCGTCTCGACTGGAGCTCAGGAATAGAGGTCGAACAGGCGGCGGTGCTCGTCGAGGGCGAAGCGGTCGGTCATGCCGGCGATGTAGTCGGCCACGACGCGGGCCCGGGCATGGGTGCCGGCCTGCTCGGCCTTCTCGCGCCACGGCGAGGGCAGGCAGTTGGGTTCGGCGAACAGAAGCTCGAACAGGTCGACCACGACACGGCGGGCCTTGGAATGCGAGCGGTTGAGCTTCCAGTGCTCGTACATGCGCGTGTAGAGGAAGCGCTTCACGGTCTTCTCGGTCGCGGCCATCGCCTCGGAAAAAGCCACGACGGGCCGGCCCAGGGCGCGGATGTCGGCCACCGACTTCGGCGCGGCGTCGGCCAGCCGGCGGCGCGTCTCGGCCACAACATCCTCGACCATGGCGTTGATCACGCGCCGCACCGCCTCGTGGATCAGGCGGGTCTGGTCGATGCCGGGATACTTGTCGCTCACCAGGGAGAACATCTCGCCGACCAGCGGCAGGTCGAGCAGGTCCGCGACCTCGAACAGGCCGGCCCGCAGCCCGTCGTCGATGTCGTGGTTGTTGTAGGCGATGTCGTCGCTCAGCGCCGCCACCTGCGCTTCCGGCCCGGCATGGCCGTCGAGCTCGAGGTCGTGGTCCTTGCAATAGTCGACGATCGCGGCCGGCAATTCGGCGAGCGCCCGGCCCGGCTTCAACAGCGGGCCGTTGTGTTTGACCGCCCCCTCGAGGGTCTCCCAGGTGAGGTTCAGCCCGTTGAACTCGGCGTAGCGGTCCTCGAGCTTGGTGAGGATGCGCAGGGTCTGGGCGTTGTGGTCGAACCCGGCATAGGGCGTCATGACGCCGTGCAGCGCCTCCTCGCCGGCATGGCCGAACGGCGTGTGGCCGAGATCGTGGGCCAGCGCCACGGCCTCGCCGAGATCCTCGTCGAGGCGCAGTACGCGGCAGATCGTGCGCGTGATCTGGGCGACTTCCAGCGAATGGGTCAGGCGCGTGCGGTAATGGTCGCCCTCGTGGAACACGAAGACCTGCGTCTTGTGCTTCAGCCGGCGGAACGCCGTCGAATGGATGATGCGGTCGCGGTCCCGCTGGAACGGGCTTCGGCTCGGCGACTCGGCCTCGCGATGGTAGCGTCCCTTGCTCTGCCACGGCAGCGTCGCATAGGGCGCGAGCGCCTCGTGTCGCCACATCTCCTCGGCCAAACGCGGTCCTCCTGCAGGGCCCGCGTTCTACGCCGTCGCGGCCGGGATGGCTACTTGACGAGGGTGACGGGTACCTGGGAGTGCGCGATCACGTCCTGTGCCACCGAACCCAGCAGCACGCCGGTGAGACCGGTATGGCCGCGCGTGCCCATCACGACCAGGCCCGCGCCCAGCTTGCGGGCGAAGTCGGCGACGATCTCGCCCTGGCGACCGACGCCGACATGCGTCTTGGCCGTCACCGAGTCCTTCTGCGCCATCGCCACCGCCGAGGCGAGGGCCTTTTCGCCCTCTTCCCGGTGATAGGAATCGATCTGTTCGCGCGACACGAAAGTCGAGACGGCACCGCCGACACTCGGCTGTACGTTCAGCAGATGCAGCTCGGCCGCGCAGCCGGTGGCGATCATGTCGAGCGCATGCTGGACTGCCCGATCGGACGTCTCCGAGCCGTCGACCGCGACGAGGATGGCATTGATCTTGTGCATGGTCGCTACTCCTTGCTCTTGGTTGCCGCGAGATCGACCGGATCGTGTGCCCTGTGCTTTTGCTTCGCCCGGTGCTGGAGGAAGTAGCCGACCGCCACGACCAGCACCGCGCAGCCGATCTCGAGGATCGTCTTGGCATGCGGCGTGAGGGCGGTGAGCTTGGCGGCATAGCCCGGGTCGGTGGCCAGCACCTCGCCTGCGATCCAGCCCAGCAGCGCGCCGCCGGCGATCACGATGACCGGGAAGCGGTTGAGCAGGGCCATGATCAGCGTGGCACCGAACACGATCAGCGGGATGGAGATGATGAGGCCCAGCACCATCAGCGTCGTGTCGCCCTTGGCGGCCGCGGCGATCGCGATGGCGTTGTCGAGGCTCATCACGGCGTCGGCGATGATGATGGTGCGGATGGCCGAACTCAGCGAGCTGGCCGCCTTGACACCGCCCTCGCCCTCTTCCTCGCCCTGCACCAGCTTGATGCCGATCCACAGGAGCAGCATGCCGCCGATGAGCTTCAGGAAGGGAACCGACAGCAGGTAGTCGACGATCAGAACGAACAGGATTCGCAACAGGATGGCGCCGCCGCTGCCGATGATGATGGCGGGCCGCTGGTGCTTCTTCTCGAGGTTCCGGCAGGCGAGCGCGATGACGAGGGCGTTGTCGCCCGACAGGATGATGTTGACCAGAATGATCTGGGTCAGACCGCTCCAGAAAGCGGGCGTCAGCTCAAATCCCATTTTGCAGCAGTCCCCGTACCATATTCCCCCGCACGCGCTGTTTCCCAGCGGCGCGCGCTTCTAAGCTTCGGCCGAAGGTGTTAGTGCAGCCCTCCCGTAGGGGCAAGCCAAACCGGACAGGATCCAGGGACGAAATCGCATGGCGGGCAGTGCTGGTTACAACAGGATGTTCCCCGTCTCGTGGACGGAATTGCATCGCGACGCACGGGCGCTGGCCTGGCGGCTGGCCGACCTCGGACCCTTCAAGGGCCTGGTCGCGATCACCCGCGGCGGCCTCGTCCCGGCCGCCATCATTGCGCGCGAACTGAATCTTCGCCTGATCGACACGGTCTGCTGCTCGACCTACGACCGCATGGAACGCGGGGCCAAGGTCGAGCTGCTGAAAGGCACCTCGGCCGAGCAGGACAAGGGCGCCGGCTGGCTGATCGTCGACGATCTGGTCGATACCGGCGTCACCGCCCGCGCGGTCCGCACCATGCTCCCCGAGGCCCATTTCGCCACGGTCTATGCAAAACCCGCCGGCCGGCCGGTGGTCGACAGCTATGTCACCGAGGTGAGCCAGGACACCTGGATCCTGTTCCCTTGGGACCAGGAGGCCGTCATGGCCAAGACCATCATCGAACTGAAGGGCGACGCCAAGTGACGATGGCGCACCCCGCCTGCACCGCCCCCATTGTCATCCTGAGCGCAGCGAGGGACCTTTCCGACTGCCAAACAAGGTCCCTCGCTGCGCTCAGGACAATGTGCGGGACGTCATAATGTGCGCCATTCAAGCGCCTGCGCTTACGGGAGCCGACCAATGAAGTGCTATGTCATCCCCACCCCCAAGGGCATCGACTCGCTCACCCTGGCCGAGCGGCCGGACCCGACGCCGGGACCGCGGCAGGTGCTGGTGCGGGTCAGGGCGACGTCGCTGAACTACCGCGACCTGCTCACCATCGAGGCGCAGTATGCACGGTCGGCGGCCAAGCCCGACCTCATCCCGCTGTCGGACGGCGCGGGCGAGGTCGTCGCGGTCGGACCGGGCGTGAGCCGGGTCAAGGTTGGCGACCGGGTCGCGGGCTGCTTCATGCAGCGCTGGTTCGGCGGCGCCATCAGCGAGAGCGCCATGCCCTCCGCGTTGGGCGGGGCGGTCGACGGCATGCTGACCGAACTCGCGGTGCTCGAGGAAGAAGGCGTCGTGAAGCTGCCGGCGCATCTCAGCTACGAGGAAGGCGCCACCCTCCCCTGTGCCGCCGTCACGGCGTGGAACGCCCTGGTCGAGATCGGCCACATCAAGGCGGGCGACGTGGTGCAGATCCAGGGCACCGGCGGCGTCTCCATCTTTGCACTGCAGTTCGCGCGGATGTTCGGCGCCCGCGTCATCGGCACCTCCAGTTCCGCCGCCAAGGCCGAACGGCTGAAGCAGATGGGCGCCGAGGCGGTGGTCGACTACAAGACGACGCCGGACTGGGACCAGGAAACGCTGAAGCTGACCGGCGGCCGCGGCGCCGACATCACGGTCGAGGTCGGCGGCGCCGGCACGCTGCCGCGCTCCTTCCTGGCGACCCGGCTGGGTGGCTCGATCGCGGTGATCGGGCTGCTGTCGGGGATGGCGACGCTCGATCCGATGCCGATCCTGCGCCGCAACCTCAAGGTCCAGGGCCTCTATGTCGGCAGCACGCAGATGTTCGAGGCGATGAACCGCGCCATCGAGGCGAACGGGCTGAAGCCCGTCATCGACAAGGTGTTCCCGTTCGCCGAGGCCCAGGCTGCCTACCGGCACCTCAAGAGCCAGAAGCATTTCGGCAAGATCGTCATTTCACACGCCTAGGAAGCAGATCTCATGATCAAGCGTCGTCTGTTCAGCGCCGGCCTGCTCGCCGCGCCCTTCGCCCAGTCTGTTTTCTCTGGGCCCGCCTTTGCCCAGAACGCACAATCGGCCTGGCAACCGTCCGGCCCCATCAAGATGGTCGTGGCCTATCCGGCCGGCGGCCCGACCGACGTGATCGCGCGCATCGTCGCCGCCGACATTTCCGGTCCGCTCGGGCAGCAGGTCGTGGTCGAGAATATCTCGGGCGGTGCCGGTGCCATCGGCACGCGCACCGTCGCCAAGGCCAAGCCGGACGGACTGACGATCACGTTCGGCAACAACCAGACCCACGGCAACAACATGTTCATGTTGAAGGAGCCGGGCTACGACGCGGTGAAGGACTTCGCGCCGCTGGCCGGCGCCGGCGCCTTCGAGCATGTCTTCGTCGTGCGCAAGGACCTGCCGGTGAAGAACATCCAGGAGCTTGTCGCGCTGGCCAAGTCCAAGCCCGGCGAGTTGAACTACGGCTCCACCGGCATCGGCTCGGGCTCGCATCTCTCGACCGAACTGTTCATGGCCCGCACCGGCATCAAGATGACCCAGGTGCCCTATCGCGGCGCGCCGCCGCTGGTGCAGGACCTGGTCGGCGGCCGCATCGACATCTCCAACTCGACGCTGCCCAGCGTGCTCGCCCAGATCAAGGCCGGCACGATCCGCGCCATCGCGATCGGCAGCGCCAAGCGCAATCCGCAGCTGCCAGACGTGCCGACGCTCGAGGAGCAGGGCGTGACCGGCGCCAACGCCTCGTCGTGGGCCGCCTTCTTCGCGCCGGCAGCGACGCCGCAGCCCGCGCTCGACCGGCTCTCGGCTGAGATCATGAAGAGCCTGAAGAAGCCCGAGGTCGTCGAGAAGATCGACAAGCTCGGCTTCACCGTCGAGCCGCGCGACCCCGCGCAGTTCAAGCCGTACCAGGAGCGGGAGATCGCGACCTGGGTGAAGATCGCCAAGGATGCCGGGATCGAGCCGGGAGAATAGGCAGCGCCATGAAGAACCTCTGGTCCGACGACGACGCCCAGCAAGCCATCGCGAGCCACGCCGCCAAGGGCATCGGCGAGGACCTGGCTCTGCGCGTCTACACGACACGCCTGCTGGGCGGCGAGCCGAAGCTGGTGCTGCACGGCGGCGGCAACACTTCTGTAAAGACGCGCATGGCCGACGTCACCGGCCAGGCGCTCGACGTGCTCTGCGTCAAGGGTAGCGGCTGGGACATGGGCACGATCGAGGCGCCCGGCCTGCCGGCCGTCCGCCTCGCGCCGCTGCGCGAACTGGAAGGACTGCAGGCCCTCAGCGACGAGGACATGGTGAACGTCCAGCGCGCCAACCTGCTCGACAGCAAGGCGCCCAACCCGTCGGTCGAGACGCTGCTGCACGCGTTTCTGCCGCACAAGTTCATCGACCATACGCATTCCAACGCGGTGCTGGCGCTGACCGACCAGCCCGACGGCGCGGAGCTGGCGGCCGATCTCTACGGCAGGCGCGCGGCGCTGGTCCCCTACGTCATGCCGGGCTTCGCGCTCGCCAAGAAGACCGCCGAGATCGCGCGCGCGAACCCCGACGTCGAGGGGCTGATCCTGCTGAAGCACGGCATCTTCTCGATGGGCGCGACGGCCGAGGAAGCCTATGTCCGCATGATCGATCTCGTGACGATGGCCGAGCAGCGTCTCGCCAAGGCCACACGCAAGATCTTCCCGGGCGCCACCCTGCCGGCAACTCCCGCAACGGCGGCCGAAATCGCGCCGATCCTGCGCGGACTGTTCTCGCTGCCGGCGAAGAGCGGCGGCCGCGAAGCCGCACAACGCTTCGTCTTTGAGTTCCGCAGCTCGCCCGAGATCCTGGCCTATGTGAACGGCAAGGAGATCGCGCGCTACAGCCAGCAGGGTCCGGTGACGCCCGACCATGCGATCCGCACCAAGAACGTGGCCTTCGTCGCGCCCGCGCCGGAAGCCGGCAAGCTCGATACGTTCACGAGCGAGACGAAGGCCGCGCTCGAAAAGTTCGCGGCCGACTATCACGCCTATTTCGCACGCTACAACGGCAAGCAGATCACGGCGAAGAAGGAGCTCGATCCGATCCCGCGCGTGGCGCTGGTGCCCGGCGTCGGCCTGTTCGGGATCGGCAACACGTCGAAGGACGCCAAGATCGCGGCCGATCTCGCCGAGACGACGGTGGCGGTGATCGCCGATGCCGAGCGGCTCGGCACCTACGAGTGCATTCCCGAGCCCGACATCTTCGACATCGAATACTGGTCGCTCGAACAGGCCAAGCTCAGCGCCGCGGCCGAGAAGCCGCTGGCGCGGCGCATCGTGGTCGTGACCGGCGGCGCGTCGGGCATTGGGGCAGCGACCGCGGCCGCCTTCGCGCGCGAGGGCGCCGAGGTCGCGGTGCTCGACCGGGACGTTTCGAAGGTCAAGGGCTTCGGCGTCACCTGCGACGTCACCGATCCGCAGTCGGTGCGCGAAGCCTTCGACACGGTCGCGGCGACCTTCGGCGGCGTCGACATCGTGGTGTCCAACGCGGGCGCGGCCTGGCAGGGTCGCATCGGCGACGTCGACGAGGCCGTGCTGCGCAAAAGCTTCGAACTCAACTTCTGGGCCCACCAGAGCGTGGCGCAGAACGCCGTCCGCATCATGCGCACCCAGGGTCTGGGCGGCTGCCTGCTGTTCAACACCTCCAAGCAGGCGGTCAATCCGGGACCGGACTTCGGACCCTATGGGCTGCCCAAGGCCGCGACGCTGTTCCTGATGCGTCAGTACGCGCTCGACCATGGCGCCGACGGTATCCGCGCCAATGCCGTGAATGCCGACCGCATCCGCACCGGTCTCCTGACGGACGAAATGATCGCCCAGCGGTCCAAGGCGCGCGGTCTCAGCGAGGCCGACTATATGGGCGGCAACCTGCTGGGCCTCGAAGTGACGGCCGACGACGTCGCACAGGCCTTCGTTTCGCTGGCCAAGGCGGCGAAGACGACGGGCGCTGTCACGACCGTGGACGGTGGTAATATCGCGGCCGCCCTGCGCTAGGGCTCCTCACCCAAGGGAGGTCCTGTTGCCGATCGAGACGCGTCCGCTCCAGCCGCTGCAGCCCCACTTCGCCGCCGAGATGACCGGCATCGACGCGACGCGGCCGCTGACACCGGCCGATGTCGCGGCGATCGAGGCCGGCATGGACAAGTATGCCGTGCTCGTCCTGCCCGGCCAGGACATGACCGACGAGCAGCAACTCGACTTCACGCGCAACTTCGGCCCGCTGCAGGTGGCCGCCAACACGGGCATGACCGCGGCGGACATGCGCCTGCACGATGCCTTCGCCGACGTCTCCAACCTCGACAAGGAGAACAGGAAGCTGGAGCGCGACGACCGCCGCCGCATGGCCGCGCTCGGCAACCGGCTGTGGCACTCCGACGCCACCTTCCGCGTCGTGCCCGCGCGCTATTCGCTGCTAAGCGGCCGCATCGTGACGCGCGACGGCGGCAATACCGAGTTCGCCGACATGCGCGCCGCCTACGACGCGCTCGACGAGGCCACCAAGGCCGAGATCGAAGACCTGGTCTGCGAGCACTCGCTGATCTACTCGCGCGGCCAGCTGGGCTTCACCAACTTCACCGACGAAGAGCGCCACCGCATGAAGCCGGTACTGCACCGGCTGGTGCGCACGCATCCGGTGACGGGGCGCAAATCCCTGTTGATGTCGGCCCATATCGGCGCCATCGTCGGCTGGCCGAGGCCCGAGGCCATGGCCTTCATCCGCGACCTGATGGAACACGCGACGCAGCCCGAGTTCGTCTACGTCCATCGCTGGACGAAGCATGATTTCGTGATCTGGGACAACCGCACGACCATGCATCGCGTCCGCCGCTTCGACGACCTCAACATCGTTCGCGACCTGCGCCGCACCACGACCATGAGCGAAGGCCCGACGGTGGCGCAGCAGGGGACGCAACATGAAGATCAAGCTCGGTAGCTTTTCGATCCTGGTGGCGCTGTGTGCCGTACTGTTCGCCGCCCAGCCTGCCGTCGCCAAGGACGTGCGTTTTCCGGCGACCGGCAATCCGGCCTTCTCCTTGCGCATACCCGACGACTGGACGACCGAGGAAGGCGACGACGACAGTCTCCTCGTGGCCAGCGGCGATCACAGTATGGCCTTCACCCTGATGCTGGAGACGGGCGACACGCCGTGGGACGATGACACCGTCGACGAAATCGCCACAGCGGCGCTCAAGGTCGCGAAGGCGGCCCCACCGAAACGAAAGGACGCCGTTTCGATATCGGGATTTCCGGGCTTTTCCTATCCTTCGGCGGCGACGAACGATGCCGGCGACGTTGTGAGACTGACGCTGTACATCATACGGATCGACAAGACGCACCTGGCGTTGTTCAGCCGGATCGAAGTTGCGGACAATTCGCCGGCGCAGCGGAAAATCGCCGAAGCCGTGCTTGGGAGCATGAAGATCAGTCCGCCACGCTGAGTGCCTTCAGCGCCCCTCGAACTCCGTATCCTTCTTCGGGATCAGATCGTAGGGCAGCGCGAAGCCCGGCAGTGCCTTGATCCGGTCGCGCCAGGCGGCGAGGTTTGGACGGCCGTCGATCGACAGGCCGCCTTCGTGGGCGAAGACCATGCGGCCCCAGCAGCCGATGTCGGCGATCGAGCAGGCATCGCCCACCAGCCATTCGCGCCCGGCCAGCGACTTGTCGGCGAAGTCGAGCGCCGCCTCGGCACCGGGCCGGAAGAAGTTCACGATGTCCTGCGACACGTCGGGACGGAAGCGGGCAAAGTGGCGGACGCGGGCCACATTGGTGAGGGCGTCGTTCTCCCACGACAGCCACTCGCGCGCCTGCCAGCGATGCTGCTCGGTCTTCGGCTCGAAGTGCCCGGTCGTGCGCGCGAGATAGTCGAGGATCACGTTCGACATCACCAGCGTGAGGCCGCGATGGCGCAGGACCGGCACCTGGCCGTAGCGGTTGATGGCGAGGTGTGCGGCTTCCTTCTGCACGCCGTTCTTCAGGTTGACGGTGCGGAACGAGAACGGCAGGCCCGAGAGCGCGAGGAAGAGCATCGGCTTGTAGCTCGAGCTCGACGTGAAACTGCCGTGCAGAACGAGGCGCTCGTCGCTCATGGTCTCTCCTGTGGCGTTGGCCGGAGGCAATTCGTACTCTCCCCTTTCCTCGGAGGAAACGAACATGACAGCGCTCAAGCGCCGGCAGGTCGGAAAAACGAAACTGGAAGTCACCGAGATCGGTCTCGGCGGTGCGCCGATGGGCGGTTTCCGCGCCACCATCTCCGATGCGGAGGCGGTACAGCTCACCAACGACGGCTACGATTCCGGCATCCGCTACTTCGATACCTCGCCCTTCTACGGCTATGGCCGCAGCGAATTGCGCATGGGTGCGGCGTTGCGCGATAAGCCGCGCGACAGCTACGTGCTCTCGACCAAGATCGGCCGGATCCTGCACGTAAGGAAGCCCGGCGAAGCGCTGCCCAAGGATTTTCGGGAGAACGGGCTGCCGGGCTTCGTGCCCCAGTTCGACTACACCTATGACGGCGTGATGCGCTCGCTGGAGCATTCGCACTTCCGGCTCGGCCTCGACAAGATCGACATCGCGCTGGTCCATGACGTGGATTTCTGGACGATCAAGGATCGCGCGATCCTCGACGAGCGCTTCAAGACGGTGATGGATTCGGGCTTCCGTGCGCTCGACGAGCTGCGCAAGGCCGGCGTGATTTCCGCGATCGGGGTCGGCATCAACGAGAGCGACACCAGCACGCGCTTCATCAAGGCCGGCGACTTCGACTGCATGCTGCTGGCCGGGCGCTACACGCTCCTGGAACAGGGCGCGCTGGAGGAGTTCCTGCCGGAATGCACCAAGCGCGGCGTCTCGGTGATCCTGGGCGGGCCGTACAATTCCGGTATCCTCACCGGCAACGTGAAGGCCGGCGCGACGCACGACTATGTCGCGGCGCCACAGCCCCTGGTCGACAAGGCGCAGAAGATCGAAGCGGTGTGCCAGCGGCACGGCGTGCCGCTCGGTGCGGCGGCGATGCAGTTCCCGCTGTTCCACCCCGCCTTCTGCTCCGTCATCCCCGGTGCGCTCAGCGTCGCCGAGGTGAAGCAGAACGTGGCCTACATGAACGTGAAGATTCCGGTCGAGCTGTGGAGCGAGCTCAAGCAGGCGAAGCTGCTCGACGCCGCGGCACCGACCCCGAACTGAGGAAGCTCAAAATGAAGATCGTCGACGCGCAGATCCACATCTGGTCGCAGACCGTCACGCCGCCCTCGGGCCTGCATCGCAAGGTCGAGACGTTCACGGCCGAGGACGCACTCAAGGAGATGGACGAGGCCGGCGTCGCTGCGGCGCTGATTCATCCGCCCTACAGCTGGGATCCGACCTCCAACCAGCTCGCCCTCGACGCCGCGCGGAAATATCCCGACCGCTTCGCCGTGATGGGCCAGTTCCCGCTGGAAGCGCCCGAGAGCCGCGAGCGCATCAAGGGCTGGCGCGACCAGCCCGGCATGATGGGCCTGCGCTGGGCGCTGCTGCAGCCCGCCGAGCAGAAGTGGCTGAACGACGGGCTGCTCGACTGGGTGTGGCCGGCCGCCGAGAAGGAGGGCATTCCGGTCGCCACGATGGGCGGCATCTTCCCCGACAAGTTCCGCGAGATCGCCGAGAAGCACCCGAACCTCAAGATGATCGTCGACCATTGCGGCCTCAACCGCCACGGCCAGGACGAGGAAGCCTTCATCCATCTCGACAAGCTGGTGGCGCTGGCGAAGCTGCCCAACGTCGCAGTGAAGGCGACCGGCGCGCCGCATTATTCGACCAAGGGCTATCCGTTCCGGAACATCCAGGACGGGCTGCACCGCATCTTCGACGCCTTCGGTCCCAAGCGCTTCTTCTGGGGCACCGACATCACCCGCATGCAGTGCACCTACCGCCAGTGCGTCACCTTCTTCACCGAGGAACTGCCCTGGCTCAAGGGCCGCGACCTCGAGGACGTGATGGGCCGCGGCCTGTGCGAATGGATCGACTGGAAGCTGAAGTTCGATTGAGGACCCAGCAACTTAGTCCCGTCGTCTCGACCGGAGCCTCGCGCAGCGAGGCGTAGCGGAGAGACCTTTTCTCCACGATTAGCCGGCTTTTGGTGGAGGGAAGGTCTCTCCGCTACGCGCCTTCGGCGCTCCGGTCGAGACGACGGGAATGCTACTTCTTAAGCGGCAGGATCTGGCCGCGGATTTCGCCGTCGGGATATTTCTCGGTCATCACGTTGACGTACCAAAGGCCGGCGAGCACTTCGCGGGCCTGCTGCTCGGTCAGCGTTACACCGTCGTTCACCGTCGACCGGTCGGCGTAAAACGGGATGTCGATCCAGACGACCTGCACCGAGTTCTGGTCGGGCGCGGCGGGGCCGTAGAGACCGACCTGGCGCACCGGACCGCTCAGGCGCACCAGGTTGATCCTGTATTCCAGCACCTTGGTCGACGGCCGGTAGGTGGCCGTGAAATAGCCCTCGCCCTTGCTGTCGGTCGCCGGCACCTCGCGCGCACCGCTCAGGTCCGCGCGGAAGTCGGTCTTCGGCAGGTTGGGCTCGCCCATGTTGAACGAGCAGCCCGCGGCGGCCAGCAGGAGGCCGAGCGAGAGGACGAGGCGGCGGGTCGAGCGATGCATACTGTTCAGTCTACGTCGCGAGTCCGCCCCGCGTCCCCGCTCCCCGTCACGCTTTGTGGTGCACCGGCGCCCGGCCATAGACCGGCGTCGGCAGACCCTCCAGCCGCGCCTTGAGCTGCAGCGACAGGAAGATCGAGTAGAGCCGCGACTGCATCAGGTTGCCGCCGTGGAACCAGAGGTTCTCCTGCGCCGTCGGCTTCCACATGTTGCGCAGCTCGCCTTCCCAGGGGCCGGGATCCTTGGCGGTCTCGGAGCCCAGACCCCAGCACTTGCCCACGCGGTCGGCGACCTCGGGCGAGATCAGCTTTGCCGCCCACTGGTTCATCGAGCCATACCCCGTGGCATAGACGACGAGGTCGGCCTTCAGTTCGGTGCCGTCGTTCAGTACGATCGACTCCTCGGTCATGCGTTCGACCTCGACACCGGACTTGAGCTTGATGCGGCCGTCGGCGATCAGCTCCGAGGCGCCGACATCGATGTAGTAGCCGGAGCCGCGCCGCAGATACATCGGGCCGATGCCGGTATTGTCCTCGCCGAAGGTCAGCTTGAACCCGGCCTTTTCCAGTCGCGCATAAAAGTCCGCATCGTCGCGCCGGATCTGATCGACCACGGGCTGCATAACCTTGGGCAGCGCGCCGTAGGGCATCGACGCCGTGGTGAGATCGGCGATCTCGGTGGTGATGCCGGAGGCCACCGCCTCCTCCGAATAGAGCGGCCGGTTGCGCGCCAGCGTATCGGCGCGCACGACCAGGGTCGGCGAGCGCTGCAGCAGGGTAACGTCGGCGCCGTGCTCCCACAGGTCGGCGGCGATGTCGTGCGCGGAATTGTTCGAGCCCACGACGACGCACGTCTTGCCGGCCCAGCCCTCGCCGCCGCGATGATGGCTGGAATGATGCTGCGTGCCCTTGAAGCGCTCGGCGCCGGGGAAGTTCGGAATCTCCGGAAAGCCCGACATGCCGGTCGCGATGACGAGCTGCTTCGGCGTCAGCGTCACGTCGCGGCCGTCGCGTTCGACGACGACCGTCCACTCGCCCGTCTTCCCGTCGAACGACGAGCTCTTGCACGTGGTCGAGGACCAGTAATCGAGTTCCATGATCTTCGTGTAGGACTCGAGCCAGTCGCCCATCTTGTCCTTGGGCGTGTAGATCGGCCAGTGATCGGGGAATGGCAGGTACGGCAGATGGTCGTACCAGACCGGATCGTGCAGGCAGAGAGACTTGTAGCGATTGCGCCAGGCATCGCCCGGCCGCGGATTGCTGTCGACGATCAGGGTCGAGACGCCGAGCCGCTTCAGGCGCGCGCCGAGCGCGATGCCGCCCTGCCCGCCGCCGATCACCAGCACGTCGGGCTGGCGGTCGTAGCCCAGCTCCTTCGCATCGGCCTTGCGACGGTCGGTCCAGGTCACGCGATCCTTGAAGGCCCCGTGCTGCGTGCCATTCTCGCGCGACGGCCCCTTCTTCTCCTCGAAGCCCTTCAGCTCCATCAGCGCGGTGAAGAAGGTCCAGGCCTTGCCGTCCTTCAGACGGACATGTCCCGTGCCGCGGCCCTGCGCGGTCTCGAAGGTGAACCAGCCGGGCCGGCCCGAGAGCGTGAACGAGTCGGGCTTCACGTCGGAAAGCCGGGCCCGGAGCATGTCTGCAATCGCAGAGCGGCTCTCGAGCGTCACGATGTTCCAGGTGAACGCGACGAGGTCGCGCCAGTAGCATTCGTCGTCAAACATCGCCGTCGCAGCATCGATGTCGGATCGCTTCAACGCGGACGCAAATTCGGTAAGCCACTCGGTCTCGGTCATTGTCATCCCATTGCGACGGACATGCGGGCGGCGCACTCTAGAAGATGGACGACTCCAGAGGAATGGGCGCCCGGAGGAAACGAACGATGAAATACGACGTGATTTCCGCGGATGGGCATATCGACCTGATCTGGCTGCCGCCGGATCTCTTCACCAGCAACGCACCCGCTTCGATGAAGGCGCGCATGCCGCATGTCGTCGACGGCCCCAAGGGACCGGAATGGACGAGTGCCAACGGCGCGAAGTTCGGACTGGTCAACGGCATGGGCTCGGCAGGACGCGAATATGTGCCGGGGATCATCCACCGCTCCGACCGCATGGCCTCGACCGGCCTCTATAGCGACGGCAAGAAGGGCATCCGCCGGCTGACCGAGGTCGACCATCGCCTGAAGGACCAGGATCGTGATGGCGTTCAGGCCGAGGTGCTGTACGGCGTGCTGGGATCGAGCGGCCGGCTGAACGATCCGGAAGCCGCGATCGTGATGCTGCGCATCTACAACGACTGGCTCCACGAGTTCTGCACGCAGGCGCCCGACCGGCTGGTCGGCCTGGCCAACATCCCCAACTACGACATGGAAGAGTCCGTCGCCGAGGCGATGCGGTGTGCCAGGCGCGGCGTGAAGGGGCTCGACATCGCCAACCGTCCCGACATGACGCCCCTCTGGGATCCGTTCTGGGAGCCGCTGTGGAAATTCGGCCACGAGACCGGCATCCCGCTGCACTTCCACACGATCGGCGGCCGCTCGCCCGACGTCACCAAGTTCACCCCTGAAGTGCAGCGCCGCATCTTCGCCACGCACATCACCGGCTTCCAGATGCACATGAGCACCATGCTGATGTCGCTCATCTATTCGGGTGCGCCCGCGCGCTATCCCAACCTCAAGATCGTGATCGGCGAGGCGGGCCTCGGCTGGATCCCCTATGTGCTGCAGCACATGGACCTCGAATGGGAGGACCAGTTCCAGGACCTCGACCTCAAGATGAAGCCGTCGGAGTACTGGCACCGGCAGTTCTACGCCACCTACCAGACCGATCCGGTCGGCATCGAGCTGCTGCGCCATCTCGGCGAGGACAACGTCATGTGGGGCTCGGACTACCCGCATCCCGACGGCATCTGGCCGGACAGCCAGGAGTTTCTTTCCAAGGAGCTGACGCAAGTCTCGACGGAGACCAAGCGAAAGATCGTGCGCGACAATGCGATGAAGCTCTACGGGCTCGCGAACTGAAATGGCCCGGGAGGGCGGAGCGGCGCGCGTCGCCTTCCTGATCGTCTTCGCGATGCTGGCCTTCGCCGGCAACTCGCTGCTGTGTCGTGTGGCGCTGCGCGACACGTCGATCGACGCGGCGAGCTTCACCTCGATCCGCCTCGCCTCCGGCGCACTGGTCCTCTGGGTGCTGCTGCGCTCCCGCGGCAAGCAGCCGCTGGCGGCGGGCAGCTGGCCGATGGCCGCCATGCTCTTTGCCTACGCGGTCTGCTTCTCCTTCGCCTATCGCGATCTCACCGCTGCGACCGGCGCCCTGCTGCTGTTCGGTGCGGTACAGCTCACCATGACGGCTTATGGCCTGTTCGCCGGAGAGCGACTCAAGGGCCTCCGCCTGATCGGTGTGTTGATCGCCATCGCAGGCCTCGTCTGGCTGTTGTTGCCCGGCCTCTCGGCGCCGCCTCCGTTGGCAGCAGGGCTGATGCTGGCGGCCGGGCTCGCCTGGGGCGTCTACTCGCTGCTGGGCCGCGGCGCCGGCGACGCCACCGCGGCGACCGGCGGCAATTTCATCCGCGCCATGCCCTTCGCTGCCATACTCAGTCTTGCGGCAGCGACGGAGACCAGCCCCGACTCGACCGGCCTGATCTACGCGGTCCTCTCGGGCGCGGTGACGTCCGGGCTCGGCTATGTGCTGTGGTACGCGGCGTTGCCGGCGCTGTCCGCCACCTCGGCCGCGACGATACAGCTATGCGTGCCGGCCATTGCAGCGCTGGGGGGCGCGGTGCTACTCGCCGAGCCGATCACCGCCCGGCTGCTGCTCGCCTCGGCGGCCATCCTGGGCGGCATCGCCCTCACCATTCGGAAGAAGAGCTGAAGCAAGGGGACACATGTTCGAGGTTGCCGATCGTCTGAAGAACGTGAAGGTGTCGGCCTCGGCCGCGATGACCCGCAAGGTGCGCGACCTGCGCGCCCAGGGCGTGAAGATCGTCGGCCTGTCCTCGGGCGAACCCGACTTCCCCACCCCGGCGCATGCCATCGAGGCCGCGCATACGGCGGCCCTGGCCGGCGAAACCAAGTACCCGCCGCAGGACGGCATCAGACCGCTCAAGGAGGCGATCCAGCGGAAGTTCAGGCGCGACAACGATCTCGACTATGCGCTGGACGAGATCATGGTCTCCAACGGCAGCAAGCAGATCATGTACGACGCGCTGATGGCCAGCGTGAACCCCGGCGACGAGGTGATCATCCCCGCCCCCGGCTGGATCTCCTACGCCGACCAAGCGGTGATCGCCGGCGCGAAGCCGGTGCCGGTCTCCTGCCCCGAGAACAACCAGTTCAAGCTGCGCGCCGCCGATCTCGACGCCGCCATCACGGCGAAGACAAAGTGGGTGGTGCTCAACTTCCCCAACAATCCGACGGGCGCCGTGTGCTCGCCGACCGAGATGCGCCAGATCTGCGACGTGCTGATGAAGCACAGCCACGTGCTGGTGATGGCCGACGATGTCTACGAGCACCTGGTCTACGGCGATGCGACGTTCAGCACGGTGGCCCAGGTCGAGCCGGCGCTGAAGGAGCGCACGCTCACCGTCAACGGCGCCTCCAAGGCCTATGCCATGACCGGCTGGCGGGTCGGTTTCGCGGGCGGTCCGCGCGCGATGATTGCGGCCATGACCAACATGCAGGGCCAGATCGGCTCGGGCATCTCGACCATCAGCCAGGCCGCCGCCGTTGCTGCCCTCAACGGTCCGCAGGAATTGCTGAAGGAGCGGGCCGCCGACTACCAGAAGCGGCGCGACGAGGTCGTTGCCATGCTGCGCGCCGCCAAGGGCGTCACCTGTCATATGCCCGAGGGCGCCTTCTACGTGTTCCCCAACATCGCGGGCTGCATCGGCAAGACCACCAAGGCCGGCACGCGGATCGCCAACGACACCGACTTCGTCACCGCGTTGCTGGAAGAGAAGCACGTCGCCACGGTGCAGGGCGCTGCCTATGGGATGAGCCCCTACTTCCGGATTTCCTATGCCACAGATATGGCAAGCCTGCGCGAAGGCTGCACGCGCATCCAGGAGTTCTGCAGCGAGCTGCATTGAAGATTCCGTCGTCTCGACCGAAGCCGAGCGCAGCGAGGCGTAGCGGAGAGACCTTCCATCGACGATTAGCCGGCTTTTGGTGGAGAGAAGGTCTCTCCGCTACGCCCCTTCGGGGCTTCGGTCGAGACGACGGCCCTGGAATTAGAGGGCGTTGATTTCCTGGACCTTGGCGGCGAGGCCGAGCTTGCGGTTGCAAAGGGGCCAGTGCCAGGTCTCGCCCTGCTCGAACATCACCCAGGACGTGAGGGCGGCCGCCTTTTCGTAGTCCTGCGCCGCCTCGACGGCTTCCCGGGGCGTCAGCACGGTGCCATCGCGGCGCTGTTGCAGGGTGATGTAGGTGCGTGGCGTGTACTGGAAGCGGCCGTGATAGGAACCGCGCCCGCCACTGATGCGATTCGAATGCGGCCCCCAGCTGCCGCTCTCGCAGACCGCGAGCGACTGCACGACCTCGTCCTTGCGTGCCTGGACGAACAGCTCATGCTCCGCCGGGCCTTGCGGCACGACGGCTGCCGGCGGCGGCTTCTTGGCGCATCCCGGCCCGACGCAGAGCGCGGCGAGCAGGAGCGGCAGGAGGGCTGGCTGAAGAGCGTTCACGACCCGACATTGTTCACACGAGTTTATCCCCAGGGTAAACCCCGGTTCGCGGCAGGACCCGACGGCCCAACCATCGTACGCCAGACGCCGACTAGCCGGGCCCCATGTCGATAAAAAGGCAGCCGGCTGGGCTTTAACGGCTTCGGCGATCGCGAAAGCCGCGAACAGCGAGCCTCGCGGCCCGGCCGGCCCGCGAGTCCTTTCGTGTTTCAATTGTAACGGCGCAGGCCGAAATCAGGCTTTGGCGGCCGGATGCGTCCCGATCCAGTGCCGCGCGATCTCCTCGCGCGTGGCGACCCAGACCTTGGGCTTCGACGCCACGTAATCCAGAAAGCGTGCCAGGGTCGCGGCACGACTGGGCCGTCCGGCGAGGCGGCAATGCAGGCCGATCGACATCATCTTGGGCGCGCGCGCGCCCTCGGCATAGAGCATGTCGAAACTGTCCTTCATCGCCTGAAGCCAGCCGTCGCCCGAGGTGTAGCCCGGCGCCACCCCGAACTTCATGTCGTTCACTTCCAGCGTGTAGGGAATGATCAGGTGCGGCTCGCTCCCGACCTTCACCCAGTAGGGAAGGTCGTCCGAGTAGGAGTCGCTCGAATAGAGGAAGCCGCCATGCTTGATGACGGCTTCGAGCGTGTGCAGGCCAAAGCGTCCGGTGTACCAGCCGACCGGCGCGCGGCCGGCCGTCTGCTCGATCACCTTCACCGCCTTCTTCATGTGGTCGAGCTCCTGCTCGAGCGTGAAGTCCTTGTAGTTGATCCAGCGCCAGCCGTGGCTCGCGACCTCGTGGCCGGCCTCGGTCATCGCCTTGCCGGCGGCGGGATTGAGTTCCAGCGCGCGGCCGACCGCCCAGGAGGTGAAGCGCATGTTGCGCTCCTGGAACAGCCGCAGGATGCGCCAGAAGCCGGCGCGGCTACCATATTCGTACATCGATTCGGTCGAGAGGTCGCGGCCGCCCTCGATCGGCGTGCCGCCCGGCGTCTCGGTCAGGAAGACCTCGGAGGCGGCATCGCCGTTCAGGATCGTATTCTCCCCGCCCTCCTCGTAATTCAGCACGAAGCTCACCGCGATGCGGGCATCCCCTGGCCACTGCGCATGCGGCGGGTTGGGGCCATAGCCGATCAGGTTGCGGTCGAGATGGTTGTGCATGAAGCCCCCGGATACGCCAGATTGAAGCCCGACTATGGCGCGGCTATAGCTCGCGCGACAAGCTTGAGGAGGCGAAATGGGCGCAGCCGACGCGATCCGGGAAGACCGTCTGTGGCAACGGCACGCCGACATGGCGAAGCTGGGCGGCACGCCGAAGGGTGGCGTGAACCGGCAGGCGCTGTCGGCCGAAGACGCGGCGTCGCGCAACCTGCTGGGCTCCTGGGCCAGGGCGCGCGGCTTCGCGGTCTCGACCGATGCGATCGGCAACCTATTCGTGCGCCGCGAGGGCACCGACCCCAAGGCGCTGCCGGTGATGAGCGGCTCGCACATGGACAGCCAGCCGACCGGCGGCCGCTTCGACGGCATGTACGGCGTCCTGGCGGCCTTCGAGGCGCTGGAAGCGCTGGAGGATGCCGGCGTGACGACTCGCCGTCCCGTGGTGGCCGTCGCCTGGACCAATGAGGAAGGCTCGCGATTCCAGCCCGGCGCCATGGGCTCGGCGGTGTTCGCGGGCCATAACGACCTCGACGAGATGCTGCAGGTGAAGGACTGGAAGGGCATCGTGCTGAAGGATGCGCTCGCCGAGACGTTGAAGGCCGCGCCGGCCCCGATGCTCGACGGCCGGCCGGGCTTCCCGCTCGACGGCTACGTCGAGGCCCATATCGAGCAGGGCCCGCGGCTTGAGAACGAGAACAAGACCATCGGCGTCGTGACCGCCATCCAGGGCAGCCGCCGATACATCGTCACCACGCATGGCGAGGAAGCGCATGCCGGCACCACGCCGCGCGCCGCCCGCAAGGATGCCTTCGCCGCGGCGCTCCGCATGGCGCAGGCGATGTACGAGGCCACCACCGACGACGATGACACGCTGCGCTTCACCATCGGCCGCGTCGAGGTGGCGCCGGGCTCGCCCAACACGGTGCCGGGCCAGACGGTCTTCACCATCGACATGCGACACCCCGACGATGCGGTGCTGGAGGCGCACGAGAAGAAGCTGAAGGAGATCGTGGCGGCAAAGGCGGCGCCCTGCTCCGCCGGCATCGAGCGCGTGACCGTCGTGCCGCCGACCAACTTCGATCCGATGGTGGTCGACCTGGTGCGCGCCAAGACGAACGAGCTGCAACTCTCCCACATGGACATGCCGTCGGGCGCCGGCCACGACGCCATGCACATCGCCCATCTCTGCCCCGCCGGCATGATCTTCGTTCCCTGCGAGCGCGGGATCAGCCACAACGAAATCGAGAACGCCACCCCGCAGGACCTCGCCGCCGGCGCTCGTGTCCTGGTCGAGGTTCTGGTCGACCTGGCCAACCGCTGAACCCATCCATCGCTGACGCACGATTTGTCGCCACACGCACGTTGTTGAAGAAAGATACCGCGCCATGTCCAAGAAGATGCAGTCCGAACTCGTAGCGATCCTGTCCGACCTGATCGCGCTGCCGAGCCCCTACCCGCCCGGCACCTCGGTGGAGATCTGCGCCTACACGGCGAAGCGCCTGAAGAAGGCGGGCTACAAGGTCGAGATCGCGACCCACAAGAAGGGCGTCGACAATGTCGTGGCGCGGATGAAGGGCAAGCAGAAAGGCCCCGTGATCGCATTCAATGCCCATGTCGACACGGTGGGCGTCGGCGAGCGCGCCAACTGGAAGAGCGATCCCTACAAGGCGCTGGTCAAGGGCGGCCTCGTCTACGGGCTCGGCGCCGGCAACTGCAAGGGCAGCATGGCTGTGCAGATCTGGATCGCCGAGGAGATCGCGCGCCGCGGCGGCCCGGCCTCGGGCGAACTCATCTTCACCTTCGTGGCCGACGAGGAGAATCTGGGGCCCGAGGGCATGGAGTACCTGCGCAAGAGCGGCAAGGTGCGGCCGGATGCTCTCATCCTGGGCGCGCAGACCGAGAACAACCTGATCGTGGCCGAGCGCGGCGTCATGTGGGCGCGCCTCACCACCAAGGGCCGCGCCGCCCATGCCGGCAATCCGGCGGCCGGCGACAATGCGATCCTGCGCATGATGCGCCTCGTGGGCGCGCTCAGCTCCTACTACGACAAGGCGCTGGCGGATCGCGTCTCGGGCGCGATGAAGTCGACGGTGAACATCGGCATGTTCCATGGCGGCCACAACACCAACGTCGTGCCCTCGGCCTGCACCGTCGAGATCGACCGCCGCCTGCTGCCCAACGAGAAGGTGAAGGACGCCTTCAAGGAGCTGAAGAAGGTGGTCGACGGAGTCGGCGAGCCGAAGTCGATGGTTGGCGTCGAGTTCCTGACCGGCACCAACGGCTTCTTCGCGCCCGAGAACGGCGCGGCCGTCGGCGCCTTCGAGGCCGCCGTAAAGGCGCACAGCCGCCGCAAGGTGAAGTTCCTCAACGCCACCGGCGTGAGCGACGGCCGCTACTACGCCGACGACGGCATCGAGATCATCAACTTCGGCCCCGGCTCCGGCGCGCAGGGCCATGCCGCCAACGAGAGCGTGCCGATCGCGGAGATGGTCGACGCTGCCCACATCCAGCTCGACGTGGTGAAGCGCCTGCTGGGCTGAGCGCGGCCTGTGCTTTGCACCCTGCCGCCGCGCATGGCACGCTGACGGCAGGGAGAAAAACCATGCCGTTCTATGAAAAAGGCGACGTCCGCATCCACTACGAAGAGGCGGGCTCGGGTCTGCCGCTGCTGATCATTCCGGGCGGCGGCCTGAACTCGACGATCGGCGGTCTCGACAAAACCCATCCGTTCAGCGCGATGACGGAGTTCAGCGACCGTTTCCGCTGCGTCGTCGCCGACCTGCGCAACGCCAATGGCGGCCAGTCGACCGGTCCGCTCGACATCGAGCGCACCTGGGATTCCTTCACCGATGACCATGTCGGCCTGATGGACCATCTCGGCGCCGACCGGTTCATGGTGCTGGGCTACTGCATCGGCCAGCCGCTGATCTGGAACCTGATCAAGCGGGTCGGCGACCGCGTCATCGCCGCCGTGCTGACCCAGCCCTCGGGCTTCCGGCCCGAGCTGCCCAATCAGTTCTACGACAACAATATGAAGGGCTGGGGTCCCGACTTCGTGGCCAAGCGGCCCGACGTCACGATGGATCAGGTGAGCCAGTTCCTCACCAACATGTACACCAAGAAATCGGACTTCGTGTTCACCGTGCCGCGCGAGTTCGTGAAGGCCTGCAAGACGCCGATCCTGGTCGCCCCCGACGATATCCCGCCTCACCCCTACAAGGTCGCGATGGAAGTGGCGATGCTGGCACCCAACGCGCAGGTCACGCTCTATCCGTGGAAGGATACGCCGGAGCGGGTCCCCCTCGCGGTGCGCCACATCAGGATGTTCCTGGAGGCGCACCGACCCTGAGGGAGCCGTTCCTCAGCCTGGTCGTGTCTCGACGATCAGGCCGACGATCCGCCGGACGACCGGCATGACGGCAAGAAGAACGGGAAACGCGACCAGCCAGGACAGGCCCCAGGCACTCATCCAGGTCGCCAAGAAGCCGGGCGACAGGCCCGCACTTCGGGCCGTCGAAATGCCCGACACGACGAAGGTCATGATGAGCGACAGGACGAGGGGCAGAACGATCGCAGCGTAACGCGCCGGCAGACGGCGCAATCCGAGAAATGAAAACAAGATGAATGTCTCACGCAGGGTCGCGGCCAGGACAGCGAAGGCCGCGACGATTGACTGCGTTGCCTCACGTGAGACGCTTACGATCTTCCTTCGAAGACCAACTTTCCTACCCAAATTGCGAATCTCTCGCAACGGAAAAGTTGACGAATTGCCCGTAAAACCGGCGGCGCCCTGACCAGCAAACGAAACAACCGAAATAAACGAAACAATCGAAGCCGGAGTCGCATCCCTAAATCAGGTACCAGGGTACCGCGTACGGATCGATAGTGCTCGCCGGCTCCCCCGCGAAGCGATGGCAGCTATCGCCTAGAAGTTGCGCGGATCGAAGTTGAATGTGAGCGTCTGCCAGCCTTCGTACCTATCGAGAGGAAGCGGCCAAGGCTGACACCGTGGGTTCATGATCGCGCGGAGTGCCGCGTCGGCGACAGTACGGTAGTTCGGGTCGCTATCGTACGTCGCGTTGTCCCGAGGGATGGCCTGTAGCGGCCTCGCGTCCCTGTTCATTCTCACGGTGATCGTCACGATAAAAGGGGTTTTGGCTGCCTCCGTATTCCAACAAGGGCGAATCGTCTGGCGCAGGGCTTCAACATTGATCGGACCGTTTTCCGGAGATGCGGCCGGCGCCGCCCGAGGTTCCACGGGAGCCATCCGAGGTTGCGTCGGAGCCGTCGATGGTTTCCGCTTGTCCGGGTCATTGAGAATATCGTTGATGAGCTTATCGACATTGCCCTTCGGCGGCACCGGCGTCTGCGAAAGCGCAGATCCCGAAAGGACGAGACCAAATCCGGTCGCGATCGCAGCGAAGGCAGCCCGGCTCAAGCCTAAGCCGTCTTCTGCGCCGTGAGCCCGAGCTTCTCGATCGTCTGTTCGCGCATTACGAACTTCTGGATCTTGCCGGTGATGGTCATCGGGAATTCCGGCACGAACTCGATGTAGCGCGGGATCTTGTAGTGGGCGATCTGGCCCTGGCAGAAGGTGCGGATCTCCTCGTCGGTCGCGGTCTGCCCGGCGTGGAGCTTGATCCAGGCGCAGACCGCCTCGCCGTAGCGCAGATCGGGCACGCCGATCACCTGCACGTCCTGCACCTTCGGGTGCCGGTAGAGGAACTCCTCGATCTCGCGCGGATAGACGTTCTCGCCACCGCGAATGATCATGTCCTTGAGGCGGCCGACGATGTTGACGTAGCCCTCTTCGTCCATCGTCGCGAGGTCGCCAGTGCGCATCCAGCCGGCCTCGTCGACGGCTTCCCTGGTCTTGGCCTCGTCGTTCCAGTAGCCCTTCATCACCGAGTAGCCGCGGGTGCAGAACTCGCCGGTCTCGCCGCGCGGCACCGCCCGGCCCTCGGTGTCGACGATCTTGATCTCGATGTGCGGCAGCACCTGGCCCACGGTCGAGACGCGGCGCTCGACCGGATCGTCGGTGGCGCATTGCGTCGACACCGGCGAGGTCTCGGTCATGCCGTAGGCGATGGTGACCTCGCCCATGTGCATATGGCTCTGCACCTTCTTCATCACCTCGATGGGGCACGGCGAGCCGGCCATGATGCCGGTGCGCAGGCTCTTGAGGTCGAACTTCGCGAAGTCGGGATGGTCGAGCTGGGCGATGAACATGGTGGGCACGCCGTAGAGCGCCGTGCAGCGCTCCTCGGCCACGGCCTGCAGGGTCGCCAGCGGATCGAAGGCCTCGGACGGATAGATCATGGTCGAGCCGTGCGTCAGGCAGCCGAGATTGCCCATCACCATGCCGAAGCAGTGATAGAGCGGCACGGGAATGCAGAGCCGGTCCTCTGGCGTGAGCTTCAGCCCTTCGCCCACGAAGTAGCCGTTGTTCAGGATATTGTGGTGGCTGAGCGTGGCGCCCTTGGGAAAGCCCGTGGTCCCTGAGGTGAACTGGATGTTGATTGCGTCGTCGAACTGCAGCTTCGGCGCCAGCTCGGCGATGCGTGCCTTCTCGGCGTTGCCGCCGGCGGTCGCGACATCGTTGAAGTTCAGCATGCCCGGCGTCTTCTCAGGTCCGAGGCGGATGACGTGTTTCAGGTGCGGCAGCTTCCTAGCCTTCACGAGATCCTCGACGATCTCGAGATAGTTCGAGGTCTTGAGGGCGGGCGCCAGGATCAGCGCCTTGCACTCGACCTTGTTCATCGCGTAGTCGAGCTCGGCGCGCCGGTAGGCCGGATTGACGTTCACAAGCACGAGGCCCGCCTTGGCGGTCGCGAACTGCGCCAGGGTCCATTCCGACGTGTTGGGCGACCAGATGCCGACCCGGTCGCCGCGCTCCAGACCCAGGGTCAGGAGGCCGGCGGCGAGATCGTCGACGCGGCGGCCGAGTTCGCCCCAGCTCCAGCGCACGTTCTGGTGGCGGACCACCAGCGCCTCGCGGTCGCGATGGGTCTCGACGGTGCGGTCGAAGAAGACGCCGATCGTCTCGCCGATCAGCTTCTTGTCCGAGACGCCGTGATCGTAGGAGATTTTGGGAGCGGCCTGAGCTTTGGTCATGCGTCGAGATTAGCGCGCCATGCCAGATTTGGAATCATGAAACTCCATTTCGTCACCGTCGACGTCTTCACCGACCGCCAGTTCGGGGGCAACCCGCTGGCCGTCATCACCGATGCACAGGGCCTGTCGGGCGAGCGGATGCAGGCCATCGCGGCCGAGTTCAACCTGGCCGAGACGACCTTCGTGCTGCCGCCGAAGGACCCGGCCCATACGGCCGAGGTCCGCATCTTCACGCCCAAGGCGGAGATGCCCTTCGCCGGCCATCCCAATGTCGGCACCGCCTTCGTCCTGGCGCGCGCCGGCTCCAGCTACGGCCGGACCGTGAGCGGCGACCGTCTGGTCTTCGAGGAGAAGGCGGGCCTCGTGGCCATGGACATCGTGCGCGAGGGCGGCGCCGTCGTGGCCACCCGCCTCGCCGCCCCGGTGCCGCTCAGCTTCGGCGAGGAGATCGATCCCGCCCTCGTGGCGGAAGCCTGCTCGCTGAAGCCCGACGACCTGAAGCTCGACATCCACCCGCCGCGCGTCGCTTCCTGTGGCGCGCCGCTGCTCTTCGTCGAACTGAAGTCACGCGAGACGCTGCGCCGCGCGGCCCCGCGCGCCGAGATCTTCGCCCGCGACCTGCCGCGCGACCGCCTCGTCGGCATCCATCTCTACGTGCAGGCGAAGGACGGCGACATCGACGTCCAGACCCGCATGTTCGCCCCCGAGCACGGCATCCCCGAGGACCCGGCGACGGGCGCCGCCAACGTGGCCCTGATCGGCGTGCTGGCGCATCACCGCCGCGAGGCCGACATCACGCTCGCCAAGACCATCGGCCAGGGCTTCGACATGGGCCGGCCCAGCGTGCTGCAGGCGTGTGCGGAGAAGAAGGACGGCAAGGTGGTCGCGACCTATATCGGCGGCCGGTGCAAGCCGATGATGAGCGGCGTGATCGAGCTGGAGTGACGCGTATTCTGTCGTCCTGAGCGCAGCGAAGGACCTAGCCAAACGACCAGCGAACTCCGCTGCTGGCGGGAGATCCTTCGCTGCGCTCAGGATGACAAGAATGGATAGATCGTCGCCTATCGCCCCGACACCGCCAACGGCAACGCGGCGCCCTGCTTCACCGGGCGCAGGGCGAACGAGCTGCGGATCTGCGCGATGCCCTGGATCTTGGTGAAGTCCATGACGAAGCGCTCATAGGCTTCGAGGTCGGGCACCACGACCCGCAGAAGGTAGTCGCTGTCGCCGGTCATCAGGTAGCACTCCATCACCTCGGGCCGCTCCGCCGCGGCGCGCTCGAAATCCTTGAGCGCTTTCTCGGTCTGGGTCGTGAGCGACACGCTGACGAAGACGTTGACCGACAGGCCGACCGACTTAGCATCGACCTGGGCGGCATAGCCCTTGATGACGCCCGCCTCCTCCAGCGCCTTGACCCGGCGCCAGCACGGAGAGGAGGAGAGGCCAACCTGCTCGGCGAGGTCGGCATTGCTGAGCCGGCCATCGTGCTGCAGCCGTTCGAGAATGCGCCGGTCGATCGCATCTAGGGAGATCAATGCTGAAATCGCCATAATCCAGGGAGATCCTGCCCTATACAGCCCGCTTGGCGACCCAAACGCAAGGACCTTCCAGCGGAGCAGGCGTATGTCGATAGCCATGACCACCCTCGCCCCCATCCAGCGTCTGCGCCTCCTCCGTGAACTGGAACGCAAGGTGCTGTGGCTCAGCGCCTGGACGATCCATCACGCCAACCACATCCGGCCGAACCGCGACGGGCTGAAGGTCGGCGGCCACCAGGCCTCCTGCGCCTCGCTGGCGACGGTCCTGTCGGCGCTCTATTTCTCGGTGCTGCGGCCGGAGGATCGCATCGCGGTGAAGCCGCACGCCTCGCCGGTCTTCCACGCCATCCAGTATCTGTTCGGCCACCAGACCCGCGAGAAGCTCGAACGCTTCCGCGCGCTGGGCGGGGCGCAGTCCTACCCGTCGCGCACCAAGGACGTGGACGACGTCGACTTCTCGACCGGCTCGGTCGGTCTCGGCGTCGCGATGACGCTGTTCTCGTCGATCGTGCAGGACTATGTGCGCCTGAAGAATCTCGGCGACGGCAAGCGTCCCACCGGCCGCATGGTGGCGCTGGTCGGCGACGCCGAACTCGACGAGGGCAATATCTTCGAGGCGCTGCTCGAAGGCTGGAAGCACGACGTCCGGAACCTGTGGTGGGTGATCGACTACAACCGCCAGAGCCTCGACGGCGTGGTGAACGACCGGCTGTTCGGCCGGGTCGCCGAGATGTTCGAGCTGGTCGGCTGGCGGGTCGTCACGCTGAAGTACGGCAAGCTGCTCGAAACCGCCTTCACGCAGCCCGATGGCGCGCATCTGCGCGACTGGATCGACGCCTGCCCCAACTCGCTCTATTCGGCGCTGGTCTTCAAGGGCGGCGCCGGCTGGCGCGAGGCGCTGACCCGCGACCTCAACCAGTATCCCGGCGTGCGGCGTATCCTCGAGCAGCACGACGACGCGGCGCTGCACAGGCTGATGACCAACCTCGCCGGCAACGACATGCAGGCCGTGGTCGATGCCTTCGAGGGCGTGAACGACGACACGCCGACCTGCTTCATCGCCTACACGATCAAGGGCCAGGGCCTACCCTTCGCCGGCCACAAGGACAATCATTCCGGCCTGATGACGCTCGACCAGATGGCGGGCTTCAAGAAGGGCATGGGCATCGAGGACGGCCAGGAATGGGAGAAGTTCGCGGGCCTCACCGCGTCGCCGACCGATCTGCAGGCCTTCCTCGACGCGGCCCCCTTCAACGCCGAGGGTCGCCGCCGCACCGAGGCGCCGACCGTGACCATCCCGGCGCAGCTCACGAAGCCCAATGACAAGAAGTCGAGCACGCAGGAAGGGTTCGGCAAGATCCTCAATGCGATCGCGTCGGAGGACGGCGAGCTGGCCCGCCACATTGTCACGACCTCGCCCGACGTGACGGTGTCGACCAATCTCGGCGCCTGGGTAAACCGGCGCGGCCTGTTCGGCCATACCGAAGCCGAGGACGTGTTCCGCGAACTCAAGGTCGTGTCGGCCCAGCTGTGGCGCCAGACGCCCAAGGGCCAGCATGTCGAGCTGGGCATCGCCGAGAACAACCTGTTCATTCAGCTCGCCGCGCTTGGCCTCAGCCACCAGCTGTTCGGCGCGCGCCTGCTGCCGGTCGGCACGCTGTACGATCCCTTCATCGCGCGCGGTCTCGATGCGCTCAACTATGCCTGCTACCAGGATTCGCGCTTCATGCTGGTGGCGACGCCGTCGGGCGTGACGCTCGCACCGGAAGGCGGCGCGCATCAGAGCATCCATACGCCGCTGATCGGTATCGGCCAGCCCGGCCTCGTCTCCTACGAGCCCGCTTACGTCGACGAGCTGGCGGTGCTGATGCGTCACGGCTTCGACTACATGCAGCAGGACGATGGCGGCTCGGTCTATCTGCGCCTGTCGACGCGCAGCCTGCCCCAGCCCGAGCGCATGCTGACGCCGCAGCAGCAGGCCGACATCGTGTCCGGCGGCTATTGGTACGCCCCGCCGGAAGAAGGTGCGGACGTGGCGATCGTCGCCATGGGCGCGGTGACGCCGGAGGCGATCGCGGCCCATGAGAGCGTGGCGCGGGACTTCGCCGGTGCCGGCTTGCTGGTGCTGACCTCGCCCGACCGGCTGCACAGCGATTGGCTCGCCGCGCAGCGGAACCGCGGCCGCACGACCGGTCAGGTCGACCGCTCGCCCAGCCCGGTGGAGCGGCTACTCGCCCCCTTGTCGCGCGATGCGCGCATCGTGACCGTGATGGACGGCCATCCGCTGGCGCTGTCGTGGCTGGGGTCGGTGCGCGGCCAGCGGGTCGTACCGCTGGGCATCGAGAAGTTCGGCCAGTCCGGCGACATTCCCGATCTCTATCGAACCTACGGGCTCGATGCGGCGGCGATAATCGACGCGGTGGCGCGCGCCGTCTAAACTGGCGGCGTGAAAGTAGACGGCACCCCTTACCGCACCATCTGGCTTAGCCCCGACGGCACGACCGTCCAGGCGATCGACCAGACCCTGCTGCCCCATCGCTTCGTCGTGCGCGACCTGCGCACGATGGAAGATGCCGAGGCGGCGATCCGCACCATGATCGTGCGCGGCGCACCGCTGATCGGCGCCGCCGCGGCCTACGGCATGGCGCTCGCCATGGCGGCCGATCCCTCCGATGCCATGCTGGCGCGCTCCTACAAGGTCCTGATGGAGTCACGCCCGACCGCGGTGAACCTGCGCTGGGCGCTCGACGACCAGCGGACGCTGCTGGCCCCGCTGCCGCCCACGAAGCGCCGCGAGGCGGCCTACCGGCGCGCTGCCGAGATCTGCGACGAGGATGCCGAGATCGGCCGCCGCATCGGCGAGAACGGTCTGGGCCTCATCCGCAAACTGAAGCCGCGCGACAAGAGCGGACGCATCAACGCCCTCACCCACTGCAACGCGGGCTGGCTGGCCACCGTCGACTGGGGCACCGCGATGGCGCCGATCTACCAGGCGCACAATGCCGGCATTCCCATCCATGTCTGGGTAGACGAGACGCGGCCCAGGAATCAAGGCGCCAGCCTGACCGCCTGGGAGCTGGGCAAGCACGGCGTGCCGCACACGGTGATCGCCGACAATGCCGGCGGCCACCTGATGCAGCACGGCGAGGTCGACTTCGTCATCACCGGCACCGACCGTACGACGCGCGGCGGCGACGTCTGCAACAAGATCGGCACCTATCTCAAGGCGTTGGCCGCCCACGACAACGGCATTCCCTTCTATGTCGGCCTGCCCCACACGACCATCGACTGGACGCTGCTCGATGGCGTGCGCAACATCCCGATCGAGGAACGCAGCGCCCGCGAGCTGTCGCACATCACGGGACGCCTGGTGAAGGACGGAAACGAGACCGGCGAACTCGCCACCGTGCAGATCCTCCCCGAAGGCAGCAGCGCCGCCAATCCGGCCTTCGACGTCACGCCGGCCCGGCTGGTGACGGCGCTGATCACCGAACGCGGTGTGTGCGACGCCAGCGAAGCGGGACTTCTCTCCCTCTACCCCGAGCAGCAGAACCGGGCGGCGTGATCGTCACGCCGGCGGCCAAGGCCACGATCGGGCTCGGCCTCACCCAGATCGTGGGCTGGGGCACCACCTTCCTGATGCCCTCGGTGCTGGGCCGCCATATCGAGCGCGACCTCGGGCTGGCGAGCGAAATCGTCTACGGCGGCATCACCGTGATGTTCGGCGTCGGGGCCCTGTTCGCGCCCTGGGTCGGACGCCTGCTCGACCGGACCGGCGCACGCACGGTCATGGCGGTGGGTTCCATCGTCTACGCGCTGTCGCTCGCCGCGCTCTCTTTCTCCCAAGGGCTCGTGAGCTATCTTCTGTGCTGGGCGGCGATGGGCATCGCCTCCACCCTGGCGCTGAACACGCCGGCCAGCATTGCGCTGGCGCAGGTCGCGGGCGCCCGTGCACGCCAGGCCATCGCCGTCCTCGCCATCGTCGGCGGCTTTGCCTCCACCGTCTTCTGGCCGGTCTCGGAGGCGCTGGAAGTCTTCTTCGGCTGGCGCGGCGTGCTGCTGATCTATGCCGCGATCCATCTCCTGGTCTGCGCGCCGGTGCATCTGCTCGCGCTGCCGGGCCGGGTCCCGACTGGACCGCAGGCCGCCGCGGGCGCGACGGCTCCGGCACCGCCCTCGCCGCGGAGCCGGCAGATCTTCCTGCTGCTCGCGGTCTCCTTCTCCTGCGGTGCCTTCATCTTCACCGGCTTCATCGTCCACGCGATCGGCGTGCTGCGCGGGCTGGGACACGATCCCGCGTCCGCGCTGCTCCTCGCATCGCTGATCGGACCGGCCCAGGTGGCGGTGCGCGTGGTCGAACTGGTGTTCGGCCACCGCTACGCGATCAGCAGCTCGGCCCTGTTCGCTGCGGCCGTCCTGCCGCTCGGTCTCGGCCTCGCGTGGCTGGCCGGCGGCAATTTCGCGATCGCGCTCGCGTGCCTCGTTGGCTACGGTATCTCCAACGGCCTGAAGGCGGTGCTGCGCGCGACCCTGCCGCTCGCCTTGTTCGGTCGCGCCCAGTTCGGCACCTATCTTGGCCGCCTCGCCCTGCCGCAGGGCATCGTCTCCGCGGCAGCTCCGCCGGTGCTGGCCGCCGTGATGACGAGCTACGGCGCCGAGGGCGTGCTCGCCGTCACCTTCGTGGTCGCCATGGTGGCCCTGATTGCCACCATCCTGCTGGTGCGCGTCAGCGGCACCGTGCGGTGACGGTCAGGCCGGCCGTCTTTCGCCGAACAGTTTCAGCCTGAACTCGACGAGCCGGAAGCCCATGCGACGCGCCTCCTCCTCGATCAGGCGCGCAAGGACGCCGTCGTCTTCGACCCCGACGATCTCGCCCGTGGCAACGTCGATCAGGTGCGGATGCGGCGCGCCGCCGGTGCGCTCGTAGCGCGCCTTGCCGTCGCGGAAAACGTGGCGGGTAACGAGCCCGGCCGATGCGAGGCTGTTCAGCGCGCGATAGACCGTGGCGACGCCGATCCGGCGGCCGACCGAAGCGCGGCGGTGGATCTCGAAGGTGCAGGGATGATCGGTCGCGGCATCGAGGACCTCCAGTACGATGCGCCGCTGCTCGGTAAGCCGCAGTCCGCGCTCGCGGCAGAGCTCGTCCAGCCGGTCCATCCGCTCATCTCCTGAGGAAGAACTGTACGGGCACGACGATCTCCAGGCTCTCGCCGGGCTGATCGTGAGGCAGTGGCGGCAGCGGCTGCGCCCGCTGCAGCAGTTCGAGTCCCTCCTGGTCGAGCGCGGCATGCCCCGACGGCCGCTCGATGCGCGCGGCGAGGATGCGGCCGTCGCGGCTCATCGTGAACCGCACATAGGTCACGCCCTCGTGGCGCGACCGCTGCGCCTCCGACGGGTAGCGCTTGTGCCGCTCCAGGTGCCGCAGCAGCAGCCCCTTCCAGGTCGGCAGCGTGTTCGACGGCGGCTCGACCGAGGTGCCCGGCATCGGCGCCGCCGCGACCCTCGACTGC
>NCHQ01000046.1 GCA_002281855.1 Rhodospirillales bacterium 24-66-33 | reverse complement strand
GATATGCCCGCCTTTGGGAATACTCTCTCCGACAGGGACATCGCTGCCATTCTGGCATACATCAAGAGCCAGTGGCCGCCCGATATCAGGGCCCGACAGAGTCGTCAGAATGCTGCGCGGTGATGGAATCCAAGCAGATCACGCTGTCGCTCGATCAACCGGGTTTCCAACAGGAGATGGCCCTCGACAGTGAGGACAATTTAGGAATTGTCTCCTTCCACCACAATCGGCTCGTAGGCCACGCACAACTACGATGCTGGGACTCCGGGTGATGGCTGGTGCCATGTAACCTCCAGCGTCAACGTAGCAAAATACTTCTGAGAAGCAGATACTCTGAGGCGTTAACGACGAATGTAGACTATCAAGACTTTCTTGCTGGGGGGTGCAGTGTCGCGTGTGGGCCAATCCGGCAGTTGGCCCCCGTCGCATTTGCGTCGTCGATTATGCCATCAGCGCCTGCGGTAAAGGTGATCATGCATCGTTGTGCCTGGAAGATGACCTGCGACTTCGGTCCGGTGATGGCCTTATTGACGATCAAGTAACCGAACACGCGACCACCGTCGGGCATTGCGTCGTCATGATGAGGCTTCCCCCATGATTGGATCAAATGCTGTGAGCTGTGCCCGACCCAGTCTCCTACATTGAGGTCCTGGACACGCCCGGAAGACATCGGCCCACACGAGGTCACGAACCCCATGGCTGCGAGGGCTGCGATACCGTGAAACTTCATGAGACTGTCCTGGTCAACTCAATGCAGTCGGCAAGCACCATGCTCATCCCTCGGGCCGACTATTGCCTCGACGCAGAAGTATTGTTTTGATCCAGGTCAATCTGCCGCACGGATATTCACGCTCAACACAAAGGGGCCGCTTGGTACCTGATACCAACCGTCAGAATCTGTGACTCTTGTGGGATTCCGGTTGGGATCGAGTTGTGATTCTCTTCTGTCTCTGGAGACGAGGAGGTCATCATGGCTCTGGAGATCACCCGGCTAGAACTTTCGGCATGCGCCCTTCGGTCTGAAGCGCGGCGGGCCCGGGACGTCGGCCAAGCCCGTCGTCTTCTGGCCTTGGCGCTTGTCCTGGAGGGGGCCTCCCGGACGGAGGCGGCGCGGGCCGGGGGCATGGATCGCCAGACGCTGCGCGACTGGGTGATCCGCTACAACGAGGCTGGGGTGGCAGGCTTGGTCGACCGGCCCCGCTCGGGACGGCCTCCGAGATTGAACGACGCCCAGATGGCCGAACTCGATCGACTGGTGGAAGTGGGTCCCGACGTCGCGGTGCATGGCGTGGTGCGCTGGCGGTGTGTCGACCTGCAGGCTCAGATCAAGGCCCGCTTCGATGTCGAGCTGTCGGAGCGTCAGGTCGGCCGCCTGCTCCACCAGCTCAACTTCACGCGCCTGTCGGTGCGGCCGCGCCATCCGCAAGCCGACGAGGCCGGCCAGGAGGCATTTAAAAAAAACTTCGCCGCCCTGGTGAGCCGGGCACTGCCCGACCACGCCCGCGGCAACCCCCTCGAGATCTGGTTCCAGGACGAGGCCCGCATCGGCCAGAAGGACACGCTCACCCGCCTCTGGGCCCGCACCGGCTCGCGACCTCGGGCCCCGCACGATACTCGATACGAATGGGCCTGCCTGTTCGGGGCCGTTTGTCCGCAACGGGCTGTCGGGGCCGCCCTCGTTCTGCCCTACGCCGACAGCCAGGCCATGAACCTCCATCTGCGCGAGATCGGGCGCACCGTGGCCCCGGGGGCCCATGCCGTCCTCGTGCTCGACGGCACCGGATGGCACACCAGTACGAGCCTGCGACCGCCCGACAACCTGTCGCTGATCTGCTTGCCGCCCTACGCTCCCGAACTCAATCCCGTCGAAAACGTCTGGGAGTACCTGCGCAAGAACAACCTCGCCCTGCACGTCTATGACACCTACGACGACATCGTCGACGCCTGCTGCAACGCCTGGAACCGCCTCATCGCTGCTCCCGCGAGCCTCACTTCCATTACTCAACGAGCATGGGACCTTGCGTCATGAATTCTGTCGGTTGGTATAACTTCAGATCGTGATTCCCTTGTCTGGTGCCGACACGTCGTCGCGGAACGGCTGGGTCAACATGCGGTCGAGCCGCTGCTCGCCGGGGATGCGGAACTGTTCGATGCCGATCGTCATGGCTTCGTGCCCGGTCGCCGGCTGGGCGCGATGGGTGCCGAACAGGCGGTCCCAATACGGCATGTTGAAGCCGAATTTGCTGTTGGTTTCCTACCGCACGATAGAATGGTGGACACGGTGCATGTAGGTCGTGACGACGAACCACCGGAGCGCACGATCGAGGCCTTCGGCCAAGCGGAGGTTTGAACATCGCGGTCGCGTTGAGGAGGATCTCGAATGCGAGCACCGCCTCGGCGGGGGCACCGAGGGCGGCGAGCTTGAGCAGCATCGACGCCGCGATCTCGATCGGATGGAAACGGGCGCCGGTGGTGACATCGATGTCGAGATCGGCGTGATGCATCCGGTGCAGGCGCCACAACACCAGCATGGTATGGAACAGCACGTGCTACAGGTATAGATCGCGAGATCAAGGGCGAGGACGGCCAGGACGACAGCCGCCCCGCGCGGCAAGTCAATGATGTTCAACAGCCCCCAGCCGCGCTGCTCGCCCAGGAGCGCGAAGGCGACGGCCGTAGTCCGCAGCAGCAGCAGGCGCACCAGCACCGTTTTGAGCGCCACGATGCCGAGGTTGGCCGGCCAGCGCGCCCAGCGCGAGAGCTGCCGCGCGCGGCGGGGCGCCACCGCCTCCCAGGCCGCGACGAGGATGAAGACAGCAAGGAAGACGGCGAAACGGAAGAGGGGCTCGTTCGATATCTCTTGCCTCAGTCGGCGAGCGCCGCGGCGAGGCCCGTGCGCCGCCGCCAGCCCAACCACAGCAGCGCCAGCGCCGCCACCGCGAGCCACGGCAGCAGCAGGAGGTTGTGCGTCTGCCAGCCGACCGCCTGCAGGAGCGCGGCGGCGCCCAGCGAACAGGCGAGGCCTACGACGAAGATGCTCATGTCGTTGGTCGCCTGGGCGCGGCCCTTTTCGGCGGCCGTGTAGGTCGTCGTCAGCAGGGTCGTGCCGCCGATGTAGAGGAAGTTCCAGCCGACACCCAGCATCACCAGCGCACCGGCAAACGACTCGAACGCTGTTCCCGTCAAGGTCATGAGAACGTGCCCGGCCAGCAGGGAAACGCCGGCCAGCATGACGCGCAGCACGCCGAAGCGGGCGATCAGCGAACCGGTGAAGAAGGATGGCAGGAACATGCCCAGCACATGGAGCTGGATGACCGTCGTCGCGGCGGCGAGCCCGTGGTCGTGATGGAACATCGCGATCGGCGTCGCCGTCATGGCGAGAATCATGACGCCGTAACCGGTCGCCGCGCCGAACAGCGCCACGAGATAGGCAGGCTGCGAGACAATGACGCCCCACGGCCGGCCTGCCGCGGCGACGTCGGTCTCCGCCTTCGGCGCCGGGATGCGCAGGCCGAGTAGCAGGCCGGCGGCGACCAGGGAGACGACTGCCAGAAGGAGGAACGAGCCGACATATTCGGGGGAGAGCAGCGGGCCGCCGAGCCGGCCGAGCAGCGGCCCGGCCAGCGCCGCCACGATGCCGCCAGCCAGCACGAGCGAGATTGCACGCGCCCGAAAGGAATCGTTGGCCACTTCGCTGGCGGCGAAGCGATAGAACTGAGCGAACGCCTGATAGACGCCGACGAGGAAGGTACCCAAGGTGAGCAGCGCCAGCGAGCCCAGCCACAGGCCGGCCGCGGCCGTCGCGCCGCCGGCTGCGCCCAGCAGGGCGCCGGCGACGAAACCGCGGCGACGTCCGACGCGTGCCATCCAGAGCGACGCCGGAAAGGTCGCGACCGCCGTGCCGAGGAACATCGCCGCGATGGGCGCGGTCGCGAGCTGCGGCGACGGCGCAATCAGGCCGCCGGCCAAGCCGCCCACGGTCATCACCAGGACCGAGGTCGTCTGGAACAACGCCTGCGCGGTCGCCAGCAGCAGGACCTGGCGACGCATCGCGCCGAACGGGGAGCGGCCGGTCATGGGATCCCTTCTCTTGCCGCCCGGAGCCTTGACGCGAATCATTCAATCAGTCAAGATATTGATTGATTGAATAAATGAAGAGCCCCACGATTAAGATTTTCGAGCAATTCGCCGAACTGGCCCGCGTCCTGGGCCCCTGGCGGCAATGACGACCAGCCCCAATGGCCAACCAACTCTCAATCCGGCTTCTTAACGGCCGACTATGTCGCCGACCCAGACGATCGCGCCTGGGAGATCGCGTGGGGTCCGGCGTGGCCGATCAGCCCCGAAGGCTATGTCAGGTTCGGAACCTGACGGCTGCTGAGTCTGGATTTAACGCCGAGACGATCAAGCAAGTCCGCATCGCGATCACGTTGCGGATTCTTGGTCGTCAGGAGAACGTTGCCAATAAAGATCGAATTCGCGCCTGCCAGAAAACACAACGCCTGCAGCTCGTCCGTCATGTATTGACGGCCTGCGGAGAGGCGCACGACGCTCTTGGGCATCATGATCCTGGTGACGGCGATCATCCGGACGAGCGATATCGGATCGGGGCGCTCCGCGCTCTCGTTGACGGGTACGCCTTTGACTTCATTCCAGAGGTTGATGGGAACGCTCTCGGGATGACTCGGCAGATTAGCCAGGAGCATCAGCATGCCCAGTCGGTCTTCCACGCGCTCTCCCATTCCGACAATGCCGCCGCAGCAAACCTTGAGGCCGGCCTCGCGTGCATGAGCAAGCGTATCAATGCGATCCTGCATCGTTCGCGTCGTAATGATCTGGCCGTAGAATTCAGGCGAGGTGTCGACATTGTGATTGTAGAAATCGAGCCCAGCCTGCCGTAGCCGCGCTGCCTGATCCGGCGTCAGCATCCCAAGCGTCGCACAGGTTTCCATGCCAAGATCCTTGACGGCACTCACCATGTCGCAAACGCGATCGAGATCGCGATCCTTTGGATTGCGCCAGGCCGCCGCCATGCAGAACCGGCTGGCGCCCGCGTCCTTGGCGCGTCGTGCGGTTTCGACAACACTTTCCTGGTTCATGAGGCGCGTTGCCTTCACGTCGGTGTCGTAGTGCGCACTTTGCGAGCAATAGCCGCAATCCTCGGGGCAGCCGCCCGTCTTGATGCTGAGCAGGCTAGCGGTTTCGACGTGGTTTGGATCGAAGTTCCGGCGATGAGTGGACTGAGCCTGGAACATCAGATCGGCGAAAGGCAGCGCGTAGAGTTTCTCTGCTTCGGAGCGGGACCAGTCATACCGCGCTCGTGCCGCCCAGTTGTTTTCTTCCTCCCCACGAATGGGCAACGCATCCATAACGTGATCCTTTCGATTGATCTCGGCGACATTTACAAAAGCATAGACCATTCCGCTGCGACTCACTCGGTTTGTCAACGCCGGAGTAAAAATGCATCGGGGGCCTTCCTGCGTCCTGGGTCATTCCTCCGCCTGATCCGGGACATGAGTTTGGCCAACCCGCTATGGGGCGCTGCGCGCATCCATGGCGAACTGTTGAAGCTGGGAATTGAGGTCGCTCAGTCGACTGTCGCCAAATACATGGCATAGAGTGGGGAGGACGGTCGCAAACCTGGAAGACCTTTCTCCGCAACCATGTGGCGGGCATCGCCGTCATGGACTTCCTGATCGTGCCAACGGTGGGCTTCCGGTTGCTCTACGTCCCGGTCATTCTCAAGCACGAACGCTGGTGGCTGATATCGCTCAGGGTAACGACCAATCCAACGGCGGAGTGGATCGCCCGCCAGATCACCGATGCCTTCCCTTGGAACGAAGCGCCCGACTACCTCATTCGAGACCGCGATGCATCCTATGGTCATGTCGTCATCCGTCGTCTTGCAACTATGGACATTCGTGATCACCCGACGGCCGCGCGGTCACCTTGGCAGAACGGGCATGCGGAGAGGTTGATCGGTTCGATCCGCAGGGAATGCCTCGATTATGTCGTCGTCTTTGGCGAAGTCCAACTGCGCTGGATCCTTGCGGCATATGCCACCTACTACAATGACACCCGGACGCCTCTCGCCCTCGCCAAGGATGCGCCGCTTCTTCGTCCCGTTCAGCGGTTCGGCCAGATCGCTATGCGACCAATCCTTGGCGGCCTTCATCATGAATACTGCCGGATATAGTTTCTGGGACAGGGTTTATGAGGACCGGAACGTGCGAAACTCCATCTTGGCCGAGGGCACGCCCACAGGCCAAGTACGTTTGATGCAGACTGGCAAGAGCCGAATCGTTGAAACTGCTTGCCGACGGGGCGGGCCATACGTTTCGGTACGGACAGGTGTTTCCAGCGCTACGGCGGCCGTAAAGAGCGTGCCATCGGCTGATGGCGAGCGAATTGCTCTATGATCTACTTAGCTTGCTCTCCGGCCGAGTCAGACCGAAATGCTCCCTGAGCGTCCTGCCTTCATACGTGGTGCGAAAAAGTCCGCGCTTCTGCAGGAGCGGGATCACCTCGGCCACGAACACATCGAGCATCGAAGGCAGCAGTGGCGGCATCAGATTGAAGCCGTCGGCGGCGCCGTCATTGAACCAGTCTTCTATCAGATCGGCGATCTGTTCTGGCGTGCCCGCCGTGGTGAAATGGCCGCGCGCGCCGGCAAGATAGGCAAGCAGTTGGCGCAGGGTGAATTTCTCGCGACGCACCAGGCCCACGATGACCTCGGTGCGGCTGCGCGCAGCCTGCACCGTGCCGGGGTCGGGGAAGTCTTCCGGCGCCAGTGGCTTGTCGAGCGGCAGATAGGAGAAATCGTGGCCGCCGAAGCGGCCGCTCAGCCGCTTGCGGCCGACCTCGGGATCGGTGAGGTCGTTCAATTCGCGCACCATTCGCTTCGCCTCGGCCTCGGTCGGCGCAATCACCGGACTGAGGCCGGGCAGGATCAGCGCCTGGTCGGGGGCACGACCTTCCGCCACCACCAGCCGCTTCAGGTCGGCATAGAATTCCTGCGCCGTCGCTTTCTCCATCTGTGCGGTGAACACCGCCTCGGCGTGGCGCGCGGCGAAGCGGCGGCCGGTGTCGGAGGAGCCCGCCTGCACGAACACCGGCCGGCCCTGCGGCCCGCGCGGCATGTTGAGCGGGCCGGCGACCTTGTAGAACCTGCCCGCGTGGTCGATCGGCCGGATGCGCTCGGCGCGCGCATACTGGCCGCTCAGGCGGTCGTCGAGCACGGCATCGTCGGCCCAGCTGTCCCACAGGGCCTTCACGATCTGGACGAACTCCTCGCCGCGCTCGTAGCGCTCCTCGTGGCTGACGAGACTCTCGCCGCCGTAGTTGCGTGCCGCGGCGGCCAGCCACGAGGTCACGATGTTCCAGCCGACCCGGCCGCCGCTGATGTGATCCAGCGAGCCGAACTGTCGCGCGAGGTTGAAGGGCTCCGAATAAGTGGTCGAGGCCGTGGCGATCAGGCCGATGCGCTGGGTCGAACCGGCCAGCGCGCCGAGCGTGGTGATCGGTTCCAGCCAGGTGCTGGCGGCGTGGGCCACCGTGTCCATCAGCGCCAGCGTGTCGGCGAGGAAGATCGAGTCGAAAAGGCCGGCTTCGGCGCGTCGCGCGAGGTCGCGGAAGTATTCGATGTCGGTCAGTGCCAGTGGCGAGGACCCGGGGTGCCGCCACGACGCCTCGTGGTGGCCGCGGCTCTGGATGAAGAGATTGAGGTGCAACTGACGTCTCATGAGCTTTCATTTCCTGTCTTGAGGACCACCTCGCACCCGTCGCCTTGCGAGGTCAATGCACGGCAGCCAGGCTCACGGTGGTAAAGCGAGCTGTCTCTGCCGAGACCTTGCGTAGGTAGGGCTCGTCGACGTCGGGCCACCAGTCGGCCGGAAGGCGGATGGCGCCCCGCGCGACCGGCAGGGGATCCCTGAATAGTGGCGCTGTCAGCTTCAGGAAGCCGTTGTTCTCGCCGGCATTGCTGATGGTCGTGCGCGCAACGCAGGCTTCCATCCAGCAGGAAATATCGGTCGCGGCGCCGTCGCCCAGCACCGCCGTGAGCCCGAGGCCGGCGATGCGCTTCAGCGCTGCTTCTAGTTGGATCAAGCTGCCGAGTTTCTTCAGCTTCACCTTGACGAAGCCCACGCCCTCGATGGTCGCGGCGCGCTCGATCTCGGCGATTCCGTAGATCGACTCGTCTAGCATCACTGGTACGGTGGACACGGCCGCGACCGCGGCGTTGGCCGCCCAATCGGCCTTGTCGCAGGGTTGCTCGAACAATTCGATGCCGGTCGGATCGAGCGCAGCCGCGAAGCGCCGGCCCTGGTCGACCGAGTAGGCCTGGTTGGCGTCGAGGCGGATCTTGGCGCGGCCGCCAAGCGCCCGCTGAATGGCGGCGACGCGCTTCAGGTCGGCGTCGACGTCAAAGCCAACCTTCACCTTGAGCGTGCGGAAGCCCTCGGCAATGGAGCCTTCGACTTCCGCGCCGACTTTGTCGGCATCCATCGCGTTGACCGGCACCAAGAGCGGCACCACGGCTGGCGCGTCGACCGTGAGCAGAGGGCTACGTTCGATCATCTCCAGCGCCGAGATCAGGATCGAGGCGGCGTGGGAATTGGCGTGTATCTCCGGCTGCAGCATCGCCTTGGCCTCGGTAACTCCGCAGCCGGCCAGCCGCTCGCCCCAGGCCTTGAGGAAGGCCCAGCCCATCTCGGGCGTCTCATTGACCGCGTAGCCTGCGGTGATCGTGGCCTCACCCCAGCCGACGCGGCCGTCGCGGGTGCGTATCGACGCGATCAGCGGATCGAAGGCGGTGAACGTCCAGCGCGACACCTTGTAGGGGACGGTAAGCGGAACCTCTGCGCGGAAGATGTCGATCGCGTCGATCTTCATCGTCAGGCCGCCATGACCGGTTCACCGACGATCTGGGTGCGATGCATGACGCGACGCGCCGTCTCGTCGAAGGCATCCCGGCGATGCATGGAGCAGCGGTTGTCCCACAACATAAGGTCGCCGATGCGCCAGCGCTGGTACCAGGCGAATTTCGGCTGGCTGGCGTGCGCCCACAGGGCGTTCAGCAGCGCCTCGCTGTCGTCGACCGCTAAGCCTTGGACGTAGGCGCCGACCCGGCGACCGAGGAACAGCGACTTGCGCCCGGTCACCGGGTGCTTGCGCACGAGCGGATGGACGGCACCCGGCGTTTCCCGCGGATCGCTCACTGCCTTGAATCCGCGACGAAACTCGCCCGCCGAATTGCGGCTGGAGTCGTGGGTGCAGGTCTTTCCTTCGGCGGCCTTCTTGAGGTCGGCCGGCAGCGCGTCGTAAGCTAATTCCATGTTGCTGAAGCCGGTGTCGCCGCCCGCGGGCGGACACTCGATGGCGTAGAGCAGGCTCGCGCGCGGCGGCAGCGGATTGTAGGACATGTCAGTGTGCCAGACCGATTCGTAGGACCCCAGTCCGCCGATCGGCTTGCCGCCCACCTTCACGTTCGAGATTACGGTGACCCAATCAACGGCACTCGCGGCCACTCCGTTGACCTTCTCGACACCAGTGCCGAGCGGAACACGGTCAAGCTCACCCCACATCCGGCTGAAGCGCATGAGGCCGTCGTCGTCGAGCCGCTGTCCGGAAAAGCGCAGGACGAGGTGCCTTGCCCAAGCGTCGGCAAGGGTAGCAAATGTCGACGGCGCGATGTCCCGGCACAGATCAATCCCGTAGACGTCGGCGCCCAGTGGTCCGCCAGTTGGCTGGATCCAAAGAGCGGTAGTTTGGCTGTCGAGCGGCACGGCAACCCTCCCGGAAGTGGCCCAAAATGTCGAGCCTGGATGAATGGCCGTATCTTCTGCCTCAGATCGTTATGGGCACAATGGAGATTCGCCGATGACTGTCCAACTTTTTGTTGGTCAGAGATCGCACGACCATTGCAACCGCCTTGGCGTCGATGGTGCCGCTCACCACGTCGCCGACCTCGAAGATATCGCCCGGCGTCGTGATCGCGCGCAGGCGCAGCTGGCCGCCGTCGAGCGCCACATCGTAGTCCCAGACGTTGCCGAGGTAAGCGCACTCGGCGATGCGGCCGCTGAATCCGAACGGACCGAAAGCTGGAAGGTGTGGCCGGCGGGCGGCTACCGAAGGCGGCAAGAGGCTATGCGCCGCCGGCGAAGACGACGTTGTCGCCAACATTGCGCACATCGATCAGGTTCGTCTTGCCGTTGAATCCAGCGGCGAATCGGGTCCTCGACCGCGCGCAGAGTTCGACCGGCGTGGAGACCCGCTCGATGCGTCCTTGGTTCATGATGACGATCCGGTCCGAGGTCACGATGGCCTCGCCCTGGTCGCGGTTGAGGTAGACGAAAGTGATCTTGAATTCGTCTTGCAGGCGGTGGATCTCGAAGTGCATCTCCCCGCGCAGGTCGGTGTAGAGGATGTGCGGCCCATCGACCTTCCTCCACCATTGATGTCTTGGTTTTTACGTTCAGGCGCTCCGCTTGTTTCATTTGGACACAATCGCGATGCTACGCTAACAACATTTCTTTAGTCCTGCCCAACCTGATTGATGCCTGATTTATCGTTGGTGCTGCCATGCAGTCGCGCTTGCCACCCCTGAAAGCGCTGCGCGCATTCGAAGCGGCCGCGCGCACCTGCAGCTTCACTCGCGCGGCAGAAGAGCTGAACGTGACGCAGACCGCGATCAGCCACCAGGTGAAGGTGCTCGAGGGCTGGATCGGATTTCGGCTCTTCCGGCGCCTCAACAACGCACTGGTGTTGACCGAAAAGGGCGAGCTGTACTTACCTACGGTACGCGAGGCCTTCGATCGGTTACGCGAGAGCACCGACCAGCTTAAGGGCATCGATGCTGGCGCTGTGCTCACTATAAGTGCCCTGCCGAACTTCGCACTCCGATGGTTGGTTCCGCGGCTGCCGAGGTTCCAGGCACTGCATCCCACCATGCGGATCAAGCTCCTCACGGCGCCGCGCGCGCTCGAGGCGCTATACGACGAGATTGACGTCGCTATCCGGCTCGATGGTGAGGCGGCGCGCCTCTACTTTGAGCCGCTGTTCCAAGGCAGCATGTTTCCCGTCATGCATCCTGCGCTGTACGAGGACGAGGGCTTGCGCACGCCGGCAGACCTGCGACGTTTCACGCTGCTGCACGTGCTCAATTCGCTTACCGACTGGCGAATCTGGCTGACCGCTGCCGGCGTGAAGCGCGCCGACGTGGAGAAAGGCCCAAGGTTCGACTCCTACGCCCTTGCGACGGAAGCAGCCTGCCACCGTTGGGGTGTCGCCATGGCGTGGGGGCCTTTCATCGACGAGGACTTGCGGCGCGGTCGCTTAGTCGCTCCATTCGATCTCAAGATTCTACGCGAACGCGCTTGGTGTCTCGTCTATCCGCGCAACGTACGTAAGCAGAAGGTTGAACTGTTCCGCCAGTGGATTCTCGCGGAAGCCCAAGCTGGGCCTAACGCATCTAGGGTTGAAACCCAATAAATGTATTGAGGGTAGAGTCGCTTGGTGATTCTGTGCTGGCAAGGAGCACAGAAGATGCGAAGCAATTTGTTCTGGCTGAGCGATGAGCAATGGGCTCGGATGAAGCCGCTTCTGCTGAGCGACGTACGCGGCAAGGAGCGTGTCGACGACCGGCGGGTGATCAGCGGTATCCTGCATGTCCTGAAGAGCGGCTGCCGCTGGAAGGATTGCCTGCCGGAGTACGGCCCCTGCACGACGATCTACAAGCGCTTTGTGCGCTGGGCCAGGCGCGGCGTGTGGGAGCATCTGTTCCGCGAACTTGCGCGGCGTGGTCGATCGACCTCGGTCCAAATGATCGACAGCACGCACGTCAAGGCGCACCGCTCGGCTTCGGGCGGAAAAGGGGGGAGCAGAAACAGGCGATTGGCCGCTCACGTGGCGGGCGCAATACGAAGATCCACGCAATCGCAGATGCTAACGGCCGTCTTCTTTCCATCCTGCTGACCGGAGGCGAGGCGCACGATTGTCCGCCCGCCCCGCGCCTGATCCGCCGCACCAAGGCGGCCCGCAAGCTCCTCGGCGACAAGGCCTACGACAGCGCAGAGTTGCGCCAATGGTTCGAGGACCGCGGCACCAGGGCCGTCGTTCCCAACAGGTCCAATCGAAAGCAGCCCTTCCGCTTCGAAAAGAAGGCCTACAAGCAACGGCACCGCATTGAAAACGCCTTCTGCCGGCTCAAGGACTTCCGGCGCATCGCCACTCGCTACGACAGGCTCGCCAGAAACTTCCTCGCTTCCGTCTGTCTCGCCGCTGCTAACGTATGGTGGATCTTATGAGTCTGGACCCTAGCACTACTTTGGCATTTTACGCTCCGCGATATCCGCAAGGAACCTGTCACAGTGAGGACATCGTCGGGGTGGAGGTCGAGCGAAGAGGTCGAGGATCGCTTGCCTGATAGCCGGCATGCTTGGTTGTGGTGGGGGTCCCGAGACTCTTTTTTTTCCGTCCCGCTGCTTTGAGGCGGCGGGATTGGAGGAAGGCGTAGGCGATCATCGTCATCAACGCATGTCGATGTAATCCCTTCCAGGATCTGCCTTCGAAGTGGTCGAGCCCCAGCTCCTCCTTGAGCTGCTGGTGGGCCTGTTCACAGACCCACCTGGCCTTGATCGTGGCGGCCAGCGTCTTGATGGTGGTATCGGCCGGCAGGTTCGACACATAGTACTTTTGCTCCCCGGTCGACCGCCGCTCGCCGACGAGCCAGACCTCGTCGCCAGGCATGCACTGCATACGGTCATCGAGCATCCGGTGCTTATGGCCATCCGCAACGCGAACACGGCGGGCCGAGAAGAGGCATGTCAGCCGACCTTTGGTGCCCCGCCGCCAGCTGACCTTTTGCCATTTCCCTCTGGCCAACAACGCTTCGGCAGAGACCGGGGGTTGATCAGGGAGGTGGTATTTGCGGGGCTTTCCGGTTCTCGCGACGGGGAAGATCAGGGCAACGTCGGCGGGATAGACGTTCTGGCGCCGCGACAGACCCACCGCCCACAACAGGCCGCGCTCGCTCAAAGCCTGACGGAAAGACCCGCTGGAGCCATATCCTGCATCGGCAAGCACACAGCCGAAACGCGCGCCGGAGGCGATGACACGGTCGATCTCCTCGATCGCAATCTCCGGCTTTGTCAGAGCAGTCCGTCTCTCCTCCGGCACACCGGCCCGCGCCATGCGCTCAGGATCACCCGTCCAGCCCTCGGGCAGGAATAGCCGCAGGCCCACCATCACCGGCACCTCGCGCGACGCCAACGTTACCGAGACCAGTGACTGACAGTTGGCGGTCTTTCCGAGCGACGAGGCATATTGTGGTGCGACGCCAACCGAGTGACGTCCCTTCTTGGGCAACGCCGTGTCATCGATGACAAGAAACCCAGCTTCATCGCCAACCAGGCCATCTGCCTCCTTCAGCAGGGCTGCCTCGAGGGGAGCACTGTTCCAAACTCCGGCAGCGACGAAATGATGAAGCTGGTCGTAGCCGACCTTGCCAGCGCGCGCCGCCATCGGCTGAACGCTCTTGCGGTCTCCTGGACCAATCAAACCCGCGACATAGGCGGGGCACATCCGCGCCCGCGTCTTGTGCCGGAGCGCCGCGACAAACGGCGCAAGCCAGCAATCGAGATCGGCCTGCCAGTCCACTTCCATGATCGACTCTCCATAAGCCGACCTCTCATGAATCACGCAAACCTTCTCTTGGGAATCCCAAAATCCTCCGGCTACTGAAAATATGCCAAAGTAGTGCTAGTGGATCTCGTCTAACATTTGAGTCCCGCTGAGGATTCCCTCTGCGTGTCGGGCATGCGAGTCTGTCGCATGCGACCAGGAATATCCATCACACTCAAGCCGGCCATGCGGCGGCGCCTTGCGGTGCTGGCGAGGGACCGCAACGCCGCCCACAAGCAAGTGTGGCGGGCCGAGATCGTGCTGCTGAGCGCTGCCGGGATCGGCACCAACGAGATCATGCGCCGGACCGGCAAGTCCAAGACCTGCGTCTGGCGCTGGCAGGAACGCCTCATGCAGGAAGGCTACGAGGGCTTGCTGCGTGACAAGACGCGGCCGTCGCGAATCCCTGCCCTGGGGACCAACGTCGCCGAGCGCGTCGTCGCGCTTAGCCAGACCGACCCTCCCGCCGAGGCGACCCAATGGACTGCGGTCATGATGGCGAAGGCCGTCGATATCAGCGCCAGTTCCGTCCACCGTATCTGGCGCGAACACGGCCTTCAGCCGCACCGCGTCAAGCAGTTCAAGCTGTCCACCGACCCGCGGTTCGTCGCCAAACTGCGCGACATCGTCGGCCTCTACGTCGATCCGCCCGCCCACGCTGTCGTCCTCTCGGTCGACGAGAAGAGCAAGATCCCGGCGCTCGACCGTAGCCAGCCGGGCCCGCCCATGAAGCCGGGACGCGCCGGAACGATGACCCACGACGACAAGCGCCACGGCACGACGACACCGTTCGCCGCCCTCAATGTCCTCGACGGCACCGTCATTGGCCGCAACATGCAGCGTCATCGCCACCAGGAGTTCATTCGCTTCCTCAATACTGTCGAGGCGCAGGTCCCGAGGCGAAAGACGATCCATGCCATCGTCGACAACTATGCCACCCACAAGCATCCGAAAGTGCAGCAATGGCTCGCCCGCCATCCCCGGTGG
>NCHQ01000021.1 GCA_002281855.1 Rhodospirillales bacterium 24-66-33 | reverse complement strand
AGCTGGGCATCGGACAGCAGGCCGACGCTGACGGCATCGGCCGGCAGGTGCGGTCGGTAAGAGGGCTTGGGTGGCGCGACCGACGCCATCGCCGCCGACTGCACCAGCCGTGTCGGATGGGACTGCGAACCGGGAATCCGGATCGACTGCAGGTCGTACCCTTCATACAGCGCTTCGGTGAGGCTACCGTTCTCGGTCGGCTTCCAGTCGACGGTCTCATACGCGAGCTCGATGCCCGCTCGTTCGAACGAACTGCCTGCAACAGCGAGCCGCTGTTGTGCGGGCCTGCGGCTCGGTCTGACCGCGACGGGATGGATGGTTGTCGGAAGCACGGCAGCGCTGTGGAGAGGCAGGCGCGATGGAACATGCGATATCACCCACCGGAGTAGCGTGCCGACGTCGGGGGCCATGCTGAATGATGCTGGAAACGATGTTGGATCGTCGGCAGGAATGCGATCGATAACGGTGAGTCGGGTCTCGACCGCGGTACCGTGGCGTGCGTAGACACGCCCATCGATGGCGGCGGAGAACACGACACGGCCGCGTTCCTGGAGGCGGACGAAGGCCTCGCGCCATGACGGATGGTCCGGCGAGAGGCTGGCGCCGGTGATCGCGACCAGGCGCCCGCCGTCGGCGAGTCGCGCAAGCGCCGACGAGACATGGCGAAGGGCGGCATCGGCGACGGTGCCGTCGACATGCGCCGCAGCCGAGAATGGCGGATTCATCAGCACGACGCTCGGGCGCACGGCATCGTCGAGATGGTCGTGGATGTGAGCCGCGTCGTAGCGTGTCGTCGCGACAGCGGGAAACAGGCGTCCGAGCAAGGCCGCGCGCGTGGCCGCAAGCTCGTTCAAGTGCAGGCCACTGCCGGCACGCTCCGCGAAGATGGCGAGCAGGCCCGTGCCGGCCGAAGGCTCGAGCACGAGATCAGCCGGGGTGGTCGCAGCAGCGCTGGCGGCGACAAACCCGAGAGCGAGCGGCGTCGAGAATTGCTGCAGCGCCTGGCTCTCCTCGGAGCGGCGGGTATGGGTGGGAAGAAGGGCCGCAATCCTGCCGAGCATGGACAGCTCGGCAGCCGGCGTAGCAGCCCGTGCCCGAATGGTCGGGCCGAACTTGCGCATGAACAGCACGGTCGCCGCCTCGCAGGCATCGTAGGCGGTCTTCCAGTCCCAGGCCCCGGCGGCGTCGGAGCCGCCGAAGGCGTGTTCCATTGCGGCGCGCAGGACAACCGCATCGATGCGGCTGCCACGCTCGAGGTGAGGGAGAAGAAGGTGCGCTGCCGCGGCAATGCCGGCGAACGCATCCGCAGGAACGCCGGCGAGCGAGCGTAGCGGCGCGGGCGCCGCCGCCGAGAGGGAGACATTCGACATGGAAGAGACCTCGAGAGAGCGGGACGGTCCGAACCGGAAGGCGCTCTCTCTGCACCTGGCCGGCTCAAACCCGTCCCGGCCGTCCTCTTCCTCTCGCCTTGCGCCTCGAAGGTGAGGAATCCCTCAAAGGAAAAAGCCCGGCACGGCGACCGGGCTTTTCCAACGATAAGCGACAAGAACGCGGGGCGACCGAAGCCACCCGCGGTGTTCACACTAATCCGCAGCGATGGGACGCGGCTCCGGCTCGTCGGCCGCTACACCCCCTTCTCCGCCGGCGAGGAAAGCGGGAAGCTCCTCGGCCGGGTCCGCGGGTGTGTCTGGCATGTCCGCGCTGTCAGCGAGCCGCAGCGGCTCGGGCAACCAGCCGGTGCCGCCCAGCAGCCGCTCGGCCTCCTTCGCCATCTCCGCCTTCTTGAGGTGGTCGATGAGCTGTGCTGCCTGGTCGCCCTTGGCCTCGCGCACCGCTTCCAGAATGCGGGGCTTGGTGACGCGGCCGAGATAGTTGTCAACGGTGGGCCGCCAGCCGGCCTCGACCATGTCGAGACCGACGGCACGGGCCAGCCGGTCGGCCTGGGCGATGCGCTGCTGCACACCGTGCGCCGAGACGTCCGGCCCACCGTAGCGGTCACCCTTCTCATAGAGGGCGTTAACGCCGAACGAGACGCAATGCGCGAGCAGCGCAGCGCGGCGGCCGTCGTCAAGGGCGGCGAGCCAGTCCCACAGCGAGTGGTCGTCCTTGGGCAGCTCGGCCTTCCAGGCTTCGTGCCGGTCGGCGACTGCCTTGGCCGAGGGGCTGTCTTTCAGATCGACCGCCTGGGCAGGGAAGAACACATGCCGCACCGAGGCTTCCAGGCAGCCGCCGGGAGCGCTGTGCTGGAAGGTGTCGAGGCAAAGCTTGTGCAGCAGCGCCGTAAGGGCGACTTGCGGGTTATTCCCTACCGCGTCCCGCAGCGCCAAGGTGCGATGAGCCGTCAGCTCGCTAACGAGCCGTTCCGGTAGCGGCTTGATTGCATCGTCGTCGCCGTCTTCTTCCGGCAGGTCGCCTCCGATGGTGATGACGGTACGCTGCGCGGGAGCGGCAGGCGCCGTCTCATCCGCCCCGCCGATCTCGCCTTCCTGCAGGTCTTCGCTGCCGACCTGCTTCGGCTCGTCCTCCGGCCGGACATAGCCGCGATCGGCAGCGAGATGTCCGTCTGCGTCGATGCTGACAAACACACCGGCACGCGCGATCTCGGCCGGCTCGTAGCGAACCGGACGGCTGTCGAAGGCGGCAAGCGCTTCCTCGATCTCGCCCAGCCGCGCGTCGACCTCGTCCGGCAGCTCGTCGGCACTTTCGTACTCGCTTTCGAGTTTGGCCTGCTCGGCGGTCAGAGCGTCGAACGTCGCCTGTTCGTCGGGCGTGAGCTCCACCTCCACGCCGTCGAGCCGCCGAAGATGCCGGGCATGGCCGTACCGGAAGTCGACGGCGACCTCGATCCACTTCCAGCCTTCGGCCGCGATTTTCTCGGCCTCCATCGCCAGCTTCTCGGTTACCAGGCTATCGAGCAGGGCAACGTCCTGCAGCCAGCCGCCTCCGTCCTCCTCGAACAGGTCGCGCAGGACCATGCCGCCCGCTGCCTCGTAAGCATCGAGCCCGACAAACTGCGCACGGCGGTCCGACGCGCGCACGGCGCTCTCGGTGAGCTGGCGGCGGATCAGGTAAGGCTCCTTGTTGTAGGACTGCTGCAACGCCTCCCAGACCTGCTCCTGCCGGGCATGGTCTCTGGTAACGGTGAACGCCATGAGCTGCTCCAGAGTCATGCCGTCCTCGGCATAGATCCCGAGCAGCTTCTCGGAGACGGAGGCCAGGCGCAGCCGCTGCTTCACCACGGCGGTCGCGACGAAGAAACGGGCGGCGATCTCCTCCTCGCCCGCTCCTTGGTCGCGCAGGATCTTGAAGGCTCGGAACTGGTCCAGCGGATGGAGGGCGACTCGCTGGACATTCTCGGCGAGCGAATCCTCTTCGGCGGAGATCTCGGCCCCCGGATTGCGCACGATGCAGGGGATCGGCACCGTCTTCGACAGGCGCTTCTGCTTCACCAGGCGCTCGAGGGCCCGGTAGCGGCGACCGCCGGCCGGGATCTCGAAGGTGCCAGTCTCGGCGCCCTCGGCATCGAGGACCGGCCGGACGTTGAGGCTCTGCAGGAGCCCACGCCGGGCGATGTCGTCGGCCAGGTCCTCGATCGAGACGCCGGACTTCAGGCGCCTCACGTTGGACTGGCTCAGCACCAGCTTGTGGAAGGGGATGTCGCGCGAGGCGCTGAGGATGATCTTCTGAACGGCCTTTACCATGGGAAACACTCCGCAACGGACGGTCGGGAGACTTCCTCTCGACCTCCAATCCGTCACGGAAACCGGCGCAGCCCTTTCACTCTCACATCGTGCAAGGCATTCGGGGCGAAGTCGCCAAACTGAAGGGCCAGCCCATTTGCCGCCGCTTGTATCCGCTCACACGATCTCGACGATCACCTACTTCCACTCACTGCTACTAGGCTGCATCTCTAGCCGTGCACGGACGTGCGCGAATGGGCGTCGATCGCCGTGAGAGTGAGCCACCGACAACGCCTAATGAGACGCTCACCCCAAGTCTTCAGCCGAGCCAGCCTCGAAGGAGAAAGAATAATGAGTGAATCTAAGTTCCTAACTCCCGAAGAGGTCGCGGAACGTTATCGTGGCGGTGTTTCATTGGGAACGCTACGAAACTGGAGAGCAATGAGAATTGGGCCGACGTTCTTGAAGATCGGAAAGGCCATCCTCTACCCGGTTAGTGAGCTTGATGCCTGGGACGAAAAGAATCGGGTGATGTGCCGGGCTTCAAGGCGCCTGGTAGAGCACACGGATGAACCAGCGTGATGACCACGACGGCGCACGTGTATATACCGTGATCCACGGGATTTGTTGCGTTGGCGACGACTGTTCGAGTATTGCCTAGCCTATGCCTATACCCACAAAGACCGAGATCCAGGCGTTTGAGGCGCGGCTCGATCGCGCGCTCGCAGAGCGCGTAACCAACAGGTGCAATGCCAACGCCGCCCTGCGGCTTGCGAGCAACATGGCCGAGGTGGCAGCGACCACACAGCCCACCGGCTCGGGAGAAGGCGTCCTCAACGACGGCATCAACAGCTTTTCCGCGTACTTGGTCAGCGGCACATCGGGGCCGGAACCAGCATTAGAAGCCTTATTCGGCGATCTGGACTTCGGCTTTCATTACCATCACCTGCGTGGGCTGCTCTACTATAGCTACAATGCTCCTGGCTCGATCGATTGGCGCTTCGCCGAAAACCGGATCGAGCTGCGCTTTCTCGACCCGTCGCTGCCTCGCCAATTCTTTACCGTGTGGAACGAGAACGTCCTCGGTTCGCAACGTATCTTCGACGGATTTGACGTACCCGATAAGCTCAGAGAGCTGCTTAAGAACCAGCCAGAGTTCGAACTCGGCGAAGCTCACGAAGCGGCCGACAAGCTCCTCCAGGCGCATGCCGATCTGAAGCTCTCGGCATATTTCTCCATCCTCGACACGAACTCCGAAATCGATCTCGGCGGCTATAGCTACAGGGAGATCTACGCGGTCTACCGCATCCTGCTGATGAAGGCACTTTACCATCGCCACCAAGCAGCTGCGAACGACCATACCGGTTGCGTTCATGTCCAAGCCGATGAACTCCGCGACATGCTCGCACAAGAGACCAAAATCGACGCGGCAAAAGTGGAGGCAATGTTGCAGGACCTGGTCTTCGACAGCAAGGCAGCCGAAGATCGGGTGGACTCGACCTATTTCTCGCTCATGCGGGAAGGAGCCGCGCCGCGTGATATCATCATACGACCATGCCACTTTTCGAAGGCCGATGGCCTGGTCCAGCTCTTGCGCGTTGTTGCCCAGCGCCGCCCGCACGTCTTCCTCTCTCAAGTCAGCAACGCATTGGCCGCAGCTTTCGTCCAACGAGTCAAAGCAGCCTTTGAGGCGCAAGGCTTCCTCTGTCAGTCGGAAATCTCCTTACGCGCAATTGATCCTGCGCTACCTGACATCGACCTTCTCGTGATCGTCGAAGAGCCAACGCTTGGCTTCGTGATGCTGATCTGCGAGGTCAAGAGCCCCCTCCCGCCGCAGTGGGCCAAGGATCAGCTACGGGCGTTGGCCAAAGACAATGTGTCGAAGGCGTTTCGGCAAACCGAAGCGATCAGCACATTCCTGCGCAAGCCGGAAGGCATCGAGTTCATTCGTTCGGTGGTTCCCAAAGGTGGGCTGGAGCATTTCGACAGCTTCGTGACTGTGCTTCAGCAATTGATCATCACGTCAGACAATGCCGGAATGTTCTTCGGCCATGAAGAGACTCCCATCATCAATTTCCGCACGCTTGAAAGGCTGTTGCAGCGCGCCGATGGCGACATCCTCCACATGCGATACTGCATCTCCCACTACAACGAATGGGCAGACGAGTGCGTCACGACGGCAATGGCCACTGTCGAGGTAGACGGCCTGACAGTACTGCATGAAGGATTCACCCCAACGCGGCTGATGGACTTTCCGCAGACCACATGGAACAGCAGCTCCGATCGGCAGAGAATGATCGACGACTTCGTCGCAAATGGCCATCACCCCTTCGATTGCTTGGTCGGCCGCGAAGGCGTCATCATCGCACCTCCAACTGACGCGGCAACCGATGCTAGAGGCCCTTTGGCCAAGCCCATTTAAAGTAGCGCGCGTGCAGCTGGGCAAGATCGACTTCTGCAGCCTTGGAAGCAATCGCCGCGTGATAACTGTAGGCCTTTGTCGGCGGTGTCTCTGTCAACTGCAGCGGCTTGAACGGGCTCGTGATCTTGAGCGGCATGGCGAGAGCATGATAGTCGCGGTTGATTGTCTTCAGCCAACTAAGGCAGATGACCTTGGCACCCGTCGCTTCGATAAACGCACGGCCTGCTTCGAAGGAATTGCCTTCCGTGCAGAAATCGTCGACCAGCAAGACCGTCTTGTGCTTTCTGACGGGAAAGGACTTGTACGGGTCACCGCCGAGACCCTTCAAAGGATTTGGGTTGAGCATGATCGTGCTTAACTGATTGTCGATTCCCACGCTGCCGCCGGCAGCACGAGCCGTCTGCGACTTGGTGGCCTTGCTGTGGCGGAGCAACAGATCCGGAATGTAGCGCGCACGGAGCGACTGACCGAAGATGTTGAGCGCCTCGGCAATCACGGTGGGCTTCGAATCCTGCGAATGGCCGGGATAGGCGGTGATGTAGTCGATCTCGTCGACAAGCCCAGAAAAATAGACTCGGGCGGCTAGCAAGCGGCCCCAGAATGCCGCGTCACCAGCCCCGTCCTTGGCGGTCGCCCGTGCGCTCGCCGAATAGGCGTGAGCCTGCAGATATTGCGATGACAGTGTCGAAAAAGGCGCCAGCGCATAGACCCGCAAAGGGTCATCTTCGATCGTCCAGAACCAGCTATTGAGGCCCACACATAAGCAGTCGACAAAGCGTGCAACGTCGAGTGGGCTCTCGAATTGGAAGCCATAGGAACTCCCTTCTCCATGCCAAACAACGTTGACGAATAGAATATTTCCGTTCTGCGCGGTACGCATGTCAGAATCGGTGTTGCCAACATAAATGACCTCGCGACTGGTCCAGCCCTTGTCCGCGAGAATATGGGTCGTTGCAGCGGTGAGCGGCTTGAAGGGCATGCCGTTCTGGCCGCCGATATAGTAGGAAACTGGTCCCAGCTGAGCCTCGAGCACCTCCTTGAATGACTTGGGCGGGGAACCGTCCTTGTAGGTTACCGTCCAAACTCTATTGCTGATGAAGACCGGTTCGACGTTGCGACTCTTCAGGTAGCGCAGGAGCTTAATCGTCTCGGTGAAGAGATCGGCGTCGATCGGGCCAGCCTTGGCGAGCACATCGTGCAAGGAGAAGATCGCTCCCTTGAGCATTCAATCATCCTCGCCAAAGAGCGAAAGCTGCTTCGTCGCCTCAGACGCCGTCTCGCCAATGCTATCGCGAACGAAGCGATCAAATGCGTCCTGCTCGCGCGGAACCGTAAACAGTGCGCCGGTCTCGAGGCCGAGCCCCGGCTCGAACTGGACACGGTCGTGCGGCCAGTAAGGAAGACGAAGGCATGCAATGGGCCGCTTCAGGGAGCTTGCAAAGCGCACCGTATGCGCTGTGCCACTGCGGCGCTTCCATTCGACCGGGATCAGGATGCACGCTAGGGCCGCCTGGAGTCGGTTACGTTGCACGAAATTGTCGCCGCTGTAGCTCGCCCGAGGAAGATATTCCGTGATGATGGCACCGCCGCCGGCGAGGATGCGCTCGCGCACGCCGCTCGAGCCCTTCGGATAGTCTTCGAGGATCCCGGTACCGAGGACGGCGATAGTCGGAACTCCCGAGCGGAGCGATTCCTCGTGAGCAAGCTGGTCGATGCCGGCGGCGAGCCCACTTACGGTAGGTACGCTCCAGTCGCTGAGACACGCGCCGACGTAGCGGGCGAGGAAGATGCCGTCGTCGCTCGGTTTGCGCGTGCCCACGATTGCGACCGACGGCTCGTTGAGACGGTCTACGGAGCCCTGGACGAAGAGCCAATGTGGCGGCCGAGTCAGCTCCAGCAGGCGTGCTGGAAACTCGCGATCCGAGCGTAGAATTAGCCTCACTTGAAGGTGCTCTAGCAGCTCGCGCATTTTCACCGCACGATCAGCCGCTTCTGCTCGGCGCTCGCGCCAACCTGATGGTTGATCGGACGGTCCTTCCGACAGAATTGCGCGGTAGCTGGAACCCTCTTCGGCCCACTCGAAAAGCGTCTTTGGGCCGATGCCGCGCATCGCCGAGAGCGTGAGGAATGCGTCTGTCTCGGTTCTTGGTGCTCGTGATGCCGACGAGCCGGACCGGTTGTTGCCGTCGCGCGCTTCGGGACCTGCCCTTGGCTGTGGCGTTTTCGCTTCGTCCATGGCTACAGCATATCGAAATCATCAGCCGGGAATACCCGCCGTGCGACGAACAGCCCGATGATCGGCACGCCGGGAAATCTGGCGCTCAACACGCTGTGCATCGCTCGAAAGTGGGTGCCCGCGGTCAGCACATCGTCGACGATTCCGATGCTTGTGGGCGTCCTCTGGGCAGCAGCTTCGTCGATCGCATAGGCCTCGATCAGTTGTTGCACCGTCACCCGATTGCCCTGTGCTACCTCATGCGAGGCGGCGGTAGACTGAGTCTGGTAGACCAGATTCCGAACATCAGGCTCGGGATTGCGCATCAGCCGGCAGATCCGCTCGATCCTATCGTCGTAGTCGGGATGATCACGTGCCTTGGAGCCAGGCGTCGGCACTAGCGTGGCGCTGTTCAGCCAGTTCGGATTGAGTGTCGCAGCGAGCGTTTGGGCGCAGCTCATGATCGCACGGCCCTTGTGGTAATAGCCGGCATTGCTGGACTGGCTGGGCTTCTTCTTGAGGTTGCTGATCAGACTGTTGGTCTGGCTGAACGAATAGTCGCGATGCGAGGTATATTCGAACAGATAGAAGCAAGTGTCCGCAGGCGTCAGATGAAAATGGTCACCGCGATTGCTGTCGTCGATCAGGGATAGGCGGACCGTCAACCAAGCGCGCTCCAGATGTCGTCGGGCGTCCTTACCCGAACCGCCCCTTCCGCCTCGAAGCGGGCAGGCCAAGTGATGTCCGACCGATTAAAGCACGAATCGAGGATGAACAGCTTGCGTCCTTGGTGCAGGGCGGCCCGCGCCTGCGTCAGCGTACCTGACGTGTCCCCCGCTTCGACAATGATCGTACCTTCGGTTAGCGCGCTCATCGTGACGTTCCGCTCGGGAAAGAACAGTCTGTTCTGAGGCGGCGCTTGCTTGCCATAGCGTAATACCGGCACCTGTGAGATGACGAGATGCTGGCGCGCGATCTCCTCCTGCAGCTCATAGTTCTCCTTGGGATAGCAAGCGCCGAGTGGCGTCCCAACGACGGCGATCGTTCGGCCTTTACGCTCGATTGCGGCGTTAAGGGCTGCGGTGTCGACACCTTTGGCAAGTCCAGACACGACCGTGAAATCGCGATCGACCAGTTCGCGAGCAAGCCGCTCAGCTCGGCGAACGCCGTCCTCGGAAGCCTCGCGGCTGCCCACCACTGCAACGCATCGCGTTTCGGTGATCTCCCAGGCACCCCGATAGTAGAGCAGTTCGACGGGATGGCGGGCATCGCGCAGCTTCATCGGGTAGTCGCCGGCATGATTGATGCGCACGCCAAACTGATGGACGCCCCCCTGCTTTAGCCGCTTCATGACTTCAGTTGCGCACTGGTCGGCGAGCTGGGGCGGCGTGAAGTCGGATGGCAACGCTGCAGGATCGGCAGCGAACTTGTTCGCAAGCGTCTTGAAGGTGGCGCCCTGCTCGAGCCAGAGCGCCTCATAGGCTCCAAGCTCCCGGCGCGGCGAAATAGGCGACAGCGCAGGCCCGGCGTCGTTCAGCGCCAACCGCATGCTCACGCGATGCCACCTTTTGCTGATTGTTGGGCCATTGGCGCCTCCTTTCCGCCGCATTGCCCGCGTGGGCGATAGAGATGTGAAGCCATCGCATCGATCATGGCAAGAAAAACGTCCCTTGGGTCACATAGCTGCAGCGAGGATGGGACTGCCTGCCAACGACCAGCAAGCAAAGCTTGTTCTCTTTTAGTTCTCATGTCAAATCATGTCACTTGTGATGTAGCACTTGCTGCCAGGGATCGACACACACAAGATGTTGACGTCTGCAGGCTGGACGCCACTAGTGCGTTCTTAATACGTTCGCGCGTCGAGAGCATTTAAAAATTTTCTGACTCTGGCTTGCCGGGTCCCCCTTCGGATTTCGATCACCCCTTGGGAGACCAGCAAGAGAGCGCACGGCTCTGCTGATCGCAACCTGCCGCCGTTGAATGAGGGAGCTCTGCCTTGAGACCTTTTCGCTTTATCCATACTGGCGATATCCATCTCGACAGCCCGCTCAAGGGGCTTTCCGGACAACAAGGCGCAGCAGCCGAACGGATTCGGACCGCAACGCGCATTGCGTTCGACAATCTTGTCAGTCAGGCAGTCGAGGACGAGGTCGACTTCGTCGTCATCGCCGGCGACCTCTATGACGGCGATTGGCGCGACTATCAGACCGGACTCTTCTTCGCAAAGCAGATGGGTCGACTTGCGCAAGCCAACATCCCGGTCTTCGTGCTTCACGGCAATCACGATGCAGAAAGCCAGATCACGCGCCGGCTTACCCTGCCCGCCAATGTTAGCGTGTTTTCGGCGCGCAAGGCAGAGACCTTCCAACTGCAGCATCTCAACGTTGCCGTTCACGGCCACAGCTTCCGCCAGCGGGACGTCACGGACAATTTGGTTCCCGCCTATCCGCCGCCGATTGCCGGTTGCTTCAACATCGGCGTCTTGCACACCGGGCTGGGCGGGATGCACGGGCACGCGAACTATGCACCATGCGCCATCGAGGATTTGGTCAACAAGGGATACGACTATTGGGCGCTCGGCCACGTGCACCGGGCCGCCATTCTCCACGAGCGGCCGCATGTTGTGTTCTGCGGCAACTTGCAGGGCCGGCACATTCGCGAATGCGGTCCGAAAGGCGCGTCGCTGGTTTCAGTCGAGGATGGCCAAGTCGAGGGGATCTCACCGCTTCACGTCGATTGCGTCCGCTGGATCCATTTGCCGGTCCCGGTGGATCTATGCAGGACGTCGGCTGACGCCATCGACCTCGTTCGTCAAGCGATCGCGGCTACCGCCGAGCGCGAAGCCGAAGGCCGTCTTCTCGCCTGCAGAATCGAGCTGACGGGGCGAACCGGGCTGCACGGCGAATTGCTCGCATCGACAGAACATGTCCTCGCCGAGGTAAGGGCCGCCGCATTGGGCTTGGGCGAGGAGATTGCATGGATCGAGCGGCTCGTCATTGCGACTGCTAGCCCTGAAGGCGCCGCCTCGCGCAAGGATGCGTTGGGCGATCTGCAGCGGATAATGGAAAGCGCTGGCGGCGACGCCGAGTTGCAGGCACGGCTTGCGTTGGATCTCGGGGATCTCGTCCGCAAACTGCCTCACGATGTCCGCGCGGAATCGGACGATGCCGTGCTGAAGGCGGCCATCGACGGCAACGTTGCAGGCTCGATCACTCATGCCGGTGCGTATCTCAGCGCACGTATCGCAGCAGAGAAGGCGTAATCACATGCGCATCCGACAGCTTGATCTCTTGCGATACGGCCACTTCACGGACGCCATCATCGCCTTGCCGGACAGCAAGCCGGACTTCCATATGCTGCTTGGTGAGAATGAAGCCGGAAAGTCGACGGCGATGGGCGGTGTCGAAGACTTGTTCTTCGGCATTCCATCGAACTCATCCCGCAATTTCCTTCACGAGTACAATGCCATGCGCGTGGGCGCGCTTCTGGAAAGGGGAAGCGATACTATCAAGGTACGCCGGCGCAAAGGTAACAAGGATACGTTGCTGGGCGATGATGACCTGCCCATGCCGTCGGGCGAGGGCGCGCTTGCGCCATTTCTCGCGGGCGCGGATCGCCGCTTCTATGCGCGGATGTTCAGTCTCGATCACGAGCGCCTGCGCCAGGGCGGCAAAGAAATCTTGCAAGCGCAAGACGACGTCGGCCAGATGCTCTTCTCGGCGAGCGCCGGAATCATTGGCTTGCGCGAGACGCTCAAGAGTATGGAGGCCGAAGCCGAGGCGCTTTGGGCCTCCCGTCGAGCGGCACACAGGAAGTATTTTCAGGCCGAGGACCGCCTCAAGGCTGCCGAAGCCTCGATGCGCGAGAATGTAGTGACGACGAACAAGTGGCAGTCGCTCAAGAGCGCATTCGACACGGCGAGCGATGCTTACTGTACCATCGAAAGCGAAATCGAGCTCAAGTCGGCGGAGCTGCGCAAGCTCAGCCGCATACGCCGGGTCTGCCGCGATGTGCGCAAACGCGAGGAGACGCAAGGCGCTATCCAGGCGCTCGGGGAGGTCACCCCGTTCGAGGCGGACGCTTTCAAGGCTCTGGAAATGGCAGCGAAGGATGAAGCAGCGGCCACGACACGTATCTCGGCCCTGAGCGAGCAGATCGGGGCACTCAAGGCCGAACGTGCTGCCTTGACGTTCGATGACGCTCTGCTCGCGCGCGCTGAAGATATCGCCCAACTCCGTGATCGTCGCATTCAGATTCGCGCTGGCAAAGCCGACCTGCCCAAGCGCCGAGCGGAACTGGCCGCAGCCGTGGCAAGCCTCAACCGCCTCGCGGCCGAGCTTGAGTGGAGCGGCAATATCGATCAACTGATCGCGCGCATCCCTGCCAAAGCCAAAGTGGCGGTCCTTCGTGGGTTGCTCAATCGCCATGGCGTGCAGTCGGGCGCGGTGGAGAATGCCAAGAGCGCGGTGGCCGAAGCCGAGGAGAAGCTCGGCGAGATCGTTGCCGATCTAGAAAGGCTTGGCGCACTGACGGACGTCGCCAAGCTCGCGATGCTCATCAAGGCCGCCCGCGAACTTGGCGACTTCGCAGGCCAAATTGCGAACTCGCGGCGCGAGGAGCAGGAGGTGCGGACCGCGATTGGCCGAGCGCTGAAAGCTTTGCACCCGGCAGTGTCGGACTACGGGGCGCTGGAGTCGATGCCCGTTCCGCCGTTGGCTTCGGTTGACGATCATCGTGAAGCCCGTCGCAGTCTGGAACAGCGGCAGCGAATCTGCCGTGAACGCATCCGCAATGCCGAGCAAGAGCGCGGACGGCATCGAAAAGCCTACGAGCGTCTCAGCGCAGACGAACACGTCGTGGGGGCCGACGAGCTGGAACGTTTGCGCCGCCGGCGCAACACCGGCTGGTCGATCATTCGGCGCCGCCATCTTGAAGGCGTTGCGATTTCCGAAGACGAAATAGCGGCGTTCAGCCCCTCAGGTGAGCTGGCGGGAGAATTCGAGGCCGCCATTCGCATTGTCGACGAAGCTGCGGATCGGCGCTGCGAGAACGCAGACGCCGCGGCGCAACTTGCCGTCAACGGCAGACAGATCAGCGAGCAGGACGACCTGCTAGGCTCGCTGAGCCTGGAAGAGAAGGCGCTCGCGGAAGAACGCGCCGTACTGGATGCTGCCTGGGACGGTCTTTGGTCGGGAACCCCCGTCGCGCCCCAGGATCCCGATGTGATGATTGAGTGGCTGCGCATTCGATCCGAAATCGTGGACCTGGTCGCGCAGCTGGGGACGGCCGAGCGGCATGCTGGCGCGTGGCAACAGCGTGAAGCCGAGGCCAAGCGTATCCTCCTGGCCGAACTTGATGTGCTGGGGGTCCCTACAGCCTCGCTGGTCATGCAGCCACTGCATCTCGTCATCGAGGCCGCCGCGGCCGTGGAACGCACGCATGAGAATGCCGCCCAAACCCGGCGGGACCTTGATGCGGCACGGCAAAAGGCGACGAGCGCAGTTGCACGCAAGCGCAAGGCCCTGGAAGAAGCTGAAGCCAAATGGAAAGAGTGGAGCACCTCCTGGGAGACGGCATTAAAGGTGCTGCAATTCCCCGCCATGGCCACGCCCGAGACCGTCGAAGCGCAGATCAACGCCATCGACGACATGCGCGAGACGGCCGCCCGGATCAATGACTTGCGGCATGAGCGGATCGAGAAGATTGAGCGGGATATTGGGGCGTTCGAGGCCGATGTGGCGGCGTTGGCGCAATCCATCGCGCCACACCTGGAGGGCACCGACTCCGAGGAAGCGGTCTTGGAGATTGATCGCCTGGTCGCCGAGGCGGTACGCTTGCGCGATCTCAAAGCCGCGAAGGATTCGGACATCGGCAACGTCCAGGAGAAGATCGCAGAGTGGCGCGAGTCGAGCAGTGAAGCCCGTGAAATCATCGCGCAGCTACAGCGAGCGGCGGGCGTTGCGTCGATGGACGACCTTCGGATCGCGATTCAGCGGTCCGATGAGATGCGCATGCTGAAGGTCGAACTTGATCGCCTCACAGCGGCGCTGACGCAGGACGGAGACGGTCTTTCGGTTGCGGATCTGAGCGCTGAGTGCGCGGGCAGCGACCTCGACGCAATTGCGGCGAAGGAACATACGATCACCGAGGAACTGCAAGAATTGCGCAATCGCCTAATGGAGGCGCGCGAGAACCGAAACGCAGCTCGCCAGGCTTACGTGGCCGTTGGCGGGGACGACAAGGCGGCGAGGGACGCGGCGGATCGGCAGGCAGCGCTTGCCGAGATGACCGAGATCGCCGAACAGTACGTCCGGCTGCGTTCCGCGATCGTGTTGCTGCAATGGGCGATAGACCGCTACCGGCGAGAGAAGCAGGCGCCTCTGCTCAAGCGTGCGAGCGAGCTGTTCGCCATCCTCACCTGCAGGTCGTTCGAAACGCTGCAGCTCGAATTCGACGAGCAAGACAATGTACAGCTCACTGGCATCCGCCAGGACGGCCGACGGGTGCCGGTCGCCGGAATGAGCACCGGTACGGCGGACCAGCTCTATCTTGCGCTCCGGGTTGCTGCGGTCGAGGACTACCTCGACCACACCGAACCCATGCCATTCATTGCCGACGACTTGTTTATTAATTTCGATGACAAGCGGGCGGCCGCGGGCTTCCGCGTGTTGGGCGAGCTCGCGAAGAAGACGCAGGTCCTGTTTTTCACGCATCATGAGCATCTTTTGAAAGTCGCTCGGAAGGTCCTGGGAGTTCCTGTTGGCGAGGCCACGCTGCCGCTGGTTGGCAGCCCGCCAGCGCACTTTCAAAGGCAGCGTGAAAGCCCGGATCCCGGCAATTTTCGATGATTTGTGTTATCGGCTCAGCTAACTTGCTGATTTGATTGAGTAATCGTGCCTTCCAAATATTTCCGGCGGCGTGCTTCCGGGTGTCCCACTCTTTTTGCGATCACCTGATGAAGGGCGGGCCGGATTGGACGCCCAACAAGACTCGCTGCTGAAAGGGGGCGATATGGCACGTCCATTGGTGAAGAAGAACGACAAGGGCGTCCTGACCCGCCCGCCGGGCATCGAAGGGAAGATCGACATCGCGCTGGCCCAGGATTGGGCCACGCTCTCCCGCCGGACGCGTGAGACGAATCCACGGTCCGACGATCTCCTGCCATCGGAATGCCTGGTTCATCTCATTCGCGATGCCATCCGCCGTGGCGATGACCGCGTCGCGCGCGTGCTGATGCCGCAGCTCCTCAAGCGAGCCGAAGCCAATCTCGAGCGGACCGTGCCGGATAGCCGGATACGCAACGCCGAATCCATCCGGCACGACATTCTCAGCGATCTCGCGATGATGTTCACACAAGATGGCACGGAAGGACACGAAGGCGAGTTGGACTTCTATGAATGCAAGTTTCTGCGTGCTCTGCGCTTCCTTCGGATCGATCACGTCCGCAAAGCGCTGGTAAAGCGCAAGGAGCTGACCGATTTGCCCCAAACCGACGACGGCGAAGGGGAAGCTGCCTTTGACGACGAGATGCTGGCGCGGCTCTCGCGGATGGCAAGCATTGGTCCATCGCAAGAGAACGCACTCTATCTGCCAGAAGTCATTGCCGCCCTGGATCGCCTGCCCGCCCACCAAAAGCGTGCTGTCATCCTCCGGCGTATCATCGGACATACAGAAGACGAGACCGCTAAAATCATGAAGGTGAAAGGCCGTACCGTCCGTGGCCGACTGCGGCGCGCCGACAAGCAGCTCAAGACTTTGAAGGAGGACCTATGATCAACGCCGCCGCCCAGATGTCCCTGCGAGACGCCATGTACGCCATGTCGCTGGCGAAGGCTGTTCCGGACGCCGAACTGCTCGACGAATTCGCTCGGCGCTATCCGAACCATGCCAATGCGCTCACCGAATTCGCCATTGAGCTTGCGATCGACTCCCTGATGCATCGGAACGACGAGGAGGATTTTCCCGCCGATACCGACACGATTAGCCCGATCGTCTCGCGCGTCATGAGCCAGTTCGAGAACCAACTCTATGAACGACGGCAAGCGCGGGCGGTGACCCCGCCCGCGCGGGCCGCGACGACTTCCGTTGCGAATCCTTTCGCAGACCTCGATCGGCAAGAATTTCGCAGGCTCGTGTCACAGCTCGATGTCAGTAATGTTTTCCTGTCGAAGCTGCGAGACAGGAACATAGACCCTGTGACGATACCAAAAGGGTATTGCCGACATCTCGCCGAGGAAACAGACGAAGATTTCGAGGCGATGTCTGCCCATCTCTACGCGGCACAAGAGTCCGTCGCCGCTGGACGCCAGCTCTACAAGGCTGAAGGGAAGCCCAAGACAGTACCAAGACAGACCTTCGAGCAAGCGGTTAGGAGTTCGGGATTGACCGAGGCGCAGCAACGTCGCTTGCTGTCCTTCCGGGATTAGAAATGGATTCGTTTGAACCCATCCGTGTTGCCGCGGAGCAGTTGCATCATCAGGTGGCGCGCGGCACGCCCCCAAAGAAGCCCTTGGAGCTGATCGATGCCGCCATCAGGCATCTCGAGCTTGAATTGGCATGGCTGCCGACCGGCGACCCGGCGCTGAAAGGCGCACGCGCCGTTTTCGACGATCAAAGCGGAACGATCTTCGCCGAGCAAGTTGGCGAAGCGTCTCAACGCGCGCTTGTTGTGGCGCACGAAATAGGACACGAGTGCATTCACGGGGGATCGGCCACCTGCAGTTCGGAAGATGTGGATCCGTCGCGTTCAATGGAAGCCGCGCCTGTCGGTCTTCAGCGCGTTGAAGACTATGGCGCGCATGAGCGTCGAGAGCTACAAGCCAATGTATTCGCACGCGAGTTCCTTTTTCCGCGATCATTGGCCCGCCGGCTGTTTGTCGAAGAGGGCGCCAGCGCCTCGGACATTTCGAGACAGCTCGACTTGCCCGTCCCGCTAGTGCGGCAGCAGATCCTCGATGCGATCCTTCTTCCCCCAGCTCCCACAGAAGAAGAAGCGGAAAGTCCCCTCGCCCGTCCGTCACGTCCGGATCCGGCGCAGGACCGCGCGGCTGCGCATCGTGGTACGCCGTTTCAGCTCCAGGCCGGTCCTGGCACCGGAAAAACGAAGACGCTGGTCAGACGAATTCTCTCTTTGCTGGACGATGGGGTCGATCCTGCTTCAATCCTTGTATTGACGTTCTCCAATCGGGCGGCTGGTGAACTGGCTGAGCGCGTCAGTGCTGCGGTGTCCGAAAAGGCTCCGAAGATTTGGATTGGCACATTCCATGCCTTCGGGCTCGATCTCATTCGCCGATACTACGAGGAGTTCAAGCTTCCCGCCGACCCGGCACTGTTCGATCGCAGCGACGCGATTGCGGTCCTTGAAGAAATCCTGCCCACCTTGCCGCTTGTTCACTATCGCAATCTTTGGGATCCGGCTTTGATCCTCAAAGAGATTTTGGGCGCGATCTCACGGGCCAAGGATGAACTCTACGACGACAAGGGGTATCTCGCTCTTGCCAAGCAGATGGAAGAGGACGCGGGCGAAGACGAGGAGAAACAGGTAGCCGCGCAGAAGTGCCTGGAGATTGCTGCTGTCTACGAACGTTACGAGCGCGCCAAGGCCGACCACAAGGCCGTAGATTTCGGCGACTTGATCATGGGGCCGACCCGGCTCCTTGAAGGTAGCGAGGCAATCCGAGCCGCCGTTCAGTTGCGGCACCGCCATGTTCTCGTCGATGAATACCAAGATGTGAACCGGGCGAGCGTGCGCCTGGTTAAGGCCATTGCCGGCGACGGCAAGCGCCTGTGGGTCGTGGGTGATGCGCGACAGTCGATCTACCGCTTTCGCGGCGCATCCTCCGCCAACATGGCGGGTTTCAAGTCCGAATTGTTTCCATCGGCCGACATCGATCAACTCGGCATCAGCTACCGCTCGACCCAGCAGATCATCGATGCCTTCATGGCATTCGCGAAGGATATGGGTGCGTCCAAGGACATGCTGCCGCTCAAGCTCACCGCGGATCGTGGCGCCGGTCCGGACGGGCTTGATTTGCGCAAGTTTGATCGCGATGAGGATGAAGAGGAGGGAATTGCCGCCGCCATTCAAGAATTGGAGCGGAAGGGCGTCCGGCTGCGCGACCAGGCGGTTCTCTGCCGTTCCAACCGACGCCTGAATGAAATCGCCGCCGCTCTCGAGGCACGAAACATTCCGGTCCTTCATTTAGGAAGCTTGTTTGAACGCGGTGAAATCCGCGACCTCTTGGCGTTGATGAGCCTGGCAGTGGATCCCTTCGGCGATGCGCTCGTTCGCGTGGGTGCGCTACCGCGATATGGCATTCCGCTTCAGGATGTTCACGCGGCTCTTACTCACTTGCGCAATGAGCGAAAGCGCTCCTTGGAGCGTCTCGCCGACCTCGCTACGCTGCCCGGCGTGTCCAACGAGGCTGTCGACGGCTTCCGACGGCTCTCGGCCGATCTGCAAGGCCTCGCCCTGCAAAGCCAGCCTTGGGACTTTCTCACCACCTACTTGCTCGACCGAACCGACATCGGCCGCGGCATGGCCGGCGCGGCCACGATCCCGGCTCGGATGCGCAGTGTTGCAGTCTGGCAGTTTCTGAATTTCCTGCGTGACCACAGCCCGGTCGGGTTCGGCCTTCCGATTCAACGCGCTCTCGATCGCGTCCGCCAGCTCGTCCTGCTCGCAGAAGAGCGCGATCTACGCCAAGTGCCGGCCTCTGCCCTCCACATGGATGCAGTCCGGCTGATGACGGTTCATGGGAGCAAGGGACTTGAGTTCGAGGCCGTCCATGTACCTGGCCTTGGGACGCGAAGCTTCCCGACCTCCTACACGGGCCAACGCTGTCCGCCGCCGGTCGGGCTCATCGCGGGTGCGCAGGGCAGCGTTTCAGACGAAGCCAAGCGCTCCCACGCCATGGAGGAGGAATGTCTGTTCTTTGTGGCGATGTCGCGTGCGCGCACGCATTTGCGGCTATACCAGACGCGCCTCTACCCAAAAGGGGGCAACCGATCTTCGTCCAAGCTTCTGACCAAGCCCTTGTCGCGGCTGGTGCGCGAGACGGCTTCTCCGCCGACTGTCCCGTTGCCGCGCGATTCCCCGCGTCCGCAGCCCATCGAAATCACCTACGGCCCTGACTGGATCCTCTCCGATCGGCGACTCGAGCTCTATCAGAAATGCCCGCGTCGATTCTTCTACACGCACGTTCTGGGCTTAGGGGGAGCCCGTAAGGCGACAGCCTTCGCTCGCACACATGATTGCCTTTATGAGCTGATCCGCTGGATGTCGCAGGCGCGGCTAGAGGGCAATCCCGCGGAAGCTGACGCGGTGGCGGCCTTCGAGTCGATCTGGCAAGATCGCGGTCCCCAGGGCCATGCCTTTACTGATGATTACCGGCGGCTCGCCTCCCGCCTGGTCGGCGCGTTGGTACGTTCAGGGGCGGGTCGACGATTCCAGCAATCGGAGCCGCTCGCCATCGATTTTCCGAACGGCCGCGTCGTTGTCGAACCTAACGAACGGGCCGAAACGCTCGACGGCAAGGTCGTGTTGAGACGCGTGCGCACCGGGTACAGGACGCAGAGGGAATACGATGGGCTCGAATACACTCTCTACCGTCTCGCTGGCGAGGTGCATTTCAAGGACGGGTTCGTGGTCGAGGCCTTGCACCTGACTGACGGCGTCATGGAGTTCGTCGAGCTTAGCGACGAGAAGTTCGACAATCGACGCGATGAGACACAAATCATGCTTTCCGGGATCAAGGCCGGAGACTTCCCGACCGAGATCGACGCCGTCACCTGTCCGCGCTGCCCTCATTTCTTCATTTGCCCTGCAACGCCGAACGGATCGCTGGACCTCTCCTAAAAAAGATCGTCACGGCCTTTCCGGGCCTTGCTGATTTTTCCGATCACCTTTTGAAGGGACGGAGAATGGCAAAGGGGCCGCACTCCTGATCCCAGCAAGGAGTGCTTCACATGACCTCAATCGACGTCTTCTACCAGGGCGAGGGAATCCGCGAGATCGCGCATTTCGAAGCCAACCCGGATCAGACCTTCGCCGCCATCAAGATCGCGATCATCGAGAAGCACGGCCTCGACAAGGAGACCCTGATCTATCTCGAGGACCGCGACGAGCCGATGGATGAGCGCAGCCTGATAGGCGACCGCGCCGGCCAGTCCGCCATCAAGGCCCACCTGCACCGCTGCCGCCATGTGGCGGTGGCCATCACCTTCAACGGCGAGACCGTACACCACCGCTTCGGACCGAGCACGACCGTGGAACGAGTCAAGACCTGGGTTGCCGAGAAGAAGTTCGGCATGACGCCGCAGGAGGCGGGCGAGCACGTGCTCCAGATCGCCGGCACCAAGGACCGGCCGGATCCGGGCACGCATCTGGGCACGATCGCCTCCTGCCCGGCCTGCAAGGTCGCCTTCGACCTCGTCCCCAACGAGCGCATCAACGGCTAAGGAGCGGCGTATGAGCCTCCCGGATGAGCGGGCTTTTTGCGCCGACATCGGAAAGCCTGCTTTCCGCCTCGCCCAGCTGGAAGGCCGCTGGCGCCTGATCGGCATCGCCTGGCCGCACGTGGTGATCGCCGTCACCGCGGCCGACGGCCACGCCTACGTTCTGCGCCTCAACTGCGCCGGCTACCCGCAGCAACCGCCGACCGGTGGGCCGTGGGATCCCGAGAAGAACGCCGTTTTGCCCGTGGCACGCTGGCCGCGCAGCAAAGGCGGGCGGCTCGGCACGGTGTTCCGCCCCGAATGGAAGGGCGGCACTGCGCTGTATTTGCCCTGTGATCGCGAAAGCATCGTCGGCCATGACAACTGGCGGCACGAGCTGCCCTCGAAACTCTGGCGCCCTGCGGCCGGCATCAATCAGTACCTGGAGCTCGTTCATGAACTTCTCAATTGCGCAGATTATTGCCCGTCTGTGGGCGCCGCGGCATGAGATCTCCTGCTCATGGTTTTTATGGCGACGCCTCTGCGCGAAGCTGCGTGAGCGCGGCCGGAATGCGAGCCGTGAAAGCGGAGCATTCCTGCTCGGCTATCGCGTCGCTGGCCGCGCCCGCATCACCGACTTCATCCTGTACGACGATCTCGACCCGCGAGCGCTAGACTCCGGCATCGTGCATTTTGACGGCCGGTACTTCGGAGGGCTTTGGGATATCTGCAGGCAGCGCAGCCTGAGCGTCGTCGCCGACGTGCACGTCCACCCCGGCGGCGCCGGACAGAGCAGCTCCGATCGTGAGCACCCGATGATATCTCGCGCCGGGCACATCGCGTTCATCCTCCCCGACTTCGCGCGGCCGCCCATGCTGATGGCGTCGGTCGGCATCTACCGTTACCTCGGCGGCAAGCGCTGGCAGACCGTGCCGCCCCCCGCCCGACGCATCTTCCTTCATATCGGATTGTGAGGCTGCCATGACCGCGTTCACTACCGCCGACAAGCTCCACCGCTTAGTCAAGCATGCGCTCGACAGCGGTGCCGCCGCGAGCATCGCCGACGCCGAAGCGCTGTTTGCCGGCTACCGCCTCGCGCTGCGCATTAGCGAGGACGCCGCGCGCGACCGCCATCACCAGGCCGCACTCTTGACTGCTGTCGCACTCGCACGGCGCGTCTTCCTGGGGGGCGTGAGGGTCGCACCATTGCCCGATGCGCCCCTGCTCACCCCTCTTCCGTTCGGCACCACGCTCGCCGAGGCTGTCACGGTACTCGGCGGCAGTATCGCGGAGCCGGAAGCCGGTACGCCAGTGATCGAAATCGGCGGCACGACGTCCGTTCGGCGCGCACCCTTTCATGTCCGTGCCATATTTGCCGGCTGGCGCGGCGGCATCGTTCCGGCCCCCTTCGAGGCCGCGCCGGTGCCTGCCCCGGTCATGGCGTTGGCGCCCATGCTGGCCGCCGCCCTCGCCGTGAATGAAGCCTTTCTTTATGTCTCCGGCCACGTCGGTGTCGCGGGAAGGCGCACTGTAGGTCTGTCGCTCTGGAATCCTGCGTCAACATGTGACTGGCTTGGCGACATGGGCACCGAGCCGATCATGTCGCTCCTGCCCGCGCAGCTGTGGCTCATTGGGCTTGGACATCTCGGCCAGGCTTTCCTCTGGGCACTCGGGCTCCTGCCCTTTGCCCGCCCGCAAGACTTGAACCTGGTTCTGCAGGATATCGACATCATCACGCCCTCGACGGAGAGCACTTCGATCTTGAGTGACGCCACGCTGATCAATATCAAGAAGACGCGCGCCATGGCCGCGTGGGCCGAGCGTCGGGGCTTTTCGACCGTCGTCCAAGAGCGGCTCTTCGATGCCTCGTTCCGGCGCCAGGATGGTGAGCCTGCCGTCGCCTTGTGCGGGCTCGACAACGGCGTCGGGCGCCAAGCGCTCGATCAAGTCGGATTCGACTTCGTGGTGGAGGCGGGGCTGGGGCGCGGGCATCAGGACTTCCGTGCAGTGCGTCTGCACACTATGCCAGCCTCCCGGCCGGCGTCACAAATCTGGCGCGACGCGCAGGCCGACGACCAGGTCGAAGACCGCCCCGCGTACCAAGGTCTGCTCGCCAGCGGCGCACTCGATCGCTGTGGCGTCACGCTGCTCGCTGGCAAGGCCGTCGGTGCGCCGTTCGTCGGCGCCACGGCCGCAACCCTCGCCTTAAGCGAAGTCCTGCGTCTCCTGCATGGCGGCACGGTTCACGAATTGATCGACCTCGATCTCAAGGCGGTAGAATACCGCTGCACGGTGCCGACGCTGCAGAACTTCAGCACTCTCAATCCCGGTTACGTCATGACCGACGAACGGCATGAATGAATGGCGGATCAAGTCAAAGTGGCTAGCTAGCCACCACGCCCGGTTCTCCGCAGCACAAGCCGCACAAAGGCGAACATCCGAGTGAACAGGTAGTCGACCTGATCCTGAGACGTCAGAGCTTGCTGGGTAACCTCGGAATGCCGGATGCGAAAGCTGTTGCCAATGGTCGTCAGCTCCGCTGCCTCTCGCGCCAACATTCCTCGATAACCCGACCCTACCGACGCAACCCCATCCAAGAGTGCATCCGCCTGGACGCGTTTGTTGGCCCCCGGTTCGAGCGTCTTCAAACGCTCGAAGGCATCCCAGAGCTTTTCCAAAGCGTCGCGGCGATCGTCCTCCTTTGGCGACAGAACCCGGAGCCGCGCCGACTCAAGGAGTCGATCAGTCTCGGCGTCGCCGGTCTGGAAAAGAGTCCAGCCGACCACCTCGGCCAGGGGTGCCGGAAGAAGACGGCGCGCTTGACCCTCGGGTGTGAGTTCCAATGCCAACGCGTTACGCCGGAACAGCATGTTCACTTCGCCGACGAAGCGTTGGAGCCCGGAGTGCCGATCCCAGCTCAGATGGTGATGCCGATGGAACGAGTGATAGGCCCCTTGAATCGGTTCGCCCACCGCCCGGGCGCAGAACTCGAGCAGGTCGAGAATGACCGGAGTCTTGGGCGTTTCGGTCGCCGAGAGCGGCGATTCCACCCATGGCACCTCGGCCGTCAGGACCCGGTGGAATGCCTGTACATCGCAACCGCAGGGACCGTTTCCGTCGGGGCATTGTTCAGGAAAGCGGAGCCCAAAGGAACCATCGCCGATGCGCGTCTGAATGAGGCTATAGAGACCAGCCCACAACCGATCGTCGATTGTATCGACGGAAGGAGGGCGCGCGCCGTATTCGCGATCTGTGTAATAGGTAGACATGTCAGCGAACCATTCCCCGCCTGAGCTACGACAACAGTACCCGAAGCTGTCGAGCTCGCTACATGAACGTCGTGTATCGAACGTGCTGCGCAGTTCACAGGCATGCCTGTGTGTTATCGAGAATGCAGATCACGTTGGATCATACACTACCGATCCCCGTTCCATACCCCACTGACTCATCGATGCTGGCGAACTTCCTTGAAAATCAATGTCATATGCCTCACGAAACCCTCGTCCACAATCATCCCAGCGGCGATCCCAAGCCCAGCCGCGACGACATCGAGATGACGCGCGAGATCAAGACGGCGTCGGAAGCGCTGGGCATCACGATCCACGACCACCTGGTGATCGGCCGCAAGGGCCACGCGAGCTTCAGGAGCCTGGGGCTACTGTAGGCGCCAGGGTCCGGACTCAGTTGAGCCGGTAAGCGTAGGTAGCAGCGATGAAGACGCTGGAAAGTTAGTTTCTCGCGAGCTTGTCGTATCCGGTGGCGATACGGCTGAAGTCCTTGAGCCGAGAGTAGCCGAAGAACTTCCCTCAAACTGCGACGGCAGCATGGTCGGGGGCGGCGGATAGACCGGGCAAAAGGGCTGGAGCCCAGCTCCCCCTACCACTTCCAGTGTGCCATCACCTTCCGCCGGACGTCTTCCGGGTAGACACCTTCGAATGACGACACCCGGGCGCGGCCCTTGCCGTCTTCGGGCAACAAGCAATCATGAACGATTTTCGGCCCGCGCGCCGCCTCGCGCTCCTTGTGGGAGTAGCAGGTGAGCAGTGGCAGGATCGGTCCGACCTCGACCGACTGACGATCGGTAGGATGGCAGCGCGTGGGAATGGCCCAGAGAACATCCTTCATGTCGGTCGGATCGATGTCGTCGTCGAGCACGTAGACGATCTCCATGCAGTGTCCGAATAACGATCCCCAGATGATGGCAGCGATCTTCTTGGCAAAATCCATCGAGGAGGTATTCGGCAGCTTCTCACGCCAGTCAGAAGGGACGGTCACCAGCATCCAGCTCACGGCCGTCTCGAAGGGAGTCCATGCCAGGGTGACCGGCAACCCGGCCTCGCGCAGCAGCCCGAGACCCTCTACGGAAAAGCCCAGTCCTGCGCAGGTGTGGAACTCGTCGATGGGCCGTCCCTCGGGAATGAACGGCCAGATGGCGCCGTCACGATGGGAAATCGATTCGATGTGATAGGTTGGCTGCATCCCAGTCTCGTTGGCTTCGTAGCCCTGGTATTCGCCGAATGGTCCTTCGAGCGAATCATTCTTCAGCGAGACATGTCCCTCGATGACCACCTCCGAGCTGGCGGGCACTTCCAGATCGACGACCTCGCACCGCACGACGTCGATCGGCTCTCCGAAGTGCGCGCCGAGATAATCGGATTCGCTGATCCAGTCCTCCAGCGGCATGGCGGAAACGAACGGCAGTCCCGGTTCGCATCCCTGGCAGACGGCAAACGGCATCGGCTTGCCGATTTTCACCCACATATCCCAGATCATCCGGATATGCTGGGGTTTCTGGAACAGCCCGGTCATGCGTTTGCCATCGAGTTTTTCGATGCGTGCGATCGACCAGCTCGTCCAGCGACCGTCCGGGGACCGCACGACGATCGTTCCCCAGGTATTGGCGTATGGTCCGCCATCGCCCTCGTGCAGGGTTCCGATCGGGAAAATGTCGAGCGTCGCCGCCTCTCCGCGCAGGATGTTCTGCTGGAAGGGAGCGGTCGCCACGATCCGGGGGGGGATCTTCGGCTTGCTGCGGCTGGCGACCAGCGCCTCGACGATCTGCCGCCAGGTCGAGTCGACGGGCAGGCCCACGGACAGAGCGACTCGCGCTGCCGGGCAATTCGGAATGGAACTCAAGGCGCCGGGCGCGCCGAGTGCCCGCATGCCCGGTTTGGCGCCCTTGATGTTCGTGAAAAGGGGAGCCGGCGCTTGAATTGGCTGATCATAACCGCGTCGGGCAAACGCTGCCATTTCCAGATAGGGATCCACTTCATGATCGACGGTACAGAGATCCCCGAGTTCGCGGAGCCGCTCGATATAGTCGCGGAGGTTGTCGATCCGTTTCATTTTTGGAGCTTTCCCTGTGCGCCAACATTTCCGAGATGAGCCCCTGGAACAATGCGAATGCTAGCACTCTGCCAGGTTCCGAGGAAGGCATCGGCGCGGAATGGTTGAACACGAACAGCGGATGATAGCAGGTGCAGGCGAAGTGGCCGTTGTAGGCGGTACCTTCCTGATCGCCATGGGTCGGACTGACACTTGAATCCATATCGAGCACGATGGACCTCAGTGAGCGGCGGCCATGAATATGGTCGATCCACTGCCCGGAGAGGCCGATGAGTGCGGCAAGGTTTCAGGATCACGGCCCAGCCGGTCGGCGTCGTTGACGTCCTCCTATCCGGCCCGCCGACTGAACACCGATTGGCGCAGCATGCCCACGAGATCATGCCGTCCGTCCCGGCCCGACGATGTCCTCACTCTGACAGGCTCCTTGCGGACATCGTGGCCTGTGAAATGCCAAAGTAATGCCAGCTAGACAGGAGCTGCTTCGCGGCGGTCGCCGAGTGGCAACACGATCAGGCCGGCAGCGATCGCAAGCCACACACCGCTCCACCAGACGATGGCGTAGCTCGCCGTGCTGTCGAAAATAAAGCCGCCGACGAACGCGCCGAGCGCACCGCCCGCGGCGTGTCCGGTTGCGATCAATCCCATGGCCAGCCCCATCCGTCCGATCCCGAGACGGCTCGCGACCAGGCTCGCGGTCACGGGCACCGTGGCGTAGTCGACAGCACCGAACATCACCGCAAACACCAACAGCATATCGTAGCTTGCACCGACGTTCATGAGCATGATGAAGGCCGTGCCCCGGACGAGATAGATCGCGCCCAGCAGGAGCGGCCTGTTGACCCGGTCGGCAAGCCAGCCGGCCGCGATCATGCCGACGAGATTGACAGCGGAGAGCACACCGTAGGCCGCGGCGCTCGGCAATCGCGGGAAACCGCAGAAGGCGGCGAACGGGATGAGGTGCGTTTCAATGATGCCCGTGGTCGTATAGCCGCACAGCAGGAAACTCCAGAACAGGGCATGGAAGACCGGGCGGCGCATCAGGTAGCCGATGTCGCCTGCCAGAGTCCTCGCTGTCTGGGGGGCGCCTCCGCGCGACGTCGCCTCCTTGCCGCGCCTCATGGCGCCCAGCAGCAGCGGGACCAGCAGCAAGGACGCGAGAGCGAGCGCGGCGTAACTCCAGCGCCAGCTCATGGCCGTCATCACCCAGGCGATCAACGGCACGATGACGAACTGGCCGGCAGTGGCGCCGGATGTCGCGATGCCGAGGGCGACGCCGCGATTGGTGCCGAACAGGCGCACCACGCCAGTCGACACGACGTGCGTCGCGACGATGCCGAAACCCACGGCCGACAGGCCACTGAAGCCGATCACGAACAGGAGGGGCGAACTGGTGATCGCAATCAGGCTGCACCCGGCCGCAAGCGCGCACAAGCCGGTCGCCAGCACGGCGCTCGGCCCATGACGGTCGACGAGGCGACCGGCGAAGGGCGCGACGATCGCCATGGCCACGAGTGCCGCGGCGCCCGTTCCGGATATGAAGCTACGCGTCCAACCGAGTTCGGCCGACCACAGCGGCATGACGAGTCCGAGCGCTGCGCGCGCGGAGAAGGCGAGCCCAAGTGCCAGAAAGCACAAGCCAACCACGACCCAGGCGAGTGCTCCGGCTTCATTCCGCCCCGCTTCATTCGACACTGTCATCGCGCATACTCCGGTGGAGGCCGTCAACCTGCGGCCCATGCCCCGGGAAAGACAGCCAGCAATGGCCGTCGACACTTTAGATGTACTAAAGTGAGAGCCATGGTCGTCCCCCTTCATCTGCTTCACACCTTCGTCGTCGTGGTCCGGGCCAAACGCATGGATCGCGCCGCCGAGAGGCTTGGCCTCAGCCCCGGCGCCATCAGCCAGCGCATCAAGGAGTTGGAGGTCCAGCTGCAGCGACGGCTTCTCGATCGCTCGAGGTCGGGCCTTGAACTGACCCGGTCTGGCGCCAAGCTTTTCCGCGCCGTCGCAGGACCATTGGACAAGGTCTCGGCGGGCTACGCGGCAGTTTCGGGCGGCGACGACAGCAAACGGATCACGATCAACATGGCGCCGTCCTTCGCGGCTTCGTGGCTGGTGCCGCGGCTTGGGTCCTTCACCGCTGCCCATCCCGACATCGCGATCTCCATCGAGACGGACACGCGCGTCATCGATCTCGCCGCCGATCCCGTCGATCTTGTCATTCGCCACGGGCTCGGCCGATGGGATGGTCTCGCCAGCCACTGGCTCATGGCACCGGAACTGGTCGTCGTCGCCAGCCCGGAATTGCTGGCGAAAGGTCCTCCGATCGCGACGCTTCGCGATTGCCTTCGATATCCGCTCCTCCACGACATCGAACGCCAGGACTGGCGCCTGCTGTGCGAGGCGCTTCGAACCAAGGCCGCCGTCAGCGATACCGGCCCGGCTTACGCCGATGATCATCTGCTGGTGCGCGCGGCCGTCGCGGGCCAAGGTCTGGCGCTCGTCTCGACGGTGTACGCCAATTCCGAGATCGAAACCGGCCGGTTGATCACGCCCCTGGACATAAGCTGGCCGACAAAATTCGCCTACTACCTCGTGGGTACCCCAAAGACCTTCCGACGCGCGGCTGTGAAGCAGTTCAAGGATTGGATCCTGTCAGAGGCGAAACGCGAAAATGGAAAGTAGAGATCTTTGGTCGCCGCCATCTCGCAGTGTCTGTGGAAACCTGGTGATCGTCGACAAGGGAGCGCGAGCTTCCGGAATCCGGGACGGCTCAACCAGCGAGCAATCCGGCGGCGAACCATGTTGCCAAGGCAAGAACGCATGACCACATTCTTCACATTGTTCTCCGGAAATGGCCACGCCGCACGCACATGTCCAAGTTCCTGCGCATAGGGGTCCATCGATCGAACGTGTCCGGCTACACGTCGAAAGCCTGGTGGATTCGCCGCGTCGGCTCGACGGTTTTCCTGAAATGGGGCGCGGTCGAGGTTCAGGGCGTGGGTGATGGACGAAACGTCCACTGGACGGCCCCGCCCCGCGAGAAGGAAATCCGCTGCGGCTCGGTGAATGCCGCCGCCGAGTACGTAAAGAATGCCATCGCGCGGCGACGCAGCCATGACTACGAGCCACTCGCCTCAAGCATCGCGATCCGGCGTCGACCCGCCAACCGGGATACCGAACTCAAGCAGGCGCTCGCCACGATCCTGATCGTCGACATCGTGCAGTCCACGGAAAAGGCCGCGCGGCTGGGCGATGCCCGCTGGACGCAAGTGATGAATCACTACTATGCCGCCGTCCGCAAGGAGCTGAAGGCCGTGCGCGGCAAGGAGGTCGTAACGACCGGGGACGGCATGCTTGCGACGTTCCCATCGCCGGTTGCGGGAATCCGGTGCGCCACGGCTATCCGCGAGGCCGTCCGCACGCTCGGTCTGGAGATCAGGGCGGGGTTGCACTCCGGTGAATACAAGGTGAGTGGGCCTGACGTGGTCGGCCTCGCCCTCCACATCGGCTCACGCGTCGCCGCCAAGGCGCGCGCGGGCGAGGTCCTCGTCTCGAGCGCAGTCAGGGACCTGATGTCGGAGCCCGCAATCCGGTTCAAGGATCGCGGCGTCCACCAGCTCAAAGGCGTGCCGAAGCGATGGCGTCTCTACCGAGTTGATGGGTAGGCGACGTCAAGCCCCTGGGATTTTCATTACCGCCACGGGCGAGAGGAACCGATCCAGGTCTGCCTGGCTGACGCTCCGGGCTGCCGGGTCGCTTTCGACAACGACAATCGACAGGCCTGACGCGCCTGCATCACCAGAATCTGCCAGTACACCGCCACACCGCCACTCCGTAAGCACGGCTTCCCACAGCCGTGCTTACGGAGTGGGGAAATGCGACTAGGTTCACTAAAGTCCAACCGCATTCTGGAATTTTTCATCTTTTTATTGCGCTGGAATCCCCACCATAGAAGAAAAACTCCTTGGCCAAAGACGGCTGGACCTTCGAGCCGTTGCGCGCCGCCCGCCGCTACCCTCCATACCCTTGGATCTGTCCACCCTCACCCACTCAGGCTTTCAGCCATCCGGCGATTGCCTCCTGACGCGGCAGTCCACCGGCATGAACGACCTTGCCTTCGACGACGATGCCCGGCGTCGAGGCGATTCCATAGCCGGCGATCGCGGCGTAGTCGGTCACCTTCTCGACCGTCACCTCGATGCCGAGCTTGGCGGCTTCGGCCTTGACCATCTCGGCCGCAGCGTCGCAGCGCTTACAGCCGGGGCCAAGGATCTTCACCTCTTTCATCGAATGTCTCCTCCGTCAGTGGAACAGGGCGTTGAACAGGAAGCCGACCGCCAGGATGCCGCTGCCAACGACAGCCACGAACACCGCGATCAGCTTCAGCGACAGCACCTTTCGAAGGATGATCATCTCGGGGAGCGAGAGGGCGATCACGCTCATCATGAAGGCGAGCGTCGTGCCGAGTGCGGCGCCCTTGCCGAGAAGGGCTTCGACGACAGGGATGATCCCGGCGGCATTGGTGTACATTGGAATCCCGAGCGCCACGGCAGCCGGCACCGACCACCAGGCATCAGCCCCCATGATCCGTACCATCAGCTCGGCGGGCACGTAGCCGTGAATCAGCGCGCCCGCGGCGATGCCCGCGATCAGCCACATCCACACCCGCCCGACGATATCCGTCACGGCCTCGACGCCGGCCTTCAGGCGGTCCACGATTGTGATCTGCTCGACGGGCAGCTCGATAGCGCTGGCCCGGATCTCGCGTACCCAAGGCTCCAGCCAGCCCTCGAGCTGCAGCTTGCCGATGACGAATCCGCCGACGATCGCGACAGAAAGGCCGAAGGCGAGATAGGTCAGCGCAACTTCCCAGCCGACCAACGCAAACAGGAGGCCCAGGGCCACCTCGTTGATCATGGGCGCGGCGATCAGGAACGAGAAGGTGACCCCCAGCGGCACGCCGGCACTGACGAAGCCGATGAACAGGGGCACCGCCGAACACGAGCAAAACGGCGTCAGAATTCCGAGCCCGGCGGCAGCGACGTTGCCGACGCCCTCGGCGCGGCCCGCCAATATGGCGCGGGTCTTCTCAGGCGAGAAGAAGCTGCGCACGACACCCATGGCAAACACGACCAAGGTGAGAAGCAGAAGCACCTTGGGCGTATCGTAAACGAAGAAGGCGAGAGCCTCGCCAAGGTGGCTCTTGCGATCTACCGGCAGCAGCGAGACGATCCATTCCGAGAACGGGATGAGCTGCGCGTAGAGTAACGCCCAGAGGACGAGACCTGCCACGGCGGCGGCAAGCCACCTCCAAGTGGCTTCGCGTTCGCCACCGGGCTGACGCAACAAAGATCCGATCGACATCCTGCTGCTCCTTTCAGGCCGCCTGGTCAGGCCATCTGGCCGAGCCTGAGGATGATCGCGATAGACAAACGAACGCTCGCCCTTTTCTCGCTTTGCCTCCTTGATCTATCGCAAGGTGCAGGCAGGCCAGACTTGCGATGCTTTAGCGTCGTCGCGATTGTGATTCGTGCGCCGGGCCACCGCTGCATATCAAGCGCATCTTCGACCTGTCGCCGTAGCTCAGGGAGGCTATCGTGATCTTCCAGAAGATTCTCGTGGCTGTCGACGGCGAGCCAATCTCGGCGCACGCGGCTGATATCGCTGCAGAGCTGGCGCAACTCACGGGAGCGGAGATGGCATTCATCCATGTCATCGACGCCGCGCTCGTGAACGCCGCCGACACCGGCATTCAACCCGATGTATTTGTCGCCTCCGCCAAGGAAGATGCGCGAAAGTTGATCGATGACTTTCGCAAATGCCTACCGCAACAGGTGGCGGCTCTGGACTTCGTTCCGATCGGTGCTCCGCTTACCGAGATCGCCAATGCCGCGAAGGACTGGCCGGCCGACCTCATCGTGATCGGCAGCCATGGACGAGGTGGCATAAAGCGCGCCCTGCTGGGGAGCGTCGCCGAGGGGGTCATGCGCAATGCCCCCTGTCCGGTTCTGGTCGTGCGGGCAAAAACTTAGCCTGGCCTCGTCTCATCTGCGCCCGCAGCGGACTTGCTGAGCTCGATTTCGCGCTATACTCCCCGCCATGAGTGGAAAAATCCTTGTCGGCACCGGCGGCTGGACCTTCGAGCCGTGGCGCGGCGTCTTCTATCCCGAGGACCTGACGCAGAAGCGCGAGCTGGAATATGCCAGCCGTCAGCTCACCTCGATCGAGATCAACGGCACCTACTATTCGAGCTTCAAGCCGGCGAGCTGGGCCAAGTGGCGCGACGAGACGCCGGACGGCTTCGTCTTTGCCGTGAAGGCCTCGCGCTTCTGCACCAACCGGAAGGTGCTGGCAGACGCCGGCGAATCGGTGCAGCGCTTCGTCAGCCAGGGACTGGTCGAGCTGAAGAACCGGCTGGGGCCGATCAACTGGCAGTTCATGGGCACCAAGAAGTTCGATCCCGAGGACTTCGAGGCCTTCCTGAAGCTGCTGCCGCGCGAGGTCGGCAAGCTGCCGCTGCGCCATGCCCTGGAGGTTCGTCACGACAGCTTCAAGGACGAGCGCTTCTACGATCTCGCCCGCAAGTACGAGGCCGCCATCGTCTACGCCCACGACAGGGACTTCCCGGAAATCGACGAGCCGACCGCCGACTTCACCTATGCCCGCCTGATGCAGGCCGAGGAGACGGTGAAGACCGGCTACAAGCCGGCCGAGATCGACAAGTGGGCCAAGCGCGCCAAGGCGTGGGCGAAAAAGGGCGACGCCTTCGTCTACTTCATCTCCGGCGCCAAGGTCCGCAATCCCGCCGCCGCCCAGGCGCTGATCAAGAAGCTCGGCTGACGGGCGGCCCCGGCGGGCCATTGACTCCTGACGGGGCGCCGTCATAACTGTTAACTTCATGGTTAACAATTCAAGCACCTCGCTCGACCGCACCTTCGCCGCCCTCTCCGATCCGACGCGACGGGCCTTGCTCGCCCGCCTCGACGCGGAGGAGGCCGTCACCGTCAGCGAGCTGGCGCGGCCGTTCCCGGTTTCGCTGCCAGCCATCATGAAGCATCTCGACGTGCTCTCCGACGCCGGCCTGATCGTGCGGTCCAAGTCCGGCCGCACCGTCACCTGCCAGCTCAAGGCGGAGCCGATGGAGCAGGCGATGAACTGGCTCGCCCACTATCAGCGCTACTGGACGCAACAGCTCGACCGCCTCGCAGCCTTTCTGGAGGAAGACGACAAATGGCCAGCAAACCCAGCCTCGCCCTCAAGCGCCGCCTCAACGCCCCGCCCGAGAAAGTCTACGAAGCCTGGACGCAGCCCGAGAAAATGATCCGCTGGTGGGGCGTCACCGGCCACCGCCGCGCCCCCATCGCCGAGACCGACCTCCGGGTCGGCGGCCGCTTCCGCGTGCAGTTCTGGACGCCCGACGACGAGCATCACAGCGTGAGCGGCGTCTATCGCGAGATCATGCCGCCGACCAGGCTCGTCTTCTCCTGGGCCTGGCAGAGCACGCCGGAACGCGAGTCGCAGGTGACGATCGACCTGAAGCCGGACCAGGACGGTACCCTCCTCACCCTGACCCACGAACAGTTCTTCAACGAGAAGGCGCGCGACGACCATCGCGGCGGTTGGGGCATGGCGCTGGACAGGCTCGAGGAGCTGTTCGCGTGAACCTCGCCCCCTTTCGTTCGCCCGTCGCCCCGAGCGATGCCGGCGTCTGGGCGCTGCAGTTCGCCGCGCTGCCCGACGATGCCGCCAGGCTCGCGAGGGTGCTGCAGGGACTGCTCATCCACGAGCATCTGGCGGACGTCTACGGCATAACCCTCTCGCAACGTCAGCGCGGCGAGCCGCATCTGCGCGGTGCCGCGGAAGTGCTGGAGCGCATCGCGGTCCGCGACTCGCGGCCGCTGTCGTATCCCCGCCCGCCGGGCGAGCGCTTTGCCGGCTGCTGCCGCCACTACGTGCTGATGCTCGTCGCGATACTCAGGAGCAAGGGCATCGCGGCCCGGGCGCGCTGCGGCTTTGGCGCCTACTTCACGAAGGACAGGTTCGTCGACCACTGGGTGACGGAGTATTTCGATGCGGCGCAAGGGCGCTGGGTGCTGGCCGACGCCCAGATCGACGACCGGCAGCGCGCATTGTTCGGCATCGACTTCGACACGATGGACGTGCCGCGCGAGAAGTTCCTGGTGGCGGGCGATGCCTGGCGGCTGTGCCGCGACGGCCGGGCCGATCCGCAGGCCTTCGGGGTCCTGGACATGGCCGGCCTGTGGTTCATCGCCAGCAACGTCATTCGCGATGGGGCGGCGCTCAACAGCCGCGAGATGCTGCCCTGGGACGTGTGGGGCGGCATGTCCCTGGTCGATGCCGAGATCGATCTGGCCTTCATCGACCGTCTGGCCCGACTCACGCGCGAACCCGACAGACACCTGGACGAGCTACGGAGAGCCTATGACGACCCGCGCATCGCCGTGCCGTCCACCGTGTTCAACGCCGTCCTCGGCCGTCCGGAAGCGGTTTCCCCCTTCGCTCTTTCGGCCTAAGCTGCTCCAGTCCGACCGGAGCTTCCCGAACCGAAGGAGGCATGCATGCCTGCACTCTCGCTCGACCACTACAACGTCTACTGCGCCGACCTCGAGGCCACCGTTCGCTTTTACGAACGCTATGTCGGCCTGACCAACGGCGACCGTCCGCCCTTCCCCTTCCCCGGCGCCTGGATGTACGCTGGCGAAAAGGCGATCCTCCATCTCATCTCGGAGAGCGGCCGCACCGATCAGGGCAGCGGCGCGATCGACCATATCGCCATCAACTGCGCCGACATTCGCGGCACCCTCGACCAGATCAAGCAGGACGGCCTGACCTTCGAGGTCAAGAAGGTGCCGGCCCGCCCGCTGCAGCAGGTCTTCGTGCACGACCCCGACGGCGTGATGATCGAGCTGAACTTCTGGCACGAGGAAGACGTGGCGGAGCTCCAGGGCTACGACCCGATGAGCAACAAGATCACCGCCGACAAGCAGAAGGTCCCGGCCTGACCCGGCGACGAAACCGCATTCTCAATCGAATGTCGGCGTGGCGGCGAGCTGTTCCCAATAGTCGGGCGGGAGCAGGTCGCGGCCGGCGAGCAGGCAATCGAGATAGGCGCGTTGAGGCTTAAGCCCGCCGCCCTGCATCAGCGCAATATAGACGAGCGCCTCGACGTCTTCGCCGGTGTCCCCCCGCACCACACGGACGGTCCGCCGCTCGTAATGCCCGTCGGCGACACCCTCGTAGATGTCGAGCACCGCGAAGCCCTCGTCGGGCAGGGCGTTCAGGGTGCCATGCACCACGCCGCCCTCCCCCGGCACGATGTTGGCAGCCGCAGCGCCCTTCAGGAGTCGCGCCGGCTTGTCGAAGGCGAGCCGCCAGCCGTCAAGCCGGCCTGCGATGCGCTCTCCCCGCGGCACGCCGCGCGGCGCGAGTCGCTGATCGAACAGGCGCACCGGGTCCATGTTGGAACCGTAGGCGAAGTACCAGCTCAGGCCATCCGCCATACGCGGACCCCTTCCTCGTAACCGCGGATCGCGACAGGACCGAGATCGACGGCTCCGTCGCACGGGGTCGAATCGCGCACCGACTGCGAGATCAGCAGTTGGGCGCCCACCTCCTTGGTGAGCTGTTCGAGGCGCGCGGCGAGGTTCACCGTATCGCCGATCACGGTGTATTCCTTGCGCTGCGGCGAGCCGACGGTCCCCGTCACCGCCGGGCCGAGATGAACGCCGATGCCGATCCTGAGCGCCCAGCCGGGATGCATGCCGTTCCACCGCTCGACCGTTTCGATCATGCCGCGTGCCGCCGCCAGCGCGTTTCGCGCCGCCGACGGGTCCTCGAGCGGCGCCCCGAACAAGGCCATGAACCCGTCGCCCAGGAACTTGTTGATGATACCGTTGTTGCGGTCCACCACCTCGATCATCTCGGCGAAGAACGAGTTGAGCAGCGCCACCGTCTCCTCGGCGCTGCGCCTGCGCGTCATGGCGGTGAAGCCGCGTATGTCGAGGAACAGAACGCACACGGTGCGAATTTCGCTCGGAGGATCGGCGCGCGTCGCCAGCAGACGGTCGACCACGGCGGGCGAGACATGCTGGCCGAACAGGTTGGTGACGCGGTCGCGCGCCACCACGGCCCGCACCGACTTCTCGAACTGGCTGCGCAGACTGATCGCGACGTAACCGGCCACCAGCCCACAGCCGAAGAAGATGAGGCTGCGGCTGAAATGGAACAGCGGCGCGGCCTCCGGAATCTCGCCCCAAGGCTGGAGCGGAACCAGCCAGAGGACCAGCACGATCTGCTGGACGCTGGCGACCGTGCCCGTCCAGACAGACAGCCAGAAATCGAGCCGCAAGGTCGAGAGCAGAATGAAAATGAAGTAGAGCAGCGGCGGCCAGTAGCTGAACACCAGCACCGGGTCCATGTAGTGACTGAGCGTCACGATGACCACGGCCGGCAGCGAGGTCTCGATCAGGGCATTGGCGAAGCGTGCCACCCGCGGGAAATCGCGGTCGCGCGCTGCCCGGTACCGCAGGAACGCAAGCGAGCCCAGCTCATAGACCAGGAACGGTCCCATGCCGACGAGGGGCAGCCAGCCCGGCACGTCGCGCTCGAAAATGCGCTCGGAATAGGCGTTGAAGACGTTCGCCACCACCAACGAGATCGCGAGCAGGACCGCGAGGATGATGGCGAGGGCGCGCATGCGCTGCTGCTCGCTGCGGATGATCTCGCGGCGGAGCGCGTCTGCGAAGAAGTCGGGCGCCGCGGGAGGCATCGGCCGGCAACCTAACCAGAGCCGCCGGGCTCCACAACGGGCCGGTGCGATGCTAGGTACACTCCATGTCGATGAAGGACGTTGCGCGGGAGGTTCAGGGAAAGATCGCCAACCTGGCGCTCCGCATGCCGATTTCGTGGGTAAACATCCTGGCGGGGCCGCCGGTGGCGGTCGACGGGCGCACCCTCGACGGTCGCGCCCAGTGGTTCCTGAAGCTCCTCGCCCACGGCAAACAGCCGCCTCTGCACACGATGAGCGTGGTCGACGCGCGCGAGGAGTATGACGCCTTCATGCAGCTGCTGGGCGGCAGGCCGGCGCCGGTCAGCGAGATCGTCGATCGCGCCCTGCCGGGCCCCGCCGGCCCGATGCGCGTCCGCATCTACTGGCCAGCCGGCACGGTCGCCCGCCTGCTGCCGACGATCTTCTACTTGCACGGCGGCGGCTGGGTGATCGGCAGCCTCGAAGGCTACGATCTGGCCTGCCGCTATTTCTGCGCCCGGTCGGGCTGCGCCGTCGTCGCCATCGATTACCGGCTGGCGCCCGAGCACAAGTTTCCCGCCGCCGTCGACGATGCCCTCGCTTCCTACCGCTGGCTGGCCGATCAGGCGGTCTCGCTCGGCCTCGATCCCGACCGCGTCGTCGTGGCGGGCGATTCCGCGGGCGGAACCCTGGCCGCCGTGGTCGCCCAGGCGATGCGCGGCGAACCGCATCCGCCCTGCCTGCAATGGCTCATCTACCCCGCCACCGACATGGCGGGCACAAGTGCTTCGCACCGGAGCTGCGGCGAGGGCTTCCTTCTCACAGAGGCCGACATGACGTGGTTCCGCACCCACTATCTCAACGGTAACTCCGAGATCGACGATCCGCGCGCGTCGCCGCTGAGGGCCGCTGACGTGGGCGGGGTGGCACCGGCCCTGATCTTCACCGCCGGATTCGATCCCCTGCGCGACGAGGGCCAGGCTTATGCCGAGCGGCTGCAGTCGGCCGGCGTCAAGGTCGTCCACCGCGAATTCGAAACCCTGATCCACGGATTCGTCGGCATGCGCGGCGCCTTGCACGCAGCGGCACGGGCGATGGACGACATGGTCGCCGGCCTGCGCCACGAACTGGCACAACTCGGCCGATGACGGAGCGCGGGAGATGAACGACGGAACGGGACCCCTCGGCCATCGCAGCGAGCGGGCGGGTCGGCGCGAGCTGAACAAGGTGGAGAACCGCACGGCACTGCTCAAGGCGGCGCGCGGCGTGTTCGCCGAAATGGGTTATGGGGCGGCCAGCGTGCGCGACATCGTGCGCCGCACCGACCTCGCCTCGGGCACCTTCTACAACTACTTCAAGGACAAGGACGAAATCTTCGAGGCGGTGGTCGCCGAACTGACCGGCGTGCTGCTGCAGCGCCATCGCGAGGGCCGCGGCCGCGCCACCTCCGCCGAGGAATTCGTGCGCGAGCACTATGCCGCCTACTTCAACTTCCTCGCCGAAGACCCCGAGCTGCTGGCCCTGGCACGCTCGAGCTTCACCGCCGTGCGTACGCTCCTCGACAAGCCCGACGTGAGGGCCCTGGCCATCGCGCTCAACGACGACATTCGCGCCGCCATCGCGAGCGGCATCCTGCCCAACGTCGACGTCTCCTATCTCAGCGCATCGATGGCCGGCATCGCTTTCGAGATCTCGATGGTCATGGTCGCTCGCGACCCGGTTGACCCCGCCGCCGCCGCCGAATTCGCGACGCATCTGATGCTGGGCGGCCTCGACAAGCTCCCGCGGCGCTGACGCAAATGAAAACGGCGGCCCCTTGCGGCGCCGCCGTTCGTTGAGAGCGCCCGTTACGCGCCCTGTGCGATCGTGTTGCTGAGGATGCCGATGCCCTCGATCTCGACCTCGCAGACATCGCCCGGCTTCAGCCAGGGCTGCGGCTTGCGGGCCATCGCCACACCCGAGGGCGTGCCGGTGATGATGATGTCGCCCGGCTCGAGGGTCATGCACTTGCTGAGCTCGTGCACCAGGGTCGGCACGTCGAAGATCAGATCGTCGGTGCTGCTGTCCTGCATGGTGACGCCGTTGACGCGGGTCATGATGCGCAGCGGCGCGGCGCCCTTGGGCAGCTCGTCCGGCGTCACGATGTCGGGGCCGAAGCCGCCGGTGGCGTCGAAGTTCTTGCCCAGGGTGAACTGCCCGCCGGACTTGCGCTGCCAGTCGCGGATCGAGCCGTCGTTGAAGCAGGCGTAGCCCGCGATCACCGAGAGCGCCTTTTCCTTCGGCACGTTGCGGCACTTCTTGCCGATCACGATGGTGAGCTCGGCTTCCCAGTCGAATTCCTTCGAATGCGTCGTCGACAGCATCTTGCCCTTGTGCGGCACCAGCGTGTTGTTGAAGCGCGTGAACACCACCGGATAGGTCGGGATCGGGCTGCCGGTCTCCTCGGCATGCTTGCGGTAGTTGAGACCGATGCAGAGGATCTTGCCGGGCGCCGGGATCGGCGTCAGGTACTTGGCCGACTTCTCCGAGACGGTGGCACCGGCCTTGGGCTTGGCGCAGGCCTTGAGCACCGCCTGCTGGAGCTTCTTGCCGCCCGACAGGATTTCCACGACCGACTTCGGCCCGCGCGGCATCTGCTTGGAAAGATCGACAATCTTGCCGTCGCCCAGTTTGACGCCGACGGCGGGTTTGCCGCCGCTCAGGATGGTGCAAAGACGCATGAATTTTCCCCTTGAAGAATTCGTCCGAAATACGGCCGTGGGTAAACTCGTCCGTCCCGCATCTTTGGTCAAGCACGCCGCGTTTTTTGCTACTCTCCGCCGATGCGTTTCCTCCTTCTGCTCATCCCACTCCTGTTCACCGCCCTGCCCGCCTCGGCACAGCTCGTCGTGCCGCTCACGACGCCGGACGGGCGCGTCGGCTGCACCCAGGGCAAGACCGGCATCGGCCGGCCTCCCGACTGGCGCGCCGTCGCCGATCCCGACGGGCCCGATGGCTGGGCCCTGGTCGAGAGCGAGCCCGATCCGACCGACCAGCGCTTTCCCCTCTGCATCTCCGAACAGGCATCCGGCCGCGACTTCGACGCGACCCTGCGGTTCAAGCCGATCTCGGGGTCGCGCGACCAGGTGGCGGGCTTCATGTTCCGCGCCCAGAGCGCCAACGACTATTACGTCGTGCGCGCCAATGCCCGCGACAACTCGGTCCGCCTCTACCGCATGGACAAGGGCAAGCGCAGCCAGCTCGGCATGAAGGAGGCGCCGGTGACGCTCGGCCAATGGCACTCCCTGCGCGTCATCGCCGTCAACGATCGCATCGAGGTGGCGCTCGACGGCAAGCCGCTGTTCGGCGTCAACGACCGCACGCTGGTCCAGGCCGGGCCGGTGGGCGTCTGGAGCCAGGGCGACAGCGTCACTCACTACGGCTCTCTGCTGATCGGCCCGCCGCCCCCGCCGGCGCCCGCGGCGCCGCGCTGAAATCAGGCGCGCGCCGCCAGCAGCGCCTTTGCCAGCTCGACGAAGCCCGCCCCCGAGCGGCCCGACGTGATCCAGCGCGGCCGGTGCTCCAGCAGGTCGGCAAACTCCACGACGTTGGCCACGCCCACCGCGTTGGGGAAATAGCCGAACATCGGCGAGTCGTTGGGCGAGTCGCCCGAGAACACGTAAGCCGCCTTGTCGGCCGCCAGGTCCACGCCGAACAGTTCCTGCATCATGGTCAGGCTGGTCGTGAGCTTGTCGTAGTCGCCGAACCAGCCGTTGACGTGAATCGAGCTCACCTTGGCATGGGCGCCGTGGCGCTCGAAGATGTCCACGATGCGCCGGACTCCGGCGGACGGGAGCGGCGGCACGTCCTCGCAGAAATCGATCGCCAGGTCGGCCAGCCGATAGGGCTGGTCGGAGGCGATCCCGGCGCCGGGGACTTCCTGCAGTATCTCGGCCCGCACCCGTTCCAGCCGGCGCCGGCCTTCGGCGCGCTCCTCCTCCGACTGAATGAATCGGGTGCGCAGGCGCTTCTGGCGGCGGTCATGCCACATCCAGAAGGCGCCGTTCTCACCGACCACGGCATCGACCGGCCAGAACCGGGCGATATGGTCGCACCAGCCGGCCGGCCGCCCGGTGACCGGCACGACCAGCAGGCCCGCTTTCTTCAGCGCCTGAAGCGCGCCATAGGCCTCGGCGGTCAGCGTTCCGTCGCTGGAGACTGTATCGTCGATGTCGGTGAGCACGCCGCGCACGGCGGCCAGGGTCTCGCGGGGACAGTTCTGAAGCGGTTCCATGAGGCGCACTTCTAACATGGCGCCGGAGGCCCTTCGGCGCTAAAAGCCCGGCCATGATCCCGCGCTATTCACGGCCGCAGATGGCGGCCATCTGGGCCCCCGAGAACCGCTTTCGCATCTGGTTCGAGATCGAGGCGCATGCCTGCGACGCCATGGCCGACGCCGGCATCATTCCGAAGTCCTCCGCCCAGGCCATCTGGGACGGCGGCGCCAAGGCGATGGACGCGCTCAAGAGCGATCCGGCCGGCAATGTCGAGAAGATCGACGCGATCGAGCGCGTGACCAAGCACGACGTCATCGCCTTCCTGACTTGGCTGGGCGAATTCATCGGCCCCGAGTCGCGCTTCGTGCACCAGGGCATGACCTCGTCCGACGTGCTCGACACCAGCTTCGCCGTGCAACTCACCCAGGCGGCGGACCTGCTGCTCGCCGACGTCGACCGGCTGCTCGCCGCGCTGAAGAAGCGCGCCTTCGAGCACAAGGACACACTGACCATCGGCCGCAGCCATGGCATCCATGCCGAGCCCACGACCTTCGGCGTCAAGCTTGCGGGCCACTATGCGGCCTTCCTGCGCAACCGCGAGCGGCTGGTGGCGGCGCGCGCCGAGATCGCGACCTGCGCCATTTCCGGCCCCGTCGGCACCTTCGCCAACGTCGATCCGGGCATCGAGGCGCATGTCGCCCGCAAGCTCGGCCTCGCCGTCGAGCCGGTGTCGACGCAGGTCATCCCGCGCGACCGCCATGCCGCCTTCTTCGCGGCCCTGGGTGTCGTCGCCTCGTCGCTGGAGAACCTCGCCACCGAGATCCGCCACCTGCAGCGCACCGAGGTGCGCGAGGCCGAAGAGTTCTTCTCGGCAGGCCAGAAGGGTTCGTCCTCGATGCCGCACAAGCGCAACCCGGTGCTGACCGAAAACATCACGGGCCTCGCCCGCGTCGTGCGGTCGGCGGTCGTGCCGGCGCTGGAAAACGTGACGCTGTGGCACGAGCGTGACATCTCGCACTCCTCGACCGAGCGCTACATCGCGCCCGACGCGACCGGCACCCTCGACTTCGCGCTGAACCGCATGGCCGGTGTGGTCGAGCAGCTCGTGGTCTATGGCGACCGCATGAAGGCCAATCTCGATTCGCTGGGCGGCCTCGTCTTCTCCCAGCGCATCCTGCTGGCGCTGACGCAGAAGGGCATGAGCCGCGAGGCCTCCTACGCCGCCGTCCAGCGCAATGCGATGGACGCCTGGCGCGGCAATGCCTCGCTGCTGGCGCTCTGCCGCGCCGACAAGGAGATTGCCGAGTTCATGTCGGACGACGAACTCACCGCGCTGTTCGACATGGGCTATCACACCAAGCACGTCGACACGATCTTCAAGCGGGTGTTCGGCTAACCCGGGCCGCGCTCGAAGCGCGGAGGCGAGAGGAAGGGGGCTCGATCGGTCCGCCGCCCCCTGCCCGGCCTCTCCCCCGATCGGGGAGAGGAAAGAGTACCAAAGTCCCTTAGCGGACTTCGGTCATGATCTGCTGCCTGGCTTCGTCGGCGAGACGATGCGACTCCTTGCGAATCGCGTGCTCGTCCGCCGGCTTGCCGGCCGCGGCGAGGTCGGTCATCAGCTTGTGCACGACATCGGAATCGCCCGGCTTCTCGAAGTCGGCCATCACCACATCCTTGGCATAGGCCTCGGCATCGGCGCCCGTCTTGCCCATCAGGCTGGCGGCCCACAGGCCCAGCAGCTTGTTGCGGCGCGAGTTGACCTTGAATTTCAGCTCCTCGTCGTGCTCGTACTTGGCTTCGAAGGCTTTCTCGCGATCGTCGAACGTGGTCATCGGCCGCTCCGGTTGGGCTTGTCTCGTCGGGGCGGTATATAGCGACCGCGACACCGTCTTTCCACCCTGCGTTCGCAGTGGCAGTGTCACGCCTGCAGAGAGGAAACACGAGATGTCGCTGGAGAAACTCAAGGACTGGATCGGCCGGACGCAGTCCATGGAGGACCTGGCCGCTCCTTTCCCGGTGCGAGCCCTGTCCGCCACCTTCGACGAGAAGGGCGATCCCGACCCGAAGAACGGCGATCCCCTGCCGCCCCTCTGGCACTGGCTCTACTTCCTGGAGGTCGCGCCGCAGTCGAAGATCGGCCCGGACGGCCATGCCGAGCGCGGCGACTTCCTGCCGCCGGTGGCGTTGCCGCGCCGCATGTGGGCCGGCAGCCGCTTCTCCTTCCACGGCGAGCCGATCCGCGTCGGCGACACCATCCATCGCCTGTCCGAGATCAAGTCGGTCGAGCCGAAGTCGGGTTCCACGGGCTCGATGGTGTTCGTGACGGTCCGGCACACGATTTCAGGTCCGCGCGGAACCTCCTTCGTCGAGGAGCACGACATCGTCTATCGCGAGGCCGCCAAGCCCGGGGAGGCCGCGAAGCCGCCGCGGCCGGCGCCGGCCGACGCGACCTGGACGCGCACCGTCCTGGCCGACCCGGTGCTGCTGTTCCGATTCTCCGCCCTCACCTTCAACGGCCATCGCATCCACTACGACCAGCCCTATGTGACCGGCGTCGAAGGCTATCCCGGGCTGATCGTGCACGGGCCGCTGATGGGCATTCTGCAGATCGAACTGGCGCGCCGCTGCAACCCGGGTAAGGTCGTCCGCAGTTTCGAGTTCCGCGCCCTGTCGCCGGTGTTCGGCGGGGCCGCGCTCGGCGTACACGGCCGCCGCGAACAGGACGGCTCGATCACGACATGGATTGCCGATCCCACCGGCGGTCTCGCACAACAGGGCAAGGCGACCTTCCAATGACCCACACGCATCATACCGGCTGCGGCTGCCTCGCCGCCCTCTCGCGCCGAAACCTGCTCGGCTTCGGGCTCGGTGCCGCCGCCGTCGCGGCTGCTGGCCCTGCGCTGGCCGCCGGCGATGCCTACGAGGCGATGCTGATGAAGTGCATCGACCCGCGCTTCACGACCTATACCTGGAAGTACATGTCCTCACGCGGCTGGGAGAACCAGTACAGCCAGTTCAACATCGCTGGCGGCCCCATCGCCGCTGTGGCGCCGATCTTCCAGGAATGGCGCGCCGCCTGGGAGGCCAATCTCGACATCTCGGTCCAGCTTCACAACGTGAAGCGCCTGATCGGCATGGCCCATCGCGATTGCGGCGCTGCCGCCCTCGCCTACGGCAACCGCATCAAGACCGACCGCGCCTTCGAGACCGAGATGCTGAGCCAGGGGTTGCGCGCCTTTCGCGACCAGGCCAGCAAGCGCCAGCCGCAGCTCATCGTCGAACTGGGGATCATGGACCTCAACGGCACCGTCGAAACCGTGGCCTGATCCTCTCGCGGACCCGTCCGTCGTGCCCGATTCCCTCCCCTTCGCCTCCGACGGCAGCCTCGACAAGGACACGGCGCTCGCGCACCAGCTTGCGGTCCAGCGGGCGCGGCGCCCGATCGATCCACTTCTGTCGCTGGTCGTGCCGGTGTTCAACGAGGAAGAGTCGATCGCCGTCTTCCTCGCCACCACGGTGCCGCTGCTGGAAAGGGACGGCGTCCGGTTCGAGATCGTGTTCGTCAACGACGGCTCGCGCGACAACACCTTCGCCCGGCTGTTCCACCGCGGCCGCACCGACCGGCGCATCCGCATCGTCAACCTGTCGCGCAACTTCGGCAAGGAGGCCGCCCTCACCGCCGGCATCGACCATGCCCGCGGCGACGTGCTGATCCCGATGGACATCGACCTGCAGGATCCGCCGGAGCTGATCGCCACCTTCGTGGCGCGCTGGCGCGAGGGCTACGACATCGTCTACGGCGTCCGGTCGGCCCGCCACACTGACACGCCGGCCAAGCGCGTCTCGGCCGGCTGGTTCTACCGGGTGTTCAATTCGATGTCGCCGGTGCGCATTCCGCCCAATGTCGGCGATTTCCGGCTGGTCGACCGCCGCGCCGTCGAGGTGTTGCGCCAGCTGCCCGAGCGCAACCGCTTCATGAAGGGCCTGTTCGCCTGGGTAGGCTTCAACGCGGTCGGCGTCCCCTACGAGCGACCCGAGCGCGCGGCCGGGACCAGCAAGTTCAATTTCTGGCGGCTGTGGAACTTTGCCATCGACGGCGTGGTGAGCTTCTCGACCGCGCCGCTGCGCGCCTGGTTCTATGTCGGTCTGGTGATCGCCATGGTGGCGGTGCTCTACGCGCTGTTCATCATCACCCGCGTGTTGATCTTCGGCGTCGACACGCCGGGCTACGCCTCGCTGCTGATCGCAGTCCTGCTGATGGGCGCCATCCAGCTCCTGTCGCTCGGGATCATCGGCGAGTATCTCGGCCGCCTGTTCGTCGAGGTGAAGGGCCGGCCGATCTACATCGTCGAGGGCGTCTACGAGGACGGCACGACCGAGCCGCCGAATCCCTGACCGTCGATGGATCTCAAGGAAGAAGACATACTGGGCGCCGGCATCGGCAGCCATTGGTACTACCGCTCCAAGGCTGCCGCGCTGCGCCGCGCCGTGGCCTCGCTGGCGCCGAAACGCCTGCTCGACGTCGGCGCCGGCTCGGGCTTCTTCTCGCGCCATCTGCTCGAACGAACGTCAGCCGAGAGCGCGCTCTGCGTCGACATCGGCTATCCGGCGGACCGCGAGGACAGCGTCGCCGGCAAGCCGGTGCGCTACCGAAGCGACACCGGACCGACCGATTGCGACCTCGTGCTGATGATGGACGTGCTGGAGCATGTCGACGACGATCGGGGGCTCGTCCGCCACTACGCCGGCAAGGTGCCGGACGGCGCGCATTTCCTGGTGACGGTGCCCGCCTTCGACTTCCTGTGGAGCGGCCACGACGTGTTCCTCGAGCACAAGAGGCGCTACCGTCTGCCCGCGATCGAGACCGTCCTGCAGGAGGCCGGGCTCGAGATCGTGCGCGGCAGCTACTATTTCGGCCTGGTCTTCCCGCTGGCCGCCGCGGTGCGCCTCGCCGACCGCAACACGACGGAGCCGCGCAGCAGCCTGAAGAAACAGGGCGCCCTCACGAACGCCCTCCTCACCGCAATCTGCGCCGCCGAACTCCCGCTGTTCCGGCTGAACCGGCTCGCCGGCCTCTCCTGCTTCGTGCTGGCGAGGAAGCCTTAGTTGCCCCCTCACCTAACCTCTCCCCCTATCGGGGGTGGGGAACATGAGATTTAGGCCGCCACGTCCTTCGAGGCGATGCGCTTGCGCTTCGCGTTGATCTCGCGCAGCGTCACCATCATCTCCTCGGCGACGATGTCGCCGGGGATGCCGTCGCCCTCGGCTTCGAGTTCCTTCATGTCGACCCAGACGCCGTAGAGCGGCGCGGTGCGCGAGGTGATGATGCCGGCGTGCAACAGCGTCTTGATCAGGACGCGGAAGATGTTGGTGCCTTCCTTCAGGTTGGCGCGGCGGTCCTCGTCGGTGAAGACCTCCTTCATCGCGTCGCGCACCCACTGCCAGTCGAGCCCGTACTTGGCGTAGATGACCTGCTTCTGCTCAGCGTTGATCAGGTTGAACAGCAGGGTCTGGAAGATCTGGGCCGCCCAGTCCTCGACCTTTCTGTGCTCGTCCTCGCTGAGATGGCGGATGGTCCGGGACGCCCAGATTCGGCCGAAACGGTGATGGAAGGCCTCGTCGCTCATCACCAGCTGGACCAGCCGGCGCAGCACCGGGTCGTTGGTCTTGGCGTTGAGCGTCGCGAAGGAGCCCATCGCGATGCCTTCGATCAGCATCTGCATGCCGACGATCTTCTTGTAGACCTCCTCCGTCGTCACCAGATCGGTGAGCACGGCCGCGATGGTCTTGCCGACCGGCAGGGGCGCCCCCCAGCGGCGGGCGATATAACGCGTGAACCCTGCGACATGCCGGGCCTCCTCGCGGGCCCGGTTGGCGGCGTATTCCTGGGCGCCGGGATCGAGCAGGATGTGGCAGAGGCTGGCCGACAGCGACAGGGCCCCCTGCTCGCCGTGCAGCAGGTTGGAGATCGACCAGTGCATGACATCGTTGCCGAGCCCGATCTTCTGGCCCTCGTCCAGCCGGTCCGCCACCGCGCTTTTCAGCTCGACGACCGTGTCCAGCGGCATGATGGGCGTCTTCGCCATGTCGAAGGGCTGGTCGAAGTCGATATAGCTCTTGTCGAACGGGTCCCAGAAATGGTCGTGGGTGGCCGAAATGATGCCGTCGAAGGCATCCGTGCGTCGCCCGTAGCGGGGAACATCCAGCATTGCCGGAAAATCCTCGCGCCCGACCGTGTCATAGGCCTTGTCGTAAGTGATTTGCTGGGCCATGTGAGGCCTCCTGTTCCACAGTCAATATGACGACCCCGTCACCTTTTTCAATGGATTTTTCCCCAGTACCGGAGCATGGCGTTTCCGCCATATTCCGCCCGACAGGCGGGCGAGCCGCATCGCCCGCGCAGGAGTGAGACATGTCCCGCCGTCGCCGCATTTACGAGGGCAAGGCCAAGACCTTGTTCGAGGGGCCCGAACCCGGGACGATCGTCCAGTACTTCAAGGACGACGCCACGGCGTTCAACAACCAGAAGAAGGGGGTGATCACCGGCAAGGGGGTGATCAACAACCGCATCTCCGAGTTCCTGATGACCAAGCTCGGGGAAATCGGCGTGCCGACCCATTTCATCCGGCGCCTGAACATGCGCGAGCAGCTGATCCGCCAGGTCGAGATCATTCCGCTCGAGGTGGTGGTCCGCAACGTCGCGGCCGGCTCCTTCGCCAAGCGCTTCGGCGTCGAGGAGGGCACGCAGCTCCCCCGCTCCATCATGGAGTTCTTCTACAAGAACGATGCGCTGGGCGACCCGATGGTCACCGAAGAGCACATCACCGCCTTCGGCTGGGCGACGCCCCAGGACCTCGATGACATCGTGGCCCTGACGCTCCGCGTGAACGACTTCCTGTTCGGCCTTTTCCTCGGCTGCGGCATCAAGCTGATCGACTTCAAGATCGAATTCGGTCGTCTCTACGAGGACGACATGGTCCGCATCGTGCTGGCCGACGAGATCAGCCCGGACTCGTGCCGGCTGTGGGACCTCAGGACCAACGAGAAGATGGACAAGGACCGGTTCCGCCGCGACCTCGGCAAGGTCGAGGAAGCCTATCAGGAAGTGGCGCGGCGCCTCGGCATCCTCATCGACCAGGGACCGGGCGATGTGCGCGGCCCCACCACGCTGCAGTAAAGAGGCGACATGAAAGTCAGAGTCCACGTGACCCTCAAGAACGGCGTGCTCGACCCCCAGGGCAAGGCCATCGGACACTCCCTGAACCGTCTGGGCTTCCCGGAGGTCGGCGACGTGCGCCAGGGCAAGTTCATCGAACTCGAGCTCGCCGAAACCGACAAGGCCAAGGCCAAGGCGCGTGTCGAGGAGATGTGCAAGAAGCTGCTCGCCAACACGGTGATCGAGAACTACTCGATCGAACTGGTGGGCTGATGAAGCCGAAGAACCTCATCCTGAGGAGCGGTCCGCAGGACCGCGTCTCGAAGGATGGGAACGCGCACCGCCTTTGTTGCCGACCCTTCGAGACGCGCGCTGCGCGCGCTCCTCAGGGTGAGGGCCTTGCAGGTAGGGACGGACGGAGATGAAAGCAGCTGTATTGGTCTTCCCCGGTTCCAATCGCGAAGGCGATGTGGCGCAGGCGATCGAGCTGGTTACCGGGCGCCGGCCACAGATGGTGTGGCATGGCGACGGCAATTTCGAGAAGGTCGACCTGATCGTGGTGCCGGGCGGCTTTTCCTACGGCGACTATCTGCGCTGCGGCGCGATGGCCGCGCAGTCGCCGGTGATGGCCGAGGTCAAGAAGCGCGCCGCGCAGGGCGTGCCGGTGCTTGGTATCTGCAACGGCTTCCAGATCGTGACCGAGGCGGGCCTGCTGCCGGGCACCCTGATGCGCAACTCGCACCTCAAGTTCGTCTGCGCCGACGTCCACCTCCGGGTCGAGACCAGCCAGAGCCTGTTCACCAACCGCTACCAGGCTGGCCAGGTGATCAAGGTGCCGGTGGCCCATGCCGAGGGCAACTACTTCGCCGACGCCGACACGATGAAGCGGCTCGAGGATCGCGGCCAGATCGCCTTCCGCTACTGCGGCCCCGACGGCTCGATCGTCGACGGACGCGGCAATCCCAATGGTTCCAGCAGCAACATCGCCGGTGTCTTCAACGGCACCAAGACGGTGCTGGGCCTGATGCCCCATCCCGAGAATGCGGTGGAGCCGATGTTCGGCGGCACCGACGGCAAGGCCCTGTTCGAGGGCATGGTCGAGGCGCTTTCGTGAGGCCCGCTTTGATGAAGGACGTGTCGTGACCGTCGCCCCCGAAAAGAACCCGCCCGTAAAGCTGCCGAACGAGCCCGAGATCACGCCGCAGATCGTGGCCGAGCACGGTCTGGCCCCGGACGAGTACGAACGCCTGCTCAAGATCATGGGCCGCACGCCCACGATGGTCGAGCTGGGCATCTTCTCGGCCATGTGGAGCGAGCACTGCTCCTACAAGTCCTCGAAGGTCTGGCTGAAGAAGCTGCCGACCACGGCGCCGTGGGTCATCCAGGGCCCGGGCGAGAATGCCGGCGTCATCGACATCGGCGACGGCCAGGCCGCCATCTTCAAGATGGAGAGCCACAACCATCCCTCCTACATCGAGCCCTACCAGGGCGCGGCGACCGGCGTGGGCGGCATCCTGCGCGACGTCTTCACGATGGGCGCGCGGCCGGTGGCCAACCTCAACGCGCTGCGCTTCGGCGACCCGAAGCATGCCAAGACCCGCCACCTCGTGTCGGGCGTCGTGGCCGGAATTGCGGGCTACGGCAACTGCATGGGCATTCCCACCGTCGGCGGCGAGACCAACTTCCATGCCGCCTACAACGGCAACATCCTGGTCAACGCCATGACCGTGGGCGTGGCCGCCACCGACAAGATCTTCTATGCGGCGGCCGCCGGTATCGGCAATCCGATGGTCTATGTCGGCTCCAAGACGGGTCGCGACGGCATCCACGGCGCCACCATGTCCTCGACCGAGTTCAACGAGGACAGCGAGAGCAAGCGGCCCACCGTGCAGGTCGGCGATCCGTTCGTCGAGAAGCTGCTGCTGGAAGCCTGCCTCGAGCTGATGGCGACCGACGCCATCATCGCCATCCAGGACATGGGCGCGGCCGGCCTCACCTCCTCCTCGTTCGAGATGGCGGCCAAGGGCGGGCTGGGCCTCGTCATGGAACTCGACAAGGTGCCAATGCGCGAGACCGGCATGAATCCCTACGAGCTCATGCTGTCGGAGAGCCAGGAGCGCATGCTGATCGTGCTCAAGCCCGGTCGCGAGGACCAGGCGCGCGCGATCTTCGAGAAGTGGGAACTCGACTTCGCCGTGATCGGCCACCTGACCGACACCGAGCGCATGGTGCTGACCTGGCACGGCGACGTGGTGGGCAACATCCCGATCCCGCCGCTGGTCACCGAGGCGCCGATGTACGAGCGGCCGTGGACCCTGACGCCGCTGCCGCCCGAACTGGCCGCCTCGCAAGTGCCCGCTCCGACCGACTGGAAGGCCTCGCTGCTCACCCTGATGAGCTGCCCCGACCTCGCCAGCAAGGCGTGGATCTGGCACCAGTACGACCATCTCATCATGGGCAATACGGCGATCCGCCCGCAGGGCGGCGACGCGGCGCTGGTGCGCGTGCCGGGGGCGCCGAAGCCCGCAAGCCACAAGGGCCTCGCCATGACCTCGGACTGCACGCCGCGCTACGTGCAGGCCCATCCCGAGACCGGCGGCCGCCAGGCCGTGGCCGAGGCCTGGCGCAACATCACCGCCGTGGGCGCCCGACCGCTCGCCGTCACCGACAACATGAACTTCGGCAATCCGCAGAAGCCCGAGATCATGGGCCAGTTCGCCGGCGCCATCATGGGTATGGCCGAGGCCTGCACCGCGCTCGACTTCCCCGTCGTGTCGGGCAACGTCTCGCTCTACAACGAGACCGAAGGCCGACCGATCCTGCCGACTCCGACCATCGGCGCGGTGGGCGTGATCGATGACATCGCGACCTCCGCCGGCTCGCGCCTCGTCCAGTCCGGCCTCGCGCTGGTGCTGATCGGCGAGACCAAGGGCTGGCTCGGCCAGTCGATCTATCTTCGCGAGCTGCACGGCCGCGAGGAAGGCGCGCCGCCGCCGGTCGATCTCGCCGTCGAGCGCCGCAATGGTGACTTCGTGCGCGGCGAGATCGTCGGCCGCCGCGTCCATGCCTGCCACGACCTGTCCGACGGCGGCCTGCTCGTGGCGCTCGCCGAGATGTGCCTGTCGGGCGACACCGGCGCCTGCATCAAGCTGCCGGCGACCGACGTCGCCCCCCACGCCTATCTCTACGGCGAGGACCAGGGCCGCTACCTGATCGCCACCGACGACGGCCCGGCCCTCGTCGAGGCCGCCCGCAAGGCCGGCGTCCCTGCCGTGCTGCTGGGCTATTCCGGCGGGCCGGATATCACGGTCGACGGGCTCGTCGGCCTGCCGCTCCAGGAGCTGCGCGACGCCCATGAGAACTGGCTCCCCGGCTACATGAACAGCGCCGTCTGAGGCCAAGGAAAAGGATCGTCCCATGCCGATGCACGCCGACGACATCGTTCGCCTGATCAAGGAAGGCATCCCAAACGCCGAGGTCGAGATCCAGGACCTCGCCGGCGACGGCGACCACTATGCCGCCACGGTCGTTTCCCCGGCCTTTGCCGGCAAATCCAAGATCCAGCAGCACCAGATGGTCTACGGTGCCCTGGGCGGCCGCATGGGGGGCGTTCTCCATGCGCTGAAGCTGACCACCATGGCGCAAAGGCCCTGACCGCCCTATATTCAGACACCCCCGCGCCCCCGGTGGCGCCCCACGGAGATCGATCATGAGCGAACCCCAGGTGTTCGAGCGTATCCGCGACGAGATCGGCAAGAACGACGTTCTGCTGTTCATGAAGGGCACGCCCGTATTTCCCCAGTGCGGCTTCTCGGCCGCGGTGGTCGACGTGCTGAGCCAGCTCGGCGTGAAGTTCCACGGCATCAACATCCTCGTCGACCCGGAACTGCGGGAAGGCATCAAGGACTTCAGCCAGTGGCCGACGATCCCCCAGCTCTACGTCAAGGGCGAGTTCGTCGGCGGCTGCGACATCGTCCGCGAGATGTTCGAGACCGGCGAACTGGAGCAGGTCTTCAAGGAAAAAGGCGTGGCGCTGGCGGAAGCCGCATAAGCAGCCCACCTTTCCTGGTTTCAGACCCAAACGGGAGCGCGAAAGCGCTCCCGTTTTTTATTGCAGCACGCCCTGAGGCAATTCGCGAGCGACAGCGGGGCCTTCGACAGGTGTGACATCGAACCGTTATGATCTTAGGGCACGGTCTATGCATATCGGCGGCAGCGTACGTCGGTACCTGAGTTTGCGGGGGAGGTTGTCATGTCGAACGGAACTTTCACGGGGTTTCTGGACGCGCTGCGGGCGTTCGAATCGGGTGTCGACTACGACCGCTATCTTTCGGGACAGATCACCGAGGCCCAGATCCGGAGTTGGGTGGGCGATGCCAACTGGAATGCCTATCAGGCCGGCGATCTCTCCTGGCGTGACATGCAGTACACCTCCGTGAATTCGCTGGGCTTCGTCGGCTATCAGTTCGGCGAGCCGCTGCTGATCGACCTCGGTTACTATCTGGATAACACCGGCAACCTCTGGACCGGCCGTTTCACCGGCAAGAACGGCGTCGACAGCTTCGCCACGCTCAAGACCGACATCCAGGAAGCCATCATCCTCGATGCCTTCGGCTACAACCTCGACGTCATCGAGAGCGGGCTCGAGGCGAAGGGCACCAGCCTCGACGCGCTGATCGGCACCCAGCGCACATATGTGGACACCAACGGGCAGAGCGTCACCGTGACGCTCACCCTCACCGGCATTCTCGCCGCCGCCCATCTGCGCGGGGCCTGGGGCACGCTGGACCTTCTCAACAATGGCAGCGCCTCGGCCGACGAATACGGCACCTCCATCCTCAAATACATCCAGCAGTTCGGCGCCTACGACACGCCGAGCTATTCGACGCTCATCGCCGCCCACGAGTCGGCCAAGACACTCGCCTTCGCCGAGGAGCTCTGGCACGACGATTTCAACAATGACGGCACCGTCTCCGACTATGCAGGCTGGGACGGCACCCAGGCGGACGGCGGCTCCACCGGCGGCGGACAGCCGGGTGGCGGCGGAGAGACCGGAGGCGACGGCGCGGCCACCGTGACCACCATCAGCTGGATGTGGGGAACCAATTCCGTCCTCGCCTTCGACCCCGACCTCGACGTTCTCGATTTCGGCTGGTTCCAGAAGGACAATTTTTCCATCGCCGAGGTGGGCGGCTCGGTCGTCATCACCATCATCGGGAACAACCAGACCTACAGGCTCGACGGCGTGACGCTCGCCGAGCTGAGCATGGACAATATCCGCGCGAAGGACGCGAGCGCGATCCAGAAATGGGACTCGGCCTTCGACGCGGCGGCGCCGGCGGTGCCCAGCCTGTCCATTGCCGACGTGTCGGTGCAGGAGGGCAACTCCGGCACCAGGCTCATGACCTTCACCGTGACCCTGTCCGCGGCAGCAGCCGGCGCGGTCACGGTCGCCTACTCGACGGCGGACGGCACCGCCACGTCCGGTAGCGACTACGTTGCCGCCAACGGCACCCTCACCTTCGCGGCGGGGGAAACGTCGAAGACCATCCAGGTGACGGTCAAGGGCGATACCGCAGCGGAGGGCAACGAGGCTTTCACCATCCGCCTCGCCAATGCCGCCGGCGCCACCATCGCCGACGGCTCGGCAACCGGCACCCTCACCAACGACGATACGGCGCCGACAGTGCCCGCACTCTCGGTGGGCGATGTCGCAATGCGCGAAGGGGATTCAGGCACCGCCGAGCTGATGTTCATCGTCACGCTCGACAAGGCTGCCACCGGGCCCGTGACGGTGAACTACGCCACCGCCAATGGCACCGCGGCGGCAGGGTCCGACTATGCCGCGCTCACCGGAACGCTGACCTTCGCGGCCGGCGAGACCTCGAAGATGGTGCATGTGGTCGTCAACGGCGACACCGCGGTGGAGGCGAATGAGACCTTCTCGCTCACCCTCTCCAATGCCACCGGCGCAACCATTGCCGACTCCGCGGCGGTCGGGCAGATCACCGACGACGATACGCAGCAGGATCCGGGCACCGGAACCGGCAAGGTCTGGCTCGTCAACTCCGTGAGCGGCGCCGATATCGTCGGCTTCGATCCGGCGGTGGACAGGATCGACCTCGGCAACGCCAACATCCATTCCTTCATCATTATCGACACGCCCCAGGGCTTCGGCTTCAGGAGCCCGTGGAGCGGCGAGACGGTCATCGTGCAGGGCGTCCGCCTTGCCGACCTCTCGGTCGAGAATTTCGAATACATCGACAACAATCATCTGCGCGAGGCACTGAGCGGCGCGCTGGCGTGGGAGAACGGACCGGTGCTCGCCCCCGACACCGTCTATATGCGCTCCCATGAAGCAGGCCAGGTGGACCGGGTCACCTTCGATCCCGCCACCGACGTGGTGAGCTTCAAATTCTATGGCAGCCGCGAAAACCTCTCGATGACAGACAGCAGCGAAGGGGTGGTCATCGCCGATCTCAGCACGGGCCAGAAGCTCATCCTGCTCGGCGTGACCCGCGCCAACCTCTCCCCCACCAATTTCGAGTTCACCTTCACCCAGGTGCGCGAGGACGACCTGTCCGGCAAGATCGGCATGGGGTTGGCATCGAACGCCCAGATCGTCGACTTCAACCTGCCCATTGCCGGCGGAGGCACGGTGGCGGGGGCGTCCGGGGCGACCGACGGCGTGACCGGAAACGAGGGCGGTGCCCTTCCCGCGCTCTCCATCGGCGACCTCTCGGTGGCGGAAGGCAATGGCGGCCATGCTCATTTCATGTTCATGGTCACACTCGACAAGGCTGCCGACGGTCCGGTGACGGTGGCCTACTCAACCGCCAACGGCACGGCGACCGCCGGCCCGGATTATGTGGCCAGCAGCGGCACCGTCACCTTCGCGGCGGGCGAGACCTCCAAGATGGTTCATGTGGACATCAAGGGCGACGTGCTGGCCGAGGGCAACGAGACCTTCACGCTCAACCTCTCCAACGCCGCCGGCGCGACGATCGCCGACGGCACCGCCACCGGGACCATCCTCGACGACGACGGCGCGCCGGTCCTGCCGGCCCTGTCCATCGCCGACCTCGCGGTCGCCGAGGGCAATGGCGAGCACGCCCACTTCATGTTCACCGTGACCCTCGACAAGGCCGCCTCGGGGCCCGTGACGGTGGCCTATTCCACCTCCAATGGCACCGCGACCGCCGGCTCGGACTACGTGGCCTCCAGCGGCACCGTCACCTTCGCCGCCGGCGAGACCTCGAAGATGGTCCACGTGGATATCAGCGGCGACACCGTGTTCGAGGGGAACGAGACCTTCGCGGTCACCCTCTCCAATGCCAGCGGCGCCACCATTGCCGATGCGACCGCCGTCGGCACCATCGTCAATGACGATCGCGAGCCGGACCAGGGCCATGTCGGCAATGGAAAGGCCGATACGTTCGCGATCACCTGGGCCTGGGGCACCAACAAGACGATCGATTTCGACACCGCCCTCGACACGCTCGACTTCAGCTGGATGGCCAAGGACAGTTTCTCCATCGCCGAAGCGAACGGCTCCACCGTCATCACCATCGAAGGCAACAACCAGACCTACAAGCTGACCGACGTCTCGCTCGCGGAGCTCTCACTGGCCAACATCGCCGCCAAGGATGCCAGCGCCGTCGCGGAATGGGCTGCGGCCCTGGACACCGCGCATGCGGCGCACCACTACGACCTCATGATTTGAAGGCCGAGCGCGCCTACCCGAACGCGTAGGCGGCCATCGACAGGTTCCCCAAGGTGAAGCTCCGATGGAGCGCCCGGCCCCGGGCGCCCTCGCCCGCCGCGCCGTAGGCAACCTGCAGCGGCAGCAGGTGCTCGTCGGTCGGATGGGCCTCCCGGGCATAGGGGGCACGGGCGCGATAGTCGGCAAGAGCCGCCTCGTCGCCCCTCTCCAGCGTATCGGCCAGCCAGTCGTCGAAGGCCTGCGCCCAGGGCTCGGGCTCCGAGGCGTCCTCGCTGCGCACCAGGGCGCGCAGATTGTGGATCGCACTGCCGCTGCCCATGACCAGCACGCCCTCTTCGCGGAGGGAGCTGAGCTTGCGTCCGAGTGCGATGTGGTGCGCCGGACTGAGCGCCGGCTGCACCGAGAGCTGGAAGATCGGGATGTCGGCCTCGGGCCAGGCCAGCATCGCCGGCACCCAGGCGCCATGGTCGAGTCCGCGATGATCGTGCGCGGCGCCTGTAAGCTTCGCGACTTTCTCGGCGAGCGCCGGTGCACCGGGCGCGGCATATCGCAACTGGTAGAGCGCCTCCGGGAACCCGTAGAAATCGTGGATCGTATCGGGCTTGCGGGCCACCGAGACGACAGGCACGTCCGTGTCCCAGTGCGCCGACACTGCGACAATTGCCGTCGGGCGCGGAAATTGCTGGCCGAGGCCCGCCAGGAATGTGCGCGCGGGCGCGTCGCTCAGGATCAGTGTCGGCGCTCCGTGGGACACGAAGATGGTCGGCATCGACATTGCTTGTTCCTCGTCGGCTCGTGGAAGCCTGTGTGAGTTTTTGGTGTTGCAGAAGGGTAAAGAGTAAATCATGCACGTTATGCGGAAATTGCGACAGGTCGCGGCCTGTCTCGCCTTGTCGACGGCAGCGGCGGCGGTCGCGGCCCCGGCCTCGGCACAGACCCTGAAGATGGTCGCCCATTCCGATCTGAAGGTCCTCGACCCGATCTGGACGAGCGCCTTCATCACCCGAAACCACGGCTACATGATCTACGACACGCTGTTCGCCCAGGATGCAGACCTGCGCATCCAGCCGCAGATGGTCGACAAGTACGAGGCCTCGGCCGACAAGCTGACCTGGACCTTCACGCTGCGCGACGGCCTGGCATGGCACGACGGTCAGCCGGTCACGGCCGAGGACTGCGTCGCCTCGATCAAGCGCTGGGCCGCCCGCGACCCCATCGGTCAGCAGATGGCGGCCGCCCTCGCCACGATCAAGGCCATCGACGCCAAGACCTTCCAGATCGTCCTCAAGGAGCCGTTCGGCCTCGTCCTCGAGGCGCTGGGCAAGCCCTCTACCTTCATGATGCCCAAGCGGGTCGCCGAGACCGACCCGTTCAAGCAGATCGACGACTACACCGGCTCCGGTCCGTTCATCTTCAAGAAGGACGAGTGGAAGCCCGGCGAGAAGGTCGTCTACGTCAAGAACACCAAGTACAAGCCGCGCCCCGAGCCGCCCTCGATGCTGGCCGGCGGCAAGGTGGTGAAGGTCGACCGCGTCGAATGGCTGGCGATCGCCGACCCGAGCACGGCGGTCAATGCCCTGGTCCAGGGCGAGATCGACCTGATCGAACTTCCGGTGCCCGATCTCTTCCCGCTGCTGAAGGCCGAAAAGAACATCGAGCTCTACGGCTGGAACGCGCAGGGCAGCCAGATCATCATGCGCCTCAATCACCTACACCCGCCGTTCAACAACCTGAAGGCCCGGCAGGCGGCGATGTATGCCATCGCCCAGGAGGATTTCCTGCGCGCCCAGGTGGGCGATCCCGAGATCTACCGGGTCTGCAATGCGCCGCTGGTGTGCGGCTCGCCCTACGAGAAGAGCTACGGCAACCTGCTGGTCAAACCCGATCTCGAGAAGGCGCGCCAGCTCCTGAAGGAAAGCGGCTATGACGGCACGCCGATCGTCATGATGCATGCGACCGACCTGCTCTCCGCCAACCAGCTTCCGCCGGTCGGCAAGCAGGCGCTCGAGAAGGTCGGCTTCAAGGTCGACCTGCAGTCGATGGACTGGCAGACGGTCGTGACGCGCCGCGCCAAGAAGGATCCGCCGGCGCAAGGCGGCTGGAACATCTTCTACACGACCACCGTCACGGTCGGTGCCGAAAGCCCGGCCGGCAATTCCTTCACCAGCGGTGCCTGCGAAAAGGCCTGGTTCGGCTGGCCGTGCGATCCCGAGGTGGAGAAGCTTCGCTCGTCCTATGCCAAGGAAGTCGACCCGGCCAAGCGGAAGGAGATCGCCATGGCCGTCTCCGACCGGGTGATGGACCAGGCCACGTACATCGTGCTCGGCCAGTACAAGGCGTTCGGCGCCTATCGCAAGGACCGCATCAGCGGCTGGCTGCCCGGCCCCGTGCCGGTGATGTGGAACATCACCAAAAAATAGCGGCATCGCAGCCAACACAGTCGATCGGGGGACCTTCGCCAGGCAGGCGAAGGTCCCCTTCCCTTTTGTGCGGGATGGGTTCAGGTCGCGACGCCGTAGGCATCGACACTGCTTTATTCCTCGTCCGGCTCGTGGCAGCTTGTCTGAAGTTGGGTGCTGGAAAAAGGGACAGATAAATCATGCACGTTATGCGGAGATTGCGACAGGTCGCGGCCTGTCTCGCCTTGTCGACGGCTGCGGCGGCTGTCGCGGCCCCGGCCTCGGCGCAGACGCTGAAGATGGTCGCCCATTCCGATCTGAAGGTCCTCGACCCGATCTGGACGACCGCCTTCATCACCCGAAACCACGGCTACATGATCTACGACACTCTGTTCGCCCAGGATGCCGAAGCCCGCATCCAGCCGCAGATGGTCGACAAGTACGAGGTCTCGGCCGACAAGCTGACCTGGACCTTCACGCTGCGCGACGGCCTGGCATGGCATGACGGCCAGCCGGTCACCGCCGAGGACTGCGTCGCCTCGATCAAGCGCTGGGGCGCCCGCGACTCGCTGGGGCAGCAGATGATGGCCTCCGTTGGCACGATGAAGGCGATCGATGCCAAGACCTTCCAGATCGTCCTCAAGGAGCCGTTCGGTCTCGTCCTCGACGCGCTCGGCAAGCCGTCCTCGACCGTGCCCTTCATGATGCCCAAGAAGGTCGCCGAAACCGACCCGTTCAAGCAGATCGACGACTACACCGGCTCCGGCCCGTTCATCTTCAAGAAGGACGAATGGAAGCCCGGTGAGAAGGTCGTCTACGTCAAGAACACCAAGTACAAGCCGCGCGCCGAGCCGCCCTCGATGCTGGCCGGCGGCAAGGTGGTGAAGATCGATCGCCTCGAATGGCTGGCGATCTCCGACCCGAGTACGGCGGTCAATGCCCTGGTCCAGGGCGAGATCGACCTGATCGAAATTCCTGTGCCCGATCTCTTTCCGCTGCTGAAGGCCGAAAAGAACATCGAGCTCTACGGCTGGAACGCGCAGGGCAGCCAGATCCTCATGCGCTTCAACCATCTCCACCCGCCGTTCAACAACCTGAAGGCCCGGCAGGCGGCGATGTATGCCATCGCCCAGGAGGATTTCCTGCGCGCCCAGCTGGGCGATCCCGAGATCTACCGGGTCTGCAACGCGCCGCTGGTGTGCGGCTCGCCCTACGAGAAGAGCTACGGCAACCTGCTGGTCAAGCCCGACCTCGAGAAGGCGCGCCAGCTCCTGAAGGAAAGCGGCTATGACGGCACGCCGATCGTCATGATGCATGCGACCGACCTGCTCTCCTCGAACCAGCTTCCGCCGGTCGGCAAGCAGGCGCTCGAGAAGGTCGGCTTCAAGGTCGACCTGCAGTCGATGGACTGGCAGACCGTCGTGACGCGCCGCGCCAAGAAGGATCCGCCGGCGCAGGGCGGCTGGAACATCTTCTACACGACCACCGTCACGGTCGGTACCGAGAGCCCGGCCGGCAATTCCTTCACCAGCGGCGGCTGCGAAAAGGCCTGGTTCGGCTGGCCGTGCGATCCAGAGATGGAAAAGCTCCGTTCCGCCTACGCCAGGGAAGTAGACCCGGCCAAGCGGAAGGAGATCGCCATGGCCGTCTCCGACCGGGTGATGGACCAGGCCACGTACATCGTACTCGGCCAGTACAAGGCGTTCGGCGCCTATCGCAAGGACCGCATCAGCGGCTGGCTGCCCGGCCCCGTGCCGGTGATGTGGAACATCACCAAGAAGTAGCGACCTAGCACTCACTACTGCTGGATTGGGGGACCTTCGCCAGGCAGGCGAAGGTCCCCTTTTTCGTTTGGGGACAGCCGCAGATCAAGCTGCCCGCGCGAGCGGCTCTTCATGCCACCGCTGCGTGGCCTCGGCGACGCGGCGGCCGAGCGCCTCGAAGGTCTTGAAGTCGCTGGCGCCGATGCCCTCGACACCCTGATCGGCATTGGCCTGCGCCATCGCGCCGATCGACGCGCCGACCCGGTTGAGATCCGCGCTCGATCCCTTCGAGTTGTTGTTGCCCGGCGGCAGGCCGAGGCCGACCCAAATCATGCCGTGCTGAACCGCGAGCGTGAGCAGCTGGTAGAGCGTGTTGTGCTTGTCGCCATTCCAAGAGGCCGAGACGGTGAAGCCCGCGGCGAGCTTGTTGCGCCACCTGCCCTCCATCCAGCGGCTCGAGGTCCAGTCCTTGAACTTCGCGAAGTCCGCCGACACGCCGCCCATGTAGGTCGGGCTGCCGAAGGCGATGGCATCGGCGGCGTCGAGCTCCGCCCCGCGGGCCTCGGCCTCGGCGACCGGAATCAGGCTGACGACGGTGCCCGGAACCGCTCGTGCGCCGGTGGCCACGGCCTCGGCGAGCGCCTGCGTATGTCCATATCCCGAGTGATAGACGATCGCGACGTTTGTCATGATGACTTCCAATCCTTTGATTTCACTTGAGAAACGTCTTTGGTGTTGCTCAAGATCAGTTGCTTACACAAAGTGACTGGAAACATCTGGGATGGCCGCTATATATTCTCCAGTAGGTACCAATTCGTAACCTAAAGGTTTTTCCATGAGCACCTCGACCCCCGCCACCGCCGCCCAGGCCAAGGAAAGCGTCAGCTGCCCGATGGACTTCATCCTGCGCATGCTGATGGGGCCGTGGACGACCTACATCCTCTACAATCTGCGCACCCACGGGCCGCAGCGCTTCGGCGAGCTGAAGCGCCGGGTGTCGGGCATCTCGGCGAAGATGCTGACCGAGCGCCTGCGCACCCTGGAAGGTGCGGCGCTGGTGAAGCGCGACTATGAAGCGACCATTCCGCCCAAGGTGACCTATTCGCTCACCAAGCGCGGCGGCGAGCTGGACGATGTCATGGACCGGCTGGCCGAGATCGCCATCCGCTGGGAAGCCGAGGACGCCGCCAGGCGCAATGGCCGCGTGATGGAGCCGAAGGTCCCCGAAAAGGCGCCAGCGCTGCAGGCGGCGGAGTAACGGTCAGCCGCACAGCCAGATGTTCACGGCGAATCGACCGTCGCCGAAGGCGCCCTCGGGGCAGGACACGCGCTCGACCTCATGACGGGCCGTCGAGGGGAAGACGAGCAGGCTGTCATGCACCGGCTCGACATCGATCGTCTGGCCGCCGCCCAGGTCGAAGAGCCGAAGATGGCCGCCCGTGAAGCGGCGGGGAACGCGGTGGAAGTAGTAGACCATGGTGAGCCGTCGGCGGCCGCCGGGCGTGTACTGGTCGCCGGTGAAGGTATCGGTGTGCGGCCGGTAGAACGCGCCTTCGCCATGCGCCACCACTTCCATCTGCGTGCTGTTGGGCGGCGTCTGAGTCATCTGGAAATCCGTCTCCAGCCCGGACTGCAGGGCCAGCGCCTTGCGGTGCAGCGGTTCGGCAAAGGCACCGAGATCCTTCAGGACGGCGGATTGTCGGGTCAGCGCCTCGCGGCGCCCCGTACCCTCATGCGCCAGGCGGGTCGGCGTGAACCGGGCTTCGGACGCCAGAGCATAGGCCAACAGACGGGCCGAGCCCGCCGCACCGAGCCAGCCCGATAAGATCCGGTGGGGCGGAAACCGTCCGGCAAGGAAACTCGATTCCGGCATCCGCCAGCTTTCGGCGTGTTAACCGATTCTGGCAAGGCATTGTTTTGGAAGGTTAATCCCGTCACCACTCAGCACGGCCTGAGGGCATTAAAGCAAGAAGCCAGAAAGAGCCGCCAACTGCGACAGCCGGATGAGCCACTAACACAGATGGTTAAGGTGAACTCTGAGCTGATCAATCAGCCCAGAGCTCACTCAAAATCTCAATTGAACCCAAACGGATGCCCAAGAATCAAGGGCACGGCCCTACTTCTTCGACACGCCCCAGAAGACCGTCACCGGCGGCGGCGGGGTGATCGTCCCGACATTCGAGCGTACGGCGCTGACGCCAAACCATTCGCCGAGCGGCACGTGGGTCACCACCTTGATGGCACGCTCCTGGACTGCGGTGGCGGCGGCCTTCTTCTCCGCTTCCGTGCTCGCCTGCACGTACTTGTCGCGCAGCTTCTCCAGCTCCTCGTCGCACGGCCATCCAGAGCGGGCCTTGTCGCAGCTCGCGATCAGGAACGGCGTCATCAGTGGATCGAGAATGTCGACCTGCGACCAGCTCGTCGAGAAGGCGTTCCACCCGCCTTCCGCGACCGGCACCTTCTTGGCCAGCCGCACGATCACGCTCTGCCAGTCCATCGAAATCATGTCGACCTTGAAGCCCGCCCGCTCCAGCAGCGCCTTGGCCACCGGCCCGAGCTGCTTGATGACGCCGAGGTCGGTCGGCGCCAGCAGGGTCACCGGCGTGCCGTCATAGCCGGCTTCCGCCAGCAACGCCTTGGCCTTGGCGGCATTGCCCTCGACCAGCCCGGCCATGCCGGCATCCGTCGCCAGCGGCGAGCCACAGGTGAACATCGCCTTGCAGGTCTGATAGAAGCGCTTGTCGCCGATATTGGCCTGCAGGAAATCCTCCTGATTGAGGGCCAGCGCGGCGGCCTGGCGAACCTTCTCGTTGTTGAACGGCGGCAGCAGCCAGTTCGGCCGGAAGGCATACTGGTTGGAGACCCGCCCCTTGATGATGCGGATGCCCTTGTCCTTCTCGACCAGCGGCAGATGGTCGGCGGAGACGCCTTCGAGATAGTCGATCTCGCCGTTCAGCAGTGCATTGACCTGGGTCTCGGCATCGGAGATCGAGAGCCACTCGACCCTGTCGACGTTGACCACCTTGCCGCCGGACAGGCCCGACATCGGTTCGGACCGCGGCTTGTACTTGGCGAACTTGGTGTAGACGAGCTTCTCGCCGGGCTTCCATTCGTCCTTTTTGAACACGAAGGGACCGGAGCCGATATATTCCTCGATCTGCTTGAACGGATCGGTCTCGGCGATCCGCTTGGGCATCATGAAGGGCACGACCACCGAAGGCTTGCCCAGCGACTCGATCACCGCCCCAAACTTCTGCTTCAGCACGATCTGGAAGGTCCTGGGATCGACGACCTTATATTCCTTCAGGGCCTGCGCCATCTTCTGACCCATCGCGTCGCGGGCCGACCAGCGCTTGAGCGAGGCGATGCAGTCCTCCGCGGTCACCGGCTGGCCGTCATGCCATTCCAGCCCGTCGCGCAGCTTGAAGGTCCAGACGAGCCCATCGTCGCTCGTGCTCCAGGTATCGACCATCTGCGGCTTCACCTGGAACTTCTCGTCCATGGCGAACAGCACGTCATAGAGCATGTAGCCGTGATTGCGCGTGATGTAGGCGCCGCTCCAGATCGGATCCAGCACCTTCACGTCGGAGTGCATCACCACCTTCAGCGTTTGTGCCGACGCGATCGGCACGGCGGACACGGTGGCAAGTGCCGCGACGGCGGATAGTAGGAAACGACGCATGAATGCCCCCCAATGAACAACGCGAGGGTCAAAATTCTAGGGCGAGTTCACAGCCTCTGTCAGTGCGATTGCCTCGTTCGATGAAAAAGAAACTTCATCCGGCGGAACGGGCTGCGCGATTCCTGACACGGTTCTTGCAGGCAGAACCTGCCGCCTTTCCCATCACCCACAAACTTCATCCTGGAGAACGGCCGTCCGCCCGAAGCCACCTCTGCATGAGTCGAGGGGTCGTGCAGCGGTTCAAGAAGGCAAGCCGGAGTTTGGGCTCGCATGGCGACGCCGGCCATGCCGTCAGTCGAGGAATCCGAACTCGCGCGGCAGGTAAAGGATGACCTCCGGCCAGATCATGCAGATCGCAACGGTAAGGACCTGAAGGGCCACGAACGGAACGATGCCGCGATAGATGTGCCCCATCGTCACCGAGGGTGGAACGGTCGCCTTCATATAGAAGAGCGCGAATCCGAAGGGCGGCGTCAGGAACGCCGACTGCAGGTTCACGGCCACCAGGATCACGAACCAGACCATGAAGTCCTTGTTCTCGGCGATGTGCGGCGTGAAGTCGACCTTCAGCAGGATGGGCGCGAAGATCGGCAGGACGATCAGGCAGATTTCGAGGAAGTCGAAGAAGAATCCCATGATGAAGACCAGCGCCATCACGAAAATCAGGATCTCCCAGCCCGAGTCGATACCGGCCGCCTTGAGAAGTTCGATTACCAGGTCGTCGCCGCCCAGCGCGCGGAACACGAACGAGAACAGCGTCGCCCCGAAGATGATGAAAAACACGAGCGCATTGGTGAGGGCCGAACTCTCGATCACCTGGTTCAACATCTTCAGGTTCAGGCGCTTGTTCCACCACGCCAGCAACAGCGCGCCGGCACAACCTGTTCCGCCGGCCTCCGTCGGCGTTGCCCAGCCCCCGAAGATCGAGCCCAGGACGACGAAGATCAGGAACGCCGGTGGCAGAAAACTGCGCAGCACGAGGCGCAGGAGTTCGCTGGCGTTCTGGGGCCCTTCGGCCGACGAGAGAGGCGGCGCCATCTTGGGATTGAGCGCCGCGTAGATGCAGATGTAGACGAGGTAGATGCCCGCCAGCAGCAGGCCCGGCAGGATGGCAGCCGTGAACAGCGTCCCGACCGACAGCGTCATGAGATCGCCCATGATGACCAGCATGATGCTGGGCGGGATCAGGATGCCCAGCGTGCCGGCCGAAGCGATGGTGCCGACCGACAGTTCCTTCGAGTATCCGCGCTCCAGCATGGTCGGCAGAGCAATCAGGGTGAGCATGATCACCGAAGCGCCGACGATGCCGGTGGTCGCCGCCATGATGGTCCCCATCACGGTGACAGAAATTGCCAGTCCGCCGGGAATCCTCCGCGTGAGCACCTGAAGGGCCTTCAGCAGCTCGTCGGCAACACCCGACTTCTCCAGGATCGTGCCCATGAAGACGAACATTGGGACGGCAATGAGGACCTGGTTCTGAACGGCCTGCCCCCAGATGCGAGGAATCAGGCTACCGAACTGGGCCGGCCGGAACACGTCGAACGCGATACCGAGGGCGCCGAAGGCAAGCGCAACGCCTCCCAGGACGAACGCCACAGGATAGCCCACGAACATGATGAACGTGAGCACGAGAAACATGAGGACGGAGAGATGGTCTGCGATCCATTCCATGGCCTGCCCCCTCAATGACTGGTCGCGGGCGAGGACGCGCGCGCCGCGAGGTCCGGGGGACCGAACAACAGGACGAGCTTCCGCATCAGCACCGAGGCCACCGCCGCGTCGACGAGGACCAGCCCCAGGAACAAGCATCCCTTCATGATCCAGCGATACTCGAGCCCATTCGGCGCGTCCGATCGCTCGTTCTGGAGGAACGACACCTGGGCGAACAGGAACGAGAAGTAGGTTGCGACGATGCAGTAGGGAATCGCGAAAACGAGAATGCCGAACACCTCGAGCTTCGCCTTCTGGCGTTCCGTCTTGTTGGCGGTGAACACGTCGATGCGAACATGGGAATTGCGGATGTAGGCATAGCCCAGCCACGACAGGAACAAGGCGCCATGCAGATGCCACTCGAGCTCCTGGATGGGGGTCGAGCCGAACCCCGGAATCTGGAAGCCGAGCTTGCGCGTGAGCACATCCCAGCAGATGACGACGACAAGAGCGATAAACAGCCAACCGAACAAACGCGCGATACGCGCCAGAATTCCGTCGATCACATCGCTCGCATTCAGCAACGCCTGCATTGAAGCGACCTCCCCCGGAGAGAAGCGGCCGCTCCGTTTGGAGCGGCCGCGTGTACAGGACCCAACGGCTACTTGAGGTAGCCGCGCTCCCTCCAGATCGCGTATTCCTTGCGGAACGTGCTGAGTGAATCCCAGGCCTTCTTGAATTCCGGACTCTTCGCGGACTGCTCGACCGCGACCTCGTCCCAGGCCTTCTGGAAGGCGGTAATGAACTCCGGTCCCCAGGTCACGAGCTTGACGCCCTTGGCCTCGATCTCGGCCAGCGCCTTCGGCTGCAGAGACTCGCCGAGGCTCATGCCGCGCAGCACGGTCTGGTCGCACGACGCCTCGACGATCAACTTCTGATGCGCCGACAGTGAGTCCCACTTGGCCTTGTTGATGATCAGGTCGCCGACCGTGGCCTGCTGGTGCCAGCCGGGGAAATAGTAATATTTCGCCACCTGGTGGAACCCGAGGCTGAGGTCCATCACGGGCATCGAGAATTCTGTGGCGTCGATCGTGCCGAGCTGCAGGGCCTGGAAGATCTCGCCGGCCTGCAAGAGCTGTGTCGAGACGCCGAGCTTCTGCATCACGTTGGCCCCGAGACCGAAGAAGCGCATCTTGAGGCCCTTCAGGTCGTCCAGCGTCTTGATCTCCTCGCGGAACCAGCCCGATGCCTCGGGCGGGATCAGATGGCACATCACGGCGTGGATGTTGTACTTGGCGTAGAGCTGCTGCATGAGCTGCTCGCCGCCGCCGTGCTTCATCCAGGCGAGGTATTCGCCGAGGCCGGGACCGAACGGCACCGTCGAGAAGACGGCAAAGGCAATGTCCTTGCCGGTCCAGAAACCGGGCGTCGCCCAGGCCGCGTCGAGCGCGCCCGACGCGACCGAGTCGAACGCCTGGCCCGGTGGCACGAGCGCGCCGGGTTCGAAGAACTTGATGTCGATGCTGCCTGCCGACAGCTTCCTGATCTGTTCCACCGTATAGTTTGCGTTCGGCCCGAGCAGTGCCAGCGTCGACGCGAAGTTCGACTGCATCTGCATGCGGACCTTCTTGTCCTGGGCGGCCGCCGGGCCCGAAGCACATGCGACCGCCGCGGCGGCCGCAACACCAAACAACGCACCGAGTACGCGCATGTTTTCCTCCCATTGGTCAAAGCCATGCGAAGGACGTTGGTCGTCCGATATGTGCTTTGTCCTTCGCTCCCTGATGCGACGACCGTTAGCCGGCCTGCCGCCTGTTGCTCCGTTTCGGATGCAACAGAATTCTCTTGGAACGAAACTGCCGGTCGCCTGTCGAAATGTCAAACGGCGTTTCGGAAGGCGAACGAAGAGTTCAGACAAGGCGATAGACGCGGGTGGCTGTCCCGGAAAACAAGGCTGCCTTCTCCGCAGCCGATGCGCCGGCTGCCAGACGCTTGAAGGCGTTCCACAGCACGCCGTAGCCCGAGGTGATCTTGTCGACCGGGAAGTTGCTTTCGAACATGCAGCGATCGACGCCGAACAGCTCGATGGTCGTCTCGACCCAGGGCCGGAACGCCTTGGCGAGTTCAGGCGAGCCCGGCGGAGTCGGGCGACGGTAGAAATCAAAGAAGCCCATGGCCATGCCGAGGCCACCGACCTTCACCACGATGTTCTGACGCTTCGCCAGCTCGGCCATCGACTTCTTCCAGGCCGCGCGGACCTCGTCGTGACGCCCGGCGTAGCCGGCATAGCCCAGCGGGCCGCCGACATGGTCGAGCACGATCGTCGTGCCGGGGAAGGCGTCGGCCAGTTCGGCGATCTCGGGAAGCTGCGGATGGTAGAGCCAGGCATCGAACGTCAGGTCGCGCTTCGCCAGCTCGCGGAAGCCCTCGCGCCAGGTCAGGTCGCGGGTCTGCTCGGGCGGCGGATCGTTGCGCGAGTTGCGCACGTCCGGATCGGCATCCCAGCCGGTCTGGTGACGGATGCCCTTGAAGCGACCATTGCCGGCGGCGATCTGGGCGTCGAACACGTCCCCTGCCCTTTCGCCGCGACGCAGGTCGACATGGCCGACGATACCGGCGCAGGCGCGCAAGTCTCCGTAGAGACCGGACGCGCTCATCGCCGCGACGCCATTGGCGAACTCGGTCTCGCCGATGCAGCGCAGTTCGGCCGGACCGTCCTTGCGGTACATCGAATGACAGTCGACATACACCGTACCCACGATGTTATGGCCGGTCCGTGTGTCGGCCAGCAGGTCGTGGAACAGATAGTCGTTGCCGGTGCGCTGCCAGAGATGATGATGCGGATCGACGATCGGCAGGTCAGGTTCGAGCGCGGGCTCGCTCACCTTGGCGACCCACGCCGGATCGGGGTTCATCACATTGCCAAGGCCTTCGACCGGCTGGGCCATCGTTTCCTCCCTCGCAAGCGTTCGTTAGTGGATCGGCTCTTCGGCGATCATCGAGACGTGAGCGTGGACGACCTTCCAACCGACGTCGGGCAGGCGCACCCAGGTCTGCGTCTGCCGGCCGGTCATTTCCCTGCCGCGCACCTTGTAGACCAACGACACCGTCGCGATGTCGCGGCCCAGGGTGACGATGTCGAGCCGCAGCCGCTTCTCCTTGGTGCCGGGCCCCGGCGGGCGGGCGACGCGAAAGGCATGGATGCGGTCGAAGCCGTAGCCGTGTTCGCTGTTGGCGAGGCGGATCGTGTGCGGACTGTTCCAGAAGGTGGCGTCGAGCACCTCGACGTTCTTGTCGATCAACGCCTGCTCATAGCGTTCGAACAACTCGCGCACCTCGGCCACGACTTCGGGAATGTTCGGCGTCAGATCCGTCACGCTCACCTCGCTCTTGCTGGATTTCCCACGACTGTAGCACCCGCCGGCACGTCGCGGGTGACGACGGCGCCGGCTCCCACGATCGCCTCGTCGCCGATGGTGACGCCCGGCAGCACGATGGCGCCGCCGCCGATCCAGACATCGGCGCCGATCTTCACCGGCCGCCCGAATTCCAGGCCGGCGCGGCGCTGCGCGGGATCGCGTGGATGGTCCGCGGTCAGGATCTGCACGCCGGGCCCGATCTGCGTGCGGTCACCGATCGTGACCTGCACCACATCGAGGATGATGCAGTTGAAGTTGAGAAACACGCCCTTGCCGAGGCTGATGTTGTAGCCGTAGTCGCAATGGAAGGGCGGCCGGATGTAGGAACCCTCGCCGACCTCGGCCAGCATCTCGCGCAAGAGCGCCGGATAGTTTTTCTGCGTGGCCGCGATCGAGGCGTTGTACCGATCCATCCACGCGGCGACGCTGCGCGCGTCGGCGGCCAGCTCCTCGCCGGTCGCCACGTAGAGTTCGCCCGCCAGCATCTTCTGCTTTTCGCTCGCCAAGACGCCTCCTTCTCAAAGGCGCGATCAGCCCGCCGCCTTCTCCATCGCGCGGGCGACCGCGACCAGGGTCGCGTCGCTGCCGCGCGGGCCGATGATGGACAGGCCGACCGGCAGACCGTCAACCGTCGTGGCGCCGGGCAGATTGACCTGCGGAAAGCCCGCCAGCCCGCCCTGCGCACAGAGGCAGGTGATGCGGTCGCGCAGCGGGTCGAGAACCGAGAGCGGCAGGCCGACCTTGGGCGCCGGAAACGGCGTGGTCGGCAGGCAGAGAATGGTGCCGGCCGGTAGAAGATACTTCATGCGGCTGCGCGCTTCCTGGCGCATCAGGTTGGCCCAGACCTTATCGCTCTCGGGGATCATCGAGCCGGCCACCAGCGCCTTGGCGACCGAGAAGGCGAAACGCGGGTTGCGCTCGTCAAGCCAGCTCCTGAACGTCGCGTAGGCCTCGGCAGGCTGCAGGCTGCGCTGGGCGCGCGCCCACACCGACAGGCCCTGCGGCGCCATGATCTCCTCACGGCTCGAGCCGACGAGTGCGGCGAGCTTCCTCACCATCGGCTGCAGCGCCTCGGACGTGTCCACATCGGCGAAGCCGAAAGCGTCGACCGCGACGACGAGCTTCGAGGGCAACGCCGTCGGAATCTCCTCGCCCAGCATCACGCCGCAGACCTTCGCGAAAGTCTCGGCGTCGCGCGCGAACCATCCGGTCGTGTCGGAGGTCGGCGCCTGGGGCAGCATGCCCGTGACGTCGACGCGGCCGTGGGTCGGGCGAATGCCATAAAGGCCACAGAAGCTGGACGGCACACGCACCGAGCCGCCGGTATCGGTGCCCAGTGCGGTATCGCAGAGACCCGCCGCGACGGCGGCCGCAGAGCCCGAGGACGAGCCGCCCGGTACACGGCCCGGGGCGCGGACATTCTTGGGCGTGCCGTCGAAGGCGTTCTCGCCCAGGATGCCGAGCGACACCTCGTCGGTGATGGTCTTGCCGATCAAGGTCGCGCCGGCATCGAGCAGCGTCTGCACCGCCCAGGCGTGCCGGTCGGGGATGGCACGCCCCGTGGGCCAGTCGTGATTTCCGCCGCCGGTCGCCACGCCCGCGACTGCGAAGAGGTCTTTTGCGGCAAAGGTGAGGCCCGATAGCGGACCTCCAGCACGGCCCTCGATATGAACGCGCGGGCCGGGAACAAAAGCGCCGATCTCGTCAGTCATGAAACGCCACTCTCAGTTCTTGTCATCGCGGGCGGGGTAACTCCCGCCCTGGAGCGCAGCGAAGGATCTCCCTCCCGCCACGCACTCGTCTGGTCGCTCTGTGAGGTCCTTCGCTCTGCTCAGGACGACCGACTCACTCCGCCGGCGCCGCGGGCATGCGGCCCTTGGTGCGCCAGCGCCTGGCCCAGCCGGGGCTGAACTTCATGCCGGTCAGCCTGTCGAACCACATGTACACGACGGGCGTGATGAACAGCGTCAGGAGCTGCGACACCATCAGGCCGCCGACGACGGTGATTCCCAGTGGCTGGCGCAGTTCGGCGCCGGCGCCATGGCCCACGGCGATCGGCAGGGCGCCCAGCAGGGCGCAGACCGTCGTCATCATGATCGGCCGGAAGCGCAGCAGCGCGGCTTCGACGATCGCCGTCTCGGCATCGGCACCTTGACCGCGCCGCTCGATCGCGAAGTCGACCATCATGATGGCATTCTTCTTCACGATGCCGATCAGCATCACGACGCCGATCATGGCGATGACCGACAGGTCCATGCCGAACAACATCAGGGTGGCGAGCGCGCCGATGCCAGCCGACGGCAGGCCCGACAGGATCGTTAGCGGATGGATGAAGCTCTCGTAGAGAATTCCCAGGATGATGTAGATCACCAGCACCGCCGCCAGCAGCAGCAGGCCCTGGTTGGCGACCGCCTGCTGGAAGACCTGGGCACTGCCCTCGAAGCTGGTGGTGATCGTGGCGGGCAGGCCGACCTCCGCCGCCGCCGCCTGGATGTCGCGCACCGCCTCGCCGAGTGCCACCCCAGGCGCCAGGTTGAAGGAGATCATGACAGACGGAAGCTGCGCGATGTGGTTGACCGTCAGCGAGGTCGGCTTGTCGATCCGCTTCGCCAGCGTGTCGAGCGGCACGAGGCCGCCATTGGGCGTGCGGACCTGCAGTTTCCGCAGGATGTCGCCGGCATCGCCGTACTTCGGATCCGCCTCGAGGATCACCTGATAGGTGTCGTCCGACGCGTAGATGGTCGACACCTGGCGCGAACCGAACGCCGAGTAGAGGAGCAGTCGGATCTGGTCGACCGAGACACCGAGACGCGAGGCGATGTCGCGATCGATGTCGATCATCGCCGAGCGGGCCCGCACCTGCAGATCAGAATTCACGTCGAGGATCGCCGGAATGCGGCGCATCCTCGCTTCCATCAGGGGGGCATACTCGCGCAGCTGGTTGAGATCGCTCGACCGCATGCCGAACTGGTATTGGGCGCGGCTCTGCGTCGTGCCGATGTTGATCGACTGGGCGGCCTGGAAATACACGTTGATGCCCGGCACGGCCGCCGTCGACCGGCGCAGCCGGGCGATGACCTGCTGGGCGCTGTCCGTACGCTCCGGCTTGTCACGCAGCATGATGAAGACGCGGCCGGAGTTCACCGTGGCCGCGGCGTTCCCGCCGCCGACGGTCGACACGACCGAGGCCACGTCGGGGTCACGCCGGATGACTTCGGCCAGCGCCGACTGGCGCGCCACCATCGCGTCGAAGGAGGCGTCGTCCGGCCCGATCGTGGAGCCCTGGATCTGGCCGATATCCTCCGACGGGAAGAAGCCCTTGGGGATCGCCTGGAAGAGCACCGCGGTGACGACGAAGGTTCCGAGGGTGATCGCGAGCACCAGCCGGGGATAGCGGACCGTGTGCCGCAGCGCCCAGCCATAGCCGTTGGTGACTTTCGTGAAGCCCCACTCGAAACTGCGCAGGAGCGCGTTGTGCTTCTCGTGATGGTCGACGGGCTTCAGCCAGCGCGAACAGAGCATCGGCGTCAGGGTCAGCGACACCACACCCGAGATCAGGATGGCGAAGGCGATGACGAGGCCGAACTCGTTGAACATGCGCCCGACGACGCCGCCCATGAACAGCACGGGGATGAACACGGCGACCAGGGACAGGGTCATGGAGACGATCGTGAAGCCGACCTCCTTGGAGCCCTTGAGCGCGGCTTCCATCGGCTTCTCGCCCGCCTCGATATGGCGGACGATATTCTCCAGCATGACGATGGCGTCGTCGACCACGAAGCCGACGGCCAGGGTCAGCGCCAGCAGGGATATGTTGTCGATCGAATGGCCGCAGAGATACATGCCGGCGAAGGTGCCGATGATCGAAATCGGCAGCGCGATCGCCGGAATCATGGTCGCGCGGAAGCTCCGCAGGAAGAAATAGATCGCGATGATCACCAGGATCGCCGCCAGGGCCAGAGTGAACTCGACGTCGTCGATGGCCTCGCGTATCGGCTTCGACCGGTCGGCCAGCAGGTGGATCTCGACTCCCGCCGGCAGTTCCGCCTGGATCTGCGGGATGATCGCCTTCACCCGATCGACCACCTCGACGGTGTTGGCGTCGGGCTGGCGATAGACGCCCATCACGATGGCCCGCGTGCCGTCGAGCCAGCTCGCCACCTTGTCGTTCTCGACGCTGTCGACGGCCGTCGCCACGTCGGAGATGCGCACCGGCGCGCCGTTCTGCCAGGTGACGATCACCGGCATGTAGTCCGCGGCCTTGTTGATCGGGCCCGTCGCCTCGAGGATGGCGTTCTGCTTCTGGTCGGCGATCGAACCGACCGGCTTGCTCGAGTTGGCGCTGACGACGGCGTTCTGCAACTCCTGCAGGGTCAGGCCGCGAACCGCGAGCTGGTCGAGGTCGGCGCGGACGCGGACGGCGAACTTCTGCGAGCCGAAGATCAGCACCTGCGCCACGCCCGGAAGGGTCGACACGCGCGGCATGATCGCCCGGTTTACGAAGGCATCGACGTCCGAGAGGCGGGCCTGGCTCGACTTGAGTGCGAGGAACATCACCGCCCAGTCGGCAGGATTGACCTTGCGGAAGCTGGGTGGGGTCGTCATCTCCGGCGGCAATCGCCGCATGGCCGAAGAAATCGCGGACTGAACGTCGAGCGCGGCACCGTCGATGTTCCGGTTGAGGTCGAACTGAAGGACGATCGAGGTGTTTCCGAGCGACGACGTCGAGGTCATCGTGGTCACGCCGGCGATCGTCGAGAATTGCCGCTCGAGGATCGAGGCGACCGAGGCGGCCATCGTTTCGGGGCTTGCGCCGGGAAGCTGCGCGGTGACCTGAATGGTCGGGAACTCGACGCGCGGGATGGCCGCGACCGGGAGCTGCTTGTACGCAAATATGCCGCCGAGGACGAACGATGCCATCAGCAGGATGGTCATCACCGGACGGCGGATGCAAAGTTCAGAGATGTTCACGTACCGCCTCCGCTAGGATCGGCTATCCGCGGGGCGGTGCTGCGGGCCGGTTCGGATCGACCGTCGGCGGCCTGATCGTCACCGATGCTCCCTGGACCAGCCGGAGCTGACCGTCGACCACTACCTGCTCGCCGTTTTCGACGCCCTTGCCGATCACGGCCCGGCCGTCCTGCGTGCGCTTGACGACCACCTGCCTGAGCTCGGCCACGCCGTCCTTGATCACGAACACGAACGGTCCTTGCGAACCGAGCTGTACGGCGCTCGCCGGGACCGAGATAGCGTCGGACTCGATACCGAGCACGATCTCCACCTTGACGAACTGGCCCGGCCACAACAGCTCGTTGGCATTGCCGATGCGCGCCTTCGCAGTCACCGTGCCGGTGTTCGGGTCGACGGTGTTCTCGATGAAGGCCATCTCGCCGGACTGCTTCTTGGTGTCGTCGATGATGGCCGTCACCGTGACCGGGCCTTTCGCCATCGCGGCGCGCAGGTCGGGCAGGATGATCTGCGGGATGGCGAAGGTGACATAGATCGGGTCGATCTGGTTGATCGTGGCCAGGGTGCTGGTGGCCGAGTTGTCGCCGGTGCGGACGACGGCGCCGGCCTTGTTCGCGATCGAGCCGATGCGGCCCGAAACCGGGGCCCGGATCTCGGTGAAGGTGAGCAGGGTCTGGACGCTGGCCTTGGCAGCCTCGTCGGCTTCGAGCTGCGCTTCGGCAGCCTTCAGGGCAGTGCCTGCATTGTCGCGCTGCACCACGGTGCCGGCGTTCTTCGACAGGAGTTCCTCGTTGCGCTGCAGGTCACGCCGGGCCTGCGCGACCTGCGCCTGGTCCTTGCGGATCTGCGCATCGATCTGGCCGAGCTGTGCCTTCAGGGTGCGTGCATCGAGCTCGAAGAGGATATCGCCCTCCTTCACGAGAGCGCCCTCCTCGATGTTCACCTTCATGATCTGGCTGTCCATGCGGGGCTTGATCTGGACGGAGGCGATCGACTGCACGGTGCCGACGGCATCCACCACGACGGGCATGGCATCGCGCGTAACCGGCATGACCACGACCGGTACCGCTCCGCCCGGATTGACGCGGCCGCGGCGGCCCTGCGGCTGCGCGCCCGCGGCCGGACTGGCCTGGGCCTCGGCCGTCTTGGCAGCCGTCCCCATGCCGATATGAGGTCCAACCTCCCGGATCACATCATCGCGGTAGATGTAGGCCGCTCCGCCGATCGCGACGATCGAAGCGAAGACCGCCGCACGGACGAATCCCATTCCCAAGACTCCAGTCCCAAGCCCCGGCAGGAGTATAGCCCCCCCATTGCCCGGCGATAGCCGAAACACCCGTTCCGACCAGAATCCCGATGCAAAAAACCCGCCACAATCGGGCGGGTTTTTCGTCACTTTCAGGGTCGGCCGCTCAGCGGCTGTAGTATTCGACGACCAGCGAGGGCTCCATCTGGACCGGGTACGGCACGTCGGCGAGCTTCGGCCCGCGCACGTAGGTGCCCTTCATGTCCTTGTGGTCGGCCGTCACGTATTCGGGCACGTCGCGCTCGGCGGTCTGCGTCGCCTCGAGGACCCGCTCCATCTGGCTGGCCTTCGAGGTCAGCTCGATGACGTCATTGTCCTTCACCTGATAGGAGGCGATGTTCACGCGGCGGCCGTTCACCTTGACGTGACCGTGGCTGACCAGCTGGCGCGACGCGAAGACGGTGATGGCGAACTTCATGCGGTAGATCACCGCGTCCAGCCGGCGCTCCAGCAGCTCGACCAGGTTCTCGCCGGTGTCGCCCTTGCGGCGGACGGCTTCGGCATAATAGCGGCGCAGCTGGCGCTCGCTGACCGAGCCGTAGTAGCCCTTGAGGCGCTGCTTGGCCATGAGCTGGAGGCGGTAGTCGGTCGGCTTGGTGCGACCCTGGCCATGCTGGCCGGGACCGTATTCACGCTTGTTGAGCGGGCTCTTGGGACGGCCCCACAGGTTGACCCTGAGGCGGCGGTCGATCTTGTACTTCGAATTTGCGCGCTTGCTCACGCTGCACTCCGTCATTGTGCGCCCCGCTTCGCGGGTACGCCATGTTGTCCGGATAGGCCTTAATCCGACATGTCTGTCGGGGCGGGAGGAGAGCCCGAACGGCCCTCAACCACGTTCTCCGGAAGAAGGGCGGAACATACCGGCCGTTTCGGGCCAGTCAAGCAGGCGTTAATCCTGCAATATCAATGACTTAGACTTCTACCAGCACGACTTCGTGGGTCACGGCGGCGGATTTCTTCACCATGGCGGTGGCCGAACAGTACTTTTCGTCCGACAGGCTGACCGCGCGCTCGACCAGCGCCTTGTTCAGATTCCGGCCGCGGACCGTGTAGACCAGCTTCACGGAGGTGTAGACCTTGGGATGGTCCTCGGCCCGCTCGGCGACCAGCGAGACCTCGACGCCCTCGATGTCCTGGCGCTGCTTCTTCAGCATCGAGACGACGTCGATAGCGGTGCAGCCGCCCATCCCCATCAGCAGAACCTCCATCGGCCGGGACGCGAGATCGCGGCCGCCGATGTCGGGGGCGCCGTCCATGGTGATCGTGTGGCCGCTGCCGCCTTCGGCAACCAGTAGCGCGCCGTCGACCCAGGTGATCCTGGCGGTGGTGGACATGGCTATTCCTCGTGCTGTTTCTTGGACAGGAACTTGATGACGCCGTGGAAGGTGCGCGCCTCCTGCTCGGTCATCTCGGCGCGCTGCAATAGCGCCCGGAGATTGAGCACCATGGAGGGCCGCATCTCCTTGTTCCGCAGGAACCCCGACTGGTCGAGCGCGCGCTCGAGATGGTCGAACAGGCTCTGCAGCTCGTCCTTGGTCGCCGGCCGCGCGGCATGGTCGGCCATCCGCACCGGCGGCGTCGTATCGCCAGCGGCCGTCCATTCGTAGGCCACCAGCAGCACGGCCTGCGCCATGTTCAGCGACGAGAATTGCGGATTGAGCGGGATCGAGAGGGCGGTATCGGCATGCACCATGTCGTCATTCTCGAGACCGGTCCGCTCGGGCCCGAACAGGATGCCGACGCCTTCGCCCTGCCCGATCCAGCCGCGCATATCGGACGCGGCCTGGCGCGGGGTCACGATGCGCTGGACCAGTTCGCGGTTGCGCGCCGTGGTCGCGACCACCCGTTCGAGGTCGGCCACCGCCTCGCCCACGCTGTCGAACACCTCCGCCTTCTCCAGCACGATGTCGGCGCCCGAGGCGGCGCGTTGCGCCCGCTCATTGGGCCAGCCGTCGCGCGGCGCGACCAGCCTGAGCGTCGACAAGCCGCAATTCAGCATGGCGCGTGCCGCCATGCCGATATTTTCGCCGAGTTGCGGGCGCACGAGGATGACCGCCGGCGTGGCGGCGTCGACGTCGCGGCCCTTCGATGCGCGTCCCATGCCGCCCTAATAGCGTGGTCAGCGGCCGGCGATAAGGGGCGGGCGACGCATGAAGAAGAGGAGCGGGATCAGCACCAGCGAGCAGATCATCATGACCCGGAAGTCGTTCAGGTAGCCGATCAGCGCGGCCTGGCGGGTGATCTCGCCGTCCCAGATCGCGAGCTGCGTCGGATCGAGGCTGACCCCGGTGGGATTCATCGGCCAGCCGGGATGATAGGGCGTGAACTTCTCGACCATGTCGGCGCGGTTCTGCTGGGTGTTGCTGGCCAGCATCGAGACCAGCACGGCGATGCCGATGCTGGCGCCCAGGTTGCGCAGCAGCGCGTTCACCGCCGCCCCCTCGGTGCGCAGCCGCTGCGGCAGGGTGGCGAAGGTGAGAACGGTGAGCGGCGGGAAAACGAGGCCGAGACCGAAGCCCAGCAGGATGCCGTTCCAGATGATGCGGCCCTCGCTGACGTTGAGATTGAACAGCGTCATGTCGTAGAGCGAGAGCGCCGCCAGCGCGAAGCCAAGCCCGATCAGGATGCGTGCATCCATGCGGCCGATCAGGCGCGAGACCAGCATCATCGCCACCATCATGCCGGCGCCGCGCGGCGCCAGCACGACACCGGTGGTGAACACCGGATAGCCCATGAGTTGCTGCAGGAAGGGCGGCATCAGGGTCGCCGTCACGATCAGCACGAGGCCCGCAAGCGCCGTGAAGCAGAGCCCGACCGTGAGGTTGCGGTCGCGGAACAGGTCGCGCGACAGGAACGGCTGGCGGTCGGTCAGCATGTGGATCAGGAACATGGCGAAGGCCACGGCCGCCACCAGCGTCTCGCCGATGATCTCGACCGAGTCGAACCAGTCGAGCATGTGGCCGCGATCGAGCATGAGCTGGAACGAGCCGATGGCGACCGCCAGCAGGGTGAAGCCCATCAGGTCGAAGCGCCGCGGCGCGCCGTGCACGTTGTCGCGCACCAAAGCCAGGATGCCGACCGCGCACAGGATGCCGACCGGCAGGTTGACGTAGAACACCCAGCGCCAGGAGAATTCGTCGGTCAGCCAGCCGCCCAGCGAGGGTCCGGCGATGGGGCCGAGCATCGTGCCGACGCCCCACATGGCCATCGCCTTGCCCTGCTCCTCGCGCGGGTAGGTGTCCATCATGATGGCCTGCGAGACGGGCACCAGCGCCGCGCCAAACCCGCCCTGCAGGGCGCGGAACAGGACGAGCTGGTCGAGCGTCTGCGCGGCTCCGCACATCATCGACACGATGGTGAAGCCGATCACGCAGGTCGCCAGCGTCCGGCGCAGGCCGAAGCGCATGGCACAGAAACCGGCGAGCGGCGTCAGGATGGCGGAGGCCACGATATAGGAGGTGACGACCCAGGAGACCTGCTCCTGCGTCGCCGACAGCGAACCCTGGATCGACGGCAGCGCCACATTGGCGATGGTGCCGTCGAGTGCGTGCATGATGGTGGCGGCCATCACCGTGAAGGTGATCAGGCGGCGGCGGCGCAGGACCGCCGGATCGACGGCCGGCGCCATCGGCTAGGGCTTCGGCGAAGCGGACGCGCTCGAGAGGCCAAGCGACCTGGCCCAGCCGGCCCACAGGCTGGCGAGCGACCGCGTGTGGCCGGTCTCGACCGCGACCGTCGTGCTCATGCCGACCCGGAGCGGCGGATCGCCCTCGCGGCAGGCGACGGACAGGCGCACGGGAATGCGCTGGACCACCTTCACCCAGTTGCCGGTGGCGTTCTGCGGCGGCAGCACGGCGAACTCCGCGCCGGTCGACTGCGAGATGCTCGACACCGTGCCCCAGCACTCCGACTCCGGATAGGTGTCGACATGGATCAGCACCTTCTGGCCCGCCCGCACGCGCGTGAGCTCGGTCTCCTTGAAGTTGGCCTCGATCCACAGATCGGTGTCGGCCACCACCACCATCACCGGCACGCCCGCGGTGGCGAAGCTGCCCGGCACCGGTCGCTTGCTGACGATGCCATCGATCGGCGATTCGATCATGGTCCGGCGCAGCTGCAGCAGCGCCTCCTCGCGCATCGCCATCATCTGGCGCACGCGCGGATGGTCGTCGGCGCGAATCTTGGCATTGCCCGCCAGCGCCGCCTCGATCCTCTGCAGATCTTCCTGCGCCGCCGAGATGCGCTGGCGCGCGACCTCGAGGCCCATGCGAGCCTCCTCGAGCTTGGCGGTGGAGGTGACCTTCTTCTCGGCCAGCTCCTCCTGCCGGTCGAATTCGGCTTGCGCGAAGGTCTGCTGGCTGAGCGCCGCCTTGATCTCCTCACGCTTGGTTCGCCACTGGGCGCGCAGGCCGCGGATCTCGGCGCGCACCGTCTCGGTCTCGGCTTCGATGCGGGTAAGCGCATGCCGATAGGACTGGTCGTCCAGGCGGAACAGGAGCTGGCCGCGCGAGACCTTCTCGTTCTCGTGCACCGGGACGTCGACGATGAGGCCGGACAGCTGGGTGGCGATCTGCGCGCGGTCGCCCTTCACATACGCATTGTCGGTGGTGACGGTGCCGCCCGAGGACAGCCAGATCACCAGCGTGGCGGCGAGCACGATCGCCGGCAGCGACCACATGAAAGCGCGCGCGAGCACGCGGACGCCCCATCGCGGACGGCGCAGGGCAGCCGCCGCGATGGGCGGTGTCTGGGTGTCCAGATGCTCTCCGTCTCGCACGCTTATATGGTCTGCCCCGCCCTACCGGAGGTCAACCGGCAGGTGTGGCATGGCAGCTAGGCAGGTTGAGCCGGGCGGGCGCCGTCGCGGAAGAGCTTGTAGGTGAGGGCGTCGTAGAGCGCGTTGTAGGAGGCGTCGACGATGTTGGGCGACACGCCGATCGTGCTCCAGCGCCGTCCCTTCGCATCCGCACTCTCGATCATGACGCGCGTCGTCGCCGCCGTACCGCCTGCCGAATCGAGGATGCGGACCTTGAAGTCGACCAGCCGCATGTCCTCCAGCTCGGGATAGACGGGCACGAGCGCCTTTCGCAACGCAGCATCGAGCGCGTTCACGGGGCCGTTGCCCTCACCCACCTCCATCGCGCGGCGGCCGGCGACGTCGAGCTTCACCGTGGCCTCCGACATGGCCACCGTCTGGCCGCGCGCATTGACGCGACGCTCCACCAGGACACGGAAGCTGTGCAGCGCGAAATAGTCGGGCAGCGTGTGCAGTTCGTGCCGCGCCAGCAGCTCGAAGCTCGCATCCGCACCGTCATAGGCATAGCCCTCGGACTCGCGGTCCTTCACGATCTCGAGCAGGCGGGCGACGCCGGGATGCTTGGGATCGACCTCGAGGCCGATCTGGCGGAAACGGGCCATGATGTTGGAGCGGCCGGCCTGGTCGCTGACGACGATGACGCGCTGGTTGCCGACGACTTCCGGGTCGACATGCTCGTAGGTCTTGGGGTCCTTCTCGACGGCGGATACATGCAGCCCGCCTTTGTGGGCGAAGGCGCGCGTGCCGACATAGGCCGCGCTGCGGTTGGTCGGCATGTTCAGCCGGTCGTCGAGCAGGCGCGACAGGTGCGTGAGCCGCTGCAGCGCCCCCTCCTTCAACCCGGTGTCGAAGCCCATCTTCAGCACGAGGTTGGGGATCAGCGCGATCATGTTGGCGTTGCCGCAGCGTTCGCCCAGCCCGTTGATCGTGCCCTGGACCTGGCGCACGCCGGCGCGCACGGCGGCGAGCGAGTTCGCCACGGCATTCTCGGTGTCGTTGTGCGTATGGATTCCGAGCCGGTCGCCCGGGATCTTCTTGACGACTTCGCCCACGATGCGCTCGATCTCGTGCGGCAGGGTTCCGCCGTTGGTGTCGCAGAGCACCATCCAGCGCGCCCCCGCCTTCTCGGCGGCGGCGAGGCAGGCCATGGCATAGTCGGGATTGGCCTTGTAGCCGTCGAAGAAGTGCTCGGCGTCGAACATCGTCTCCTCCATGCGGGTCTTCGCATAGGCGAGCGAGTCGGAGATCATCTCGAGGTAGTCCGTCCGGTCGACCTCGAGCGCCACGTCGACATGGAAGTCCCAGGTCTTGCCGACCATGCAGACGTTGCGCGCCTTGGTCTGCAGGATCGCGGCGAGGCCGGGATCGTTGGCGGCGCTGCGTCCGGCCCGGCGCGTCATGCCGAAGGCCACGAACTTGGCGTTCTGGAACTCCGGCGGATCGGCGAAGAACCGGTCGTCGGTCGGATTGGCGCCCGGCCAGCCGCCCTCAATGTAATCGATACCCAGCCGGTCGAGTTCGCGCGCGATCGCGGCCTTGTCGGCCACGGTGAAATCGACGCCCTGTGTCTGGGCCCCGTCTCGCAGGGTGGTATCGAACAGATAGACTCGGTTATCGGTCATGTCGGCTTGCTCGTTGGGGCGCGCATCATAAGGTCGAAGTGTTCGGGGGGAATAAACCTATGCAGGAGCGCGTCAAGAGCGCCCTTAAATGGGGTTGATGGCAGTTCCCTATTTTGGGGCTCACCGTTCTGTGGTCTCCGCGGCCCCGGCAGCAGACGCCGTGCGGGTTCTAACCCTTCGAGACGCGGCCTGCGGCCGCTCAGGGTGAGGTGATTTTTAGACGTGCAGCTACGATAAACGACCTCATCCTGAGGAGGCGCGAAGCGCCGTCTCGAAGGATGGGCAACGGCATCGGTTCAGGTGCGCCTCTTCGCCAGCACCTGTATCGCACCGCAATCTCCGGGTCAGTGCTACCGATCTCGTAACGGCCATCGGTGCGCTTGAGCATGTAGACGTGGGCACCGGGTTCGTCGGACATTCGATGGCGAGCATAATCCTTAGAGAACGATCAGGGGAAGAAACGCCATGACCACCGCCACCACCATCACCGAATTGCGCACGACGCTCCTGCAGGTGCCGTGGCGGTCGTCGCCGCCGGCGGCCGGCATCCTGGCGCCGGGCCCGCGCGAGATCTTCGTGCTGGAGATCGAGACTCAAGGTGGACTGATCGGCATGAGTTACCTGATGCCGCTGCATGGCGGGCTGCACACGCTGGACGCGTGCATGAAGGAGCTGGTCGCGCCCTATGTGATCGGCCGCGACGCCACCGAGATCGAAGGCATCTGGCAGACCCTCTACAAGAACAATTTCTGGCTGGGCCGCATGGGCGTCACCCTGGTCGCCCAGAGCGCCGTCGACATGGCGCTGTGGGACATCGTGGGCAAGCGCGCCAGCCTGCCGCTGTTCCGCCTGTGGGGCGCCGCGCGCACGAAGATTCCGGCCTACGGTTCCGGCTGTTTCCGCGGCCTCGGCCGCGACGGCATGATCAGCCGGGCGAAGGAGTTCACCGCCCAGGGGCTCAAGGCCATCAAGATGCAGGTGGCCCACATCCGGCCATGGCGCGAGGACGTCGCGAACGTGAAGGCTATGCGCGAGGCGATGGGCGACGGCATCGAGATCATGATCGACGTCAACATGGGCTGGGATGCCGACACGGCCATCCAGGCCGGCCACCGCATCGACGAGTTCGATCCTTACTGGCTGGAGGAGCCGGTCGTCGCGGAAGACTTCGCAGGCTATCGCCGTATCGCCGCCGCGCTGAAGACCCGCGTGGTCGGCGGCGAGAGTCACTTCATGAGGAACGACCTCAGGCCCTTCTTCGAGCATCCGGGCACGCCGATCCTGCAGCCCGACCCGATGCGCGGCGGCTACTCGGAGCTGCGCAAGATCGCGTCGATGGCCGAGCCCTACGGCATCCGCCTCGCACCGCACCTCTTCCACGAGCAGATGGTCCACGTGCTGGCGTCGATCCCCAACGCCAGCTACCTCGAATACATGGACTGGAACGACGATCTCTGGATCGAGCCGGTCCTGCCCGCGCAGGACGGCACCATGTCGCCGCCGGAGCGGCCCGGTCACGGGCTGGCGTTCCGTCCGGAGGTCCTGACGGACCATCGCATCGGCGGGCAGCGCCTCAAGGGCTGACAGGGGGCTTCCTTGATTCGGGCGACGGTCGCACCTATTTAGCAGCCGTCGCCCACAGATACGGACCGCACCGCAATGGATTTCCACCTGACTGCAATGCCCGCTCGCCTTGCCATCAGGGGACTCCATTTCCATGCCTTCCATCACGCTTTCCGGCCTCACCGCGACCACGCCTGACGGCCGCGCCCTCTTCTCGAACCTGGATCTGAGTTTCGACGGCGGGCGCACCGGCCTCGTCGGCCGCAATGGCGTCGGCAAGACGATGCTGCTCGAGATCATCGCCGGCAGGCTGCCGCCGCAGGCGGGAACGGTGTCGGCGACCGGCACGCTCGGTGTCCTGCGGCAGACCGTGCAGGTCGCTCCCTCCGCGACGGTGGCCGACCTGATGGGCGTCACGAGCGCGCTCGACGTGCTGCGCCGGGCCGAGCAAGGTCGGGCCACCGCCGACGAGCTGGCTTCGGCCGACTGGACCCTCGAAGCCCGCATCGCCTCGGCGCTCGGGCGTATCGGGCTCATCGCCGAGCCGTCGACGCTGCTGTCGACACTCTCCGGCGGCCAGCGCACGCGCGCCGCCTTGTGCGCGCTCGTCCTGGCCGACCCGGATTTCATCCTGCTGGACGAGCCCACCAACAATCTCGATCGCGCGGGGCGCGCGGCCGTGGTCGAGCTCCTGTCGGCCTGGCGGGCCGGCGCGATCGTCGTCAGCCATGACCGCGAGCTGCTGGAGACGATGGACGCCATCGCCGAGATGACGTCGCTGGGCGTCACCCGCTATGGCGGCAACTGGAGTCACTATCGCGAACGCAAGGCGCTTGAGCTCGCCGCGGCACGGCACGACCTCGCCGACGCCGAACGCCGGGTGGCCGAGGTTTCGCGAACCGCTCAGGCAACAGTCGAGCGCAAGGCCCGCAGGGACGGTGCCGGTCAGCGCAAGCGCGCCAGGGGCGACATGCCAAGCATCCTGGCCGGTGCGCGCCAGAACCGCGCCGAGAGCACCTCGGGCGACAATGCGCGTGTCGCCGAGCGACGACGGACGCAAGCGGTCGAGGACGCCGCGGCCGCGCGCCAACGCCTGGAGGTGTTGCAGCCCCTGTCGATGGCCTTGCCGTCGACCGGCCTGCCGGCCGGCAAGCTCGTGCTGCACCTCGACGCCGTGAGCGCGGGCTACCGAACGGACCGTGCGACCATCGAGGGGCTGTCCTTCACCCTCACGGGCCCGGAGCGCGTGGCGATCACCGGACCGAACGGGTCCGGCAAGACCACGCTGCTCGCGCTCATCGCCGGCAAGCTCGCACCCCGTTCGGGCAGCGTGCGCGTCCACACGGATTTCGCGATGCTCGACCAGGAGGTCAGCCTGCTCGATCCATCGCTGTCGATTCGCGACAACTTCCTGCGCCTCACGCCAAGGGCCGATGAGAATACCTGCCGCGCCGCCCTCGCCCGCTTCATGTTCCGCGCCGATGCCGCGTTGCAGATCGTGTCGACGTTGAGCGGCGGCCAGATGCTGCGCGCCGGCCTCGCCTGCGTGCTGGGCGGCACCAGGCCGCCTCCGCTCCTGATTCTCGACGAGCCGACCAACCATCTCGACATCCAGTCGATCGAATCGGTCGAGGGTGGCTTGCGTGCCTATGACGGCGCGCTGCTGGTGGTGAGCCATGACGAGCCCTTCCTCGCCGCGATCGGGACCACGCGTCGCCTCGCGTTGCGGGCCGAGCGAGACGCCTGACGACAAAGAGCCCGTGCCCCGATGGCATGGAAGTTGCTGACAATGCGGAAGCTATCACCCGGGAACAGGGAACAGGGGACAGGGATGAGCTTGATATCGAGAATTTCGGCATTGAAGCTGGCTGCCGCCGCCGTGGGCGCAAGCCTCGCGCTGGCGGGTCCGGCCAGCGCACAGACGCAGTGGATGATGGCCAGCGGCTATCCCGAGAACAACTTCCTGACCCAGAATCTGCGCAAGTGGGTCGAGGACGTGGAAAAGGGCACCGCGGGCAAGCTCAAGATCACGCTCCACACCAACGACAGCCTGATCAAGCTCGACAGCATCAAGTCGGCGGTTCAGCGCGGACAGGTGCAGGCTGGCGAGATCCGCCTCGGCGTCTATGGCAACGAGGATCCGATGTTCATCCTCGATGGCGTGCCCTTCGTCGCCTCGACCTACGAGGAAGCGTGGAAGCTGATGGAGCTGCAGGACCCGTACTTCAAGGGCCTGTTCGACAAGGCCGGCATGGTGATCGCGGGCTACCAGGTGTGGCCGAGCCAGGGCTTCTACACCAAGACGCCGGTCAACTCGGTCGAGGACTTCAAGGGCAAGAAGATCCGCATCTATTCGACGGCGACCCAGAAAATGGCGACCCTGCTGGGCTTCAACGCGACGATCCTGCCCTTCGCCGAAATTCCGCAGGCCTTTTCGACCGGCCTGATCGAAGCCCTCTTCACGAGTGCCCAGACCGGGGTCGATATCCAGGCCTGGGACAACACCAAGTACTTCACCGACGTCGGGGCGATTCTCTCGAAGAACGCCCTGATCTTCAGCAAGCGAGCCTTCTCCGCCTTGTCCCCCGCCGACCAGAAGGTGGTGATGGACGCGGCTGCGGCCTACACCAAGCGTTCCTGGGAGATGAGCAAGGCGGCCGGCGACGAGAAGGCGGCCGTCCTCAAGAAGAATGGCATGACCGTCACCGGCGGTCCGCCGGCCGTGCTCGCCGCCATGAAGAAGGTGGGCGCCCAGATGGCCGACGAGTGGAAGGCGACGGCGAGCCCCGCCGCCGTCGCGGTCCTCAACACCTACATGTCCGGTCAGAAGACGAACTGAGATCGAGGGACGCCGGGCTGCCCACGCAGCCCGGCGTCCGCTTCGCTGATGGTGATGTGATGCGGCGTGCCCTGGATATTCTCTACAACGTCAGCGGTCTGCTCTCCGCTTTCTTCCTGGTGATGATCGGCGTGACGATCCTCCTGCAGATCGCCGGCAGGTTCCTGAATTTCGCCTTCGATGCCACGGAAGTCTCGGGCTTCTGCATGGCCGCCTCGACGTTCCTGGGCCTCGCCTACACGCTGCGCGCCAATGCCCACATCCGGGTAACCCTGATGGTCGGCAAGTTGTCGGCCGAAAGCAGGCGCCGCGTCGAAATCTGGTGCTGCACCCTGGGAGCGGCCGCCTTTGCCTATGTATCGGCCAATGCCTGGTTGATGACGCACGACTCGTTCCTCTTCGGCGATACCAGTCCCGGCCTCATGGCGGTGCCGTTCTGGATTCCGCAGCTCGGCATGGCCTTCGGCGCTTCGATCATGACGATCGCCCTCGTCGACGAGCTCGTTCAAGCCGTTGGCGGCAAGATCCCGGACTTCGCCGATGCGGAGGCACAGGCCATCGACGAAGAACTCGAAGCAGCTTCGCTCAGCATGGCCGGTGAGGCCGTCGGCACCGGAAAGGCGGCCGTGCGATGAGCGCAGAAGTGATCCTCGCGACGACGGTTCTCGGCACTCTCTTCCTGTTGCTCGCGAGCGGGGTCTGGGTCGGCGTCACCCTGGTCGTCGTCGGCTTCGTGGCCCTGTTCTTCTTCACGCCGGCTCCCGCGGGTTCCCTCCTCGCCAGCACGATCTGGGACTCCAGCTGGGGATGGGCGCTCACAGCCCTGCCCCTCTTCATCTGGATGGGCGAGATCCTGTTCCGGTCGCGGCTGTCGGAGGACATGTTCAAGGGTCTGGCGCCCTGGCTCGGCTGGCTTCCGGGCCGGCTGCTGCATGTGAACATCTTGGGCTGCGGCGTCATGGCGGCGGTCTCGGGCTCGTCGTCCGTCACCTGCGCCACGATCGGCCGCATGAGCATGCCTGAGCTGCGCAAGCGCGGTTACCATGAGGGCATGGCGATCGGGACGCTGGCCGGCTCGGGGACGCTCGGGTTGCTCATTCCGCCCTCGATCATGATGATCGTGTACGGGATCACCGCTCAGGTCTCGATCGGCAGGCTGTTCATCGCCGGCTTCCTGCCCGGCTTCATGATGATCGGCCTGTTCATGGCCTACACGGCCGGCTGGTCGCTTCTGAACCCGACCAAGGTGCCGCCCGCGGACCCGCGGATGACCTTCGGCGAGAAGATCTGGAACGCGCGCCGGCTGATACCGGTCATCCTGCTGATCGTCGCCGTGCTGGGGTCGATCTACGGCGGGGTCGCGACGCCCACGGAGGCTGCCGTCATGGGCGTGCTGGGCGCCCTGATCCTCGCGGCGGTCACCGGTTCCCTCTCCTGGGCGACGTTCCGGGAGAGCCTGTTGGGCGCGGTTCGGACCAGTTGCATGATCGGCCTGATCCTGGTCGGCGCCGCCTTCGTCACCATGGCAATGGCTTTCACGGGCCTGCCGGCAACGATGGCGAACTGGGTGAACGCGCTTGGCCTCACGCCCTACGGTCTGATCCTGCTGCTCACCGTGCTCTACATCGTCCTGGGCTGCTTCCTTGACGGCGTTTCGATGATCGTGCTCACCGCGCCCGTGGTGCTGCCGATGGTCACCGCCCAGCAAATCGACCCTCTGTGGTTCGGCATCTACATCGTGCTGGTCGTCGAGATGGCGCAAATCACCCCCCCCGTTGGCTTCAATCTATATGTGCTTCAGAGCCTGACGGGGCGCGACATCTGGACCGTCACCAAGGCCACCGCCCCGTTCTTCCTGCTTCTCTGCGTCGGGGTCGTCCTCATCACCGTTTTCCCGGACATCGTGACCATCCTGCCGCGCCAGATGACGAACGGATAGCAGCCGGTCAGTCCGCGTTCCGCGCGGTTGCGGGCGCAATGTCCGGGGCGGTGGCCGGGATCGGGCGTGTTTCCAGATCACCGATCAGACGCTCCATCTCCGCAATCTCTCGAAGCTGGGCCTCGATGATCCCGTCCGCCAGCTTTCGCACCCGCGGATCGCGGATATGAGCGCGCGAACTGGTCAGCACGGCGATGGAATGGTGCGGAATCATCGCCTTCATGTAGGAAACGTCGCCCACGGTCGCCTGACTTCTGACGAGCCAGAGCGAGCCGGCGGACACGAGAAGGCCGGCCCCGACGATGGCGATGTTCGCGGTGGCGTTCCTGTACATCGACAGCATGAAAATCAGCATGATCACCGCCATGCACGCGCCCATCACCAGCGCCATCCACATACGGGTCTGGCTGAACCAGACATGGTCGAACGTGTGGGTGTTCAAGTACATCAGGACGAACATCACGACGGTCGACGTCGCGATCATCGCTCCAAATCGACGATAGGACATGCGGCTGCTCCGTTCGCCGCAGGGAACCGCCCCGGGCGGGACGGGTTCCCTCTCGGGCGAGGAATGTTCAGACCGAGGGGCCCATGCATTGCCTGATGAAGCGCCGGCTCACCTGCTCATAGATCGTGTCGCCGGTTCTCGTCGCCAGCAGGGCGGCCCGTGCATCGGACACGACGGCGGTGGCGCGGCCCGAGGTGCCGCCGCAGGTCACGCGCTTCGCGACCGGCGCCGAGGCGGTCCCGCCGATACCGCGCAGGGGCTCCAGAAGGTCGTAGATTCGGGGCGAATCGGGGGCGGGCGGCAAGCCGCAGATCTCGTGATCGGTCGACATCCAGAGATGCACGCTTCCGGCCGGCCCGCAGGTCATCTCCTCGATCACCTCGCTGTCGCGGAATCCCACGGTGAGCCGGTCGGCACAGAGCTGGTACACCAGCACGTTCATGCCTGCCTCACCGCCGTCGAGGACGCCGCTCTCGCAATCCGACGCCCGCACCGCCCCGCCTTCCTGCATCGACGCCGACACGGCGAGCAGGAGAAGGCAGAGGGCGGCGGTCCTGGCCATGCGCCGTCTTCAGTTGGTCTCTTCGCCGCGAAGAGAGACCGCCGTCTCGCGGACACGATCGGTTTCGGCGATCTGGGCCTTGAAGCGCTCGAGTTCCTGGCCGGCGAGGCGCGTGCGCTGCGCCGTGCGCGCCATGGTGAGCGGATCGATGGGGCGGCCCCCGCGATGCAGCTCGAAATGCAGGTGCGGACCGGTCGACATGCCGGTGCTTCCGACATAGCCGATCACCTGGCCCTGCCGCACGCGCGCGCTTCGCTTCACGCCCGGCGCGATGCGCGACAGGTGCGCGTAGCCTGTGGCGAGGCCGCCGTCGTGGGCGATCTTGACCCAGTTGCCGTAGCCACCGAATCGCCCGGCCTCGATCACATGCCCGGCGCCCGCGGCGAGGATCGGCGTGCCCGGCGGCGCGGCGAAGTCGACGCCGGAATGCAGGCGCGTGAACTTCAGCACCGGATGGTGCCTCATGCCGAAGCGGGAGGAAATACGGCTCATGTTCAGTGGCGTGCGCAGCAGCGCCTTGACCACGCTCTCGCCCTTGGGGCTGTAGAAGAACTCCTCCCCGCCGCGCGGCTTGAACCGGTAGATGCTGTAGGTCTCGGCGCCGCCACCCGTGGTGATCTCGGCCCACAGTACACGGCCGTCATCGGCCGGCTTTCCATCGCTGGTCCATGAGCGCTCCACCAGCACGTCGAACCGGTCACCGGGCTTGATGTCGTGCTGGAAGTTCACGTCCCACGAGAAAGCGCGCAGCATCTCCGCCAGGGGCCCGTGCGGCACGCCGGCCGCCTCGGCGCTGCCGATCACCGATCCGTCGACCTCGCCCGAGGCGCGCATCACCCTGGGTGCGACCTCGAAGACTTCCTCCTCCATGCTGTAGCCGCCGTCATCGTCGCGTTCGACGTTGAACGCACGTTGTGGCTCGGGGCGGATCGACAGGCCGACCAGGACCGTCGCCTTCTCTTCCTCGTGCAACTGCTGGAGCTTCACGATCAGGGCCTGACCGATCGGCAGGCGATCCAGGCGCACGCGATCGGCGAGAACGCCGACGATCTCGGCCACGTCGGCGGCCTCGATTCCCAGCCGGCCGAGAACACGGGCGACCGTATCGCCTTTCTGCAGTTCGATCGCCGCTTCGACATGCGGCGGCCCGAAGTCCGGCGGCGACGGGTCCGTTCTGTCGGGATCCGGGAGAACCATCGCGATGTCCGTCACCGGCATCTCCGGCTCCTCCGGCATCGCCATCACCGCCACCGGCGTTCCCGATTCGGGATGAAGGGCGAGTTCGCCGGCAACGGATCCAGGCTCCTGCTTCGCCGGAAGCGCCATCAGGCTGACCAGCGCCAGAACCACCAGACTGCCGAAGCACATTCCGACGGTCTTCCAGTGGCGCCCCGCCGAAACCGAGGGACGAATCTGTTCAAAGGGGGGCCGTGCCATGAAAGCCTGGGGATGGGGCATTCCTGGGGAGTCCTCGAGGACAGGGGTTGGGAGGAGCGAGACGCCGAGCGGGGCGCCAGCGCTTCCGCAGAATTAGACGGAAAGTTGGCAGCAATGTGGTTCCGCGTCGTCGCGACGCGGCGTTGTGCGATACCTGACGCAACGCCCCAATGCTGCCGCGCGTGAAGCCGCGCCATTGTTTTGGCGATATCGCACCTCATCTGTCGCCACATGGTGGAAGCGTTGCAGGCGTGGCTTTCCGACGGCAAGCATCTCGCCTTTCTGGCGGGCCTCATCGTCCTGCTGTATCTCGCACGCGACGCGGCACACCGCCTGCTGCGTGCGGTATTCCTGCTGGTCGCGCGCACGCTTCGGCTCGTCGAACGCTGGATCGGCTTCGGCGCCGTCGCCGCGAAGGCGCGGTACGAACGGTTGACGTCGGGTATGAAGGAAGCCGAACTGCAGCCGCGGCTTCCCGACGAAATGCGGGACGTCCACCGCCTCGTCGAGCGCCAGGGTCCGCACGATCCCAAGGCACAAGCTGCGCTCGAACGTCTCGAAGCGCATGTCGCCGAACATCGACAGGTGATCCAGTCCTATGGCGTCCAGCTGCAGGCCATTCAGTCATCGCCGGCCCCGGCCCGCGACGTGAAGCTCGGGCACTCGACCGGCATCGGCCTCGCCTTCGCCATCGTCCTGATCCTCGCCGTCGGCATCGCCGGCTGGCTCAACTTCGCGCTGCTCGAACGGCCGATGGCCGAAGTGGTGGGCGATTCCTATCGCATCATGGGTGTGCCGATCTACCGGCTGGCCGCGCTCGCCATCATCGTGCTCGAGGTCGCCGTCGGCATCGTCCTTCTGGAGGCGCTGGGCGTCACGACCATGTTCCCGCAATTCGAACGGCTGGAACAGAAGAAGGGCCAGCGCCTCGCCATCATCATCGTCATGACGACGGCGCTGGTGGTGCTGGCGTTGATCGAGGCAGCGCTCGCCCTCACCCGCGACGAGATCTCCCGGCTCGAACGCGAGCTGCTGGGGACCCTGGCCGGCACGGCGCCCTCCGAGGCCGGAGAAGCTGCAGGCGCCATGGCACGCTACGCGCAGGCGGCGTTCGGCCTGATCATTCCCTTTGCCCTCGCCTTCCTCGGCTTCGCCATTGAGGCGCTGATCCGCAACGGGCGTGTCGTGCTGCAGCTACTTCTGGGCTTCATCCTGGAATCCCTGTCCTTCGCGGTCCGCCTGCTGCGCTTTCTCGTCGAGGGGCTGCTCGCCGTGGCGCTGGCCGCCTATGACCTCGTGATCTTCCTGCCGCTAATCGTCGAGCGCCTGGTGCGGGCCCTGCTCGCTTCCCGCGCGGTGCGTTCCTCATGACCGGATTCGGCCGCCGCTTCTTCAACACCGGCCTCCTGGCCACGGCCACGGCCGGACCCGCCCTGGCGCTCGGCGCGTGCGAGGAGCGCAGTGCCACAGCCTCGGCTGTCTATGGCCTGCTCGACGTGTCGAAGAGCTACTTCCGCGAAGTCGACAAGGCGCTGCGCACACTGCGCGTCACGATGGGGTTCATGCGGGCGCATGATAGTTTCGCGGTGGCGGAAATCGGTGCCTGCAGCTTCACCGACGACGCGGTCCTGCTGAACTTCACGGCGCCCGACCGGCCGACCGAACGTCAGCGCCTCGTCGCCGCGTATGGCCAGAAGCTGGCCGACTATGGCGGGCGCGCGAAGCCGGCGAACTTCACCGACATAAGGGGCGCACTGCTGCAGGCGGCACAGACTCTCGCGGCGCGACAGGCGGCCACGCGCACCATCGTGCTGTTCTCGGACCTCGAAGAAGAGCTGCCGCCGAATTGCCGCCGCGATACGGCGCTGCCCGCGACCCTGCGGGGCATGGAGGTGATCGCCACCAACGTCTCCCGACTGCCCGAGGACAATCGCGATCCCGCGCGCTATGCTCGCCGGCTCGACGGATGGCGGCAGCTCGTGGAAGCCGCCGGCGCGCGCTGGAAGGTCGCGCCCGACGCGGCCGAGGTCACGTCGCTGTTCAGGGACAGTTAAGGCCGGGTTTCACCGAGGCGCTTCATCGTGGCCTCGGCAAAGCGTTCAGCCGACGGCGGGTCGAAATCCATGGCCAGCGCCGGCTCCAACACCTCGACCTCGATCACGATCAGCACGCCGTCGCGCACGACACCGTCGACGCGGGCATAGAGCGGCATCTCGGGCAGCGTCGCGAGGCAGGCCGCGCCCTGGTGCGTAACGTCGGGCGGCGGCGCTTCGGCGGTGCGGGTCGGCTTGTAGCGCGAGTTGGTGCGGAATTCGCCAGGCGGCGGCCGCTTGCGGATGGCGTGGCTGAAGACACCGTCGAAATAGACCAGCGACAGCTCGCCCTCGGCAATCTCGGGCAGGAACTCCTGCACCACGACGCCCGCCTGGCGCGCCTCCTCGGCAAGGCCCGCGATCTGCCCGGCCAGGGTCGCGCGCTGCAGCAGCTCGACCGAATGGCCCGACGCGCCGCTGGCGGGCTTCACGACGGCCTGGGCCCAGCCGGTCTCCTCGAAGACCCGGCCGATCGCCGAAAGCTCGCAGGGGACGACGAAGCTTCGTGGCACGCGCACGCCCGCTGCCGCGAGTTTCTCCACGTAATCCTTGCGCAGGTTCCAGCGCACCAGATCGATGGAATTGAAGAGCTGCGTGGAAGCGGCCATCGCCTCGGTCCATGCCTTGAAATCATCGAGCGCGCGAAAGTAGCCCCAGGTCGAGCGCAGCACGACGGCATCGGCGCCGGCGAACGGCGCGCGCGGCCCGTCCCACGGCGCGCCCGTCACGCGGCATCCGCGCCGCTCCAGCGCGTCGGCATAGAGCCGGTCGGACGGGGTGATGGCGGGGTCGTCGGCGGCGGTGGCGAGAACGATGTGCGGGCTCATGCCGCTTCATAGACAAGGAGCCGGTGCGCGTCTTGCTAGGATGCACTCATGCCGCCGCCCTTCACCGTCACCTTCTCTGCCGGCAACGCCGGTCCCTGGCGCATCGAGCGCCTGTCCGCCATTTCAGGTCCCGGCCTTGCCGGCGCCACGCATCTCGCCCTGACGGACATCCCCGGCGCCGCGTGGCGGCTGCGCGGCGTCGTCAGCCATCCACGCTATTCGACGGCGGCCGAACTGAAGGAGCTGGCCGGCGTTCAGGCCGGGCTCGGCCGCAGCGAGGCCACGTGCGCGGCGCTGATCCCGATCCGCAAGTCCGAAGCCTGGTGGTCGATGGCCCAGGACGAGCGCCGGGCGATCTTCGAGGACAGGTCGCGCCACATCGCCCTGTCCATGAAGTACCTGCCAGCGGTGGCGCGCCGTCTCCACCACGCCCGCGACCTCGGCGAGCCGTTCGACTTCCTCACCTGGTTCGAGTTCGCGCCCGAGCACGAGGCGGAATTCGATGCCCTTCTGGTCGAACTGCGCGCCAGCGAGGAATGGAAGTATGTGGAGCGTGAGCTGGAAATCCGGCTGACCAGATCGGGGTGAGTACGAGAACCCGCTACTTACAGACGTTCCGCAGGGCCTGCCATTCGGCGGCGCTGAAGGCCGGGCGGCCCGTCGGCGGGCGCTTGGTCGCCTCGATGCGTTCGCGCGTGGGAGGGTGGCTCGACCAGATCCCGGCCGCGCTGGCCGCGTCCGAAGGTTCCTTCTCGATCATCTGCTCGAAGAAGGTCGAGACGCCGTCGGCCCGCAGGCCGCGCTGTTCGAGCAGGCGTACGCCGGTAGCGTCGGCCTCGCGCTCGAAGGCCCGGCCGTTGCGCATCGCCAGCAGCGCGCCGCCGCCGGTGCCGAAGGTGCTCAATATGTCGGAGTAGCCACCGGTCAGGACCTTGAACAGGAGGTCGATGCCATAGGCGCGCGCCACGCCCTTGATTGGGTGATCGTGCACCACATGGCCTATCTCGTGTGCCAGCACGCCCGCGACCTGCGAACTGTCTTTGGCCTGGGTGATCAGGTCTGAATAGAAGACAAGGATCGAGCCCGGCAGGGTGAAGGCATTGACCGGCCCGCCCTCGACGATGTGCACCGTGACCTCGTGCCTGTAGCCGGCCTCACGGGCGAGATCGTTGGCCAGCCGGTTGATCGCCGCCAGGCCCGCCTGGCCCTGGCAGGTCTCCTTGTCCGCCAGCAGCCCGTCCAGCACGGTCTCGCCCAACTTGGCCTGCAGCGTGTAGGGCAACAGCGGCACGGCATATTCGGTGCCGTATTCGATCGCGCTCCAGAAGAGACCGACCAGTGCGACGATCGCCAGCGAATAGGTGCCAAGGCGCGGGGCGACCTTCACCGGCTCGAGCGCCAGCGGTTTCAGCGCCGGCACCAGCGAGACGAGCTGCGCCCGCCAGGCCGGATCCTCGACGACCAGCCGCGCCTCGCTGCCGCGCAGCGCCAGCGGCGGCACGGCCTCGTGGTGCGAATCGCCCAGCACCACCAACTCCGCAACCGGCCAGCGCGCCACGAGGGCGGAGTCTTCCGAACGATTGATGAGCAGCTCGTGGCTGGTGACCTTCAAGGTCACGTCCTGCACGTCGGCGGTGACGCCGTCGTAATAGCGGGCGGCCATCGTCAAACCCCGCTCACGTCGAACATGTCGAGCAGGCCCTCGCCATAGCCCGGCCCACGATCGGTCGGCTGCCGGATTTCGCTGCCCTGGGGCGCACCGTAGATCCAGAGCTGGCCCGCAATCAGCTTCATCGTGCGATGCATCACCCACGGCCAGCCGAGGCCCAGGGTCAGCAGCACGATCAGATAGTTCAGCACCAGGAACCCCCACATCTGCCAGGTCGAGATGGCGGTGGCGAACAGCACGTTGTCGGCGCGGCTGTGGGTCACGAGGTAGCGCAGCAAATAGGCCTGCCACCAGCAGCGCAGCGGCAGGATGAGCAGGCCGAACACGAGGTAGGCGGCGAAGGCGATCAGCAACACCACGACGACGGTGTGCAGGCTGGGATGGGCGAACAGCTTCAGGAAGTCGTCCGAAGAGAAGCCCAGCGTCTCGATCGTGCCGCCGATCGCCATGAAGGTGGCGACGGCCGCGGCGATCCAGGCCACGATGTTCAGGAAATAATAACCGAGGTAGCGGCCGTAGATGTCGCCCGCCCGCCCGGCGAAGGTGAATCCCTGGGTGCCGACCCGCGTGTTGACGATGCGCGGGCGCGCCAGGTTCACCGACACGACGGGCGTCAGCAGGTAGCCGGTCATGGCGTTGGCGAACTGCAGGAAGGTCGCGATCGCGCCGTAGCCCCAGGCGGAGCCTGCCATGCCGCAGCGGATGCCGCGCCAACGCGTGCGCGAGAGCTTGTAGCGCAAGCCGGCATAGTGGCCGACATAGGCCAGCGGAAAACCGATCAGCACGACCGACAGCGAAAACAGGTCGAACAGGCCGAAGGTGGCGAACGGCTTCTCGTGGAAGACGTACAGCCACACCAGGTACATGAGGCCGGACCAGGCGGCGACCAGCAGCAGCGCGAGCAGGAAGCCGATCATCAGCTCGATGCCGCGGCCACGATATTCGAACCGGTCGCCCAGCACCGAGAGATGGTTCCAGACATAGCGCCGGATGCGGGTGCGGCCCCAGAAGCGCGACCAGCCGAGCGTCACCAGCATCATCGCGAGATGACGCAGGTAGATGGCGTAGAGTTCGCCCAGCCGCCCGTCATAGACCGGCTGGCTCGGGGTCAGGTCGGGGCTCCAGGCCGAGCCGGGGGCAGCCGCAGGACCTTGTGGGGGAGCCGTGGCGGGGACGGAAGTCGGGGCCACGGCCTGGGTCCAGGGGGAAGATGCGTCGCTCAAGTCCCCTCTTTCCCCTTCCGCCGCAATGCAGAATCTTGGATGCTGCGACGCAGCATGATCTGGTGTACCCAAGTTTACGTCAACAGCACTGCGAACGGCCACACATGACAATTCCGAACCGCGACAAGCCCTGGCTCATTCGCACCTACGCCGGCCATTCGACGGCCGAGAAGTCGAACGAGCTCTACCGCACCAACCTCGCACGCGGCCAGACCGGCCTCAGCGTCGCCTTCGATCTGCCGACGCAGACCGGCTACGACAGCGACCATGTGCTGGCCAAGGGCGAGGTCGGCAAGGTGGGCGTGCCGATTTCGCATCTCGGCGACATGCGCACCCTGTTCGACGGCATCCCGCTCGACCGCATGAACACGTCGATGACCATCAACGCGCCAGCGGCGTGGCTGCTCTCGCTGTACATCGCGACTGCCGAGGCGCAGGGCGTGGAGCGGTCGAAGCTGCAGGGCACGACGCAGAACGACATCATCAAGGAATATCTCTCGCGCGGGACCTACATCTTCCCACCCGAGCCGTCGCTGAGACTGACGGCCGACACGATCGGCTTCACCTATCGCGAGGTTCCCAAGTGGAACCCGATGAACGTCTGCAGCTACCACCTGCAGGAGGCCGGCGCGACGCCGGTGCAGGAGCTGGCCTTCGCGCTGGTCAACGCCATCGCCGTGCTCGACGCGGTGAAGGCGCGCGGCCAGGTGCCCGACGCCGACTTTCCCAAGGTGGTGGGCCGTATCTCCTTCTTCGTGAATGCCGGCATCCGCTTCATCACCGAGATGTGCAAGATGCGGGCGTTCGCGGAGATGTGGGAAGACATCACGCTCAACCGCTACGGCATCGCCGATCCCAAGCAGCGCCTGTTCCGCTACGGCGTGCAGGTGAACTCGCTGGGCCTCACCGAGCAGCAGCCCGAGAACAACGTCTACCGCATCCTGCTCGAGATGCTCGCCGTGGTGATGAGCAAGAACGCCCGCGCCCGCTCGGTGCAGCTCCCCGCCTGGAACGAGGCGCTCGGCCTGCCGCGGCCGTGGGACCAGCAATGGTCGCTGCGCCTGCAGCAGATCGTGGCCTTCGAGACCGACCTGCTCGAATACGGCGACATCTTCGACGGCAGCAAGGAGATCGCGGCCCGGGTCGAGGCGCTGAAGCAGGAGGCGCTGGCCGAGATGGGCCGCATCGCCGACATGGGCGGCGCCGTGGCAGCCATCGAGGCCGCCTACATGAAGCAGCGCCTGGTCGAATCCAACCTGAAGCGGCTCGCCGCCATCGAATCGGGCGAGCAGACCGTGGTCGGCGTCAATGCCTACACCGAGGGCGCGCCCTCGCCGCTCGGCGGCGGCCAGGAATCGATCATGACGGTCGACGATTCGGTCGAGCGCGGCCAGATCGAGCGGCTGAACGCCTGGCGGACGACGCGTGACGGTGCGGCGGTGAAGGCCGCGCTCGCCGAGCTGGTCGCCGCGACCAAGGAAGACCGTAACGTCATGCCGGCATCGATCGAATGCGCCAAGGCCGGCGTCACCACCGGCGAATGGACCGAGGCCCTGCGCGGCGTGTTCGGCGAATATCGCGCGCCGACGGGCGTGGCGCGTGCCGCGGGCGTCACCGACGGCCGTCTCGAAGCGACGCGCCGCGAGGTCGATGCGGTCTCGCACCGGCTCGGCCGGCGCATCAAGATGCTGGTCGGCAAGCCCGGCCTCGACGGTCATTCCAACGGCGCCGAGCAGATCGCCGTGCGTGCCCGCGACTGCGGCATGGAAGTCGTCTACGAGGGCATCCGCCTCACGCCCGAGCGTATCGTCAACGCCGCGCTGGAAGAGAGCGTGCACGTCGTGGGTCTGTCGATCCTGTCGGGCGGCCATGTCTCGCTGGTCGGCGACGTACTGAAGGGCCTGCGCGAGGCCGGCATCGGCGACGTACCGGTCGTCGTCGGCGGCATCATCCCGCCCGCCGATGCCGCGTCGCTCATCGCGGCCGGCGTGGCCCGCGTCTATACGCCCAAGGACTTCGACCTCACGCAGATCATGCGCGACGTGGTGGCTGTGGTCGACAAGGCGTGGAAGGAAGCGGCTTGAAAACAGTGCGCCGCCCGTAGCGGAGTGCCGCAGGCGGGGCTTCGTTCAGGGCGACGGATTTCCTAGCGGCGGACCGAGCGCCGCCGCGTCAGGACCACGCCGACATCGGCGAACTTGCCGCGCAACGGCGCTTCAGGCTTGTGGATCGTGATACGGACCGCGTCGATCGGCTGGAAGCGCCGCAACAGCGCGTCCACGATGGCAAGCGCCAGCGCCTCGACCAGGGATTTGTGCGGACCGCCGGCGACCTCGACGATCGTGTCGAGGATCGCGCCGTAGCAGACGGCCCGCCGGTAGTCGTCGCCACGGGCGTAGTCATCGGTCTCCAGCCAGACCTCGGCGTCGATCACAAAGCGCTGCGGCCGTGTCCTCTCCTCCGCAAGCACACCGTGGCACGCGCTGACTTCGATGCCCCGGAGGAAGATGCAGTCGCCGGCGTGCGACATGAAACTCAGGCCGTCGCGCGCAGTCTCTTCGCCGCCTCGACCATGTTGATCAACGCAGGCTTCACCTCTTCCCAGCGCCGGGTCTTCAGGCCGCAGTCGGGATTGACCCAGATCTGGTCCGCCGACAGCCGTTCTTTTGCTTTTACGAGGAGCTCCGCCATCTCCTCGACCGGCGGCAGGCGCGGCGCGTGGATGTCGTACACACCCGGTCCAATCTCGTTGGGATAGCGGTAGCTGGTGAAGGCCTCGAGCAGCTCCATCTTCGATCGTGCCGTTTCGATCGAGATGACGTCGGCATCCATGGCGCCGATCGAATCGATGATGTCGTTGAACTCGCAGTAGCACATGTGGGTGTGGATTTGCGTCCGGTCGGCAACGCCCGACGCGGAGAGGCGGAAGCACTCGACCGCCCAGTCGAGATAGGCCTTCCAGTCGGCCTTGCGCAACGGCAGGCCCTCGCGAATGGCCGGCTCGTCGATCTGGATCACGCGGATGCCGGCGGCTTCGAGATCGACGACCTCGTCGCGCAGGGCCAGCGAGATCTGCCGGCAGGTCTCGGATCGGGGAATGTCGTCGCGCACAAACGACCATTGCAGCATCGTCACCGGGCCGGTGAGCATGCCCTTCATCGGCTTCTGCGTCAGCGACTGGGCATAGCTCGACCAACCGACCGTCATCGGTTCCGGGCGGGAAACGTCACCGAAGATGATGGGCGGCCGGACATAGCGCGAGCCATAGCTCTGCACCCAGCCATGTTTGGTGAAGGCGTATCCGGCGAGTTGTTCGCCGAAATACTGCACCATGTCGTTGCGCTCGAACTCGCCATGGACCAGCACGTCGATGCCGATCTCTTCCTGCCAGCGCACCGCGGTCTCGGTCTCCTGCCGCAGGAACGCCTGGTACTCACCGTCGCTGAGCGCGCCCTTGGCATGGGCCGAGCGCGCCTTGCGCACGGCCTCCGTCTGCGGAAAGGAGCCGATGGTCGTCGTCGGGAAGGCCGGCAGGTCGAGTTGCTGGCGCTGCAGCGCGCGACGCTCCACGAACGAGCCTGTGCGGCGGGCCATTGCAGCCGTAGCCGCCGCCAGGCGCATCCGCACGGCCGGATCGTGGATCTTCGTGGAAACGCGGCGCGCCCCGGCGGCCCAGTTCGACGCGACCAGCGCATCCTGGATGGCATCGCGGCCCTCGTTGAGCGCGCGGCCCAGGATCGAGAGTTCGTCGACCTTCTGGGCCGCGAAGGCCAGCCAGCTCCTGAGATCCTCGTCCAAACCGTCTTCCTGTGCGAGGTCAACGGGCACGTGCAGCAGCGAACAGGAGGGCGCGAGAACGATCCCGTCGGCTCCCCGCCGCCTGATCGCCGCTTCGCTCCTGGCCAGCAGCGGCTCGAGATCGGCGCGCCAGACGTTGCGCCCGTCGATCAGGCCGAGCGAGAGGATGAGGTCCTTCGGGGCGCCGTCGAGTACGGGCGCAAGCTGCTCCGGCGCCCGCACCAGATCGACATGCAGCCCCGCGACCGGCAGCTTCAGGGTGACGGCCAGATTGTCGCCCAGCGCGCCGAAATAAGTCGCGAGCATCAGCTTCAGGCCGGGCACCTCGGAGGCAAGGGTTGCGTAGGTCGTTTCGAAGGCCGCCCGCGTCGCGTCGTCGATGTCGAGGACCAGCGCCGGTTCATCCATCTGCACCCAGTCGGCGCCGGCGCTCTGGAGGCTGCGCAGCACTTCGACATAGACCGGCAGGAGGTTGCGCAGCAGCGCCAGCGGATGGAGCGACGGGTCCTTGCTCTTGCCCAGCAGCAGGTAGGTGACGGGCCCGATCAGCACGGGACGCGTATGGATGCCGAGCTGCTTGGCTTCGAGGAACTCGTCGACCGGCTTGGTCGATCCCAGGCTGAATGTCTGGCCGCGCCCGAACTCCGGCACCATGTAGTGATAGTTCGTGTCGAACCACTTGGTCATTTCCATCGCGGGCAGGCCGTGCACCGCCGACCGATGACCGTGGGCAGCGCAGGCACCGTCGACCGCACCCCGGCTGCCCCGCGCCATGGCGAAATAGGTCTCGAGCGGCACGGGGCCACCCTTCCAGCCATAGATTTCCGGGATGGCGCCGACCATCACGCTGGTGTCCAGCACGTGGTCGTAGAGGGAAGAGTCGTTGCTCGGGATGTGATCGACACAAGCCGCCTTCTGCCGCTTCCAGGCCGCGGCCCGCAGCGACGCGGCGCTCTCCAGCAACGCCGCCTCCGTCGTCTTGCCCGACCAATGGCTTTCCAGCGCCTGCTTCAGTTCACGGCGGGGACCGATGCGGGGGAATCCAAGCGTGCTGACGAGAACGGACATTCGAGTACTCCTCTTGGGGATCAGGCGCGTTCAGCCGTTCGCATCGAGCGCATTGCGGCCGTGCGCGGAAGGCAGGACGGTCTGGACGATCGAGGCGTCCAGCGCCTCGTAACCGGCGAGATCGATCGCGGCGTAGAGTTCGGCGCGGGTCTGCATGTCGCCCAGGGACGCCTGGGTGCCGCCGTCGCGGCGAAGGGCGGCGTACAGCCGCTCCTGCGCCTTGTTGGCGACGCGCAGCGAGGACACCGGCCATATGACCATGGCGTAGCCCATCGCTTCGAACTCGCCCGCGGTGAAGAACGGCGTGCGGCCGAACTCCGTCATGTTCGCGAGCAGCTTCACACCCGGCAGCGCCCGGGCGAAGTCGCGGAACATGTCGGCCGTGGAGAGCGCCTCGGGAAAGATCGCATCGGCGCCGGCCTGGATGTAGAGCTTGGCGCGGGCGACTGCGCCCTCCATGCCTTCGCTGGCATAGGCGTCGGTGCGCGCGATCACCTGGAGATGCCGCCGGGCCTTCGCGGCGGCGGCGACCTTGGCCGCCATGTCGTGCGCGCTGGCGAGCTTCTTGTCGTTGAGATGCCCGCACTTCTTGGGCAGCAGCTGGTCCTCGATATGCACCGCCGCCGCGCCCGCCTCCTCGAACGCCCGCACCATGTGCATGACGTTCAGGGCCTCGCCGTAGCCCGTGTCCCCGTCGACCAGCACCGGCAGGCCGCTGGCCCGCACGACCTGGCGAATGAAGAAGCAGACGTCCTCGACCGTGATGATGCCGAGATCCGGCAATCCCATCGACGCGGTCATGGCCGCACCCGAGAGATAGAGCGCCTCGAAACCGGCGGCTTTCGCCTGCAGCGCGGCCATGCCGTTATGGGCGCCGGGCATCCGCAGGATCGCGGGGCGGTCGAGCAACGCCCTGAAGCGCATGCCAGCGGGCTCGGACGGCAGGTCCTTGGCAACTAGATACGGCATGACGTTCAGGCTGCGCGCGCGGGCGCTGGCTTGCCGCGCTGGACGAGCGGCACGAAGGCACGGTTCTCCGGTCCCGTATAGTGCGCCGCCGGACGAATGATCTTGTTGTCGATGCGCTGTTCGATGATGTGCGCGCACCAGCCCGAGGTCCGGGCGATCACGAACAAGGGCGTGAACATTGCTGTCGGCACGCCCATCAAGTGGTACGAGACGGCGCTGAACCAGTCGAGGTTGGCGAACATCTTCTTGGTCTCGCCCATCACCGCCTCGATCCGGTCGGCGATGTCGAACATGCGGCTGGTGCCGACCTCGTCGCCGAGCTGGCGGGCGACCCGCTTGATCACTTCGTTGCGCGGGTCGGCGATCGTGTAGACCGGATGGCCGAAGCCGATCACGACCTCCTTCGCAGCCACACGCCGGCGGATATCGGCCTCGGCCGCGTCGGGATCCTCGTAGCGCTGCTGGATCTCGAAGGCGACCTCGTTGGCGCCGCCATGCTTGGGCCCCCGCAGCGCACCGATCGCACCGGTCACCGCCGAATAGACGTCCGCGCCGGTGCCGGCGATCGAGCGCGCGGTGAAGGTGGAGGCGTTGAACTCGTGCTCAGCGTAGAGGATCAGCGACGTGTCCATGGCCCGGACATGGCTCGCACTCGGCACCTGACCGTGAAGCAGATGCAGGAAGTGCGCGGCGATGCTGTCGTCCTCGGTCTCGACATCCACGCTGCGGCCGTTGTGGGCATAGTGGTGCCAGTAGAGCAGCATCGAGCCCAGCGAGGCCATCAGCCGGTCGGCGATGTCGCGCGCGCCGGGATGATTGTGGTCGGCCGCTTCGGGCAGCACGCAGCCCAGCGCCGAGACGCCCGAGCGCATCACGTCCATCGGATGAGCCGCGGCGGGAATCGCTTCGAGCGTGCGCTTCACCGCCGCCGGCAAGCCGCGCAGCGAGCGAAGCTTGGCCTTGTAGGATGCGAGCTGAACCTCGGTCGGCAGACTGCCGTGCACGAGCAAATGCGCAATCTCCTCGAAGGTGCAGCGCTCGGCGATGTCGAGAATGTCGTAGCCGCGATAATGCAGGTCGTTGCCGCTGCGGCCGACGGTGCAGAGCGCGGTCGAGCCGGCTTCCACGCCGGACAGGGCGACGGATTTCTTGGGCGCAGGTTTGGCCGGGATCGAACTGGACATGGCGCTCCTCCTCTATTCAGCGGCGTCGAAGATCCCGCGCGCAGCGGGGGCATGGAGCTGGTCGGGGCTGACGACGAAGTTGAGCTGGCAGAGCTCATCGGCCCCGAGCTCCGGCAGGCGCTCCACCGTTTCGAGGAAGCGCTTCTGCTCGGCCTCGGCCACGATCCCGTCGGCCAGGGTGCGGAACTTCGCGACATAGTCGGGCCGGCGCCACGGACGGGCGCCCAGCGGATGGGCGTCGGCCACCGCGATCTCGTCGGCGATCACGCGACCGTCGTCGAGCGTCACCGTCACATGGCCGCCGAACGCCTTCCGCGCCGGATCGGTCGCGTGATAGCGCTCGGTCCATTCGGGACCTTCGACGGTGCTGAGCTTGTGCCACAGCGCGACCGTATCGGGCCGTTGCGCGCGCTCGGGCGCGTAGGAGCGCTCGTGATGCCAGCCGCCGTCCTGCAGGGCGACGGCGAAGATGTACATGATCGAATGGTCGAGCGTTTCGCGGCTGGCCGTCGGATCCATCTTCTGCGGATCGTTGGCGCCGGTGCCGATCACATGGTGCGTATGATGGCTGGTGCGGATGACGATATCGCGGATCTTGGAGAGATCGCTGATCTTCGGCCCCAAGCGCCGCGCCAGATCGATGAGCGCCTGGCTCTGATATTCGGCCGAATGCTCCTTGGTGTAGGTGTCGAGGATCGCGCGCTTGGCCTCGCCCCGCTCGGGCAGCGGCACGACATACTCGGCCTTCGGCCCGCCCAGCAGCCAGGCGATGAAGCCGTCCTCGCCCTCGTAGGCCGGCGACGGCGCACCCTCGCCGCGCATCGCCCGGTCGACGGCCTCGACCGCCATCTTGCCCGCGAAGGCCGGTGCATAGGCCTTCCAGCTCGAAATCTCGCCCTTGCGCGACTGGCGCGTCGTGGTCGTGACGTGCAGCGCCTGCTGCACCGCCTGATAGACGATCTCGACCGGCAGGCCGAGCGCCGCGCCGATGCCGGCGGCGGCCGAGGGGCCGAGATGGGCGATGTGATCGATCTTGTGCTCGTGCAGGCAGATGCCCTTCACGAGGTCCACCTGGAGCTCGTAGGCAGCGGCCAGGCCGCGCACAAGGGCGCCGCCGTTCAGGCCGCAATGCTGCGCCACGGCGAGCACGGGTGGGATGTTGTCGCCGGGATGCGAATAGTCCGCGGCCAGGAACGTGTCGTGATAGTCGAGTTCGCGCACTGCGACACCATTGGCCCAGGCCGCCCACTCCGGCGAAACGCGGCGCGACGGAAAGCTCGACAGGCCGAACAGCGTCGCGCCGGGCTTGCCCGTATGCGCACGAGCCTGTGCACGCGCACTGACGATCGGCGGGCGGTTGAGCGAGGCCGCGGCGACGGCAGCATTGTCGATGATGCGGCTGCCGATCATCTCGACCACCTCATCCGCGATCGGCACCGGATCGACCGCGACCTCGGCGATCTTCCAGGCAAGCTGCCGCTCACGCGGCAGGCTTTCGGCGGACTTGTAGGTGCGGACGCTGTGGAACTTCACGAAGCGGCTTCCTTGTCGAATGATGACTGGCGACAGCGTCGCGCCGACCTTGCCAACGCCCGCCGTCTCCGCAATATCTGCAACACACCGCACCGTTTAAATTGCTGAATTTGCGATGTTTTGCGGATGGTGGTCGCGCGTTTTGCGAAGTTTGCAAAGGACACAGGACGAGATGCGCAAGACATTCATGGGGGTGCGGCTGCGGGCGCTGCGCGAGGAACGCCGCATGACCCAGGCCGCCCTTGCCGACGCGCTTGGCCTGTCGACCAGCTATCTCAGCCAGCTCGAGAAGAACCAGCGGCCGCTCACCGTGCCGGTGCTGCTGAAGATCAATTCGGTGTTCGGCATCGACGTGCAGCTCTTCTCGGACAATGACGAGGCGCGGCTGATCTCGGACCTGCGCGATGCGCTGTCCGAGGCCCAGCCCGGAGAAGCCGTGCCGTTGGCGGAGATCCGCGAACTGGCGGCCGGCATGCCCGCGATCGGGCAGGCACTGGTCAATCTCCACCGCCGCTACCGCAGCGAAACCGAACGCGCCGACGCGATGGCCACGCGCCTCGGCGACGAGCGGCCGGACTCGCAGTCGACGCCGATGCCCTTCGAGCAGGTGCGCGACTTCTTCTATGCGCGGCACAATCACGTCGCCGAACTCGATGATGCTGCCGAGCGCATCTACGAAACCGCCGGCCTCTCCGTCGGCAACTTCAACGCCGGGCTGATCGACTACATGTCGCACCGCCACGGTGTGCGCATCGCCCGCGACTCGGGCGATGAGCCGTCGGGCGTCCAGCGCCGCTACGACAAGGCGGCCCGCGTGCTGCATCTTTCGGCGCATTTGCGACCGGGCCAGCAGGCCTTCCAGATGGCGACCCAGCTCGCCTTCCTGGAAGTCGACGAGCTGCTGCGCCGCCTGGTCGACGAGGCCGCCTTCGAGGGGAATGAGGCGAAGGCCCTCGCCCGCATCGGCCTTGCGAATTATTTCGCCGGTGCGCTGTTGCTGCCCTACGGCCCGTTCCTGCAGGCCGCCGAGACGGTGCGCTACGACATCGAGCGGCTGGGCCGCTGGTTCGGCGTCGGCTACGAGACGATCTGCCACCGGCTCAGCACGCTGCAGCGTCCCTCGGCGCGCGGCGTGCCGTTCTTCTTCGTGCGGGTCGACCGCGCCGGCAACATCTCCAAGCGCCAGTCGGCGACCGATTTCCATTTCTCGCGCGTCGGCGGTTCATGCCCGCTGTGGAACGTGCACGAAGCCTTCGCCCATCCCGGCCGCATCCTGACGCAGCTCGCACAGATGCCCGACGGCCGCACCTATCTGTGGATCGCCCGCACGGTGCAACGCGGCCATGGCGAATACGGCGCTCCCGGCAAGAGTTTCTCGATCGGCCTGGGCTGCGACCTGCGCCATGCCGCGCGACTCGTCTATTCCAAGGGGCTCGATCTCGGCGATGCCGCCAGTGCCACGCCGATCGGCGCCGGCTGCCGCGTGTGCGAGCGGCCGTCCTGCCCGCAACGCGCCTTTCCGCCGATCGGCCGCCCCCTGACCATCGACGAGAACCGCAGCCGCTTCGCGCCCTACCCGACGGCCTAGCGAAAGCCTAGATTCCTTCCATTTTACATTGACCCACTGACCTCATCCTGAGGAGCGCCGCGAAGTGGCGCGTCTCGAAGGATGGGCAACAGGCAAGGTGCGCGTTCCCACCCTTCGAGACGCATCGCTACGCGATGCTCCTCAGGGTGAGGTCGGTGTTGGAATGCTCGGCTCAATTCGATCTCGCCTACAAACGCTCTAAGCGTGAATGTGGTCGTGGCCGCCGCGGCCGCCGTGGCTGTGGCGCTTGTTGTCGAGTTCCGCCGGGACGAGGTGGAGCTGGCCATGGCGCACGCCGCGCTGGCTCACCGTCTCGTCGGCCATCGCCCGCACCGCCTTGACCGGGCCTCGCAGCACCGAGACCTCCAGGCAGGAATCGTGGTCGAGATGGACATGCAAGGTGGCCACCTGCAGATCGTGATGCTTGTGCTGGGCCTGGGTGAGCCTCCGGCCGAGATCGCGCGTCTCGTGGTCGTAGACATAGGCGAGAGTCGCGATGCAGAAGCCCTCCTCCTTGCCGGCGGGACCGGCCTCGAGTGCCTCGCGCGCCGCCGCGTCGCGCAGGATGTCGCGCAACGCCTCGGAGCGGCTGGCATAGCGGTGCTTCTTCATGTGGCGGTCGAGCGTCGCCAGGAGATCGTCGTCGACCGACAGGGTGACCCGCTGCATCTCACACACCTCCGCTTCGCGACCTATCGCGCCGGAGGTCATGATATCAGGCGGGCTTCCCGCGACGTACCAGCAATCGCTCGAGACCGAGCAGCAGCAGGACCGAGGCGCCGAAGATCGGCAGCAGGAGGCACATCGCGGCCGCGGTGGCGATCAGCGCCCGCGGCCAGCGCAGCTCCATCTTGCGCGGAACGCCCAGGCTGCGCCGCGGCCGGCGCATCCACCACGAGGCGACGCCGGTGACGGTGAGCCAGATGAGCGACAGGGCGAAGGCCGTGTTCATCCAGAGATTCCACAGGCCGAAGTCGCCCTGGTGGACGTGGATGCCGAAGCCGACCATGCGCGGGATCACCGGCTGCTCGGCGCGCAGCGCATCGCGGGTCACCTCGCCCGTCTTCGGGTTTCCGAGGATCACGCGGTCGGCAGACGGCGGGCCGTTGCGGTTGCCGATGTAGAGGGGTGCGCCCGGCCACGGCGCCAGTCGCACGCTGAGCGCCTGGCTGATGCCGCGGGTGCGCGCCTCGGCGACCAGATCGTCGATCGGCTTCTGCGCGGCCGCCATCTGTTGCGCCGAGGCGCCGCCCGGCGAGAAGCCGGCGGTGCCCTTCTGATTGAGCGCCGTCTGGACCCTCGACAGGACTTCGCCGCCCCAGAAGGCGGTCCAGGGCAGGGCGCTTATCAGAAAGAAGAGGAACACCGCGGAGAAGAGGACGGCGACGATGGCATGGAGGTCGCGCACTGCCATGCGCGCGCCCCGGTCGAAGCGCGGCCGCAGGGCGGCGAGGAAGCCGCGCTGTCGCGGCCACCAGAGATAGAGGCCGGAGAGGATCATGAAGATCGCCCAACCATCCGCCAGTTCGAGCAGCCAGCTCCCCGGCTTGCCCAGCGGCCAGCCACCATGCAGGGCTTTGGTGAGGCCCGGCAGCCACTGGCTTCCCGTCAACGAGCCCAGTACCCGCCCGCTATAAGGATCGACGAAGATCGGATACGGCAGTCCGCTCTCGTTCAGCATCATCACCTGGGTGCTGCGGCGCGGATCGTCGGACAGGATGATCTCCTGCACCGGCGGGCCGCCCTGCTCCGTCATCGCGCCATGGTCATGAGCGCCGCCGCCGCCGTGGCCATGGCCGCCGGTCACCTTGGCCGAGAATTCCTTGGGCGCCGCCTCGAGCGCCGCGGCAAGTTGCACGCTGGGCGGCACGGTCGCCGCGCCCGGCTGGACGAAGCGCAGCTCGGGGTGAGCCTGATCCATTCCCCATTCGGCCCAGAGATAGATGGTCCCTGTCGTGCTTTGCCAGAGCACGAACGGGATCACGAGGAGCGCCGCGAGCAGATGCCAGCGCCAGAGCCGTGCGTACAGGCGGCCGGCGGGCTGCTCCGCCGATGGACCGGCGGAAGCGACATGCTTCGTTGGACCCGCAACATAGTCGGACATGGTTCCTCACACGGGAATACGAGATGTGACGGCCGGGCTCAGCGCGCCGGTTCGCTGACGAAGGCGATCTTGGAGAGGCCGCCCTTGGAGGCGTCGGCCAGGGTCTCGGAGACGTAGCGGTAGGGCACGGTGGCGTC
>NCHQ01000045.1 GCA_002281855.1 Rhodospirillales bacterium 24-66-33 | reverse complement strand
TCGCCGTCGCCCGCAAACTTCTTGTCATCCTCAACGCCATCCTTAGAGACAGGACACCATGGCAAAACGCTTGACCTCAGACACAGTCGCTGAGGAGCCACGCGGAGCGTGGCGTCTCGAAGGGTGGGCCACGGCCATGGTGCTCGTGCCCATGCTTCGAGACGGCTGCTCCGCAGCCTCCTCAGCATGAGGTTGGTGTTGGTGTTTCGGTTGTCGCCAGAATCACCCCGGAATTTCCGGCTGCACCAGCTGCGCCAGCAGGGTCAGCGATTCCTGCCAGCCGAGATAACAGGCCTCGGTCGGGATCACGGCCGGGATGCCCTCCTGCACGATCTCGATCTCGGTGCCGACCATCACCTTGCGCAGGGTGATCGTGGTCTGCATCTCGCCGGGCAGGTTGGGGTCGTCGAATGTGTCGGTGTGGCGGATGCGCTCGTTGGGCACCAGCTCGACGAAGGTGCCGCCGAAGGAATGGCTGTTGCCCGACGAAAAGTTGGTGAAGGTCATGCGGTAGCCGCCGCCCTCGCGCGCATCCATCGAATGGACGCGGCCGGTGAAGCCGTGTGGCGGCAGCCACTTGCACATGGCGTCGGCGTCGAGGAAGGCGCGGTAGAGGCGCTCGGGCGGGGCGGTGAGCACGCGGTGCAGGCGGACGGTTCCGGTCTCGGTCGTGGACTCGGTCGACATGGGGTCTGATCCTCCTTGGGCGGTCAGTCTCCCCCGGTCGGTGCGCGCCTTCAAAATAGGTTCACTATGGGCTGGCATTAGTTCCGTCGTGCCGACCAAGCTCATCGACGTCTTCCTGCGCGACGAATATCTCCGCTCCTATTCGATCGTCCTGGGATTCGTGAACGCCCCGATCTTCGAGCAGGACTACGTCGACCGCGCCCGCGCCCAGATGCAGGCCGACGGCTGGTCGGCCGAGGAAGTCCAACAGGCCCGCTTCGTCATTCGCGACGAGGGCTGAGGGAACCCCTTACCGGGCGCTCTCGTCGTCTCGACCGGAGCGAAGCGAAGTGGAGAGACCTTCGCTCCACCAAAAGCCGGCCAATCGTTGAGAGAAGGTCTCTCCGCTACGCCTCGCTACGCGAGGCTCCGGTCGAGACGACGGGGAATCTTACCGACCCTAAGCCCTCACCGGCCCCGGCAGATCCAGCCCGACGCCGCTCAAATGCCCGAACGTCGCGTGCAGCCGCTCGATCACCGGGGCGGGCAGAGGCGGCCGCAGGATCGAGTCGATGTTGGCCTTCACATGCGCCCGGTTGCCGGTGCCGAACAGGATGACGTCGGCGCCCTTCTCGTGGCGCGCATAGCGATAGGCCGCATCGGTGATGCTCGCCGCGCCGCCCTCGGCGACGAGGAAGGCGAGCGGGTCGCCGTCCGCGCTCCCCTGGGACAGCACCGACGCCTCGAGCAGCCCGTCCTCGACCAGCTTCGCGAACACCGCGCGGCGGTAGGCGTCGTTGCTGAAGATGTTGCGCACGACGAACATCAGCAGCGTGCCGATGCCGCGCCGCACGGTCACCGGGAATACCTTGGTGCGCGCGCCCTGGTTCACCAGGCTGTAGGCCAGCATGATGACCTCCCACGGCGCCTCCTCGACCGCGCGCGCGAGCATCGCCTGCTCCGGATCGCGCGGCCCTGTCTCGGTGAGGCCGACATGGCGCACCTTGCCCTGCTCCTTGAGCCGCAGCAGCGCCGGCGCCAGCACGTCGCGATGATGCTCGTAGGCGGCGGGACCGACCGCGTGGAAATGGAAGATGTCGACATGGTCGAGCCCGAGCCGCTTCAGCGACGCCTCGACCTTCTGCGTCACCGTCTCCGCCGTGTCCTCGGTCTTGAACAGCGCCTTGGTCGAGATCACCAGCCTGTCGCGGTCATAGGCCTTCACCGCCGCGCCCACGATCTCCTCGGTCCCGTAGACCTCGGCCGTGTCGAAGAAGTTGACCCCCAGATCGATCGCCGCCCGCGCGACTCCCACACACTCGTCGAAACTCGCCCCGCGCCCCAGCCCCAGCCGGCTGTTGCCGCCGCAGCCGAGCCCGGCGACGGAGACGGTGAGGCCGGTGTTTCCGAGGGGGTGGTAGTCCATGGCATTGTCCCGTGCAGAAAATAGTCGATCATTTCTAGTCAATGGTCAGACTATAAAAGACATCAGAGGTGAAAGCGGCCACTTAGCAAAGTCATCAGCTGGATTGCGTGCCTAAATCAATTGCTAAGCAGTGCTGACCCTTCATGTGAGCGTTCTGGTGAGTCAAACATAGGTCTGCAGGACGAAGAAGTGCTCGACAAGATGATTGTCAATCTTGGATGCGAGTGCGTGAAGCTCAGATGCGGTCCGGAGACTCTCCTCAAGCGTAACGGTAGTCTTTTTGCCATGGGCGATCTTGTTTCGCACGCTCCTGACTCGCTCAAAGTGAGCGCGGTCAGTTGCTGATAGGGGAAAAAGCAAACAATCTGCGAGAATATCTGGCACATCCCAAGCTCGCATGCCGCGCTTTTCATCCGCTTTTGACAGCATGTGAACAACACCAAAGTGAGCGAGTAACTCCGACGGAAATTTGAATCCCTTATTGTCTAGAGTCTTGCTGTGTTTCTGATATTTGAATTTCAGCTCTTTCTTTGCAGGTTCTTGTAGTTTGCGTTTGCTTGATAGGATGTCCGCTGGTGGTTTGGTCAAGAATTTGGTTGAGCGCGCGAGAGCAAGCGCTTTGAGTTCTTTGGCCCCTCCGTGAAATGAGATTATTTCGCTTAGCACTTCCTTCACATAGCTTTCGAAGTAGCTGAAAATTGCAACTAGCGTCGTTCGTCCTAGATCTCCTCGATAGTGAGCGACATAGCCGTTGAGGACTGTCTTGGATGTGGGCTTAAAGTAGTCTGGAGCATTTGAGAGTGATGTCGGCGGGGTTGCTAGGTCCGCGCGTAGAGCCGGGACAGCATGGCAAACAAGCACTACAAAATTGATGTGAGCTTGGGACAATTCTCGATAGGTCGCAAATGCATTGGAGCGTGGAATCATAACGGTCGCCTTTCTATCTCATCGTAGTCCGCCAACCCCTCCAGTGCCGCCGCCCCATCGCCCTTAAATGTCAGTCCATGCATCAGCGCGATTGTCGCCGGCTTCAGCGGCGCCAGCCTTCGTAGCGTCGATGCGGCCATCGGCGTCGGCGGCATGAAGGGCAGGCGCTCGGCGACCGTGATGGCGGGGGCGACGATGTCGCTTTCGGTGGTGGGGTCGGCGGGGCCGGTCGGGGTGAAGAGGTCGCAGCTGAACAGCGTGCCGGTCGTCTTCTCGTAGATCAGGCCGGCGTCCCAGTTGTGCGGCACGTGCGGCGTGTCGAGCCAGCGCACCCGCTTGCCGCCGAGGTCGAGCACCTTGTTGTCCTTGAGCGCGCGCGGCGGGCGGTCGGCCATGTGGCTAAGCCAGATGTTGCAGTCGAGCTGGCCGGCGGCGGAGATGGTAAGGCCGGTGTCTCCGAGGGAGGTGGTAGCCCATCTAACCTATCCGCTTTCTAGGAGGCCTCAACCCAATTTGGCTGGGGCATGATTGCTAATCTGCCAAAGTTGGAGCAAGTCACTATTCGTGAATACGGGCGCTCTTCCAAGAGGGCTAAGGGCAATACTTCAATTCCCAGCAAGGTTTGCAAACTCTGGATGTTCGCTCTCTCCAGTCTTTCCGTACTTCAGCGTCCGGTGTTTTCGGATCATAACCAAGGCATTCCTTGATCTCGCGATGTATTGAATTTCTGCTTCGCATAACATTAAGAATATTATGCGTCTTTTGAGAGTGCACAAGAGGTTATACTCAACTGGGGAATACAAGGGGCATTTCCTATGTTCCCGAAACCTCCTGTCATAGGAGACCGGTGCAGACCGGAATGCCCCAAAGCACGGTTACTGATCATTCTCCTATTTCGTTGTGGCCACCATAGTGCCCCGCCAACCCCTCCAACGCCGCCGCCCCATCCCCCTTGAACGTCGGCCCGTGCATCAGCGCGATCGTCGTCGGCTTCAGCGCGGCCAGCCGTCGTAACGTCGGCGCGGCCATCGGCGTCGGCGGCATGAAGGGCAGGCGCTCGGCGACCGCGATGGCGGGGGCGACGATGTCGCTTTCGGTGATGGGATCGGCGGGGCCGGTCTGGGTGAAGAGGTCGCTGCTGAACAGCGTGCCGGTCGTCTCCTCGTAGATCAGGCCGGCGTCCCAGTTGTGCGGCACGTGCGGCGTGTCGAGCCAGCGCACCCGCTTGCCGCCGAGGTCGAGCACCTCGTTGTCCTGGAGCGCACGCGGCGGGCGGTCGGCCATGTCGGCCAGCCAGATGTTGCAGCCGAGCAGGCCGTGCGCGGGCTGGGCGTTGGGCGCGGCGGCGAGCCACTGGTTGAGCGCGCCGCTTTCGTCGCCCTCGACATGGGAGCATGTCGTCCAGCGCAGCTTGCCGAGCGGGATCACGGTCTTCACCGCCTCGACGATCAGCGGGAAGAGGCTGCGCTGGCCGTAGTGGAAGAGCAGCGGCTCGTCGGCGTCGATCAGGAACTGGTTGAAGGTGAAGCCGGTCGGTCCGACGGCGTTCACGAAGGTCGAGAGCCGGTAGATGTTGGGGGCGATCTCGGCGACGGTGGTTTTCATCGCGGTCTCCTTTTCAGGGCGTTGGAAACGTCGAAGTCAGGCGAATAATCGAAACAAACGAAATAAACGAAACAGTCGAAATGAGAGTCGCACCCCTACTTGATAACCGTTCGCGTAACAATGTTGCGCGCCGGGGCTTCTAAAAACGCCTCACCTTGAGGAGCGAACGCAGTGAGCGTCTCGAAGGGTGGGAACGAGCACCTCGTCTGTTGCCCATCCTTCGAGACGGCCGCTCCGCGGCCTCCTCAGGATGAGGTTGTGGGGGTGCCGGTGCCGGTGCGGGTGGGGCTGGGACTCGAAGCGGGAAGACCTTACGGCAGCGGCTGCCAGATCGTGCTGCGGACCTCGCCGAACTCGCGCGGGAGCTTGGTCCAGGTCTCGCCGCCGTCGGTCGAGCGGAAGAGCTGGCCCAGGTTGGAGCAGACGAAGATCAGCTTCGGGTTCGAGGGATGCGTCGCCACCGTCCACGGCGTCGAGTTGAGCTCGCCCGGCAGCTTCGCGTCCTGCCAGTTCGCGCCATGGTCGGTGCTGCGCAGCAGCCTTCCGGTCGAGCCCGGCGGGCCGTTGCCGTTGGTCAGGAACACCGTCGCGTCGCCGTCGGCGCGGGGCACGATGGTGCGGGTGTACTGCCAGGGCGAGTCGAGTTCCTGGAAGGCAAAGGTCTCGCCATTGTCGCGGCTCAGGTTCAGGCCGCGGTTGGTCGTGGCGTAGACGAGCTTCGACCCGTTCTGAATCACCGCGAGGCCGTGGATGTCCTCGGAGTTGATGCCCTGGCCGACCTTCTTCCAGCTGCGGCCGCGATCGGTCGAGCGGTGCACGCCGTCGATCTCGACGCCGGCCCACAGCGTGTCCTTGTCGACCGGATCGAAGAGGATCTGCGTGACCCTCGGCTTGCCCACGAAGATGCAGGCGTCGGCGAACGAGCCTTGCGCCGGGGTGAAGCTCTTGCCGCCGTCGGTCGAGACGAAGATGGAAGCGGGCTGGGTGCCGACCACGATGAGGTCGGGATCGTCCGGCGCCTGCGCCATCGCCCAGATGTCGTAACCGTCGAGCAGCGAGGGCAGGTGCGTCCATTTCTGGTCGCCCTCGGTCCAGCGGTAGAGGCCGGAATCGGTGCCGGCCAGCACCTCGCCCGGACGCTGCGGATGCGCCGACAGCGCCCAGACGCGCGCCTCGAGGTAGAGGCCGGATTCGATATAGGGCCGGATCCAGGTCTCGCCATCGTCGCGGCTGAACCACACCGACATGCCGGCGGTGCCGACACAGAGCAGGTTGGGCATTCGAGTCCTCCGTTCGGGCGCCCTCGTTGGGTGGGGCTGCCGCGTTTGATTGAGGCCCCATTGAAGGCCCCGGCGGCGGCGCAGGCAAGCCGGCCGCGCCCTTGCCACTCCGGGTGAATTGAAGGACAGTCGTCGCCAACTGCGCCAGGGGTTACAGGCGCGGAACAGGGAGTCATAGATGAAATTCACCGCACTTCTCGGAATGGCGGCGGCGTTGGCCGTCGGCGGCGCGGGCATGGCCTCGGCGCAGACACCGGCGCCGGCCCAGCTCGATACCAAAAAGTTCAACGTGATCGGCACGTGGAACTTCCTCAACATCAACAAGAAGGTCGAGGCCCCGTTCTGGAGCGAGCAGCTCGGCGCGGCCTCGGGCGGCAAGCTGACCGGCAACATCAAGTCGATCACCGAGCTCAACCTCAAGGGCACCGAGGTGCTGCGGCTGCTGAAGACCGGCGTCTATGACGTGGCGCATGCGCTGCCGATCTATGTCGATGACGGCGCCGCCATCTTCGAAGGCTCGGACATTTCGGGCGTGGCGCAGAGCGTCGCCCAGCAGCGCGAGATCCTGAGCGCCTGGATGCCCGAGATGCAGAAGGTGATGCGCGAAAAGTTCGGCTCGATGATCGTGTCGACCTTCGCCTTCCCGCAGCAGGTGTTCTTCTGCCGCGACGAGATTTCCAGCCTGGCCGACATCAAGGGCAAGAAGGTGCGCGTGCAGGGCGTCTCCCAGTCCGACCTGGTCAAGGCGCTGGGCGGCTCCGCGGTCACCATTCCGTTCGGCGAGGTCGTGCCGGCGCTGGAGAAGGGCGTCGTCGATTGCGGCATCACCGGCACCCTGCCGGGCTATCAGGCCAAGTGGCCGGAGGTGGTGAAGACCGTCGTCGACGTGTCGCTGGGCTATACCGCGGGCTTCGTGGCGGTGAACCTCAACGCCTGGAACAAGCTCTCGAAGCCGACCCAGGAATTCATGACGGGCCAGTTCAAGAAGCTCGAAGAGGCCGCCTGGGCCAGCGTCGAGTCCGACACCAAGGAAGGCATCGCCTGCGACACCGGCAACGGCCCGTGCTCGGTCGGCCCGGCGGCCAAGCTGAAGCTGGTGATGCCGACGGACGCCGACCGCGCCCTGGTCAAGAAGGCGCTGAACGACGTCGTGCTGCCCGAATGGGCCAAGCGCTGCGGCGCCGAGTGCGCGGCCAAGTGGACCGAGCTGGTCGGCAAGCGCTACGGCCTGGTCGCCAAGGCGAACTGAACGGCAGCGGGGCCCCACACCGGTCCACCACCCCGCCGCACACCCTTCTTGCGGGAAGCACATATGGAACGTCTGTGGCGCGGCGCGTCGGTCGTCGCCCTCTGGGGGGCGTGGGCCGGCGGCGCCATGATCCTGCTGGCGGCGGTCGTGGTCACGGTCGAGGTGATCAGCCGCAAGCTGCTCGCCTTCGCCTTCTCCGGCTCCGACGAGATCGCGGCCTATCTGTTCGCGGTCGGCACCTCGTGGTCGCTGGCGCACGTGCTGGCGACGCGCGGCCATGTCCGCATCGACGTGCTCTATGGCCAGCTCGGGCCGCGGGTCCGGGCGCTCTTCGACCTGGTGGCGATCGTGGGCCTCGCGATCCTGGTCCTGGCCATCGTCGACCGCGCCGGCGAGATCTTCCTCGACAACCTCGCCGGCGGAAACCGCTCCAACACCCCGCTGCGCATTCCGCTGGCCTGGCCGCAGGCGCCGTGGTTCGCGGGCTTCGTGCTGTTCCTAGCCGTCACCGTGCTCGCCTTCCTGCGCAGCCTGCTGGCGCTGGTGCGCGGCGACTATGGCACCGTCGCGGCCACCATCGGCGTGCCGTCGCAGGACGAGGAAGTCAAGGGTGAGCTGGGCTCGCTCGGGATCGGCACCTCGAACACGACGGCAAACACGGGGGCGAAGAGGTAACGATGCTCGGCACCGCGCTCCTTCTCCTCGTCGCCCTGCTGGCGGTCAGCGTTCCGGTCGCCGCCGTCATGGGCGTGCTGGGTCTGGCGCTCAACCAGTTCTTCTCGTCGATCCCGCTCTACCTCGCGATGGGCGACATCGTGTGGAACGCCAGCTCCGAATACATCCTGATCGCGATCCCGATGTTCGTGATGCTGGGCGAGATCCTGCTGCGCTCGGGCATCGCCCATCGCGTCTATGCCGCGATCGCGACCTGGCTCTCCTGGCTGCCGGGCGGCCTGATGCATGCCAACATCGGCACCTGCGCGATGTTCGCGGCGACCTCGGGGTCGAGCGTGGCCACGGCCGCCACGGTCGGCGTCGTCGCCCTGCCGCAGGTCAAGATCCGCGGCTACGACGAGTCGCTGTTCCTCGGCACGCTGGCGGCCGGCGGCACGCTCGGCATCCTTATTCCGCCGTCGATCAACTTCATTCTCTACGGGCTCTTGACCCAGACCTCGGTGCCGCGGCTCTACCTGGCGGGGATGATTCCCGGCCTGCTGCTCACCGGCTTCTTCATGGCGATCATCCTGGTCTACTGCCTGGTCTGGCCGGCCAAGGGCGGCACGCCGGTCGAGACCAGCTGGCGCGACCGGCTGCGCAGCCTGAAGGACCTGAGCGGGCCGCTGTTCATCTTCGGCGTCGTCGTCGGCTCGATCTATGCCGGCTGGGCCACGCCCACCGAAGCCGCCTCCATGGGCGTCTTCGCGGCGCTGGTGCTGGCCGCCTGGGAGCGCGCGCTGTCCTGGCCGATGATCAGGGCGGTGTTCGAGGGCACGATGCGGACGACGGCGATGATCATGCTGATCATCATCGCCGCGCAGTTCCTGAACTTCGTGCTGGCCAATATCGGCGTGACCGACGGCGTGGCCAAGGCGATCGACGCGCTCGGGCTGGGCAAGGTCGGCACCATGCTGCTGCTGATCGTGTTCTACCTGATCCTCGGCTGCTTCATGGAAACCATCTCCATGATGATCCTGACGACCCCGTTCGTGTTCCCGATCGTGGTCGGCCTGGGCTGGGATCCGATCTGGTGGGGGATCGTGCTCACCATCCTGATCGAGGCGGCGCTGGTCACCCCGCCGGTCGGCCTCAACCTCTATGTCGTGCAGAGCCTGCGCGGGACCGGGGCCATCGCCGACGTGATCCGCGGCGCCCTGCCGTTCGTGGCCTCGATGCTGGGCCTGATCCTGCTCCTGATGGCCTTCCCCGACATCGCGCTGGGCCTGCCGCGCTGGGTGATGGGCGGCAGTTAGAGTCTTTCCGGCAGAGGCGGAATCACATCCGGCCTCCAAAATGCACCTCACCCTGAGGAGGCCCGAAGGGCCGTCTCGAAGGGTGGGCACGAGCACCGCGCCTGTTGCCCATCCTTCGAGACGGCCCTTCGGGCCTCCTCAGGATGAGGTGGTGCGAGTGCGCCTGGAGCGGAAAAGACCTTCGCTTACGGCTTCAACACCTCAACCACCTTCTCGTTGAACGCCTCCGCCGCCTCATACGCCACCCAGTGGCCGGCGCCGGCAATGACGTTCATCTCGAAGCCGGGCTGCAGGGCGCGGAAGAGGTCGATGCGTTCCTGGATGTGCGGATAGGTCGTCGAATCGAACTCGCCCCAGATGCCGGTGAGCGGCGTCTTCACCCGCGGCAGCACTTCGCTGAGCCTGAAGGCCTGGCCCATGATGCGGCTGCGCGTCTTGGCGCGCGTGGTGTTGAGGATCTGCATGTGGATCGCGATGCCGTCGACGCTCTTCGGGTCGTGCAGCATCAGGATCTCGAGATTGCGCCGCGCCTCGGCCGCCAGCGTCTCGGGCGGCATCTCGGCCAAAAGCTTGTGCAGCTTCGCGCCGGGCTTGCGCGTGGCCTTCAGGCCGCCGGCGCCGACCAGCGCGATGCGCTCGATGCGGTCCGGGAAGAGCGTGGCGATGTGGCCCGAGACCATGCCGCCGAAGGAGAAGCCGGCGATGGCGAACGATTGATCCTTGGGCAGCAACTCCTTCATCGCGGCTTCGACGCAGTGCGTCACCGACCAGATGTCGTTCACGTCGTCGGGCGGGTCGCTGTCGCCGAGCCCGGGCAGGTCGGCGGCGTAGACGCTGAAATGTTCGGAGAGCGGCAGGACGTTGCGGATCCAATGGATCCACGAGCCCGAGCCGCCATGGAACAGCAGCAGGATCGGCTTCTCGGGCGCGGCGCCGAACACGTGCCACATCATCTTGCCGCCGTTACCCATGGGCACGCGCACGACCTCGGACTTTGCGGCGACCTCTTCGATGTGTTCGGCGGCAGTACGCCCGTCCGGCATGCGGGGGACGGCGGAGAAATCCAGACTCATGCCTTGATCGCCCCCAGCAGGCGTTCGACGAATTCCGGCGCCTTCTTGCGGTCGATCCAGCGCAGCACCGTGACGAGGTCGTTCTCGGGATCGATCCAGACGATGTGGCTGCCCCAGCCCAGCGCGAAGAAGCTGCTCTCCGACGCGGCGGCGAACTGCCTGCGGCCGGTGTTGAGCCACCACATCAGCCCATAGAAGGGCGCGACCGGGCAGGGCTTCACCAGCTCACTTGTCCAGCCCTCGGGCAGGATCCGCTTGCCGTCCCAGACGCCGCCCTGCGCGACGAGCCTTCCCATCAGCGAGAGGTCGCGCGCCGAGATGACGATGCCGCCGCCCCAGTGGCCGCCGCCCGGCACCGAGAGCATCTGCTTGCCGTCGATCGTGTCGTAGGAGTTGCGATAGCCGTCCCACCGCCAGCCCTGCGAGCCGCCGATCGGATCCATGATGCGCCGCTTCAGCACCTGCGGCAGCGGCTCCTTGAAGACCTGCAGCAGCGAGCGTGACAGCCGGTTCACCCGCACGTCGTTGTATTCGTAGAACGTCCCCGGCTTCTTCATCGCGCGGCGCGTGCCCTTGGGCGCGTCGGCCACGGCGACGCCGACCACGCGATTATGGTCGATGCGGTCTTCCTTGCCGAAGACGGTGCCCTCCCATTCGCTGGTCTGGGTCAGCAGGTGGCGCCAGGTGATGTCGCGGTTCTGCTCGCTGGTGAAGCCGTCATCGAGCGCGTAGTCGGCGACCTTGTCGTCGAGGCTTTTGATCAGACCGTCGCCCAGCGCCAGGCCCGCGAGGAGGGCCAGGTAGCTCTTGGCCACGCTGAAGGTCATGTCGGCGTGGTCGGCATCGCCCCATTCGGCGATCTTCTGGCCGCCGCGATAGACGAGGCCCGCCGGCCCGCCGCGCGGCGTGACCGGTCCCAGCACCTCGTTGTCGGGAGCCTTCTCGCCCGAATCGTAGGTCATCACGAACTGCCCGTCGGGCATGTACATGCTGGCGGGCCAGTTGGACTGGGCGGCCAGGGCGAAGGCTACGGCGTCATTCAGGTCGTTCATGCCTGCAATCAACATTGGAGCCCGTCCGGGAGCAAGCGTAGAAAGCGCATCATGGCCTCTGCACATCCGACCCCCACTTCGATCACCCTCCGCCGTCCCGACGACTGGCACGTCCACCTGCGCGACGGCGCGATGCTGGCGGCCTGCGCCGTGCACACCGCCCGCCAGTTCGGCCGCGCCATCATCATGCCCAACCTGGTGCCGCCGGTGACCCGGGTCGCTGAGGCCAGCGCCTATCGCGAGCGCATCCGCGCCGCGGTGCCGGCGGCGCTGAACTTCGAGCCGCTGATGACCTGCTACCTGACCGACGGCGCCGATCCGGCCGAGCTCGCGCGCGGCAAGGCGGAGGGCGTGTGGGTCGCGGCCAAGCTCTACCCGGCCCATGCCACGACCAACTCGGCGCACGGCGTGACCTCGATGGACCAGGTCGCGAAAGGGCTGGAGGCCATGGAAAAGGCCGGCATGCCGCTCTTGGTCCATGGCGAGGTGACCGATCCCGAGGTCGACATCTTCGACCGCGAGGCGGTGTTTCTGGACAAGGTGCTGGCGCCGCTGCTGAAGCGCCATCCTGGCCTCAAGATCGTGCTCGAGCACATCACGACCCGCGAGGGCGTGGCCTTCGTCGAGGCCAACCCGGGCCGGATGGGCGGCACGATCACGCCGCATCATCTCAGCTATAACCGCAATGCGATCTTCAAGGGCGGCATCCGTCCGCACCTCTACTGCCTGCCGATCGCCAAGCGCGAGGAGCATCGTCTCGCTCTGCGACGGGCGGCGACCTCCGACAGCGGCCTGTTCTTCCTCGGCACCGATACCGCACCGCACACGACCGACACCAAGGAATGCGCCTGTGGCTGCGCCGGCGTCTTCAACGCGCCCGTGGCCATGCAGGTCTATGCGCAGGTCTTTGCAGAGGAGGGCGCGCTCGCCTATCTCGAAGCCTTCGCCTCGCTGAACGGCCCGCGCTTCTACGGCCTGCCGCCAAACGAGGAGACCGTAACCCTGCACGCGAAGCCGCTCGACATCCCCGACGTCGTGGCGGTTCCGGGCGGGGCTAAGGACATCACCGTCTTCCGCCCCGACACGCCGGTCGAGTGGAGCTTTTGAGTCTCTTCAAATAGCCGTCGTCTCGACCGGAGCGCGCAGCGCGGAGCGGAGAGACCTTCTCTCCACCAAATGCCAACAATTCGTGGAGGGAAGGTCTCTCCGCTACGCCTCGCTGCGCGAGGCTCCGGTCGAGACGACGGAGTTATCAAAGATCGCTCGCGTTGGGGTGAATGACCCTTTAACTTTGCTGTCATGAGCAAAAGAGGCATTCCCGAAGGCGCCGTCGTCCGCGGCACCGACAAAGGCTACGACGATCCCCCCAAGGTTTCCCTGACGCCCGGCAGCGAACGGCCGGTCGAGCAGATCGACAAGGTCTATCCCTACCTGCGGCCGCGCGATGCCGCGACGCTGATCCTGGTGCGCATGAAGGGCGACACGCCGGAGGTGCTGATGGGCTGTCGCGCCGCCGCCCATGCCTTCATGCCCAACCGCTACGTGTTCCCCGGCGGCCGGGTCGATCCCGACGATGCGCGCGTTCCGGTCGCGACCTCGCTCGATCCCTTCGTCAACGAGCGCCTGATGCGCGCCGCCTCGGCGCAGCGCGCGCGGGCGCTGGCCGTCGCCGCGGTGCGCGAGACCTTCGAGGAGAGCGGCCTGATGCTGGGCAAGCCTCTCCAGGGTGGCGCGCCGAGGAAAGACTATGGCGAGCACTGGAAGGGTTTCCTCGACCAGGGCATGGCGCCGGCGCTCGACTGTCTCGACCTGATCGCGCGGGCGGTGACGCCGCCCGGCCGGCCGCGCCGCTTCAATGCCCGCTTCTTCATGGCGCGGGCCGAGGACGCGTCGGGCGAGATCCGCCATTCCAGCGAGATGGGCGACATCCGCTGGGTGCGCCTCGACGAGGCGCGCGAGCTGCCGCTGCCGACCATCACCGGGCTGATCCTGGGCGAGATCGGCCGGCTGGTGAAGGAACCGCCGGACCGCAAGGTGCAGCGCAGGATCCCGCTCTTCACCACGGTGCATCGCAAGCACCTGATGATCGAGGAATAGGGTCGTGGCGGTGCGTGACGACGACGCGCGCCCTTCCACAGAGCCCTCGCTAGCCGCTCCCCGGCGCTCCGGCGCCGTGCCCGTGCTGCGCGGCGGCGTGCGCCTGCGCACGCTCGTCCTCATCCGCTGGGGCGCCGTCGCGGGCCAGGCCTTCACCGCCGCCGTCGTGCATTGGGGGCTGGGCTTCGGCATGCCGGTCCTGGCGGTCGGCGGCACGATCGCGCTCTCGGCCCTGCTCAACCTCACCGTCAGCATCGGCCGGCCGGGGTCGGCGCGCATCGACGACCGCGAGGCGGCGATCTTCCTCGCCTTCGACATCCTGCAACTCGCGGTGCTGCTCTACCTCACCGGCGGTCTCGGCAATCCCTTCTCGCTGCTGCTGCTGGCGCCGGTCGCCATCGGCGCCACCATCCTGTCGCTGGCGAGCAACGTCGCGCTCACCCTGCTCACGATCGCCAGCATCGCGGTGCTGGGCCTGTTCTATCAGCCGCTGCCCTGGCGGGGGCCACCGCCCGACCTGCCCGACATCTACCAGGTCGGCGTCTGGGCGGGCCTGTCGCTCACCACCATGCTGATCACGCTCTACGGCTGGCGGACCGCCGAGGAGGCGCGCCAGATGGCCGATGCGCTGGCCGCCGCGCAGGCCGCACTCGCGCGCGAGCAGCAGCTCTCGGCCCTGGGCGCGCTCGCCGCCGCCGCGGCCCACGAGCTGGGCTCGCCGCTGTCGACCATTGCGGTGATCACCAAGGAGATGCAGCGCGAGATCGAGCTCGACGATCCCCTGCGCGAGGATGTCGAGCTGTTGGCCGCCGAGTCGGAGCGCTGCCGGTCCATCCTGGCGCGGCTCTCGACCGATCCCGCGGGGGATGTTTCGGATTCCTATACGCTGGTGCCGCTGCCGGCCCTCATCGAGGCCGCGGCGCAGAATTATGCGCGCGAGGAGATCGCCATTGCCTTCGAGGCCGGTCCGGTCGGCGAGGGCATGCCGAAGACGGCGCCCATCCAGTTGCGCAGCCCGGAGATCATGCAGGGTATCGGAAACATCGTGCAGAACGCCGTCTCCTTCGCCCGGCGCGAGGTTCGGGTGACCACCCGCTGGAACCGGGAATGGTCGGAGGTCGAGGTCGTCGATGACGGGCCGGGCTTCTCCGAGGCGCTGCTCGACGAGCTGGGCACACCGTTCATCTCGACTCGCCAGGGGCAGGGGGGGCACATGGGCCTGGGCGTCTTCATCGCCAAGACGCTGCTGGAGCGCACGGGCGCCAACGTGACCTTCGGCAACCGCAGCGACACGGGCGGCGGGGCTGCCGTTTCGGTGCGCTGGCCAAATCCCGTCTTCAAGGCTACATAGCGGCCGATGTCGAAGGAGTCGCCATGACCCAGGACAGCGGCGCCCCGCGCCCCTTGTCGCCTGTGATCGCCGGCACGACGAACAACAAGGACCGTACCTTGCTGATCGCCGACGATGATGCAGCTTTCCGCAACCGTATTGCGCGTGCGCTCGAGCAACGCGGTTTCATCGTCACCGCCGTGGGTTCCGTGGCCGAAGCGCTGGCCCAGACCGCCCGGCCGCCCGCCTTTGCCGTGCTCGACCTGCGGCTGGCCGACGGCAACGGGCTGGAGCTCGTCGGGCCGCTGCGCCAGGCGCGTCCCGACATACGGATCGTCGTCCTGACGGGCTACGGCAACATCGCGACCGCGGTGGCCGCCGTGAAGGAAGGCGCCGTCGACTATCTGGCCAAGCCGGCCGATGCCGATGCGATCGAGCAGGCGCTGACCGCGCACGGCCGCAAGCTGCCGCCGCCGCCCAGCAATCCCATGTCGGCCGACCGCGTGCGCTGGGAGCATATCCAGCGGGTGTTCGAGCAATGCGACCGCAACGTCTCGGAGACGGCGCGCCGCCTCAACATGCATCGCCGCACCCTGCAGCGCATCCTGGGCAAGCACGCCCCGCGCGAGCACTGAGGTTTCTGTCGTTCGTTAACTCCTGACCTCATCCTGAGGAGGCCCGAAGGGCCGTCTCGAAGGATGGGCTACAGGCTTGGTGCGCGTGCCCACCCTTCGAGACGCGGTCCTGCGGACCGCTCCTCAGCGACTGTGTCTGAGGTCAAGCGTTTTGCCATGGTGTCCTGTCTCTAAGGATGGCGTTGAG
>NCHQ01000044.1 GCA_002281855.1 Rhodospirillales bacterium 24-66-33 | reverse complement strand
GTGATCGCTGCCGTCAGCGACGTCTTGCCATGATCGACGTGACCGATCGTTCCGATGTTGCAGTGCGGCTTGTTCCGCTCAAACTTTGCCTTCGACATGTTCGTCTTCCTTACGTCAATCGTTTGTTAGCCAGCCAGCTTGGCGACGACCTTGTCGGCCTCAGCCTGCGGCACGGGAGCATAGTGGTCGAATGTCATGCTGTAGGCCGCGCGACCCTGCGTCATGGAACGCAGTGTGTTCACGTAGCCGAACATGTTGGCCAGCGGCACCATCGCGTCGATGACCTGCGCGTTGCCACGGGCACTCATGCCCTGGATCTGGCCACGACGGCTGTTCAAGTCTCCGATGCAGTCGCCCATGTAGTCGTCGGGCGTCACAACTTCGACCTTCATGATCGGCTCGAGCAGCTTGCACTGCGCCTTCGCCAGACCTTCCTTGAACGCCGCGCGGGCGGCGATTTCGAAGGCCAAAACGCTGGAGTCGACGTCATGGTAGTTGCCGTCGGTCAGCGTGACCTTGAAGTCGATCACCGGGAAGCCGGCGAGAACGCCAGTCTCGCGTGACGCTTCCAGGCCCTTTTCGACACCCGGGATGAATTCCTTGGGAATCGAACCGCCAACGATCTTGTTCTCGAACGAGTAGCCCGTTCCGGCCTCGCCCGGCTCGAAGGTCAGCTTCACGCGGGCGAACTGCCCCGAACCGCCCGACTGCTTCTTGTGGGTATAGTCGATCTCGGCCTTGCGACCCAGCGTCTCGCGATAGGCGACCTGCGGAGCGCCGACATTGGCGTCGACCTTGTAGGTACGGCGCAGGATGTCGACCTTGATCTCGAGATGGAGCTCGCCCATGCCCTTGATTACGGTCTGACCGGTTTCCTGGTCGGTCGAAACGCGGAACGTCGGGTCTTCCTGGACCAGACGGCCCAGCGCCTGGCCAAGTTTCTCCTGGTCGGCCTTCGACTTCGGCTCGATGGCAAGCTCGATGACGGGATCCGGGAAGTCCATGCGCTCGAGGATCACGGCATGCTCCGGATCGCACAGCGTGTCGCCAGTGGTAACGCTCTTCAGACCGGCCAGGGCGATGATGTCGCCAGCGCGGGCTTCCTTCACGTCTTCGCGGTCGTTGGCATGCATCAAAAGCATGCGGCCGATGCGCTCCTTGCGGTCCTTCGTGCTGTTCAGCACGCCAGTCGCCGACTGAAGCACACCCGAGTAGACGCGAGCGAAGGTGAGCGAACCCACGAAGGGATCGGTCATGATCTTGAAGGCGAGCGCGGACATCGGCGCATCGTCGCTCGACGGCAGCGTGATCGGCTCGTCGGTGCCCATCTTCACGCCCTTGACGTCCTCGACGTCAGTCGGCGCCGGCAGGTAGTTCACCACGGCATCGAGCATGGGCTGCACGCCCTTGTTCTTGAAGGCCGAGCCGCACAGGATCGGCACGAACGCGTAGTTGATCGTGCCCTTGCGGATGCACTTGACCAGCGTGTCGTAGTCGGGCTCCTCGCCGTCGAGGAACTTCTGCATGGCGTCATCGTCCTGCTCAACAGCCATATCGAGCAGCTTGGCGCGGTATTCCGCCGCCTTTTCCTTCATGTCGGCCGGGATTTCGACGACTTCGAACTTCGCGCCGAGCGTCTCTTCCAGCCAGATGATCGCCTTGTTGGCGACCAGGTCGACCAGGCCCTTGTATTCGCCCTCGGATCCGATCGGGAGCTGCGTCACCAGCGGCTTGGCGCCCAGGCGATCAACGATCATGTCGACGGTGCGATAGAAGTTCGCGCCCGTGCGGTCCATCTTGTTGACGAAGCAGATGCGCGGCACGCCGTACTTGTCGGCCTGGCGCCACACCGTCTCGGACTGCGGCTCGACGCCGGCCACCGAATCGAACACGCAAACGGCACCATCAAGCACGCGCAGCGAACGCTCGACCTCGATCGTGAAGTCGACGTGGCCAGGCGTGTCGATGATGTTGACGCGGTAGTTGATGCCGGCGTTCGGGCCGGACTCGACCGTCCAGAAGCAGGTCGTCGCGGCGGACGTGATCGTGATGCCGCGCTCCTGCTCCTGCTCCATCCAGTCCATCGTCGCGGCGCCGTCGTGGACTTCGCCGATCTTATGCGACTTGCCGGTGTAGTACAGGATGCGCTCGGTCGTCGTGGTCTTGCCGGCATCAATGTGCGCCATGATGCCGATATTGCGGTAGTGCGCGATGGGGGTCGTGCGAGCCATGGAGAGGGGCTTTCTAGGAAAAGGCCTGGAGTTCGCTTACCAGCGGTAGTGAGCGAACGCCTTGTTGGCGTCGGCCATCTTGTGGGTATCCTCGCGCTTCTTCACCGCGTTGCCGCGACGATTGAAGGCGTCGAGCAGCTCGGCAGAGAGCTTCTCGGTCATGCTGTGGCCCGAGCGGTCGCGGGCGGCCTGGATGATCCAGCGGATCGCCAGCGCCTGGCGGCGCTCCGGGCGGACCTCGACGGGAACCTGGTAGGTGGCGCCGCCGACGCGACGCGACCGGACTTCGACCGCCGGCTTCACGTTCTCGAGCGCCTCGTGGAAGGCGGGAACGGGATCCTGCTTGAGCTTGGCCTCGACCTCGTCGAGCGCACCGTAGACGATGTGCTCGGCAATCGACTTCTTGCCACGCTCCATAAGCGTGTTCATGAACTTGCTGAGGACGATATCACCGAACTTGGCATCCGGCAGAACGACACGCTTTTCAGCTGCGCGACGACGGGACATTTCTTTCTCTCCGTCTTACTTCGGACGCTTCGCGCCGTACTTCGAACGGCGCTGCTTGCGATCTTTGACACCCTGCGTATCGAGGGTGCCGCGAATGATATGGTAGCGAACGCCCGGAAGGTCCTTCACGCGACCGCCGCGGATCATGACCACCGAATGCTCCTGCAGATTATGACCCTCGCCCGGAATGTAGCTCACCACCTCGTAGGCATTGGTGAGACGCACCTTGGCGACCTTGCGCAGCGCCGAGTTCGGCTTCTTCGGCGTCGTCGTATAGACGCGGGTGCAAACGCCGCGCTTCTGCGGGCAAGCCTCGAGCGCCGGCACCTTGTTGTGGGCCTTCAGGCCCTGGCGCTGCTTGCGGATCAACTGGTTAATAGTCGGCATTGATTTCCGGTTTCCTTAACGCCGTCTCGGGTCCGCCCAACATCGACGCAAAGACACAAAGCAATTGCGCGGGCATAGCGACAAAAGCGCAGCCCCGCGCGAAAAGGTTACTTTGTGGCCTACAGGCCTGACTTGTAGCGGTCCTCGGCGTCAGGCTGCGTTTTGGCTCACGCCAACCACCAGCCCCTCCGACGAGGTGGCGCGCTTATATGACCGTGCTTCCTATGCGTCAAGCAGACTCCGCTGCTTTTCGCCTTGATATCGTTGGATATTTCCCGCCTTGGCGAACCTGACTCGTTCCTGACTCGCAAGGGGTAGGAATCGCAAGATTCTGACAACCATATCTAGTGGGCCGGGCGCCCCACGAGTCACAATTGGAAAAGGCCGCCCCAGGTGGGGCGGCCTTTCCCGATCTTACAGGCGTGCCCCGACTCAGTCGGCCGCCCGCTCGTCCTCGAGCGTCGGAAGCGACTGGTCCTCGCCCTCGACGCCCGCGGCCAGGATCGCCCGGTCGCGCTGGGCAGCGATGGCCTTGAGACGGTTCACCACTCCACCGGTACCCGCCGGGATCAGGCGGCCGACGATGACGTTCTCCTTGAGGCCCTGCAGAGTGTCGACGCGGCCACCGACCGCCGCCTCCGTCAGCACGCGGGTGGTCTCCTGGAAGGAGGCCGCCGAGATGAAGGACTTGGTCTGCAGCGACGCCTTGGTGATGCCGAGCAAGACCGGATCGGCCTTGGCGGGCTTCAGCTTCTCGGCAAGGATCTTGGCGTTCTCCACCTCGAACTCTGCCTTGTCGACCTGTTCACCGATCAGGAAGGTCGTATCGCCGGCTTCCGTAATCTCGACCTTCTGCAGCATCTGACGAGCGATCGTCTCGATGTGCTTGTCGTTGATCTTGACGCCCTGCAGTCGATAGACCTCCTGGATCTCGTTCACGAGATACTCGGCCAGCTTCTCGATACCCAGCACGCGCAGGATATCGTGCGGGACCGGGTTGCCGTCGATCAGCAGGTCGCCGCGCTCCACATAGTCGCCCTCCTGGACGGCAATGCGCTTGCCCTTCGGGATCAGGTACTCGACCGGCTCCGCGCCCTCGCCTTCCGGCACGATCAGGACGCGTCGCTTGCTCTTGTAGTCCTTGCCGAACTCGATGCGGCCCGAGATGTCGCAAATGATCGCGAAATCCTTGGGCTTGCGCGCCTCGAACAGCTCCGCCACGCGCGGCAGACCGCCCGTGATGTCGCGGTTCTTGCCGCCCTCGCGCGGGATACGCGCGAGGATGTCGCCGGCATTGACGTCCTGGCCGTTCTCGACCGACAGAACAGAGTCGAGCGACAGCAGGTATCGAGCCTCCTGACCGTTGGCCAGCATGATCGGCTTGCCATCGGCGTCGTGGATGGCGATGCGCGGACGCAGATCGCCGCCGCGCGGCTGTCCCTTCCAGTCGACCACGACGCGGTTGGAGATACCGGTCGAGTCGTCGATCACCTCGCGCATCGACACGCCTTCGACGAGGTCGACATAGACCGCCTTACCCGCCTTCTCGGTGATGATTGGCAGGGTGTACGGATCCCACTCGGCCAGCTTCTGGCCCTTGGTGACCAGCGTCTCGCTGTCGACCAGCAGGCGTGCGCCATACGGCACGCGATGCTTGGCCCGCTCGCGCTGGGCCCCGTCGATCAGCACCAGCTCGGTGTTGCGGCCCATGACGACCGGCACGCCCGAGCTGTTGATGACGACGTTGCGGTTGCGCACCTGGACGGTGGCGTCGTGGCTCGCTTCGATGTTCGACTGCTCCGCGCCACGCTGCGCGGCGCCGCCGATATGGAAGGTACGCATCGTGAGCTGCGTTCCCGGCTCGCCGATCGACTGGGCGGCGATGACGCCCACCGCCTCGCCGATGTTGACCGGCGTGCCGCGGGCCAGGTCGCGGCCGTAGCACTTGCCGCACACGCCGACCTTGGTGTCACAGGTCAGCACCGAGCGGATGCGAAGCTCCTCGATGCCGGCCTTGTCGATCTGCTCGACGCCGACCTCGTCGATGAGCTCGCCGGCCTTGCAGATCACAACGCCGGTCAGCGGATCGATGATGTCGTCCAGCGCCGTGCGGCCGAGGACACGCTCGGAGAGCGGCTCGATCACGTCGCCGCCATCGACGACCGCACGCATCGTGAGGCCGCGTTCTGCGCCGCAATCCTCCTCGATGATGATGCAGTCCTGCGCCACGTCGACCAGACGGCGGGTCAGGTAGCCCGAGTTCGCCGTCTTGAGCGCCGTGTCGGCCAGTCCCTTGCGGGCGCCGTGGGTGGAGTTGAAGTACTCCAGCACGGACAGGCCTTCCTTGAAGTTCGACAGGATCGGCGTCTCGATGATCTCGCCCGAGGGCTTGGTCATCAGACCGCGCATGCCCGCCAGCTGCTTCATCTGCGTCGCCGAACCGCGCGCTCCGGAATGGGCCATCATCCACACCGCATTGACCGGCTTGCCCGGCAGCGGCGTCGAGATGCCCTTCATCATTTCCTCGGCGACCCGGTCCGAGCAACGCGACCAGGCGTCGACGACCTTGTTGTACTTCTCGCCGGAGGTGATGAGGCCGTCCTGGTACTGCTGCTCGTACTCCTTCACTTCCTTGTTGGTCTGGGCGACCAGCTTGACCTTCGCCAACGGGATGACGAGGTCGTCCTTGCCGAACGAGATGCCGGCGCGGCAGGCGTGATAGAAGCCGAGCCCCATCAGGCGGTCGGCAAAGATCACCGTCTCCTTCTGACCGCAGTGGCGGTAGACGGAGTCGATGACGTTCTGCAGGTCCTTCTTGGTCAGCAGGCGGTTGATCAGCGAGAATGGCAGATTCTCGTGCTTGGGCAGAATCTGCGCCAGCAGAATGCGGCCCGGCGTGGTCTCGACGACGCGGGTCGCGAACACGCCCTTGTCGTCGTAGGCCTCGAGACGCATCTTGATGCGCGCGTGCATCGAGAGCGTGCGGCTGTGAAGAGCGTGCTCCAGCTCGCCGATCTGGGAGAACAGCGAGCCTTCGCCCGGCTCACCCTCGCGTTCCAGCGTGATGTAGTAGATGCCGAGAACGATGTCCTGCGACGGCACGATGATCGGCTTGCCCGACGCCGGCGACAGGATGTTGTTCGTCGACATCATCAGCACGCGCGCTTCGAGCTGGGCTTCCAGCGACAGCGGCACGTGCACCGCCATCTGGTCACCGTCGAAGTCCGCGTTGAAGGCCGTGCAGACCAGCGGATGCAGCTGGATCGCCTTGCCCTCGATCAGCACCGGCTCGAACGCCTGGATGCCCAGGCGGTGCAGCGTCGGCGCGCGGTTCAGCAGCACGGGATGCTCGCGGATGACCTCCTCGAGGATGTCCCAAACCTCCGGCCGCTCCTTCTCGACCATGCGCTTGGCGGCCTTGATCGTATTGGCCATGCCGTAGTTCTGCAGGCGCGAGTAGATGAACGGCTTGAACAGTTCGAGCGCCATCTTCTTCGGCAGGCCGCACTGGTGCAGCTTGAGTTCCGGACCGACCACGATGACGGAACGGCCCGAATAGTCGACGCGCTTGCCGAGCAGGTTCTGGCGGAAGCGGCCCTGCTTGCCCTTCAGCATGTCGCTGAGCGACTTCAGGGGACGCTTGTTGGCGCCCGTGATGACGCGGCCGCGACGGCCGTTGTCGAACAGGGCGTCGACCGACTCCTGCAGCATGCGCTTCTCGTTGCGCACGATGATGTCGGGCGCGCGCAGCTCCATCAGCCGCTTGAGACGGTTGTTGCGGTTGATGACGCGACGATAGAGGTCGTTCAGGTCTGACGTCGCGAAGCGGCCGCCGTCGAGCGGCACCAGCGGGCGCAGCTCGGGCGGGATCACCGGCACCAGCTCGAGGATCATCCATTCCGGACGGGCGCCGGACTCGATGAAGTTCTCGCAGAGCTTGAGGCGCTTCACGAGCTTCTTGCGCTTGGCCTCCGATGTCGTCTCGCGCAGTTCCTCACGCAGCCGGGGGCGCTCCTCGTTGAGGTCGATCGCCTGCAGCATGCCGCGGATCGCCTCGGCGCCGATCTCGGCCTCGAAGGAGCCCTCGCCATACTCGTCGAGCGCGTTGAGGTACTGCTCTTCGTTCAGCAGCTCACGGTACTTGAGCGGCGTCAGGCCGGGATTGCTGACGACGTAGTTCTCGAAATACAGGATGCGCTCGAGGTCGCGCAGCGTCATGTCGAGCAGCAGGCCGATGCGGCTCGGCAGCGACTTCAGGAACCAGATGTGCGCCACAGGCGACGCCAGCTCGATGTGGCCCATGCGCTCGCGGCGCACTTTGGTGAGGGTCACCTCGACGCCGCACTTCTCGCAGGTGATGCCGCGGAACTTCATGCGCTTGTACTTGCCGCACAGGCACTCGTAGTCCTTGATCGGCCCGAAGATGCGGGCGCAGAACAGGCCGTCACGCTCCGGCTTGAACGTGCGGTAGTTGATGGTCTCCGGCTTCTTGATCTCGCCGTGGCTCCAGGTGCGGATGCGCTCGGGGCTGGCGATCGAGATGCGGATCTCGTCGAAGGTCGGGGTGCCCTGAGGCTGGCCCAGTACGTTGATAAGGTCGGTCATTGTTGTCCTACTGTTCTGTGGACGTAATTCTCGAAGTCGGGAGGCCGGTCACCCTCAGGTGACCGACTGGTTCAATTCGACGTTGAGGCCGAGGGAGCGCAGCTCCTTGACCAGCACGTTGAAGGATTCCGGGATGCCCGCCTCGAAGGTGTCGTCGCCGCGCACGATGGCCTCGTAGACCTTGGTGCGCCCGGCCACGTCGTCCGACTTGACGGTGAGGATCTCCTGCAGCGTGTACGCGGCGCCGTAGGCCTCCAGCGCCCACACTTCCATCTCGCCGAAACGCTGTCCGCCGAACTGGGCCTTGCCGCCCAGCGGCTGCTGGGTGACCAGGCTGTACGGTCCGATCGAACGCGCGTGGATCTTGTCGTCCACGAGATGATGCAGCTTCAGCATGTAGATGTAGCCGACGGTCACCTTGCGGTCGAACGGCTCGCCCGTGCGGCCGTCGACCAGGGTGACCTGGCCGGACCGGTCGAGACCGGCCATTTCCAGCATCTCGACGATGTCGGGCTCGTGCGCGCCGTCGAACACCGGCGATGCGAATGGCACGCCCTTGCTCAGGTTGCGGGCGAGTTCGATCGTCTGCTCGTCGCTGAGGTCGGCGATGTCGGCCTTGAAGCTCTTCTCGCCGTAGATCTCGCGCAGCTGCTTCTTGATCTGCGTCACCGAGATCTCGCGCGCGTCCTCGAGCATCTTGCCGATCTTCTTGCCGAGACCCGACGCGGCCCAGCCGAGATGGGTCTCGAGGATCTGACCGACGTTCATGCGTGACGGCACGCCGAGCGGGTTGAGCACGATGTCGACCGGACCGCCCTCTTCCAGGTACGGCATGTCCTCGAGCGGCATGATGCGCGAGATGACGCCCTTGTTGCCGTGACGGCCGGCCATCTTGTCGCCCGGCTGCAGCTTGCGCTTGGTCGCGACGAAGACCTTGACCATCTTCATCACGCCCGGCGGCAGCTCGTCGCCGCGCTGCAGCTTGTCGACCTTGCTGTCGAACCGGTCCTGCAGGCGCTTCATCGAATCGTCGAACTGCTTGTTCAGCGCCTCGATCTCGGACTGCTTCTTGTCGGCCTTGACGGCGATCTGCCGCCACTGGCCCGGCGTGTACTCGCCCAGCACGTTGTCGGCGATCTTGGTGCCCGGCTTCAGGCCCTTGAGCCCGCCGGCGACCACCTGGTTCATCAGCATTTCCTGGAGCTGGCTGTAGAAGCTGCGCTCGAGGATGGCCTTTTCGTCGTCACGGTCCTTGGCGAGACGCTCGATCTCGTCACGCTCGATGGCGAGCGCACGCTCGTCCTTGTCGACGCCCCGGCGATTGAACACGCGGACCTCGACGACGGTGCCCTCGACGCCCGGCGGCACCTTCAGCGACGTGTCGCGCACGTCCGCCGCCTTCTCACCGAAGATGGCGCGCAGCAGCTTCTCTTCCGGGGTCATCGGGCTCTCGCCCTTGGGCGTCACCTTGCCGACCAGGATGTCGCCCGCCTTCACCTCGGCGCCGATATAGACGATGCCCGCCTCGTCGAGGTTCTTGAGAGCCTCCTCGCCGACGTTCGGGATGTCGCGGCTGATCTCTTCCTGGCCGAGCTTGGTGTCGCGGGCCATGACCTCGAACTCCTCGATGTGGATCGAGGTGAAGACGTCATCGCGCACGATGCGCTCGGAGAGGAGGATCGAGTCCTCGAAGTTGTAGCCGTTCCACGGCATGAACGCGACGAGCACGTTGCGGCCGAGCGCCAGCTCGCCGTTCTGCGTCGACGGCCCGTCGGCCACGATGTCACCCTTCTTCACATGGTCGCCGACCCGGACGAGCGGCTTCTGGGTGATGCAGGTGCTCTGGTTGGAACGCTGGAACTTCAGCAGGTTGTAGATGTCGACCGCCGGGCGGTTCGGACCGATGTCGTCCGTCGCACGCACCACGATACGCATCGCGTCGACCTGGTCGACGATGCCCGTGCGCCGTGCCGAGATGGCGACGCCCGAGTCGCGGGCCACCACCTCTTCCATGCCGGTGCCGACCAGCGGCGACTCGGCCTGGATGAGCGGCACCGCCTGGCGCTGCATGTTCGAGCCCATCAGCGCGCGGTTCGCGTCGTCGTTCTCGAGGAACGGGATCAGCGCCGCGGCGACCGACACGATCTGCTTGGGCGAGACGTCGACGAAGTCGATCGTCTCGGGCCGGCCGAGAATGTACTCACCGCCCTTGCGGCACTGCACCAGCTCGGACACGAATTTGCCCTTGGCGTCGATCTCTGCGTTGGCCTGGGCGACCGTGTAGCGGCCCTCCTCCATCGCCGACAGATAGACGACCTCGTCGGTCACGCGACCGCCCGAAACCTTGCGGTACGGGCTCTCGATGAAGCCGTACTGGTTCACGCGGGCATAGGTCGCCAGCGAGTTGATCAGGCCGATGTTCGGGCCTTCCGGCGTCTCGATCGGGCAGATACGGCCATAGTGCGTCGGATGCACGTCGCGCACCTCGAAGCCGGCGCGCTCGCGCGTCAGGCCGCCCGGTCCAAGCGCCGAGAGGCGGCGCTTGTGGGTGACTTCCGACAGCGGGTTGGTCTGGTCCATGAACTGCGAGAGCTGCGAGGAGCCGAAGAACTCGCGCACCGCCGCCGCCGCCGGCTTGGCGTTGATCAGGTCGTGCGGCATCACCGTGTCGATGTCGATCGAGCTCATGCGCTCGCGGATCGCCCGCTCCATGCGCAGCAGGCCGACGCGGTACTGGTTCTCCATCAGCTCGCCGACCGAGCGTACGCGACGGTTGCCGAGATGGTCGATGTCGTCGATCTCGCCGCGGCCATCCTTGAGGCCGTGCAGCACCTTGACCACCGCCAGGATATCCTCGCGACGCAGCGTGCGCTGGGTGTCGGGCACGTTCTCGAAATCGAGGCGCATGTTCATCTTCACGCGGCCGACCGGCGACAGGTCGTAGCGGTCGATGTCGAAAAGCAGGCCCTGGAACAGGGTCTCGGCCTGTTCGAGCGTCGGCGGCTCACCCGGACGCATGACGCGGTAGATGTCGAGCAGCGCTTCTTCGCGGTTCGAGTTCTTGTCGGCCGCGAGCGTGTTGCGGATGTACGGGCCAACGTTGACGTGGTCGATGGCAAGGGTCGGAAGCACGTCGACGCCGTTCTCATCGAACATCTCGAGCACGGCCTCGGTGATCTCCTGGCCGGCTTCGACGTAGATCTCGCCCGTCTTCTCGTTGATGACGTCGACCGCGGCATAGCGCCCGATCAACTCCTCGGGCAGAACGCGAATGTCCGTAAGGCCCGCTTCCCTGAGCTTGTTGAGCAGACGCGGCGTCATCTTCGTGCCGGCTTCGGCGACGGACTTGCCGGTCTTCCCGTTCACAAGATCATGCGTCAGCTTCACGCCGCGCATCGACTCGGCCTCGAACGGCGTGCTCCAGCCGTCTTCGCCGCGCGTGTAGACGACCTGTCCGTAGAAGGCCGCCAGGATCTCTTCCGGCGACAGTCCCTGGGCTTCGGACGGATCGAGCGTCTGGCCCTTGGCCAGGGCAGCGGTGCGCTTCTTCCACGTGGCGTCGTTGTCCAGCGCCAGCAGCAGCGTCGTCACCGGGATCTTGCGGCGACGGTCGATGCGGACGTGGATCAGGTCCTTGGCGTCGAACTCGAAGTCGAGCCACGAGCCGCGATAGGGGATGATGCGGGCGGCAAAGAGGTACTTGCCCGAGCTGTGGGTCTTGCCCTTGTCGTGGTCGAAGAAGACGCCCGGCGAACGGTGCATCTGGGAAACGATCACGCGTTCCGTGCCGTTCACGATGAAGGTGCCGTTGTCGGTCATGAGCGGCATGTCGCCCATGTAGACGTCCTGCTCCTTGATATCGCGGATCGAGCGCGAGCCGGCTTCCTCGTCGATGTCCCAGACCACGAGCTGCAGCGTGACCTTCAGCGGCGCGGCATAGGTGATGCCGCGCTGCTGGCACTCCTCGACGTCGTACTTGGGCTCCTCGAACTCGTACTTGACGAACTCGAGGCTGGCGCGCTCGGCGAAGTCCTTGATCGGGAACACGCCGCGGAAGACTTCCTGGAGACCCGACTGAGTGCGCTTGGGCGCCGGCGTGACGCGCTGGAGGAAGCTCTCGTAGGAGCTCTTCTGGACCTCGATGAGGTTCGGCATCGGCGCCACCGATTCGATGTGGCCGAAGAAGCGACGAATCCGTTTGCGCGTATTGAAGGCCGTGGCCATCCTGCGTCCTCGAAGGTTCAAGGGCGGTGATAAACACCCGCTGCTTTCTCGGAGCTCCCGGCCCGCCAGCCGTTCGCCCCATCCGTTGCAGAGGGCCACTTGTCGGAACGGACCCCTCGGGGAAGTCCGTTCGGAAAAGAGGCCCGAACGGGCCGGCCTCCCGAAGGAAGCCGACCCGGCCGGTAAACCGTCCTACTTGAGCTCGACCTTGGCGCCTTCGGCCTCGAGCTTCGCCTTGAGCTTCTCGGCATCGGCCTTCGGCACGCCTTCCTTGACCGACTTCGGAGCCGCTTCGACCAGGTCCTTGGCTTCCTTGAGGCCGAGACCGGTGATCTCGCGGACCGCCTTGATGACGTTGATCTTCTTGTCGCCGGCGGCGGTGAGAACGACGTTGAACTCGTCCTTGACCTCGACCGGAGCGGCAGCCGCGCCAGCAGCGGCGGCGACGGCGACCGGAGCGGCGGCGCTGACGCCCCACTTCTCTTCCAGCAGCTTGCTGAGCTGAGCGGCCTCGAGGACCGTCAGGGCCGACAACTCTTCGACCAGCTTCTCGAGATTAGCCATTTTAGTCTCCTAATAACCCGAACTTCGATTTCGTGACGTCGATTTGATAGCGACTTACGCCGCCTTCGCGCCGTCTTCCGTGGCTCCATATGCACCGAACACACGAGCGAGCTGACCCGCGGGCGCCACGAGCACACCAGCGACCTTGGTCGCCGGGGCCTGCAGAAGACCGATGATCTTGCCGCGCAGAGCGTCGAGGGACGGGAGGGTGGCGAGGGCCTGGACGCCAGCGACGTCCAATGTCTCACCATCCAGAGAACCGCCGACGATCGTCAGCTTTTCGTTGCCCTTGGCATAGGCCGCGACGACTTTCGCCGCTGCGACCGGATCCTTGGAATAGGCGATGGCAGTCGGTCCCTGAAACATGGGGCCGAGCGCCGTGAAGGACGTGCCCTCGAGGGCACGCAGCGTGAGCCGATTCTTCGTGACCTTGTAGCTTGCGCCGGCTGCCCTGATCTTGCGACGCAGGTCCGTCACTTCCTGGACGGTCAGACCTGACTGGCGGGTAACCACCATCAGGTTGGCGTCCTTGAAGATCTGGTTCAGCTCGACGATCGCTTCGGCCTTTTCCGAACGATTCACGGCTTTCTCCAACTATGGTCCAATCCGGAGGATCCGGATCGGACCGGCTGCGTTACAGACTGCGCAGCCTCCGTTAGCGGGTTAGCGCGACACGGAGACCTTGCGGTCCGGTTCGCCTGCCCCGGAAGTTCGGGCACGTGCGCGCACCTTGCGGTGCAGCGTCGATTCCCTTGCCCCCGTCTGCACTGGCGGGTTTCCCCATTAAGCCCGGCCCGCGAGGGTCGAGTACCGGTGGTCTCGGACAGGTGGAGCTGGAAGCCTTGCGGCCTCTTCGCTCCTCCCGCCGCCGGCCTCGCGGCCTGCGGCGGAATCTCTCAAAATCTTTCGACCGCGATCAGGCGATCGCAGTGGCCAGGTCGAGCTTGACGCCCGGACCCATCGTCGAGCTCAGCGACACCTTCTTGATGAAGGTGCCCTTGGCGCCGCTCGGCTTGGCCCGGTTGATCGCCGCGATCAGCGCCTTCACGTTGGCGGTGATCGCCTCCTCGCTGAACGAGGCCTTGCCCACCCCAGCATGAACGATGCCAGCCTTCTCGGCGCGGAACTCGATCGAGCCGGCCTTGGCGGCCTTGACGGCGGCGGCCACGTCCTGCGTCACCGTGCCGAGCTTTGGATTCGGCATCAGGCCGCGCGGGCCGAGGACCTTACCCAACCGACCCACCACGCCCATCATGTCGGGGGTGGCGATGCAGCGCTCGAAATTCATTTCGCCGGCGTTGATCTTCTCAGCCAGGTCCTCGGCGCCGACGATGTCGGCACCCGCGGCCTTGGCTTCCTCCGCCTTGGCACCACGGGCGAACACCGCGACGCGCACCGACTTGCCGGTGCCGTTCGGCAGCTCGATCATGCCGCGGACCGCCTGGTCGGCGTGACGCGGATCGATGCCGAGGTTCATCGCGACCTCGATGGTCTCATCGAACTTCGCCTTGGCGTTGGCCTTGACGAGCTTCACCGCCTCTTCGAGCGGATACATCTTCTCGCGGTCGACCGTGGCGGACGCCGTCTTGAAACGCTTGCCCTGAGCCATGGTCCTACTCCACCACCTGGAGGCCCATCGAGCGGGCCGAGCCCACCACCTGGGCCATCGCCGACTCGACGGTATCGCAGTTGAGATCCGGCATCTTCTGCTCGGCGATCTCCCTGACCTGCTGCGTCGTCACCTTGCCGACGATCTGGGTGCCGACCGTCTTGGCGCCCGACTCGATGCCGGCCGCCTTCTTCAGGAAGTAGGTCACCGGCGGCGTCTTGGTGACGAACGTGAAGCTGCGGTCCTGGAACACGGTGATGACCACCGGGATCGGCATGCCCGGTTCCATCTTCTGCGTCTTCGCGTTGAACTGCTTGCAGAATTCCATGATGTTGACGCCCTGCTGACCGAGCGCAGGCCCGATCGGCGGAGACGGATTGGCCTTGCCAGCCGGCACTTGCAGCTTGACGTAGGCTTGGATCTTTTTAGCCATGCATGCCCCTTTCCTGTGGGCGGCGCGGTCCGGCCATGGCAGGCCTCCCGCACCAGAAAACGATCAAGTCCTTGATCCCAAGGGATTTTCGGCCTCAATCCACCTCATGAGAAAAGGCCGGCGCACGGCCAGCCCTCCCAAGGGCGCGCGATCTACCAAATAAGACCGCCCGCCACAACCCCGATCTTGTCCACCGATATGGGGACGAATCAGATCTTTTCCACCTGGGCGTAGTCGAGCTCGACGGGGGTCGACCGGCCGAAGATGGAGACGGCGACCTTCAGGCGGGCTCGCTCCTCATCGACATCCTCGACGGTGCCGTTGAAGGAAGCGAATGGACCGTCGGCCACCTTGACCTGTTCGCCGATCTCGAAGCTGACGGCAGGCTTGGGACGCTCCACGCCCTCCTGAACCTGCTTCAGAATGCGGTTGGCCTCGGCCTCGGAGATCGGCACCGGCTTGCCGCGACCACCGCCACCCAGGAAGCCCGTGACCTTGGCGGTATTCTTGACCAGATGCCAGGAGTCGTCCGTCAGATCCATCTTCACCAGCACATAGCCCGGGAAGAACTTGCGCTCGGTATTGACCTTGCTGCCGCGACGGACTTCCACGACCTCCTCGGTCGGAACGATGACCTCGGTGATTTCGTCGTCCAGACCCTTCTTCCCGGCCTGCTCACGGATCGACTGGGCGACCTTGTTCTCGAAGCCCGAGTAGGCGTGAACGACGTACCAGCGATGAGCCATGTCAGGAAACTCCGAGAAGAAGCTTCACGACGAAGCCAATGATCTTGTCGGCGACCAGAAAGAACAACGCCGCGATGACGACGAAGATGAAGACCATGCTGGTGGTGATCATGGTCTCACGACGCGTCGGCCACGTGACCCGGGCCACCTCGGCCCGGACTTCGCGGGCGAATTCGACAGGATTCTTCGTCGTCATGATCGCCAATCTTCAAAAAATGGCAGGAGCGGAGGGACTCGAACCCACGACCCTCGGTTTTGGAGACCGATGCTCTACCAACTGAGCTACACTCCTGCAGACCATCGCCGCCGGATTGGTGCCGGCGGCGATCCTCTTATAGCACTACTTTACGACTTTGGTGACGACGCCGGCGCCGACGGTGCGGCCGCCCTCGCGGATGGCGAAGCGCAGGCCCTCGTCCATGGCGATCGGCTGGATCAGC